>NZ_JCAQOS010000004.1:0-481320 GCF_059567785.1 Pseudomonas sp. BGA-UO-ETr-WB11 | reverse complement strand
TTCCATACTGATCACCCTGTGTTCTCCTGCTCAAAAATTGAGCAGAAGCAGTTGAACACCTGGGTCAGTTTTCAGTCGGCAGAACAGCCTCTACTGGGTCAGTTTTCGGTCAGCGGCAACACCGCAGAACTAATCGCAGATTAAAATCACTAGAGCTAGGCAGTAAGACGCCCTGTTAGCCCAAAAACTGGCGGGGCGTATATGCCTAAAGCAAAGCCGAAATTATGATGCTCGACTTACGCCAGCCTGGCGAATTTACCGACGACATGTTCGCCAGCATCCAACAAGCCGCCGAGCAGATGATGGCTGTGCTTGATGAAATCAACCGCAAGTGGGGCGGGTGCACGCTGCAGCCTGCGGGTGTGCCTGCAGCTCCGGAGTGGGCGATGCGGCGATTGATGATGAGTCCTAGTTACACCACCAGGTTCAGTGAGCTGTGGATGGGTAGGGCCAAGTAGATGCCGCAGATGTCGACTGTAACGGGCAGCTATCGGCCGATTCTGTTGAAAAAGTCGGCCTTGGTTACCACGGCGAAATGTTGGTGCCTGAGATTGAAATCCTGAAATTCGGCAGAGGTTTGTGGGCTCAGATTTCACGTAGCGACGCGCAGAAAAGGCGTTTTCATCGGTCGCTATTGGGGCGTTTTGGACAAAGCGACTTTTTCAACAGAATCGGCCAAAAGCAGCCATTGGATGTGACTACGATCCAAAACTGCTCTAGACGTCCGTCTTCAGCTGATAGCCATATGGACAGCACGCACCACCCGATGTACGGTTCAATTGCTATGGCAATCCGCCATCATCAATTGATGTCTAGAGGGATTTAGAGTGCACGTTAAATCGATCAAGCTGATCAACTTCAAAAAATTTCGCGACGAACTTCTAGACTTCAACGACGACGTTAATATTTTCGTCGGCGACAACAATGCTGGTAAAAGCACAATCCTGGAAGCGTTAGAAATTGTGCTCAATTACAACCATCGTGGACGGCCCTTCAACGGCGAATTCTCCCCTGATCTTTTCAATCAGGATGCCGTCACTCGGTTTCTCGCCTCAGACTTGAGCTTCAAGCACCTGCCCAACCTGATCATCGAAGCCTACATTGACGGTGTGCCTGAGTACCGAGGCTCGAACAACAGCCTCAAGGCTGACGCCCAGGGTGTCATGGTACAAGCCTGTTTCGACCCGTCGCTGGAGGCCGTTTACGAGAGTCACCTGCTGACCAAGCCGAACATCACCAGCATTCCGATCGAGTTCTATAAGGTGGAATGGCTCGATTTCGGCTGGAACCCGATAAAGTCGATCGCCAAGAAGTTCAAGGCACTGTATATCGACCCCACACGTATCCACCCCACCATGGGGAAGAATCAGTACATTTCGAGCATCCTCAACACCGCGTTGGCGAAGGAAGAGCTCGTCAAGCTGACCCTCAATTATCGTGAAAACCTACAGGTGTTTAACAACTCCGGGGAGGTCAGGACGGTCAATGCCAGCCTTGATGCAGGTCACCTTATCACTGATAGCAAGCTCACCATTGCAGCAAGTACGTTACCTGCGGGCTCCATCCAGACCGGCCTGCAGCTTGAGGTCGATGATGTGCCGTTTCACTTCATCGGCAAGGGTGAACAGAGCAATGTGCAGATCAAACTGGCCATTCAGAACAAATCCCACGACATCGATCTGGTGATGATGGAAGAGCCCGAAAACCATCTGTCTCACACCAATCTGAACAAGCTTGTGCACTACATCGAAACCCAGCGGGGAGACAAGCAGCTGTTCCTGACCACCCACAGCTCATATGTGTTGAACAAGCTGAGTATCGACAAGATTGGCCTTGTGCAGTCAGGGTACAAAAGGTTGCACACGCTAGACCCTAAAGTGGTGAAGACCCTCAAGCGTCTTCCTGGCTACGACACCTTGCGGGTGGCACTGTCGGGCAAGGTCATCCTGGTCGAGGGGCCGTCGGACGAACTGGTGCTCAAGAAAATCTACCAGCGAAAACATAACCGACTGCCTGAGCAGGACGGGATAGATATCATCGTGGTACGCGGTGTGGGGTTCAAGACGTTCATCGAGGTGGGCAAAGAGATCGGCACCAAGATCCATGTGCTCAGGGATAATGACGGCGACTATAACGGTAACGTTGTGCAAGGACGTCTGGAATACGCTGCGTTCCCTAACATCCAGCTCTACTCGTCGATGAACAACGCCGAGTTTTCGCTTGAGCCAGCGATGATTTATGCCAACGCAGTTGACATCAAAACCCTTGACGCTTTCGCGAAGGAAGTCTTGTCGACGGAAACCTTCAATATCTACAACGCAGAGGTCTCTCTGGAGGATCGAAGGGAGAATCTGATCAGTTGGTTCAAAAGCGTAAAGGGCAACGGTAAAGGCGCTCGAAAGGTCGATTCGGCGGTCAAACTGTTCGATGGCGCACTGGACTTCAAGTACCCAGCTTTCCTGGACGAGGTGCTCGATTTTGCCTAACGAACTCTGGGTCGCGGGTGCCGGGTCAGGGAAAACGCACAAGATCATTACTGAAGCCATTGAAGCTATCAAGGCTGGTGGGCGTGTGCTTGTAGTCACCTATACGACCAATAATCAGGCAGAGTTACGCGCTCGTTTTGTTGAGCTGTACGGTGCTAGCAGTGAGCACTTCGTCGTCAAGGGACTGTTCTCTTTTTACCTGGAAGATATGGTACGTCCCTATCAGAGCGAGGTATTTCCAGATCGGATCACGACTATCTCGTTCACTGAGAACAATCCTCACTTGATACCAGGTACAACCTACTACATTGAAGGCAGAGCTGAAAAATCAGAAGACGGCACGATCAATCCGCTGCATTACCTGACGCCCTGCAAAACCAAGGCGTACTCCGGATTGTTGGCAAAGCTTTCGACCCTCATTGCGAAGCTATCCAAAGATGCCCCTGCCAAGCGGCTGAAAGAGATTTATCAAAGGGTCTTTTTTGATGAAGTGCAGGATTTGGTCGGTTGGGACTACGACGTGATCAAATCACTCAACAAGGTCATGGTTGACTCGATCTGTTGTGTGGGCGACTTTCGACAGACAATCTACACCACGACATTCGGCCATAAGGCTCCGCAGACGCCTCAACAGAAGGTCGATTACTTCGTCGGAATAATGAAGTTCGAAAAGCATTCGATGCCGAAGAATCGCAGGTGCATCCAAGAAATCTGCGACCTCTCCGACACGATCCACCCGGGACTGTATGACAAGACGGTGTCGGGCGTAGAGAAAGTGCCAGACGAAATATCGCATCACCATGGCACCTTCATAGTGAAGCAATCTCAGGTGAGCGATTACCTGGCAGCGTTTCAACCCCAAGTACTGCGCTGGTCGTCAACCACCGGCACTGGATACCTACCGGGTAATCTTATCTGTTACACGTTCGGTTCCTGCAAAGGCTTAGGCTTTGATCGAGTGCTTGTGATCCCGTCAGATAAACATCTTAAGTTCGTTGGCGGGAATGCCAAGGTGTTTGACAAGGATAAAACGGAGGAGTCGCGAAACAAGCTATACGTCGCGATCACCCGCGCGCGCTATAGCCTGGCCTTCCTCGTCGAGGACAAGAAGGTGAAAGGACTCCCTTACCCCGTGTGGGATGGCGCTGGCGCGCTCACTGCAGCGATTGAAAAGTGAGACGCAGAGGCTGGTGACATCATCGATGTCGAGATAGATGAAATGCTCTATGTCTCATAGGCAAATCGAATGGCTGCTTTTGGCCGATAGGTGCCATATCTCTCCAAGAGCCATCGGCCTTTTAGATCCGGTGGTGTTCCAACAAGAAATCAACGAACACCCGCACCCGTGCCGGTATTGCCGATCCGCCAACGAACACGGCATGGATCGGTTCCCGGTCGCCGGGGTTCCAGGCTTGCAGCAGTGGCACCAGATCGCCGCGTTGTAGATCCTCGGTCACGCTGAATTCGCCGATGCGCGCAATGCCTGCGCCTACCCGCGCCAGTTGTGCCAGCGCTTCGCCGCTGCTGCATTCGATATTGCCGCTGACCTTCATAGAGAACTCTGCTCCATCATGGATGAACGGCCAGTTGGGCTCTGCGCGGCGGAAGTTGAAGCGTAGGCAGTTGTGTTGGAGCAGGTCTTCGGGCGTCTGGGGCGTGCCATGGCGTTGCAGGTAGTCAGGGGACGCCACCACGACCTGGCCGGTTTCGCCGATCCGGCGGGCGGTCAGCGGGCTGTCGGGCAGGTGTCCGAAGCGTACCGCCACGTCAGCTTGGCCGCCAAGGATGTCGACCACTTCGTCGCCCAGGGTGAGGTCGACAGTGATGTTCGGGTATCGGGCGCTGAATGCCGCCACCAGCGGCACGATGGCCAGCCGTCCATGGCCCAGGGCAGCGCTGACCCGCAGACGGCCTCTGGGTACGCCCTGATCGGCGATGGCTTCTTCGACTTCGGACATGTCGGCCAGGATGCGTCGGGCGCCTCGCAGATAAGCATCACCCTCGGCAGTGAAGGTGATTGCTCGGGTGGTTCGTAGCAGCAGCCGGGTGCCGAGGCGCTGCTCGGTCCGCGAGATGATCCGGCTGACGGCGGAGGGCGTCAGCCCCAACGCACGTGCAGCGGCCGAGAGGCTGCCTTCCTCAGCCACCGTGGCGAATACAACCATTTCACCTGATCTTCCGCTGACGTTCATCTGTGCTCCCTAAGCAAAGGTGCTTGCCCGAAATGCGATCTACCGCCGGTAAGGGCTGGATCGTAGCATTCGCGGCATAAATGAGGAGCCTTCCATGCGTATCAATCCACCCCTAATTGCACTCGCCATCGGTGCGTTCGGTATTGGCGTTACCGAGTTCGCCCCGATGGGCATGTTGCCGGGCATTGCTGCCGATCTCGGCGTTTCCATTCCTGCTGCCGGCCTGCTGGTCAGTGCTTATGCACTGGGAGTACTGCTCGGCGCGCCACTGATGACGCTGACCACCGGCAAGATTCCCCGGCGCTATCTACTGATTGGACTTATGGCCATTTTCACCCTGGGGAACCTCATGTCGGCGTTGGCGACGGATTACTACAGTCTGCTGATCGCCCGAGTGGTGACCTCGCTGAACCACGGCGCCTTCTTCGGCGTTGGCTCCATCGTCGCCGCCAGTGTGGTGGCCCCCGATAAACGCGCAGGAGCAGTCGCGGCCATGTTCATGGGGCTGACGCTGGCGACCATTGGCGGCGTTCCATTAGCTGCGTGGTTTGCCGAACTGCTCGGCTGGCGCACCGCGTTCTGGGGCATCACCGGCCTTGGCGTGATTACCATGGTCGCGTTGTGGTTCGCCTTGCCCAACATACCGTTGCCGAAAAGCGTGGGCGTACTGAAAGAAATCCGCGTATTGGGCCGCGGCCCGGTGCTGGGGGCGCTGGCCCTGACTGTGGTGGGATCCGGTGCGATGTTCACGGTGTTCACTTACATCGTGCCGATCCTCAGCAGTGAGACTCATGCGTCCGCTACTTTCATTACCGGCATGCTGGTGCTGTTCGGCGTGGGCCTGACCCTGGGCAATATGTGGGGCGGCAAGGCCGCGGATCGTTCGATCGATCGCACCCTGATCGTTTCGCTGAGTGTGCTGATCCTAGTGCTGTTGGCGTTCACCGTGCTGATGCGCTGGCCGCTGCCGGCGGCCGTAGCCATTCTGATCTGGGGTATCGCCAGCTTCGCTTTGGTACCGCCGCTGCAGATGCGCGTGATGGAGGCCGCCAAGGACGCGCCCAATTTGGCTTCGGCGGTAAACATCGGCGCTTTTAACCTGGGCAACGCAATCGGTGCGGCAGTGGGTGGTGCGGTGATCAAGGCCGGGCTGGGCTATCCGGCGGTCTCCCTGGCCGGAGCGGCAGTGGCAGCTATGGGGCTGCTGATGGTGCTGGCTTTCGTCTGGCGATCCAGGGTCGTTGCGGCGACAGCGGCATGCCAGTGACATGAGTGCGGGCTGCTGGCCGCATCGATGAGCGGAGGCTGGCAGCCAAAAGCGAAGCACTATTCATAATTTAAGCACCACGCCTTGTATGTAACCAAACACCATTCAATAGGCTGATACTAAATGTCGATACTCTTTGAAACATTCAACTTGAGCGGTATCACGCTCAAAAACCGTGTGGTCATGGCGCCGCTTACTCGCTCTCGAGCTCCTAACGACGTTGCCGATGAGCGTATTGCTCTGTACTACACACAGCGTGCAACCGCAGGTTTGATCATTAGCGAGGGCACACCGATCTCCCGTGAGGGGCAAGGGTACCTCTTCAATCCAGGCATTTTCACCTGCGAGCAAATCGCTGGGTGGCGGCTGACCACTGATTCGGTTCACGCCGTAGGCGGCAAGATGTTCGCCCAGATCTGGCACGTCGGTCGGGTTTCTCATCCTTCCATCCAGTCGGGAGGACAACGGCCTGTGAGCGCTACGACCAAGCAGGCTGTGGGTGCGACGGCGTTCGGATACGACGCTAATGGTAGCCCGGCACTATTGGAGCCTCCGGCGCCCCGTCAGCTAACAACCGAAGATGTCACCCGAATCGTTGGGGAGTTCGCACAGGCGGCCGAAAATGCAATTCGAGCGGGCTTTGATGGCGTGGAAATTCATGGTGCCAACGGTTACTTGTTCGAGCAATTCATGAATCCGTTAGTCAATGACCGCAATGACCAGTATTCCGCAGGCACATTGGCGAATCGCCTGCGATTTACACTGGAAGTCATTGACTCCGTAGTTTCAAGGATCGGGGCACACCGTGTAGGTATACGCCTTTCGCCATATGGGCAGCTTTTTGATATGCCGCTGTATAAGGAAATCGATGAAACTTACTCCGTGCTGGCCGCTGAGATAGGACATCGTCGACTAGCATATATCCATATCATGGATCAATCCGGATTCCCTGCGCCGGGGACTGAAGTCGGTGGCAATGATCAAAAAGCGGCATTCAGCAATTTGCTTTCAAGCATGAAGTCAGAGTTACCTGATACGGCCGTCATCTTGGCCGGCGGCATGAACCGTGCGCGTGCAGAACAACTCATAAATGATGGTGTGATTGATCTTGCGGCATTTGGAACTCCGTACATCAGCAATCCTGATCTGGTAGAGCGTCTGAAGCATCAACTGCCCCTGGCCAAGGCGAAGCGCGAAACATTTTACGGGGGCGGGGCACAAGGCTATATCGATTACCCTCCCTATCAAGGGTGAAGCCCTGCGTCTCGCTATATTGTGCAGCTCAGCGTTTCCAACAGTTATTAAATGCAAGCCTGATTGCAACTATCGATGCTGTTGATGAGCAAGATCAGCTAGCTTCATTATCATGGTAATTGTGCTCAAACGTATATTAGCCGCCGCTGGCTAAAACTTGTAGCGGCTGAATTAAAGTTCTTACTACTTATATATAGGAGTGATTGCTTGATAGATCCTATTTTGCTCATAGGCGGGGCCGGCGTTGTCGGTCGTTGGACCGCACACTATCTGCGTACCGCCCATCCGAAGGTACCGATACTGGTTGGCGGGCGCAATCTTGCCAAGGCAGAGCAAGCGGCTGCTGAGATCACCAATGCGACCGGCGTTGTGATCAACCTAACCGCCGATGACTTGGGACTCGGCGATGTTCAGGTCAGTGCTGTCGCCGTTCTATTTATGGACGAACGGATTGCCAGCCTGCGTTTCGCCCAGGCCCGCAGCGTGCCGCATATCAGTATTTCGCCAGGGATCAACGAGATGGCGCCCGAGGTCGCGGCTTATATCCACAGCCCAAGGGCTGCGCCGGTGATCCTAGGTACGGAATGGCTAGTGGGGGCTACGAGCATGATGACGCTCGGGTTCGCCAAGGCGTTCGATCATGTCGACACGATAACCATAGGCGCGCTACTGGATGAGCAGGACGCTTTTGGCCCGGCGGCACTTGCCGACCTGGAGCGACAGACCAAGACCCTGCCCGCAGCGCTTGTTCGCCGTGACGGTGTTTTCACCTGGCTTGCTGGCGACGATGTGAAGACCTCGTTTGCCGCAGCAGACGGCACCAGGATGGAGGCGATGGCCTTTTCGCCCTATGACGTCGTTGGACTGGCCACTGTGCTTGGTGCGCAAAACGTTCAGTTCAAACTGGCACTTGGCGAGAGCTCCACTCGCCGCCGTGGGGAGTCCATGTCGACCGAAATACTGATTGAGCTTCGGGGCTCGGATCATGCGGGCCGATCGTTGAGCACTCGCCATGCGGTTGTACACCCTGAGGGACAGATGCCGCTGACGGGGCTTGGGGTAGCCATGTTGCTTGAGCGAGTTACCGGGCTGGACGGCAGCGCTGCGCTGCAGGCAGGTCTCTACTTTCCCCTGCAACTGCTTGATCCCGCCACCTACGTCTCCAGGCTGAAACAAGCGGGCGGAGAGGTCCTGGTATTGGCGGTAGCGTAATGCATGTTCATCATAGTCCTACCGGCACGACGCAGACGGACGCGCCTGGCGCCGCCACGTGCTCGTGGTAGCGCAAGTGGGGTACCGGGCAGTTGCTCTGGATATACACGGCTCCGGCGAAAGGCACGTGCGCCGATGCAAGCCAATACAGCGACTACATACCGTAGGCGATCGGGTAGGGCTGCTGGACGTTCTGCAGATCCCCTCAATCGTTGTGGTTGGTCACGACTGGACGCGGATGTTGGACAGCGCGCGATGGTGATGCGGCCGGACAGTTTTCGCGCGATGGTGAGCTTGAGCATTCCGTTCCTGCTTCGGAGTGAGGTCAGCACATGGGACCAGCTCAGGGGACAGGCCTCTAGCGAACGCTACGATGCCTTCGCAATGATGAAGCCGGAGGCCGATCGCGATTTCGAGCTCGCAAAAAAACGACACCGAGCATACTTTAATGGCGTTCAGGTAGCCCTCGCCAGAGCTCGATGCGCAAGCGCCATATAACGGTCTCACGGTGCTGCACGACGAAGCCTGGCACGGTGATGTCGAAGCCGGCGAGGGTGCTGGACGCTGCAGGCGCGCGGCTGGATATCGAGACGCAGGCCGGCCAGACACCACGGCAGCTGGCGCTGTTCTATGGGTATGACGATATCGCCAACCACCTTGCGACGCATGAGAGCCGTATCGCTCCTGACTATCGCGAGGCCGGTTGACTGGAGTTCGATGACGTCCATTCAGTGCTTATGACCGGGAAAATAGTCTTCGTCCACTCTACGAACGCCCTCACGGTTTGTGACAGATGCCGTGATTGGGGATACATGACCGAAAGCGGAACACTGGGTCCGCCTGATCCGGGCAATATTCGCTGCAGGTTACCCGCGTGAATATGCGGCGATACGAGGTAGCTCGCTGCCCTAATCAGGCCCAGGCCCTTCAGACCGCACATGACGTAGGCATCGGTGTCGTCTACGACAATCCGTTCAGGAATGCGAATGGCCTGCCGTTGGCCCTGCACGAGGAGGTCCCATTCCATGGTTCGTCCCGTTCGGCTCAAGAGGTAACCGACAGCCTGATGGTCCTTAAGGTCTTCTATTGTCTTCGGTTCACCATGCTTCAAGAGGTAGGAGGGTGAGGCGCACATAACCCAGTCGAAACTGGCAACCTTGATGGCGACCAAACTGGTTGAGTCCTGTGGGACGCCGGCCCGTATCACACAATCCACCCCCTCCTTAATGAGGTCAACTGTTCGATCACTGAGCGTCAGGGTCAAATCGATACCAGGGTACTTGTTTTGGAAGTCTTCGATATTTGGCAGGATGTAAAGGCGAGCCAGCGACGGGATGATATCGACTCGTAACTTTCCTTTTACTTTATCTGTTCCTTTGACTTCGGATTCGAAAGCTTCGATTTCAGCCAATATTTTCCGGCAATGTTCGAAATAATGGCTGCCTTCTGGTGTTAGGCTCAGTCGCCTGGTTGTTCGCTGCAACAACTGCACACCAAGATGGGCCTCAAGATCTTTTATTGTTCGGGTGATCGTCGACGCCGGCAGTGCAAGGCTTTCGGCCGCTTTTCTGAAACTCTGAACTTCAACTATCCTCGCAAAGACATGCATTGCTTGCAGCCTATCCATGAAGCCTCCTTTGGTTTCCTAATGCAAGGAATTCGATGGGCCAGAACAGTAGCATGGAAGGCGGGTTCTTCAGTGAAGGTGCCTGCGCACCGCCTAAAGACTATTCCATATTCGCGAATATTCTATACCAGAATTCGCCGATTATCTTCAACTCGAGGTATGCCAATATTCGTATCGATCGATAAACACAGTCAAACATAAGCAGGTGCGGATATGGCTACAAGCAATCGTGTCGATATCGAAAAGATACTGATTATAGGAGCGGGTCAGCTTGGCATGGCGGTGCTTAGAGCCTTGGTGCCACGAGTGAAATCGGCGACAACTCCAGTGAGCGTTCTCGTATCGCCGAAGTTTCTCGAAAGTTCACGCGACTCCGAGCGACAACACTATACGGAGCTCGAAGCCCTAGGCGTTCAATTCATACCCCTCGATCTAGCAGTTGCCGAGGTGGCCGATCTCGCTGGACTGTTTAGTAGGTTCCGCACCGTCATCAATTGTACCGGCTTCGTCGTCGGGCCTGGTACTCAATTGAGGGTGACCAGGGCGATATTGCAGGCTGGGGTGCCGAGGTATTTTCCGTGGCAGTTCGGTGTTGACTACGACGTTGTTGGAAAAGGCAGCGGCCAGCCCGTTTTTGATGAGCAGTATGACGTTAGGACGCTGTTACGCTCCCAAGGCAAAACTGAATGGGTCATTGTTTCCACTGGGATGTTCACCAGCTTTCTTTTCGAGCCGGATTTTGATGTTGTTAACTTGAAAACTCGTACCGTTCACGCGCTGGGAAGTTGGGATACATGCGTAACTGTTACTACACCGGAAGACATAGGGCGTTTGACGACAGAAATTCTTCTAGAAGAGCCACGCATCGCGAATGAAGTCGTATTCGTGGCGGGGGACACCATTTCCTATGGAAAACTGGCAGATATCGTTGAGGCAGTTACGAGAAAGAGTGTTCAGCGCGTTGAGTGGACCTTGGAAGAACTGAAAGCGAGCCTCGTCCGAGATCCTGAAAACCTGATGCTCCGATATCGGGTCGGTTTTGCCAATGGTACTGGCATGTGGTGGGACAAGTCCGATACCTACAATTATAAGAAGGGTATCGATACCGTAGATACTGAGGGCTGGCTACGGCAGCATTTGAAGGTCGATTCTTAAAATCAGTGTATATAGCGCCCTTCGCAGAGAAGGGTGCCAACCAGCAACAATATTTGATGAAAATGGGTTCGAGGTAATGCGCCAGCGTCGATTGGCGCGTTCAGTAGACGATGGACTTCCGAAGCGCTCGCTCATAAATAATTCCCTGCCTTGAACATGCGAACCAAGTAAACCGTGCCAGAACGCTGCGTCTTGTCATCATGGGCCATCCCGAGCAGGGCTAAAGGGAGAATCGACCTGTCGGTGCTGCGGTTGCTCGGGCGAGATTGCCCAAAACCAGACTCGCGAGCAGGGTGCACAATCCGTGCATTCGCCACACGCATGCAACGCAAACGAAGCCGTTGCCGACGTGCACCGTCTCGCTAGGTCCATCGAGCAGGGCACAGGCTTACCTGGAAAATGCTGATCGTGTCGGCTACAGATGATTTAGTTGCGTCGGCCAAAACCTGGGGATACGATACATATATGTTTTGTTATATAACGTATGGGTGTCGAGATGGGAATAATCAACCTGGAAGATGAGATACACGAACAGCTAAGGCGCGCGAGTTCCGTGACCTGCCGCTCGATCAATGCGCAGGCAGCTTTTTGGATAAGAATTGGGATGCTTTGCGAACTCAACCCAACCCTAAGCTACAACGAACTGATCGGGCGAGAGCTCCAGGAGGCTGGGGTGAAATACCCGTCAGCGGGAGCGGCAAAGTGATCAAAAGCCCAGGGGAAGTTGCGCTCATGGCCGAGTCGGGCAGGCTGCTGGCCCGCGCCTTCGAGTTAATCGATTCGCTGACCTTGGAAGGGATGACAACGCTTGAGGTGAATGATCGGGTCGAGCAGTTCATTGTGCTCGAGCTAGGCGCCAGGCCTGCCAGCAAAGGTCAGTACGGTTTCGCCTATGCGCTGAACGCCTCAAGGAACCAGGTGGTATGCCATGGGGTGCCTTCGGCATCGGAGCAGCTCGATGGCGGGGATATCGTCAACTTCGACGTTACTCTTGAGAAGAATGGCTATATCGCTGATTCGAGCAAGACCTACATGGTCGGCAATGTCGCGCCGGCCGCCCAACGTCTTGTTCAGGTTACTTACGAGGCCATGTGGAATGGGATCCGAGCGGTAAAGCCTGGTGCGTCTCTCGGCGATATAGGACATGCGATCGAAAAACATGCCAAGAAGAACGGCTATTCCGTGGTTCGAGATTATTGCGGGCATGGGATAGGCCGGGAGATGCATGAACCGCCCCAGGTACTGCATTTCGGCAGGCCCCGAACCGGTCTGACACTCAGGGAAGGGATGGTCTTTACCATTGAACCTATGCTGAACGCGGGCCGGGCTGCAGTGAAAACGCTGGCGGATGGATGGACTGTCGTTACCCGTGATAGCACGTTGTCGGCTCAATTCGAGCATACCGTTGCGGTCACGCGCAGCGGGGTACAGGTCCTCACCCTAAGACCGGACGAAAGGCATACGAACAAAGGATAGTGCCGCCGTTTGCAGTTGCTTTGATCAGCGGCGTCGCGGCCTGTTTGGGAAATATATAGTCACATGGAACGACCGAAGAGCCTGAGGAACGATCAGTCAGTGATACAGGCGGATCAGTCGTACCGGCCGGATAACAATGTTGTCCAGCGCTTTGGCCCATTGGCTTTGGCCTGGATCTGTGTGCAATACCGATCCTAGTCTCGGCGGGTTGTGCACTCACGGAGTTGAAAACATGTCGCTGAGTATCAAGACCCCGCTTCTTGAGTCCGCCCCCCTGAGCCGGATCAACGGCACCAAGGTGTGGTTGAAAGTGGAAGCCATGCAGCCCTCGGGATCATTCAAAATCCGCGGGATAGGCCACGCCTGTGAACATCATGTTTCGCGCGGGGCGAAACGCTTCATTTCGTCGTCCGGTGGGAACGCCGGGCTGGCTGTGGCGTATGCCGGAAGGCGGCTGGACGTACCTGTGGTCGTGATCGTGCCCGAAACGACGTCCGAGCGGGCCAGGCATCTGCTGGGCCAGGAGGGGGCAGAGGTTATCGTTCATGGCAAATCATGGTTCGAGGCCAACGAGCTCGCGCTTTCGCTCAAGACATCTGAGGATGCCTATCTGCACCCATTCGATGATCCGCTGCTGTGGCATGGCCATGCCTCGATGATCGACGAGGTCGTAACCGACGGGCTCCGCCCCGACGCCGTTATCGTTTCTGTCGGAGGCGGCGGCTTGCTCGCTGGAGTAGCCGAAGGTATGCAGCGGAACGGTCTGAATGACGTTCCGATCTATGCAGCTGAAACCGAGGGGATGGCGTCGTTCAACGCCTCGATCAAGGCCGGTCGCTTGGTCCAATTGCCCAAGCTCTCTGGCGTGGCAACCTCGCTGGGAGCACCGCAAGTCTGCCAGCGAGCCTTTGAGCTCGCGGGGGAGCGGCCTGTTGTACCTATGCAAGTCACTGATCGTGAGGCAGTCGAAGCCTGTCTTGCCTACCTGGACGATCATAGAACCTTAGTTGAGCCCGCCTGCGGAGCCTCGCTTGCGCTTCTATACGGTAGAAAACTATCGCTCAGTAAGCACGACAACGTACTTGTTATCGTGTGTGGCGGCTCCACCGCAACGGTTGATAGCATGACTCGCTATATTGCTGAGCAAGACTAGAATGGCGAACCTCCGCGAAACTAGGGCCGGCAAGAAAGGCTCTATTCTGGATCTTGCCGTCGGTAGCTTTGCACGGCTTAGGGTGATTTTTTTCTATCACGAAAGCGGACAGTATCTGTCAAGCGACTGCTCTTGGCCGGTTTGAGTCATTCGCGAGCGGCTGCAATTGGCCGATTGCTGCCTGTCGTGAGGGACAGCAAACGGCCTGGCCAGGGGCGGACCTATGATCTGGGCGCAAGGCCGCCTTTCGACGCTCAAGCAACGATGCAGTGCATTACCCACTACCTCGAACGCGCGCGATTTTGCGCGGGTCGACATGCATGGCGATCCAGGCGTCCATTTCAAAACCGAACGTATCGGGTAGTAGTTGTGCCAGGTGAAGATTGGTGTCGACGGCGTATATCTGGGGCAACCGCGAACAACCCTGAAATACCCTGCCGCCGGACGCTCCCTCAATGGTCGGAAACGTCTACGCTAGAGGCATTTGCCATGCGTGACGCGCAATCAGGCGGGTATCAACCCCGCCTCGTGGTAGCTCAGCACCAAATCGTCGAACAAATCGAGATCGGCCCTCGTTCGCGCAATCAGTTGTGCGCCTGCAACGGCGGTGTAGATGGCGCGAGCACGGCGCGCATTGCTTGAGTCATCGCCCCAACCCATTTCCGTCAAACATTCAGCGAGCCACCGCTCATTGACGTCAGCGAAGGCCTTGACCTCTTTGCTGACCTGGTCAGGTAGATCCTCGTACTCTGCGGCCATAAAGCTGGACAGGCAGAGTTTGTTACCGTTCATCAACGACTTACGGAAGATGGACGGGTAAAGCTGCAGACACTGGCGCGGGTCAGGGTTGGAGAGCCGTATGATTTCCAGCGCAGCCAGCGTGTCTTGCCAGTAGCGTTCTGCAACAGCCGTAGCCAGGTCCGCCTTGCTTGGAAAGTGGTAGTAGATGCTAGCGTTTTTGATGCCGACTTCTTCGGCGATGCTACGGAAATTGATGCCGCTGTATCCGTGCAGCTGTGCAGCGGACTTTGCAGCCGCCAATATCGCTTCTCGAGCATTCTCGCTCACGTCGTACACCTCGCCCCGGATCTACTTTCGTGCTGCGCATTCTACGCACCTGAATTTTACCTGCCAATTGGTAGGTAGGTGTTGACAGTGGAAAGACACTGCCCCAGTCTTTACCTACCAACTGACAGGTAGGCGCATCCAAATGACTATTGCAATCCAATGGCAAGACGCTTCCACTGCTCCCTCGATGAAAATCTACGACTGGTTCAACGGCCCGTATCCCGCGCGGGTGCGTATCGCATTGGCAGAGAAAGGCCTTCTCTCAAAGGTCGAGTTCGTATCGGTAAACCTCTGGACCGGTGAGCACAAGGAGTCTGTATTTCTTGCCATGAATTACTCCGGCACCCTGCCGGTACTTGAGCTCGCAGACGGTACCCTGATCGCCGAGTGCACCGCGATTTCCCAGTACCTGGACAGTCTCGAAGGTGAACCGACGCTTACCGGCGAAACGGCTCTGGAGAAAGGGGTCATTCATATGATGACCAAGCGCGCCGAAATCGAATTTCTCGATGCAGTGAGTGTGTATTTCCACCACGCCACTCCGGGCCTCGGGCCGAAGGTCGAGTTGTATCAGAACGCCGAATGGGGCGAAAAAATGAGAGAAAAGGCGATCAGAGGCATGCGTTATTTCGACCATCTCCTCAGGGCTCAGCCCTTCGTTGCTGGCGACAAATTTTCGATGGCCGACATTGCGCTACTGGGCGGGATGATCTTTGCCGATCTCGTAAAACTGGCAGTCCCCGAGGAATGTGACGCGTTGCGCGCCTGGCATTCCAAAATGCAAGAACGTTCCAGCGTTCAAACGTGGCGCGCATTGGTTGAACGGGGCGCATCAGGAAGCTGATCAATCCAGTGCGCATCCGTTATAAAAGCTAAGGTGAGCCGCTGCCTTTGCCGTCAAACGCACTCAGGCACAGATCAACAAAGCTGCGCACCTTGGGATCCATATAGCGGCTGGAGGCGAACACGGCGTGGACTGGCGCAGGCACCTCGGCCCAGCCAGGAAGTACGCAACTCAAGGTGCCCTGCGCCACATGCGGTTCAGCCATGAAACGTGGCAACTGCGCGATTCCAAGCCCAGCTAGCACCAGGTTTCGTGCGCAGAGCGTACTGTTGACGGCGCAGCGCGGGGATGCCGTAACTTTCTCGGTTTTCGTGCCGTTGACCAGGGACCAGTTCGCCCGGCCTCGTGTTGTTTTCATGATCAGGTTGTGGAGTTTGAGATCGGCGACTGAGGCAATCGCCGGCGCCCGTTGCAAGTAATCGGTGGCCGCGTACAACCCGTAATCCACTTCGCCGATCTTGCGTGCACTAAGACCGGAATCATCAAGCGAGCCGACGCGAATGGCGACATCAAAACCCTCATGGATGATGTCGACCAAACGGTTTGTGTATTCGGCCTCAACCGTCACCTTTGGGGCCAGTCGCAGGAAATCTGCCACCCAATTGTCCACCACCATCGTGCCGAACTCGGAGCCCGCTGTGAGCTTGAGCAGGCCTTTCGGTTCTCTCGTTTGCTGTGCAACCGCCGCTTCCGCCGCCTCGGCCGCTGTGAGGATGCTGATGGCGCGTTCGAAATAGTCGCGTCCGACTTCGGTCACGCTCAGGCGGCGCGTAGAGCGCGTCAGCAAGCGTGCGCCAAGCTTTTCCTCCATACGACTGACGATGCGGCTAACGCGCGCCTTGTCGGTGCCCAGCCGATCCGCTGCCAGGGTGAAGGAGCCATCGGTAACAACGGCCGCGAACACGCGCATTTCGGGCAAATCAATTGATGTATTCATGGACAACAGTATTTGATTACTGGGTGTATTTATCAAGTTCAATGGCAAATTTACAGTGCGGCCCATGCAACAAGCCACCCCCAACCAACATGGCACTGATGCCTGTGTACGGCTTGTCTGCATCGTTTCTCGCGGCAGATGTATGGGGTATGCAGCCGCCGCGTCGTCCCCCCTAGAAGGAATACTCAAGATGACACTTACCATCGGCATCATCGGCTCCGGACTTGTCGGCAAAGCTGTTGCCCATCTGGCCACTGCGGCAGGCTACAACGTGGTTATCAGCAACTCCCGTGGCCCAGAATCCCTGTCCACGCTGATTGAAGCGCTCGGTCCCCTGGCCCGGGCTGGCACTGTTGATCAAACGATTGCCGCCGCAGATATCGTTTCCCTGGCTATTCCGCTGGCAAATTTCGAAACCCTTCCCTCTGACAAACTCGTCGGCAAAGTGGTAATTGACCAGACCAACTACTACCCAGGCATTGGTGACTTTCGCCGCGCCGATCTCGACAACGGCGAGCTGACCTCCAGCGAGCTGGTGCAAAAGCATCTGTGGGGTTCGAAGGTGGTAAAGGGGATGCACAACATCGGCTGGATTCACATGCAGCACAACGCCCGTCCCGCTGGTGACCCTGAACGCACCACCTTGCCCATTGCCGGTGATGACCGTGATGCCAAGGACACCGTGGCACGCTATATCGAGGCCGTTGGCTACGATGTGGTGGACGCAGGCTTGCTGGAAGACAGCTGGCGGATCGAGCCCAATACGCCGATCTACTTCTGGCCCTATGCACCAACCATTGCCCCAGGTTTGTCCGAGGCGCAGGCCAAGCACCTTTACCAGCAGCGCGGAACGCCAATCTCGCCTGAAAAGGCCCGGCAGTTGATCCGCAACTGCGAACGTCCGTCGCCGATTGGCGGCACGCTCGAGGGAATGCCGCCAATCCATATTGCGTTGTTCCTGGAGCTGGCCAGCGCCAATACCGTCAAGAGATAACCGCTGTATACCGGGCGTCCTGCAAGGGGACGTTCGGTAAGCCATTGCCTGCCTGTCCTACTGAACTGCACCCGCGAAACCACACCGATTCCGGCCGTTAAACTGTTGTAAAAACAAGCAACAGTGTGTGGTTGCAGGTCGTATTTATCTACCATTCTCTTCTCAATACAGTGGCCTTCCACGGTAGACACAGGAAGTAGAAAACGTATGAAAATTGGCATTCTGAACACCGGCAACGTCGGTAACCGACTGGCTCGGGCCTGGGCTGGAGTTGGCCATCAGTTACTGCTGGCCAAAGATGGTGACGCCCGCAAGCTTGCGCCGCTGCTGACTGAGCTGGGCGACCGGGCCACGCTCGGTTCGGTCAGGCAGGCGGCAGAGTTCGGCAACGCGGTGCTGTTCTCGGTCTACTGGCCGCGCACCGATGCACTCGTTGCTGAAGTGGGCGACGCGCTCGACGGGCAAGATCGTGATCGAGACCATGAACCCGCTCGGTGTCACTGACGACTTCGTGCACTTTCATGATCACGACTTTATGCGTGACAACTCCACCGCCGAATACCTGCAAAAACAACTGCCCAACGCTCGCGTAGTGAAAGCGTTCAGCCAGTTGCCCGCACCTGTGCTCGAAGCCGCTGCTTGGGCTGCTTCCCTCGTCAAGGCAAACGTTTTTTATGCCACCGACGACAAGGAAGCGGGCCAAGTAGTGCGCAAGCTGATCGAGGACGCTGGCTTCACCCCCATCAATGCAGGTCCGTTGAAGGTTGCCCGCCCACTGGAGCAACTGGGCGTGCTGCTGCACCAAGTGGCCGAGCATGAGTACAACGGCGATGCCGATCTGATTCGGCTGGGTACGGCGATTGTCGAGGCGAACCCTGGCCCGATCCTGCGCGAACGAACCGTTTGAGTTTGCGCTAACCGATCTGTTGATCACTTTCCCTGATTTGTAAGGACCATCACATGTCACAGCCACTTGTTGGAAAAACAGCGCTGGTTACCGGAGGCTCGCGCGGTATTGGTCGTACCATTGCAGAACGTCTTGCGCAGGAAGGCGCCACAGTCGCGCTGACGTACAACGCAAGCAAGCCGGGCGCTGACGAGGCGGTCGCTGCCATTGAAAAAGCCGGCGGCAATGCCTTCGCGCTCCACGCGGACCTTGTCGATGCCTATGGCATCGCCGCACTGTTCGAGGAACTCGACGGCAAACTCACGGATCGCCACGGCAGTAACGGTCTGGACATTCTCGTCAACAACGCCGGCAACTCCGGATGGGGCGGCCTCGCGGATGCAACCCCGGAAAGCTGGGACACGATCTTCGCTGTCCACGCTCGCGCGCCGTTCTTCGTCGTTCAATCTGCAATAAGCCGCATCGTGAATGGTGGCCGGATCATCAACGTGTCCTCCAGCCTGGGCGCCCGTCCGTTGCCGGTCGTGCCGATCTACTCCATGGCCAAGGCGGCGATCAACAATCTGACTCATGCGCTAGCCATGGAACTTGGGCCACGCCGGATAACCGTGAATGCTGTGGCGCCTGGTTGGGTGCGAACCGACATGAACACCGCCGTGCGCGAAAACGCAGATATGGTTGCAGCCATTGAAGCCGATACCGCCCTGGGACGCTTCGCCGAAACCGCCGATATTGCTGCTGTCGTTGCATTTCTGGCATCTGACGAGGGGCGCTGGATTACCGCCCAGGTGATCGAGGCCAGTGGCGGATACAAGCTCTGATCGAAGCCCGGAAACACGAGCAAACCGGGAAAGTTTGCTTATGCGCTACAACCGTCCGATCACACATCTGCTGTCGTCGGGTGAGCACCGAGTGCACCAAACCAGAATGATGGTTGCTTCGGTGCGTACGGCGCACCCTACCGGGATAACGCTCCCCGGCGGACTCGATGTCCGCTTGTGGCGATTTTTCCATCGGTGGCCGGCCGCTATTGGCCGACTCCGGCCTGTCTTGACCGGCAGAAGCCGACCCGAAGCAGCCTGTGGGGACCGGCAGAAAACGGCCGATTCTGTTGAAAAAGTCGCTTTACCCTAACGGCCCCACTAGTGACCGATGAAAACGTCTTTTCTGAGCGTAGCTACGTGAAATCTGAGCCCGCAAACCTCTGCCGGATTTAGGATTTTAATCTCAAACGCCAACTTTTCCGCCGTGGTAACCAAGGTCGACTTTTTCAACAGAATCGGCCAGAAGCCGCCACTCAAAGCCGTAGGCCTCAGGTTGCGTTAAGGTGCCGCTTTGTGTGTGTGTGGAGCACCACACCATCTACATAGAATTCTGTATAGACCCGGGCGTGAAAAGCATGTGGCTTGATAAGTATCAGGCCCGCAGAACTGAATTCGAATTGAGTCACTTCCAGCAGGCCTAGGGCTGCCAGAGCTTCTCTAGCTTATACAGCAATGCTTGTATTTAGCGCCCTTGCCACAGGGACAGGGATCGTTCCTGCCGACTTTTGGACCTGTGTAAGCCGGTGGCTCCTGTGCAGGCTCTGCGGCTCCAAATTGGAACTGTAAATGGGGGTATTTACGGGACATGGCAGCTGCCTCCTTGTTCAGGAGTACACGATTGATCCCGTCGCACCCCGATAGCAAGTGATGGTACTGAGGGGTGGCGCGGATTGTTTCCGCACATTGGAAAATGTAATGGCGTGCTGATTCCAACTCTCGAAGGTCCTCAGAGTGTGTCGCCACCAAATTGGCATACGCGTACAGGGCCCTAATCCGAAGATGAGGGGTATTGATGCACTGCTCATAAAGCCGCTGAGCATCGGCGAAACTGCGATTCGCTACTTTCTTATCCGCTATCAGCTCCGCCAACGCCATCATGGCCTCAGGATGGCGTTGGTCCGCGGCCGCGGTTAGCCAGTGAAGGGCAGTTGAGTGATCCCCGACAAATGCGTCCCCCTGTCGATGCAGCGCGTACAAGTGATATTGAGCTTGCGGGAATCCAGACTCTGCGGCTTTAAGTGAGCACTCGAGGGCTTTCTTTAGGTCCGTCGGTCCGCCCAGTCCCTGCTCGTGCATTCTGCCCAATTGAGCCAGTGCCCGCGGCTGCGATTGCACTGCGGCGTCCTGATAGAGCTCTCTTGCGCGCTCATAGTCGCGCTCAAGGCGCTCAGTGCCACTGAAGAAAAAGTCGCCCATCAAGGCTTGGGCATCCGCATGACCTGCCAGGCATGCCAACCAGACCTGGTGTTCACCGCGTACGCGCTCGTCGCGACGACTTCTTGTCCCGTCAGGATTGTCCTTGAGTCGAAACAGGTACCCGCCATATTCATATTGAGCACCGGGATGATCGCTCTCGGCGGCACATTTGAACCAGTGCATGGCCTGATCGATGGCCTCGCGAGACTTCTCGCCATAGCCGTCATCAACGCGAATCCACCCACAGGCAGACTTCTCTCGATCGGCTTTCTCTTTGAAGTAGACCCCTAGCGTATATCGAGCCGCCGCATCCTCTTCGAATATGGCTCTGTGGCTGAGATCTCGCTGGATGTGCAGGGTGGGTTCGATGACCTCATATTCTGGTGTGGTCGAGCTGCCTGTTTTCAGCCAGTAGAGATGCTCCAAAAGCTCACGAGCGAGATGCAGCCCCTTTGTCACCATCGTAGGAAAATCGAGGGTGCCCGGTGCATATTCCTCCGGGTGTGCAGCCTTGTTTCCACTGTCGCGCAAGGTGTCCAGAGCTGAGAGTATCTTCCTGGATGAGCCTTGCGCGGTGCGCACCTTTTCGATCTTGATGGCAATATTGGACTGATACCCTGCCGACGGCTCTATCTCATCGCAGAACACAGACGCAAAGCTGCGCAAGTGGGTGAGGGCGTACCCCGGAGTGATAAAAGCCAGGTCTTTAGCCTGCCCGTAAAGCCCGGCCAGTTCGGGGCTAACGCTCTGTGTAAACTCGATGTCGTTCATAGGCAGCCAGAAGGCGAGAGTGTTGCGAGAGTGGAATAGACGTTTGGCGACAAGATACCGGGACTCAACCGGTCAGTCACAGGCTTTGAGAAGGGGCCCGGTGCTGGCGCTGGTTAGGGCTTCATGCGGTGGGAGCAGTTGCGTGCGTGGATAATTGCACAGACTTGACCACCCATTTGCACTCAACCTGACCAGTTATTCGCAGCGAATCTGACAGGCATGCTTCATGGCCCTGGCTGGTAGGGAACGGCCAGAAGCGGTCGTCGAGGGTCTAGAAAATCAGGGGCGATTCAGACTACTGGAATGATGGCACTTAGCCGTGGTATGACGGCTTCTACCTCATAAGTGCGGAGATCAAGGATGTCGAATCTGGCTAACGGAATGGTATACGTAGACGACTTCGAAAAGTGGTTGAGCGAGCGAGGTCGTTGGCTGCAGGCAGCAGCAAAGAAACTCATCGAACAGAAGCGGCCGCCGAATGCGGAGGAGCTTGCCGAGCTAGTGCGCCTCTGCAAGCTAGAGGCTGCCAAGCAGCTGGATCCCGGATTCGCGAGCGTAACTCCAGGATCATTCTCTGCAGCGACCGTAAGGCCGATCGTTAGAGTTGAAGAGGTTAGCCAAGTCTTTGGCGTTAATGCGATCAAGCCGGGCGCGTCTATTCAGTTCGGAGCGGGCAGCTTGACCGTGATTTACGGCCAAAATGGCTCGGGGAAGAGTGGTTATGCCCGGCTGCTCAAGCAACTATGTGGATCGCGTTCAAAGGATGAAATTCGCCCAAACGTCTTCAGCGATGAGGAGCACGCATGTAGTGCGCAATGCCGAATCACTGTCGATGGTATCCCCCGAGATATTAACTGGCAGCCTAATATCGAACCGCATCCGCAACTCAAACAGGCGCAGGTATTTGACTCAAAGGCTGCGTCTCAATATATGGGGAAAACAGAGTCGAGCTACGAGCCCAGCAGCATGCGGTTCATCACTCTACTCATTCAGATTTCGGACAAAATTTCTGCGGAACTGACATCTGAGAAGGCAAAGCTTGTCAGCTCACTGCCACAGTTTCCTGTGGATCTGGCAAATACTGCGGAAAAAAGCTGGCTGGCTTCTTTGAAGGCTTCGGTATCCGCGGAGAAAATCGAAGCTTATTGCCAATTCCCTAGAGAGCTGGACGAAGAGCGCATCAAGGCTGAAGGCTTGCTGGCGGAAAAGGATATTGCGGGCAGACTTGTTGCCATTGGAAAAGACAAGGTTGCAACCGAAAGCATCAAGCAGGCGATGCGCACTCTGAAAGAAGGCCTACCGGACGAGAAAGCTGCTGCGCTATTCAAGTCGAAGAATGATGCAGAGGTAGCCAGGAGAGCAGCCAATGACGTCGCGCAAAAGGCCTTCGCCAATGCGCCTCTTCAGGGTGTCGGTGAGGCTGCCTGGATGCTGATGTGGGAGCAGGCGCGCAACTATTCAGTTGCTAATGCTTACCCTGGCCACGAGTTCCCAGTGACCTCGGATGGCGCGCACTGCGTACTATGCCAACAGGCGCTTACGGCAGATGCCGCATCACAGCTCAAGAGTTTCGAATCATTCGTCACTGCTGGCCTCGAGACTGCGGCAAAAACTGCAGAAAGCGCGAATGCAGCCCTTGTAGCGAAGATAGTTCAGTTGCCGTCCATTGAAGATTGGATCGCGAGGCTGGCTCAGCTGCAGTTCGACGAACCGGTTGCTCGTAGCTGGTATGAGGCGCTGAAAAGCAGGCGTGCTCAGTTTGTTGAATGCGCTGCTGCAGCCGACCTATTGAAATTCGACTGGGAAGCTATTGATAACGCCTTGGAAAAGCGTGCTGCCGACCTGCTTGCAGAGGAAGTCAGCCTCACCCAGCTGCAGCAAGATGGGAGGCGGCAAGAGCTCGAAACTCGGGTTAAGCAGCTTAAGGCGTTACAGTGGTTATCCGAGAACAAGCCAGCCATCCTTGCGGAGCGTCAGCGGCTGGCCTCAGTGGAACTGCTGGATAAAGCTGCAAGGTTGACCGCAACCAATGCTCTGACGACTAAACGTAATGAGCTTGCAAAGACTGAACTTGATGCTGGCTACCAGGCTCGCTTTGTTGCGGAATTGAAAGCACTTGGTGGTAGTCGGTTGCCGGTGGCCCCGCAAAGCAAGGCTCAAGGAAAGGGGGTCATCACCTTTGGACTCACTCTTGTCGGGGCTAGGGGGAATCACTCGCCAGAGGTCGTACTTAGCGAGGGTGAATCGCGAATCGTCGCATTAGCCGCATTTCTGGCAGATACAACCGGCTCTAACCAGCTAGCTCCTTTCATCTTCGATGACCCGATTTCTTCGCTGGATCAGGACTTCGAAGAACGGGTTGTGGCCAGGCTTGTTGAGCTGGCGAAGACTAGGCAGGTCATCATCTTCACGCACCGCCTGTCCTTGATCGCTCTGGTCGAATCTGCGCTCAAAAAACATGCGGAGAACCCAGACAACCAAAAGATAAACCACACAGTGCTATCGCTTCGGCGGCTGAATAAGGTTGCGGGAATTTTGGCGCAGCACAACTTGCGGGATGCCAGGCCCGATAAGGCTATCAATGTAATTCGGGATCAGGTTATTCCGCAGCTAAACAAGCTTCAGGCTCAGGCCGATGCGGATGGATATGACCTTGCCGTAAAGAGTGCCTGCAGTGATTTCCGGATTATCCTTGAACGAACGGTTGAGTTCATCCTCCTGCACGATGTCGTTGCTCGATTCAGAAGGGATGTCATGACCAAAGGGAAGTTGAGAGGAGTCGCAAAGGTTACGGCTGTCGACTGCGACTACCTGGACCGGCTGATGACCACTTACTCAGTATATGAGCACTCGCAGGCAGATGAACTGCCTCAAGTTCCAGTCGAGCTCGACGTTTTCGAGCAAGACGTGTTGGAGCTTGTAGCGTGGATGGATGAGTTTAAGGGCCGTGTTATTTAGGGTATTTGCCGATAGGTGAGCTGTGCCTTTAGTGGCGGCCACCTGCTGTACGGCAAGGTCAAGTTCTAAACATTATGTGATCGGGTCGAATGTCCCGTTCTGGCCGACGGCGGATGCTGGTGACTGGCGCTATCGGCCAGGAGCTGACCGTGTGCTAGTAAATAAATCTGTCCCCTTTCCACGCGTTTGAGCCTCCGGCAGTTCCTTGCACCGCTCGCCTGGTGGATGTACTGGGACGTATGAGCGAGGCAGAGCTAGCAATGCTGCCGAGCGTGCTCGTTCAGCAGGAGCGAGAACGCCGACAGCGCATGCCGAATTCAACCTCATAAATTTCGGGGGCGGAGGCCGGTTCAGGCTGTCAGCATTGCGGTGGCTGTGGTTCGTTTTGCTCGCGTTTTTCTCCTGCCAGCCGCTTTGAAAGGAAATGCACATGTAAGCTCTTGCTGCGCTTCTGTAGCTTCAGAAAGCTTCGAGAGAACGCTGACCTTTGGCGTCACGTTCGTGTGACACAATCGGGCTACGACTTGTCTTCGAATATTTCGTCATCTTTTCGCCCTTTGCTGGCCTCCTCCTTACTAGCCATCTGTCTGAGCATCTTGCCCATGTCGGTGGCAATCATCTGATGGCTCATGTTTGCGTTCAGGCGGACCATTTCGTTCACGCTGAGCATGTCGATCCGACCGTTCGGCAGGTGTCGCACGTCCAGCAAGCCGTCTAGGCCATTGGGGTGCAGCTGTCCTGTTTCGATCTGCTCAACGTTGAGATAGATGCGTTCTTCGAACTCACCTCGAGTCATCGGTTGCTGCATGGTCGTCAGTTTTGGAAACATGGTTAGTGCGCCTTATTCAGCTTTGCTTGGATACTTCCATTGACTCTCAGTATCCATTGCATGCGCCAGCCTGGAGGTAGTGTCAGCGCTTCGCGTTGGATGGCAAGCACCGAGATCTCGTGAGGGCGGCTCGCCCCAGGCGTTCGGACGGTGCTCCCATCTCTCCAGTGATATCTGACTGTTGCAGAGGCGGGGGCGTGCAGGAGCTCATGGAACTGCGGGTTGGCGATAGAAGGTGTGAGAGATCCGAAGTGCGCCAGTCCCGACTTCACACGACTGCAAACCGCGACTTGATCGCGTGGGACCGGTCGCGGCAGCTCGGTCGGCCTGAAGGTACCCAGCTCTACTGGATAAGGATCCCTCTGCCCGGGCGATAGCAGATGCGACGTAAGGTCTACCCTGACTATCTGTCGTCTGTGTTCGAGGTAGCCTTGGACGTCCAAGAACACTAAGTCAGCAGCCGAAGGGAGGAAGCGGGTGAAATCTCCTGAGGCAATGGCTTCGATCAGGCTAGCGATGAGCTGCCGTCCATCTGGCGGTTCGATGAGGGATTCTGGGTTGTGAATGCGCAGCACAGCTTCAATCTTGACCAACTGCTCGATCGACGCAGGTCCGAAGAGCGCGATATTGAGTGCAAACCGAAGCCTCGCAGCCCAACGATCCGGGATGATATTTGCATTCGCTTTGAATCTTGCTGCGGCCAAGGACTCCAGTTGCTGGACCTCATCGAAGGAGTGTTGTCCGCACAACTCTCTGAGAACCGATACGACCCTAATCCGAGCTGCCTCGTCCAAAACCCCAAAGCTCTGCAGTTCCCTCCAAGCCGCAGCCAGGCTTGAATGGACATGGGCAGCATGCAAGGTGTCTTCCGGCTGGACGATTGGGCTCTCACTTCTCAGTGCCTTGGCTCGAAGAGTCTTAACTGCGTCGGTGGCTGAAGCAATGCCTTTGGAGCTGGCGCGGTTAGCAATCCGTAGAAGCGTTACATATCTGCTTGCGTGTGCGCACCCCTGCGTTACTTCGCTAATGTCGATGAAGCGAAGGACACGCTCCCATAGAGTTGCTGCGTTCTCACGCGAAAGGACGTCCAAGACTGCCGCTGCAATATCAGCGCGGTTGCCGCTCTCCATTGAGAAGGCGAGGGGGGCTACTTTCTCCATCCATGTGTCATCGCTTCGCAGGAGCCAGAGCACCATTGCTGCGGCTGAGTCTCGTCGCTCCCAGCTCGGATGATCAAGTGCCCAAAGTAGGAGTTCCAAGAGGGCGTCTGACGCCGTTGCAGACGTTTTAGCACCGATGTAAGCGAATGCGTCCGAAGGCGCAGCCCCCACCATCTCGCGGACATGGTCGGTAGCCACTGAAAGCAGCTGTGTCCGCTGGGTGGCGTCGAGGTTCGGGCCGACAAGTTCCATGAGCTGGTAGGCTACCGACCAACTCTGGGCGTGCTGTTCACGTAGGGCTAATGGCCCGTAGAGGCGTGCTAGTTCATCTGCAGAGCGGACGTTATCTTGGATGAGGAGGTCCGCCATCCTGGCGGGGTGACCCTTTGACCAAATCGACCAGCCACCGTCTTGCACCGCCCTCAGAGCTGACATTGCATGCTCGACTGCCGCCGACGTGTTCCGGCGCTTCAGGTGCTTGCGTGCCTCTTCCATAGACTGCTCAGCCGCTCGCACCGAAACTCTCGTGCCAAAGGTGCCTCGCATCACCACGCGGTCCTCCAGGCTCTCCTCTTCTGTTGGGCTTGCGGTGGCTTCCGTCTTGGGCTCAGCGGCCGCTTGGGCCTTTGCTGGACTTGGCCCCATTGGTATTCCGGACCTGCGGCTCAATGTTTCGAGGTCATCCGGTTCGAAGGCATCGCGATAGCGCTCGAACAACGCCGAGAAGCTATCACGTGTGGTATCTGGCAACGCCTCGTTCAAGCAGCTAAGAAGCATCCACGCTCGTTCGTCGTTCATCGCTTGCGCGATGCTGCTGATTCGTTTTACGGCCCATTCCAAGTCGACGGAGCTAGGTGCAATTTCCTGAATAAGCTTTGCGTAGGCCCGACCCCAGTCCCTGAGATATCGCTCGTCTCCATGCTGGTAAACCTCTAAAAGCGCCCAGCGGACCCGCCAGTTTGCGGCGGTGCCAATATGCTCAAGCAGACTCACTAGGGATGCTTGCTCCTCCAAAGCTCCCCCCGGGAAACGCATGCCCACGAGCGGTGCGACGCGGTCTAGGCCACCGTGCGACGCCTGTGCGCAC
The DNA here is from genome assembly GCF_059567785.1 of Pseudomonas sp. BGA-UO-ETr-WB11. Classification (NCBI taxonomy): domain Bacteria; kingdom Pseudomonadati; phylum Pseudomonadota; class Gammaproteobacteria; order Pseudomonadales; family Pseudomonadaceae; genus Pseudomonas; species Pseudomonas sp. BGA-UO-ETr-WB11. Next base: position 453,703 of record NZ_JCAQOS010000004.1, on the reverse strand, counting down.
ATCTCGTCAATGCTGCCGCAGGCCTGGTGCTGGAAGTAGCGAGCGGCGTCCGAGTACATGCCGCGTCGGCTCAGTTCGCCTATGAAGGTTGCCTTTTCCGAACGGACATACCGCTGGAACGTCATCTCCCCACTAGCGTGCTCTAGGTATGCAGCAATTTGCGCAAGCGCCGCGGGGGCGATCTCCGCAGTGGCCGGAAGTACCTCAAGCGTCTTAGACATGACGGCTAACTGGTCCTCTTTGTACCAACTGGGGCCCATCGAAACTGCGAGGACAGTTTGGTACGTTTGAAGGGCTTCTTCTTCCGACTCCATCCGGGCAAGTAGTGGCACTATGGACAAGAGCTCGGGAACAAGCTCATGCCTGTTCTCCACGTTGTCCCGGACGTAGTTCCTCCAACGGATCAACAAGTCGAACACCCTATCGGCGACATCTTCGGATACTTCGGTGTTGACGAGCCTCGGCACAACAGCTTGCATCACGTGTCGGAAGCCTTCGTTGTAAAGGCCGAGCTGCCCGTCGAAGGAGTCCTCAAGGATGGCAAGAAGGTCGGTAAGCGCTTCTGGCATGCAGTCGAGGTAAAGATTCGCCAAGTAGCCGTAGAGAAGCGGCACGATGTTCTCGGGGATAAAGTACGCCCCCTGCCAAGAAATGCGTGAAGCGAGGTCAAGCTGCAGACAAGGGAGCAGGTCCTCTTTCAGATACGTGCGCGCATCTGAAAGTGCCGTGTCATCGCTGGATGCACTGGCATGACGTGCCTTTGCGTCCACCCAGGCAACCGATGCGGCGAGCGTTTCAAGGTTGTCCTCCCAGTCGTAGGCCAGCAGAGCTTCTGGGGCGGGTTGGTATTCGTCTCGCCCCAGAAAGTACGCCGCTCTCAGCCGGTCGTAAGCTTCAAAAAATGCAGAGCTATCGGCGAGGGAGCGATGCTGTGTGAACAAGTGGAGGGCGCCTGCCTCCCATTCCAACCCGCTAGCGTAGGTCTCGACCAAGCTCGGGCTCGCGCCTGTCTCGATCAACAGGTCGACAAAGTCAAACTGCCTCTCTTCCGTATCTAGGGATGCATCGAGCTTGCTGCTAATGTCCTCAAGCAGCATTCCGACCTTGTCTCTTGGGAGTCGAACCTTGTAGCTCTGCGCATGGTTGTAGGCATGGCCAAGTATTGAAAGGAGCGAAAGCACCTGGAACTTGTTGGGTACGCCAGGAGACAGGGGAATCTGAGCGATAGGCTTGTAGGCATGGACTATGCACAAACTCGTGCCAAGCATGTTGCCGACCAGGTCTCTGAGGATGCGCTGAGCATTCTGCGGCGAAATTCTGTTCCTCGAGGCGGTCACGAGCCCCACCACATACTCAAGAAAATCTGCAGTGGGAGGTTCGGCTCCAGCCTGGTCGGCTAGAACCCAGCCCTGCAGTCTTATAGCTGCCGCGTTCAGAAACTCGCCGATCTTTACACCATTGCGTGTGAGGGTTGGCTGCAGGAGGTTATCGACCTTCTGAAGAACCTCAATTGCTTCTTTGGGGTGACCAGCTTCGATGAGCAGCCTGACGATGGAGAATGCCGAGCTGTGCTCCACGATGAGGTGCCCATGGCGGAGGATGTGGCGCAGCGCCTGGTCAGTCTTCCCGAGCGCGATGAGCGCCTCTGCAGCGAGGCTTGCCGACTGCGCAAAAAGCGTGTCGTATCGGAATTTGAGTCGCTGTGAAAGAAGCAGCAAACGAACAATCTCGGTCGCGGTTGCCAGGCGAGTGGCAGCCTCAAGCGAGTCCTCAATGTCGCCAAGTAGGACGTCTGGCTCAGCTCCAAGCAGAACGGATTGGTCTACCCATTGTTGCTGACAGTCGTTTATTGCGGCCAGCTGTCTTGTCTTGTCGGCAAGAAGGCCGTGGAAAACTCTGTTGAGTTCTCCGTAATTCCCGCTATCGGGAAGCTGGCAGTAGTCGGCGAGTCGACCTTGCACCCAAACGCTTTGGGCTGAAGTCTTGTGAACCACAAAGTCAGAGAACGAAGAGTGGTAGACCTCGGTGGTGTCTGGTGCAGTCAGCAGATGCCGGATGCGTGTAATGGTCGGAACGAAGGCAGCCGACTCAGGGGGGGTTAGCATGACCAGCAGGTCAGAGGTCGGGATCCCCCAACGCAGCCGTGCAATGATCCCAAGCAGATTGACAGCATCTGCATCCGTCAGAAGCTGTGCCCAAATGGTCTCGTAGTAGTCCTCGATTGCTCCGCTGAACGGCGGCAGCGATTCAAGGTCTTCCTCACCGGCCCCACCATTGACTATGTCGACGAGATAGCGGAGGTACAGAGGGTGGCCCTTCGCCCTCTCACAAAGGGCGGCGACCAGCGCCGGTGATACCTTGTCCTGGTCTAGCGTCGAAGTGCAGAGGCTGTACTGGATGCTGTCATCTAAGACAGGCAGGGTCAGGCGCTGCACGGGTTGGAAAATGGGAGCGAGCTTGCCTGCGATGGCATCCAGTCCAGCTCCCACAATCACGACTCGCAGTCCTTGCGGAATGGTTGTCGGTAAGAGCCCGATGAAGCGCTGCAGAGCGTCACCGCCGATGGTTGCAGCCTCATTCACGCCATCTATGAACAACACTCCAACCTTGCCGTCGTTTGCGCAGTGTTGAGCCAACGATTGGAGTGTCTGGTGCGTAGTCTGGACGAGCTGCGCATAGGTCGCTTGCGACAGCCGAGCCGGTCGGCCAGTGGCCAGTACCGACAGCAGCGATGTCAACCAATCAACGAATACCTCCGGTTGGGCCTGGAGGGCTGCTGTCGAGCCTCGACTGCGCTCGGAGAAGGCGTAGACACCCAGGACTTCGATGTCATTGGAGTCCGGCCTGAAGCTCTTGCAGTAAGTCGACTTGCCGATGCCATGGGAACCGTCCAGAAACAGGTACCTGCCACCTGTCTTGGAGAGGCTTGATTCAAATGTCTCGTCGAATGTGGGGCGCTCGGCAAATGGGGACGTGTCGTCCTCGGATGCACCTTCATTTGGGATGAGGTTGTTGTCGGAAAGGAAGCCGCGCAGAGCGGCCATGCTCACGGCTCCAAGAGAGTTGTCGACGCTGACGCGTAGCAAGCCTTGGCAGCCATCTGCAGTCATGAGCGCGGCACCGGACATGCCGCGGTAGTCCGACAGGGCTGTCTCTGCGCTTACCGACAGGTCGAGATCGATGCCATTGGCTAGCTCGCTCAATGCCTGCTGTACCGTTCCATCAAGAACTTGGCCTATCTGCAGCTTGGCAACAGGGTATCCGAAGGCGTTCCATCGTGTGCCTGGTCGAGGAGCGGAGACCGCAAGTGGCAGAGGTGCGGTGTCAGGAGATGCTGGAAGCCGTAGCACGCAAACGTCGAGGTTCGCGTCAAAGACTTCCAGTTTTGCCTTGTGCTTGACGGCAGACGGGCCGGCACCAAAGCTGACCTCAACTTCCGTTCCTAGGGTGACCGCCTCGCCGAGACAATGGTAGGCCGACAAAATTTGGTCGACCGAAATGAGCCAGCCTGTGCCTGCTTCGCTAGTGCCTATGACTTGGCAGGTTGCCTGCTTCACTTCACCTTCAGTCATTGTTCGTCTCCCTAGACATGGATCCAGCCGTCTTGAACGACTTCCACGTTGAACTTGGCGCCAGACCTTGACGCGTGTGCCCGAAGGCGAGTCGATGCAGGGGTCTCGTAGTTGAAGTAAAGCGTTCGCTCAAACGTCGCAGGCCTGTCGACGATTTCGGCGAGCACTTCAAAGTCTGGGTGGTTGTGCGCCGACCCATTCGACGAGACCAGGAAAACAGGAGCGTCGATGAGCGACAGGAGATCCACGCTTGTGTTGTGAATGCTGCCGTGATGGGACACCTTGATGGCGTCGAACATCTGTAGAGCATCGCTCTTGTGTATCCGTTTGAGCTCTGCAGCAACGTCCTGGGCCCAAGCATCGCCGAGGAAGAGCAGTCGCTTGCCTTCCGCCACGATGACGGCGGCGATGGAGCTGCCATTGGTAGGTGATACGTCAGGGACGTACAGTTCAGCGAGCCTTTTGGACCCTCCGGCCGAGATGGTCTTGACCGTCGCCGGCATTGGTTCGCGAGTGGACGCGCATAGCATCTCGTAGGCGTCTTCCAGCAGAGCATCGACCGCTGCTCCGCCTCTGTAGGAGAGCTTTCGCATCTGCGCAAGCCACCAAGAGCGCAATTCCTGCAGCCTGGTCACCGGCGGCCCGATCAACTGGATCTGAATGCCGTTTGGCAATGTATGCGTCGGCCGTCCGCTGGTCATGCACGTGGTGCCATCACCAGAGTTCCAGAGGTAGCCTTGTTCCTTGAGAAGCTTTGCTAGCGAGCTTCCTTGCTTAGCGCTGATGGGGTTGACCACCGGCCCCGGGGGCGGCGGCAGGAGAAATCCTCGCCTCTGTACCGCCTCCAAAAGCTGGCAGTCTGACAAGGTGTCGGGGGCGCCGGGCGTTGAGGGTAGCGATCTGAGGCTGTTGTGCCAGACCTCTGTGACCTCAATGATGCTTCGAGCTCCTTGAGGGCCGTTCGAGGAGAGAAACTCGAGAAGCCCGCCGATGTGATCTTTGTCAATGTGTGTGCAGATGAGCAGATCTAGCGCGTCACCGGCGCTGGCCACCTGTCGAAGGTCGTCCAGAATGTAGTCGTTGAAGGTGCTCGCGTAGCCTGCGTCTATAAGGATGTGTGTACTTGAGGCTTGGACGAGAAAGGCATCGCCGTTCTTTGCAGCGTACATCTTCAGTTTTGGCATGCGCTGTTTTGTCCTTAGTGGAAGTCGCACGCTAGTCCTGACCTGCTGTGCGTTCTCAGCCGAGCTAACCATAGCGCTCGAGTATTTGCATCAACACGGCATTCGTACGCCTGAAGTTCTCGCGCCGGTCTCGAAGCTAGTGGGCCCACTTTGCGTCATAGAGGTGATTGCTGCGCATGGGAAAAGGGGACCGATTTATTTATTGGCTGATTGTCCGCTTCTGGCCGGTTGTCGCCATTGTTGCTCATCCTCCAGGTATCAGTCGCGAGTTCGTCAACCACGCCGTAACGCACCCTGGATACCTACCCACATCGGGTATTTGTCGCTACAGTGCTGGCGGCCGCAGTCTGTGGCAACAATCACCGGCCTAAGGGCCTGCATCCGTCCCGAAAAGTTAGTTCTCGGTTGATCTGATCAAACAGGTGCGGCCCGTGTCCATAGCTGTTTTTGGCTCTGTCTGCCCTTCACTGGAGAGCTACTCGTCGTAACGACGCACTAATCACCAACTCGTAGTAACAAAGAAAACGCATGGAAGCCATCGCCGACAAAATTCGCCATTACCGCAAAACGTTTCGCCCTCCAGTCTTTTACGCACTCGGCTCGTTGGCCCTATGGCTGTCTCTTGGGCTAGCAACGCTCATTCTGGGGCTGTTGTTCTTGGACCTGTACCTGCGTATCGCCCAAAACACATACCTGTTGGGCACGTCTGATCAGGCATGGCTGATGGTGTACGAAGTGCCCATGTTGTTCGGCCTGATGCAGGTCTATTTTCAAGGCGTCGAGCGCCGATTTCGCATGCTTTATCCAACCCTCAGGCGTGTCCACTTCAGGACACCGCATGACACCTTGGCGAAAGAAAAGCACGCCTATCTCCGTGCTACCTTCGCTCACGAGGGTGATCTACGCACATTGGCCAAGCACCTCATTGAGGAGTGGGAGTGGCGGCGTGAGCTTAAGGTCAGGGCCCAGGAGCCTTTGCTACACCTCGCCGCAGGTTTCTTCAAGCTACCGTCACCTGGTAACTTCGCAGCGTATCTGACAGGCCTTATGGCGGTCTTGGCCGGCATCGTCATCACTACGCTTTCCAGAGAGGCACTCTTTGCCGATCTGGAGCAATTTCTAGTGGATGCTTGGGATTTGATCGTTCAAATGTGGCTCGCTATCGTGCTGCCATTCGCCGTTTGCGTGCTACCTGGCGCTGTGATCCTCGTTGGGATCAAGCAGATTGGTGAGACGCTCCTTGAGCGGGTGAACGACCAGTTCCTCAGCCACACGGCGTTCTACCGCTTCATCTCGGAACTGCTGGAGTTGCATGATAGGGACGAGCGCCTACTGTTGCGCAAGACAAGAGCATGGGCATATTGGACGGTCCGGCTGACCATGGCGCCGCTCAAGGACGTTCCACTAGTATGGCGGCGTATCAGACGGGCCAAGGCCTTGGCACGACGTAACGCCAGATCTCGGCATTCTGTCTTGCAACGATGAGGCTACATAGGGGCTTGGCTCTCCTCCCGCAGGTGCTCTAGTGTTTAGGTACTGGCCTGGATGGCCGCTCTCAGAAGGGACTCTACATGCACTACTTCAACTACCTACTCATCGCCATCACCTCGGCCTTGTGCGCCAGTTACTCCGTACTGTGGCTGACCAAGCCTTGGTCTTTTGAAAACACCACAATTCCTCCGCTTATCATCAATGAACAGCAGGGGGAAATTGCGGTGTGGGGCGGATGGAAGACGGTTGAGGGCTATCAAAGTCCAGGCACTAATGCGGTAGAAATTCGCTGCAGTCGTAAGCTAGATACCTGTAATGAGGCCTTCGCTACGATCCTGCACCACACGACCGGTGAAGACTTAGAGGCTCAAGTCTTCAGTTATCAGATCACTCACTGGGACGAAGCCCGTATTGAAGCTGTCGCCGCGCACTTTACGGGACTTTGCTTGGAGCGGCGTATCGTGATCCACCTACAGGATAAAACCGCAGTTTTGAGCTGGTCCCCCCCGGCTGGGTGCGAGGCTGATAAAGGTCGGGCGGTTCTGGTAGGTGACCCACTGTAAAACTACCGCAACCAAAGAGCGTGCCCATGAATTTCTGCAAAGCTCGAATGTTCCGATTTTGCTTGGCTGCTTTAGCAGCGTTAGCACTTTTCCCACAGATGGCTATGGCTGCGAATACTCCTTGCTCAGGCAGTAAAGGGGGAATCTCTGGCTGTGATGGTGATTTATTCCTATGCAATGACGGGTCTATTAGTGGTTCAAAGAGAAGCTGCTTGGCTTACATGGGCAAGGGCGCAACTCCATCGGATGCACGTCCGCAGCAGATCCTCGACGACAGAAACGGTTGCCTATGTGGTAGCAGCACCTTCTGCACCGGCCCACGCGATGGTGTGTACTGCGTGACACCTGCCGGGAAGAAGAGCTATAGCAGGCAGTGATGTTTATTCCGCATACGGCCAAAGCAGACCATGGACATGCTGCGGTCCCGTCAGTAATTGGCCGAAAGCGGGCACCTCACTCAAGCCTATCGTTCAGATCAACCAACGGCTGGGACGGGGCACTTTACGCATTGGACGAGTGCCGGCGAAGCCTGCTTGGACGATGTGTCGGGAGATGATGAGCCAGAGATAGACCTACTGCTTTGAACTCGGTTGTCAGTTCTGATGCTCTTGCTAGGTGCATCGCTTCGACAGCAAATTTGTCGGATAGAACCCCAGTTAGCAGCGTGCCTGCGCCACCACCGATGACGTTGGCGAAGAAGTACAAGGCGGCCATAGCAAGTCCTCTCTGTGAAGCACCCACAACATCCGGAATGGTTGGGTAAACCGTTACGAAGTTTATGAAATAGAGCGATCAGCCGGTTCAGAAGAGGCTGTTGCTCCTGCCGTATCTCACCTGCCGCTATCAAGTGGACAACACAGCTGTTCGGGGCTGTTGATGTCGTCGACGTGAACTACGGAAGCTGAAATCATGAACCAGAATCTCACGGCCGCAGGAGAACCACGATGAGGAAAAAAGGGGAAGCGACGAGGGCGCGCATTCGCCTGGTACACAAGCAGCGTGTGGATGCCGATATGGCGGCGCACCTGTGCATCACCATGTTCTATGCGAAAGAAATGGGGATGGAGTTGGGGTGGAGCGTGGAACAACGCTACATGCAGATACTCAAGACGAAAATGATGATCGCGGGAGGACACTCAAAGATGTATGTCGCCGATGATCCGAGCGGGATTCCAATCGGCATGATCATTGTGACCAAGACGAGCAAGCCGAAAATTCGGCGTATGGAGGCAATTACTGTTTTCTCGCCGCACCGCAGAATGGGGGTGGCGAGAAGCCTTATGGCGGAGGGCCGAGCAGGCGGAGAGCTTCACTCATACGCAGCGCCCAGTGCAGTGCAATGGCACTTGGCCAATGGGTTCCGGCAGCTGGGAGAGCAAGACGAAGAGGGAACAATTGAGATGTTCACGGGAAACTATAAGCCCGAGTACAAATTTGATTTCGCGGCGCCCATTCCTACACCACAGCACATGCGTGCGATGAGAGAACTAGGGGCTATGGAAGAGCAACACAGGCCTTGGTAGGCGATGCGCTGGAAGGAGCAAAGGAGACAGGGATTTGAGTTGCCCACACCGGTGCTACTCACGGGCTGCTAACGGCCGAAGCAGCCGTTGGTTTAGCTCCCCGTATTAGGGCAACAAATAGGCTAAACAGTTTCCAGGAAAACCGGGGCGATTCATAGGTTACGGTCGAGCATGATCTAGTCTGCGCACTTGCCGATACTGAGGCTGCCGATGCAGTCATCACGCTAGGCCGCGTGGGCGGCATCAATGGTGTAGCTAACACAAAGGCCACGACATTGGTCGTGGCCTTTGTGTTTACACAGTGTGGTTTAGAAAACCCCGCGCACCTTGAGCGAAGCACCCTGGCCGGTGAGTAGTCGTCCTTGTACTCCGGTTCAAAGAGTGTGAACAGACTCTTAGAACAACCACTGTGCGGCAACTTGACCGCTAAAGCCGCTGCGAGCAGTGGCTTGTTCAGTGTCCAGCTGCAGGCTGAAGGAGCTGCCGCTGGCTTGCTGCAGGGTGAGGCCGACACCGGCAATGTAGCTATCTTCAGCCAGTTTCTGGCCGGTGCTAACAAAGCTGCCACCGCCGCCAATAAAGGCTGCTGTGGTATCGATACCGTCGTTGTCGAATTGATGAACCCAGCGAGCATGAGTCGACGGGTAGAGTGTGGCGCCATGCTCAAGGTCAACGGCCATTTCCAGGCGTGCGCCGAGGTTGCTGGCAGTGCGCTCGGTATGTTCGCCTTTGATTTGCAGGGCTTGTGCGCCGGCGTCTTTCTCGTGGTAGCTGTCAAGTTCTAGACGGTTCCATTCCAGGCCAGCCAGCGGAGTCAAGGTCAGTTGTTGGGTCAGGGCAATCGGATAGCCCGCTTCGACCTTGGCCAGCAATTGCTCGCCGTCAAATTCCCCTTTGGCGATGCCGGCGCCTGTCGTGTTGCGCTTGGTGTCGTACTGCTGCTGGGCATAACCGAGCATGCCATCTAGGTACCACAGGCCAAAGTCACGGCTGGTGTAGGCGGTCAGTTGGTAGGTGTCGATATCGCTGCTGTCGCCATCGAGATAGTCCTGCTGGTTGACATCGGTGCGACCGTAGCTGAAGGCACTCCCTACTACCCAGTCGCTGGCCACCAGGGCGTCCGCGCCAATGGTCATGCCGTTGGTGTCGGCATCAAAGCCGGCGTAGTTGGCATGCAGGTCTTGTTTGTTTTTGCTGCCGAAGGCTTGCACCCAGAGACCGTATTGTCCGCTACCCGCCAGTTCGCCAAGGCCAGCGCCAGCATTGGGGCTGTTATCGGCCAGCATCAGGCTGGTATCAAGTGACTGTTGTGCAAGGGCCGGCCCCAGGCCACGCTGGTTCTGCGTGCGGTGCAGGCGATTTCCGATGCTGTTGTACACGTTGCGGTTGAAATCGTTAACCGCAGTCTCGTTGGCGCTGTTGGTTTGTAACTGCTGTTGCTCTTGGGGGGCAGAGCAGGCTGACAAGACTGAACTGAGCACGAAACAAGACAGCACCATCTGGCTGCCGGCGCCATTATCCGCGGTCAAGGTGAAAACGCTCGTGCCATTGGGCGCCGTGGCGGTGGCTTTGAACAGGTTGAAGTCCTGAAGTCCGGCCTGGCCTACTAAATTCTGACTGAAGTCCAGTGCGGAACTGGAGTTGAAATATATGTTGTTGAAGTCAGCCAAGGTAAAATTGCCATTGCCCGCAGACGCGCCGCTGACCGTGACATTAAGGACCGAGAGATTGGCAAAGCTGGCGTTAAACGCGCCGGCTAGGCTGCCGGTGGCGCTATCACTGGTGGTAAACGAGCCGACAGCAGTTGCTGCGCCTGGCAGGCCGAAGCGGAAGTTGAAGGTGTCGGCGATGGCGCTTTGTCCGCACGCGAGGCTGAAAGCTATCGCTAAGGGTAGGCGAGCGAGTTTGCAGTGTTTCATCTGGCGTCCGGTTTTAGAAATGATCGCAAGATGCTAACCGAGGAGACCGCCTCTGAAACTGAGCAAATCTGAGCGCGGAGCTGGCCGTCATGCCTGAATGCGGGCATCTGCGAAGAAGCAGTAACCAGCATTGCGCAGGGTCTTGATCGGCAGGGGCTGGCCGCTGGCGGCCTCGATGTTGCGGCGCAGTCGGCGCATCTGAGTGTCGAGGCGGCGTTGGTCGTAGTCGAGGAAGTCTTCGCCCAGAGCCTCGACGATGCGCTGTCGGCTGACGCTGGTGCCGGCCTCTTGCATCAGGCAGTGCAGCACCAGCAGATCCTGTTGTGACAGGCGCACCGGCCCGGCGCCGGGCACCAGCAGGCGCCTCGGGCCGAGTTCGAGCAGCCAGGGATGTTCGGTGCGGACCAGGTCTAGGCGGCGCTTGAGGGCATCCAGTACCGCCGCCAGCTCATCCAGGTCGCAGCCTTTACCCAGGTAGTGGTCGGCACCTTCGCCGAGGCCAGCGATCTTGTCGGGCGTGGTATCGCGGGCGGTGAGCACCACGATACCCAGGCTATGACCGGCCTGGCGCAGGCGGCGGATCAGTTGCAAGCCATCGCCGTCGGGCAGGCCCAGATCGATCACCGCCAGATGATGCTGCTGTGGGGCAAACTGCTGTTCGAAGGCAGCGATACTGCCCGTGGTGATGGTACGGTAACCGCACTCGTCAAGGAACTCGCCGAGTTCTTGGGCTAGGATGGGTTCGTCTTCAAGCAGGATCAGATTGGTCATGGTGGGCAAGCTTAACCAATTGCTGAGGAGCCTTCACTGAGCGTTTCTGAGCACTAGCAGCCGGGGCTGAACGGACGTGCTAAGGTGCGCCGCCATGAAAAAGCCCATCCTCATTTTGCTAACGATGCTGTGCTGCGTGTTCATCACCCAAGGGCAGGCGGACGTGCTGAAGCTTGTTGTGCAGGCACAGCCGCTCAGCGGCAAAGGCTATCTGCAACGCCTAGATGATCCGGCCGCTGCGCTGAGCCCACAGCAGGCCGCGCAGGCGTCGGCTTGGTATCCGCTGCCGGCCAGCCTGAGTGCCGGTTACACCGCCGATACCACCTGGCTACAGGTACAGGTAGTGACGCAGGGCGGGGGTGAACAGGATTGGCTGCTGCGCCTGAGTAATGCCCTGCTCGACGATGTGCGTCTGTATCAGCGTGATGCCCTGGGCACCTGGCAGGAGCAGCGCGCCGGTGAGGATCTGCCACGCAGCCAGTGGCCGAGTGACTACCGCGCGGCGCTGTTCCCTCTGCACTTGCCTGCGGGCGAGCCGCAGCTGCTGTTGCTGCGCTTGCAGACCAAGAATGCCATGTCGGTTAGCCTGGACTTTGCCCCGCGCCAGGCCTTTACCGAGTCGATTCGTCGCGAGTACCTGTTCTACGGCCTGTACTTCGGCATCTATCTGATGCTTATCGGCTTTCACACGGTGTTCTGGCGGATGACCAGCAGCCCGGAAAGTGGCTGGTACCTGGGTTATGTCAGCGGCTGTATGTGGATCGAGGCCCTGACTATCGGTCTGCCGCAGCAACTGCTCAATATTCCGGTGAACTTCAGCGATCCCTTGCTGGGGGTAGCGCTGGCCCTGAGTGTCCCTGTTGGGGTGATTTTTGCCGGGCGACAGCTGGGTCTGCCGCAGGTCTATCCACGGCTACTGCGTGGCCTGGCGCAAGGCTGTTGGCTGGTCGGTGGTGCAGCGGCGTTGATGACCCTGGCCGGGCACTATAGCGATGCCATGCTGCTGGTGCAGGGTTGCATCCTGTTGCTGGTGCCTTTGTTTATCGGCCTGGCGCTATGGCTCCTGGTGCGGGGGCATCGCCCGGCGCGCTTCTACCTGCTGGCTTTCGGCATTTACTACGGCGGGGTGATTGTCAGTTTCCTGCGCAATTTAGGCTACCTGCCGGCCAATATGTGGACCGATAACGCTGCGGCGCTCGGCACTATGATTCATATGGGCCTGATGAGCTTGCGCATCATCACCCACTACAACCTCCTCAAGCGAGACAAGGAACAGGCGCAAGCCGTGGCGGCTGCGCTGACTTTGCAGCAGAAGGCAAGCCTGGAGTCGCTGGTGGTGATCCGCACCCGTGAACTGAGTGCGGAAATCCAGCGCCGGGCGCAACTCGAACAGGAGCTACGCGTTGCACTTGAGCAGGAGCAGCGGATCCGGGCCGAGCAGAACGACTTCGTGGCAATGGTCTCCCATGAGTTCCGCACGCCGCTGGCGATTATCAACACCTCGGCGCAGCAGCTGGCCAAGCACCTCGATGCACCTGTGGAGAAGAGCCAGCGTCGCTGTCAGAACATCCGCGACGCGGGCTCCCGCCTGCTGGCGCTGGTGGACGACTACCTGACACATGACCGCATGGCTGATCGGCACCCGATGTCCCGATTCGGCGCTTGTGACCTGGCAGTACTGCTGGGCGCGCTGGTCACGGAGTTCGCCCCAGGACGCATTGTTTTCGACTATCGCCTGCCTGAGCAGTCCTGGCTCTGCGATGCCGGCCTGCTGCATGTGGCCGTGCGCAATCTGTTGGCCAATGCCGATAGGCATGCGCCTGCCGAGGTCTGCATCTTCTTCGAGGTGATGATGGTGAAGGGTTATATCTACCTGAGCATTCGCCATCCCGGTCCCCTGATCGCCGAGGATGAGCGCCTGCGGCTGTTCCACAAATACTACCGGGGCCGTCAGGCACAACTGAGTGCTGGTGCCGGCCTGGGGCTCTATATGGTGCGGCGGATTAGCCAATTGCATGACGGCGACGTGCAACTGCTGGGGTTCGGTGGGCAGGAGGATGTCTGCTTCCGTATGCAATTGCAGCTGCACCGAGCGCATCCTGCTCTGGCGGTTAGCATTTCATGTGCTCCTTTGGTCGAGAACTAGCGGGCCAATTTAGGGTTTTGGCCTTCGTAGGTTGTTGCTGGGCGCAAACCGCTTCGCCAGGCGATCCAGCGGATTAATCGGGTGGATTTGCCGGGACAGGGGAGTGTCAGGCATCCGCTGATGGGACACTGGTGGCGAGCTCTGCAAGGTGTTTTCAGCGAGTGGTCAACTATGTTCTGGCTCTGATTATCCTGAGTCAGATCGCGGTACGTATGCCAAAGAGTGGTCGTATCGCGCGGTTGTTCCTGCATATCCATGATCGTCGGGATTACTACGCAAAACGTTGATGGCAGGTGCTGGGGATTTTTCAAGCCAGGGGTGTGGAGCAGTGGCTGATGACGCGAAACCTCTGATAACTGCAAACGGCCCGGCTGCACCTATCGGTCAGTTCGAACACGGCAGTGACGGGCGGTTAATCTCCCCTGAAAGCCTGACAGGCACCGGTGTTGATTGGAGCAACAAGGGCCTGCTGGCCAGAGAGGGGGCGACAGGCTGCTTTGGGGTATGAATTCAAACCGGTCGCGACCTGCTGCAACCGGACATAAGGCGATCGGTTGAATCCACAACCAGAAGACGCCCCTCAGATGTGTTGACCTGAAACAGAGCGATTCAGATCACCCTATGTCTGGTAGCGAAAATATCAAAAATCAATGATTAATCATTCATGGTATTTATCGGCAAGCCGCAAAGCTATACCCACTCGTTGATTGTGGATATTGTAAATATGTATAACTTTCCGAAAAAAAATTTAATAGTGAGTTTTATGGCGAACAAAAAAAAATCCGCGAGCTCACTGGAGGTCCATGCGTTAGGTTATTTCTCATTAAGTTTGGCGCCGCTTACAGAAAAAATTCAGGCCATAAACATCAAGATGCATCAGTATTCTGATGCTGAACTGTTGCCTCGATTGGAAAGCAGCGATTTATTGCTATGCACTCTGGACTGGCTGGAGACGCTTACAGAGGTGCAGCAAACATTCGTGTTGAACAAAGTTAACGACTGTAAAGACTGGATCGTTATCACGGACGATCAAAACAGCCTCAATCAGCAGTTCTACTGGCTTGGGCGTGGTGTCCGCCAGTTCATCCACCGCAGCAGTTCGATTGAGCAACTGATCGAAACGTTTAGTCGCAATAAAGCACAAGTAACTGCCGCGCCTCGCGTGCTGCTTCTTTCGGATGCACCGCATGCAAATCAGCTGAGTGAGGCACTGCGTGGTGAGGAGCTAGAAGTTATTTTGAGTGGTGAAGCTGACCATTCGCTAAAAATATTGGAGCAGACAAAGCCTGACATATTAGTTGTCGAACTGGAAGATGCTTTCGAGCAGGTATTTAATATTATTCAGATTGCAAGACAATGGCCAGCGACAAAGAGCCTTCCAGTACTTGCACTGCTCAGTGAAAATTGTGCACATCAACTTCGCCAAGCCAATGTACTTAATGCGATTGACTGGATCCCCATGCCTCTCGCAGCCGATCTAATCGCAGGAATTGTTAAACAGCGTATTAATTCGATGCAGATTAGAGAGCAAAGCATTCTAGCACTGGTACAAGAAAGAGATAGATCTAGAGACCGGTTGAAATCTTTTCGCAGCGCAATTGATCAACACGCAATCGTAAGTGTGGCCGACGTTCAAGGGAAAATTCTTCATGTAAACCAGCTCTTCTGCAAAATCAGTGGTTATAGCCGCAGCGAATTGATTGGTAATAATCATCGAATTTTAAAGTCGGATGTACACCCGCCTGAGTTCTATAAAAAATTATGGACGAGCATTCGAAATGGTGAACCTTGGCGCGGTGAAGTGTGTAATCGCCGAAAAGACGGGGATTTGTATTGGGTTGATGCCAGTATTGTGCCGTTTCTAGATGAGCGGGGTAACCCTCATCAGTACATTTCAATACGTACCGATATAACCCAACACAAAGCCAGTGAAAGAGCTTTACGCATCAGCCATAAGCGCCTTCAGTTAAGCCAAATTGCCGGTCGAGTGGGAACTTGGGAGTTTGACTTTGATACGCGCACGGTACAACTCTCGGAGTCGATTGCAGGCTTACTTGGCTACGCAGAACCGCTTTCCAATGCCAGTTATGAATTTTTTCTGACTCTTATACATCCCAATGATTTACCACTAGTACCAAGCAGCACTGAGGGCTTGCTCTCGCTGGGCACAAGTTTTGAAGTCGAGCATCGGGTGATTTGGCCAGACGGGACGTCACACTGGCTCTTACAGCGAGGACTATCGGAGTGCGACGCCAGTGGGCGAGTTGTTCGCATACTCGGAATTACTCAGGATATTCACTCGCGGAAAATTTCCGAGCAAAAACTGGAGGAAAGTGAAGAGCGCTTTCGTAGCGCGTTCGATACCTCTGGAATTGGTATGGCTTTGATAGGTCTTGATGGCCACTGGTTGCGTGTCAACCACGCCTTATGCGAGACACTCGGATTTAGTAACGAAGAGCTACTAGGGCTCAACTTCCAGGCGATGACTCACCCTGATGATTTGGCGAATGATATAAATTTAATTAACCAATTTCTTCGCAATGAGTTTAGCAGTCAGCAGTTCGAGAAACGCTATATATCAAAAGATGGCCGCACAATTATCGCATCGCTGAACGTATCCCTGGTACGTAATATCGACCTGCAACCATTACACTTCGTCTGCCAAATCCAAGACATCACGCAGCGCAAAACTACGGAGCAGCGACTAACACTTTTCGGTAAAATTTTCGAATCTAGTGAGCAGTGCATCAGTGTTGCAGACGAACAAGGCCACCTGATTTATCAAAATACCGCTCAGCGCAATGAGCTTGGCTATACCGATACCGATTGCATTGGTAAAGCGTTTAACATGCTGATGGCAGACGATGATGCAAAATACTCAACCATGCTCTGGCAAAACATTGCTCAAGGTAAAAACTGGCAAGGCTATCTACCATTAAGGCGCAAGAATGGCACGGAGTTTATTTCCAGTAGCTTCGTCGGGCTAGTAAAAAATGAGCACAGCCAAGCGCAATATCTCTTCAATATTTTTACCGACTTCAGTACAGAGATAGCCCGTCGTAGTGAGCTTGATCGAGCCAGGGCGGCTGCTGATTTGGCCAATCAAGCTAAATCTGACTTTATCTCAAGCATGAGCCATGAGTTGCGCACACCAATGAATGCCATTCTGGGCTTCGCCCAAATACTTGAGTGCGACGATGGTCTGGATGCAGATCAACTCGATAATGTGAAGGAGATCCTCAAGGGAGGGCAGCACCTGCTAGAGCTGATCAATGAAATTCTTGATTTGGCCACAATTGAATCTGGCAGACTTAGCCTATCTATAGAGCCCGTGTCCTTAGAGGGGATTCTCGCGGAGTGCTGGAAATTAGTTCAACCCTTGGCACAGACTCGACACCTGTCGAGTATTTTTTCCGTGCCAGACAATGCCATTGTTCAAGCTGACCGTATGCGCTTGAAGCAGGTGCTGCTCAACCTACTATCTAATGCAGTTAAATATAACCAAGATGGTGGGCGTATAAGCGTAACGGTTAATTGTCACGAAATTGGTAAATGGCGTATTGAAGTTACTGATAACGGAATGGGGATACCTAGCGCACGCATTGATGAGCTTTTCCAGCCTTTTAGTCGACTTGATGCGAAATACAGTGATATTGAAGGAACCGGCATTGGCTTAACTATCGCTCGACGGCTAGCAGGATTAATGGGCGGTAGCATTGGTGTCAGAAGCACAGAAGGTCAAGGCAGTACTTTCTGGCTTGATTTATCGGCCATTAAAGTAAACGCACCTACCATCGAAGCGCCGACAGAAAAAATCATACACACCGGCAATCTTGCTGCACAGTGTGTACTGTGCGTAGATGACAACCCAATAAATCTAAAGCTGATCAATAACTATCTAGAAAAAAACTCTAACATTAAATTGATCACTGCTAGTTCGGCAGAACTCGGGTTGGAAAGCGCTATGGCCCAGCATCCCGATGTGATCCTGCTTGATATAAATATGCCGGGCATGGATGGTTATCAATTACTGAATATTCTTAAAGCCGACCCGCGAACTTGCAAAGTTCCAATTATTGCCGTTACGGCTAATGCGATGCCGGCAGACCTTGAGCGAGCGCAGCGGGCAGGATTCAATGACTACATCACTAAGCCTATAGATTTTCACCGGCTTTTTGTAATCTTAGATAACTACCTTAACCCGACAGCCAAGGAGTTTTAATGGTACATCCACATTTTTCGCAGGCGCGTATTTTGGTCGTGGATGACGAGCCTGCCAATCTCAAGTTATTGAAGAAAATACTAGCTCAACAGGGCTACGCCACCCCAGTACTAATCCAGGATTCACGACAAGTTATTTCCAGCTACCTAGAGATGCGCCCAGATCTAATTTTACTGGATCTCAACATGCCGCATCTCGACGGCTATCAAGTGCTCGAACAACTAAAGATGCTTAATGACCCGTTACTGCCGCCAGTAGTCATTCTTACGGCGCAGAATGGTAAAGATGAGATGTTACAGGCCCTTGCCGCAGGTGCGCGCGACTTCGTGAGTAAACCATTCTCCCGCGCAGAGCTATTGATGCGCGTCCGCAACTTGCTTGATGCACAAATAGCCCTTCGACTTCTATATGATAATCACGCAATGCTTGAGCAGTTAGTTCAAGAGCGTACGCAGAAGCTTAATGAGGCGCATATTCAGGCAGTACAATGTTTGGGGCGCGCAGCCGAATATCGTGACAATGAAACTGGGCTGCATATTGTGCGAATGAGCCAATACAGCGCCTTAATAGCTAAGTATTTAGGCTGGCCTCACAGCCAGTGCGATCTTCTACTCTATGCTAGCCCTATGCACGACATTGGCAAGATCGGTATCCCCGACTCCATTTTATTAAAGCCTGGAAAGTTGAATTCCGATGAGTGGGCTATTATGCAAGCGCACCCAAGCATTGGCGGTAAAATTCTTGAGCATGGAGATTCGCCACTAATTTGCATGGCGCGAACTATTGCCCTGACCCACCATGAAAAGTGGGATGGCAGTGGCTATCCGCAGTCACTAGCTGGGGAGGACATACCCATCGAGGGGCGTATTGTAGCGGTAGCGGATGTATTTGATGCGCTCACTTCTAGCCGTCCCTACAAGGCAGCATGGAAATTCGATGATGCTGTACAGTTAATCAGAGAGAGTGCAGGCACTCATTTTGATCCGGTAGTAGTTAGTATTTTTTTAGGGCACCTAGATGAAATTCTAGACATTCACGTTAAGAACTCCTAGTTATATCTTAAAATAAATAAAATAAAACCCCCAATAACTCAAAAAATAATATCGAGACTAGATAAAATCCATGCGGCATAACTCACCCGTAACCGGAATAAATATTGAACTGCCTCAAGGGGCAAATATTCTTTCCACCACAGACGCGCAAAGCTTTATCACTTATGTTAATCCAGACTTCATTAAAATAAGTGGATTTAGTGAGGCTGAGCTAATCGGGCAACCCCATAATATTGTCAGGCACCCTGATATCCCGCCGGCTGCTTTCGAACATATGTGGTCGACCTTGAAGTCTGGAAAATCATGGATGGGGCTTATCAAAAATCGGTGTAAGAACGGGGATCATTACTGGGTCAACGCATATGTCACTCCTATAAGAAAAAATGGCAATATTAGCGAATATCAGTCAGTTCGAACCAAGCCTGAGCATGATCAGATCAAAGCGGCTGAAAAGCTATATACCCACCTACGCGCCGGCCATCCCCCAAGAACACAGTCTAATTTAGGACTAGCCACGAAGTTGTCTGCTTTTGTTTGCTTTATTATTGCACTGAGCTTTCTCGGCGCATACAGTATTTTCAATACGAATCTAGGCTCAGTCCTGCTCGCTATAGGGCTCGGATGTACGTTTAGCTCAATAGCTATAAATATGTTTCTAGCACCTCTTAGCATGCTAGCAACAAAAGCTCGCAAAATCGCCAATAACCCAATAAGCCAGATTTTATTCAGTGGGCGTAACGATGAGTTCGGCCAAATTGACTTTGCTTTACGCATGGAGCAGGCCGCAACTGGTGGTGTTATTGGCCGCATAGGGGATGCCGCAAATCAACTTGGAGCATATACCAATAGTCTGCTTAGCGAGATTGACTCCAGCAATGAAATAACAAGAGAGCAACAAGCTGAAACTGAGCAAATAGCCACAGCTGTTAATCAGATGGCTGCCAGTATCCAAGAGGTGGCCAGCAATGCGCAGAACGCTGCTAACGCAGCAGGAAAAGCCGACAATGAAACCCGTTCAGGGCAAAATTTAGTCGCTCACACCAGGGATTCTATGCAGGCGCTGGCTAGCGATATTCAGCAAGCGACGAACGTTATTCATCAACTGGAAAGCAACACTAGCGAGATATCTACGGTCTTGGATGTCATTCGCAGTATAGCCGACCAAACTAACTTGCTGGCACTCAATGCCGCCATTGAGGCCGCCCGCGCGGGAGAGCAAGGCCGAGGTTTTGCTGTTGTAGCCGATGAAGTGCGTAGTCTTGCCGCGCGCACTCAGAAATCCACAACGGATATTCAGCAAATGATTACCGCCTTGCAAGAATCTGCTCGCTCTGCAGTGAGCGTTATGGAGCAAAGTCGAGAACAAGCTCAATCGAATGTTAGCCATGCCCAACAGGCCGCTAGTGCGCTTGACGGCATTGGCCAGCGAGTGAATGAAATCACGGAAATGAATATGCAAATTGCTGCAGCCGTTGAACAGCAGAGCGCAGTAAGCGAGAGCATCAGCCGGAGCATTATTAGCATCCGTGATGCTGCTGACAAAAATGTTAACACTGGCGAAAATAACTCTATTAGTGCAAGTAAGGTCGCACAGTTAACCGGTGACATGCATAAACTATCTCAGCATTTTTGGGAAGAGCGGGCTGTATAACTTATGCTCGCGGATTTAGCCTGGAAAAAAACATGATATATATTTCTACCCCTGACGCGGACTAGACATACCCTCTAGGGAGGGACTGAATTAGCCATGTATTTCTGGCTGACCTCAGCCCTTGCCGATTTAAAAGGCTATGTCCCAGTTACGTGTTGCATGGGTCGGCCAACTACCTCCTGCAAGCAGTAACTGGGCTGGATTGTCTGCCCGTAGCGCTCAAGTATGCGGCGCCAACCCAGATAGTTGACGAGATGCTTGCGCCACACCATGGAAACGCACGAGCCCAATAAGGGGATCTTGGTCATCGACATCCATAGCGACCCTCAGAAAGGAACTGATACGCAAGGCAAGCCCCCCCTTGATTACTGGCAAGTCGAGGTAAACGAGGTGTAGAAAGTGTTCCTCCGATTGGGTTCGTGATAACGGCTAAGAAAGTGTTTTTACACACTCTGGGCCGAGAGCCGCACGTCGTGATAGGCGGTTTTCGGCCAATTTCGACCCAAAGCTCCCCTTCGCGTGTATCTATGAAACTAGCCGCGATTCAGTTTGCCCACTGGAAGCTGCTGCTTTGCTGCGCGCTGGCATTGACTGTCACGCTCGTACGAAGTTGCGCTGACAGCACTGCCACCTTTTTCAACAACTGCGGAAAAGTCTTATGTTCGGTATCGAACGGATAACCCGTTTTGTTGGCGCTACAGTGAACTTTCAGATCCCCGCTACCTAGCTAGAGATATTGAGATGGCTTTCACGCCGCAGCAAAACCACCTGCTAGCAGCCCTATCAGAGGCGACTCAGAAGCGTCTATTTAGGCTCATGGAGTCGGTGGTGTTGCCGCAGGGGGAAACTCTCTACGAGACAGGCGAAATTATCAGTTATGTTTATTTCCCTGTTGACTCAATCATTTCGCTGCTCCACGTGATGGGAAACGGTGATTCAGCGGAAGTATCGGTAATAGGTAATGAAGGGCTAGCCGGTATTTCTCTAATTATGGGAGTCGAAAGCACAATCAGTCGTGCAGTCGTACAGAGTGCTGGTCAAGCGTATCGGATGCGGGGAAAGCTGCTTCAGGATGAGTTCTACCGCCACGGTGAGCTGCAAATGCTGATACTGCGCTACGCCCAGACACTCATTATCCAGATTTCAAATACATCATTGTGCTATCGCTATCACTCCATTCTCCAACAGCTGTGCCGCTGCTTGCTGTTATCGCTGGATCGATTGCCGGGAAATCGGCTGGCTCTGACCCAGAGGCGCATAGCCAATAATCTCGGGGTTCGTCGTGAGGGTGTAACTGAGGCTGCGGGTACACTGCGAAGGTTAGGTGTTATCGAATACTGTCGCGGGGTTATCACGGTGCTTAATCGAAATATGCTCGAACAACTGAGCTGTGAATGCTATGCCAAGGTCAAGCAGGAAACTGAACGATTAATCCCAGGGTACAGACCTGCTTTGGCCGAAGGAGATGGGCCCGAACTGGCTACTGCCGAGTAATAGTGACCAGTAAGAATCGTCTAAAACCGGTAGTCATCGCTGGCGATTGGTAACGCTTGAGTGTTCACTCAGTCGTTGCAATTGTGCTTACTTGACGGAGTACCTTTACCTCGGATTTGGCTTGTTCAGTCACAACCCCCTAGCGCCAAAAGCAGGGTAATCCCTCTCTGATGCAGGCTAAAGGCCATTACTGGAGCTACACTAAAAACTTATTCTAGTGCTCTAGTAAAGTCATGGTGGTGTATGCCTTGCGAACCAGACGTGACTCTACCCAGCCGTGATCAGCTTGTGGCAATCATCCGTATCCAGACCGAGATGGCAAAGCACGGGCTGGATTTGGCGCAGGTCATGTCTGTTGTCGTTGACCGCGCACTTGATCTGGTCAAAGCCGATGGTGCGGTTATTGAATTGACTGAAAATGATGAGATGGTCTATCGCGCCGTTTCTGGTGTCGCCTCAGGTCAATTAGGGCTGCGTTTGAAGCGTACCAGCAGCCTGTCAGGCTTGTGCGTCCTGAGTGGTGAGATCACGCGTTGTATCGATACAGAAACCGATAATCGAGTTGATCGTGTGGCATGCCGGCGAATGCACATCCGCTCAATGGTGGCTTTTCCTTTGGTGCATTCAGGCATGACTGTCGGTGTACTGAAGGTGATGTCTAGAGTTGTTGGCACCTTTGATTCTGTGGACGAAGCCGTTTTGGGCTTGCTCACCGAGGTGCTCAGCGCCGATATGTTTTTCGCAGCAAAATATGCAATAGATGATCTTTACTATCGCGCCACGCATGACGAAATGACAGGCCTAGGCAACCGAGCATTGTTCTTTGACAGGATCAGAAATGAGTTAGCGCGTGTGGAGCGAGAGGGCATTGAATTCGGACTGCTAATGCTCGATATGGACGGCCTAAAAGCGATCAATGACAGTTACGGTCATCGCGCAGGAGATGCTGCTATTTGTGAAGTGGCCAAGCGGGCAAGTCACACCCTTCGCAAGTCGGACACTATCGCTCGCCTGGGCGGTGATGAGTTTGGAGTCATCTTGCAACCCACCAACGGCATGCTCTTTTTGGCTGAGGGTGTTGAAAGACTCCAGAAAGCGATCTGTCAACCGTTCCAATACGAATCACGTCAGTTGATGTTGGGCGTCAGTATTGGTTATGCAGTCGCTATCAAAGACGGCCTCGATCTTGATGCCCTGCTTGAGCATGCAGACCAAGCTATGTACCAGAATAAACGTGAGCGTAAACGGCTTGGGAGCGCTAAGTGAGGCGTTTTTGCATGACCGCTCTTGGCCGACTCCAGCCTGAAGCTTCTGGCAGAAGTCGGCCTAAAGCAGGCAGTGAAGGTCAAAAACTCGCTTATGGCTTGGTAATTGGAGCTTGTGTAGGGCTGCTGGGAGCCGTGGTTCGAGCTTTTGAGTCGAGGTTCACTAGAGGCGCGGGTGCCGCTGGTGTTGTGGCTCAATGATTCTGGACACCCCGATAGGGCGTTAAGCTTCGCCCAGCAATGAGGTGTTTACGTGACCAGAAGATCATTCAGTACAGATTTCAAACTCGAAGCGGCAGGCTTGGTTCTGGATCAAGGCTATTCAATCCCCGAGGCCGGTAAGTCGATGGGCGCTCTCCAATCGACCGAACTATCAGCTCACAACACGCGCCTTGCGCGTGGCCTTTGAGTCGCGTGGTTGCCCACAGCAGTTGATGTTTCACTCCGATCAAGGCCCATTACACCAGCATCGAGTTTCGCCAAATGCTGTGGCGCTACGTGACGGGTAATGCAACCTGCATGATTGACCGGGCGGGCGGTACACTCTAATGTTCCCCCTGTCAGAGTATCCAGTGAGATGCAAACCATGGCCTCACCAAGGTTTGCGAATAAGAAAACCGCCCCTCAGGGCGGTTTTTTGGGCTAAGGCCTTGTTACGTGTTGCAACGAGTCAGTCCTGAAGCCTCTGAGATGAATCTTGTAGCCCTGCAGGATTGCCAGTGCACTCTCGCTCGCTTCGCGGGTGAGTCCGTGATTGGCCTGTGCATACAGCACAGGTATCAAGGCGAATTTCCTCTTGCGAAATTTAGGTCACTCGCAACGCATCACTAGGGGAGATCCTTTAATTAGCCCAGTTGTACCTTTAAGAAAATTGCTTGCTCCCTCAAGAAGCATTGCACTCCCAGCACGCAGTGACGAGTTAAGCGCTGGGAGCACGAAACGATACTGGATGCATGGTCACTTCAGAAATTGTGCTTCTAGTGAATACAGCTAATGGGCTTAGCTAGCTATAGTTAATTTGGCGCTATGAATTGAATTTCATAACTCTTTACCATATATAGATCATTGCAATCACCACAAAGGTAAAACCTAATGTCTCGTCTCGCCGAATTCCGTCAACTTGAACAACAACTTGCAGCTCAGCTCGCCGAGCTAGAAGCCATGAAAAACGATGGTGCCCTTAAAAAAGAGATTGAGTTCGAGAGAAAGCTGCGCGATTTGATGGCAGAGTACAATGTCAATCTGGGCGGTGTGATCAACATTCTAGACCCGAAATCATCTCGTCGTGCCCCCGCTGCAGTTGCGGTTGGCCAGCGCAAAGAGCGCGACGTAAAAATTTATGTTCATCCTGAGTCTGGCGAGCGCGTCGAAACCAAGGGTGGTAACCAGAAAACCTTGAAAGCCTGGAAAGCAGAGCGTGGCTCGGATGTTGTAGAGAGCTGGCGTATCCAATAATGCCTGTCATACAGTATTGAGTTGAATATAGGGTCCGTAAGGGCCCTTTTTATTACCACCGGAAAGTAGCGCATGGACGACGGGTAGAGTATGGAAAGTGAAGCAGGCTAAGGCGGCTCTTACGCACAGCACTTACGGAGAGGGACTTCCAAGTGTCGTATCTATAGAAGGCCGTAGGCTGGCCCCCGCGAATGCGAGCGCTTCGGTACCGATGCCCTGACTGCGTGTGCCGTATTTGCACTCGGCTGTGGCGGCACAAGGGTCTCTCAGTGCTTGATACAGCTTTTTTCGACTTCAGTGATCATCTCGGAAGCTGAGATGTTGAGCGCGGTAGCCAACTTGAAGATCGTCGTGATTGTAGGTTGATTGACTCCACGCTCCATGAGACTGACGTAATTCCGCTGCAGGTCAGCTTCTTGACCGAGCTGTTCCTGTGTTAGCCCGGCAGCCAAACGTAGCCGTCGCAGCACTCTTCCGAACTCAAGACTTACTTCCACGCCGCCTCCCATGCCAGCAGGCGACTGTCGGCTATGGATGGCGGCTCGTCTTCACAGTATAGTGTGAATATTTACGTGCTTTTGAGTGGTAATTACCCCCGCTGCCAGCTTCACATCCTGGCCTAGGGTATAGAGCATCTCTCGGACATAGGCGCTTGCAGTGATACAAACCGCTTCCCAATAGATTTTTCACGCCGTTGTCTGGATATACGTTTGAAACGGCGAGTTGTGCCCTAAGGAATTTCCTGTGGCTGGCAAGAACGAGAGGGCAAAGGTGCGAAATATAATCACGACTAGCACGCAGGTACTTACAGAAATGCTATGTGATCGGTGCGGACTAACAGCAAACCATTTTGACCGAGAGTTCTACGAGTTCAGAAGCGTCGAATTCACGGGCGGTTATGACTCGTTGTTTGGTGATGGTGCCAATGTGGCTATTGATTTGTGCCAGTACTGCCTGCAATCGCAGCTAGGTCGGTGGATTAGAACATCCAATGCATCGCAAGTCAGTGAGCGCAAACGTTATCAACACGCGAACTACATCGAGACTATGTGGATGGCGCTGAGTGGTTGGTGGAGCCGTTTGCATGAGATGCCTGATGAAGACCTCAGCATTTTTTTATTGAGAGCGACAAAAATACTTTCTCGATGGGGCTGCTCTCCTCACGAGGTCAACTTGCTTTTACCAGACCTAGACCGTTGCGAAGAAATTAGCTCAATGGCACGTTGCGAGTTAATCATTCGCGCTGGTAGGTACAGTTATATATCCGAGATATTGAAAAGCCTTTCACTCGATAGCCCGAATGACACGGTGTCTTGGTTGCGTCGACCGAGCAGTAATCCAGCATGTTCAGGGCAGTCTGCCCTACAGGTCATGCTCAGAGGGGGGCTTGAGGATATTTTTGAAATTGAGGGCATGCTGCAAACAATGGTTGAGGCTTCCGCAGTTTCATTGATTCACCCGCCAGTTGGCCATTGATAATGAGCTTGAGTCGGGCACGATCTAGGCGGTTTAGGGCCTTGGCTTAGTTCACGAGGGCTCCTTGGTTTTTGTACTGATCTTCTGCACTAACGCACTTAACCAGCGACATAAGAGACATTGCATGAGTCCAACAAAGATGTTCACGCCAAACGAAATTCCTCTGGTATGGGGTGATGCTGGCTGGCAGCTCAACCCGATTACTTACCCTGAGGGCGTACCGATTTTCGTATACCTGGAGACGCACCACAGTCGCTATGAAGAACTCGATCCTCGCCAAACCGCATTTCAGATGGTGGCCGACGCCTATGCATCCCTGAAAGCATGTGACAGTGAGTTCGATGCATCGCGGAACTATGTCGCTGGCGCTAGCCCCGGAGAGTGCCTGGGTGCGTACATCGATGATTACTACGACCACCCGGAGTGCTGGGGGGCCTCGCATGTTGAAGCGAAGATGCTCGAGATTATGAGTGTGTTTGTAGCCAGCACCCCTGAATGGTTAAACATGGGGCCACTTTCAAAATGCCGCGGCGCCCACTTCCTACTCATCTTCGGCGATTGGGATGAATTAGGGTCACATGAGATTCGATACGCTTTCACAGAGCAGGCTAATCCACTCAGTAAGGACGACCTCACAGATTTGCGCATGGAAATTATTTTGAACGCTCGGGAGGAGCGAACCTAACCTAAAGTCGGCCAGCTCCATGAAAAATGGCTGTTAGCGGCCTATGCAGAGTTCCGTGCCAACTTGACGGCACCCACTGTAACGTCACCGTAGGTAAAAATCTTGTGGCGCTCGCCGAGATACTGAGGAAGTGAATCATGACCATGGCAAACGAACGTACACGAGCTGTAATTCATACCCGTGAGTTTCTGGAGGAGCTTTCACGAGATACAGCCCAAACGGAGTCAATCCGTAAAACCGCCGTAGCCCTCTTGCGACACTACCCAAGCGACAGCGATATTTTGCTCGTAGGTAAGATCCAAGAGCGGTATGCAGCAATGTCGATTATCACACCGATTTTCAGCTCTACAATTGAATAATATCCTCAAACCCAACATCCCCGAATGGCCATGGGGGAGGGGGCGATTATTAATTTTAATTAAACTATTAGCCGAGATAATATATAAATACCTAATTACTCCGCCAGATTCTAGCAACAAGGCACTTCACTTTAATTTGCAGCGATCATCCTAGATGACAATCTTACCGATCACGTTTTTCGTCAGAAAACGCCCACCTGATACAGCTCACGAATAGACAACGTAACTGGAGCGTTACATGGTGATTAAAAAAAGCACCTCCGCCACATCAGATGCTGAGCATACTGTTCGACTGGAGGAGGTTGCACGCATGGCAGAGGGTATATTTGAGAGCAAAAAAATCGCATTGAGTTGGATGATGTTGGAGAACATTGCATTGGGCAATGCCAAGCCAATCGAGCTGTGCGATACCGATGAGGGGGCTGCTCAGGTGCGTCGCGTGCTGAGCGCTATTGAATATGGTAACTTAGTATGACTCCGACATACTGCATCTACTTGAGGGCTGACTATGTCGAACAAATCGGAAAAGAAACAGCTCACTGAAAAACAGATATCTGCACAAGAGTTGCATATTCCGAAAATTGCATCTCGTGCATTTAGAAACGCCTACCAAATCGCGATAGAGAGTGGAGCAACCGTCTTAGTCGTTACGGACGGTCAGTTGCTCAAGGTCTCAAAGACAGAAAGAGTCGCCATACGCTCAATTGAGCCTTACGGCACTTTAAAATTAGGGACTCATATGAAAATCACCAAGAAGACTCTGCTCCACTTCCCGGAGGGCGAAGCTACAAGTTAATAACTTGTATGACGATAATCAGGCGCGATGCACCCAAGTCAATCTCAGGAGTTATTTTCTCATTTTGAGCCCCTTAACTGATCGAGCTCTTTGTTCGTCCAAACTGTTGTAATAGGTGTTTTGTGTTGTGCTTAGGCTGTTATGACGAAGATCCGCTTGGAGGTCTTTCATGTCGCGAAGCGGTGCATCGAACGTCGCGGCTGTGTGCCTTAACCAATGGAGTGAGGCAGAGCGGAGATGGTCAATCTCATCCTCACTCCAACCTTCAATCTGCATGCGTTGCAACGCCCGATCAAACACTATCTGAAGAAGTGTCCGTACATGCCGATCCGACAATCCACCGCGACCTTTGAGCGTGGTGAGCAATGGCGTTTTTTCTTGGGGTGAGGGCAGGGAGGACAGTTGTAAGGACTTACGATATCGGACGAGGTAGCGCTCAATGTACTCGTCTCTTACGCTAATTTTGGCAGCTTTGTTGCCTTTACCGACAACGTGGAACCACCAGTTACCCGTTGTATCCCGCCGAAAATCCCCCATGGTTGGCCGCCAATTAGCACGCCCGACCAAATCAGACACTCGGAGGTACATCGCAAAGAGCGTCGCCACGACAAACAGCGTGCGCTCCTGGGCCGGATCATCGTCAGCCATCTGTTCCGCAGTATCAATTACGAAACTCCATTGCAACTCAGTCAAGGACCGAGACGCGACGTCCATAGTGTTTCGCTGCTTGTAGATGGACTTCTGCTTAATGGCGCGGAACGGATTCGCTTCCGTAAGGCCTTCATCCATCGCATGCTGAAAGAAGCTACCGCAGACAGCGAAGACCTGAGCCACAGATCCTTGGGCCATATGGTAAGTACGTGAGGAGAGACTGCTCATCGTCTCCGCCGCCATCTTGCGCTCACGTTTAGAAACGGTGCAACTGAATGGCATCCAATCTGGATTCACTACGTACTCGTCCGATTTAAGTCGCTTGCGCCCACCGATGCGTTTGAACCGAGATTTGACCATGGGGCCGACCCAGTCTGCGGGCGGGTTAAGACAGAACTCCATAAATTGCTCAGCATCAGAACGGCGCAGATCCAGGAGAGGTTTACGAGCCACAATCAGTGCCCAGAGCAGCAAGCGTTCGACGTGCGTTCTGAAGGAGTTGAAGGTTGACTGGTTGCCGGCGTACGACTTCAAGAAACCCCGCACAACCAAGTAGCTGTCAACGGCGCGACAGCCGTCCTCGAAACTCTTGAGATATTGATGGACAGCGGGACGCTCGTTGCTGAACTTAAGAAAATTGAGCTCGTGGAAGCACTCAAAGGTATCGAACAGCGGCTGAGGGATGCGTGACATGATGGACCACTAGGGCACTGGAATGGCACCAGCTTGCGTGTCCAAGGCCAGTTATGCAATATCCGGGTCTGACAGTTATCGGATATTACATGTGCAAATCAGTGTGCTGTTGGCTACGGCTAAACCTTTCTTGGTTTGTGCCGTAGCCGTGATAAGTAGCTTATGCCGGCGTACCTGCCGGACTAAACCCATACTGCTGTTGGTCCTGGATCAGTGCTTCTGTAGCCTTTTTGGTGAGTGGGGCACGAGTTTTACAGTCCTCGTACAAGCTGACCAGCGCCAGAATCGATTGAGTGTTGTAGACCTGGCCACTTGAGCTTGTACTGGTCATCTGGGTCGCGACCGCTTCCGGCGATATGCCTGCCTCAATCAAAGCGGCCACACGTTCAACGGTATTGCCCGCGCGGGATGCAGGGGTGTGAACTTTGTCGAGTAGGTCCACGACCTGCGATGGAAGTAGGTTTTCAAGAGACATTAGGCTTCCCTCAGCTGTAGGCACGAAGCAGTGCCATAGTCTTATTAGGGCAGATAACGTCAAGTTTCAAGTGAAAGTGATTAGGCTTTCATCCGCAGCGAAACGGCCATTCAAGTTCTTTCTGCAAAGCTAAGATTCCACATGCGATGATTAAGAGCACGGCCCGAGGGATAACAGAGCAAAATCACGATTTCCGGAAGAGCTGATTTTGCAAAAAGCCGCTGTCAGCTGCGCTGGAACTAATCAGCGGATAGCGCGGCTGCTTAACAGGTAATGACTTGATACAGCGACAGTAAAGTGAAGGACTCTGTAGAAGATCGAAGTAATCAATAGATAACGCTTAGAAACCGGCTATCACGCAGTTCCTTCCGAATTTAACTAAAGATTTCCTTCGGCGTTCTCGGATAGTGGATTGCCTTGGTTGCAGCAGCTTACTCGGGTTTGAGCACGCATCCCTTAGCAATACGTAATTTAACATAATATACATTATGCGAACCTATTAGCCACAAACCCAAACCTGAATTAGGCTGCACGTAGCGCCTTTCATCAGGCCGTTCCTCAGCAACTCGCCCAGTAATGACCTGCCGGAAATTTCAATGACGTCCAAATCATCGGTCTTCAAGCGTGTTCATCAGTTCTGGAACTCCGCAGATCTTGGCTTGGTCCATCAACGCCGCGAACGGCGCATGCGGATGTTGGCCAGCCTGGTAATGCTAATCATGGGTGTGATCTGGGCAGCCGTTTTTGCGCTGCGTGGCGCCTGGATGATCGTCACCCTGGACATAGCGCTGATTATCTCCGGACTGACCGTCTTTAGCTTGTCATGGCGCCACCATGTGCGCAGTGCCAACCTGGTGCTCTTTGCTGTGCTGCTGGTCGTTATCAGCGGCATGGCAGCCATAATGGATGTGCCAAATGCCGCCGCTCCGCGCGCCACCCATCTATACCTTTTGCCGCTGGGCGTCGCGGCATTGATGGCGTTTCGCGACGAAAGCATTTGGCTGCGCTACGGCGTGACCTTGCTTTGCCTGCTGATTTTCACCTTGCTGGCCTCCACATCATGGACACCCTTGCCAGGTTATACCCTGCCCGATGATATTCGCGTTCCAGGGACCTGGGTTCAAACCTGTGCGGCAATGCTGATGCTCTTTGCCTTGTTACATGTCTTGCAGACTGACGCAGTTGATCGTTCTGAGCTCGAGATCGAATTGCAAAATGCGCTGACGCACAAACAATTCGAGCTGCATTACCAGCCGCAACTGGATAGCACCGGCAAGGTTATCGGTGCAGAAGCCCTGCTGCGCTGGGCACATCCGGAGCGCGGGCTGATCGCCCCTGCCGAATTCATCGACCATGCAGAGCAAACCGGACTGATCATTCCGATTGGTCAATGGGTGCTGGAGACCGCCTGCGCGCAGCTGCGGGCGTGGGCAGCTATACCGTGGCATCGCGAGCTATGCCTGGCGGTCAACATCAGTCAAAAACAGTTTTGCCAACATACATTTGTGGCTGAGGTGCTAGCACTGATCAAACGCTATGGGATCGACGCCAGTCTTTTACAACTAGAGCTGACCGAGACCATGGTGGTCCATGACTTGGAGGATCTGACGCGAAAAATGTCGATATTGGTCGATCATGGGGTGACATTCGCGCTGGATGATTTCGGCACCGGCTACTCCTCCCTCAGTCACCTCAAGCGACTGCCACTGAGCAAGCTGAAGATTGATCGCTCATTCGTCTCTGACGTGCTGACGGACACCAGCAGTGAAACCATCGTTCGCACGGTGATTGGCCTTGGGCAAAGCATGGGCTTAAGTGTGATTGCCGAAGGTGTAGAAACCCATGCCCAGCACCAGTTTCTGCTCGACAACGGCTGCCTGCAATTTCAGGGTTATCTACTAGGCAGGCCTCTGACGCGTGAAGCTTTCAGCGCGTTCACACAGGCACACAATGGTTGATGGCCGCTCGTCAGCCCTGCTTGAAGCGCTGCAGCTGCATCTCTTGCAGACGGCTTAGGGTGCGGCGGAAGGCGAAGGACAGATAGCCTTCGGTGTACAGCTTATCCAGGGCCACCTGGGCCTCCAGATACAGCGGCACACGGCGGTCGTAGCATTCGTCCACCAAGGCGATAAAGCGCCGCACGCTGTCGTCATGCACCGACAACGCCGGTAACTGCCGGTCGCCGGCGGCCACCCGCTCGGCGCCATCTTCAGTGCCGCGGGCGATCCGCCCCGGGCGCTGGCTGGCGCTCAGGCACGGCACGTCGCTGAGAAACACCGCGCTGAAACGGTCGCATAAATCGATGAAGTCCAGGGCCGACAACGGCACATCGCACAGTTCGGCAAAGCGGCACCAGAGCAGCTGTTCGCTGCGTTGCACAACCTGAATGGCCCGGTGCCCCAACTCAATCGGCGCAGCGCTGCACACTTGCCCAGCACTCAAACGCAGGAACTCCGCAGCCAGGGCACTACTGCCCTCCTCCTTGACCCAATAGCGTGGCTGGGCGACGCCTGGGTGCAAACGATGGTCCTGGCCACCATCGACGCCGACCACCTGCATATGCTGCTCGATGGCAGCAATCGCTGGAGCAAACCGCTCACGGTTGAAACCATCGGCGTACAGCTGCTGCGGCGGGTGGTTGGAGGTGCAGACCAGCAGCACGCCCTCCTCGAACATCACCTGCAGCAGGTTGCCGAGGATAATGGCATCGCCAATGTCGTTGACGAACAGTTCGTCAAAACACAGCACTCGCACCTCGGCCGCAAGCTCACGGGCCAGGGCGCGCAATGGCTCGGGCGTGCCCGTGAGCTGGAACAGGCGGATGTGCACCCAGCGCATAAAGTGATGGAAATGCTGGCGCCGGGCTGGCACCCGCAGGCTTTGGTAAAAGCGGTCCATCAGCCAGGTCTTGCCCCGCCCCACCGGCCCCCAGAGGTAGACGCCACGGGCGTGGGTTTCGGCGTCGGGGTTATGCAAGGCATCGAAGCAGGCTTGCAAGCACTCGGCAGCCTGCTGCTGGGCCGCATCAGCAGTAAAGCCTTGCTGAGCAAGGGCCTGCTGGTAGGCGGCAAGGGGTGAGGCGGCAGTCATGCAATAGCTTCTTCAGCGGCGAGGCGCCCATTGTACGGCCTCGCACCGCCGCTGTGGCTTACAACACGTAGCGCCAGATAGCGACAAAGTGCAGCAGGCTGCCGGCCATCACGAACAGGTGCCAGATGCCGTGCCAGTGACGAAAACGGCTGTCGTAGGCGAAGAAGATGATGCCGATGGTGTACAGCACGCCGCCGCTGGCCAGCCAGGCAAAGCCATCACGTCCCAGCGCCGCGAGCAGCGGTTGGACGGCAACGAGGACGATCCAGCCCATCACGGCATAGATCACCAGCGACAGCACGCGTGCCTCGGAGCGCGGTTTGATTTCCTGCAGCATGCCGATCAGCGCCAAGCACCAGACCGTGGCGAACAGCGACCAGCCCCAGGGGCCGCGCAGGCTGACCAGGCAAAACGGCGTGTAGCTGCCAGCGATCAGCAGGTAGATCGACAGGTGATCGAGCTTTTGCATCAGCCGTTTCGCCGGCCCCTGCACGCTGTGATAGAGGGTCGAGGTGCTATAGAGCAACACCAGGGTGACGCCGTAGATGGCGACGCTGACCTGCTTCCAGCTGTCGCCGCTGGCACTGGCCAGCAGCAACAGCCAGACCGCGCCTACCAGAGCCAGCACGGCGCCAACCAGATGGGTCCAGGCGTTGAATCGTTCCCCGTGATACATAAGCCGTAGGCTCCAACCAGGGCGGCCAGGCGCCGCCGTGACTGATTATTGCACTGGCGGGCTGCTCTCGGCCGGGGTTTGTAGCTGAGCACTGTCCCAGCCACCGCCGAGGGCAGCAATCAGTTGCACGCTGGCGGTCAGGCGGGTGCCCAACAGGCTGAGGGCGCTGCGCTGATTGCTGAGGGCGCTGGTTTGCACGCTGACCACGCTGTTGTAGTCGACGATCCCGGCCCGGTACTGGTTTTCCAGCGAGCGCAACGACTCCACGGCGGCATCCACGGCCTGTTGTTGGGCGCCGGCTTCTTGCTCAAGCACGCGCAGTTGCACCAGGTAGTCCTCCACTTCGCGGAAGCTGTCGAGCACCGTTTGCCGGTAAGTGGCCACCGTCTGCTGGTGGCTGGCGCTGGCGCTGTCGACCTGGGCCCGGCGGGCGCCGCCGTCGAACAGAGTCAGGGCCAGTTGCGGGCCGATGGACCAGACCCGGTTGGGCAGGCTGACCCAATCATCGAAGCTGCCGCCGTTGTAGCCACCGCTGGCACTCAGACTGAGGTCCGGGTACCAGGCGGCCTCGGCCACGCCGATCTCGGCATTGGCGGCGATCATCTTGCGCTCGGCGCTGGCGATGTCCGGGCGGCGCTCCAGCAGTTGCGATGGCAACGCCAGCGGCACCGCAGGCAGCGCCGGCACACTGTCGCGCACGGCAATGCTCAGTTCGCTGGGGGCCACGCCGATCAACACGGCGATGGCATGTTCGCGCTGGGCGCGCTGCCACTCCAGGTCAATGGCCTGGGCACGGGTGCTGTGCAGCTGGGTGCGCGCCTGACTGACATCGGATTTCGGCACGATGCCGGCCTGGTACTGGTTTTCCGTCAATTGCAGCGAACGTGCATAGGCGGCCACGGTGGCGTTGAGCAAACGCAGTTGCTCATCCAGCACACGCAGTTGCAGGTAGCTCTGGGCCAGTTCCGATTGCAGGCTCAGGCGCATGGCGGCCAGATCGGCGGCGCTGGCCTCGAAGCTGGCGTTGCTCGATTCCAGGCCACGGCGCAGTTTGCCCCACACATCCAGCTCCCAGGCTGCATTCAGGCTGAGGTCATAGCTCTTGGAGATTTGCGCGGCGTTGGCACCACTGACGCTGATGCCATCGCTGGTGCTCAGGGTGCTGCTACCACCGCCCTGCCCCGAGCGCTTGACGCCGGCACTGCTCGACAAGGTCGGATAGAACGCCGCCCGAGCGCTGCCGAGCAAGGCGCGGGCCCGGCGATACTGCGCCTCGGCAGCCGCCAGATTCTGGTTGGAAACGTTCAGCTTGCCGATCAGCTGATTCAGCTCGGCGTCGCCATACAGCTGCCACCAGGCATCGCCCAGTTGCTGATCGCTTGGCGCGGCAGTTTTCCAGCCGGAGGCTTCCTTGAACTGCGCCGAAACAGCCGTGCTCGGGCGCTCATAATCGGGGCCGACGGCGCAAGCGCCGAGCAGCAATGCGGCGCTGAGCAGGCTCAGGCGGCCAAGGGACAGGCAAGTCATTGCAGAATTTCCATAGTTACGCCTGCTCCAGCGGCAAGGGTTGGGCGCGGCCATGCCAGCGGCGCAGCGCCCAGTGACGCAGGCGGTCGAGGTACAGGTACACCACGGGCGTGGTGTAAAGGGTCAGCAACTGGCTGCCGATCAGGCCACCGACGATGGTAATGCCCAACGGACGGCGCAGCTCAGCATCGCCGCCGACGCCAAACAGCAATGGCAAGGCGCCGAGCAAGGCCGCAAGGCTGGTCATCATGATTGGCCGGAAGCGCATGATGCAGGCCTCCAAAATCGCCTCGCGCGGGCTCATGCCGAGGTTGCGCTCGGCATCCAGAGCGAAGTCGATCATCAGGATGGCGTTCTTCTTGACGATACCGATCAGCAAAATGATGCCGATCAGCGCGATCAACGACAGCTCGGTGCGGCACAGCAGCAAGGCCAGCAAGGCGCCGACCCCGGCCGATGGCAACGTCGAGATGATGGTCAGCGGGTGCACATAGCTCTCGTAGAGGATGCCAAGGACGATATACACCGCCAACAGAGCCGCCAGAATCATCAACGGCATGTCGTTCTGGGTAGCCTGTGCCGCGCCGGCATTGCCGGGAAAGCTGGCTTGCACCGCGATGGGCAGGTGCAGCGGCTGCAAGGCGGCGAGAATACTGGCCTGGGCGGTGGCCAGGGGCACATCCGGGGCCAGGTTGAAGCTGAAGGTGGTGGCGGCGAACTGCCCCTCGTGGTTGACCGTCAGCGGCGCGTTGCTTGGCTCGACGCGGGCGAACACCGACAGCGGCACCCGCGCGCCATCGGCGGCGATCACATACACCTGTTTGAGAATTTCCGGGCCGCTCTGGTACGCCTGGCCCACTTCCATCACCACCCGGTACTGATTGAGCGGGTTGTAGATGGTCGACACCTGGCGCTGGCCGAAGGAGTTGTTCAGCACCGCACTGATCATCTCGATATCGACGCCATAGCGGGCGGCGGTTTCGCGGTCGATTACCAGGCGGCTTTGCAGGCCTTTGTTCTGCTCATCGCCGTTGACGTCCTTTAGCTCCGGCAACTGCCGCAGCGCCGCCTCGACCCGCGGCGTGGCGGCGCGCAGTTGGTCGAGGTCATCACTCTTCAGGCTGAACTGGTACTGGGCGTTGCTATCACGGCCGCCCAGGCGCAGGTCTTGGCCAGGGTTGAGGTACAGATTGGCACCCGGCACCTGAGCCAGGGACTTGCGCAGGCGGGTCATGACCACGGTCATCGACTCGCGCTCACCAATCGGCTTGAGAGTGACGAAGAAGAAACCACTGTTGGCCCCACCGCCCGGCCCACGGCCACCGCCGGTAAAGCCGGCGACGCTGGCCACGGCCGGGTCGGCGCCGAGGATCTGGCGGAATTGGCCGAGTTTTTCCTGCAGGGCCTGGAAGGAAATGCTCTGGTCGGCCACCGCCATGCCGCGCAGGCGGCCACTGTCCTGCTGGGGGAACAGGGTTTTGGGCACGATGATGAACAGGTAGACATTCAGGGCAATGGTCGCCAGCAGAATCACCATCATCAACCGTGAGTGATTCAGCGCCCACTCCAGACTGGCCCGGTAGTGCTGCAAAAAACTCGCGTACAGGCGCTGACTGCGGCTCTCGACCTTTTCCTCGGGCTCCGCTGGGCGCTGGCGGAGCAGCTTGGCGCAGAGCATCGGCGTCAGGGTCAGGGACACCAATAAAGAGATCAGCACCGCCGCCGACAGGGTCACGGCGAACTCGCGGAACAGGCGACCGGGAATCCCGCCCAGCAGCAGCAAGGGAATAAACACCGCCACCAGCGACAGGCTCATCGACAGCACGGTAAAGCCCACCTCGCGGGCGCCCTTGAGGGCGGCCGGCAATGGTGCCTCGCCGGCCTCGATGCGCCGGGCGATGTTCTCCAGCATGACGATGGCGTCGTCGACGACAAAGCCGGTGGCAATGATCAGCGCCATCAACGACAGGTTGTTGAGGCTGAAATTGCACAGGTACATAACCACGAAGGTGCCGATCAGCGACACCGGCACCGCCACGCTGGGGATCAGGGTGGCGCGGGCGTTACGCAAGAACAGGAACACCACCAGGATGACGAGCGCCACCGAGATCATCAGGGTGAACTCGGCCTCGTGCAGCGAGGCACGGATGTTCGGGCTGCGGTCGTCCATCACCCGGATCGCCGCACGCGTGCCGAGGGTTTCGCGCAACTCCGGCAACAAGGCATGAATGGCGTCGGTAGCTTCGATGATATTGGCCGCCGGCTGGCGGGTAATCACCAGCACCACAGCCGGCTGATTGCCGGAGAAGCCGGCGTTGCGCACGTTCTCTACCGAGTCGGTGACTTCGGCCACATCGCCGAGACGCACCACCTGGCCGCTGCTGTGGCGGACGATCAACGGGATAAATTCAGCGGCCGTGCGCAGTTGGTCGTTGCCATCCACCTGCCAATGCTGGGCACCCTGCTCCACCGCCCCTTTTGGCCCTTCGCTGTTGGCCGCACTGATGGCGCTACGCACCTCGTCGAGGGCTAGGCCGTAGTGATTCAAGGCATCCGGATTAAGATCGACACGCACCGCCGGCAGCGAACTACCGGCCACGCTGACCTGGCCAATGCCGTTGACCTGGGCAATCTTCTGCGCCAGTACGGTCGAGGCCAGGTCATACAGCTCACCACGGCCGAGGGTCTCGGAGGTCAGGGCGAGAATCATGATCGGCATGTCGGCCGGGTTGGCCTTGCGGTAGCTGGGGTTGCTTGGCATGCCAGTGGGCAGCAGGGTCATGGCGGCGTTGATGGCCGCCTGCACCTCGCGGGCGGCACCGTCGATGTCGCGCTCCAGATCAAACTGCAAGACCACCTGGGTGCTGCCGAGACTGCTCGACGAGGTCATCTCGACGATCCCGGAAATCCGCCCGAGAGCCCGTTCCAACGGTGTGGCCACCGAACTGGCCATGGTTTCCGGGCTGGCGCCGGGCATACCGGCGCTGACCACGATATAGGGGAAGTCGACCTGTGGCAGCGGCGCCACCGGCAGCAGGTTGAACGACAAACCACCGGCCAACAACAAAGCCAGGGTCAGCAGCAAAGTGGCCACTGGGCGACGGATAAAAGCGGCGGAGAAGTTCATCGGCCGCGCCCCATACGTATGGCGACGATCATGCCGACACCTGCGCCGCACGCGGGCCGCTGACGCGCTGGGCCAGACGGTCGAAGGCCAGGTAGATCACCGGCGTAGTGAACAACGTCAGCACCTGGCTAAGCAGCAAGCCGCCGACCAGGGTGATGCCCAGGGGCTGGCGCAACTCGGCGCCGGAGCCGGAGGCAAACATCAGCGGCAAGGCGCCGAGCAGCGCCGCCAGGGTGGTCATAAGAATCGGCCGGAAGCGTTGCAAGCACGCCTGATAAATCGCCTCTTCAGCGCTTTTGCCACCCTGACGCTGGGCTTCGAGGGCGAAGTCGATGATCAGAATGGCGTTCTTCTTGACGATGCCGATCAGCAAGATGATGCCGATCACCGCCACCATGCCCAGCTCCTGCCCCGCAAGCATCAAGGCCAGCAAGGCGCCGACCCCGGCCGAGGGCAAGGTCGAGAGAATGGTGATCGGGTGGATAAAGCTCTCGTAGAGAATGCCCAGAACGATGTACATGGTCACGATCGCCGCCAGGATCAGCAGCAAGGTGTTGCTCAGCGAGGCCTCGAAGGCCAGGGCTGCGCCGCGAAAGCGTGATTGCATGCTCGGCGGCAACTGCAGCTCATCCTGCACCGCACGGATAGCGCTAACCGCCTCACTCAACGAGGTGTCCGGCGCCAGGTTGAACGACAAGGTGGCAGCCGGGAACTGGTCGCTGTGGTTGATCGCCAGCAAGGTTGAGCGCTGTTCGACCTTGGCCAAGGTCGACAGGCGCACCTGACTGCCGTCAGCGCTCGGCACATACAGCTGCTCCAGGGACTGCGGGCCGAGCTGGAACGGCGCCGCCACTTCCAACACCACCCGGTACTGGCTGGACTGGGTGAAAATGGTCGAGATCAGCCGTTGGCCGAAGGCGTTGTACAGCGCGCTGTCGATGCTCGCCAGGCTCACACCGAGGCGCGCGGCCTGGTCGCGGTCGATCTGCAGGTAGGCTTGCAAGCCCTGGTCCTGCAGGTCGCTGGCCACATCGGCAAGCTCGGGCAACTGCTGCAGGCGCTCTAGCAGTTTTGGCGCCCAGACGCGCAAGGTGTCCATATCCGGGTCTTGCAGGCTGAGCTGGTACTGGGTGCGGGTGATGCGGTCTTCCAGGCTGAGATCCTGCACGGCCTGCAAATACAGGCGACTGCCAGGCAACTGGGCAACTTGCGGCTGCAGGCGACGGATCACCTCCTGGGCCGAAACATCGCGTTCTTTATGGGGCTTGAGGTTGATCAGCAGGCGCCCGGTATTGAGCGTCGGGTTGCTGCCATCCACGCCAATAAACGACGACAGACTGGCCACCGCCGGGTCGCGCAGCACCAGGTCGGCCAATTGTTGCTGGCGCTCGGCCATGGCGGCGAAGGAGATCGATTGCGGTCCCTCGCTGATGCCCTGAATCACCCCGGTGTCCTGCTCGGGGAACAAGCCCTTGGGCATCAGCATGTACAGCA
This sequence comes from Pseudomonas sp. BGA-UO-ETr-WB11, assembly GCF_059567785.1. Lineage (NCBI taxonomy): Bacteria > Pseudomonadati > Pseudomonadota > Gammaproteobacteria > Pseudomonadales > Pseudomonadaceae > Pseudomonas > Pseudomonas sp. BGA-UO-ETr-WB11. The sequence continues at coordinate 414,346 of NZ_JCAQOS010000004.1, read as the reverse complement.
ACACGGTGAGGGCCAGAGTGGCCACGGCCACCCACAGGGTCAGGGTCTGATGGCGCAACACCACCTGCAGGGCACCGGCATAGCGGGCGATCATGGCCTCGATAAACTGCCCGGCGCAGCGGGCAAACCGGCCCTGCTCGGCTTCCGGTTGATGGCGCAGCAGTTTGGCGCAGAGCATCGGCGTCAGGGTCAGCGACACTACTGCGGAAATCAGGATGGCCACCGCCAGGGTGATGGCGAATTCGCGGAACAGCCGCCCCGCTACATCGCTCATAAACAGCAATGGAATCAGCACGGCGATCAGCGAGAAGGTCAGGGAGATGATGGTAAAGCCGATCTGCCGCGAACCTTTCAGGGCGGCGGTCAGTGGCGAGTCACCCTCCTCCAGGTAACGGGCGATGTTTTCCAGCATGACGATGGCGTCATCAACCACAAAGCCGGTGGCAATGGTCAGTGCCATCAGCGTCAGGTTGTTGATCGAGAAACCGGCCAGGTACATCACCCCGAACGTGCCAATCAGCGATAACGGCACCGCCAGGCTGGGGATCAGGGTGGCGCGGGCATTGCGCAGGAACAGGAAGGTGACCATCACCACCAGGGAAATCGACAGCATCAGCTCGAACTTCACATCGCGAATGGCGCTGCTGATGCTGGTGGTGCGGTCGGTCAGCACCTGTACTTGCAGGTTACCCGGCAGGCTCTCCTGCAACTGCGGCAGCAAGGCGTTGATGCGTTCGACCACGGCCAGCACGTTGGCACCCGGCTGGCGCTGGATATTAAGGATCACCGCTGGGGTGCGGTTAGCCCAGGCAGCCAGGCGCACGTTCTCGGCATCGTTATCGACACTGGCGACATCCTGAACCCGTACCGGCGCGCCGTTAACGTAGGCGATGATCAGTTGGCGATAGTCTTCGGGGCTTTCCAGTTGGTCATTGGCGTCCAGGCTGGAAGCGCGCTTGGGGCCGTCGAAGCTGCCCTTGGGGGCATTCATGTTGTTGCGCGTCACCGCGCTGCGCAGGTCTTCCAGGCTCAGGTTGTGGGCCGCCAGAGCCACCGGATTGGCGCGAATACGCACAGCTGGGCGCTGGCCGCCGCCAATGCTGACCAGACCAACACCAGAGATCTGCGAGATTTTCTGTGCCATGCGCGTGTCGACCAGATCCTGAATCTTCGCCAGAGGCAGGCTGTCGGAGAGGATCGCCAGACTCATGATCGGTGCATCGGCGGGGTTGACCTTGCTGAACACCGGCGGTGTCGGCAAGTCATTGGGCAACAGGCTGGAGGCGACGTTGATCGCCGCCTGCACGTCCTGTTCAGCCACATCGAGATCGGTGGTCAGGTTGAAGCGCAGGGTCAACAGCGAGGCGCCGCCGGAGCTGCTGGAACTCATTTCGGTGAGGCCGGCAATCTGGCCGAACTGGCTTTCCAGCGGTGCAGTCACCGATGAGGTGATGATTTCCGGGCTGGCGCCGGGGTACAGAGTGACCACTTGAATGGTCGGGTAATCGACTTCCGGCAGGGCCGCCACCGGCAATACCCGGTAAGCGATCAAGCCCGACAGCAGGATGGCGATCATCAACAGCGTGGTGGCAACCGGGCGCAGCACAAACAGGCGTGACGGGTTCATGCCCCCGCTCCGCCGGCGCTTTTAGTCACTGCAGGTTTGGCTGCCGGCTTGGCAGCGGCTTTGTCACTTTCAGCCCCGGCCACCTTGACCTGCATGCCATCGCGCAAACGGTCGACGCCTTCGGTCACCACCCGCTCACCGGCCGTAAGGCCACTGAGCACCTGCAGACGCTCCTCGGCCGTGACGCCGAGGGTAACGGTGCGCATGCTCACCCGATTGTCAGCATCCAGCACATACACAAACACGCCCTGACTGCCGCGCTGCACAGCATTGGCGGGGATCACCAGCACCTGTGACAAGGTCTGGGCCAGCAGGCGCACATTGACGAACTGGTTGGGAAACAGGGCTTCGTCACGGTTGTCGAAACGCGCCTTGAGCTTGAGGGTGCCAGTGGTGATATCGATCTGATTGTCGATGCTCGCCAGGGCGCCGGTTGCCAACGCCAGTTGCTGGTTGCGGTCGAAGGCCTCAACCGGCAGCGGCTTGCCAGTGGCCAGCTGCTGGCGAATCAGCGGCAGTTGCGGCTCCGGCAGGCTGAACACCACGTTGATCGGTTGCACCTGGGTAATCACCACCAGGCCAGTGGTGTCACCAGCGCTGATCTGGTTGCCGACATCCACCTGCCGCAATCCCAGGCGCCCGCCGATGGGTGCACGGATCTGGCTGAACTGCAGGTTGAGTTTGGCCTGGTCGACGCTGGCCTGGTTGGCTTTCAGGGTGCCGCGGTACTGGTTGACCAGGGCTTGCTGGGTGTCCAGGGTCTGCCGGGCAATGGAGTCCTGGGCCAGCAAGTCTTGGTAGCGCTGCAGGTCAATCTCGGCATTGCGCAGTTGTGCCTGGTTCTGTTGCAGGGTGCCTTCGGCTTCGTCCAGGGCCGCGCGGTAACTGCGTGGATCAATCACTGCCAGTAGATCGCCTGCCTTGACCCGCTGACCTTCCTCGAACAGCACCTTGACCAGCTCGCCGTCAATGCGGCTGCGCACCACCACGGTATTGAAGGCCGTTACGGTGCCTAGGGCGTTGTAGTGCACCGGCAGGTCGACGCGCTCGACGGCACTGGCGCTGACCAGAAAATCTTCACTGACCGCTCCACGCCGGCCGCCTTCGGGACGTTCCGGGCCGCTGGGTTTGGCCAATTGCTGAACCAGCAGCACCAACGCCAACAAAGCGACGGCGCTGATCAGCCAAGGACGGAGGGTGATAAACAGCGAAGATTTCGAAGAACTAGCAGACATGATCGTCACAGCCGGGAAATGTGGGCTGAACGATAAGCACTCCCAAGCCCGGAGCAAAGCCTCTTTACCGGCTTTTTACCTTACCGGACATTTCTATCGAGTCGAATGGCTTGGCGGCTGTGATGAATGTGGGAGCGGTCTTGACCGCGAAACTGTTAACCACTGTCCGTCTAATCACTGCCGATCAGTGGATGACGATCTTGCCGCAGTCCGGCAATTGCTCCACCAACTGCCAACCCAGCAGCTGCGCCGGGGTGTAGTAGCCACCGGCCGGTTTCTCGGCCAACAGGGCTTGCACCACATGCAGGGCCGAATGCACGGTCAGGGCGTAGCCATTGCTGGTTTGCAGCTGGCCAACCTTGACCGCGCCGGCCGCGTTGCGCACCTCGCCCCAGACCTGGGTGTGCAAACTGGCACGCTGCTCAGCGGTCGGCCCCTTGACCCAACGCTCGACCAGCGCCACCAGCGCCCGTTGCAACCAGGCGGCACCGAGCAGCGGGCGCAGCCAATCGAGGCCACGCAGCACGCGGATCATCGGCTTGGGCGCCGGCACGAAGACGCTGATGTTGGCGATGCCGGTGCTGTAGGCCGCTGTGACCACATCCCCCCAGGGAATGCTCATGGCCCACTGCGGCTCGCTGCCGAAGTCGCATTCACGCATCTGGTACGCATTGGGCACGCTGCGCAACTGGCCGCCTTCGCGCACTTTGCCACCGTCGGCGAGGGTTTCGATCAGGGTCTTGCAGGTGCCGGGGCTAAGGCCGCTGGCGGTTGCAAAACCAAGGTGCAATTGCACTGCGTCAGGCATGGCGGCATGCAGGGCCATGGCCAGGCAGTCGGTGGGCACCACGTCAAAACCCACGCCTGGGCAAATCACGACGCCCTCGCGACAGGCCGCCTGGTGCTGGCTGTGGGCATGCTCGAAGACCCGGTACTCGCCCGTGATATCCAGATAATGGGCACCGGCATTCAGGCAGGCAGCAATCATCGGTGCAGCGGTAGCGGAAAACGGCCCGGCGCAGTTGAGCACCAGTTGCACATCGGTAAGGGCCGCCGCGGTAGCACGCGGGTCGGCCAGATCAAACTGGCGCACCGGCAAACCGGTTTCGGCGCCAATGCGATGAATATCCAAGCTGCGCCCAGCCAAAATCGGCTGCAACCCCAAGCGTTTGGCCTGCAAAGCAATCAGGCGACCGGTGTAGCCGTTGGCACCGTAGATCAGCCAATGTTTCATGCTCAGAACTCCAGCTACAGGGTTGCCAGGCCCGCGCAAGCGCGGACCTGGGTAATGGCGCGTGGGCGTTACTTCAGTACGGCAGTGGCAGCGGCATAATTCGGCTCGTCGCCAATCTCAGCCACCAGCTCGCTGTGCAGGACCTTGTCGTGCTCATCGAGCACGATCACCGCGCGTGCGGCAACGCCGGTCAGGGGGCCGTTGGCGATGGCTACGCCGTAATCCTTGAGAAAGTTCTGTCCACGCATGGTAGACAGATTGACCACATTGCTCAGGCCTTCCGCACCACAGAAGCGTGCCTGGGCAAACGGCAGGTCAGCGGAAATGCACAGCACCACGGTGTTGGCCAGGCTGCTGGTTTCGGCGTTGAACTTGCGCACCGAGGTGGCGCAGGTTGGGGTGTCGACACTCGGGAAGATATTCAGCACTTTGCGCTGCCCGGCGAACTTGCTCAGGGCCACATCAGCCAGGTCGTTAGCCACCAGGCTAAAAGGCTTAGCCGTCTCGCCGACTTGAGGGAAGTGGCCGTCTACTTTGATCGGATTGCCGTGCAGGGTAACTTGAGTCATGGGAGTTCCTTGTGGGTTGGGTTGAGGAGGTAACACGTTATAAATCAATAAGCCCCGGTTGGCGGGGCTTATTGCGTGAGCAGTTATTTCTTTGGCACTTCAGGCGCAGACCTTGGCCAGCACCTTCGGGTTCGGATGAAAGAGCACGTGCTCGATGATCGGTCCTACCGCCACCTCACCGACCTCTTCGTAGCCCAACCGCCGGTAGAACTCCAAGTAATGAGGGTTGCCGGTATCCAGCACCACGCCTTGAGAGCTGTCATCTTCGGCGCACCAGTTATGCAGGGCCTGCAACAGCTGCTCGCCAAGGTGCTGACCCTGAAACTCCGGGTGTATGCCCAGCAGCGGCAACATGTGGAAAGGCCCCGGTGGCAGGCACGCCTGCACGGCTTCGTGGTAGTCGAGATAACGGCGGGTGCAGCGGAAACCGGCGGTCAGCAGCATGCGCATCCGCCAGCTCCAGCTCTCGGTAATGCCCAGACGCCGCTGCGGTGGTGCAATCAACGCGATGCCCACCAAGCGGTCATCGACCAGCAGGCCAATGGCCGGTTGTTCTTCGGCAAAATGCTGATTGACCAGCTCACGTACAGTGGCGCGTACACGCTGGTCAAAGCCCGCGCGCTCTGATTCAAGCAGATAGGAGAAGGTCGGTTCATGGCGATAGGCGTGATACAGCAGCGAGCGAGCTTCACGCACGTAGCCACTGTCGAGCATTCTTACTTCGGCGGGCGATGTGGGCATGGGGGACGACCTCTGTGGGGTTCTCATTGTTATGACAGCAATAAACACTAAATGGCACGTTAGCAGTCGCCATCCGTGCTCGCCAGATTAGCGGCTGAGTGGCCATGCTGACTCGGCGCTGCCACCTTCAGGCTGCTAACATCGCCGCCCAAGCCCTCCTCCCGTAAGCCCAGGACTGCTCCGCCCATGAAGATTGTCTCGTTCAATATCAACGGCCTGCGCGCCCGCCCTCATCAGCTGGCCGCCCTGATCGACAAGCACCAGCCGGACGTCATCGGCCTGCAGGAAACCAAGGTTGCCGACGAGCAATTCCCTTTTGCCGACATCGAAGCCCTCGGCTATCACGTGCATTACCACGGCCAGAAGGGCCATTACGGTGTTGCCCTGCTCTCGCGCCAGGCGCCTTTAAGCCTGCACAAGGGCTTTGCCGGCGATGACGAAGATGCTCAACGGCGTTTTATCTGGGGCACTTTTGCCGATGCTAACGGCCAGCCAATCACCATCATGAATGGCTATTTCCCTCAGGGTGAAAGCCGTGACCATCCGACCAAGTTCCCGGCCAAGGCCAAGTTCTACGCCGACTTGCAGCAACTGCTGGAAACCCAGTTTCAACCGACTCAGCCGTTGATTGTGATGGGCGATATCAACATCTCACCCGAGGATTGCGATATCGGCATCGGCGCCGACAACGCCAAGCGCTGGCTACGCACCGGTAAATGCAGCTTCCTGCCGGAAGAACGTGAGTGGTTGCAGCGCCTTAAGGATTGGGGCTTACACGACAGTTTCCGGCAGCTGCACCCCGAGGTTAATGACCGCTTCAGCTGGTTCGACTACCGCAGCCGCGGCTTCGAGGACGAGCCCAAGCGCGGCCTGCGCATCGACGTGATCCTGGCCAGCAACGCCCTGCAGTCGCGACTCAAAGCCGCTGGCGTGGATTACGACCTGCGCGGGATGGACAAACCCTCCGACCATGCCCCGATCTGGCTGGAACTGAGCTAAGCCGAGGAGCGGCGGCAGCACCATTCGTCATAGCGTTGATATAGATCTACGTGCTGAACAGCACATTGGCCTATGCATAGGGTCCTATGCAGTGGGTCTTGGATTGAATCTTAACGAGATGAGGGAATGATCTGATGAGCATGATGAAAGCCGCCGTTTTTGTAGCCCCTGGCCGGATCGAACTGGTCGACAAGCCCATCCCCGAGGTGGGCCCCAACGACGCCCTGCTGCGCATTACCACCACCACGATCTGTGGCACCGACGTGCATATCCTCAAGGGCGAATACCCCGTGGCCACCGGCCTGACCATCGGCCATGAGCCCGTGGGGGTGATCGAGAAACTGGGCAGCAATGTCAGGGGCTACCAGGAAGGGCAACGCGTGATCGCCGGCGCCATCTGTCCAAGCTTCAACTCCTATGCCAGCCAGGATGGCCTGTCGTCCCAGGATGGCGGCTGCACCTGCCACGGCTACAAACCCCTGGGCGGCTGGCGCTTTGGCAACACCATCGACGGCACCCAGGCCGAATACGTGCTGGTGCCCGACGCCCAGGCCAACCTGGCACCGGTACCCGACGGCCTTAGCGATGAGCAGGTGCTGATGTGCCCGGACATCATGTCCACCGGCTTTGCCGGCGCGGAAGCCGCCAATATCAAGATCGGCGATGTGGTGGCGATCTTCGCCCAGGGGCCGATTGGCTTGTGCGCTACGGCCGGGGCCAAGTTACGCGGCGCCAGCACCATCATCGCCATCGACGGCGTTAACCAACGCCTGCAGATCGCCCGCCAACTCGGCGCCGATGTCACCCTTAACTTCAACGAAGTGGATGTGGTTGACGAAATTCTCAAGCTTACCGGCGGTCGTGGTGTGGATGCCGCTATCGAAGCGCTGGGCCAACAGTCGACCTTCGAAAGTGCCTTGCGCGTACTCAAGCCGGGCGGCACCTTGTCCAGCCTGGGGGTGTACTCCACCGACCTGGTGATCCCGCTGAATGCCTTTCACGCCGGCCTCGGTGACAACAAGATCGTCACCTCGCTGTGCCCCGGCGGCAAAGAACGCATGCGCCGTCTGCTCAACGTGGTGGCCTCCGGGCGTGTCGACCTGGGCCTGCTGGTCACCCATCAGTACAAACTGGACGATATTGTTGCGGCCTATGAGCTGTTCGGCCATCAGCGCGACGGCGTTCTCAAGGTCGCGATCAAACCCTTCTAACGTTGCGAGTGCCCGGTCGCCACACCCGACCGGGCAACACCGACAACCCTCGTTTTAGAAGCCTTGCGCCCTTGGCGGCTGTCATTTTTCGGTAACTTCTCTGACTTATTCTGCGCAGCACTTACTCCCCCCATAGAAGGTGCATGTCCGCATGCTGCGCAATTCGCCCGCCACCGATCGCGACACCTGGAGCCGCACGTGCGGCCTGCTGATTCTCGGGTTTGTCTGCTACGCCCTGCCCTGGCGTGTCTTTGCTGCGTTGCCGGTGCCAGCGGACAACACCCCGGCCCTGCAGATTCAGGGTTCCAACACCATCGGCGCCAAACTCGGTCCGGCCTTGGTCAAAGGCTTGCTGTTGCAGGAAGGTTTCACCGATGTGCGCATCGAAAGCAATGGCCAGCCCAATGAGCAACAAGTGATCGGCCAAAAGGCCAGCGGCGAACAGGTACGCATCGACGTTGCCGCCCATGGTTCAGGCACCGGCTTCGTAGCCCTGAAAGAAGGCAAGGTTGCTCTGGCGGCCTCCTCCCGGCCGATCAAAGCCAGCGAGGCGCAAAGCCTGGCCTCACTGGGCGACTTCACCAGCCCTGCGGCCGAACAGGTGATCGCCATCGATGGCCTGGCGGTGATTCTGCATCCGCAAAACGGCTTGAATGCCCTGACCACCAGCCAGTTGGCCCAGGTCTTTTCCGGTGAAGTGAAAACCTGGGAGGCCCTCGGTGGTCGCGGCGGTCCCATTCACCTGTATGCCCGCGATGACAACTCCGGCACCTACGACACCTTCAAGGAACTGGTACTGGTTAGCCACGGCAAGACCCTTGCCCCTGGCAGCCAGCGTTTTGAATCCAGTGAGCAGTTGTCCGATGCTGTCAGCCAGGACCCACAAGGCATCGGCTTTATCGGCCTGCCCTATATTCGCCAGGCCAAAGCCTTAGCCATTGCCGATGGTGAGTCGCAGCCGATGCTGCCCTCCACCACCCTGATTGCCACCGAGGACTATCCGCTGTCACGTCGCCTGTTCTTGTACAACGCCCCGCAAGAATCCAACCCTTGGGCCCAGGCCCTGGTGAAGTTTGCTCACAGCAGTGAGGGGCAGGCGCTGGTGGCCAAGACCGGCTTTATCGCCCAGAGCGTGCAGGCGGTGCAGGTCAAACCCAGCCCGAGCATGCCGGCTGAATACCAACAACTGGCCAATGATGCACGACGCCTGACTGTAAACTTCCGCTTCCAAGACGGCAGCGCCAGCCTGGATAACAAAGCCCTGCGCGATGTAAACCGCTTGCTGGAGTACCTGCGCAGCGAGGACAAGCTCAGCCACAAAGCCGTACTGGTCGGCTTTGGCGACCCCAAGAGCGACCCGGAGCGCGCCGAACTGCTGTCCAAGCTGCGGGCCATGGCTGTGCGCCGGGAACTGTCCAAGTCGCAAGTCTTGTTCGAGGAAATCATCGGCCTCGGCGCCGAATTGCCGGTAGCCAGCAACCAGGCTGACGACGGCCGGATCAAGAATCGCCGGGTCGAGGTTTGGGTTTACTAAGTGCTTCAACGTTTCGCCACTGGCCGTCATCACGTACCCTTGGGCATCAAGCAATTACGAGGATGTCCGGGGTGCCAGAGGTCGAGTTGCACTGTATTGAACGCCAAGGGCGGATGCTCTGGCGGGTGATCGCCGGCAAACGGGTGCTGACCTTCCACGAAGAGATGGCCGCCCGCACCTTCGCCGCCCAATTGCACCTGCGCCTGAACTGGCTACAGGCACAGCGCCAGGCGGAACAGCGCGCTGATTAAACGATGCTCACTTGAGCGTTGATCGTGCAGCTGAGCTTTTGTAGGAGCGGATTTATCCGCGATGCCGTTTGCCTTCAAAGCATCGCGGCTGAAGCCGCTCCTACAACGGCAAATTTACGCAGTAACAGACAAATAAAAAGCCGAGGCCCGCAGTTGCGGGCCTCGGCTTTTTTACACGCGGGCCTTAGTGGCTTTTGCGCATTGCATCACGGGGTACGTACTTACCGATCTCGTACTTGCCGATGGCCATGCGGTGCACTTCGTCCGGGCCGTCGGCCAGGCGCAGGGTGCGTTGCATGGCGTACATGTAGGCCAGCGGGAAGTCGTTGGAGACGCCGGCGCCACCGTGGATCTGGATCGCGCGGTCGATCACCTTGAGCGCCACATTCGGTGCCACCACCTTGATCTGGGCGATTTCACTGGCAGCAATCTTGTTGCCCACGGTGTCCATCATAAAGGCGGCATTCAGGGTCAGCAGGCGCGCCATGTTGATCTCGGTGCGCGAGTCGGCAATCTTGTCGATGTTGCCACCCAGGCGCGCCAGCGGCTTGCCAAAGGCGGTACGACTGACGGAACGCTTGCACATCAGCTCCAGTGCCCGCTCAGCCATGCCGATCGAACGCATGCAGTGGTGGATACGGCCTGGGCCAAGGCGACCCTGGGCGATCTCAAAACCACGGCCCTCGCCCAACAGCACGTTTTCGTAAGGTACGCGCACGTTCTCGAACAGCACTTCGGCGTGGCCGTGCGGCGCATCGTCGTAGCCAAATACCGGCAGCGGACGGACGATTTTCACCCCGGGGGTATCGGTGGGCACCAGAATCATCGAGTGCTGCTGGTGACGCGGCGCGTCCGGATTGGTCAGGCCCATGAAAATCATGATCTTGCAGCGCGGATCGCAAGCGCCGGAGGTCCACCACTTGCTGCCGTTAATCACCCACTCGTCACCCTCACGCACAGCTCGGGCTTCCATGTTGGTGGCGTCCGACGAGGCCACACCGGGTTCGGTCATGGCAAAGGCCGAGCGAATCTCGCCGCGCAGCAGCGGTTCCAGCCACTGCTTCTTCTGCCCTTCGTTGGCATAACGCACCAACACTTCCATGTTGCCGGTGTCCGGTGCCGAGCAGTTGAACGGCTCAGGGCCCAGCAGCGAGCGGCCCATGATTTCGGCCAGCGGCGCGTACTCCAGGTTGGTCAGACCGAAACCCTGCTCCGAATCCGGCAGAAACAGGTTCCACAGGCCTTCGGCTTTGGCCTTGGCTTTCAGCTCTTCCATGATCGCGGTCGGCTGCCAACGATCACCGGTGGCGACCTGCTGCTCGAACACCGGTTCAGCCGGATAGACGTAGGCATCCATAAACGCTGTGACGCGTTCACGCAGTTCCTGAACCTTGGGGGAGTAGGCGAAATCCATGACGAGGGCACCTTTGCACGAGGAAGATAAATGGGGCTGGTAAGGATGCTAGAACAGCGATTAAGATTTATCTAACCTATTTTCGCCGTGTATGAACATTCATAAGCCATATATGATCGGCTGATAGCCCACCGCCCCGGAGACCACTGCACATGAACCTGAGCAAAGTCGATCTGAACCTGTTCATCGTCTTCGATGCGATCTACACCGAGGCCAATTTGACCCGCGCCGGGCAGATCGTCGGCATCACTCAGCCGGCGGTCTCCAACGCGCTGTCTCGCCTGCGCGAGACCTTCAACGATCCGCTGTTCGTGCGTACTGCCCAAGGCATGGTGCCAACACCGATGGCGCAGAACATCATCGGCCCGGTGCGTAACGCCCTGCAGCTGCTGCGCGTATCGGTGCAGGAAAGCCGCATCTTCAACCCGCTACAGGCCAACAAAACCTTCCGTATCAGCATGACTGACCTTATCGAGGCGGTGATCCTGCCGCCGCTGTTCCAGCGCCTGCGCCGCCAGGCACCGGCGGTGCAAATTGAGAGTTTTTTGGCCAAACGTCGGGAAACCACCAAGGAACTGGCGGCCGGGCGCATCGATTTTGCCGTCGACGCGCCGCTCAACACCGACCCCCAGGTGCGCCACGTCAAGCTGCTGGAAGACCGCTACGTCTGTGCCATGCGCAAGGGCCATCCGCTGGCTAAGGACAAGATCAGCCTCGACGACTACCTGTCCCTGACCCATATCCACATCTCCAGCCGCCGCAGCGGTCTCGGCCTGGTGGACCTGGCCCTGGGCAAGATGGGCATCCAACGCAAGATCGCCTTGCGCTCCCAGCACTACCTGATGGCCTCTCAGGTTATGCAGCAGACGGACATGGCCATGACCGTGCCGGAGAGCTTCGCCCATCGCCACGGCCTGCATGCTGTCGACCTGCCGGTAAATGACGTACCCGCCCAGGAAACCCACCTGTACTGGCACGAAAGCACCGACCAGGATCCGGCCAACCGTTGGATGCGCGAACAGCTGATTGAGCTGTGCCAACAGGTCTGCGCCCAGGAAAAGAAGTTGTAAGCGAATGCTCCTCGCCGCGCTATCTCTTCAGTGCGGCTCTCAGCTTTGTTCGCCAAGCAGATGTTTTATAAGCCTTTAGGCTTGGCGAACAGAGTTGATTACGTGCACATACCTGCGCGCTCAAGCCCTCCTGTAAATGCTGCATGCGGCGGTCCAGGTTGACGTTAACGTCAACCTGCTTTACGTTAACGTAAAGATCAGCACCCGAGTCCGCCCCATGAGCAACACCTACAGCATTTCCGATCTGGCCCGCGAGCTGGATATCACGCCCCGCGCCATCCGCTTTTACGAAGAACAAGGCATGCTCAGCCCCGAACGGCGCGGCTTGGAGCGCATCTATTCGGCCCGCGACAAGGTCTCGCTGAAGCTGATTCTGCGCGGTAAACGCATCGGCTTTTCCCTGGCCGAGTGCAAGGAGTTGATCGAGCTGTATGACCCCGCCAGCGGCAACCGCAAGCAGCTGGAGACCTTTATGGGCAAGATCGCCGAACGCCGCCTGCAGCTCGAACAGCAGTTGCTGGACATCCAGCAGATGCAGTTGGAGCTCGATACCGCCGAAGAGCGCTGTCAGATCGCTATGAGCGAAACCCTTAAAAACCAATAACTTGCCGTTTAAACCTAATGATAAAAATTACAGGTGAAACCATGAGCTACCCGTCCCTGAACTTTGGCCTCGGCGAAACCATCGACATGCTCCGCGACGCGGTGCGCCAGTTTGCCCAGGGCGAATTGGCCCCGCGCGCGGCGCAGATCGACCGCGACAACGAGTTCCCCATGGACATGTGGCGCAAGTTCGGTGACATGGGCCTGCTCGGCATGACCGTCGCCGAAGAGTATGGCGGCACCAATATGGGCTACCTGGCCCACGTGGTGGCCATGGAAGAAATCAGCCGCGCCTCGGCCTCGGTCGGCCTGTCCTACGGCGCCCACTCCAACCTGTGCGTTAACCAGATCCACAAAAACGGCACCCACGAGCAGAAGGCCAAGTACCTGCCCAAGCTGTGTTCCGGCGAGCACATCGGCGCACTGGCCATGAGCGAACCGAATGCCGGCTCCGACGTGGTGTCGATGAAGCTGCGCGCCGACAAACGTGGCGACCACTATGTGCTTAACGGCAACAAGATGTGGATCACCAACGGCCCGGATGCCCACACCTACGTGATCTACGCCAAGACCGACGTCGCCGCCGGCTCCAAGGGTATGACCGCGTTTATCGTCGAGCGCGACCTCAAGGGTTTTTCCCGTCACCAGAAGCTGGACAAGCTGGGCATGCGCGGCTCCAACACCTGCGAACTGGTGTTCCAGGACTGCGAAGTGCCGGCAGAAAACATCCTCGGCGCCGAAGGCCGCGGCGTAGCCGTGCTGATGAGCGGCCTGGATTTTGAACGCACTGTGCTCTCCGGCGGCCCGACCGGGATCATGCAGGCCTGTATGGATGTGGTGGTGCCGTACGTGCACGAACGTCGCCAGTTCGGTCAGTCGATCGGCGAATTCCAGCTGATCCAGGGCAAGCTGGCTGACATGTACGCTGGTATGAACGCCTCCAAGTCCTACCTGTACAACGTCGCCAAGGCCTGCGACCGCGGCGAGGAATCGCGCAAAGACGCCGCAGCGGTGATCCTCTACACCGCCGAAATGGCCACCAAGATGGCCCTGGATACCATCCAGATTCTCGGCGGCAACGGCTACACCAACGAGTACCCGGCCGGCCGCCTGCTGCGCGACGCCAAGCTCTACGAGATCGGCGCCGGCACCAGCGAAATCCGCCGCATGCTGATCGGCCGCGAGCTGTTCAACGAAACCAAATAATGTACGGTCAGTTCCCTCTCCCACTTGTGGGAGAGGGTTAGGGAGAGGGGCTCTACGTCGCCTGCACCACCCTCTCCCCCGGCCCCTCTCCCGTGAACGGGAGAGGGGAGCTATTGCCCAAACTCGGAGTGAGCGCCCATGGCCATCCTGCACACCCAACTCAACACCCGTTCGCCGGAGTTCGCGGCCAATCGCGCGGTCATGCTCGAACAGGTGCTCAACCTGCGCGCCCTGCTCGCCCATGTGCACGCCGGCGGCGGCGCCAAGGCCCAGGAGCGTCATACCTCGCGGGGCAAGTTGCTGCCGCGCGAACGTATCAACGGCCTGCTCGATCCGGGTTCGGCCTTCCTCGAAGTCGCGCCCCTGGCCGCCTATGAGGTGTACGGCGAAGACGTACCGGCTGCCGGCGTAGTGGCTGGCATCGGTCGGGTCGAAGGCGTGGAATGCATGATCATCGCCAACGACGCTACGGTAAAAGGCGGCAGCTATTACCCGCTGACGGTGAAGAAACACCTGCGCGCCCAGACCATCGCTCAGGAAAACCGCCTGCCGTGCATCTACCTGGTCGACTCCGGCGGCGCCAACCTGCCGCGTCAGGATGAAGTGTTCCCGGACCGTGAGCACTTCGGCCGGATTTTCTTCAACCAGGCCAACATGAGCGCCATGGGCATCCCGCAAATCGCCGTCGTGATGGGTTCCTGCACCGCCGGTGGCGCCTATGTGCCGGCCATGAGCGACGAGACCATCATGGTCCGTAACCAGGCCACCATCTTCCTCGCCGGTCCGCCACTGGTGCGTGCTGCCACCGGTGAAGTGGTTAGTGCCGAAGACCTCGGCGGTGCGGATGTGCACTGCAAAACCTCCGGTGTGGCCGACCATTACGCCGAAGACGACGAGCACGCCCTGGCCATCGCCCGCCGCTGCATCAGCAATCTCAACTGGCGCAAGCTCGGTGAAGTCAACAGCCGCCCCGCCCAGCCGGCGCGCTACGCCAGCGACGAGCTGTACGGTGTGATCCCAGCCGACAGCAAGCAGCCGTTCGATGTGCGCGAGGTGATCGCGCGCCTGGTCGACGACTCACAGTTCGACGAATTCAAGGCGCTGTTCGGCGCCACCCTGGTCTGTGGCTTTGCTCATTTACACGGCTATCCGATGGCGATCCTCGCCAATAACGGAATCTTATTCGCCGAATCGGCGCAGAAAGGCGCGCACTTTATTGAGCTGGCCTGCCAGCGCGGCATCCCGCTACTGTTCCTGCAGAACATCACCGGTTTTATGGTCGGGCAGAAGTACGAGGCCGGCGGCATCGCCAAGCACGGCGCCAAGCTGGTCACCGCGGTGGCCTGCGCTAAAGTGCCGAAGTTCACCGTGATCATCGGCGGCAGCTTCGGCGCCGGTAACTACGGCATGTGCGGCCGTGCCTACGATCCGCGTTTCCTGTGGATGTGGCCCAACGCGCGCATTTCGGTGATGGGCGGCGAACAGGCCGCCGGGGTGCTGGTGCAGGTCAAGCGTGAGCAGGCCGAACGTGCCGGCCTGAGTTTCTCGGCCGAGGAAGAGGCGAAGATCAAGCAGCCGATCCTCGAACAGTACGAGCATCAGGGCCACCCCTACTACTCCAGCGCCCGCCTCTGGGATGACGGCGTCATCGACCCGGCACAAACCCGCGATGTTCTCGCCCTGGCGCTGTCGGCCAGCCTCAACGCCCCGATCGAGCCGACCCGTTTCGGCATCTTCCGCATGTAAGGCGCTGCACATGACTGACTATCAGAACATTCAGCTGGAAATCGACCCGCGCGGCATCGCCACCCTGTGGCTCAACCGTCCGGAAAAGAACAACGCCTTCAACAGCGCCACCATCCGCGAACTGCTGCTGGCCCTGGATGCCGTGGGCGGCAACCCGGACGTGCGCCTGCTGGTGTTGCGCGGGCGCGGCAAACACTTCTGCGCTGGCGGCGACCTGGGCTGGATGCAGCAAGCGGCCGAACTGGACTTCAACGGCAACCTGGAGGACGCCCGCGCCCTCGCCGAGCTGCTGTACAACCTCTACCAGCTGAAAAAGCCGACCCTGGCCGTGGTGCAAGGCGCGGTATTTGGCGGTGGCGTGGGCCTGGTCAGCTGCTGCGACATGGCCATTGGCGCCGACAACGCGCAGTTCAGCCTGTCGGAAGTGCGCATCGGCCTGGCCCCGGCGACCATCAGCCCGTTCGTGGTCAAGGCCATCGGCGAGCGCGCCGCGCGGCGTTTCTCCCTGACCGCCGAGCGCTTCGACGGGCACAAGGCCGCGCAACTGGGCCTGCTCAGCGAAGCCTACCCGGCCGAGGAGTTGGAGACGCAAGCGGACAACTGGATCGCCAACCTGCTGCTCAACGGCCCGCAAGCGCTGGTGACATGCAAGGCGCTGTTCAACGAGGTCGGCGCTGGCGAACTGACTCCCGGCCTGCGCCGCTACACCGAAACCGCGATTGCGCGTATCCGTATCAGCGCCGAAGGCCAGGAGGGCCTGCGGGCGTTCCTCGATAAACGCAAACCGGCCTGGCAGGAGCAAGACTAATGGCGACCATCGACACCCTCTTGATCGCCAACCGTGGAGAAATTGCCTGCCGGGTGATGCGCAGCGCCCGCGACCTGGGCATTCGAACCGTGGCGGTGCACAGCAGCATCGACCAACAGGCTCGCCATGTACGCGAAGCCGATATAGCTATCGACCTCGGCGGCGCCAAGCCAGCCGACAGCTACCTGCTCGGCGACAAGATCATCGCGGCCGCCAAAGCCAGCGGCGCCCAGGCGATCCATCCGGGCTATGGCTTTCTCTCGGAAAACGCTGGCTTCGCGCGTGCCTGCGAGGCTGCCGGCCTGCTGTTTCTCGGCCCGCCCGCCAGCGCCATGGATGCCATGGCCAGCAAATCCGCCGCCAAGGCGCTGATGGAACAGGCGGCGGTGCCGTTGGTGCCCGGCTACCACGGTGAGGCGCAGGACGTGGAAACCTTCCGTGCCGCCGCCGCGGTGATCGGCTATCCGGTGCTGTTGAAAGCCGCCGCCGGTGGTGGTGGCAAGGGCATGAAGGTGGTCGAGCGCGAAAGCGAACTGGCCGAGGCCCTGCAATCGGCGCAGCGTGAGGCGCAATCGGCGTTCGGCGACTCACGCATGCTGGTGGAAAAATACGTGCTACAACCGCGCCACGTGGAGATCCAGGTGTTTGCCGATCAGCACGGCCACTGCCTGTACCTGAACGAGCGTGACTGCTCGATCCAGCGTCGCCACCAGAAGGTGGTCGAAGAAGCGCCGGCGCCAGGCCTGTCGCCGGAACTACGGCGCGCCATGGGCGAAGCCGCCGTCAAGGCCGCCCAAGCGATCGGCTATGTCGGCGCCGGCACCGTGGAGTTCCTGCTGGATGCCCGCGGGCAGTTCTTTTTTATGGAAATGAACACCCGGCTGCAGGTGGAACACCCGGTGACTGAGGCGATTACCGGCCTCGACCTGGTGGCCTGGCAGATTCGTGTGACCCGCGGCGAGGCGCTGCCGATCACCCAAGAGCAGGTGCCGCTCAATGGCCACGCCATCGAAGTGCGTCTGTATGCAGAGGATACCGAGCAGGACTTCCTGCCCGCCTCCGGCACCTTGAATCTGTACCGCGAACCCGCCGCCGGCCCTGGCCGCCGAGTGGACAGTGGCATCGTCGAAGGCGACAGCGTGTCGCCGTTCTACGACCCGATGCTGGCCAAGCTGATCGCCTGGGGCGAGAACCGCGAGGAGGCGCGCCTGCGCCTGCTGAGCATGCTCAATGACACCGCCGTCGGCGGTTTCAAGACCAACCTCGGCTTTCTCAAGCGCGTGCTGGCTCACCCGGCGTTTGCCGCCTGCGAACTGGACACCGGCTTTATCGGCCGCCATGAAGCGCAGCTGCGCCCTGCCCCCACGTCGTTGCCCGAAGCCTTCTGGCAGCTGGCCGGCGAAGCCATGTTGCTCAGCGAAACGCCGGCGCCCCGTGGCGATGACCCGTATTCGCCGTGGAGTAGCAATCTTGGCTGGCGCTCCGGGCTGCCGCAAGAAGTCAGCTTGCACCTCAGTTGCCAGGGCGAACGCCACTGGCTGCGTCTGCGCCGCACGCCGGGCGAGTCGGCCTACAGCCTGTGCGGTGAGCGTCTACTGCACAAGCAGGATGGTCTGCTCAGTAGCCATCAGCTGTTACGCCGTGGCCCGGCGCTGTTTATCGAATGGCAAGGCGAGCTGCGTGAAGTGCGCAAGGTCGATCCGATTGCTGAAGCCGAAGCCAGCCACAGCCATCAGGGCGGCCTGACCGCCCCCATGAATGGCAGTATCGTCCGCGTGCTGGTCGAGGTCGGCCAGGCCGTCGAAGCCGGCACCGCGCTGGTGGTATTGGAAGCGATGAAGATGGAGCACAGCATCCGCGCGCCCCATGCCGGTATCGTCAAGGCGCTGTACTGCAGCGAGGGCGAACTGGTCAGCGAAGGCAATGCGCTGGTGGAACTGGAAGAGACCGTTTGATGGGTATCGCGCGGCTCAACCCATCCTACAAAATTGCACGCGTAGGATGGGTTGAGCGCAGCGATACCCATCATCACGGCCCATGCCGCGTTGCTGAGTAACCCGGATGCAATCCGGGGTGGGTTTGCCGCCGCATCCCGGATTGCATCCGGGCTACGGTGTATTGGCTTGCGCGTTTTTGTAGGAGCGGCCTTGGCCGCGATAAATTGGAGATATGCATGTCCCTGCCAACCAACGTACGCCTGGTCGAAGTCGGCCCGCGCGACGGCCTGCAGAACGAGAAACAACCGATCAGCGTCGCCGACAAGGTGCGCTTGGTCGATGATCTGAGCGCCGCCGGCCTCGGTTATATCGAGGTGGGCAGCTTTGTGTCGCCCAAGTGGGTGCCGCAGATGGCCGGTTCTGCCGAGGTGTTCGCGCAGGTCCAGCAACTTGCAGGCGTGACCTACGCGGCGCTGGCGCCGAATCTCAAGGGCTTTGAAGATGCTGTGGCCGCTGGCGTGAAAGAAGTGGCGGTGTTCGCCGCCGCCAGCGAGGCCTTCTCGCAGAAGAACATCAACTGTTCGATTAGCGAGAGCCTGCAGCGTTTTGTTCCGGTAATGGAGGCTGCCCAGCAGCACGGTATCCGCGTGCGCGGCTATGTGTCATGCGTGCTCGGCTGCCCCTATGAAGGCGAGGTCGCGCCGGAGCAAGTCGCGGCAGTGGCCAAGGAGCTGTTTGCCATGGGCTGCTACGAGGTTTCGCTGGGCGACACCATCGGCACCGGCACCGCTGGCCATACGCGCTCACTGTTCGAGGTGGTCGGCCGTGATATTCCGCGCGACAAACTCGCCGGACATTTCCACGACACCTATGGCCAGGCTCTGGCGAATATCTATGCCAGTCTGCTGGAAGGCATCAGCGTGTTTGACAGTTCGGTCGCAGGCTTGGGCGGTTGCCCTTACGCCAAGGGCGCAAGCGGCAATGTGGCCAGTGAAGACGTGCTCTACCTGCTGAATGGCTTAGGCATTCACACCGGCATCGACCTAGATCAACTGGTCAGCGCCGGCCAGCGGATCTGCAACGTACTGGGCCGGGACAATGGCTCGCGCGTGGCACGGGTTCGCCACGCCGCGCAGTAAACGCAACCTTCACCCTGTCATGCCTTGGAGAACTGCAATGCCGCAACCGCTCTGGACGCCATCCGCCGACAGGATCGCTGCCACCCGCATGACGGCGTTTCGCCTGTTCATCAACCAGCGCCACGACCTGGAGCTAGCCGACTACCCGGCACTGCATGCCTGGAGCGTGGCGCAGCGTGAGGCGTTCTGGCAGGCGATTGCCGATTTCTTCGATATTCGTTTCAGCATTCCGGCCACGGCCGTGCTGCAGGAAGGTTCGGCCATGCCCAGCGCGCACTGGTTCCCTGGCGCCGCCCTGAACTTTGCCGAGCAACTGCTGCGCCGCCGCGATAACCATCCGGCGTTGGTTGCTATTGGCGAAGACGGTTCGCGGGAACAACTGAGCTATGCCGAATTAGCCGCCCATGTTGCCGGCCTGCAACAGCAACTCAAAGCCCTCGGTGTCGGCATCGGTGACCGGGTCGCGGCCTTTATGCCCAACACCTGGCAGACCGTGGTCGGCATGCTTGCCACCGCCAGCCTTGGCGCCACCTGGTCAAGTTGCTCGCCGGATTTTGGTACCCAGGGCGTAATCGACCGTTTCGGCCAGATCGAGCCCAAGGTGCTGATCGCCTGCGGTGGTTACCGCTACGCCGGCAAGACCATCGACCTGACCGTTAAGCTCAATGAAATCCTCGCTCGCCTGCCTTCACTCACTCAACTGCTCGTCGTCCCTTACGCCCGCCCTGAGGCGCAGGCTGGCGATTACCAGACCCAGGCCCAGGTGGCGTTGTGGGACGATTTCTATCAGGCCAGCGGCGAGCCCGAGTTTGTTGCGGTGGCCTTCGAGCAGCCGCTGTATATCCTCTATTCCAGCGGCACTACCGGGGTGCCCAAGTGCATCGTCCATGGCGTCGGCGGCACCTTGCTGCAACACGTTAAGGAACTGGGCCTGCACACCGACCTGACGGCCGACGACACCCTCTTCTACTACAGCACCTGCGGCTGGATGATGTGGAACTGGCTGGTTTCTGGCCTGGCCTTGGGCGCCACGCTAGTACTGTTCGACGGCTCGCCGTTCCACCCTGGCCCCGAGCGTTTGATTGACCTGATCGATGCCGAAAATATCTCCATCTTCGGCACCAGTGCCAAGTACCTGGCAGCGCTAGAAAAGGCCGGCGCCAAGCCCGCCAGCACACACACGCTAACGCGGCTGAAGACCATTTTGTCCACCGGCTCGCCGCTGTCCCACGAAAGCTTCGAATACGTCTACCGCGAAATCAAAAACGATCTGTGCCTGTCGTCGATTTCTGGCGGCACCGACATCGTCTCCTGCTTCGCCTTGGGTAATCCCGTATTGCCGGTGTGGCGCGGCGAATTGCAGTGCAAAGGCCTGGGGATGGACGTACAGGTGTGGAACGACGCTGGCCAGCCAGTACGACAGGAGAAAGGCGAACTGGTCTGCGCCCAGCACTTCCCCTCGATGCCGGTGGGCTTCTGGCACGACCCTGATGGTGCGAAGTTCCAGGCCGCCTACTTCGACATCTTCCCCGGCGTCTGGGCCCATGGCGATTATGCCGAAGTCACCGAACACGCCGGCCTGCTGATCCATGGCCGTTCGGATGCGGTGCTCAACCCCGGCGGCGTGCGCATCGGCACCGCGGAAATCTACCGCCAGGTGGAAAAGATCGAAGCCGTGCTGGAGTCCATCGCAATCGGCCAGCAGTGGCACGATGACGTGCGGGTGGTGCTATTTGTGCGCCTGCGCGAGGGCATCGAACTGACTGACACGCTGCAAGCCGAAATTCGTCAGGTGATCCGCGCCAACACCACACCCCGCCATGTGCCCGCAAAGATCATCGCGGTGGCGGATATTCCGCGCACCATCAGCGGCAAAATCGTCGAGTTGGCGGTGCGTAATGTGGTGCACGACTTGCCGGTAAAAAACACCGACGCCCTGGCCAATCCAGAGGCACTGGCGCTGTTTCGCGACTTGGACGACTTGCGCTGCTGATAGCGTCGAAATTCCCGTCCTGCTTGAGGCCCTCTGCTTATACTGCCTGCAACGCCGGTTATTGGAATGACGCGATGGTTGCGCGCTGGGTCTGCCTTGTCATGCTGTGCTTGCCGCTGAGTTATGGAGTCAAAGCCCAGGAGCTTCTTGAGTTGCATATGCCTGACGCCCCTCCGCTGACCTTGACTAGCGTCCAGGGCCGCTACGGCATGGTTGGCGATGTGGCGTTAGCCGCCATTGCCCAGGCAGGCTATCGCAGCCATATCGCTGTGGCCCCTTGGGCCCGTGCCCAGCAGGACGTCAGCCGCGCACATAATCAGCTGATCATCCCACTGTCACGCACGCCACAGCGGGAAGCGTTGTACACCTGGATTGCGCCGATCATGCCACTCGAGCGTGCGTTCTTCAGTCTTGATACCCCGGTAAGCGATTTTGCCGAAGCGCGGCGTCGCTACCAGCGTATTGCCGTTGGTTTAGGCACGGCACAACTGGAAATCCTCAAGACTCAAGGCTTTAGCGACAAACAACTCTACAGCCTCAAACTCGGTGATAACGCACCGCGCATGCTCGAAAAGGGCCGTATCGATGCATGGTTTACGGGTGTGGAAGAAGGCCTTTACCTCTGGCCGCAAAGCAATCGCACGCTCAAGATGAGCCCAACCTTGTCCAGTGCAGACCTGTATCTGGCCTGCTCCAAGAGTTGCGACGCAGAACTCGTGAGTAATCTGCGCAATGCCGTTGAGGCGCTGCGTGCCGATGGCAGCCTTCAGAAAATTCTTAGCACCTACAGACCCGCGCGTTAACCTTGGCGGTAGGGTTAACGCGCTTTTGCTCAAATGCCCTGTCGACCAGGGTCTTCAGGTGGCAGGTCGACCTCAATCTCCTCCAACTTCAACTCCATGCCCCAGTCGGCGACATCCGCCGCTTTGGCGGCAGGTGCAGCCACGGGCGCAGCGGCCACAGGAGCACTCGGGGTTTCCCGGTAGAGCTTGAGTTTGAGCCGTACGTTGTTCGCAGAGTCGGCGTTTTTAACGGCCTCTTCCTCATCGATGGCGCCCTCATTAACCAAGTCGATCAGGGCCTGATCGAAGGTCTGCATGCCGAGGTTTTTCGATTTCTCCATGATCTCCTTAATCTCGGAGAGGTCATTGCGCTTGATCAGGTCACGAATGGTCGGAGTGCCCAGCAGTACCTCCACCGCGGCGCGGCGCTTGCCATCAGCAGTTTTCACCAAGCGCTGTGAGACAAAGGCCTTGAGGTTGTTGCCCAGGTCATTGAGCAGCTGCGGACGGCGCTCCTCGGGGAAGAAGTTGATGATACGGTCCAGGGCCTGATTGGCGTTGTTGGCGTGCAGGGTGGAAATCGCCAGGTGGCCGGTGTCGGCGAAGGCCAGGGCATGCTCCATGGTTTCACGGTCGCGGATTTCGCCGATCAGAATCACGTCCGGTGCTTGGCGCAGGGTGTTCTTCAGGGCAGCGTGGAAGCTGCGGGTATCCACCCCCACCTCGCGCTGGTTGATGATGGATTTCTTGTGCCGGTGCACGTACTCGATCGGGTCTTCGATGGTGATGATATGGCCGCCGCTGTTGCGGTTGCGGTAATCGATCAGCGCCGCCAGGGAGGTGGACTTGCCCGAGCCGGTGCCACCGACGAACAGCACCAGACCACGCTTTTCCATGATGGTCTTGAGCAGCACTTCCGGCAGTTTAAGATCCTCGAAGGTGGGGATTTCCATCTTGATATTGCGCGCCACGATCGAGACTTCGTTGCGCTGCTTGAAGATATTGATACGAAAGCGCCCGACATTGGGGATGGAAATCGCCAGGTTCATTTCCAGCTCGCGGTCGAACTCCTCACGCTGAGCCGCATCCATGATTGAGTTGGCGATCTCAGTCACTGCGCCCGGCTTCAAGGTCTCGGCCGACAACGGCTTGAGTACCCCATTGAACTTGGCGCAAGGCGGCGCACCGGTTGCCAGGTACAGGTCTGATCCATCCTGACTGGCGAGAATTTTCAGCATTGCGGTGAGGTCCATGGACAGACTTCCTTCAAACAGTTCGATTACTACCTTAGGCCAGATTGTCAGGCCCGTAGCGCTCGTACAGCTTGCCATTTCGCTTGACCGACGACCGTGCATCGCCAGCAATTACTGGCACAATGGCGACCATTTTTTCAGGAGACAGCAGGCATGGCCAAAGCAATGGCGCGGCATATTCTGGTGAAGACCGAAGCCGAAGCAGCACAACTCAAAGCGCGCATTGCCAAAGGCGAAGCCTTCGACGTGTTGGCGCGCAAGTTTTCCACCTGCCCGTCGGGCAAGCGCGGCGGCGATTTAGGCGAAGTGCGGCCAGGGCAGATGGTCAAAGCCATCGACCAGGTTATCTTCAAAAAACCGCTGCGCGAGGTGCATGGCCCGGTGAAAAGCCAGTTTGGCTATCACCTGGTGCAGGTATTTTTCCGCGAGTAACGAAACGGGCGGCAGACGGGTAGCAAACGAAAGGCTCTGCACCCAGTTCACGTTGCATGCACGGGGCGCTCTTTGTAGGCGCCAGCTTGCCTGACTCAGCTAACGACACACGCATTGCATGCAGTGCGTGCGCGACAAGGGACGCAACCGCCTAGCACCGCCTAACGCGCAGACAACAAAAAACCCCGGAGGCTTTTGCCTGCGGGGTTTAGATGTTGGAGGCGCGACCCGGAGTCGAACCGGGCTAACTGGATTTGCAATCCAGGGCATAACCGCTTTGCTATCGCGCCTTAAAGCAAACAGGCCGTATTAGCGGCCTGTTTTAATTTGGAGCGGGAAACGAGACTCGAACTCGCGACCCCGACCTTGGCAAGGTCGTGCTCTACCAACTGAGCTATTCCCGCGTTTTGGTGGCGCCATTGTATCGATTTAAAACTAGTCGTCAACCCCTTGATTCGAAAAAGTTTTATTTCTTTTCCGTGGTCACGCTCAGGTGTGGCCAGGCGGCGCGTAGGTACTGCGTCATGGACCACAAGGTCAGTGCGGCAGAAACAAACAACAGGCCATAGCCGAGGCCGATCCAGAAGGAAAACTGCGGCGAATGCGCCAGGAGAATCACCAGCGCCAGCATCTGTGCTGCGGTTTTCCATTTGCCCACGTTGGACACCGCAACCTGGGCGCGCGCGCCCAGCTCCGCCATCCACTCACGCAAGGCCGAGACAACGATCTCACGACTGATGATCACAGCCGCCGGCAAGGTCAACCACAGGCTGGCGTGCTCATCCACCAAGAGCACCAAGGCCACGGCGACAATCAGCTTGTCCGCCACTGGATCGAGAAAGGCACCAAAGGGTGTGCTCTGCTGCAGCCGGCGGGCCAGGTAGCCGTCGAGCCAATCGGTGGCCGCTGCAAAGGCGAATACCGCGCTGGCGGCCAGATGGCTCCAGGAGAACGGCAGATAAAACAGCAGGACAAAGACCGGGATCAGCAGGACACGCAGTACGGTAAGCAGGTTGGGGATGTTCATCGACACGTCGGGTCCGCAAATTGAAAGGGGATTCTACTCGCTGTGCAGGGTTGCATAAATCAGCTCTGCAAGCTTTTTACTGATGCCAGGCGCCTTGGCGATTTCCTCACTGCTGGCACGCGTCAATTCGTGCAGCCCACCAAAGTGCTTGAGCAACTCTCGCCGCCGCTTTGGCCCAACCCCCGCCACATCTTCCAGGCTGGAGGTGCGCCGAGCCTTGCCGCGCCGTGCACGGTGACCGGTAATGGCAAAGCGGTGGGCCTCATCACGCACCTGTTGGATCAGATGCAGAGCCGGCGAGTCACCCGGCAAGGTAAATTCATGGGCGGCGTCATTCAGGTACAGGGTTTCCAACCCTGGCTTGCGGGTCACGCCCTTGGCCACACCAAGCAAGATCAGCTTCGGCACAGCCAGTTCCTGCATGACCTCCTGGGCCATCTTAAGCTGCCCCTTGCCGCCATCCACCAGCAGGATGTCCGGCAACTTGCCCTCGCCCTCTTTGGCCCGACTGAAGCGCCGGGCCAGGGCCTGGTGCATGGCTGCATAGTCATCGCCCGGCGTCACGCCTTCGATGTTATAGCGGCGGTAATCGGATTTCAGCGGGCCTTCGGGGCCAAACACCACGCAGGATGCCACCGTGGCTTCGCCGCTGGAGTGGCTGATATCAAAGCACTCCAGGCGTTGTGGCAACTCATCCAGCTGCAATGCCTTGGCCAAGGCCGCAAAACGCGCAGCCAGATGCTGGCGGTTGGCCAAACGAGAGATCAACGCCTGCTCGGCATTGGTCACGGCCATTTGCTGCCAGCGGGCCCGGGTGCCACGCACACGATGGACAATGCCCAACTCGATCTGCCGCGACTCGCTGATGGCACTGATCAGCAGGGGGAAGTCATCGTGCACGCAGTTGACGATCACCTCACGCGGCAGATCGCGTTCCTGGCTGCCGAGGTAGTACTGGGCAAGAAACGCCGACAGCACCTCGCTGCCCTCCTCCTCGATGGCCACCTGGGGGAAGAAGTTCTTGCTGCCCAGCACGCGCCCGCCGCGCACGCTGATCAGGTGCACGCAAGCGCCCCCCGGATTGACGATGGCGGCCACTACATCAACGTCACCGCTGCCGCCTTCCATGCTCTGCTGGTCCTGCACACGCCGCAGCAGGGCCATCTGGTCGCGCAGTTCGGCGGCGCGCTCAAATTCAAGCGCCTGCGCTGCCGCCTCCATGGCGCCGGACAGCTCGTCCGCCAGAGCATTGCTGCGCCCTTCCAGGAACATCACTGAACGGCGCACATCCTCGGCATATTCGGCAGGCTCTACCAGGCCGACACAGGGGCCTTTGCAACGTTTGATCTGGTACTGCAGACATGGCCGGGTGCGGTTGTTGAAGTAACTGTCTTCGCACTGACGGACCATGAAGGTTTTCTGCAGCAGGTTGAGGCTTTCACGAATGGCGCCTGCACTCGGATAAGGACCGAAGTAACGGCCTTTGGCCTTTTTGCCGCCGCGATGCAAGCTCAGACGCGGGAAGTCTCCCTCGCTAAGGAGTACGTAGGGATAAGACTTATCGTCGCGTAACAGAATGTTGTAAGGCGGGCGTGAGGCCTTGATCAGCGTCTGTTCCAGCAACAGCGCTTCGGTCTCGTTGGCGGTGACAGTGGTTTCGATCCGGGCGATCTTTGCGACCAGCGCGGCAGTTTTCGGTGCCAGACCGGTTTTGCGAAAATAACTGGAGAGACGCTTCTTAAGGTTCTTCGCCTTACCTACATACAGCAGTCGAGCCTCGGCATCGAACATCCGATACACACCGGGGTGACTGCTGCAAACCGCTAGAAACGCCGCGGCGTCGAGGGCTGGAACCGGCTCAGTGAGTTGCATCTACCATGCCGTGGCGCACAGCCAGCAATGCCAGCTCGACATCGCTGGTGATCGAGAGTTTTTCAAAGATCCGATAGCGGTAAGTGTTCACGGTCTTCGGCGACAGGCACAACTTATCGGAAATGCTCTGCACCTTCTGGCAGCCAGCGATCATCAAGGCAATCTGCACTTCGCGCTCGGAGAGCAGATCAAACGGCGAGCCATTGGTCTGCGGCTGGAAGGATTTCAATGCCAACTGCTGGGCAATCTGCGGGCTGATATAGCGCTGGCCGGCAAACACCATGCGAATCGCCTGGACCATCTCCTCCAGCGCCGCGCCCTTGGTCAGGTAGCCAGCAGCCCCGGCTTGCAACAGCCAGGTCGGGAACGGATCGTCCTCACAGGCGGTCACCGCCAGCACCTTCATGTCCTGATGACTGCGCAGCAGCTTGCGAGTGGCCTCAAGGCCACCGATGCCGGGCATTTTCACGTCCATCAGGACCACGTCTGGCTTGAGTTCGCGGGCCTTCTTCAGCGCTTCCTCGCCCGAATCGGCCTGGCCAACCACCTGCAAGCCACTGATATCGGCCAGCATCCGTGTGATTCCGGTACGCACCAGATCGTGGTCATCGACCACCAATACCCTAATCAAACGACACCTCACAGCACTGCGTACGCCACCACAAACGGCGGGCTGGTTTATTGCCGATCACATTAACAAATGCTATTTGCCAGACCTAGCGCTGCGTCGCCCTACCGGCAAAAAACCAGCAGGCGGTTAGGCGCAGCACTACGGGCGAGGCTTACCCGCGGCGCTTATCGCGCGCCAGAAACGACAAACCCCCGAGCTCGCAAGAGCTTGGGGGTTTGTTCTATATGGTGGAAGGCCAGGGATTCGAACCCTGGGAACGCTACTAACGTTCGACGGTTTTCAAGACCGTTGCATTCAACCGCTCTGCCAACCTTCCAGTTTTTTCTTGAGCCTCTGCAAACCTGCAGCCAAATACTAACTGGCAACACCCTGCTGTGACTCGGGCGGCATCATACCGAAATGAAACACACTGTCAAACTCTCTCGATTGGCAGTCACACTCGGTCTGTTATGATCGAATGCGACCACGGTCATGGAACCTTTGACCTTTTCAGGAGTGACGCCATGCAAGAACAAGATTACGCACTCAGCCACGCCCAGGTTGAGCAACAGCAAGTCAGCAGCGTGCTGCGCAATACTTACGGCCTGCTGGCCATGACCCTGGCCTTCAGCGGCCTGGTGGCGTATTTCGCCCAGCAGATGAATGTGCCCTACCCAAGTTTCTTTGTGGTGTTGATCGGCTTCTACGGCCTGTTCTTCCTCACCGTGAAACTGCGCAATTCGTCCTGGGGCCTGCTGTCCACCTTCGCCCTGACCGGTTTTATGGGTTACACCCTGGGCCCAATCCTCAACCGCTACCTGGATATGCCTAATGGCGGCGAAGTGGTCAGTTCGGCGTTTGCCATGACTGCCCTGGTGTTCTGCGGCCTGTCGGCCTACGTGCTGACCACCCGCAAGGACATGAGCTTCCTGGCTGGCTTTATCACCGCCGGTTTCTTTGTCCTGCTGGGCGCCACCCTGGCCAGCGTGTTCTTCGAGATCAGCGGCTTGCAACTGGCGATCAGCGCCGGCTTTGTGCTGTTCTCTTCGGTGTGCATCCTGTTCCAGACCAGCGCCATCATTCACGGCGGCGAGCGCAACTACATCATGGCGACCATCAGCCTGTATGTATCGATCTACAACCTGTTCATCAGCCTGCTGCAACTGCTTGGCGTGGTCAGTAGCAACGACTGATAGGCCAGGTAAAACATGACTGGCCGGGTAAACAACTGGTCAGCCATAAACGCAAAAACCCGCATATCGATGCGGGTTTTTGCGTTTATGGGCTCTCTAAAACTAATCAGCGAACCTCGAAGGTCTGCTCAGCCAGCAAGCGATCACCCTGGAACACCATGAAGCGCCACTCACCAGGCACAACTTCATAGGTTTCACTGAACTCGAAAGCCATCAGGTCTGCACCTGCGCCCTGCACCATCGGCTGCTGCACAACGAACTTGTCATGACGCAGACCGTCCGGCGTGACGACACCGGGGGTCAGGTACAGCAAGGTCAAAGGTGCATCACCGACTTGCTTGCCCGCCAGGGTATAGCGCAGGCCGAACTTGCTGCCCAGCTTGGCTGGAATCACCTGGGTAGGCTCGATGACCTGGTCACTGCGGGTCAACAAGCGCTCACCAGGGGCAAACTCCTTGGCGTTAGAGATGAAGATGCCGTACTCCACCGGCCCCTGCACCTGTACCTCGGCGCTTGCCAGAGCGGACAACAACAGCCCGCCAACCAGTATGGAAGATCGAATAGCGCGCATAAGTGGCTCCTGAATGATGATGGCCGAGCTTATGACGCTGACATGACAGACAGATGACAGTGCGGCGACTCACCCTTTGGGCCGCACAAACGCAAACCGGGGCCCTAAGGCCCCGGTTTGTGCAGTGCAGTACGACTTAAGCCGACAGTTCAACCAGCAGCTTGTTCAAACGCTGCACATACGCGGCAGGGTCTTTCAGGCTGTCGCCGGCGGCCAGCGCCGCTTGATCAAAGAGGATGTGCGAGAGATCGCCAAAACGGTCTTCACTCTGCTCCGCATCCAGCTTCTCAATCAGCGGGTGCGCCGGGTTGATCTCGAAGATAGGCTTGGAGTCCGGCACTTTCTGCCCGCTGGCTTCCAGAATCTGGCGCATCTGCAAGCCCAGGTCCTGTTCGCCAATGGCCAGAATGGCCGGCGAGTCGGTCAGACGATGGGATACGCGCACTTCACTGACGTGCTCGCCCAGCGCAGCTTTGAGGCGTTCCAGCAGACCTTCCTTGCTCTTGGCCACTTCTTCCTGGGCTTTTTTGTCCTCTTCCGAGTCCAGCTTGCCCAGGTCCAGATCGCCACGGGCGACATCGACAAAGCTCTTGCCGTCGAACTCGGTGAGGTAGCTCATCAGCCACTCGTCGATACGGTCGGTCAGCAGCAGGACTTCAATGCCCTTCTTACGGAACACTTCCAGGTGCGGACTGTTCTTCACTTGCGCGTAGCTTTCGCCAGTAAGGAAGTAGATCTTGTCCTGACCTTCTTTCATGCGGCCGAGGTAATCGGCCAGGGCAACCGTCTGCTCGCCGCTGGTGTCGCTGGTGGACGCAAAGCGCAGCAGGCCAGCGATTTTTTCCTTGTTGGCGAAGTCTTCAGCCGGACCTTCCTTGATCACCTGACCAAAGTTCTTCCAGAAGCCCTGGTACTGCTCAGGCTCGTTCTTCGCCAGTTTTTCCAGCATGTCCAACACACGCTTGGTCAGCGCCGACTTCATCGAGTCAATAATCGGGTCTTTCTGCAGGATTTCCCGCGAGACGTTCAGCGACAGGTCGTTGGAGTCGACCACGCCCTTGATAAAGCGCAGGTACAGCGGCAGGAACTCGTCAGCCTGGTCCATGATGAACACACGCTGTACATACAGCTTCAGGCCACGCGGTGCTTCGCGCTGGTACAGGTCAAACGGCGCGCGCGCCGGCACATAAAGCAAAGAGCTGTATTCGAGCTTGCCTTCAACCTTGTTGTGGCTCCAGGACAGCGGGTTTTCGAAGTCATGGGAGACGTGCTTGTAGAACTCCTGATACTCCTCGTCCTTAACCTCAGTACGCGGACGGGTCCACAGCGCGCTGGCGCGGTTGACGGTTTCCCACTCCGGCTCGGCCGCGGCCTCTTCACCGTGCTGCTCTTTCGGCAACTCGATAGGCAGGGCGATATGGTCGGAGTACTTCTTGATGATGTTGCGCAGGCGCCAGCCATCGGCGAATTCGTCTTCACCGCTCTTCAGGTGCAGGACGATGCGCGTGCCGCGGTCAGCTTTCTCAACCGTGGCCACTTCAAACTCGCCCTCACCCTTGGACGCCCAGTGCACACCTTCGCTGGCCGGCAGACCCGCGCGACGGGTGAACACTTCGACCTGGTCGGCGACGATAAAGGCGCTGTAGAAACCCACACCGAACTGGCCGATCAGGGTCGAGTCCTTCTTCTGGTCACCGGACAGGTTCTTCATGAAGTCGGCGGTGCCTGATTTGGCGATGGTGCCCAGGTGGGCGATCACATCGTCGCGGCTCATGCCGATGCCGTTGTCTTCGAGGGTGACAGTCTTGGCTTCTTTGTCGAAGCTGACGCGAATTTTCAGCGGGTCGCCGCCTTCCAGCAGCTCGGGCTTGGCCAGTGCTTCGAAGCGCAGCTTGTCGGCGGCATCCGAGGCGTTGGAGATCAGTTCGCGCAGGAAGATTTCCTTGTTGGAATACAAGGAGTGGATCATGAGGTGCAGCAGTTGCTTAACCTCGGTCTGGAAGCCCAGGGTTTCTTTTTGAGTTTCCACACTCATACGTTTTAACTCCACGCTGATGACATAAGCCGCGATCGCGGCGGATGTCATACAGATGGGGGCAGCCCTATCGATTTCAAGAGATTACTGCGATTCAGGGCTCCAGCAGTTCAATCTGGGTGATCTCTGCAGGGCGCAGAATATAGCTGGCCTCGCCTGGTCCGCTGAGTTCACGGCGGATGACGATTCGGCCATCGGCATTGATGCCGGCAAATTGGCCCTCAGCAGCACGCCCTTTTTCGGTCAGCGCACGCATGCGCAGGTTCAGGTATTGATCAGGTGCGCGCAGCAGCCGCTCAAGGGAAAAGCGCAAGCGTCGATCCAGCGTACTGCGGCTGCGCGGTGCCTCGACCGGCTTGGTGGCGATCTGCGCCACAGGTGCAGCCAACGAAGCAGGCAGACGCTCGTAATGATCGCCCTGCACCATCCAGCCACGATTGGGCGATTTGCTCAGGGTCAGCGCCAGGGGTTGTACCTGGCCGTCAACAACCGCCTCGATCTGCACATCCACCTGTTGCGCGGGCAAATTGATGATCGGTAACTGGCGCACGGAGACGTTGCGGCTGACATAGCGACGCTGCAGGTAGTCCTCCAGCACATACACCAGGGTGTCGCGGGAATCGAAGCGAGTGTCGACCTTGCCCTCGCGGTAACGCAAGCGATCGGTAAAGAGTTCGAGTTTGCCACTCAAGGCGGTCTGGTATTGCGGTGGCAGAATCAGATGAAACTCGCCGGCCATTTTATTCGGTGCAAGCGGCTGCAGGTTGAGGTGCAAGGTGTAGCCCTGACTCAACCGTCGGGCCTCGGGCAAATCTTGTTCGGGCTGCAACCAGCTGATTTCGATTTCCGGCAGTGGGCCGTTGTCGCCGGGCAGGATATCCAGGCGCAGCTCACCCGTGGGAACCCGTGGCAGGCGGATATTGACTTCGCGCCGGGCAAAAAAATCTTCGCCTTCACGCAGGCTCAGGACGCCATCAATCAATTCCGCCTGCTGTGGCGCGAAGGCTTCACCATGCAGTTGGCCACGCAAATCGATGGTCAGCTCTTTCGGTGCCTGCTCGGCCGGCTCCAGCCAGCGCAGACTGAGGATCGCCTGCAGGCGTTCAGGATCGTGATTGGCCAGCAACACCAGCCCAATCACCAGCGGGATAAAACCCAAACTGCCAAGCACCACGGCTTTGCGCGCGGTGCGCCAGTGACGCACCACGTACAGCAAGGTCAGCGGTGGAAACAGGCTACCCAAGCCCCAGAACAGGCTGCTGCCAAATGCCAGCGTCACCAGCCAGACCAGGCCGAAAACGATCAGCAGCAAGCCGCCGAGGATCAGTAACGCATCCATCCAGAATTCCTTGAGAGTGACGCTGGGCTTATTTCACGGGCCGAACCGCGTTGCTCAAGGCTCATCGACCTTGAAGTGGGCACGCGCGGTGGCAATCGGTTCTGTTTGCGTGGTTTGCCAGGCGGTGATGGCCACGTTGGCAACTCGTCGCCCCTGGCGCCAAACCTGGCATTGCACATAGGTGTCACGATAATGGCCAGCGCGCAGGTAATCTATCGAGAAATCGATGATTTTCGGCATATGTGGAATGCCCATGAACATCAGCAGATGCAACATCGCCGAATGCTCCATGAAGCCGGCGATCACGCCGCCATGAATGGCTGGCAGGATCGGGTTGCCGATGGTGTCCTTGTTGGCGGGCAAGCGAAAGACCATATCGTCGCCCAGGCGCAGACACTCGATGCCGATCAGCTTCGCGTACGGAATCAGGCTCAGCAGCGAGTCGTAGTCATTCTTCTCGTGGGCCTCGCGCACCAGCGCATTCAAATTCAACTGGCTCATGAGTTAACTCCAGGGGCAGGCGCTTTGAACGCCTGGTTGGCCTCGGCGCCTTTGCCCATGCGCATAAAGGTGCCGACCACATGGGCGATGGGCTGCTGCGGATCGTCCTGGTACGCGTAACCACGGGTAAAAATGATATTGGGGGTTACCCGATAGCACTCAGCGAACCCGTACACATCCTTATTAGGCTCGGCTGGACGCATGTAATCGATGCGCAAATCGATGGTTGGACAGACTTCAAACTCCGGCAATACGCAGACAGTCGAAATCCCGCAGGTGGTGTCCATCAAGGTGGTAATGGCCCCACCGTGGATAACCCCGGTTTCCGGATTGCCAATGATCTGCGTGCTGTACGGCAGGCACAGGGTCAAGCCGGCCGGCGTTACCCCATGCACCCGCATGCCCAGCACCTGACAGTGACGCAGGGCGCTCAAAAAACGCTGCGCTCGCTCGAGCATGAGGCTGTCGCTCATTGATCCAACTTCCTAAGGCAAAAACAAGGCGCGCATCATAACCGCTGACGGAGCCTGGACACAGTCTGCGCAGTAGATGACAACCCCTAGTCGAGTTTATCTTTATGCGCCTCGGACTCTGGCGTCGGCGTATAGCCCATCACCGCCAGCACATCGGAATGGAATTCGCGCTGATACAGCACCAATACCACCCCTGCAGTCACCAACATGAAGAACCATGGGTTGATAAACCAGGCCAGGGTAGCCATGCCAAAGTAATACGCACGCAGCCCGAAGTTGAAGGTGTTAGCTGCCATGGAGATGACCCGCGCCGCCCGCGTGGCGAAGGCCTGGCGCTCAAGATCAGTGACATTGCGTTCGCCAGCCATGGGCGCTGACCCCACCAACACGGCGGCAAAGTTGTACTGACGCATGCACCAACTGAAGGTGAAAAAGGCATAGACGAAGACGATGGCCAGGCACAGCAGCTTCAGCTCGGAAACGCTCTGGGTGACCTGGACCACCATGGGCAAGTCGGCCAGGAGAGAAACCGCACGATCGGACGAGCCCAGCACCGTAAGAATACCGGCGAGAATGATCAGCGTACTGGAGGCAAAGAAGGAGGCGTTGCGTTCCAGATTACCGATCACGCTGGCGTCGGCAATACGGTTGTCACGCAGCAGCAAGCGCCGCATCCAGTCCTGACGATACAGATGCAGCACACTGGATAAACACGGCGTGCTCAGCCCCTTCCAGTGGGAATAACGGGTGTAACCCACCCAGCACAGAACAAACCAGACAACGGCAAACAAGTCGGGCAAAAAATCGGGAATCAGCATGCAGCCTCCAGGCAAATCGCGGCGCCGATTATAGCCCTGGCAACCCGCTTACCGGGCACAAAGACACTGCGCCGGCTATCTGCGCATCAGGTCTGAAACTGTTGAATCAAGCGGGTCAACTGCCCGTCCAGCTGCAAAATACTCGCGGCTGCCGTACGCGTACGCTCGACCGTGGCGAAGGTATCTTCACTAATACCATTGGCCCGTGCCACGCCCTCTTCAACCACGTGAGCCACTCGCGCTTGCTCGGCAGCAGCCATCACCACGCGGCGAATATTCTGATCAATAGCATCTACAGCGGCAGTGATTTCCTGCAGCGTCTGACTGGTGTGCAAGGTACTTTCGCTGGCATGGGCAACGGCACTTTGGCTGTCAGTCATCATTGCAATGGCCGACTGGGTGCGTTGCTGCAAGGTCTGAATAATGCCCTGAATCTCTTCAGTGGATTGCTGGGTACGTTGCGCCAGGGAGCGCACCTCATCCGCCACGACGGCAAAGCCGCGCCCCTCATCACCAGCCCGCGCAGCTTCAATTGCCGCATTCAGGGCCAGCAAATTGGTTTGCTCGGCGATCGAGCGAATGACGGCCAGGACTGAGTCGATCAGGCCACTGTCTTTGCGCAATGAGTCGATCACCTGCGCCAGTTTTTCGACCTTCTCGGTCAGGCTGTCCATCGCATCGCGATTGGACTTGACTCGCGCCAAGCCACTGGCTGCCGACTGATGCGCGTCACATGACAGCTGCTCGGCCAACTCGGCGCTACTGGCCATTTGCAGCGCGCTGGCCGCGACTTGAGTCATGGCCGCGGCAATCTGACTGTTCTCGTGCCGCTGGCGACTCACATCGGCGCCCGCGCTTTGCGCATTGTCCTGCAAGTCGACGGCCGCGCGCTCTAGCGTATGCGACGCCAGTGCCACATCCGCCACAGTGCCACGGATTTTCTCGACAAAGGTATTGAAGCTCAGTGCCAGCCGGCCAAGATCATCACGCCCGTACACGGGCAGACGCTTGGTCAGGTCGCCCTCACCCGCGGCCATGTCCTGCAGCATCTGGTTGATCTGGTGCAATGAACGCACCAACGCAGCGCCTATGCCGTAGGCCAGCAGCGCACCAAACAGTATCCCGGCCAGCACCACGCCCCAGAACAGCTGATTGACCTCAACCACCGTTTCCTCGGCAGCCACGGCGGCATCTTGCATGGCCGTCATGATACTGCCCTGCAACTGTTGGGCTAAGTCCGCTATCTGTGGGTCAATCTTGTCCATGGACTGGACTGCCTGGTTGTGCATAGCCACCAACTGCACCAGTTTATCGGCCGCGGTTTTATACAACTCCAGGGCTGCCAAGGCCGCCTGCAACTTGGTTTTGGTGCTGTCACTGCTGGTGCGATCACGCAGCACGCTCATCATGCTCTGCGCATTTTCCAGCTCACGCTGAAACGCTGTGGCCTGCTCAGGCTGATTTTCCTGCAAGAACTGGTAGAGGTACTGGCTACCCAGCAACAGATGGCGCATCCCGGCACTGGCATAAAACACCGCATCCAGATTGAAATCCTGCTGGGCGTTTTCTAATACTGAGGTAAGGATTTTCTCGACCGCTGGGCCATGCACATTCAATCCAGCGGACATCAGTTGCTCGCGCTCCCGGCTGAGGGGGACCAGTTGCTCGCGGAACAGACGTCGATAGTCGCCATGTAATCGGCGTATTTCTCCCAGCATACGCTGACGTTCGGGGTCTCGCAGGCGTCCATCGGCGTGTTCGAGGGCGGTGCTCATGCGCTGATCCAGGGCCGCAAACTGTTGCTCTGCTGCCGAGTCGCCGTTGCGAGCAAAGTGGCGCACGCTCAGCTGCAGGCGTGCCATGGCATCGGTCACCTTGGTCAGTTGATCCATGCTCGGCCCCAGATCCTGGGTCACCACGTCAACCCGGCTGGCAATGCTGCGCAACGACAAGGTCGACACCACGCCCAGCATGACCAGCAGCAGCCCCAACGCCAGCGGCACGATGACAATCTTGTAAGCGATACGTAGATCGGCAAACCATTGCATGGCGCAGGCACTCCTGATGACTGGAAATAGACAGCGTTGCAATGCAAAGCGCAGGCCGCATATCTCGTATCGACCGCCCAACAGCGAATCGTGATTGCATCAGTCTAGTAAGCAAAAAGGCCACCCGAAGGTGGCCTTTTTGTTTTAACCGCTACTTTTACTTCACTTTCCAGCCAGTCAGCTCGGCCAGGGCCGTACCGATGTCAGCCAGGGAGCGCACGGTTTTTACACCCGCGTCCTGCAGGGCAGCGAATTTCTCGTCAGCCGTGCCTTTACCACCAGAAATGATCGCACCGGCGTGGCCCATGCGCTTGCCCGCTGGGGCAGTTACACCGGCAATGTAGGACACCACTGGCTTGGTCACGTGGGCCTTGATATAGGCTGCCGCTTCTTCTTCAGCCGAACCGCCGATCTCACCGATCATCACGATCGCTTCGGTCTTCGGGTCTTCCTGGAACAGTTTCAGGATGTCGATGAAGTTAGAGCCTGGGATCGGGTCACCACCAATGCCGACGCAGGTGGACTGACCGAAACCGGCGTCAGTGGTCTGCTTCACGGCTTCATAGGTCAGGGTGCCGGAACGCGACACGATGCCCACTTTGCCTGGCAAGTGGATGTGGCCTGGCATGATGCCGATCTTGCACTCGCCCGGCGTGATAACGCCTGGGCAGTTAGGGCCGATCAGGACTACGCCCAGCTCGTCGCACTTAACTTTAGCGTCCAGCATGTCCAGGGTAGGAATGCCTTCGGTGATGCACACGATCAGCTTGATGCCGCCGAATGCTGCTTCCAGGATCGAGTCCTTGCAGAAAGGAGCCGGAACGTAGATCACGCTGGCGGTGGCGCCAGTGGCAGCTACAGCGTCTTTCACGGTGTTGAACACTGGCAAGCCCAGGTGCTCGGTGCCGCCTTTGCCCGGAGTTACGCCGCCTACCATCTTGGTGCCGTATTCGATGGCTTGCTGGGTGTGGAAACTACCTTGCGAACCGGTAATACCCTGGCAGATAACTTTGGTGTCTTTATTGATCAGGACGCTCATTATTTGCCCTCCGCAGCTTTGACAACTTGTTGAGCAGCGTCGGTCAGGCTGGTAGCCGCGATGATGTTCAAACCGCTTTCTGCCAGTACTTTAGCGCCCAGTTCAGCGTTGTTACCTTCAAGGCGAACAACAACCGGGATTTTAACGCCGACTTCTTTCACTGCACCGATGATGCCTTCGGCAATCATGTCGCAACGAACGATGCCGCCGAAGATGTTGACCAATACTGCAGCGACGTTGGAGTCGGACAGGATGATCTTGAAGGCTTCGGTTACGCGTTCTTTGGTAGCACCACCGCCCACGTCGAGGAAGTTGGCTGGTTTGCCGCCATGCAGGTTGACGATGTCCATAGTACCCATGGCCAGACCGGCACCGTTGACCATGCAACCGATGTTGCCTTCGAGCGCTACGTAGTTCAGTTCGAACTTGGCAGCGTGGGCTTCACGTGGATCGTCCTGCGACGGATCGTGGAAAGTCTTCAGCTTCGGCTGACGGTACATGGCGTTGGCGTCAATGTTGATTTTGGCGTCGAGGCAATGCAGATCGCCGTCAGCCTTGATCACCAGCGGGTTCACTTCCAGCAGGGCCAGATCGTGATCCTGGAACAGTTTGGCCAGACCGACGAAGATCTTGGCGAACTGAGCAACTTGCTTGCCTTCCAGACCCAGCTGGAATGCCAACTCGCGACCCTGGAATGGCTGAGCGCCAACCAATGGATCGATCGTAGCTTTGAGAATTTTTTCTGGAGTTTCGTGAGCGATCTTCTCGATGTCCACGCCACCTTCGGTGGACGCCATGAACACGATACGACGGCTCGAACGGTCAACTACTGCGCCCAGATACAGCTCTTTAGCGATATCGGTGCAGGACTCGACCAGAATCTTGGTAACCGGCTGACCATTGGCATCAGTCTGGTAAGTCACCAGGCGCTTGCCCAACCACTGAGCAGCGAACGCCTTGGCGTCTTCCTTGTTGCGAACCAGCTTTACGCCACCCGCTTTACCGCGACCACCGGCATGCACCTGGGCCTTAACTACCCACTCAGTGCCACCAATTTTGTCACACGCCTCAGCAGCGGCCTCCGGAGTGTCTACCGCGAAGCCTTGGGACACCGGCAAGCCGTATTCGGCGAACAGCTGCTTACCCTGATACTCGTGAAGATTCATGCTTATCTACCGTCTTCGTTTAGGTATTGCGCATACGGCGCCGCGCTTGTGACGCAACGCCACCTGTGGCTGCTGCTTAACAGCAGCCCGACCAATATTGCCTAGGCAAGCCTTCGCAAAAGCCTGCCCGGACGCTATCAGCCGTGGTTCTCGTCTTAACGCTTTTTCCGGTTGGCAATGTGAATGGCATGACCATTCACTGCCAGGGCGGCTTCGTGCAGGGCTTCGGACAGGGTCGGATGGGAGAAAACCATCATGCCCAGGTCTTCGGCACTGGTGCCGAACTCCATGCCGATTGCGCCTTGTTGTACCAGCTCGGCAGCGCTTGGGCCAATCACGTGCACGCCCAATACGCGGTCGGTTGCTGCATCCGCAATCACCTTGACCATACCGCCGGTGTCATTTGCTGCCATGGCACGACCGCTGGCCGCGAACGGGAAGGTGCCGACGTTAACGGCAACGCCCTCGCCTTTCAGCTGCTGCTCGGTTTTACCCACCCATGCGATTTCCGGGTGGGTGTAGATCACGGACGGGATCAGGTCGTAGTTCATCTGTGCTTTGTGGCCAGCAATACGCTCAGCAACCATCACGCCCTCTTCCGAGGCCTTGTGTGCCAGCATCGCGCCACGCACCACGTCACCGACCGCGTAAACGCCCGGTACGCTGGTAGCGCAGTAGTCATCAACATAGATAAAACCGCGCTCATCCATGGTCACGCCGCTGTCACTTGCCAGCAGATCAGTGGTTACCGGACGGCGGCCGACAGCCACGATCAGCTTGTCGAAGGTCATCTTCTGCTCGCCTTCGGCGTCGGTGAAGCTGACGGTGACTTGCTTCTTCTTCACTTCCGAAGCTGTCAGGCGAGCACCCAGGCGAATTTTCAGGCCTTGTTTGGTGAAGGTTTTCAGGGCTTCCTTGGCGATCTGCTCGTCAGCCATCGGCAGGAATTTTTCCTGCGCTTCGATGACAGTCACTTCGGCACCCAAACGCGCCCATACCGAGCCCAGTTCCAGACCGATAACACCGGCGCCGATCACGCCCAGCTTCTTCGGCACGCTCTGGAATTCCAGAGCGCCGGTGGAGTCAACAATCACGTCCTGGTCAACCGGCGCCGGCGGGATGTCGATTGGCTTGGAGCCAGAGGCGATAATCACGTTGGCGGCATCAATGAGCTGCGTAGTGCCATCCAGACCAGTCACTTCCACCTGCTTATTGGCCAGCAGCTTGCCGTGGCCTTCCAGCAGGGTCACACCGTTAGCCTTGAACAGGGTGCTAACGCCGCCGGTCAGGTTCTTAACGATGTTCGACTTGCGCGCGACCATGGCCGGCACATCGATAGTCACACCTTTGGCTTCAATACCGTGAATGGCGAACCCTTCCAGGGCTTCATGGTACTTCCAGGAGCTGTCCAGCAGCGCCTTGGAAGGAATGCAGCCAACGTTCAGGCAGGTACCGCCAAGGGCGATTTTGCCTTCTTTATCCTGATACTTCTCGATACAGGCAGTCTTCAGGCCAAGCTGGGCCGCCTTGATGGCCGCAACGTAACCGCCGGGGCCGGCACCAATGACTACCACGTCAAATTTCTGGGTCATGCTTCATTCCTTCTCGAATTCAGGCAAACGGCCCCTCGTGAGGGCCGTTGTATAAGGGCTGCGGCTCAGATGTCGAGCAGCAGGCGCGCCGGGTCTTCCAGCAGGTTTTTGATGGTAACCAAGAAGCTGACCGCTTCCTTGCCATCGATCAAACGGTGATCGTAAGACAGCGCCAAGTACATCATCGGCCGGATAACCACTTGACCGTTGATGGCCATCGGCCGTTGCAGAATGTTGTGCATGCCGAGAATAGCGGCCTGCGGCGGGTTAACGATCGGGGTCGACATCATCGAACCAAAAGTCCCGCCATTGGTGATGGTGAAGGTGCCACCCGTCATATCGTCGATCGACAACTTGCCGTCTTTAGCCTTCTTGCCGAAGGTCGCGATACCACCTTCGATTTCAGCCAGGCTCATGAGTTCCGCATTACGCAATACCGGAACCACCAGACCACGGTCGCTAGACACAGCAACGCCGATATCGGAGTAACCGTGATAAACGATGTCAGTACCGTCGATAGAGGCATTAACGGCCGGGAAACGCTTCAGCGATTCGGTAGCAGCCTTGACGAAGAACGACATGAAACCCAGGCGCACGCCGTTGTGAGACTTCTCAAACAGGTCTTTGTACTTCGAACGCAGGGCCATGACTTCGGTCATGTCCACTTCGTTGAAAGTGGTAAGCATCGCCATGTTCGACTGAGCTTCAACCAGACGCTCGGCCACCTTGGCGCGCAGGCGAGTCATTGGCACACGCTTCTCGACGCGATCACCAGCAGCGAGCATCGGCGCGGCAGCAGCAGGAGCGGCAGGTTTGGCGACGGCAGCAACGGGGGCATTCTTCTTCGCTTCAACAGCGGCAACCACGTCCTCTTTGCTGACACGACCGCCTTTGCCGGTACCTACGACAGTGCTTGGATCAATGCCGTTTTCTTCAGCAATCTTGCGCGCTGCAGGCGACAGGATTTGCTCGTCGCCAGCCACTACCACAGCAGCAGCCACGGGGGCAGCAGCCTGGGCGGCAACGGCAGGGGCAGCAGCGACAGCACCACCTTCATTCAGGGTGCCCAGCAGTTCGTTGCTGAGTACGGTGTCGCCTTCGTTCTTGATGATTTGCGCGAGGACGCCGTCGGCCTCGGCCAGCACTTCGATCACAACTTTATCGGTTTCGATGTCGACGATCAGCTCGTCGCGCTTGACCACATCGCCTGGCTTCTTGTGCCAAGTGGCCACGGTGCCGTCGGCAACCGATTCCGGAAAAGTAGGGGCTTTGATCTCGATAGCCATTGTGTGTCGTTCCTTAAATTCGGTTTCTTCTACGAGGCGGCCTCAACAGGCCGCCCGTTGCGCGAAGGCGTTAAACAGTAAAGGCGTCAAGCAGGAGTTTGTCCTGCTGTTCCGCGTGCATTGAGGCATAACCGCAGGCTGGCGCCGCAGAACCATCACGGCCGGCATACTCAAGAAACAAGGTTTTCTTGTGCGCAGTAGCCACACGCCGCATGTGATGCTGACTGCAGTACCACGCGCCCTGGTTCATTGGTTCTTCCTGACACCAGACGATGTGCTTGAGGTTTTTGTAAGGTGCCAAAACCTCCGCCAAGTCGTCTTCCGGGAACGGATACAGCTGTTCAATACGCACGATGGCGATGTCTTCACGGCCTTCAGCGCGGCGCTTCTCCAGCAAGTCGTAGTAAACCTTGCCGCTGCACAGCACCACTCGCTCTACTTTCTTCGCGTCGTGGGCATCGACTTCACCCAGTACGGTCTGGAACGAGCCTTCAGCCAATTCTTCCAAGGTCGAGATAGCCAATTTGTGCCGCAACAGAGACTTAGGGGTCAATGCGACCAAAGGCTTACGCAGCGGACGAATCACCTGGCGACGCAGCATGTGGTAGACCTGCGCCGGCGTGGTCGGGACACATACCTGAATGTTGTGCTCAGCGCACAATTGCAGGTAGCGCTCCAAACGTGCCGAGGAGTGCTCTGGCCCCTGCCCTTCGTAGCCGTGCGGCAAGAGCATGGTCAGACCGCACAGACGGCCCCACTTGTGCTCACCACTGGTGATGAACTGGTCCACCACCACCTGGGCACCGTTGGCGAAGTCGCCGAACTGCGCTTCCCAAATGACCAGCGCATTGGGTGTGGTGGTCGAATAACCGTATTCAAAAGCCAGTACAGCCTCTTCGGACAACAGCGAGTCATACAGGTCGAAACGCGGCTGGCCTTCGTAGAGGTGCTGCAGGGCAATGTGAGTGCTGGCGTCTTTCTGGTTGTGCAGCGCCGCATGGCGGTGCGAGAAAGTGCCGCGACCCACATCCTGACCGGTAATACGGATCGGATGACCTTCGAACAACAAGGTGGCGTAAGCCATGGTCTCGGCGTAGCCCCAGTTGATTGGCAGCGCACCGGCTGTCATTTTCTGGCGGTCTTCGAGAATTTTCGCGACCTGGCGCTGAACCACAAAGCCGTCTGGGGTTTCCAGTAGCTTATTGGACAGTTCCTGCAGGGTTTTCAGCTCGAAACGCGTGTCGTGCCGCGCATTCCAGGCGTGCCCCAAGTACGGACGCCAGTCGACGAACAACTCTTCGTTCGGCTGTTTGACCAGGCTTTTGACCACATGCTGGCCGTTATCCAGCGCATTACGGTAGTCATCGACCTTGGCTTGCACCGCATCACTGCTGTGGCTGCCGGCCTGGGTCAGCGCATCGGCGTAGAGCTCACGAGTGGTGCGCTGCTTGGTGATTTGCTGATACATCAGCGGCTGGGTGCCACTCGGCTCATCGGCCTCGTTGTGACCACGACGACGGTAGCAAACCAGATCGATCACCACATCACGCTTGAACTGCATGCGGTAATCAATGGCCAGCTGGGTAACAAACAGTACAGCTTCCGGATCATCGCCGTTCACGTGCAGGATCGGCGCCTGAATCATCTTGGCAACGTCGGTGCAGTACTCAGTGGAGCGCGAGTCTTCCGGGTTGCTGATGGTGAAACCGACCTGGTTGTTGATCACGATGTGGATGGTGCCGCCTGTTTTGAAACCACGGGTCTGCGACATCTGGAAGGTTTCCATGACCACACCCTGACCGGCAAACGCCGCATCACCGTGCAGGGAAACCGGTAGAACCTTGTCACCGGTGGTGTCGAGGCGACGATCCTGACGGGCACGCACCGAACCCTCTACCACTGGCGAAACGATCTCCAGGTGGGACGGGTTGAAGGCCATGGCCAGGTGAACTTCGCCACCGCTGGTCATCACGTTGGACGAGAAGCCCTGGTGGTATTTAACGTCGCCAGAACCCAGTTCAACCTTCTTCTTGCCTTCGAACTCGTCGAACAGGTCGCGCGGGTTTTTGCCGAAGGTGTTGACCAGCACGTTGAGACGGCCACGGTGGGCCATGCCGATAACGATTTCCTTGGTGCCATAAGAGCCGCAGCGCTGGATGATCTCGTCCAGCAGCGGAATCAGGCTCTCGCCACCCTCCAGGCCGAAACGCTTGGTGCCCGGGTACTTGGTGCCCAGGTATTTTTCCAGGCCTTCGGCGGCGGTCAGACGCTCAAGCAGATGGCTTTGCGCATCGGCACTGATCTGCGGACGGCCGCGCACGCTTTCGAGGCGCTGCTGGAACCACTTGCGCTGCTCGGAATCGACGATATGGGTGAATTCGGCGCCAATGGTCCGGCAATAGGTCTGCCGCAACGCATCGTGAATCTCACGCAGGGTCGCCTCTTCTTTGCCGATATACAGCTCACCGGTACGGAAGACGGTATCCAAGTCAGCAGCGGTCAGACCGTAATGGTCAATCGACAGATCGGCGGGAGACGTACGTTGCCATAACCCCAAAGGATCGA
Organism: Pseudomonas sp. BGA-UO-ETr-WB11; assembly: GCF_059567785.1. Taxonomy (NCBI): domain Bacteria; kingdom Pseudomonadati; phylum Pseudomonadota; class Gammaproteobacteria; order Pseudomonadales; family Pseudomonadaceae; genus Pseudomonas; species Pseudomonas sp. BGA-UO-ETr-WB11. The sequence goes on along the minus strand of NZ_JCAQOS010000004.1, from coordinate 370,427 downwards.
GCTGGGCGGCCTGGTGCCCGCGCATGCGATAAGCCTGAATCAGCCGAAGGACTTCGACCTGCTTCTTCTCATGCTCAGTGCTAACGCTGCCGGCAGAAACCGGTTGGGCGCGGCGCTGGTTTTTGGCCAGTAAAACGAAGTGATCGCGAACCGTAGAATGCGAAACATCGGTGACAGAACTGCCGTCAGCGGGCAGCTTCTGGAAATAGGTGCGCCATTCATCTGGCACAGCGTTGGGATCGTGCAGGTAAAGCTCATAGAGCTCTTCCACATAGGCAGCGTTACCACCGGATAGGTGGGCACTGTTCCACATGCGCTGCATCACGCTTTCTTGCATGCTTGGTCACCCTCGGTAAGGGGACACCATCGGCGTAGATGCCGTAGTTAAGCTAGAACCGAGTCCTGGTGCAGCGACTTCGGTAAAGCCACTACGGGATCCTGCAGATAGTCCGGGTACCAGCCCGGATGCCCCTGCTGGTCGTCGTATTTACGATTTATGAAACGCGGCTTTGTGAGCTGCGTTCTTATTGACCACGGCGCGGAAGTATCTCCGCAGCCGTGGGTATTGCTGGTAAAGCTATTCGTTTATCAGGTCGCGCTTTGCAGCAGCATGCTACGTATGTGGCCGATTGCCTTGGTCGGATTGAGACCTTTAGGGCAAACGTTCACGCAGTTCATGATGCCGCGGCAACGGAACACGCTGAACGGGTCATCCAGTGAAGCCAGACGCTCTTCAGTCTTGGTGTCACGGCTGTCGGCCAAGAAGCGATAGGCCTGCAACAGTGCCGCTGGACCGAGGAACTTATCAGGGTTCCACCAGAACGACGGGCAAGACGTCGAGCAGCATGCGCACAGAATGCACTCATACAGACCGTCGAGCTTCTCGCGCTCTTCTGGCGACTGTAGACGCTCAATGGCAGGGCTCGGCGAATCGTTCTGCAGGAATGGCTGCACCTTCTCGTACTGCTTGTAGAAGATGCTCATATCGACCACCAGGTCACGAATGACCGGCAAGCCAGGCAGCGGGCGAATAACCAGCTTGCCGCCCTTCAGCCCTGCCTCTGACAGCGGGGTGATGCAGGCCAGACCATTCTTGCCATTGATGTTCATGCCATCAGAGCCGCAAACACCTTCGCGGCAGGAACGGCGGTAGGAAAAACCCTGGTCCTGTTCTTTGATCAGAGCCAGCACGTCAAGAACCATGATGTCCTTGCCGTCGGTATTGACCTGGAAGTCCTGCATGAACGGCGCCGCATCCTGGTCAGGGTTGTAGCGATAAACACTGACTTGCAACATATCGGTCACCCTTAGTAAGTCCGAATCTTGGGTTCAAACACAGGTACAGTCTTCGGTGCGAAGTTAACGGCGCGCTTGCTTACGCGCTTTTCACCCGGGAAGTACAGGGAGTGGCACAACCAGTTTTCGTCGTCACGATCTTCGAAGTCTTCGCGGGCGTGGGCGCCACGGGACTCGGTGCGCGTATCTGCCGCAATGGCCGTCGCTTCTGCCACTTCCAGAAGGTTCTGCAGTTCAAGGGCTTCGAGGCGAGCAGTGTTGAACGCTTGGCTCTTGTCCGTGATTTTTACGTTGGCAATGCGCTCGCGCAGGCCAACCAACTGTTCAATACCCTTCTTCATGTATTCGCCAGTACGGAATACACCGAAGTAGTTCTGCATGCAGGTCTGCAGCTCTTTACGCAGCGGTGCTACGTCTTCGCCAGTGGTGCGCTCGTTGACGCCATTCAGACGCTTGAGCGAAACCTCGATATCGGTCTCGGTGGCACCACGGTGCTCGATACCCTCTTTCAAGGCTTTCTCCAGGTGCATGCCGGCGGCACGACCGAAGACCACCAAGTCCAGCAGCGAGTTACCGCCGAGACGGTTGGCGCCGTGTACCGATACGCATGCCACTTCACCGACCGCAAACAGACCTTCAATGATCTTGTCGTTGCCGTTGGCATCCTGAGTGATGGCCTGACCATGAATGTTGGTCGGCACGCCGCCCATCATGTAATGGCAGGTAGGCACAACAGGAATCGGGGCAGTCACTGGATCGACGTGAGCAAACGTCTTGGACAGCTCACAGATACCCGGCAGACGGCTGTGCAGCACTTCTTCGCCCAGGTGATCGAGCTTGAGCATCACGTGGTCGCCATCTGGACCACAACCGTTGCCGGCGATGATTTCCTTGACCATGGAGCGTGCAACAACGTCGCGACCAGCCAAGTCTTTGGCGTTGGGCGCATAACGCTCCATGAAACGCTCGCCATGCTTGTTGATCAGGTAGCCACCTTCACCACGGCAACCTTCAGTCACCAGGGTACCGGCACCGGCGATACCGGTCGGGTGGAACTGCCACATTTCGATGTCTTGCACCGGCACGCCAGCACGCAGTGCCATACCAATACCGTCACCGGTGTTGATCAGGGCGTTGGTGGTCGATGCATAGATGCGACCCGCACCACCGGTGGCCAGAACCACAGCCTTAGAGCGGATATAAACGGTCTCGCCGGTTTCAATGCAGATTGCAATGACGCCAACAAACGCACCGTCTTGGTTCTTCACCAGATCGACAGCAAACCACTCGTTAAGGAACGAGGTGCCGGCTTTCAAGTTGGCTTGGTAAAGCGTATGCAGCAGCGCGTGACCGGTACGGTCAGCAGCGGCACAGGTACGAGCAGCCTGGGTGGAGTTGTCCGGACCCTTGGACTGACCACCGAACGGACGCTGGTAGATGCGACCCTGTTCGGTACGGGAGAACGGCAGCCCCATGTGTTCCAGTTCGAATACAGCCTCTGGACCCACCGAACACATGTATTCGATAGCGTCTTGGTCGCCGATATAGTCGGAACCTTTGACGGTATCGTACATGTGCCAGCGCCAGTCATCATGCGGGTCAGCCGAAGCGATTGCGCAAGTGATGCCGCCCTGAGCGGAAACGGTGTGCGAGCGAGTCGGGAACACCTTGGTGACTACAGCAGTCTTGTGACCACCTTGTGCCAGTTGCAGCGCAGCGCGCATGCCGGCACCACCACCACCAATAATGATGGCGTCGTAAGAAAGCGTACGAATGTTAGCCATGAATCAGATACCCCAAAGAATCTGCACACCCCAGACAAAGAACGTGAACATGGCGATGCCACACGTTGCCTGGAAGAGAAAACGCACAACAGTCGCCCACTTACCCAGTGCCATTGGCGTCAGGTAGTCGGTGGAGATGGTCCACATGCCGACCCAGGCGTGCACGCCAATGGCGACCAGGGCCAGCAGACTGAAGATACGCATCCAGTTCTGGGAGAACAGACCATGCCAATCGGCGAAGCTCAAGCCGGGGTTGGCAATCAGGTATCCCAACAGAAAGAGAAAATAAGCCGCCAGTGCTACAGCGGAAACACGCTGGGCCATCCAGTCATAGAGGCCCGAACGCGAGAAGTTCGTGACGTTGGTTACCATATCCACACCCCTGCCAGCACGATCACTACCGCAGACACGGCAAGAACGATTTGCGAGCCCAGTTTGCCGCCTTCCAGCGTCTCACCGATGCCCATGTCCATAATCAGATGGCGCACACCGGCCACCAAGTGATACAGCAGTGCGGAGAGCAGACCCCAAATCACCAGCTTGGCCAGCGGGCTAGTCATACACGCCTTCACCTGCTCGAAGCCTTCTTCGGACGCCAGCGATTTGTCGAGCGCATAGAGCAGCACGGCAATGCCAACAAAAAGAATGACACCGGAGATACGGTGAAGAATGGACGTGTAAGCAGTGATTGGGAGCTTGATCGTCCTAAGGTCTAGGTTTACAGGTCTTTGGCTTTTCACGGCTTATTTTCACACTGAGAGCCCCTAACAATCAGGGCAAAGTTGTCGGGAAGTGCACAGGTCAGTTACCCACCACCCAGGGAGTGACGACATCCAGAATACAGGCCCTAAAGCCCCTGGCGGTCGGGGGTAGAGTATAGACAGTTAGGGTACTAATGACAACGCACCGACCTTACCCAAAGAGCGCATTGCGCTCTTTATTGAAAGAGCGTAAATAGCCGCTTTTTACCTGCAAAAACAAGGCTCAAACCCCGCTGCCGACTGGGTTCCGGCAAATTGACTTTAGAATTTATCGCTCTATAGTGGTCGAGCCCTGCGTGGGGGGCAGTTGATGATTCCAAGCATAATTAGGAGGCCACACATGGCTGACAAAAAAGCGCAGTTGATCATCGAGGGCGCAGCCCCCGTCGAACTGCCCGTTTTATCCGGCACCGTTGGTCCCGATGTAATTGACGTACGGGGCTTAACCGCCACGGGCCGTTTCACTTTTGATCCTGGCTTTATGTCCACCGCCTCTTGCGAGTCGAAGATCACCTATATCGATGGTGACCAGGGCATATTGCTGCATCGCGGCTATCCGATTGAGCAATTGGCCGAGAAGTCCGACTACCTTGAGACCTGCTTCCTGCTGCTGAACGGCGAGTTGCCAAATGCAGCCGAGAAAGAACAGTTCGTCAACACCATCAAAAACCACACCATGGTCCATGAGCAGCTGAAAAGCTTCCTCAATGGCTTCCGCCGTGATGCCCACCCGATGGCCATCATGTGTGGCGTAGTCGGCGCACTGTCTGCCTTCTACCACGACTCCCTGGACATCAACGACGCGCACCACCGCGAAGTATCGGCCATGCGCCTAATCGCCAAGATGCCGACCATCGCTGCTCTGGCCTACAAGTACTCCATGGGCCAGCCCATGATGTACCCGCGTAATGACCTGAACTACGCAGAAAACTTCCTGCACATGATGTTCAACACCCCGTGCGAGATCAAACCGATCAGCCCGGTGCTGGCCAAAGCAATGGACCGTATTTTCGTCCTGCATGCTGACCATGAGCAGAACGCTTCTACCTCCACCGTTCGTTTGGCTGGCTCTTCAGGTGCCAACCCGTTCGCCTGTATCGCTGCCGGCATCGCCGCGCTGTGGGGCCCCGCTCATGGCGGCGCCAACGAAGCCGTACTGAGCATGCTGGACGAGATCGGCAGCGTCGATAACATCGACAAGTTCATCGCCAAGGCCAAGGACAAGAACGATCCGTTCAAGTTGATGGGCTTCGGTCATCGCGTTTATAAAAACCGCGACCCGCGTGCCACCGTGATGAAACAAACCTGCGACGAAGTACTGAAAGAACTGGGTATCACCAACGATCCGCAACTGGCCCTGGCCATGCGTCTGGAAGAGATCGCCCTGACCGACCCGTACTTCAAAGAGCGCAACCTGTACCCGAACGTCGACTTCTACTCGGGCATCATCTTGAAGGCAATCGGCATCCCAACCAGCATGTTCACGGTGATTTTCGCCATGTCCCGTACTGTTGGCTGGATCTCGCACTGGAAAGAAATGCTCTCCAGCCCGTACAAAATTGGCCGTCCGCGCCAGCTGTACACCGGCTACCCGCAGCGCGACATGACTGCACTGAAAGACCGCAAGTAAGTTTGCGACGGTAATACAGACTGTCCATCGGGCAGTCTGTGCGACATAAAAAATGCCCTCTATCGAAAGATCGAGGGCATTTTTTGTTGTCAGTTAAAAACTCAGCAGCTCCAGCAGCACGCTTATCGAGGCAAAGGGCTGCGCTGCAACGCCCGCCGCGCATTGGCGGCCGCCTCTTTGTGCCCGGCCCGCGCCACTTCATCCGCCGCCAACAACCAGCGCTGGGCATCGACCTTGGCCGGCAACTGCACCGGGGCCAGCACCAGCACCGCCCAGGCGCCGGAAGACTGCCAGGCCGACTCGAAACTGGAAAAACTGGTTTGCCAGCGCCGGCTATTACCCGCGCGCAGCAACAGGGTCTGCTCCGCCCGGTCATAGCCCACCAGCACCGCATAGCGCGGCATCGCCACCCAAGCCAAGCCTTCATTGAAGCGCAGCAACACCGGCAAGCCCGCCGCCACCTGCTCAAGCAACGCTTGCAAGGTCGGCTGCAGCGGATACACCAGCAGTCCATGGCTATTCACTTGAGTCAGCATATTTTGCTGCAGACGCTCCTCAGCCTCGGGCAATTGCAGCGCCTTAGCCTGCAAGCCCGGCGAAGTGTCCACGCCCTGCTGCACCAGCAGGCTGGCCAGGGCCGTCGGCGCACCTTGATAAGCACGCTCAGGGAAGGCCGGCACATCCGTCAGCTCCACCCGCTCGGGCAAGGGCCGCAGTGCCTGCTGCAAGGCCGTCGGCCCACTACAGGCCGACAAACTCAGGCAGGTAGCAAGCGCCAACGGCAGGCAATACGAAGAGCGACGGGAGAGCGGCACGTGGAGGTCCTTCTAAACAGGCAGGTGCCGCCATGATACTGACAGACGAGCAGCACCGCACCGCTCAAAAGGCATCGCGCAGACGGTAATAGGCCTTACCGATAGCCTCCAGCGGCGCCGCCAGATGGCGACCACCCGGGAAGTCATAGGCCTTGATGCGCTGAAAAACCTGCAGGTCGGCATCATCACCCAGGATCGCATCCGCCACCGCCCGCGCACTGGCCAGGGTGGGCAGCACCCCGTGCCCGGAGAAGCCCTGCAGCCAGTAGAGGTTGTTACGCCCACCCACGTCCGGCGTGCGTTTGAGACTGACATCAATATGCCCACCCCAGGCAAACTCAATGGGCACCCCGCGTAGTTGCGGGAATACCCGCTCCAGATAGGGTCGTGTCGCCGCAGCGATATCCCGCGGCATGCCGCCAAGATAAGTGCAGCCACCCCCGAACAGCAGGCGCTGATCCGGGCTCAGACGAAAGTAATCGAGCACAAACTGGTTATCGGTCACGCAGGCATTGCCCGGCAACAGGGACTGCGCCTGCTCGACCGACAGCGGCGCAGTGGCGACCTGATAGGTCCCAACCGGCAAGACGCGCCGCGAGATCGCCGGCGCCAGTTGATCAATATAGGTATTGGCGGCCAGCACCAAGGCACCACAACGCACCCGGCCGTGCTCGCACTGCACTTCGTAGCCATCGCTGCTGGCCTGATAGCTGAGCGCCCGGCTTTGCTCGAAGATCAGCCCGCCGTGGCGCTCAATGGTATCCGCCAGGCCACACACCAGCTTGAGCGGGTTGAGATGACCACCCTCAGGATCAAACAAGCCGGCTTGATAACGCTGACTGCCGATCCACTCCGGCAACTGTTCCTTAGTCACGAACTGCAGGCGGTCATATCCCCACTTCTGCGCGGCCTGCTCCTGCCACTCATGCAGATGGCTAACTCGTCGTGCCAACACCGAGGTCCACAAATGCCCTGCGCGGTAGTCGATATCGAAACCATGGCGTTGCGGTAGCGCCTGAATCTCTTCAGCGGCCCAGCGCACCAACTGCCACAGGCGCAATGCCCCCTCGTGCCCCAGCGCGACCTCAAGGGGCGGCATATCGCAGGACCAGCCAAGAATTGCCTGACCACCGTTACGGCCTGAGGCGGCCCAACCGATCCGGCTCGCCTCCAGCACAGCCACCCGCTTGCCGGCCAACACCAGGCGCAGCGCCGTGTGCAGACCACTGAAGCCGGCACCGATGATCGCCACATCGACATCCAGATCGGCGGCTAACGCCGGCCATGGACGTAACTGCTCGGCGCAACTGCTGGCGTAGTAACTGTCAACGTGCTGGCTGGCTAAGCAGAACATTACTGAAATACCTCACTTAAAGTTTCATGAAATTTACTTTAATTAATTTCATGAAACAAGCGCTCTCATATTTCATACCAGCGCGCAATCCCGGCATAATCGCTACGCCCTTCCCGCTCAACAGTCAGGTCCAGCATGCACAGCGCTCAGTCGACATTACTGGCACAGATCATTCGCGATCTGCGCAAACGCAAGAAAGTCACCTTGCAGCAACTGGCAGACCGCATCGAGCGCTCCATCGGCTTCGTCTCGCAGATCGAACGCGGCCTGTCGCAACCCAGCGTCGAAGATCTGCACGCCATCGGCCTGGCCCTGGACGTACCCAGCACCTACTTCGTCGAGCAAGCTGTCAGCCCGCACCAGCAATGGCTAACCCGGCCCAATGAACGGCGCACCCTGAGTTACGCCCGCGGCATTACCGACCAGGTGATCTCACCGGCCCTGTCAAAGCAATTCATCATGCTGGAAACCCTGCTGGAGCCTGGTTCAGACACCGGCGAGCGCAGCATCATCGACAGCGTCGAGCAAGGTGGTTATGTACTGGAGGGCGAGTTGACCCTGTGGATCAACGAACAAGAGCTACACCTTGGCCCCGGCGATGCCTTTCAGATCACCAGCGGCGTGTCGTGCCGCTATGCCAATCGCGGCAGCAGTAATACCAAGGTCTTGTGGGTTTACAGCTGAGCCCGAATGGGCGGGCAGCGTGGTGACGCAAGGCGAGCCAGAACAACCTGACCCGCCCGCTCACAGGATCAGCCAGCGCTTGGCGCGATAGCTGCATTTACCAGCTCTTGCGCCTCACTCACCAGGCGCTGCAAATGCGCATCACCGAGGAAGCTTTCCGCGTAAATCTTGTAGATGTCTTCGGTACCCGAGGGCCGTGCGGCGAACCAGCCGTTGGCGGTCATGACCTTCAAGCCCCCAATCGCTTCGTTGTTGCCCGGCGCATGGCTGAGAATGCTCTGAATCGCCTCGCCTGCCAGCTCGGTGGACCGCACCTGCTCCGGCGCCAGTTTGCTCAACTGCTTTTTCTGCTCAGGCGTAGCGGCCGCGTCGATGCGGGTAGCCACCGGCTCGCCCAATTCCTGCACCAGTGCCTGATAGCGCTCGCCAGGGTCACGACCGCTGCGGGCGGTCATCTCGGCAGCCAGCAGGGCCGGAATCAAACCGTCCTTGTCCGTGCTCCACACCGAACCGTCACGGCGTAGAAAGGAGGCGCCGGCGCTTTCTTCGCCGCCGAAACCCAAGGAGCCGTCAAACAAGCCGGCGGCGAAATACTTGAAGCCCACCGGCACTTCATACAAACGCCGGCCAAGCTTGTGACTGACCCGATCAATCAGGCCGCTGCTCACCACGGTCTTGCCAACAGCCGCGTCGCTGCGCCACTGCGGGCGGTTCTGGTACAGATAATCGATGGCCACCGCCAGGTAATTATTCGGCTGCATCAGGCCCACGCTCGGGGTGACGATGCCATGGCGGTCGTGATCCGGGTCGCAGGCAAAGGCCACCTGATAACGGTCTTTCAGGGCAATCAGGCCGCGCATGGCGTAGGCCGATGACGGATCCATACGCACCCGGCCATCCCAGTCCAGGCTCATAAAGCGAAAGGTCGGATCGACCTGTTTGTTCACCACATCCAGATTCAGCTTGTAGTGCTCGGCAATCGCCGACCAATAGTTGACCCCGGCGCCACCCAGCGGGTCGACGCCCAGGCGCAGGCCGGAATCGGCAATGGCCTGCATGTCTATGACGCTGCCCAGATCAGCCACGTAGCTGTTCAGGTAGTCATGCCGATGGGTGGTGCTGGCCTTGAGGGCTTGGGCATAACCAATGCGCTTGACGCCCTGCAGGCCGGCAGCCAGCAGCTCATTTGCACGGTTTTCGATCCAGCGAGTGATGTCGCTGTCGGCCGGGCCGCCATTGGTGGGGTTGTACTTGAAGCCACCGCTTTCCGGCGGGTTGTGCGACGGCGTAATGACGATACCGTCGGCCAGGCCGCGTGTACGACCACGGTTGTAGCAGAGGATGGCGTGGGAAATCGCCGGGGTCGGGGTGTACTCGTCATCGGCCGCCAGCATCACGTCGACGCCATTGGCCGCCAGCACTTCCAGAGCGCTGGCACTGGCCGGCGTGGACAGCGCATGGGTGTCGATACCGAGAAACAGCGGACCGTTGATGCCTTGGGCGTGGCGGTATTCGCAAATCGCCTGGCTGATAGCCAGCACGTGCCACTCGTTGAAGCTCAGGTCAAAGGAGCAGCCCCGATGGCCCGAGGTGCCGAACGCCACGCGTTGGGTGCTGATGCTCGGGTCCGGCTGGCCGGTGTAATAGGCGCTGACCAGCAGCGGCACATTGACCAGCATTTCGGGCAAAACCTGGCTACCGGCCAACGGGTGGGTGTTACTCATGTGACGCTCCATGGGTTGAGTCAGGCGCCAAGTTTAACCATTTCAGGCGTAGGCATAACGGCTTTGCGGGAAGAAAATGCGCGCCGAGGGGGCGTGCGCAAGCCCTTACTGGAGCCAGCATGCTGGCGATTCAGGCGAAGCGACTCAACCCGCTCACCCGCATTCGCATCGCCACACAGGCGCAACCGGCGATTGGCTGCATGTCCCACCTCCCTGTGGGGCACACACCTACGCCTGGTGCTTGCACTCAGGTCATCGTGCAGCTCAGAAGCTGTCGCCCGGCACCCGCACCCAGCCTTCCATCAGCACCCGCGCACTGCGGCTCATGATCGCCTTGGTCACGGTCCACTCGCCATTGACTTGGACGGCTTCGGCGCCGACCCGCAAGGTGCCGGACGGATGCCCAAAGCGTACCGCTGTACGCGCACCGCCACCTGCGGCGAGGTTCACCAAGGTGCCGGGCACCGCGGCGGCCGTACCAATGGCCACGGCACAGGTGCCCATCATGGCGTGGTGCAGCTTGCCCATCGACAAAGCCCGAACCAGCAAATCGATCTCGCTGGCGGCGATAGTCTTACCACTGGAGGCCGCGTAGTCCTTCGGTTTGGCGACGAAGGCGATCTTGGGCGTGTGCTGACGTTTGGCCGCCTCTTCCGGCGTCTTGATCAGCCCCATGCGCAGGGCTCCGGCAATGCGGATCTGCTCGAATCTTGCCAGCGCCTGGGGATCCGTGTTGATCGCCTCGCGCAGTTCGGTGCCGGTGTAGCCAATGTCTTCGGCATTGACGAACACGGTGGGAATGCCGGCCGAGATCATGGTGGCCTTAAGCGTGCCGATGCCGGGCACCTCAAGGTCGTCGACCAGATTGCCGGTGGGGAACATAGAGCCACCCTCCTCCCCATCATCGGAAGGATCGAGGAACTCCAGCACGATCTCGGCAGCAGGAAAGGTCACCCCGTCCAGCTCGAAATCGCCGGTTTCCTGCACATGACCATCGGTCACGGGCACATGGGCGATGATGGTTTTCTGGATATTGGCCTGCCAGATGCGCACCACGCAGGTGCCGTTCTGCGGAATGCGGGCTGGATCAACCAGACCAGCATGGATCGCAAAGGCACCGGCAGCGGTCGACAGGTTGCCGCAGTTGCCGGACCAGTCGACGAAGGCCGAATCAATCGACACCTGGCCATACAGATAGTCCACGTCATGCTCGGGCACGGCGCTTTTGGCCAGAATTACGCACTTGCTGGTGCTCGATGTCGCGCAGCCCATGCCGTCGATATGGGCGGCATAGGGATCTGGGCTGCCGATCACCCGCATAAACAACTGGTCACGCGCAGCGCCTGGCACCTGGCAGCGCTCGGGTAGGTCCTGCAGACGGAAGAACACACCCTTGCTAGTACCGCCACGGATATAGGTAGCGGGAATTTTGATCTGGGGTTGCTGAGCCATGATGGTGTCCTGGCTAAGGGATAAAAGTAGCCCGGATGGCATCCGGGCTACAGACTCAATGCACCGCATGGGTATCGCTGCGCTCAACCCATCCTACGGCCTCAATTGGCGGTCGACTCCAGGAAGTCTTGAGCGAAGCGCTGCAGCACGCCGCCCGCCTCGTACACCGAGACTTCCTCGTCGCTGTCCAGGCGGCAGGTCATCGGCACCTCGACCACTTCACCATTCTTGCGGCGAATAACCAGAGTCAGATCGTTACGCGGCTTGCGTTCGCCGATCACGTCATAGGTTTCGGTGCCGTCGATGCCCAGCGTCAGGCGGGTAGTGCCCGGCTTGAACTCCAGCGGCAGTACGCCCATGCCGATCAGGTTGGTGCGGTGAATGCGTTCGAAACCCTCGGCCGCAATCACTTCCACACCCGCCAGGCGCACGCCCTTGGCTGCCCAGTCGCGGGACGAGCCCTGACCGTAGTCGGCACCGGCGACGATGATCAGTGGCTGCTTACGCTCCATGTAGGTTTCGATGGCTTCCCACATGCGCGTCACCTTGCCTTCCGGCTCGATGCGGGTCAGTGAGCCTTTCTTCACCTGACCATCAACCACGGCCATTTCGTTGACCAGTTGCGGGTTGGCGAACGTGGCGCGCTGGGTGGTCAGGTGGTCGCCGCGGTGGGTGGCGTAGGAGTTGAAGTCCTCTTCCGGCAAACCCATTTTGTGCAAGTACTCACCGGCGGCGCTGTTCAACATGATGGCGTTGGACGGCGACAAGTGATCGGTGGTGATGTTGTCCGGCAACACCGCCAGCGGGCGCATGCCTTTGAGCGTGCGTTCGCCAGCCAGCGCGCCTTCCCAGTACGGCGGACGGCGAATATACGTAGACATCGGCCGCCAGTCATACAGCGGGCTGACCTTGCTGGCGCTGTCTTCCTGGATGGCGAACATCGGGATGTAGACCTTGCGGAACTGCTCCGGCTTGACCGCCGCCTTGACCACGGCATCGATCTCTTCATCGGTCGGCCAGATGTCCTTCAGGCGAATTTCTTTGCCATCGACCACGGCCAGCACATCTTTCTCGATGTCAAAACGCATGGTGCCGGCAATCGCGTATGCCACGACCAGTGGCGGCGATGCCAGGAACGCCTGCTTGGCGTACGGATGAATGCGCCCGTCGAAGTTGCGGTTACCCGACAACACGGCAGTGGCGTATAGATCACGATCGATGATCTCTTGCTGGATCGCCGGGTCCAATGCGCCGGACATGCCGTTGCAGGTGGTGCAAGCGAAGGCCACCACGCCGAAACCGAGGGCTTCCAGCTCCTTGGTCAGGCCTGCCTCGTCGAGGTACATGGACACCGTCTTCGAGCCAGGCGCCAGGGACGATTTCACCCACGGTTTGCGGGTCAGACCGAGCTTATTGGCGTTGCGCGCCAGTAAGCCTGCGGCAATCACGTTGCGCGGGTTACTGGTGTTGGTGCAGCTGGTGATGGCCGCGATGATCACCGCGCCATCGGGCATCAGCCCCTGGGCCTCTTCGGCGCGAGCCTTGTCCAGGTCGACAGCAATGCCGCGGGCCGCCAGGTCAGCGACCGGCAGACGGCGATGCGGATTGCTCGGCCCGGCCAGGGTGCGCACCACGGTGGACAGGTCGAAGCTGAGCACGCGCTCATATTCGGCCTCCACCAGGCTGTCAGCCCACAGACCCGTGGTCTTGGCGTACAGCTCGACCAGTTTGACCTGTTCGTCGTCACGACCGGTGAGTTTGAGGTAATCAATGGTCTGCTGGTCGATGGCAAACATTGCCGCTGTCGCACCGTATTCCGGCGCCATGTTGGAGATGGTCGCGCGGTCGCCCAGGCCCAAACTGGCGGCACCGGCGCCGAAGAACTCGAGGTAAGCACCAACCACCTTCTGCTGACGCAGGAACTCGGTCAGCGACAGCACCACGTCAGTGGCGGTGATACCTGGACCGGCCTTGCCACTCAGCTCGACGCCGATGATGTCGGGCAGGCGCATCCAGGAGGCGCGACCAAGCATGACGTTCTCGGCTTCAAGGCCGCCTACGCCGATGGCGATCACGCCCAAGGCATCAACGTGCGGGGTGTGACTGTCGGTACCCACGCAGGTGTCCGGGAAGGCTACGCCGTCGCGCGCCTGGATCACCGGAGACATTTTCTCCAGGTTGATCTGGTGCATGATGCCGTTGCCAGGCGGGATCACGTCGACGTTCTTGAACGCCTGCTTGGTCCAGTTGATGAAGTGGAAACGGTCTTCGTTGCGACGGTCTTCAATGGCGCGGTTCTTCTCGAATGCCTGCGGATCGAAACCACCGCACTCGACAGCCAGCGAGTGGTCGACGATCAACTGAACCGGCACCACCGGATTGACCTGGGCCGGGTCACCACCCTGATCAGCGATGGCATCACGCAAACCGGCCAAATCGACCAGTGCGGTTTGACCGAGAATGTCGTGGCAAACCACGCGGGCCGGGAACCAGGGGAAGTCGAGGTCGCGCTTGCGCTCGATTAACTGGCTCAGCGAAGCCTGCAAAGTGGCCGGATCACAGCGACGCACGAGGTTTTCCGCCAGTACGCGGGAGGTGTACGGCAGCTTGGCGTAGGCACCCGGCGCGATGGCGTCCACCGCCTCGCGGGTATCGAAATAGTCCAGCGCAGTGCCAGTTAGAGACTTACGAAATTGGCTGTTCATGGGCGGTCCTTGAGCGATACAAAGGTCAGGTCTTCCGGGCCAACGTAGTTGGCACTTGGGCGGATGATCTTGCCGTCGATACGCTGTTCGATAACGTGGGAAGACCAGCCCGAAGTCCGGGCAATCACGAACAACGGCGTGAACATGGCCGTCGGCACACCCATCATGTGGTAGCTGACCGCACTGAACCAATCGAGGTTGGGGAACATCTTCTTAGCATCCCACATCACGCTTTCCAGGCGCTCGGCGATGTCGAACATCTTGCTGTTGCCCTGTTCGGCACTCAGCTGACGCGCCACCTCTTTGATCACCTTGTTGCGCGGGTCGGCCACGGTGTACACCGGGTGGCCAAAGCCAATCACTACTTCTTTCTTCTCAACACGGGCACGGATGTCGGCCTCAGCTTCATCCGGGCTGTCGTAGCGCTTCTGGATCTCGAAGGCCACTTCATTGGCCCCGCCGTGCTTAGGCCCGCGCAGCGCGCCGATGCCACCACAGATCGCGGAAAACATGTCAGAGCCCGTGCCCGCCACAACCCGCGAGGTAAAGGTCGAGGCGTTGAACTCATGCTCGGCATACAAAATCAGCGACACGTGCATGGCACGCACCCAGCTCTCCCGTGGCGCCTCACCATGGAGCAGGTGCAGGAAGTGGCCGCCAATGGAATCATCGTCGGTTTCAACGTCGATGCGCTTGCCGTTGTGGCTGAAGTGATACCAGTACAGCAACACCGAACCCAGCGAAGCCATCAGCTTGTCAGCGATGTCGCGGGCGCCTGGGTGATTGTGGTCGTCCTTCTCCGGCGACAGGCAACCCAATACAGAAACGCCGGTACGCATCACGTCCATCGGATGAGCAGATGGCGGCAGTTGCTCCAGCGCCGTTTTCAGTGCTGCCGGCAGGCCGCGCAACGCTTTCAGCTTGGCCTTGTAGCCGGCCAGCTCTGCAACATTGGGAAACTTGCCATGCACCAGCAGGTGGGCAATTTCTTCAAACTCACAGGTGGTGGCGACATCCAGAATGTCATAGCCACGGTAATGCAGGTCGTTACCGCTGCGGCCAACAGTGCACAGCGCGGTATTGCCGGCAGCTGTACCACTCAGGGCCACAGACTTCTTTGGCTTGAAGCCAGGGGTGGTTTCGGTGCTAGCGCTCATCAGGGGGTTCTCCTCATCCAATCCGGTGGGATGCTTCTTGTTTTTACGCGGGTCTTCGCGACCCGCGATCCGGTTATTTCTTGGCGGCAAACAACGCGTCGAGGTGCTGTTCGAAGGCGTGGTAGTTGATGCGCTCGTAGAGTTCCATGCGGGTCTGCATGGTATCGATCACATTCTTTTGGGTGCCGTCACGACGCAAGGCGGTGTAGACATTCTCGGCAGCCTTGTTCATGGCGCGGAAGGCCGACAGCGGGTAGAGCACCAGGGATACGTCTACGCTGGCCAGCTCTTCGGTGGTGTACAGCGGCGTGGCGCCAAACTCGGTGATGTTGGCCAGAATCGGCGCCTTAATGCGGTCGGCGAAGGTCTTGTACATGGCCAGTTCGGTGATAGCTTCCGGGAAGATCATGTCGGCGCCGGCTTCGATGCAGGCGGCAGCACGGTCCAGCGCCGAGTTGAGACCTTCAACGGCCAACGCATCGGTACGCGCCATGATCACGAAGCTGTCATCGGTGCGGGCATCGACGGCGGCCTTGATGCGGTCAACCATTTCCTGCTGGGTCACGATCTCTTTATTAGGGCGATGACCGCAGCGCTTGGCGCCGACCTGGTCTTCGATATGGATAGCGGCAGCGCCAAACTTGATCATTGACTTGACGGTACGGGCGACGTTGAACGCCGAGGAGCCGAAGCCGGTATCCACGTCCACCAGCAAAGGCAGGTCGCAGACGTCGGTGATCCGCCGCACGTCGGTGAGTACATCATCCAGACCCGTAATACCCAGGTCAGGCAGGCCCAGAGAGCCCGCAGCAACACCACCACCCGAGAGATAAATAGCCTTGAAGCCGGCACGCTGTGCCAGCAAGGCGTGGTTTGCGTTGATCGCGCCGACTACCTGCAATGGATGCTCGGCCGCAACCGCGTCGCGAAAACGTTGACCTGGCGTGCTCTTGACTGAACTCATGACTCAGCTCCTGATTTAGTGGTCTTGTCTGCAGCGCCCAGATAGTGGCGCTCAATATTGCGCTTGGATGCGCCGATGTGACGGCGCATTAGCAACTCGGCCAGCTCACCGTCACGGTCAGCAATGGCATCGAGAATTCGGTGGTGCTCGGCAAAGGCCTGGCGCGGCCGGTTGGGCGTCGCGGAAAACTGGATGCGGTACATGCGCACCAGTTGATACAGCTCGCCGCACAGCATCTGGCTAAGGGTGCGATTGCCGCTGCCCTGAATGATGCGGTAGTGAAAATCGAAATCGCCTTCTTGCTGGTAATAGCCCACGCCAGCCTTGAAGGCGGCATCCTGCTCGTGGGTATCCAGCACCCGGCGTAACTCATCGATCTCCGCCGCACTCATGCGCTCGGCCGCTAGACGACAGGCCATGCCCTCCAGCGATTCGCGGATTTCGTACAGTTCAATCAACTCGGCATGACTAAGGGACACCACCCGTGCGCCCACATGGGGGATGCGCACAAGCAGCTTCTGCCCTTCCAGGCGGTGGATCGCTTCGCGCAGAGGGCCACGGCTGATGCCGTAAACCCGCGCCAACTCGGGCTCAGAGATCTTGCTGCCTGGGGCGATCTCACCCTTGACGATGGCAGCCTGAATGCGCCGGAACACGTGTTCGGACAGGGTTTCCGTATCGTCTGACTGGAGACTGGTGAGGCCACTGACATTGGTCATATTGTCGACACATCAGAAAATAGTGAGGCAAAAATAAGCTTTTAACTGCAGCAATGTCAAACAATCGACAGTAACTGTCGACAATTCGCCAGTAAATAATAGCCACAAAGCTTCAGCGGATACTTGCACAAACGCTTATAACCTTATGTCCCCACTGAAAAAGCCCATGTTAGAATGCTCAACCTAGCTTTCACCCTGGCGTCTTTGACAAGCCTGCTAGAATTCCAAGGCTGGTTGATTGACGGCTACTCGCCTCTCCGCCGCCCTCTTTACCCAACCACCGCTATTGCTTTTGGACTTATGACAAACAAGCCCTTTGCCCTACTCTCTTGCCTGGCCCTGCTACCCAGCGTAAGCCTCGCCGCAGAAAAGCCGGTGTTTGGCCTCAATGAGTACGCGCAACTGGCGGGACTCAACCTCGAAGTGGCCGCCAAACTCGATACCGGGGCCAAGACAGCATCGCTCAGCGCCCGCGACATCACCCGTTTTAAGCGCGACGGCGAGACCTGGGTACGTTTCTACCTGGCCATCGACGACGCCCACGAGCACCCGATTGAGCGGCCCCTGGCACGTATCAGCAAGATCAAACGCCGCGCCGGAGATGTTGACCCCGACGAAGGCAAGACCTATACCGCACGACCGGTGATTGAACTGGCCATCTGCATGGGTAAGACCGTGCGCAGCATCGAGGTCAACCTGACCGACCGCAGCGCCTTCCAATACCCCTTGCTGATTGGCTCGGAAGCCTTGAAACGCTTCAACGCCCTGATTGACCCAAACCTTAAATACGCAGCAGGAAAACCTGCCTGCGCCCCTGACGCACACTCTGCCGAGTAATCCACATGCGCGCTCTTAACCTGCATCTGAAAGTCCTCATCGCCCTATTGGTGAGCCTGGGCATTCTGGTCACGGCCTATCAGATTTTCATCCTGGGCATCCCCATGACCACGGATGAAACCGACTACCTGTGGAACGTCGACGCCAAGGTCGAGTTCCAGGCCAGCTCCCGCGACCCGGTCAAGGTGCAGATGTTCGTGCCGCCGCTGAATCAGGACTACGTCAGCCTGAATGAAAGCTTTATCTCCAATAACTATGGGGTGAGCATCAATCGCAACGACGGCAACCGTAAGGTGACCTGGTCAGCGCGGCGCGCCAGCGGCAATCAGACGCTCTACTATCGCCTGGTACTCACCAAGCGCTACAGCGATGAGAAGCCCAAGGCCAAAGGCCCGATTTTCCGCGAAAGTATCGCCGTGGAAGGCGCCGAGAAGATCGCTGCCGAAGCCCTGCTGGCGCCGATTCGCCAACACTCGGCCGACGTAGAGACCTTCATCAGCGAAACCGTCAAGCGGGTCAACAACACGAACGACGACAACGTCAAACTGCTGTTCGCTGGTGACTCGTCGGTGACCAATAAAGCCCGCGTAATCGAGCTGCTGCTGTCCATTGCCCACGTACCCATGGAGCGCGTGCACACCATTCGCTTGGTTGCAGATCAGCCACAAACTCCTGAGCTGTGGCTGCGCAGCTTCAACGGCAACAACTGGCTGTACTTCAACCCGGAAAGCGGCGAGCAAGGCCTGCCGAGCGACCGCCTGGTGTGGTGGACCGGTGACGACAACCTGATCAATGTCGAAGGCGGCAAGAAAGCCAAGGTGACCTTCAGCCTCGACAACAGCGAGATGAACGCCATTCACCTGGCCAAGCTGACCGACGAGAACACCGACGTTAACTTCCTTGAATACTCGCTGTACGGCCTGCCACTGCAAACCCAGCAGACCTATCAGATCCTCATCATGCTGCCGATTGGCGTACTGGTGATCCTGATTCTGCGCAACCTCGGCGGCCTGCAGACCCTGGGTACATTTACCCCGGTGCTGATCGCCCTGGCCTTCCGCGAAACCCAGCTGGGTTTCGGCATCATGCTGTTTACCGTGATCACAGCCCTCGGTCTGTCACTGCGTTCCTATCTTGAGCACCTGAAACTACAGATGCTGCCGCGGCTATCGGTGGTGTTGACCTTTGTGGTCATCCTCATCGCCGTCATTAGCCTGTTCAGTCATAAGCTCGGCCTGGAGCGCGGTCTGTCGGTGTCGCTGTTCCCGATGGTGATTCTGACCATGACCATCGAACGCCTGTCGATCACTTGGGAAGAGCGCGGCGGCGGCCATGCCTTCAAGGTTGCCGCTGGCACCTTGGTAGCGGCGTCCCTCGCCTACCTGCTGATGAACATTCCGGAGCTGACGTATTTCGTCTTCACCTTCCCGGCTGTGCTGTTGATTCTGGTGGGTTTCATGCTGGCGATGGGTCGCTATCGCGGCTACCGCCTGACCGAACTCTTTCGCTTCAAAGCCTTCCTGAAGGATTGAGCCATGATCGGTCTGTGGAAGAGATGGAAAGCCCTGGAAGCCCGCGGCATCATGGGCATCAACCGGCGTAACGCTGACTACGTACTCAAGTACAACAAGCGCAGCCTGTACCCGATTGTGGATGACAAGATCATCACCAAGATGCGCGCGATCGAAGCGGGCATCAATGTGCCGGAAATGTACGGGATCATTTCCACCGAGAAGGAAATCGAGAAGCTCGACGAGATTATCGGCGGGCGTACCGACTTCGTTATAAAGCCGGCCCAGGGTGCTGGGGGTGACGGCATCCTGGTGATTGCCGACCGTTTCGAGGGCCGTTATCGCACGGTCTCCGGCAAGATCGTCAGCCATGAGGAGATCGAGTATCAGATCTCCAGCATTCTCACTGGCCTCTACTCCCTCGGTGGCCACCGTGACCGTGCGCTGATCGAATACCGCGTTACCCCGGACCCGATCTTCAAAAGCATCAGCTACGAAGGCGTGCCTGACATCCGCATTATCGTGCTAATGGGTTACCCGGTGATGGCCATGCTGCGCCTGCCAACCCGTCAGTCCGGCGGCAAGGCCAACCTGCACCAGGGCGCTATCGGCGTCGGTGTCGACCTGGCCACCGGCTTGACCTTGCGCGGCACCTGGCTGAACAACAAGATCAGCAAACACCCGGATACCACCAATGCAGTGGACGGCGTACAACTGCCGGACTGGGACGGCTTTATGAAACTGGCCGCCGGTTGCTATGAGCTCTGTGGACTGGGCTATATCGGTGTCGACATGGTGCTGGACGTAGACAAGGGCCCGCTGATTCTCGAACTCAACGCCCGCCCCGGCCTCAACATCCAGATCGCCAACGACTGCGGCCTGACCCATCGCGCCCATGCGGTTGAAGCACGCCTGGCCGACCTAAAGAAAAAAGGCATTACCGAGACCCCGGAAGAGCGCGTGCGCTTTGCCCAGGAGCTGTTCGGTCACGTGCAGCCTGCTGAAATCTGATAAGCCAACAACCACAAAAAAGCCCAGCTCAGTGCTGGGCTTTTTTGTCGGCGGAAAAACACACTGATCAGCGCACGATGGCCACCTCGAACGCGCCGACTTCAGCATGCTGATGCACCTGCATGCCTGATTCATTCACCGGCAACGCCTGCAGCGGCCGTTTGAACGGCTTGTTGTCCAGGGTTTGCACCTTGCGGTCTTCGTCGGTGGTCAACAGCAACACATAGCGCTCACCCTGGCGGGCATTGACGGGCACCGTGCCCTCGATAAAGGCGTAGCGATACCAGGTTTCGCCGTGCAATTGGTACACCGCATCACTGACCAGCCGGGTTGGCTGTTTACGCTCATCGAGAAACAGCAACGAAGGGTACACCACCTGCTTGTTGGCAAAGCTGCGCACCCGCAGACCATAAGCGTGTTGCGACGTCGGCAGTTTCAGAGCGGCGTAATAACTGCGGCCCATGGGAAAATCGAAACTCGGGGAGAAACCGTTGAGCTCCTGATAACGCGGCTCGTCCGCCGACAGCTCGGTAAAAGCACCTTCCGCCAGATGACCGCAGCACTGGTCCTGCAAGCCTTGATACAAGCCCTCGGCTTTCTCCTGACTGCCTTCCAGCAAGGACTTCATCGCCTCATTGGGCTGACCATCCAGCCCCGGCAATTCGGCGGGTCGCTTGCTGAACAGCACCTGCCGGCCCTCGCTGTATTGAATCTCCCGGCTGGCCTCTGCGCCACTGCGCATACCTGCCGCCCGCTGCTCGGGTGTCACTGGCGAGTTGTGCATGCGCCCGTTTTCATCCACCCACGTGTAATAGGGATTGCCGTTCTCGCTGCGCACAAAGCCTTTGCCTTCAAAAGCCTCGGCGTCAATGTAATCGCTGGAATGCTGGCCGTTGGGCAGGGTCAACCCTTGCTGACCGTCAACTTGCTGGGCACCGGCATAAAAGCTGCTCTGCAAATTGCCCGTGGCATCGACCCAGGTAAAGTAACGGCGCTTGCTTTCCGCCCCGCTCTGCGACCCCGGCCAGGTGCTGCGCGCACCATCGGCCATGCGCTCCTGATCAGCCTGATTGATGCGCTGTGTCGCCGCCCGCTGTTGAGAGCCATAGCGGCTGTCGACAAAAGTGTTGTGCACACGCCCGTGGTCATCCACCCAGGTTAGGTAACGACCATTGCTGGCGTGCACGTCTAGAGCAACCAGCAAAGTCAGCGCAATCCACAGCTTGGACATAGGGCTAAAAACTCGTGGTGTACGTAAGAGCCATCACATACGCCTTGACGGTGGTTTCAACGTTCAAGTCGGCATAAGGGTTGTACACCACACTGTCGATCCCCGAACAGTTGACGTTGCAGCTGGTACCCGCCGGAATGCTCTGCTTTGACACCAAGTAGTTAAAACCGAGATCGATGACCGTGTCCTGATCCCAGCGATACCCCACGCCGAGACCATACAGGTCCGCATCACCCAAAGGTACCAAGGCGTCAGCCTTGTTGCCCGGAATGGCTGAAGGCCGCGGCTCGTAACCAGCACGCAAGCTCAGACGCTCATTGACATCGTACTGCATGCCTAGCGCCCAGCTCCACACTGACTCGTATCCGCGATCCAGGATGATTGAGGTGGCCGTGGCGCTCTGCGGAGAGAAAATCCGCGCGATTTTAAGCATGTCCAGTTCACGGTCGAACTTCAGCTCGAAGTTTTCCCACGCCGCATAGTCTGTCCATTTCACATCGAAATTGAACTGCCACTGGCTGGCAGGCTTGAGCTTGATACCGGTGGCGAAATGCTGCGGATAGGTCAGGTCCATCGACACGTTGCCACGCTCTTCGTCGACGGTGCCGTCAGGGGTAATACTGTTGAAGATGGCACCAAACAGCGAGCTATCCAGGCCTTTCCAGAAGCCCTGCCAGTTTTCGGTGTAATCCACCGTGAACTTACCCTGCATGTGCATCTTGGCTTCGCTCTGGTAGACCGCGCCCCAGGCAAACCAGTCGGTCGGTTCCCAAAGCACGCCCAAGTTCCAGTTCGGCGACAGTGACTGCTGCATGTCCACATCGAGGTTGGCCAAATTAGTAAAAGGGCCAAACTCGCCGCCGCAAATATTGATCAGCACCTCGAATGGGTTGCCCTGCACGGTACAAAGCGCATCTTGAGCAACCTTGGTAAAGCCTGTGAGTAGGTTCGGAGCGCGAAAATCCTGGTTGAGCGCCAACGCTTGATGAGAAAAGTTGACTGCCAGACCAATCGCCAACTCATCATTCATCTGGTAGCCCACTGACGGCGAAAAATAGGTCAGCCGCTGCATCACCACTTCCTTGCCCTGATAGACCGCGGGGTCATTGTCGTCGCGGGTAAAACCCAAGGCTTGCGGGGTGTAGACGTTGGTGGCAAAGGTCAGCTTCGAACCGGGCGGATTAATCGACAACCCGGCCAATGGCATAAACAGCAAAGGCAGCTCAGTGGCCCCGCCAAGCCCTGGCAGATACACCGCAGGGGAAATCGTACG
The DNA here is from genome assembly GCF_059567785.1 of Pseudomonas sp. BGA-UO-ETr-WB11. Taxonomy (NCBI): domain Bacteria; kingdom Pseudomonadati; phylum Pseudomonadota; class Gammaproteobacteria; order Pseudomonadales; family Pseudomonadaceae; genus Pseudomonas; species Pseudomonas sp. BGA-UO-ETr-WB11. The sequence goes on along the minus strand of NZ_JCAQOS010000004.1, from coordinate 347,519 downwards.
ACTGGACGAGTTGGCCACTGGATCATTTTTCAGACCGAGAAACTTGCTGCCGTAATCTGCCGGGGCATCGAACTCCGCACGAATATCCATCACCCCGGTGATGAACTTCATCGTGGTCTTGCGTCCCTTGAGTTTAGTCAGGGCAGCGGGGTTGTAATGCACCGCATCGATGCCACTGGAATCGGCCGTAATGGCGTTGCCCATGGCCATGGCCTTGGGGTTACCAATCGTCAGGTTTTGCGCCAACTGCGCCTGGGCTGCGCTGCTCAAGAGCACAGTCGCCCCGGCAATCGCCCGCGCAAGCAGCGAAAATCGCATGTTCATGAGGTTCTCGCTCGCCGCTTAAGGGGCCTTGAGGCCTTTGATATCCAGGGGCATAGACAGCCCCAAGAGCACATCCGGCGAGTCTTCCGTCATGCCGAAACCGGCATTGATATTGACGATGTAATCCGGCGAAGTTCTTAAGCCCAGCGAGAAGTTCATCAACGCACTGGTCTGCTCAGTGCCCTTAACCTCAGCATCGCTAAAGGTGTAAGTCGGCTTGAGGGTGTAAGCCATTTGATAGGACGTGGATAACGACACGTCATACGACAGCGCATAGGCAAAGCCCATGTTGTAGGAAAGGGTCGAACCAGGTTCGACCTTAGTCAACAAACGTCCGCCACGAACCTGATCAACATCATCAACAGGCAGGTTGTAGGTGTAGCCAAGGGAGCCGAACAGCACCACAGGGTCAATCACATAGGAAACGTTGGCCCCGCCACCAATGCTGTAATAACCACTGCCGGTGGACAGCCCACTGCCTTCGTTGACGTCATACGGACTTTGCCCAGTGGGCAAACCCAAGGTTGCATATAGCGTAGTAACCGGTTTGCCACGGGTTGATGACCACGGCTGCCAACGCAGGCTGGTGGATACATCGCCAAGGCTATAGGCATCAAGGTTACGCTCGGTGTCATAGACAGCCACCAGTGGCAGCCGGATGCTGAACGTCAGGTTGTCCCAGACGCCATAGTCGAAGGTGAACGAGTTAGTGAACGTATGCTGCGCTTCACTTTGCCCCACCACGCTGTAGATATTGTTGCCGGTGCGGAAGGTCTCGATCGCAACATCACGTACCAGGGAATAGTCAAAGCCATAGGTCAGCGTACGCTCACCTTTTTTCAGCAAGGTATAGCTCTGCTCAGAGGCCTGGAAAACCTCTTCAAGCGCCTTGGCGCTGTCGGCATCATCATCTTTCTTGCCCAAAGCCTCACGGGCCTGCTCGACGGACGGCTCATCCGCCCAGGCAAATCCGCCCACCAATAGCGCCAGCATGGCCAACCATGCACTACTCCGAACTACCATCACACATCCCCGATATCTTGTTGTTATGGCGGGTCGTTACTTACGACGGATATAGCGAATATCGCCCTGTGAACCGAGTTCACGCACCTCGTTCTGGGTAAATTTGCTGATCTGCGGAAACTCTCTGAACGCCAGCAAGCTAATTGTTCTGTCATCAATGACTCTCAGGTCATGGTCCTGCAGAGCCAAAGCGTTTTGTGGCTCCTGGCCACTGGGAAAAATCACGAAGACCACGCCGTGATCCCAGATTTCTTGAAAACGTGTACGGGTGAAGCTGATATTGCCAAGCGAAGGGTCAGCGACAAAAACATGATCGTTATAGACATCGCGCAGTACGACAAAATGCTTAAATCCGGCATAGGTAATCGGCACTATCGCCGGGTGCTCCAACTCTTCCAAGTCAGAGAATTCCGCCTTGAAACCGCCACTCTTGTAGCCAAGGGCAGAGACAAAACGCTTCATATCCAGCAGAGAAAACCCCCGCCGCTCAACGATCTTGTCAGCCTCACCAAAGCGCAACAACCCGTCCATGACCTGGCGCTCTTGCAGGTTGCGACCCAGGTAATAATCCAGCAACGTCGTCAAGGCTGCCGACCCACAGCTGTAGTCGTAGGCTTGGCGAATCACATTGCGAAACTGCAGTTGGCTTTTGGGCTCCAGCACCACCGACTCACGCAACGGTCCACTGGACAGTGACGACTGGGTGATATTGACCGTACCCGGTGCAGCCGGTTTGGTGTCAACCGCCTCGGTAAAACCGAACAGGCCGATCAGACTACCCAGCAGGATCTCGATCATTCGCGTTACACACTCCAGACACCGGCAGAAAAAAGCCTTGCCGACCCAGGCCGGCAAGGCTTTTGGTGATTCAGCTCAAGCGAGCAGAATCAATGACCCCATACTTTGATGGTGGTGCCGGACATATTGATATCGGAAATAGCCAGCGAGCCAATGCTAGCAGCGCCAGTGGTCGCGCCGTTAGCGTAGGTACCGCCAACATAGATACCGCCAACCGAAACAGTACCGGTCATAGCAGGCAAGCTGATGGCCAATTGCTCAGTAGCAGTAGAGCCGATGGTGGTGGTGACCACGTCAATCTTCAACGGGTTCGAGTCCGCAATGGAGAAACCAGTGAACGCAATGTTGGTCAGGTTCAGGCTGCCACCAGCGGCATCGTTGTCGGTGTATTTAACGTTACCAACGCTACCGGAGAAGTTACCGGAAATGCTGATACCGTCCTGACCGGTTACGCTCGACAGGGCGCCATCGTCCATAGCGGTCATATCGGCCTGAGCCATGAACGGAGTAGCCAGTACAGCAGCGGCGAAAGCGAGTTGTTTGAAATTCATTGTTGTTATCTCCAATGTTCACAGGTGGGTTGCCCAGAGGGCACTGACTGCGACGCCTGCCACAATCAGCTGGACCGGCTCACGCCAACATCCAGATCAGCCACTGCTTCCGTAGTCGCGACTGACATGGAATCGTGAAGCGCTGGGCTTCTCGTCCTGGTAATCAAACTACTGGCAGCAAACCCAACTGCCAGCCCATCCAAGGGATGGAGCAATAAACCCGCACAACCCCCATGTGCCTCAGGCCTCATTCAACAAGCCCATGCTTTTACCCTTGAGCACAGCCTGGGTGCGGCTGCGCACCCCAAGCTTGGCGAATAGATTGTGCAAGTGCCATTTGATCGTGGCCTCCGACAAATGCACCGCCTGAGCGATATCACGGTTAGACAGTCCGGCCGCAACAAACCGCAGAATCTCTCGCTCTCTATGGCTAACATCTTGATTTTCATCGAAAGTTTCAGGATCAACGGCCAGGCGCCGACATTGCTCGCGCAGCCCCTCGGCCACCCCTTGCCACGCGCTGGCCCGCTTGGGCTCAGCGGCCGCCCAGGCATCCCAGAGCGGTAACAGCCACAGGGCATCGTCCTGAAACAGGCGCCGATAACCGCGTGTCCAGGCCTCTTCCAGGGTTGAATGAAACAAGCTGAACGCCTTTTCACTGTTACCTTTGCGCCAATACGCTACCGCGAGTAACAATGAAACCCGCAGTCGCCGATCACGTTGATGCTCATCTGTGGGCTTGACCAGGCACGCCTCAAGACAGGCTTGGGCTTTTTCAGCACGGCGCTCACTCAGCGCCAAGCGGGCTTCTGCCAAAGCCAGGGCAATATGCGCATCCGGATAGCGTGCGGCAGGCAACACCGCCAAGTGCTGCTGCAACTGCAGGCACACTCTTTCCGCCTCATTGGGACGCCGTAACCACAACAGAAACTGCACCTTGCAGCTCATGGCGAAGGCAAACACCCGCTCGTACCCCGGACGCTGCAAGTCCGCCAGCCATTCGTCGAGCTGAGCCAAGCCTGACTCGGCCTCTCCGGCAAAAAAACGTGCACGGGCCATCACCAGTTGTCCCCGACTGATCAGCTCAACCGGCGTTGCCACATCGCGCCACGTGGTCGCCAGGGGCAGCTCGGCGAGAACCGCGGCATGCCGATCCTGCTCATACAACAAGTCCCCGTAAGCCAGCGCCAACGGCCCACCGACTCGACTGCGGCGCCCGAAAACCCGCTCCACCCGAGCCCGCGCCGCCTCCGCGATGGAGCGACCGCGTTCAAGATCACCGGCCTCCTTGCAAATCAGCACTTCGATCAGGCTGGTCATCACATGCAGGTATTCACTGTCGGCCGCGCCCAGGTAGCTGCGCGCGGCAGCAATTGCCTTGGCCGCCTCGGCAAAGTCGCTCAACAAGGCATACGCGGCGGCCTGCACACAGACCATGCTGGCGCGAAAGATCGGCTGATCACCCGGCACCATGCTCAACCATTGCCGCGAGACCTTGAGGCAGCTCTCCAACTTATCCTGATACAGCAGCACCAGCGCTTTGAGGATCTGCGCCGCAACCAGCAACTCGGCCAGACCAAAGTGCATCGCCTTGCCGCGCCCCTGCATCAAGCGTGTGCTGACCTCCTCAATCAACGCCTCAGCCTCGGCAAACTTCTGCTCGAATGCCAACTGCCAGGCATAGAAAATCTGGAACACCGGATGTTCGCGAATCACATCAACCGGCACGCTATTGAGCATGCTCAGCACGCCGTACACGCGATTGCCGGCGATCAGGCGCGCGCCCTGACGCTCGAGCATTTCAGCCGCGAAGCTGTAATCGCGGCCACGCAAGGCGTACTTGATCGCCCGGTCGGGCAAGTCACGGGCCTCGCACCAGCGCGCAGCCGCATTGAGCAGCGCCGCCTTATCACCGCGCCGCGCCAAGCGACCTTGGAGAAACTCGGCAAACAGGTGGTGATAGCGAAACCACTCGCCTTGCTCGTCCAGCGGAATGACAAACAGCTGTTCACGTTGCAAGCGCATGAGCATGTCCAAGCCGTCACGACGCCCGGTCAAGGCGTTGCACAGCTCAGCGCAGAACTCATCCAGCACCGAGGTCTGATCGAGAAACAGCTGCAGTTCGGCTGGCAGGCTATCAAGCACATCCTCAGCCAGGTAATCGGCGATATTGCGTTCAGTACCCGACAAGCCGGCAAGAAAGGCTGCCCGATCAGGATGCCGGGCCAAGGCCAGAGCTGCCAAATGCAAGGCCGTGATCCAGCCCTCGGTACGCGTCTGGAGCAAATCCAGCTCGGCCGAACTCAGTTCGATTTTTTTGATTTGCAGAAAGTAAGCCGCCGTTTCTTCACGGCTCAACCGCAGATCTTCGGCCAGCAACCAGAATGCCCAGGTATCGGCATCCTGCTCGGTGCTAATAAAGCGCGGTTTGTAACGGGTGCTGACGACCAGGCGCACGTTGTCCGGCAGCGACTTCAAGAGATAGCGTGCGGCCTGCCCTAATGCGAGATGACGAATACGATGAAAGTCATCAAGCATCAAATAAATATCGCCATCCAGGCGCTTCAAATCCGCCACAAAGGCATCAATCAAGGCTTCCACCGGCCAGCTGACATCCCCCGGGACCAAGCCTGCCGGAGTGCTGATGAAGGTCGGCGCCACCGCTTCAATGGCGGCGGACAAATACTGCATCAAACGTGCAGGCTCACTGTCCGACTCATCACACGACAGCCAGGCCACACGCGCACCCTGGCGCATCAGGTGCTGGCGCAGCAGGCTAAGCACGGTGCTTTTGCCAAACCCAGCAGGCGCGCTAAGCACCACCAATCGCTGCGCACGGGCCGCCATTAGGCGTTCAATCAACGCACTGCGCGGCAACAACGTAGGCGCACCGGCATCGGCGGGAAACAGCTTGGTGCGCAACAAAGGCACCGGTGACAGCGGGGGTAAAGTAGTGATCATGGTTCAAGCAGACTCAGTTCACGGACGCGACGGATAGCCTGAGTGCGGTTACGCACCTTGAGCTTCTCGTAGATGTTGTGCAGGTGCCATTTGACGGTGCCCAAGGCCAGAGACAGCTGCTTGCCGATTTCATCATTGGACATGCCCTTGGCAGCCAGGCAGACGACCTCACGTTCACGCTCGGTCAGTTCCTCTTCCAGCCCTTCAGCTGCCTTGCGCACGCTATGCCCAGGCCAGATGCTTAACAGACTGCGGATAAAACCCTGCAACGCTGGCTGGCGCTCGGCCGCTTCCAACTGCTGCAACATTTGCCGAATGGCCTCGCCCTCTTCTACAAAGAGGCTGCGCACCCCTTCCCGCTCAGCCGCCAGCAGGCACTGCTGCAACAAGCTCTGAGCCCGCTCCTGGTAGCCTAAACGCTGGTAACTCAAGGCAGCCAGCAGGTCCAGGCGCAGGCGCTGCAGACCATGCCAATTGGGCTGTAACTGACCGCGCAGCTGGGTAATCTCGTGCAGCGCTTCACTGTAATTGCCTCGCGCCTGCTGCAAGCGAATGCGCGCCAGGCCCAGGACCCAACTCACAGGATTGAACCCCGTTTTGGCATATTGGCCAGCCATCTTGTTCCAATCGACGCTTTGCAAACGCTGATCCGCACGCTTGATCCGATCGGTTGCCGGCTCCTGCAGGATCAGCGCGACCTCATCGCCCACCGCCTGGGCATAAAAACGCCAGGACTGATTGCGTGCCGCCAGATTCTGCATCAGCACCAGACTGGCCAAGGCTTCCTTGGGTTTGTCCTGCATACGTTGGCTGCGCGCCAGGCAAAGCATGCCCTGAGCATAAATATCGATGGGGTTGATCACGTCCACGGTAGCCAACGCCCAGTTGAGTTTTTCCTCAATACCCTGCACATGGCCCTGCTGGTAGGCCACCAGCGCCTCACCGATAGTCGGTAGCGCCAACGCCCGCGACTTTTCGCCAAACCAGGGCATGGCCTTGGCGCGCATTTGCAGGAACAACTGCTGCGCCCGCTGCACCTGGCCCTGCTCCAGGGCCATGAAGATTTCCACGTTGGCCAGCTGGATATCGAGGTAACGCCCCTTGAGAAAATGGTTGCGCTGATGGGCCAGGGCTAACAGCCGCCGCGCCTGCTCAGGCTGTACCAATACCACCTGGGCCAAGGCGGCAATGATCAAAATCGCCACCTCTAAAAAGGCATTGTGCAGCCCCAACTGCGGCTCGATCTTGCGTGCCATGCTGACGCACAGATCCAGATCGTCTTTCTGCAAGGCGATGACTGCCTTGACCGCCAGCGCGGCCAAGTAATTGTCATTCAGCTGGCTTTCACTCTTGCCTCCGTCCCATCGCGCCAGCAGTTCATCAATCATTCGATTGGCCTCAGGCAGCGCCAGTTCGGCGGCCTTGCCCCAGACATCGGCCAACACCAGAAGCGGATAACGCTCAGCAATGGCGTCTGGCACATACTGGCGCCAGCGATATATCTGGTTGAGACGACCGCGGTTGATCAGTTCAAGGCCACAACCGTCCACCAGAGCGGCAATCATCTCCGGGTCATCGGCCAGACACGCATGTTCAATCGCTAGGTCCTGCATGTGGTGGTTGGTAAACCAGAGGCTGGCATTGAAGTGCAGTTGCTTGAAGCGCTCCGGATCACGCTCGCGCAGACGCCCCTGGAGGAACTCGGCAAACAGATGATGAAAGCGATACCACTGCCGCTCGCGGTCCAGGGGCAAGAGAAACAGTTGCATGTCTTCCAACTGTTCCAGCAACGCCTGGCCGTCGGTGCGACCAGTCAATGCGCTGGCCAACTCGCCACTGAGCTGACGAGCAATGCCCAGCGCCAGCAACACTTCCTGCATATCCAGCGGCAATTGTTCAAAAACCGAGCGCAGCAAGTAATCCCCCACAGCGGCCTGGCCGGCACCAATGTCGGGCAATTGGGCGGGTATCTGCGTCTGGTTGCGCAGCCACAGGCTGGCCAGGTGCACGCCAACCATCCAACCTTCGGTATGGCTATGCAGCTCGCTCAGGGCCGTGTCGTTGAGTTGCAAACCCAGGCGATTGAGGTATTCCCGGGTTTCGTCCTCGGTCATGCGCAACTCATCGGGGCCAATTTCCAGCAGCAGGCCTTTCGCTCGCCACGTGGCCAGGTTCAGCGCGGGCTGGGAGCGACTGCCGATGGCCAGGGTAAAACCCACCGGGGCCAGTTGGACCAACCGAGTAAGGGCCGAGAACAGCTCGCGATTCTGTAGCAGGTGCAGGTCATCCAGCACCAGCAACAAGGGCTGCTGCACGTTGGACAGATCGACCAGCAGGCTCTCCATCACCGCCGCCACCGGTACGCGCATGGTGTTTTGCAGGTAGCCCAGAGCGTCCTGACCAAGGCCAGGTATGGCTGTGCTGAGGGTTTCGATCAATTGGGCAAAGAAGCGCGAGGGGTCATCATCTTCGCTGGCCAGGGAAAACCAGGCGACGGCGCTGCCATGGGCCTGACGCGCCAGGGTCAGATCAACCAGAGCAGTGGTCTTGCCAGACCCCGCGGGTGCGCAAAACAGCACCAGGCGCGCATTGGGATGACCGGCCAAGGCCTCCAACACCTGCGGGCGACTGAGGGAATCACTGGCAGCTTGTGGGGCCGTCAGCTTGGGGCGTAGTAAACTGCTGGCAGCAGCTTGCGAAACACTATCCATGGCCTGGATCCCTTGATAATTATCATTGTTGTGCGAGGTCTTTGCCTCTGGGATAGCTGCATACTAATCAGCCCAGCCCTCCCGAGTAAACCCACGCGAAGGCTCTAGGATGTACGGTTGCGCCGGACTACAATCTCTTCCCGCTGATCGCGATCACCCAGCATGCCTATAAGCACCGTACATCCACTGCCTTACAGCGCCGACCCTGGTGCCTACTTTGCCTGCCTACGTCATGCCCCCGGTGCCGTACTGCTCGACAGTGGGCGACCAGGGGCTGGACGCGGACGCTACGACATTCTCAGCGCCTGGCCATTGGCAGAGCTGGCACCGGGTACCGACGAATCGGCCAACGACTTCCTCGCTCGCCTGCGCAAAAGCCTGCAGCGCCTGGGCCCGGCGACCTTGCCGGGCGAATACGAGTTGCCGTTTGTCGGTGGATTGCTGGGTTACCTGGCCTATGACTTTGGCCGGCGCCTGGAACCCATGCCGAACCAGGCCGTCGATGATCTAGGCCTGGCGGACGCGCGCTTTGGCCTGTATGCCTGGGCCTTGATCAGCGACCATCAACGCGGCACCAGCCAGTTGGTGTGTCACCCAACGCTGCCGGCTGAAGAGCGTGAACGCTTGCTGGCCCTGCTTCAGCAGCCGGCCCCAGCTGCCCCGCAGCCGTTTCGCCTCAGTACCAGCTTCAGCGCCGACACTTCGCGCGAGCGCTACCAGCAGGCGATTGAAGCGATTCAAGCCTACATCCTCGCCGGTGACTGTTATCAGGTGAACTTTGCCCAGCGCTTTCGTGCGCCGTGCCAGGGCGAACCCTGGGCGGCCTACCGCGCCTTGCGCGCCGCCTGCCCAACGCCCTTTGCCGGCTATCTGCGACTGAGTGACGACAGCGCCATTCTCAGCCTGTCCCCCGAACGTTTTCTGCGTCTGCACCAGGGCGCGGTGGAAACCCGCCCGATTAAGGGCACCCGGCCGCGGCATAGCGAGCCCGCTGAAGATGCGGCAATGGCCGACGAGCTGCTGGCCAGCGCCAAGGATCGCGCTGAAAACCTGATGATCGTCGACCTGCTGCGCAACGACCTCGGTCGCAGCTGCCGCACGGGCTCGGTCCGGGTACCCGAGCTGTTTGCCCTGGAGAGCTATCCCAACGTCCATCACCTGGTCAGCAGCGTGACCGGCGAATTGGCCGTCAACAAAGACGCCCTGGACCTGATCGCCGGCAGCTTTCCCGGTGGCTCGATCACCGGCGCACCGAAGATCCGCGCCATGCAGATCATCGACGAGCTGGAGCCGAGCCGCCGTGGCTTGTATTGCGGCTCGCTGATGTATCTGGACGTGCGCGGCGAAATGGACAGCTCGATTGCCATCCGTAGCCTGCTAGTCAAAGACGGACAAATCAGCTGCTGGGGCGGCGGCGGCATCGTAGCCGATTCCCAGTGGCAGGCCGAATACCAGGAGTCCATCACCAAGGTGAAGGTGCTGCTCGACACCCTGGAGAATCTCCAGGGCGACGCAAGCGCCCAGCCGTAGGAGCGGCTTCAGCCGCGAATTCGCCGCTAAACCACGCCTACCAACGCGTAGCCATGAGTAAACAGCGAACCTGAACAGCGCCCACAAAAAAGGCCCGCAAATGCGGGCCTTTTTTTATCCAGCGCTGCTGCCTTACAGGCTCAGCTCGCGATTGGATGCCTTGATGAACTCACGCTTGAGGTCGTCAAAGGTGTGCACCGCCGGGAACTGCGGGAACTCGCGGATCACGTTTTCCGGGGCATGGAACAGAATCCCGGCATGGGCCTCGGCCAGCATGGTGGTGTCGTTATACGAGTCGCCGGCGGCCACTACGCGGTAGTAAAGGCTCTTCAGAGCAACCACCGACTGACGCTTGGGGTCTTTCTGGCGCAGCTGATAGCTCACTACGCGATCGGTTTCATCGGTGATCAGCTTGTGGCACAGCAAGGTCGGGAAACCCAGCTGACGCATCAGTGGCTGGGAGAACTCGTAGAAGGTGTCCGACAGAATCACCACTTGGAAGCGCTCACGCAGCCAGTTGACGAACTCTACAGCGCCATCCAACGGCTTAAGCGTGGCAATCACGGCCTGGATATCGGCCAGCTTCAAACCGTGCTCGTCGAGAATGCGCAAACGCTGCTGCATCAGCACGTCGTAGTCGGGAATATCCCGAGTGGTGGCTTTCAGCGCTTCGATGCCGGTTTTTTCCGCGAAGGCAATCCAGATTTCCGGAACCAACACACCTTCCAGGTCGAGACAGGCAATTTCCACGGGACACTCCTCGGGGGGATAAAAATTAGGCGGCACTCTAGCGGCTCATCGGGCGCGGTGCAACGCGCGGCTTATATCCTTAATGAAGCTTTATATAGGAACTTTGTTATTTAGGCGCATAACCGCTTTTTGCTACCATCGCCGGCACAGAGCGCGCAGCGCCATTACCACTAGGAAACCGCCTGATGAGTCACCCTTTCGACGTTGCGGAACTGGCTGCCAGCTACGCCAATAAATCCCCCCAAGACATCCTTAAACTGGCTTTCGAGCACTTTGGCGATGAACTGTGGATTTCCTTCAGCGGTGCCGAAGACGTGGTGCTGGTGGACATGGCCTGGAAGCTGAACAAGAACGTCAAGGTCTTCAGCCTGGATACCGGCCGCCTGCACCCGCAGACCTACCGTTTTATCGAGCAGGTGCGCGAGCACTACGGCATTGCCATCGAAGTGCTCTCCCCGGAAGCCGCCGAGGTCCAAGCCCTGGTCAAGGAAAAAGGCCTGTACAGCTTCCTTAAGGATGGCCATGGCGAGTGCTGCGGCGTGCGCAAGATCGCCCCGTTGCGGCGCAAGCTCAGTACCGTCAAGGCCTGGGCCACGGGCCAGCGCCGCGACCAGAGCCCCGGCACCCGTAGCCAGGTAGCCGCGTTGGAAATCGACAGCGCCTTCTCTACCCCGGAGCGGCCGCTGTACAAGTTCAACCCCTTGGCGCAGATGACCAGCGAGGAAGTCTGGGGCTATATCCGCATGCTCGAACTGCCCTACAACAGCCTGCATGAACAGGGTTTTATCAGTATCGGCTGCGAGCCCTGCACCCGTCCGGTCCTGCCCAACCAGCACGAACGCGAAGGCCGCTGGTGGTGGGAGGAAGCCACCCAAAAGGAGTGTGGCCTGCACGCCGGCAACCTGATCGCCAAGCACTGAATAGAGGTTGGCCTATGGATTGGCCGCCCTTGTAGGAGCGGCTTTAGCCGCGAACTGCGCGGACAAATCAGCACCGACAAAACCCAAGCGCAACGCATACCCAGGCTGACCAGCATTCACCTGCCGGTCAGTTATTCAGGGCAAAAAAAGACCGGACAATGTCCGGTCTTTTTTTGCTTCAAGCACGGGTAATACCCGTGCCCGTGCGGTCTAGCGTTCGATCATCTGTTTCACTTCAGACTTCTGGATCTGCTGGTCGCGACCCTCTTCGTCCTGGTAGTGGAGCATGTCGGTTTCTTCATCCAACTCAGGCTTCTCGTTGGTGGTGATCATCTTGCCGTCGTTGGTGGCGATGATGTATTCGCTGGCGCAACCGGTCAGGCTGAGCAGGCAGAACGCCACAAGCATTAAGTTTTTCATGGTGCATCCTTGAGTAATAAAGCAGGTTAAAACCATTAAGCATTGACCCTGGGCCAAACCTCCCAGAGCCAATCAGGCCATCTGCGCCGCAAGGCGGCGATGCCCTTTAGTTCTTGCGCCCAACCAGCAGCAAGATGCCGCCGAATACCAGCGCACCGATGCCGAGCCAGATCGGTACATTGACCCGCTGCTCTTCATCCACCGACAGGTGCAACGAGCCGATATCGGCTTTGTGGGTTTCTTTGGTGTAGGTGAAGCCGCCGTACGTCAGCCCCAGTACACCGGCAATAATCAGCGCAAGCGCCACGCCTCGTAGTCCATTCATAAACATTATCCCTAAATGATCCGCCGACCCTGGATCAGTCGCACCAGGATCATGACGATCGCCACCACCAGCAGGATGTGGATCAGACCACCCATGGTGTAAGACGAGACCAGGCCCAAGACCCAGAGAATCAACAAGACAATCGCAAGTGTTTGCAGCATGGCGTGAATCTCCGTAGTGCCGATGCAGGCGCAAGGTGCGCTGCACATTGCCAGCACTATGAATGCTTTTGCCCGACCGTTCGGTACGCCAGCACACATAAGCGTACGGCCACTCTGGCAAGAACAGAAAAGGCCTGACCGCTGCGTAACCTCACGAGCAGACAAACGCGTTTAGCGTACCGCCCCCTGCGGCACCAACAGCCTCGAACGTATTCGACCTGCTGCGACATTGCGACCGGCCTGCGACCCACAATGGCAGGCGCTCAAACCAGCGTCGGTGCGCTAGCGCGCTTAACCTAGCCGCCCTATCAACCGCAGCCACCGACTGACTTGATCGCCAACCCGCACGCTTGCAAAAGGCCGGCGTAGCGTCCATATCAGTCTGCAGAGCAGCATATTTGCCACATTGCACGCGCTGGCTGGCGCGCAGACCGTTACGGATGAATCACTCGGGGTAGTGCGATGGACTTTAAGGATTACTACAAGGTACTCGGGCTTGAGCCTGGGGCTGACGACAAGGCGGTCAAGGCCGCCTACCGCAAGCTGGCGCGCAAATATCACCCGGACGTCAGCAAGGAAAAAGACGCCGAGAATCAGTTCAAGGAAGTCGCCGAAGCTTACGAGGTGCTGAAAAGCGCCGAGAAGCGCGCCGAGTACGACGAGCTGCGTAAATACGCCCAGCAAGGCCGACCGTTCGAGCCGCCACCTGGCTGGCAGCCACGTGGCAATGCCGGTTTTGCCGATGAGATGGGCGGCGGCCGCGACTATTCCGACTTTTTTGAATCGCTGTTTGGCGCCGCCGGGCGCACCCAAGGCCCAGGCCGCAGCAGTGGCCGCCGAGGACAAGACGTGGAAATGGAATTGCCGATTCTGCTGGAAGAAACCCTGGCGGATGAGGCCAAGAAAATTGCCTTCCAGTTGCCGCAATACAGCGCCGACGGCCGGCCCCTGGCGCCCATCAGCAAGACCTTGAATGTGAAAATACCCGCCGGCGTCAGCGACGGCGAGCGCATCCGCCTCAAGGGTCAGGGTGCACCGGGCCTGGGCGGCGCGGCAAATGGCGATCTGTACCTGATCATTCGCCTGGTACCGCACCCACTGTTCGATGTCGAGGCACACAACCTGATCCTCACCGTGCCGCTGGCGCCCTGGGAAGCGGCGCTGGGCAGCAAGGTCACCGTGCCAACCCTGGACGGCAAGATTCACCTGAGCATCCCGGCCAATAGCCAGAACGGTCAGCGTTTACGCATCAAGGGCAAAGGCTTGATGAACAAGCAGGGCGAGCGTGGCGACCTGTACGCGCTGTTCAAGATCGTCATCCCCGCCCAGGCCGACGAGCCGACCCGCGCACTGTGGGCGCAACTGGCCGAACAGGCTGCCTTCGATCCGCGTGCCGAATGGAGTAAGTGATGATGAGCAGCCTGATCCTGCAACTGAACATTCACGAGTTCTGCCAGAGCGCCGAGCTGCCCCAGGCGGCGCTGCTGGAAATCATCGAGCACGGTATCCTCGAACCCAGCGGCGCCAGCCCGGAGCAATGGCTGTTCGACGCCAACGCCCTGGCCATCGCCAAGCGCGCACTGCGCCTGCAAGGCGAACTGCAGATCGAATGGGCCGGCATTGCTCTGGCGCTGCAGTTGCTGGATGAACTGGAGCAGCTACGCGCCGAAAACAGCCAATTGCGCCGCCGCTTGAGTCGCTTTGAGGCCGAATAATCCGCTTGCTGGTCGGCTCACCGCCGCGTGAGCCGACGATCCCCTGACTAACCCTATTGTTCCAACACCGGAGTTCACCATGCTTTACCGCCCGCTTGGCACCAGCCCTCTGCACGTCAGCGCCCTGGCGCTGGGTAGCATGACCTGGGGCGAACAAAACAACGAAGCCGAAGGCTTCGAGCAGATCCGCCGCGCCCAGGCCGCCGGCATCAACTTTATCGACACCGCCGAGATGTACCCGGTACCGCCCAAGGGCGAAACCGCCGGCGCCACCGAACGCATCATCGGCAACTATCTGCAACGCTTTGGCGGGCGCAGCGACTGGATCATCGCCAGCAAGGCCGCCGCGCCCGGCAACGGCATGAGCCATATTCGCGGCGGTCACGCCCACTTCGACCGCGCCAACCTGGTGGCCGCCGTGGACGCCAGCCTGCAACGCCTGCAGACCGACTACATCGACCTCTACCAGCTGCACTGGCCGGACCGGCACACCAACTACTTTGGCCAACTGGGCTATACGCACAACGCCGACGCCCACCTCACGCCGATTGAAGACACCCTCGAAGCCCTCGCCGAGCTGGTGGCCAGCGGCAAAATCCGTCACATCGGCCTGTCCAACGAAACGCCCTGGGGCGTGCACCGCTTCCTGCATCTGGCCGACAAACATGGCTGGCCACGGGTGGTGTCGATCCAGAACCCGTACAACCTGCTCAACCGCAGCTTCGAGGTGGGCCTGGCGGAAATCGCCATCCGCGAACAGGTCGGCCTGCTGGCCTACTCGCCCCTGGCCTTCGGCCTGCTATCAGGTAAATACGAAAACGGTGCCCAGCCGGCCGACGGCCGCCTGACCCTGTTCGAACGCTTCCAGCGCTACAACAACCCGCAGGCCCGCCGCGCCGCCAGCGCCTATATCCAACTGGCCCGCGAACACGGCCTGGACCCGGCGCAAATGGCCCTGGCCTATGTGAACAGCCGCGACTTCCTGACCAGCAACATCATCGGCGCCACCACCCTGGCGCAGCTCGACAGCAACATCGCCAGCCTCGACCTGCAACTACCCGACACCGTGCTGCAAGGCATCGAAGCCATCCACCGCGAACAACCCAACCCGGCGCCCTAACCCCGCCGCATAGGCCACAAAAAAACCGCGCACACCTCAATGGTTTGCGCGGCTTTTTATTTGGAAAGCGCCACTCACCCGGCAAGCGTCCGCAGTCCTTTGGTCACCGTCTTCAGTCCGTGCTGCCGCTATGCACTCATCAAAAATTATCTTTTGGTTATATTAAAATTACCAAACAGTCTTTTTAGAAATAATAAAGCCTGATTAGTATCTGCCCCATGCCGCTAACCCGCCGAGCGGCAACCGCAAGGAGCAGAGCAAAATGAGCGCAACTCTTCAAAAAATCGATGGCAGCGATGAAGCCAGCATCCTGCAAGAAATCCAGACGGCCCTGCGCAACCTGCGTTTTGGCTCGGTAGAAATCACCGTCCATAACGGCCAGATCGTACAGATCGAACGGAAAGAAAAAATCCGCCTGCAAGGCAATAACAACCGCCAGGCCTGAAACACCGCAATACCGTCGCCCGACTGGACCACCAGAGGGCGTGACATGACCCCGAGCCACTGACCACAAGAGCACGACCATGACCACGCACCTCAACGCAACTCCCCATCTGTATCGCTGTCGCCGCCGAATGTGTCGCTAACCCGCAACGCAACTACGCCACAGCAACACCCCCAAACAGATGAGCCGTGCCGCCAATGCCGCACGCAGAGGAGATTCACATGTCCATTCGCAAGCTAAGCCTGTCCCTGCTGACCGCCGCCCTGTTCGCCACCCCCGTGTTGGCCGAAACCACCTTGCTTAACGTGTCCTACGACCCGACTCGTGAGCTGTATACCGAGTACAACAAGGCGTTTAACCAACACTGGACCGCCGCTGGCAACGAAGCCGTGACCTTTCAGCAATCCCACGGCGGTTCGGGCAAACAAGCCCGTGCGGTGATCGATGGTTTGAAAGCTGACGTGGTAACCCTGGCCCTGGCTGGCGATATCGACGAGCTGTACAAGCTCGGCAAGCTG
Source organism: Pseudomonas sp. BGA-UO-ETr-WB11 (assembly GCF_059567785.1). Classification (NCBI taxonomy): domain Bacteria; kingdom Pseudomonadati; phylum Pseudomonadota; class Gammaproteobacteria; order Pseudomonadales; family Pseudomonadaceae; genus Pseudomonas; species Pseudomonas sp. BGA-UO-ETr-WB11. The sequence continues at coordinate 331,247 of NZ_JCAQOS010000004.1, read as the reverse complement.
ATCCCGGAAGACTGGCAAACCCGCCTGCCGCAATCGAGCACGCCGTACACCTCGACCATCGTGTTCCTGGTGCGCAAGGGCAACCCGGAAGGCATCAAGGACTGGGATGACCTGGTCAAGCCGGGCGTTGAAGTGATCACCCCGAACCCGAAAACCTCCGGCGGTGCACGCTGGAACTTCCTCGCCGCGTGGGCCTACGCCCAGCAGAAATACGGCAGCGAAACCAAGGCCCAAGAGTTCGTGCAGCAGCTGTATAAAAACGTGCCGGTACTGGACACCGGTGCTCGCGGTTCGACCATCACCTTCGTTAACAACAACATTGGTGACGTGCTGCTGGCTTGGGAAAACGAAGCCTTCCTGGCCCTCAAAGAGCAAGGCGGCGACAAGTTTGAAATCGTCGCGCCGTCGCTGTCGATCCTGGCCGAACCACCGGTGGCTGTCGTCGATAAAAACGTCGACAAGAAAGGCACCCGCAAGGTCGCCGAAGCCTACCTGCAGTACCTGTACAGCGAAGAAGGCCAGCGCATCGCGGCGAAGAACTTTTACCGCCCACGCAACGAAGCCGTTGCCGCCGAGTACGCCAAGCAGTTCCCGAGCCTGAAGCTGGTGACCATCGACAAAGACTTCAACGGCTGGAAAACCGCCCAACCGAAGTTCTTTAACGACGGTGGCGTCTTCGACCAAATCTACCAGGCCAATTGAAGCTACTGCGCTTGCTCATACTGCGTTGAAGACCGGCTCGGGCCTGCTCATTTACAGCCCGTAAACTCCGCGGCCCTCGCCGGTCTTCGCCTTGTCTGCGCTGCGCTCGTGACGCTTCAGCTGCACCTTCTCTGCATGGAAAAAGCCCTACCGCTCCAACCCAGAATAAGGACACCCCATGTCTCGCCGCATTTCCCCCGTCATACCCGGCTTCGGGCTGACGCTGGGTTACACCCTGGTGTACCTCAGCCTGTTGGTGCTGATCCCCCTGGGTGCCATGTTTCTGAAAACCAGCGATCTCAGCTGGAGCCAATTCATCACCATCATCAGCGCGCCGCGGGTACTGGCTGCGCTCAAACTGAGCTTCAGCACCGCCTTCTACGCAGCCCTGGTGAATGGCCTGATCGGTACCCTGCTGGCCTGGGTGCTGGTGCGTTACACCTTCCCCGGCCGCAAGATCATCGACGCGATGATCGACCTGCCCTTCGCCCTGCCCACTGCCGTGGCCGGTATCGCCCTGACAGCGCTGTATGCGCCCAGCGGTTTGATCGGCCAATTTGCCACCGACCTGGGTTTCAAAATCGCCTACAGCCCACTGGGCATCACCCTGGCGCTGACCTTCGTCACCCTGCCCTTCGTGGTCCGTACGGTGCAGCCGGTGCTGGCGGACATCCCCCGCGAGGTCGAGGAAGCCGCCGCGTGCCTGGGCGCCAAGCCGTTGCAGGTGTTTCGCCACATCCTCATGCCAGCCCTGCTACCGGCCTGGCTGACGGGCTTTGCCCTGGCCTTTGCCCGTGGCGTGGGCGAGTACGGTTCGGTGATTTTTATCGCCGGCAATATGCCGATGAAAACCGAGATCCTGCCGCTGCTGATCATGGTCAAGCTCGACCAGTACGACTACACCGGCGCCACCGCCATCGGCGTGTTGATGCTGGTGGTCTCCTTCGTCCTGTTGCTGCTGGTCAACCTGCTGCAACGCCGTATCGAAACCCCTTAAGGAGGCTGCCATGTCATCTATTACTGTTAGCGCAGCCGCCACTCGCAATGCCGCCCGCCGCGGCAATGCCTGGGCGCGCCGGCTGCTGATCCTCAGCGCCTGGCTGGCCTTCGCGCTGTTTCTGCTGCTGCCGCTGTACATGGTATTGAGCGAGGCATTGAAGCTCGGGTTTGGCACCTTCTTCACCTCGATTCTCGAACCCGACGCCATTTCGGCACTCAAGCTGACCCTGATTGCCGTTGGTATTTCGGTGCCGCTCAACCTGGTGTTCGGCGTCTCGGCCGCCTGGTGCGTGAGCAAGTTCGAGTTCCGCGGCAAGAGCCTGTTGGTGACCCTGATCGACCTGCCGTTCTCGGTCTCGCCCGTGATTGCCGGCTTGATCTACGTGCTGCTGTTCGGCGCCCAAGGCTACTTTGGTGAGTGGCTGAGCGAGCACGACATCCAGATCGTCTTCGCCGTGCCCGGCATCGTACTGGCCACCCTGTTCGTCACTGTGCCTTTTGTCGCCCGCGAGCTGATCCCGCTGATGCAGGAGCAAGGCACCCAGGAAGAAGAAGCCGCCCGCCTGCTCGGCGCCAACGGCTGGCAGATGTTCTGGCACGTGACCCTGCCCAACATCAAATGGGGCCTGATCTACGGCGTGGTGCTGTGTACCGCCCGGGCCATGGGCGAGTTTGGCGCGGTGTCAGTGGTGTCCGGGCATATCCGTGGCTACACCAACACCCTGCCGCTGCACGTCGAGATTCTCTACAACGAATACAACCACGTCGCCGCCTTCAGCGTCGCCAGCCTGCTGCTCGCCCTGGCCCTGATCATCCTGCTGCTCAAGCAGTGGAGCGAAGCCCGTTTGTCCCGTCTGAAATCCGCAGACGATGAGGAATAAGTCATGAGTATTGAAGTTCGCAATATCAGCAAAAACTTCGGCGCCTTCCGTGCCCTCAACGATATCAACCTGGACATACACAGCGGCGAACTGGTGGCCCTGCTCGGCCCGTCCGGCTGCGGCAAAACCAGCCTGCTGCGCATCATCGCCGGCCTGGAAACCCCCGACACCGGCAGCATCCAGTTCCATGGCGAAGACGTGTCCGGCCACGACGTGCGTGACCGCAACGTCGGTTTCGTGTTCCAGCACTACGCCCTGTTCCGCCACATGACGGTGTTCGACAACGTCGCCTTCGGCCTGCGCATGAAGCCGAAAAAGCAGCGCCCCAGCGAAGAAGAAATCGCCCACAAGGTGCATGAACTGCTGAACATGGTGCAGCTCGACTGGTTGGCCGATCGCTACCCGGAGCAACTCTCCGGTGGCCAACGCCAGCGTATCGCCCTCGCCCGCGCCTTGGCCGTGCAGCCGAAAATCCTGCTATTGGATGAGCCGTTCGGCGCCCTGGATGCCAAGGTGCGCAAAGAACTGCGCCGCTGGCTGGCGCGCCTGCACGAAGAGATCAACCTGACCTCGGTGTTCGTTACCCACGACCAGGAAGAAGCCATGGAAGTGGCCGACCGCATCGTGGTGATGAACAAGGGCGTGATCGAGCAGATCGGCACACCGGCTGAGGTGTATGAGAAACCGGCCAGCGATTTCGTTTATCACTTCTTGGGCGACTCCAACCGCCTGCACCTGGGCGATGACGGGCACATTTTGTTCCGTCCGCACGAAATTTCCCTGTCGCGCCTGACCCAAGCCGAGCACCTAGCAGCCCAAGTACGCGACATCCGCCCGCTCGGCGCCATCACCCGCGTGACCCTGAAAGTCGAGGGCCAGGACGAGCTGATCGAAGCCGAAGTGGTCAACGACCACGCCAGCCTGGCCGGCCTGATCCGTGGCGAAACCCTGTACTTCAAACCACGGCCCAGCTTTGCGGCCAACGGTCACTGAGTTGAACCATCACAAAACCAAAGCCCGCTGATCAGCGGGCTTTTTTCTGCGCTGAATCCCCCTGCGGCGCTCCGCCCCAGGCAGGCGCCCAGCGCGTGGTGGTTACAATGGGGTTTTTCACGGAGCATTGCAGATGAGCCAATCCCCTGCCTACGGCGTCGGCGACGCGTCCTACCAGGCCGCCGGCGGTATCGACGGCCTGCAACGCCTGGTCGATGACTTCTACACGCTGATGGATGAACGGCCCGAAGCTGTGGCGATCCGCGCCATGCACCCTGAAAGCCTGCAACTGGCACGCGACAAGCTGGCCTGTTTTCTCAGCGGCTGGCTGGGCGGCCCGCGGTTGTTCAGCGAACGCTACGGGCCGATTGCCATCCCAGCGTTCCATGCCCAATGGCCCATCGACGAAACCCACAGCGCCGCCTGGTTGCAGTGCATGGCCGGCGCCATCGCCCGTCAGCCTTACGCGCCAGACTTTGCCGAATACCTCCTGACCCAGTTGCGCGTGCCCGCCGCCCGTATCGTCCAGGCCAGCGGCAATCGGCATAAACAGGGATAAAACCTAAAGGCTACGCACAACCTGAAAAGGAGGGTCTTAGAACCTAGCAACAGGCCAAAAGCCGATCATGGACATGCTGCAGCCCCGCCCGTAATGTGCACACAAGCCATGTCGCTTTACCTCCCCGCCTTATGCCGCGTTTCTGGCGCGGCACTCAAGCCAAACAAGGAGTTACGCATGGACAAGGAGTGTTATCGAATACAAGCGGCGCAAAGCATTAAGTCACTTGTGTCGTCTACTTATAGTTAGGAGCATTACCTGTGCTTGGACGCATTGCACTAACCACTATGATGGTTCTTCTTTCTGCATGCGCTGCAACTGAAACAGTTGATTGTCCACCACAAGAAAAAGACCTTGCCGAACTCAAAGAACTCCTTCAGCTCAATCCTGAGCAGCTAGCAAAAGAAGAAGCAAAACTTTCCAATCCCGCATTTTATGGGGTGTATGGCTACTCGGTAAGCACTCCAGGGCTTACAAGCGGCGTAATGGCTTGCCTGCATCAAAAAGCACAAATCAAACATATGCCTGGTACATCCGATGTTTTGTGCAGCGATGAAATAGTTAATCTACAGCCGGCAGCTATAAATTTCGCAGAGCGTTATAATTCAGAGCTGGCGCGCGGCATGGAGTTGAAATGCCCCTAACTAGTGGTTCAAGCCGTTCGCTTCGCTCACTCGGGACGGGCTAAAGCCCGCCCCTTAACCAAACGTTAGGTACGCTATTAAAAATGAGAGCATCATAAGAATGAATGGAAAAATCACATCATGGAAAGATGAAAAAGGCTTCGGCTTCATTACTCCTGACGGTAAAAGCGAACAAGTTTTCTTTCATATTTCAAGCGTCAAAAAAGCCACTCGCAAACCAGAGGTTGGCGACGCGGTTGTTTTTGAAATAGCAAAGGATTCTCAAGGTCGTCTCAAAGCAACATATGTACTACTTGAAGGCGTTTTACTTGCAAAGCCTGCGGCTTCTAAAAAAATAGTAACTGAGCCTGTTAAAAAAGACGTGCTAGATTATTTTACCTATTTTATTTTGGTTATACTTTTTGTTATCTCATTAGGCCTTTTCGTGAAAACAGGCAAGCCAGAGTCTGCTTTGGTGCCTGGTGCTATTTTCCTGGTAATTTCCTTCTTCATGTCAAGTAGAAAAAAGCAGCCTGCAAATAAACTATTCTCATGCTCAAAGTGCCGGTCAGTCTCCAGTCACGACGAGAGAACAGTGCTTGCCTGGAATAGAGGCTTAAATAGGTTATATTGCAAATCTTGCCACCAAGGATGGCTGCGCGAGCAGCCTAAAGAACAACAAGAAAGCCGAAGCTCTTACGCTTCATCCAAGTCAGGTTGTCTTGGTCTGTTTTTAGTCATTGCGTCCGCGCCAATCATTTGCATTGTCGGTGCGTTCACATGGTTTGTGTAGGCTAAACCTAACTAGTGGTTCAAATCGTTCACCTCGCTCACTGGGACGGGCTAAAGCCCGCCCCTTAACCAAACGTTAGAGAAAAACATGGAACGTAAACCTGTACTACTCGGACTAGCCGCTGCAGCAATTGCATTGCTGATTGTTAAATTTATCAAAGTCGCACTAAGCAACCCTCTCGCAGAGTTCATGCTGGATGCTGTCTATAACCTTCCATGGTTAGTCGGCGGATTTGTCACTGGTTACATTTCTAAATTTTCTCCACTCAGAAATGGCGCTATCGCAGGTGCATTCTATGGAATTATCTTCAGCCTGATCGGAATGGCTCTAGTCTCAGCCCAAACCTATGGTGTGCAAGAGAAGATTTCACAACTTGGTATCGCAACTTTAGTAATTATAAAGTTTGCCTTTATGTTCTCCTTAGCATCTGCATTCGGACACTTGCAAAAATCACCGCGCGCATTTTTCTAGCAATGCGTATATGGCCTCTCCCACAAGTAGTGATCAAAGTTGGGCTTTTGCACCTGTCGTCAGCACTGCTCAGCGCACTAACGCAGCCCAAACTCCACGCAGAAAAAAGCCCGGCAAATGCCGGGCTTGCGTTGGTGTCGCACACACTTACAGCTTGGCGATCGACACCTCGGTGGATTTGACGAAGGCGATCACTTCACTGCCCACCTTCAAGTCCAGTTCGCGCACTGAACGGGTGGTGATCACCGAAGTGACGATGCCGGAAGCGGTTTGCACGTCGATTTCCGACAGCACGTCGCCGAGGACGATTTCCTTGATGTTGCCTTTGAACTGGTTGCGTACGTTGATGGCTTTAATGGTCATGGTGTTGCTCCTTGGATTGGGGGTACGAATTTACGGTTAGGGTTACAGCGCCCAGCGCAACTGCGTGGGCAAGGGTGAAAGCGGTTCTGGTTCCGGTGGGATGAGCGGCAGCGCCAGCACCCGGTTGAGCACGTCGGCTTCCAGTGCGGCCAGGCGCGCCGAACCACGCTGACGAGGCCGTGGCAGATCGACCTGCAGGTCGAGGCCGACTTCGCCGTCTTCGATCAGGATCACCCGGTCGGCAATCGCCACCGCCTCGCTGACATCGTGGGTCACCAGCAACACGGTAAAACCATGTTGCTGCCACAGACGCTCGATCAGTTGCTGCATCTCGATCCGGGTCAGGGCGTCCAGTGCACCCAGCGGTTCATCCAGCAGCAACAGCCGCGGTTGATGAATCAGCGCGCGGGCCAAGGCTACGCGCTGCTTTTGCCCGCCGGATAAGGCCGCCGGCCATTCATTGGCACGATCGGCCAGGCCGACCGCGTCCAGCGCTTGCAGGGCCTTGGCCCGCCAGTCGCCGGTCAGGCCCAAGCCGACGTTGTCGATCACCCGCTTCCACGGCAGCAGACGCGAGTCCTGGAACATCAGGCGGATATCACTGCGCGACGCCGCCAATCCCGCATTACCGGCGCTCAGTACGCCACCGCTGGGCTGATCCAGCCCGGCCAGCAGGCGCAGCAAGGTGCTCTTGCCGCAACCACTGCGGCCCACCACCGCAACGAACTGCCCGGTTGGAATGCGCAGGTCAATGTTGTGCAGCACCTGCCGCGTACCGAAGGCCTTGTGGATGCCGTTGATGGCCAGCGGCAGGCCGCTTTTCAGACTGTGGAGAACGCTCATTGTCCACCCGCCTTGGCCTGATAGGCCGGATGCCAGCGCAGCCAGATACGTTCAAGACCACGGGCGCTGCTATCGGCCAGCTTGCCCAGTACTGCGTACAAGAGAATCGCCAGCACCACCACGTCGGTTTGCAGGAACTCGCGGGCGTTCATTGCCAGGTAACCGATGCCGGCACTGGCAGAGATGGTTTCCGCGACGATCAGGGTCAGCCACATAAAGCCTAAGGCGAAGCGCACGCCGACCAGGATCGACGGCAAGGCGCCTGGCAGGATCACCTGACGGAACAGGCTGAACCCGGACAGGCCATAGCTGCGGGCCATTTCCACCAGCGCCGGGTCAACGTTGCGGATGCCGTGGTAGGTGTTCAGGTAGATCGGGAACAGGGTGCCAAGGGCGACCAGAAAGATCTTCGCGCTCTCGTCGATGCCGAACCACAGGATCACCAGCGGGATCAGCGCCAGGTGCGGCACGTTACGGATCATCTGCACCGAGCTGTCGAGCAGGCGTTCGCCCCACTTCGACAGGCCGGTAATAAAGCCCAGGGTCAGGCCGATGCTGCCGCCGATGGCAAAGCCGATGCCGGCGCGCCAGCCGCTGATGGCCAGGTGGGTCCAGATCTCGCCGCTTTCCAGCAGGCTCCAGCCGGCGGTCAGCACCGCACTGGGGGCTGGCAGAATCCGCGTCGACAGCCAGCCGGCGACCACAGCGATCTGCCAGATTGCCAGCAAGGCAATCGGCAAGGCCCAAGGCGCCAGGCGCAAGGCCAAGCGTTCAATTGTTGTACTCATGTTCAACCTCGTAACGACGGCGCTGGCCAGTCGTCATGCCTAAAAATAAGTGGCCGCATCCTGCAGCCGTTCGGGCGCTCCTGCGTTGGCTTCCCGCGTCCGTGCGAGTGCAGCTCCTTAACGCTGCGCTGCCGCCTTGGGCAGAATGTCGTTGGCCACCATCTCGCCGAACGGGCTGACATAGCCGCGGCCTTCCGGCACCGCTGGGCGGTTGACGTCCAGATGGGGGAACAGCAGTTCGGCCACCCGATATGACTCTTCCAGGTGCGGATAACCGGAGAAGATGAAGGTATCGATACCCAACGCCGCGTACTCCTTGACCCGCGCTGCCACGGTCGGGCCGTCGCCGACCAGCGCCGTGCCGGCACCACCGCGTACCAGGCCGACCCCGGCCCAGAGGTTGGGGCTGACTTCCAGGTGGTCCTTGCTGCCGCCATGCAAGGCGGCCATGCGTTGCTGACCGACCGAATCAAAGCGCGCCAGGGACGCCTGGGCGCGGGCAATGGTCTCGTCATCGACATGGCTGATCAGCTTGTCAGCGGCGGCCCAGGCCTCGGCATTGGTTTCACGCACGATCACATGCAGGCGGATGCCGAAGCGCACTTCACGACCTTGCGCGGCGGCTTTGGCGCGAACTTCGGCGATCTTCTCTGCCACGGCGGCCGGTGGTTCGCCCCAGGTCAGGTACAGCTCAACCTGCTCGGCAGCGAGGTCTTGCGCAGCCTCGGACGAGCCACCGAAATACAACGGCGGACGCGGCTGCTGGATCGGCGGATAGAGCAACTTGGCGCCCTTGACCTGAATATGTTTGCCGGCGTAATCGACGGTCTCGCCTTCCAGCACGCGGCGCCAGATGCGGGTGAATTCCACCGAGGCTTCGTAGCGCTCGGCGTGAGACAGGTTGAGGCCGTCACCGGCCAGCTCGTCCGGGTCACCACCGGTGACCAGGTTGAACAGCGCGCGGCCGTTGGACAGACGGTCCAGGGTGGCCGCTTGGCGCGCCGCCACGGTCGGAGAAATGATCCCCGGGCGCAGCGCCACCAGAAATTTAAGTCGTTGGGTGACCGGGATCAGCGACGCTGCCACCAGCCAGGAGTCTTCGCAGGAACGCCCGGTGGGAATTAACACGCCGCCAAAACCGAGGCGGTCTGCCGCCTGGGCGATCTGCTGCAGATAGCCGTGATCGACGGCGCGCGCGCCCTCGGCGGTGCCAAGGTAATGGCCGTCGCCGTGGGTGGGCAGGAACCAAAAAATATTCAAACTCATGGAGTGGACTCCTTAGAAAACGGCGTGCGCTAGCCCGGAAATACTCCGGGCTAGCGGTGAAGACTTACTGCTGCGCGACCTTGGCCGGCGGTACCGCATCCGGCCGAGTCCAGATCACATCTTTAATGCTGAGTTGTTTGGGGATCAGCTTCAGGGCGGTGAAGGTGTCGGCGATCTTCTGCTGCGCCTTGACCACCTCAGGGGTAATCAGCTGCGCGCCATAACCCTGGCGTTTGACTGCCACGGCGGTGATGTCCTTAGACAACCCCAGCAATGGCGCGACCTGTTCGGTGACGGCGACGGGATCGGCCTTGGAGTCTTCACCGACGGCACGCACTTCTTCGATCAGCGTGTTAAGCACCTGCGGGTGTTGCTCGGCATAGGGCTTGGTTGCCAGGTAAAACTGGTGGTTGTCCACCAGGCCCTGGCCATTGCGCAGGCTACGGGCTTGCAGCTGGTTCTCGGCGGCGGCCAGGAACGGGTCCCAGATCACCCAGGCGTCCACACTACCCCGCTCAAACGCGGCACGAGCGTCAGCCGGCGGTAGGTAGATCGGGGTGATGTCGCTGTACTTCAGACCCGCATCTTCCAGGGCGCGCACCAGCAGGTAGTGGACGTTGGATCCTTTGTTGAGGGCGACTTTCTTGCCTTTCAGCTCGGCCACCGATTTCAGGCTCGAGCCCTTGGGCACCAGGATCGCTTCGCTGCTCGGTGCTGGCGGCTCATAGGCCACATACAGCAAGTTCGCACCGGCGGCCTGGGCGAACACCGGCGGGGTTTCGCCAGTCACGCCGAAGTCGATCGAACCGACGTTAAGCCCTTCCAGCAGCTGCGGGCCACCTGGGAACTCAGTCCAGCTCACCTCGACGCCCTGCACGGCCAGGCGTTTCTCCAGGGTGCCCTTGGCTTTGAGCAGCACCAGGGTGCCGTATTTCTGATAACCGATGCGTAGCGTTTCGGCCTGGGCTTGGGTAACAGCGCCGATAGACGTGGCCGCGACAAACAGGGCGACCAGGCTCCGACGCAAAGTGCTAGTGCGCATGGCGCTCTCCTTTGCATTCAATGAGGGTTTGGTGACCTGCTCGCCCGTTGGCGGGTGAGTGAGGCGGTGAGGCGGCTGCTTGGGCGCAGGCCCGTGCAGCAAACTCTTGTCAGGGTTTCAAATACTCCAGCGGGCGTTTACCAGCCGGTCGTTCAATAACTGCGGATCAAGCGGTTTTGGCCGTCGGGCCAGGGCCGCAAAAAAGTGTTCCAGGGCGTCATCCAGACGCTCTTGCAGCACCGGCACCAGCTCCGCTGGGGCAGCGCCTTCGCCGTAGCTGATCTGGCAGTCTTCGGCGAACACGCCTTGCAGCATTTCCTGGGCCTTGAGTGCGGCCAGCACCGGTTTCAGGGCGTAATCCACCGCCAACATATGAGCACTGCTGCCGGCCGTGGCCAACGGCAGTACCACCTTGTGTTGCAAGGCCCGCTCCGGGAGCAGGTCGAGCAGGGTTTTCAGCGCCCCGGAAAACGACGCCTTGTACACCGGCGTGGCCACCAGCACGCCATCGGCCTGGGCAATCTGCTCGATGAGCAACTGGATCTGCGGGCTGTCGAAGCGTGCATGCAGCAGGTCTTCGGCAGCGAAATCGCGGATCTGGTAGCTGATCACCTCAACGCCCTGTTGCTGCAAACGTTGCCGCGCATAGTCGAGCAACACCGCCGAACGGGACTTCAGGCTCGGGCTGCCGCCTAGAGATACCACCAACATGCCGTGCTCCTAGCGATTCGGTTGCGGGGTCAGCCGCAGGTAGGGTTTGACGGCGCGATAACCCTTGGGGAAGCGCTGCTTGATTTCGTCTTCGTCCTTGAGCGACGGCACGATCACCACCTCGTCACCGTCCTGCCAGTTGGCGGGGGTGGCAACCTTGTGGTTGTCGGTCAGTTGCAGCGAGTCGATCACCCGCAGGATTTCGTGGAAGTTGCGCCCGGTGCTAGCCGGGTAGGTGATGATCAGCCGTACTTTCTTGTGCGGGTCGATGATGAACAGCGAACGCACGGTCAGGGTGTCGTTAGCGTTCGGGTGAATCAGGTCGTAGAGGTCGGACACCTTACGATCGGCATCGGCCAGAATCGGGAAGTTGACGGTGGTGTGCTGGGTTTCGTTGATGTCGTCGATCCAGCGCAGGTGCGAGTCCACCGGGTCCACGGACAAGGCGATGGCCTTGACCCCGCGGGCGGCGAATTCGTCCTTGAGCTTGGCGGTAAAACCCAGTTCGGTGGTGCACACCGGGGTGAAGTCGGCAGGGTGCGAGAACAGTACACCCCAGCTGTTGCCCAGCCACTCGTGGAAACGAATGCGACCGCTGCTGGAGTCCTGTTCAAAATCGGGGGCGATGTCGCCAAGGCGAATGGTCATGGTGCGTCTCCTGCTAGGTAAAGCGGGAGCCTGCGCGGCTCCCGGCAAACGGGGCTTACAACAGCGGCAAGCTGTAGCTGACGATCAAACGGTTCTCATCCTGGTCGGCGGTGCTGCTATTGCCGCGCAGGCTGGCGTTACGCCAGGAGAAACCCAGGCCTTTGAGGGCGCCGTCCTGCAGGGCGTAATCCAGGCGGAAATCGCGTTCCCACTCTTGCTTGTCACCCGTGGCCGACTCGATGTTGCTGCCAGACAAATAGGTGGCGGTGGCCTTCAGGCCCGGCACGCCGAGCTTGGCGAAGTCGTAGGCATACTCGGTCAACCAGGTGCGTTCGCCCGCGTTGGCGAACTTGCCGATTTGCCGATCAGTGATCAGGTACGCCGTAGCGCCATCACCCTGGTTGAGAAACGGAAAGTTGCTGTCGCCGGAGAGCTGCTGATAACCCGCGCTCAGGGCATGGCCGCCGAGGGTGTAAGTGAACAGCGCACTCCAGGTGTTGTTGTCGACTTCGCCCTTGGTGATGCCCTTGCCCTGGGCATTCAAGCCGTAATAGCCGGTGCTGGCGAAGCCCTCGGCGACACCGGCAGCCGTGCCGTTTTTGCCATCGGAGCCGCTGTTGAAGTAGCGCAGATCAGACTTCAGCACGCCGGCACCGAGCGCCAGGTTGTGGGTCAAGCCGAGGAAATGCTGGGTGTAGAAGTCATCCAGATTGCCGTAGTAGTACTGCGCCAGCAGGTCCTTGCTGAGCTTGTAGTCGGCGCCGGCATAGTAGAACTGGTTAACGAACTGACCAGTTTTAGCGTTGTTGGCACCGCCAATCGACAGGCCTTCGTTGCTGCTCGAGCTGCGGCCCTTGGCGTGTTCCAGTTGACCGCCGATCAGGGTCAGGTTGTCGAATTCGTTGCTGGTGATCTGCCCGCCTTCGAAGGTTTGCGGCAGCAGACGACCGTCGTTGAAGGTTACTACCGGCAGCTTCGGCTGCAGGGTGCCAATACGCCCTTCACTCTTGGAGATGCGCACCTTGCCTGTCAGACCAAGGCTACCGAACTCATCGACAGCGCGGCCGTCTTCATCGGTTGGGAATACGGTGCCGGCGTACTTGCTGGAGTCGGCGTTGCCATGACGGCCCTTACCCGAATCGAGCTTGATCCCAGCCAACCCAAGTGCATCGACGCCAACCCCAACGGTGCCTTCAGTGAAGCCCGAGGTGTAGTTGAACAGAAAGCCCTGGCCCCACTCTTCCTGGGTATTGGCGTCTGCGTTGCGGGTGTCTTGGTTGATGTAGAAGTTGCGCAGGCCGAGGGTGGCCTTGCTGTCGTCGACAAAACCAGCGGCGCCGGCCTGTTGGGCGAGAATGCCAAGCGCGATGGCCAGCGGTAGGGATAGTGGTTTCATGCTCAAGCTCCAGATGCAATTAAGTGTGCGTGTTGGCACTGCAGTGGGGCTCGATCCAGCTTGCTTGTCCGGCGTACTTAGCACCGGGTTCTGCTGGTGAAAAAGGGTGAGCCCCATCATTCATGGGCTCGGTGCGGTGGTCCGCTGTCGGCTTGGAGCTGACTTTAGGGCAGCCCGCTAATTCCTCAAAAGAATTGTTAGTTATTTTTTAGTAACTATATCGAATATAAAAGCCTTCCATCAGCACTCAGCCACCACCCCCTGAAACAGTCACCGGACGGGGCTATGTGTTCCAGCGCACCGACTGGAAGCAGCGCAGGCGGCACCCTCATGGTGCACCGGCAGGCTGTTGGCGGGTGTTACGAGTTCGAGGCAATCCTCTCTGCGCCCTCCAGGCGCCGTCGACACAGGCCCGAGAATTAACCTCGGGCGCTTACCGCGACCTAGCGGTTCAGCTACTCGGTACCCCATGTAACGATGGACATGAAACGGCTTTTCGCATCCCTGAGTATTTCGCGACTGGTGGCGGCTTTCCGTCTGTGGCCGGTTTCCGCCAGCAAATTTGCTTATGAGCCCGCGCTGCGCTCGGAGCTGTTCAGCGCCGAACAGATGGCCGAGCACGGCATGCTGCTGGCCCGCCAACACCACCTCAGCCCCTGCTCGGCCACCGACGTGTTGCTCGAACGCCTGGCCGACAACGAGGTGCTGCTGGCCCGCAGTTGCCGGTTGCTGACCCAGGCCACCTTGTCCACCCGCCGGGTCACGCCGGCGGCCGAGTGGCTGCTGGACAATTTTTACCTGATCGAAGAACAGATCCGCACCGCTCAGCTGCACTTGCCCAAGGGCTACAGCCGCGAACTACCGCGCCTGGCCAAAGGCCCCTCCGCTGGTTTGTCGCGGGTCTATGACATTGCTCTGGAGATCATTTCCCACGGCGACGGCCGCGTCGACAGTCACAGCCTTAGCCGCTTTATTGCCGCTTATCAGACGGTCACACCGCTGACCCTCGGCGAGCTGTGGGCGATCCCGATCATGCTGCGCCTGGCCTTGATCGAAAACCTGCGCCGCGTGGCATCGCGAGTGATTGCCGACTGGAACGACTGCAACCTGGCGGAAAACTGGGCTGATCGCCTGGCCGAGATTGCCGAGCAGGACGCCAAGAGCGTGGTTCTCACCGTCGCCGACATGGCCCGCTCCGCGCCACCGATGACCAGCTCATTCGTCGCCGAACTGACCCGCCGCCTGCAAGGCCAGAGCGCCGCGCTGGCCCTGCCGCTGACCTGGATCGAGCAACTGTTGTCGGAATCGGGCCTTAGCATTGAGCATCTGGTCCAGTTGGAAGCCCAGCAACAGGCGGCGGATCAGGTGTCGATCAGCCACAGCATCGGCAGCCTGCGCCTGCTCTCGGCCACCGACTGGCGCGAGTTTGTCGAGAGCATGAGCATCGTCGAGCAGACCCTGCGCCAGGACCCGTCCGCGGTATACGGCGCCATGGACTTTGCCACCCGCGACCACTACCGCCATGTGGTCGAGCGCCTGGCGCGCAGCAGCAACAAAGCCGAGGACGACGTTGCCCAGGCCGCCATCGCCCTGGCCGGTGAGCACCCGGCCGCAGAGCTGGCAGGTCATGTGGGCTACTACCTGATCGACCGCGGTTTGCCGGCGCTGCAAACGCAGATCGGCGCGCAACTCTCGCTGCGCGATATGCGTCGCTGGCTGCAAGGCTGCGCCCCGCTGTCGATCTACCTAAGCCTGGCCCTGCTGTTTACCCTCGCCCTGGCCTGGCCGCTTATCGCCCTCGCCAAGAGCGCCGGCTGGCCTGACTACCTGCTGCTTGTGCTGGCACTGCCGACCCTGCTGATGGCCAGCCAACCCGGCATTGGCCTGGTCAACTGGCTGGTGACCCTGAGTGTTCGCCCAAGCGTGCTGCCGCGCATGGACTTTGACCTCGGCATACCGACCGACGCGCGCACCCTGGTGGTGGTGCCAACCCTGATTGGCAACGCTGATGACGTTGAGGAGCTGGTCGAAGGCCTGGAAGTGCGCTTTCTCGCCAACCGCGACCAGCACCTGCACTTTGCCCTGCTAACCGATTTTATGGATGCAGCCAGCGAAGTGTTGGAGGGCGATACCGCCCTGCTGCTGCTCGCCCGTCAACGTATCGAGGCGCTCAACCGCAAATACCCGGACCCCGACGGCCAGCGCTTCTTCCTGTTCCACCGGCCGCGCCGCTGGAACGCGCAAGACCAGCTGTGGATGGGCTACGAACGCAAGCGCGGGAAAATCGCCGAGTTCAATGCCTTGCTGCGGGGCCAGGGCGCGGAGCGTTTCGCCTTGATTGTCGGTGACATGCAAAGCTTGCCCGCCGTGCGTTACGTGATCACCCTCGATACCGACAGCCAGCTACCCCGCGATGCCGCCCGGCAATTTATTGCGACCATGGCCCACCCGCTCAATCACCCGGTGTTCGACCCCGTGAAGCAACGCGTCACCCGCGGCTACGGCATTCTCCAGCCGCGGGTTGGCATCAGCCTGCCCAGTACCGCACGCTCGGTCTATGCCCGGCTGTTTGGCAGCGATGCTGGTATCGACCCCTACACCCGCAGTGTTTCGGACGTCTATCAGGATGTGTTCCAGCAGGGCTCGTTTGTCGGCAAGGGGATCTATGCCGTCGACGCGTTTGAACAAGCCATCGCCAGCCGCTTTGCCGACAACAGCATCCTCAGCCACGACCTGATCGAAGGCTGTTTTGCCCGCGCCGGCCTGCTCAGTGATGTGCAGTTGTATGAAGAATATCCGGCCCGTTACAGCGCCGACGTCAATCGCCGTCACCGCTGGATCCGTGGTGACTGGCAGTTGCTGCCGTGGCTGCTGCCCTGGGCGCCAACCCGCAGCGAGGGCCTGCAACGCAATCCTCTCTGCGCGCTGTCACGCTGGAAAATTGCCGATAACCTGCGCCGCAGCCTGCCCCCTACCGCACTGCTGAGCCTGTTTCTGCTCGGCTGGTGCAGCAACCTCGACAGCGGTCTCTGGACCCTGGCCCTGCTGGTGCTAGCACTCAGCCCGGCACTGCTGCATGGCCTGCTGGCGCTGCCGCACAAGCCAGCCGAGATGACCCTGAGGCACCACCTCAAGACCATCACCCAGAGTGCCGGCCAACACCTGCTGCGCAGTAGCCTGGCACTGGTGTGGCTGCCCCATGAGGTGCTCTACAGCCTTGACGCCATCGTGCGGACCCTCTGGCGCCTGCTGGTCAGCCGCCGCCGTTTGCTGCAATGGAACCCCTCGCGGGAAGTCGAGCGCACCAGCACCGCCAGCCTCAGAGGCCTGTATCGCCTGATGTGGATTGGCCCACTGCTGGCCGTACTACTGCCTATCCTGCTGTGGCCGCAGCCCCTGACTTTGATCTATGCCGCGCCGCTGTTGTTGCTCTGGCTGCTGTCGCCCGCTGTGGCGTGGTGGATCAGCCGCCCACCCAGCCATCATGCATTTGTGCCGACGGCGCTAGAGCTGAGTTTCCTGCGCGCCCTGGCGAGGCGCACCTGGGCATTTTTCGACCGTTATGTCGGCCCTCAAGACAACTGGCTGCCGCCGGACAATATGCAGGAACAACCACTGGCGGTGATCGCTCACCGCACGTCGCCAACCAATATGGGCATGGCCCTGTTGGCCCATCTGGCCGCCCATGACTTTGGCTACCTGAGTGGTGCGCGCCTGCTGCTGCGCGTCGAACAATCCCTGGCGAGCATGGCCCGCCTGGAGCGCCATCGCCGCCACTTCTACAACTGGTACGACACCCTGACGCTGAAGCCACTGCCGCCCTTCTACGTCTCGACCGTGGACAGCGGCAACCTAGCTGGCCACTTGCTGACCCTGCGCCCCGGCTTGCTGGCGCTGGTGGACGAACCGGTGTTTACCCTGCGCCAGTTCAGCGGCCTGGCCGACAGTGTGCAGGTGCTGCGCGACGCCATGCTGGCCGACGGCCAGGACAGCCGCCCGCTGCTGGCCATGCAACAGCAGCTAGACACCCTGCACAACACACCGCCGCCGTCGCTGCTGGCCGCCCATCGCGCCATGCATGACCTCTGTGCCCTGAGCAAGACCCTGGCCAGCCAGGCGTTCTCGCCACTGCTCAGCGACAGCAGCTTCTGGCTTCAGGCGCTGCTGGAGCATTGCAGCGACCTGCACAGTGAGCTGGCGCGTTTTATCCTGCCGGCCAACCCTGACAACGGCTTGCCCGCATGGCCGAGCTGGCGGCAACTGGCCGCCGTCGACAGCCGCCACTGGCCCGAAGCCGAGCGCGAACAGGTGCTTGCCGTGCAACGCTGCGCGCAACAACGCATCGTCAGCGCCCAACGCCTGGGGCAATTGGCCGGGGACCTGGCCGACATGGACTTTGCCTTTTTGTACGACCAGCGCCGCGATCTGTTTGCGATTGGCTACAACGTCGAAGAACGGCGCCTGGACGCCGGCTTCTACGACCTGCTGGCCTCCGAGGTGCGCCTGACCAACTTCGTCGCCATCGCCCAGGGCCAGTTGCCGCAACAAAGCTGGTTCACCCTCGGGCGCCTGCTGACCGCCAATGCCGGCGTGCCGGTGCTGCTGTCGTGGTCAGGGTCGATGTTCGAATACCTGATGCCGATGCTGGTGATGCCCAGCTACGCCGGCACCTTGCTAGACCAAACGTGCCGCGCCGCCGTGGCCCGGCAGATTGAATACGGCAATCAGCTGGGCTTGCCCTGGGGCGTGTCCGAGTCTGCTTACAACGTGATGGATGGGCACTTCAATTATCAATACCGGGCCTTCGGTGTGCCGGGGCTGGGACTCAAACGCGGCCTCGGCGACGACCTGGTGGTGGCGCCCTACGCCACGGCACTGGCCATGATGGTGGCGCCCCAAGCCGCCTGCCGTAACCTGCAACGCCTGGCCGCGGATGGATTGGCCGGGCGCTTTGGCCTGTACGAGGCCATCGACTACACCGTCGCCCGCCTGCCGCGCGGGCAGACTTCGATGATCATTCGCTCGTTTATGGCCCACCACCAAGGCATGAGCCTTCTGGCCCTGGCCAGCGTGTTACTGGACCGACCGATGCAGCGACGCTTCGAGTCCGAGCCGCAGTTTCAGGCCATTACCCTGCTGCTGCAGGAGCGCATTCCGAAAACTGCCACGCCGTTCCTGCACACCGCCACTCTAACGACCCTAACCCCCGCCAGTGCCGAGGCAGAAACCCGCCTGCGGGTGATCACCGACCCCGACCGTCAGCGCCCGGCCGTGCAACTGCTCTCCAATGGCCGCTATCACGTCATGGTCAGCAGCGCCGGGGGTGGCTACAGCCGCTGCCGCGAGCTGGCCGTGACCCGCTGGCACGAGGACATCAGCGCCGACAACTGGGGCATGTTCTGCTACCTGCGCGATGTTGCCAGCGGCGAGTTTTGGTCCAGTGCCCACCAGCCGACGCTCAAGCAACCGCAGTGCTACGAGGCAATCTTCTCCGATGCGCGGGCCGAATTTCGCGTGCGGGAACGGGACTTCGATGCCCATACCGAGATCGTCGTCTCCCCCGAGGACGATATCGAGCTGCGCCGTATCACCCTCACCAACCGCGCCCGCGTGCGTCGCACCATCGAGATCACCAGTTACGCCGAAGTGGTGCTCGCCCCGGCCCTAGCCGATGCCCTGCACCCGGCGTTCAGTAACCTGTTTGTGCAGACCGAACTGGTGCCTGCCCTGCAGGCCATTATCTGCACTCGCCGACCGCGATCCAGCAGCGAAGCGGTGCCGTGGATGTGCCACCTGCTGGCGGCCCATGGCGCCGATATCGAGTCGATCTCCTACGAAACCGACCGTTCACGCTTTATCGGTCGCGGCCGCAGCCTGACCCAGCCGGCAGCCATGGACGATAACCACGCGGGGCTACTGTCCAACAGCGCCGGCTCCGTGCTCGACCCGGTGGTAGCGATCCGCTGCCGGATCAGCCTCGACGCCGGGCAATCGGCCAGCATCGACCTGGTCACCGGCCTGAGCACTAGCCGCGAAGGCTGCCTGCAGCTGATCGGCAAATACCGCGACCGTTATCTGGCTGACCGGGTCTTCGACCTGGCCTGGACCCACAGCCAGGTGTTGCTGCGCCAACTCAACGCTTCGCCCGCCGATGCCCGGCTGTACGAACAGATGGCCGCCTCGCTGGTGTACGCCAATGGCACCTTGCGCGCCGAAAGCAGCGTACTGAGCAGCAACCTGCGCAATCAGTCGGGCCTCTGGGGTCAGGCTATTTCCGGGGACTTGCCCATCGTCCTGGTGCAAATCGACGACTCGGCGCAAATCGAACTGGTGCGCCAACTCGTACAGGCCCACGCCTACTGGCGGCAAAAAGGCCTGGCGGTGGACCTGGTGATCTGGAACGAAGACCAAGCCGGTTACCGCCAGCAGCTGCAAGACCTGATCATGGGCCTGATCGCCTCTGGCATCGAAGCCAACCTGATTGACCGCCCAGGCGGCATCTTCGTGCGCAGCGCCCAGCAACTGTCGCCGGAAGACCGCACCCTGATGCAGGCCGTTGCGCGCATCGTGCTCGCCGGCAACCGCGGCGGTCTGCACGAACAAGTGCATCGCCGCCGGGTTGAAGTTGCCCTACCGCGCTTCGATCCCAACCATTTGCGCAGCGCTGAGCGCAGTTCGGCCGTACCGTCGCGGGTCGACCCCGAGCTGCAGCTGGGTAATCCCTATGGAGGCTTTTCAGCCGACGGCAGCGAATATGTCATCACCCTGCGTCCTGGCGACGCCACCCCGGCGCCCTGGGCCAACGTGCTGGCCAATCCGCAGTTTGGCAGCGTGATCTCCGAAAGCGGTGGCGCCTATACCTGGAGCGCCAACGCCCACGAATACCGCCTGACGCCATGGCACAACGACCCGGTGGGCGATACCAGCGGCGAGGCGCTGTATTTGCGCGATGAAGACAGCGGCCATTACTGGTCACCCACCCCCGCTACCAAGGCGCGGCAACGGCACGTACATCACCCGCCACGGCTTTGGCTACAGCGTGTTCGAGCATGAGGAAGACGGCATTCACAGTGAACTGTGGGTGTACGTGGCCCTTGATGCGCCGGTGAAGTTCTCGGTCTTGAAGCTGCACAACCGCTCCGGTCGCCCACGGCGCCTGTCCGCCACCGGTTATGTGGAGTGGGTGCTGGGCGACCTGCGGGAAAAAACCGCCATGCACGTGGTCACCGAGTCGGACCCAATCAGCGGTGCGCTGTTCGCTCGCAATGCCTATTCGATGGAATATTGCGGCCGCGTGGCGTTCTTCGATGTCGATTGGCCAGGGCGCAGCATCAGCGGCGACCGCAGCGAGTTCCTCGGCCGCAATGGCAACCTCCGCGCACCAGCAGCCCTGGGCCAGCCGCGCCTGTCCGGGCGGATCGGCGCCGGGCTCGACCCTTGCGGGGCGATCCAGACCGGCTTCGAGCTGGCCGATGGCGGCCGCCATGAAATCGTCTTCCGGCTGGGCGCCGAGCAAGATGCCCGCGCCGCCACCAGCTTGGTGCAGCGCCTGCGCGGGGTGGGCACCGCCGCCAGCGCCTTGCAGGCGGTGCGCAAGCATTGGCAGCAAACCCTGGGCAAGGTGCAGGTGCAAACCCCGGATCCGGCCGTTAACGTGCTGGTCAATGGTTGGCTGATGTATCAGGTCATCGCCTGCCGCTTCTGGGCGCGCAGCGGCTACTACCAGTCCGGCGGCGCCTTTGGCTTTCGCGACCAGTTGCAGGACAGCCTGGCGATGCTACATGCAGCGCCCGCCAGCACCCGCGAGCATTTGCTGGTGTGTGCCGCGCACCAGTTTGTCGAAGGCGATGTGCAACATTGGTGGCACCCGCCACAAGACCGCGGCGTGCGCACCCACTGCTCGGATGACTACCTGTGGCTGCCGCTGGTCACCAGCCGCTATGTTCAGGTCAGCGGCGATCGCAGCGTGCTCGACGAGCCCGCCGGCTACCTAGAAGGTCGGCCGTTAAACCCTGGCGAGGAGTCTTATTTCGACCTGCCACGGCCCAGCGCCCTGCGCGAAAGCCTCTATCAACATTGCGTACGCGCCCTCGAACATGGCCTGCAACGCGGTGCCCACGGCTTGCCGCTGATGGGCTCCGGCGACTGGAACGACGGCATGAACCGCGTTGACGAACTTGGCCAGGGCGAGAGCATCTGGCTGGGCTTCTTCCAGTATCAGGTGCTGCGCGCCTTTGCCGGCACCGCCCGCGAGCATGGCGACGAGACCTTTGCCCAGCGCTGCGAAGAACAGGCCCGCCTGCTACAAATCAGCCTGGAAAACCACGGTTGGGATGGCGCCTGGTATCGCCGCGCCTACTTCGATGACGGCACGCCGCTGGGTTCGGCCAGCAATGATGAATGCCGGATCGACTCCATCGCCCAGAGCTGGTCGGTGCTCTCCGGCGCAGCGCCGGATCAACGCCGGCGCAGCGCCATGCAGGCGCTCAACCAGCACCTGGTGCGCCGCGATCTGGGTCTGATTCAGCTGTTCGAGCCACCGTTTGACACGTCCACTCTCGACCCTGGCTACATCAAGGGCTACGTGCCGGGCGTGCGCGAAAACGGTGGCCAATACACCCATGCCGGCATCTGGGCGGCCATGGCTTTTGCCGAACTGGGCGACAGTGCCAAGGCCTGGGAGCTGACGCGCATGCTTAACCCGCTCAGCCACGGCCAGAGCGCCGAGGCGGTCGAGGTGTATAAAGTCGAGCCCTATGTCATCAGTGCCGATGTCTACGCCGTGGCGCCCCATGCCGGGCGCGGGGGTTGGAGTTGGTACACCGGCTCGGCTGGCTGGATGTACCAGTTGCTGGTGGAATCCCTGCTCGGCTTGCGCTTAGAAGGTGCGCGCCTGCACCTGCGCCCAGTACTGCCCGCCGATTGGCCAGGATTCAGCCTCGACTACCGCTTTGGTGCCAGCCTCTACCAGATTCACGTGCAGCAAAGCCCACAGGCCGACAACAGCGTCAGCCTGGACGGCGTACTGCAACCAACAGCGGAGGTGCTACTGCTCGACGACGGCCAGCCGCACCGGATTGATATCCACTGTGCAGCGACCTAAAGGCCGAAGAAATGCTGAGCTGTGCGGGTGTTATTCGCGCTCAGCCCAGCGGGCCTTGATCTCCAGAATGGCTGGCATCTGGCCCAGGAACAGCTCGACCAAGTGCGGATCGAAGTGCTTGCCGCTCTCACGCTGGATCAACGCCAGGGTGTCTTCCAACGACCAAGCCGGTTTGTAAGGACGTACGCTGGTCAGCGCATCGAACACATCTGCAATCGCGACGATGCGTCCGGCAATGGGAATCTCCTCACCCTTGAGACCGTTGGGGTAACCACTGCCATCCCACTTTTCATGATGGGTCAGGGCAATGCTGCGGGCCATCTGCAGCAAGCCCGAGGGATGATCACCGATGATCTCGGCGCCGATCTGCGCATGGCTGCGCATCACCACCCACTCGGCCTCGTCGAGCTTGCCGTTCTTCTGCAGGATGGCATCGGGAATGCCGATCTTGCCCACATCGTGCATGGGGGCAGCGTTGAGCAAGTCATCGGCGGCCAGCTCGCTGAAGCCGGCGGCCAGGGCCAATATCCGCGAGTAATGGCTCATGCGAATGACGTGCAGGCCAGTCTCGTTGTCCTTGTATTCGGCCGCCAGGCCGAGGCGCTGGACGATTTGCAGACGCGTTTGCTTGAGCTCATCAACCCGCACCAGCGACAGGTGAGTGCGCACACGGGCCCGCACGATGGGCGGGCTGACCGGCTTGGTGATGTAGTCCACCGCCCCGACTTCGAAGCCACGGGCCTCGTCGTCGACATCGGCCAGGGCCGTGACGAAGATCACCGGCGTGGCGACCGTCATCTCATCCTGCTTGAGCCGGGTACAGACTTCGTAACCCGTCATGCCGGGCATCATCACATCGAGCAGGATTAGATCAGGCCGCTCGCGCGCCGCCATCTCCAGGGCCTTGTCGCCGTCCTTGGCAAAGAACAGGCGGTAGTCATCCTGCAGGATCTGCCGCAGCACTTGCAGGTTGGTCGGCTCGTCGTCGACCAACAACAACTTGGGACGGCTATCGACGGCTTCGCTCATGGGGCTGTACCTCCGGGCTGCTGTTTGAGCCAGCCGAGCAACTCGGCAAGCTGAGCAGCGGCGTGCTCAAAGTTGAAATCATTGATGGCCGCTTCCAGGGCTTGCGCCCGCGCCACCGGCAGTGCGGCGAGCAATTGCTGCATGGCTTGCTCAGCCAATTCGCCATGTTGCAGGGCGATACGCGACTGCTCGATCAGCGGACGTAACTGCAGCAGTTCTACTGTGTCGACGACGGGCTTGTCCAGCGCGGCGGTAGGCCGCTCCGGCAGTTCGGCCGACAGATTGGTCAGGGCCTGTTGCAACGCAACCAGCAAGGCGTCGGGGAAGACCGGTAACGGCCCCTTGAGCACCTGCTCCAACTGCCCGGCCAGGTGACTCAGGGGCAGCAGCGCCAGGTTGGCGGCAGCGCCACGCATACGATGGGTCAACTCGGCGGCTGCAGTTTGCTCGCCGCCCTGCAGCAATGCCGTAATCTGCGCAGCCACTTGCAGGTGTTCATCGAGGAAGCGGTGAATGGCCGCCTGCAAAGCGGTTTCGCTCCCCCATAGCTGCATGCCACGGGCCCAGTCGATGGCGCTCTCAGCCACGCCTTGCGGCAACCTTACGGGTGCTGCAGGTACTTGGGCAGCCAGGCCGGTCACCGCGGCCATCTCGGCGAGCAACTTATCGATCTCCAGCGGCTTGGAGGCAAAACCATCCATGCCGGCCTCCCGCGCGGCACGGCGGTCCTGCTCCAGGACACTGGCCGTGAGGGCAATGATCGGGATGGGCTGCAGACCATTGATCTGCTCATGCTTGCGAATTCGCCGGGTCGCCTCCAGGCCGTCCATGCGCGGCATCTGCACGTCCATCAGCAGCAGGTCGAAGTGGCCGTTGAAGTAACCGGCCAGTGCCTCTTCTCCGTCATAGGCGGTGACGACTTGGTGCCCCAGGCGAGTGAGGATCAAGCTGAGCAACTCGATGTTCTGCGGCACATCGTCGGCCGCCAGGATGCGCAATGGTGGCAGGTCGATAGCGCTGGCACTCGGCTCATGGGAAGGAGCAACACCTGCAGGCAGACGTAACCAGACATGAAAGGTGCTGCCCTCACCCGGCTGACTTTGTACCTCGATGCGCCCGCGCATCAGCTCGGTCAGCTGGCGGGCGATGGTGGTGCCCAGCCCCGTGCCGCCAAAGCGCCGACTCATCGAGGCATCAGCCTGGGCGAACGGTTCGAAGATGCGCTGCAGACGATCCGCGGCAATGCCGATACCACTGTCACGCACGGCAAAGTGCAGTTCATCACCCTGCCCAGCCCGCACCTCCAGACGCACCCAGCCCTGCTCGGTGAACTTCACCGCGTTGCCCAACAGGTTGGTCAGCACCTGCTGGATACGCAGCGGATCGCCTTTGAAGTGCTCACCGAGCTCGGCCGGGTAGTCCAGGTCCAGGGTCAGGCCCTTGGCCTCGGCACTCAGGCGTAGGGAGTTGCAAATTTGCTGGCACAGCTCGGGCAGGGAAAAGTCCGCACACTCCAGTTCAACCGCGCCGCGCTCCAGCTTGGCGGTATCGAGAATGCCGTTGAGCAGCCCCAGCAGCGAGCGCGCGGCCTGCCGTACGGTGCTCAGGTGACGACGCTGCTGGCTGTCCAGGGAGCTGTCGAGGAGCACTTCGGTAAACCCGATGATGGCGTTCATCGGCGTGCGAATTTCATGGCTCATATTGGCCAGGAAGGTGGTCTTGGCCGCCGCTGCCTGTTCGGCCACGTCCTTGGCCTCGCGCAGGGCCCGCTCCATTTCGCGGCGCAGGCTGAGGTCAGTGGCGAATTTGATCACCTTGAACGGCTTGCCATCGGCATCGAAGATCGGGTTGTAGGACGCCTGAATCCACACTTCCCGCCCCCCCTTGCCCAGGCGCAGGTATTCGCCAGCATCCAGCTCGCCTCGGCCCAGGTGCGCCCAGAGCGCGGCGTAGTCTGGGCTTGCAACGTAGGCCTGCTCACAAAACATACGGTGATGCTGACCCTGGATTTCCTCCAGTCGATAGCCCATGAGGTCGAGAAAGTTCTGGTTGGCGTCGAGGATGGTGCCCTGCAAATCGAACTCAACCACCGCCAACGCACGGCGGATGGCATTTACCGTGCTCTCGAATTCGGCGTTGCGCAGCTTGCTCTCGGTGATGTCGAGCAGTACGCCGTCGATCCACTTCGGCTCGCCGTGCTCATCGAGCACCGCGCTGCCGCTTTCCCAGATCCAGTGCTCTTGACCTTGGCGGTCGACGAGGCGGTATTCGACGGTGTAATTACCATCCCGAGCAATGCCCTGCAGCACGTCGTTGGCGATGCGCTGGACATCTTCAGGGTGGAACAGCTGATTGATTGACTTGCGCCGCTGCATGAACTCATCCGCCGGCCAGCCCGTCAGCTTTTCTACGGCGTCGCTGATGAACAACATGCTCCAGTCCGTGTCCAGCAGGCAGCGGAACGATACGCCGGGGATATTGCCGATCAGTGAGCGGAACTGCTGCTCGCTCTCGCGCAAGGCCTGCTCCATCGCCTTGCGTTCGCTGATGTCACTGATAAAACCCACATACAGCGACTGCCCAGGGATATTGGCCTTGCCGATGGCCAGGCGGATGGGCATGAGGCTGCCGTCCTTGCGCTGCGCGTCCACTTCGCGCCCAACACCGATAATGCGTGCCTCGCCAGTGCGGTGGTAATTGGCCAGGTAACCGTCGTGTTGTGAACGGTGGGGCTCGGGCATCAGCATGCGGATGTTCTGCCCCAGCAGCTCTGCACTGGACCAACCAAACAACTGCTCGGCAGACTGGTTAAGGCCCACGATCTGGCCGCGCTCATCAATGGTGATAATACCGTCCACCGCGGTATTGAGGATGGCCCGCAGCCGCGACTCACTGCTCTGCATCTGCCGGTATAACTGGCGATAACGCAACAGGCCATTGGCAGCCGCGACGAAGATGGTCAGCGACACGGTGGCCACCGCCACGGCCAGGGCGATAAATACACTGTCCGCATTGCTCTGCTGATCCAACGGCTCGGCAATGCCAACAAAACGCGCCGCGGCCATGCCGGTGTAATGCATACCGGCGATGGCCAAGCCCATAACCACCGCGCTGGCGAGAATCGCCCGGCCACCGGAAATGCGTCCACGCAGGCCGAAGCGCACCCACAGCGCCAAAATCGCCAATACCACCGCGACCAGAATGGACAAGGCAAACCAGTACGGGTCATAGCGCAGCAAAGGCGCCATCTGCATGGCGGCCATGCCGCTGTAGTGCATGGCACCTATACCTGCCCCCACCAACACACCACTGGCAATCAGTTGTGTACGGCTAATACTGCGCAGCGCCAGCAGTTGCAAAGCGATCCAGGAGGCAAACAAGCTGGGCAACAGCGACAGCAGGGTCAAGCCAGGGGCGTAATCCACCCGCGCGCACAACTGGAAGGCCAGCATGCCGATAAAGTGCATTGACCAGACGCCGCCACCCAATGCCAGCGAACCGGTGAGCAGGGCCACCTGACGGTACAGCGCGTTGTCACTCACTCGTGCCATGCCCGCCACTTGCAGGGCCATGCCTGAAGCGAAAATCGCGATCAGCAACGACAGCGCCACCAACCAAGGGTTGTAGCTGCCGTAAAGGTACAAGCCGGGATCGCTGGCATCGAGAAACAAACGGGTCAAATAAGACATAAGAACTCTGGCAGGGCCCTAGGAACAGGAGCGGAACGCGTGCAGTCAGGCACATGCCATGAATATGGCACGCGGCTATTAAATCGCCATCACCACGCAAGCTCCAGTGCTATCTACCGCCTAGCCAACCCCTTCGGCAACGCCCCGGGCCGGGTCTTGAGGCAGAATATCCGCTCTCCTGAATCTCGATGCTCTTCAATGCAGCCCGGTGCTGATAACGATGTATGCCTAAATAAAAACACCCCGCGAAGGACATGCTTGCGCGGGGTGCTGGGCGTAGCCAAGTGCCGGTCTTACGGAGTGCGCGACTCAGTAGGTCGGTAGCTGTATATCGCGAAACAGATCGTCCATCTCCGCCTTGTTGTGGCATTGCAGCGCTTTGGCCTGCATTTCACGGGTCAGGTGCGGGGCAAACTTCTCGATGAAGTCGCACATAAATCCGCGCAGGAAGGTGCCACGACGGAAGCCAATCTTGGTCACGCTGGCCTCGAACAGCTCGCTGGCATCCAGCACCACCAGATCCGGATCGTGCTTGGCATCGACGGCCATGGTCGCCAGGATGCCGACCCCCAGCCCCAGGCGTACATAGGTCTTGATCACGTCGGCGTCGGCGGCGGTGAACACCACTTTGGGCGACAGGCCGCGGTGACTGAACGCTTCATCCAGCTTGGAGCGCCCGGTAAAACCGAATACGTAAGTGACAATCGGGTACTCGGCCAAGGCTTCCAGGGTCAACTTCGGCAACTTCGCCAGTGGATGGCCCTGGGGCACCACCACGCAGCGGTTCCAGCGGTAGCACGGCATCATCACCAGGTCACCAAACAGCTCCAGGGCTTCGGTAGCAATGGCAAAGTCCACAGTGCCGTCAGCCGCCATTTCGGCAATCTGCATCGGCGTGCCTTGGTGCATGTGCAAGGCGACGTCCGGGTATTGCTTGATAAAGGCGCTGATCACCGGCGGCAAGGCATAGCGGGCCTGAGTATGGGTGGTGGCAATCGACAGCGTGCCTTTCTTCTCGTTGGAGAATTCCTGGGCGATCTGCTTGATGCTCTCGACCTTGCGCAAAATCTCGCCGGCCGTGCTGATGATGCGCTCGCCAGCCGGGGTCACGCGGGTGAGGTGTTTGCCACTGCGGGCAAAGACTTCAACGCCCAGCTCGTCTTCCAGCAACCGGATCTGCTTGCTGATCCCTGGCTGGGAGGTATAGAGGCTCTGCGCCGTCGCCGAAACGTTAAGGTCGTGGTGGGCGACTTCCCAGATATAGCGCAGTTGTTGGAGCTTCATACTCGTCCCTCAAAACAGATAGGCCCTGAAGTGGCCTGCTATCCCATATAACCATAATGGCGATACGAACAATCAATCTAGATGATTTATCTCAAATTGCCCGCCCTTCAGCTGACCGCACGTCGCCCTGCTAAAGCTCGCCATGGCCGCGGTGCTGCAGCATAGGCACCAGGTACACCGGCACCTCAGCCAGCTGGACCAGGCGTGCGGAGGTACGGCCCAACGGCGTATCCCAGGTTGCGCCGTGGCTGTGGCTGCCGACCACCAGCAAGTCCACCTCCAGCTCGCGCGCCTGGGCCAGAATGACCTGCGGCGGATCGCCCTGAATCACGCGCACGGCCTTGATCAGGGCCATGTCCTCCTGGGCATCGCCCATCTCGTCGTAAAAACCTTCCAGCACGCGCTGTTCGATGCTGGCCATGACGGTGCTCAGGCCATTGCTGCGCATGTCCTTGAGCGTGTTTTCATCGAGATAGGTCTGTAATACGGACTCAGCAAACAAGCCCATGGGTTCGACCGCATGCACCACATACAGCGAGGCATTGAACGAACGTGTCAGGGCTAGCGCATGCTGCAACACATAAGGCGCGTAAAGACCAAGATCGGTGGCATAAAGAATTGAGCGGATCATCCGAGACCTCTTCTACTGCTGGCGGAAGGCCTGCAATAGAGCGTAGCAGCGCCGCGCCAAAGCGGTTTGCCGCTGGGCGCTTAGGCCTCGGGCATCTCGTTGCTGACGCCATGCAGCACGTGGCCGGTGGCGACCACGCCGCTGGCTTTCTCGCAATGACCGGCCTGGTCATCGAAAAACATGTCGGCGCCAAAGGTTTCCAGGATTGCCGATTTCTCCAGCCCACCCAGAAAGAAGGACTCATCCAGGCGGATGTCCCACTCGCGCAAGGTACGAATCACTCGCTCATGGGCCGGCGCCGAGCGTGCGGTGACCAGTGCGGTACGGATCGGACAACTGGCTTCGGGAAACTCTTGCTGCAAGCGGTTCAACGCCGCCAGAAACGGCTTGAACGGCCCACCGACCAGCGGCTCCCGCGCTGACTTGCGCTCATGGGCCTGAAACGCAGCGAGCCCGCCCTGCTGATAGACCCGCTCGGAATCGTCGGAAAACAACACTGCATCGCCGTCGAAGGCGATCCGTAACTCATTGCTGTCCGCTCGTCGCGCCCCACCCGAAAGGATACTGGCAGCGGCAAAACCGGCCTGCAGCGCACTGCGCACGTCCTCGGCATGGGTAGAGAGAAATAAGTGGCAGCCAAACGCGGCCAGATAAGGTTCCGGACTGCGACCGCCGACAAAGGCCGCGCGGGAAATCCCCAAGTTGTAATGCTGGATCGAGTTGAACGCCCGCAAGCCCGTGTCGGCGCTGTTGCGCGAGACCAGAATCACCTCGACCCGCGGCTGGCCAAGGGCACTATTGAGGTTGAGGAGTTTTTCCACCAATGGAAAGGCATCGCCTGGGCTGAGAATTTCCTCCTCGTGCTCGATCTGATACTGGCGATACGCTTCAATGCCTTCGGCCTCGTAGACCCGATGACTGTCACTCAGGTCAAACAAGGCCCGAGAGGAAATCGCCAGCACCAGTTTGTCGCTCAATCCATTGCCCATACGCACTCCTAGTGCTTGCGACTGTCGATAAAACTCAAGGCTTGGTACAGGGCCTGAATGCGCGGCAACGCGCAACCGGCCTGGGCGGCGGCTGCCAAGGGCGCGGCATAGATCGCCTGCAGCTCCATAGGCCGCTGCTGTTGCCAATCGTGGTACATGCTCGGCTGGTAGTCGGGCATCCGCTCGGTATTGGCAAACAGCTTGTCGGCAAAGCCCGCCGGCAGTTCATGGCCGCAAGCGGCAGCGCCCTGCACTACTTCCTGCATGAGGGCTTGAATCAATGCCCGACTGTCGGCATTGCCCATCAATGCGCTGGTGCCCGCGTTCAGCAATACCGACAAGCCGTTGTAAGGCACATTCCACACCAGCTTCTGCCAGCGCGCCTGCTCCAGACTGGCCATGGCCGTGGCATCAATACCGGCAGCACTGAACATCCCAGCCCCTTGCTCAAGAATCGCCTGGCGTGCGCCCTGCTCGACTGCCGGGCCGGAGTGATAACCCAGGCTGACCGCCCCCAGGGACTGATGCTCCACCACCCCGGGCGCCGAACGGTGCACGCAGATAAAACACAGGCCACCGAGCAGGTGCAGGGACGCCGGCAACAGCGGACGCAGCGCCTCCTCGACGCCCAAACCATTTTGCAGCAACAGCACCTTGGCACCAGGCGCCGCCACCTGCGCAATCAGTGGCGCCAGCGCCGCATTACTGGTGGTTTTAGCCCCCACCAGCAGCCAATCGCAAGGCGGCATCTGCGCCACATCACGGTAGGCCTGGACATTGTCCAGGGTGATGGCGCCATGTACCGCACTGTTGACCTGCAAACCGTTGCTGCGCACCGCCTCGTATTCACTGCGCAGGAGGAAATGCACATCGAAGCCGGCCCGCGCCAGCATCACGCCATAAAATCCGCCAATAGCGCCGGTACCGATGATCGCGATCCGTGGACGTTGTGAATTTGCCATTCAGGGAAGCTCCTCAGCCTCAATAGCCAGCACCCTATCCAAGGCCTGGCAACAGTCTTCGCGATTAAAGCCCACCGCCAACTCGCCGAAAAACTGACTATCACGTACGGCAAATACGGCCGGCAGGTGCCGCACTTCATAGCGCTCAACCAGGCCGCCATTATTGCCGGCGTCAATCCAGCACAGCCGCGTGACCGGCAGTCGCCAAGTGGGCAATTGCTGACGCAACCAGCGGCATCTGGCACAACCTGTGCTGGTAAAGATCACCAGTGATACGCCAGGCAAGGCCAATAATTGACGGTCCGCATCAAAATCTGTCAATTCAAGCTCGGTCACTATACTGCCTGCAGCGATGTCAAAATGATGGCATTGGGAGTGGTGGGTCATGCGTCGATTTTTGCGTCATCCCAGCGATATGCCGGTGGAGTTGGTTCTGCGCCGGCAGGCGTTCGTACCGCGCCAGCGCCTGCACAATATCAGCCTCGGCGGCGTGGCGTGCAATTCACCGCGCCGCTTCCGCTGCGGCAGCGCCATCGAAATGCGCATCCCCCTGCTTGGCGAGGCCGCCTGCTACCCCGGTATTGTGGCGTGGTGCCGTAAACAGGCCGACGACTATCTGGTCGGCATCGCCTTTATGGATGAAGACACCTTGTTTCGCGCGCGCATGGTCGAGCAAGTCTGCCAGATCCAACATTACCGTCATCAACGGGAACTGGAACTCGGCCAGGCATTGCCGATTGAGGCCGTAGCCCAGGAATGGATCGCCGCCCACGCCGCCGAATTCTCCAGCGCCAGCTTCGACCAGCAGCGCCCGACAGCCGATTAAAGCCCGCCGTGCCCATTGTCTAGCCAAGGCCTAACGCGCTAAGGTTCAGCCTCCCCACTGCGCCCATCTTGCTGTATACCGCCCAGGGGATCGCTGGCGGCCGGCACTTGTGACCTGACGACTCTGACCTGATGAATAGCACCATGGCTGATTTACCCATCGACGACCTCAACGTTGCCTCCAACGAAACCCTGATTACCCCGGAGCAACTCAAGCGCGAAATCCCTCTGACCGACGCGGCGCTACAGACCGTGGCCCAAGGCCGCGAAGTCATCCGCAACATCCTCGACGGCAAGGATCATCGCCTGTTCGTGGTCGTCGGCCCGTGCTCGATCCATGACATCAAAGCGGCCCACGAATACGCCGAGCGCCTCAAGGTGCTGGCGGCTGAGGTTTCGGATAGCCTCTATCTGGTCATGCGTGTGTATTTCGAAAAACCGCGCACCACCGTCGGCTGGAAAGGTTTGATCAACGACCCGTATCTAGATGACTCGTTCAAGATTCAGGACGGCTTGCACATCGGTCGCACCCTGCTGCGCGATCTGGCGGAAATGGGCCTGCCGACAGCCACAGAAGCACTCGACCCGATCTCGCCGCAGTACCTGCAGGACCTGATCAGCTGGTCGGCGATTGGCGCACGCACCACCGAATCCCAGACCCACCGCGAAATGGCTTCCGGCCTGTCGTCTGCTGTAGGTTTCAAGAATGGCACTGACGGTGGCCTGACCGTGGCCATCAACGCGCTGCAGTCGGTTTCAAGTCCTCATCGCTTCCTCGGCATCAACCAGGAAGGCGGCGTGTCCATCGTCACCACCAAAGGCAATGCATACGGCCATGTAGTACTGCGTGGCGGCAACGGCAAGCCCAACTATGACTCGGTCAGCGTGGCGGTTTGCGAACAGGCGCTGAACAAGGCCGCCATTCGCCCGAACATCATGGTCGACTGCAGCCACGCCAACTCCAACAAAGACCCGGCCCTGCAACCGCTGGTCATGGACAACGTGGCCAACCAGATTGTCGAAGGCAACCAGTCCATCGTCGGCCTGATGGTGGAAAGCCACCTGGGCTGGGGCAGCCAGTCCATCCCCAAAGACCTCTGCGAACTGCAATATGGCGTATCCATCACCGATGCCTGCATCGACTGGGACACCACCGAAAAAGCTCTGCGCGGCATGCACCAGAAACTCAAGGATGTATTGCCAAAGCGCTCGCGAGATTAATTATTTCGCGCACAAAAAAGCCGGGCATTGCCCGGCTTTTTTGTGCGCGTAGATTTTAGCTTTTTACCGTGCTGCGTTGCCGGCGCTCCATGTAGCGCTCGACATAGGAGCAAGAAGGAATCACCGAATAACCAGCCTCGTCGGCGTAGGCCAACGCCTGTTCGGTCAAGGCCGCGGCAATGCCGCGCCCACGCAGCGCGTTGGGCACGAACGTGCGATAGATATCCAGCGTCTGCTTGCCCAGATCCATATACGCCAGGTAAGCGCGATGGCCGTCCACCGTCGTTTCGAATTGGTGGCCGACAACATCATGCTGAACCTCTACAGCTTCACTCATTGCAATCCCTCAGCAGCCATCAGAGAAGCACCCTTACCTGATGAATTTTATCCAAACGCAAAGACATCTCCGCCGATCCCGACTGGAACTGCACACTTAGGTAAACCTTACCGTTTTCAACCCGGTGCAGCACGCCTTGATAATAGGCGCCATCAAAGGTGATGAACTGCAGCCTTTTTCCAGCATAGCTGGGCAATTGCTCGACCGCGACGAACTGCGGACGTTGCTCCCCCGGCGCGGCCGAAACCGGCTGATCAGCCACAGCAGGTTCGGCGGCGTTCTTCACGGCCAGCGACACGTTAGGGTCAACCCAGGTAAACCCCAGCGGCTCAACCACCTCCTGATTGACCAACACTACAGGCCTGAGCATGGCCAGAACATCCTTGGCATCAAAGAATTGCAGACCATCCCAGACCATGCCTTCTGTGGGATTGAACTCCAGGCGCAATGACTGTGGGTCCTGCAAATACCGGCCATAGGCGGCCAGCACCGGAGGCTCAAGGGCAATGCGCTGGCTGCGTAGCACCCGATCAAACTGAGCGACGGCCGTTTGCACATATTGTTTAGTGTCTTGGCCGAGCTTACCGGCGCAATACTCCTGCACCTTGCGCTGGTACTGGTTGTCGCTCACTTCCACCGTCACCAGCGACACCCGAGGCGGATTGGCACGCAGGTCACCGGGCTTTTCTGACATATTGGCCAGGGTCATCGACACCTGCATGGCTGCCATATCGCGCGTATCTGAACGCAAGTTGAAGCTGAGCTTTTGAGCGCCTGGCTCAAAACGATAGGAAAACTCGGCATCGGTCTCAAACGTCCGATACCCCATGTCCAACAGCTCACCGGTACCAATATTACGCACCTTGCCGCATGCCACCTCACTCATGGCGGTAAACACACTGCGCTCTGCGGGCTGGCTATAAAGCTGGGCCATAAAGGGGCCGTGCACATCCAGCGCCAGGCCTTGCAGCTTAACGGCCATCTGCTCAGGGAATTTACCTTCAGCCAGCCGCTCCTTGAAGCGCAGCAGCTCCCCCAGCCCATGGAAACGCAGCTCGGCATGCGCCACGCGCAGCTCATCATGCAGTGCAGGGACGCGGATCTCGACTTTTTCCAGCCCAATGCGCCCGTCAAACGACGACGTAATGCCTGAATATTTGATGACCACGTGCGGCGCCATCTGTTCAATGGCGTCATCCATGACAGAGCGCACGGACAGCCACAACGACAGCTTGATCAGCAGCGCAACTGCCAACAGCCCTAGCACCGCCCACTTAATAATCTTGTTCATATTCACTTCCCTGATCCGCAGGCGATCGCGTCCTGCAAAAAACTGGCGGCAGCTTATCAGCCCTATGGACACTGCGTCACGACCGAGGCCATGCCCATTTTTAGCCCACTCGACTTACTACAGCGGGATGTTCTGTATGTTTTTTACCCAGCTGGCAATCATCTGGATCAACCCAGTCCATATTCTGTAAAAAAACCAGCACTCCTTGCTTTGCGCCGATTTACTTATTAGAAGTTATGAGTACTATGTACACCGGCTAATTCTCCGAGCTCGGGGAATTGCTTTTATGGAAAGTCCACCTTAAGGGGAAACACATGAACAACGTATTCAAGCTGTCCGCTATCGCTCTGGCTGCCGTTCTGGCAACTGGCTGCAGCAACACCAAAGAAATCGAAGCTCGCGTAACTGCAGTTGAAGATTCTTCCGCTCGCGCCCAGGCTCGTGCTGACGAAGCTTACAGCAAAGCTGACGAAGCTCTGGCTGCTGCTCAGAAAGCTCAGCAAACTGCTGACGAAGCTAACGAGCGCGCTCTGCGTATGCTGGAAAAAGCTTCCAAGAAGTAATAGTCTTTCGAGACTAATAAGCCGACCCGGTTTCCGGGCCGGCTTTTTTATTGCCCAAAATTCACCCAATAGCGTTTTCCAGGCAATAAAAAGCCGCCCCAGAGGGCGGCTCTAAACAACAGCCTGATCGATTAGTTAAGCGGCAAGGCCGTGCTCGCTACAGAGTTATCCGGCACAGCAATTTCGATCGGCAAACCATCTTCAGCGGCCACCACCTCGCGCACCACATCCCAATCCAGACGCAGTTGATTGACCAAGTCATCACGCTTGAGCAGTGCATTGATCACCGCCGTGTGTTTGTCGACCAAGGATGGCTCGCCGTGATCATCCAGCGGCGCATGGGCCTCCAGATAAACCTTACCGCCACTCACGCCGAACTTGTACGGCTCGTTGATGATGCGCAGCTTGGTGCCCACCGGTGCCATGCCAGCCAACTCCAGCACGTTGTTGTTCAGCATGCGGAAGCAGCCATGGCTGACGCGCATACCGATACCGAACTTCTTGTTCGAGCCGTGAATCAGGTAGCCCGGCGTACCCAGGGTGAACTTGAATGGACCCAGCGGGTTGTTAGGGCCAGGTGCGACCACAGTCGGCAACGGATCACCTTCAGCAGCATGCTCTTCACGAATCGATTTTGGCGGATACCAGGCCGGATTCGGCGTCTTGGCAGTAATCGAGGTGTTGGTAATCGGCGAACCCCAGCCCTCGCGGCCAATACCCAGCGGATAGGTGTAAACCACATTGCGCCCTTTCGGGAAGTAGTACATGCGGTACTCGGCAAGGTTGATCACGATGCCTTCACGCGGGCCGGCAGGCAAAATGAAGCGCGTCGGCAAGATCACCTCAGAGCCTTCACCCGGCAACCAGGCGTCGACGCCCGGGTTAGCTGCCACCATCTCGGTATAACCCAGATCGTTGGCCTTGCCGAGATCGGCAAAGGTGTCCTCATATTTGGCCTTAATCACCTGCACCTGGCCAACAATATCCTCGCCAGGCGGCGGTAGAGGCAGCTCCAGAGCGACAGCGGAACCGGCCGCAAACGAGACGGCAAGCGATAACGAACGAAGAGCGAGAGGGACACGGGACAACATCCGGGAATCCTTGGCGTGGCGCAGATAAAATGACCGCAGATTGTACACTGCCCGGCATGCGCCAGGCCAACGTCAAGCGTCCGACCAAAGCGACCGTTCGCCCCGCCGCTGCGCTTGCAGCACAGCAAAGCAGGC
This sequence comes from Pseudomonas sp. BGA-UO-ETr-WB11, assembly GCF_059567785.1. Lineage (NCBI taxonomy): Bacteria > Pseudomonadati > Pseudomonadota > Gammaproteobacteria > Pseudomonadales > Pseudomonadaceae > Pseudomonas > Pseudomonas sp. BGA-UO-ETr-WB11. Next base: position 295,019 of record NZ_JCAQOS010000004.1, on the reverse strand, counting down.
TTTACATAAGCGTTTGTCGCGCAGCATGGGCTTTTCTAGAACAATCAGCTGCGGTTGTGCCGGCAGCAGCCCGCCGCACAGAGTCCGGTCCGCAAACCCACCCAGCTCTAGCTGACGCGCCAACAGGTGCACGCGAACTTCGCGGCACGCGAACAGGTCAAGCTGCTCATCGGGCTCGATCAACTGATAAGCATGCAGGGACCAGGTGACGCGCGGCATGGACGACTCCAAAAGAGGGCCGCCACATTAGCCCAAAGTGCCCGCCCAGAAAAGCCTCTGGGCGCAGGCTGGAATTGCGGTCACCAGGATTTAATCGAGCCAGTGGGCCGGCTTTAAATCGAAGATTTTCCATTCCTGACAAACGATTGTCCGACGCGCTTGATGCTGATCTGCGCCGAATAGCCGAGCCGATCATCTTTTAAAGCCGCTGCGCAGGGTGCATAGGGGGCCTAGAAAGCCAGTTTGCAGGTGTCTTTTGCGATCAAGCCCCTGCCACCACGCTTAAATGCTCAAGGCCAGAAGCAGCAGAACTGCAGCCTCGGCCAACTCCACCAGGGCGCCAGCAGTATCGCCGGTGGTGCCACCCAGGCGTTGGCACATCAGCCGGCGCAGGCCAGCGAACACCAACAGCGCCGCCAGCAAGGCCAGCAGCCCAGTCCAACCACTGAGCACTATGAGCAGCAAGACATGGCCGGCCAGCCACCAGGGCAATTCAGCGCGCGGTAGGTGCGTGGCTAGCAGAGCACCCAAGCCGCCCGGTCGCACATAGGGCGTACTGAGGAACAGCAGCGGCAACAGACCGCGGGCAATCCACGGTGCCAGCAACAGGGCCAAGGGCTGATCAGCCTGCAGCAAGGTCAGCAGCGCGGCGAACTTGAGCAGCAACAGCAGCACCAGCACCACCACGGCGATCGGCCCACTGCGCGGGTCCTGCATGATCGTCAGGGTGCGTTCGCGATCACCAAAGCCGCCGGCCCAGGCATCGGCGCTGTCGGCCAAACCGTCCAGATGCAAACCGCCGGTCAAGCCGACCCAGAGGATCAGCAACAAGGCTGCCTGCAAGGCCGGCGCCACGCCCTGTAGCGCCCACTGCGCGCTCAGCAACACCGCGCCGAGCAACAGCCCGACCAGCGGATAGCTGAGCAGCGAACGTCCTACTGCAGCCGGCACCGGCATGCCCGGCAGGCTGATCGGCAGGCGAGTGAGAAACTGCAGAGCAATCAGGAAAGCCGACACGGCGCCACTTCGCTGAGTTCACCAGCCACGCAGCGCACACCCAGCAGGCTGGCGTGGGGGACTTCGACTTGCAGTAATTGCGCCTCTGGCAAGCCACGGGCACGGGCGAGCAGCAGGCGCATGACCCCGCCATGGGTGACAACCAGCACGCGCTGGCCGGCCAGTTCTTCGCTCAAGCGCGTCACGGCAGCGAGCACCCGGTTGGCAAAGTCGCGCACCGGCTCGCCAGCTGGTGGGGTGTAACCGTAGGGATTGGTCCAGAACTGGCCCAGCGCGTGCTCGTCCTCGAACAGAATCTCGGCGGCGTTACGGCCTTCCCAGTCGCCAAAGTGCAGCTCGCGCAGATCGGCTTCAATACGCAACGGCAGACCACGGGCGGCGGCCAGCTGTTCGGCAAACACTTGGCAGCGCTGCAGGGGTGAACTGATGACCAGGTCCCAGCCACCAAAATCGGCTACGGCCTGCTGCATCTGGGTCTGTCCAAGTTCGGTCAGGGCATCATCGAGACTGCCGCGAAAGCCGCTGCCACCGGTGGTTTCACCGTGGCGCAATAAATCTAGATGGAAGCTCATGCTTGCCGCTCCGTGACTGCTGCTTGTTGAAAGGTGGCCATGCCAGCGTGCAGCTCACAGGCCAATTTGATCAGGGGTAAAGCCAGGGCCGCACCGCTGCCCTCGCCCAGGCGCAGGCCCAGGTCGAGCACGGGTTGCGCCTCCAAGATGGCCAATAGCGCCCGATGCCCAGGCTCGGCGCCGGCATGGGCGAACAGCAGCCAGGGCGCGCAGGCCGGATTCAGACGCAACGCACACAGGGCTGCAGCGCTGCAGATAAAGCCATCCACCAGGACTGGGATGCCCGCCTGGGCGCAGGCCAGATAAGCGCCACTCAGCGCCGCCAGTTCGAAACCGCCGACCCGCCGTAAAGCCTCGAAAGGCTCGGCCAACTGGCTGCCATGCAACGTCAGGGCGCGTTCAATGATCGCTTGTTTATGCACCACCCCGGCCCGATCCAGCCCGGTACCAGGCCCTACCAACTGTGCTGGGCTGGCAGCGCTCAGCGCGCAGGCCAGGGCGGTGGCAGCCGTGGTGTTACCGATGCCCATCTCGCCGGCCAGAAACAGATCCGCATTAATGGCCTGCGCACGCAACAGCGCATCGCGGCCGGCGGCCAGGGCCAGCTGGCATTGTTCAACGCTCATCGCTGGGCCTTGGGCAAAATTAGCTGTGCCGGCCCCCAGGCGCAGATGGCGCACGCCAGGCAATTCCAGATCGAGGTCGATAGTGCCCAAATCCACCACTTCCAGCGGAATCTGCTGCACCCGCGCCAACACGCTGACCGCCGCGCCGCCGGCGACAAAGTTGTGCAGCATCTGCGCCGTCACCGCCTGCGGATAGGCCGACACGCCCTCCGCCACCACGCCGTGATCACCGGCAAACAAACTTAGCCACGGCCGCCTAATCTGCGGCTGCTCGCAGCCCTGCAGGCCGGCCAGTTGAATGGCAATGGCCTCCAGTTGGCCTAAGGCACCGGCCGGCTTGGTCAGCTGCGTTTGCCGTGCACGGGCGGCGGCTTCAGCGGCGCTATCGGGCTGGCGACAAGCCGCCTGCCACCATTGTTGTTGGCTCATAACGGCGCTCCTTTGAGCAGCATGGGCAGGCCGGCAACGGTAAACACCACCCGTTGGCAACGTTCGGCGATGGCCTGATGCAGCCAGCCGGCCTCATCGACATAGCGGCGGGTCAGCTCGCCCATCGGCACCACGCCCAGACCGCTTTCGTTGCTGACCAGAATGATTCGTCCCGGCAACCCAGACAGGCAATCGAGCAGCGCTTCGCGCTCGGCAACCAAGCGTGCGTCGTCTTCCAGCATCAGTAGATTGGTCAGCCACAGGGTCAGGCAATCGACCAGTAGGCAGCGCTCGGCATTGGCCGACTCGCGCAGCACCCGCGCCAACTCGATGGGCTCCTCGACCAGCGCCCACTCGGCCGGACGCCGCTCGCGGTGCTGGCGAATGCGGCTGCTCATCTCGCCATCTAGGGCCTGGCTGGTGGCGATATAGGTGACGGCCAAGCCACTGTCCGCCGCCAGTTTTTCCGCCAACCGGCTTTTGCCGGAGCGGGCGCCGCCGAGAATCAGTTCACGCATGATCAAGCCCACACAAATCGGCCAATTTGCCGGTGTCCAGATGCGCCTCAACCAGATCGGCCAGGCGCTCGATATCCCACTCGCGCAGGCTGTGGTAATCAAACGCCTGCACCTCGACCAGCCCAGCCCAGCGCAACAAAGCGCTGCAAGCTGCGGGCGTTTCGAACAGGCCATGCAGATAAGTGCCGAGCACCTGACCGTCGGCACTCAGCGTCCCGTCGCTGCGCCCGGTGTCCAGCTGCACGGCGGCCTGACTCAGCGCTGGGCCGCTGCTAACGCCGGCATGAATCTCATAACCGCTGACCGGCGCGTCTTCCAGGCACAGGCGGCCCTGCACGGTGCGCAGTTGTTTTTCCGCTTCCAGCACGGTGCTGAACTCCAACAAGCCCAAGCCAGCGCTGCTGCCCGGCGCACCTTCCAGCCCCAGCGGGTCGTCGATGCGCGTGCCAAGCATCTGCAAACCGCCGCAAATTCCCAGCAGCTTGCCGCCGTAGCGCAGATGGCGTTGCAGCGCCGCCTCCCAACCGTTGGCGCGCAAAAAGGCCAGGTCGGCGCGCACGCTCTTCGAGCCCGGCAGGATGATCAGGTCAGCGGGCGGAATGGCCGCGCCGGGGCCGATAAATTGCAGATCGACCTGCGGGTGCAGGCGCAGCGGGTCGAAGTCGGTGTGATTGCTGATGCGCGGCAGCACCGGTACCACGACTTTCAGTACCCGTTCAGCCTTGCCTGCCTGGCGCTGATCGATGCCGTCTTCGGCTTCCAAATGCAGGTTGTGCAGATACGGCAGCACGCCCAACACCGGTTTGCCGGTGCGCGCCTCCAGCCAGTCCAGCCCCGGTTGCAGCAGGCCAATGTCGCCGCGAAAGCGGTTGATCACGAAGCCTTTGACCCGCGCCTGCTCACTCGGCGACAGTAGTTCCAGGGTGCCTACCAGGTGGGCAAACACCCCGCCCTTGTCGATGTCGGCGATGATAATCACCGGACAATCGACCGCCTCGGCAAAGCCCATATTGGCGATATCGTTGGCCCGCAGATTGATCTCCGCCGGCGAGCCAGCGCCCTCGACCATCACCACCGCATAGTTAGCCGCCAGGCGTTTATGCGACTCCAGCACCGCCGCCATCGCGACCTTTTTGTAGTCGTGATAGGTGCCGGCCTGCATATTGGCCACCGCCTGGCCGTGGATAATCACCTGGGCGCCGGTGTCGGAATTGGGCTTGAGCAGCACCGGGTTCATATCGGTGTGCGGCGCCAGTCCCGCCGCTTGGGCCTGCACCGCCTGGGCGCGGCCGATCTCGCCGCCTTCTGCCGTCACCGCCGAATTGAGCGCCATATTTTGTGGTTTGAACGGCACCACGGCCACGCCCTGACGCGCCAGCCAGCGGCACAACGCGGTCACCAGGGTGCTCTTGCCGGCATCGGAGGTGGTGCCCTGCACCATCAAGGTGGTGGCGGCGACTTTCATGCTTTGCTCCCCGGTAATTCGTCTAAGGCCAGGCGCAAACACTGCCAGTCGGCCTCAGTGGCCGGCAGGCCAAAACGCAGGCTCTGCGGCTGGGTGAAGTGGCGCAACAGAATGCCGCGCTGGGCAAAGTGCTGGTGCAACGCCGCAGCGTTGGTGCTAAGCAGCCACTGAAACAACGCGCAGCCCTGGGTCGCCAAGCCAAATTCGGCCAGCAGATCGGCCAGGCGCTGACTGGCCTGTTGCAGACGTAGGCTTTGTTGACGATGGGCCACCTGATCGGCCAGGCAGGCCAGCCCCAGCCAGCGCGCCGGACCGCTGACGGCCCAGGGCCCGAGGCGCTCATTCAATTCACTCAACAGGCCCGGCTCGGCCAGCACAAAGCCCAGCCGCACCCCGGCCAGGCCATAAAACTTGCCGAACGAGCGCAGCACGATCAGCCCAGGCGTGTGGCTGTAGGCAGCCAGGCTCAACTCGGGGGTGGCATCGATAAATGCCTCGTCCACCACCAGCCAACCGCCCCGCGCGGCCAGTCGCGCATGCCAGGCGAGCAATTGCGCCGGGGCAAACACGCGGCCAGTGGGATTGTTCGGGTTGACCAGCAACAGCACGTCCAGCTCGTCCAGTGCCGCCTCGATGGCCTCGTCGCGTAGCTCCAGCAACCGATGCCCCGCCCGCAGCCAGGCATGGGCATGCTCGGCGTAGCACGGGGTCGCAATCCCCACCCGGCTGCCGGCACTGCGCAGTTGCGGCAACAACTGGATCGCCGCCTGGGCGCCGGCCACCGGCAACGCCTGCGCCGCGCCATAGCGCTGGGCAGCCACACCGGCCAGGCCATCTTCGGTTTCTGGCAGGCGCTGCCAGACACTGGCCGGCACCGCCGGAAAGCTGAAGGGCCAAGGCGCCAGACCAGTGGACAGGTCCAGCCACTCGACCAAGGGGATGCCGTACTGCTGCGCCGCCGCGCGCAGGCGCCCGCCGTGTTCAAGCATATAAAGCCGCCACCACGCAGAGCAGCACCAGCCAGACGGCCACGCCGCTTTGCACCAGTTGCAGGGCCCGACGAATATCCGCGGCCACCGGCGCGGCGCCCTCACCCAACGGCGGGCGTTGATGCAGTTCATCGTGATAAACCGCCGCGCCACCCAGGGCCAAGCCCAGCGCACCAGCCCCGGCAGCCATCACAGGGCCGGCATTCGGGCTGTCCCAAGTAGGGGCTTGGGTGCGCCAGCAACGCAGGGCCAGCTTGGTCTGCCCGCACAACGCATAGGTCAACGCCACCAAACGGGCCGGCAGGTAATTGAGCAGGTCATCGAGGCGCGCAGCCGCCCAGCCAAACTTTAAAAAACGCGGTGTGCGGTAGCCCCACATGGCGTCCAGGGTATTGCTCAAGCGATAGAGCACCACCCCCGGCGCGCCAGCCACGACAAACCAGAACAGCGCGGCAAACACCGCATCGCTGCCGTTCTCCAGCATCGATTCGCTGGCGGCGCGGGCCACGCCTTCTTCATCCAAGTCACGGGTATCGCGGCTGACGATGCGCCCAACGTGCTCACGGGCGCGGGGCAGATCGTCGGCCTCCAGCGCATCGGCAATCGGCTCGGCATGCTCGGCCAGGCTGCGCAGGCCGATGGCCAGGTACAACGCCAGCACCTGCACGCACCAGCCGAGATAAGGTATTTGCGCCAACAGGCCAGCCAGCAAGGTCAGCGGTAGCACCGCCAAACACCAGGCCAAGACGCCTTGAGCACGATCGCCGCTGCTGGCTGGATTGAGTGCCCGTTCGATACGCTGCACCAGCGCACCAAAGCCCACCAGCGGATGCCAACGGCGTGGCTCGCCGAGGGACACATCAAGGGTAACGGCGGCCAGTACGGCCAACACCAGACTCAACATGCCGGCGTCCCCCAACCGTCTTGGTAGAGCAATTCGTGCAAAGGCCGCTCAGTCGCCCAGCCCTCTTGCACCAGCATCGGTTTGGCGTAGAACTCGGTGACCGGGCCAAGGCAAAGAATCGCCACTGCCTTGGCCCCGGCCGGCAAACCGAGCAAGTCGCCCAGCGCTTGCGGCTCGAACAGCGACACCCAGCCCATGCCCAAGCCTTCGGCGCGTGCCGCCAGCCAGAGGTTTTGAATGGCGCAGGACAGCGACGCCAAATCCATTTCCGGCAAGGTGCGCCGGCCAAAGATATGCGCCTCGCGGCCTTCCATCAGCGCCGCCACCAGCAGCTCGGCGCAGTCATGAATGCCTTGCACTTTCAGGCGCATAAAGTCGTCGCTGCGCTCGCCCAGGGCTTCGGCGGTGCGCAGCCGTTCGGCCTCGACCAGAGCGTGAATGTCTGCGCGTAACTCCGGCCGTTTGATACGGATAAACCGCCACGGCTGCATCAGGCCAACACTCGGCGCCTGATGCGCAGCGGCCAGCAACTTGCCGAGCAACTCTGGCGCTACCTCGCCGCCGGCAAAGTGGCGCATATCGCGCCGCTCGGCGATGGCCCGATAGACCGCTGCGCGTTCCTCGGCGCTAAAGGCGTGCTCACTCATGCTGCAACCGTTGGCGCAAACAACGCGGCCGCTGCCTGGGGATTGGACGGCAGATAAAAGTGGATATACGAGGCGGTCAGTCGGCCGTCGCGAAACACCGCCTCGGCGGTCGGTTTGCCGTTCGGGCAGCGGCCACGGGCCAGCGGTGCAAGTGGCGAATCGAGCAATGAGTGGTGATAGGTATGCCCGCGCAGCAGGCCTTCCGGCAGCTGCACATCCTGCAAGGCGAGCGCCGCCAGACGCTTTTGTAGCGTCGCATGACCGGCCAGTAAACCGAGCATTTCGCCCTGCTCGCCGGCGGCATCGGTCAGGCTGTCGAGTAGATAGAGCATGCCGCCACATTCGGCCAGCAGCGGTTTACCCGCTTGATGATGGGCGCGAATCGCCGCGCGCATCGGCTGATTGCCGGCCAGCTCCGCCAGGTACAGCTCGGGGTAGCCACCGGGCAGGTACAGGCTGTCGACCTTGGGCAATTCGCTGGCACTCAGCGGCGAGAAAAACACCAACTCGGCGCCCAATTGACGCAGCAGATCGAGATTGGCCTGATAGGTAAAGGCAAAGGCCGCATCGCGGGCCACGCCGATGCGCACATCAGCCAGCAGCGGCTCACGGGCCTGAACATCCGGCACGGCAAAACTCACAGGCAACGGCAAATCGGTACTGGCGCTGGCGGCGATGGCATCGGCGGCGGCGTCCAGCCTGGCGTCCAGATCGGCCAATTCCTGGGCCTGAATCAAACCTAGATGGCGACGCGGCAACTCCACCGAGCTGCTGCGCGGCAAGGCACCGAACCAGCGCAAATCCGGCGGCAGGCTGTCACGCAGAATATCGCCATGCCGCAGGCTGCCGGTACGGTTGGCCAAGACCCCGGCGAAGGGCAAGTCCGGCTGAAAATGCGCCAAGCCAAAGGCCAGCGCGCCGAAGGTCTGGGCCATGGCGCCAGCGTCGATCACCCCGAGCACCGGCACGCCGAAGTGCCGCGACAGGTCGGCGGCGGACGGCGCGCCGTCAAACAGCCCCATAACCCCTTCGATCAGAATCAGATCGGCCTCGCCCGCGGCTTCCCAGAGTAGGCGACGGCTCTCGGCCTCGCCGACCATCCACAGATCCAGCTGATACACCGGGTTGCCGCTGGCGCGGGCGAGGATCATCGGGTCGAGAAAATCCGGCCCGCACTTGAACACCCGCACCCGCCGCCCCTGGCGTGTATGCAAGCGTGCCAGAGCGGCAGTGACGGTGGTTTTACCCTGACCGGAAGCCGGGGCGGCAATCAGTAAAGCCGGACACTGGCGCATTAATATTCAATCCCTTTCTGCGCCTTAACCCCGGATTTAAACGCGTGCTTGACCATATTCATCTCGGTCACGGTATCGGCGGCCTCGACCATCCCCGGCAATACGCCGCGTCCCGTCACCACCACATGCTGCAGGGTCGGCCGCGCCGTGATGTCGGCGAGCACTTCGTCCAACTGCAAGTAGCCGTGTTTGAGGGCGATGTTCAGTTCATCCAGCACGATCAAATGGATCGACTCATCGCGCAGCAGCTCGCGGGCCACCAACCAAGCGGCCTGGGCTTTTTCGATGTCGCGCTGGCGGTCTTGGGTTTCCCAAGTGAAGCCCTCGCCCATCACGTGATAACGCACTTGTTCGGGGAAACGCCGGAAGAAGGCTTCTTCGCCGGTGCTGGCGGCGCCCTTGATAAATTGCACCACCGCCACCTGCATGCCGTGGCCGAGGGCGCGGGCCAGCATGCCAAAGGCCGAGCTGCTTTTGCCCTTGCCATTGCCGCTGTGCACCAGCAGCAGGCCGTATTGCTCTTGAGCTTCGGCGATCTTGCCGTCCATCAGGGCTTTTTTACGTTGCATACGCGCCTTGTGGCGGGCGTCACGCTCCTGCTCGTGGGTTGTGGCAGTCATGGGCGCCTCGCAACACCGGCACAGCCGACAACGGAACGCGCAACAAACAGGTTGATACGGCAAGCGGCGCACAGGCCGGCCGTTATGCAATAGAGCATCAGGCATCTCCGTCGCGCCACCCGCGCGACCTAAAGGTAGGCGGCTCGCAGGGCGCGAGGCCAAGCGAACCAGAAGTGCGACAGGCCGGTCTCCGGGCTTACGAGCGATCCCGTGGGGGGATCAGAACCGCACCTTCCCATGCCCTGACCCGAAGGCCAGCGATACACAGTGGTTATCGCGGTTGTTGCACTCGTCTACCGTTGCGGGGGCAGCGCCGGAATCTTCGTGAGAATGAACCGGCTTCCCTGTTTCACCCCGTACAGACCTGCGGTCTGTGGGGCACCTGAAGCTGGCCGGCAGGGTAGATAGGCGCGGGGGCTGCGTCAATCGCCGCTTGCGGCATGTGTCAGATAAGGCTCAGTCCAGCGGGCGCATCAACAGCTCGGGCACCGGCTGACCGCCCAGCAATTGCTGCTCGACGATCCGCTCCAGATCGGCCTGATTGCGCACCTGATACCAGGCACCGGGCGGATACACGCTCAGGGTCGGGCCCTGGTCGCAGGGAAACTGACACTGGGTGCGGGTGATATGCACACCGCCGTCGCACTCGAGTTTGCCCGCCGCTTTCAGCTGCTCACGCAGGCTCTTCCACAACGGCAAAGCGCCACGTCGGGTGCAGCGCGGGCCGTTGCACAGCAGCACCCGGTAGCGGTGTTCGGGGATGCACGACCAGGCATGGGCACTGGGCAACTCGGGCACCACCGTGCAGCCCAGGTGCAGTTCGGGCTGATTGACCAAGGCCAGCGCGGCGCTGATATCAGCCTGCTCGCCCTGCCTGGCCGCAGCGACAAACAGCTGATCGGCCACGCCTGAAACGCCGGCAAGACGCTGCAACTCACTGCGCAACCAGTCCAGATAAGGGCTGCTGCTCTGCGGGTCGAGGTCCAGCAGCAACAAAGGCAACTCGCCGTCAGCGATGCAGGCCGTCACTCGCTGCCAGAGCCCATCGAAACCGGCCGTGGTGTCGACGATATCGGCCAGCGCCGACTCATCGCGCAGGGCCAGTAACTGGCGCTGGAACAGCTCGGCATACGAGCCGGCCGCCAGATCAGGACCGACCAACAACACGCGGGCATAGGCGGTGACAACGGACATGAGCAGGACTCGGCAGGCAAACGGCCGCGCAGTCTACCCGAGGCGACCGGGCAAGGCTTGCAGCGCCGACCATACGTCTTCAACCGCACTGAACTGCCGATCAACCGCTGGCAACGGCGGCCGCGCCAGCAGTAACACCGGCAGGCCCAGCTCGCGGGCCACCTGCAATTTGGGTTCGGTGGCACTGCTGCCGCTGTTCTTGCTGATCAGCACGTCGAACTGGCCGGCAGCGAACAGCGCGCGTTCGTCTGCCAGATTGAACGGCCCACGCGCGCCGATCACCCGCGCGCGCGGAGTACCGGGATAGTCGTCGAGGCAGCGCACCGTCCAGTGTTGATGCAGCGGAATCGCCTGCAAATGCGCTAAGGGCTCACGGCCGAGGGTAAAGAACGGCCGCTGAAAAAGCTCAAGCGCCGTACTCAACGCGGCCCAGTCGGCCACTTCGCGCCAGTCATCGCCACCGCCCGCTTGCCAGCCAGGACGCCGTAATGCCCAGCACGGCACGCCACTGAGTTCAGCGGCGCGTGCGGCGTTGGCGCTGATCTGCGCGGCGTAGGGATGGGTGATATCCAATAGCAAGTCGATGCCTTCGGCAGCCATAAAAGCCGCCAATCCCTCGGCACCGCCGTAACCGCCGACGCGCACCTGACATGGCAGATCAGCGGGAACTTTGCCCAGGCCGGCCAGGCTGTAGATGTCCTGCGGCGCCAGGCGACGGGCAATCGCCAGCGCATCGCCAACCCCACCCAATAACAAGATACGGCTCACCCAGACTCCTTACTTACGGGTTGAGAACAGGCCATCCGAACGCGCCCTGAGCCGCGCTCGCAAGCCGATCAACAGGGTTTGTGCAGCTCCAGCAGGGTAATCGGCAAGGCGCTGCGCCAGGTGTCGAAGTCACCCAGCGGCTTGGCCTGGGCGACCTGAATGCGCGTCAGCTCGCCACCATGCTCGGCGCGCCAGGCCAGCAGCGTGACCTCGCTTTGCAGGGTGACGGCATTGGCCACCAGGCGTCCGCCAGGTTGCAGGTGTTGCCAGCAGTACTCCAGCACGCCGGGGTGAGTCACGCCGCCGCCGATAAAGATCGCCTGCGGCGCCTCCAGGCCGAGCAAAGCCTCGGGCGCCTGGGCGGCCAGCAGTTGCAGCTGTGGCACACCGAGGGCGTCACGGTTGTGCTTGATCAACTGCTGCCGACCGGCGTCAGCCTCGATGGCAATCGCCCGGCAACTGGGGTGGCTGCGCAGCCATTCGATGGCGATGGAGCCACAACCGGCGCCGACATCCCAGAGCAGTTCGCCGGGTTTCGGCGCCAGCCGGGCCAGAGTGATGGCGCGCACATCGCGTTTGGTCAGTTGGCCATCGTGTTGGTAAGCACTGTCAGGCAGGCCGACGGTCAGCGGCAGACGTTGGGCGTCGTGGCCGGCGAGACAATCCACCGCCACGATATTCAGCGCCGCGGCGTCACTCAGACCCCAACTGGCCGCCAGTCCATCGATCCGCCGTTCTTGCGGGCCGCCCAAATGCTCCAGCACGGTCAGCCGACTGGGGCCAAACCCGCGCTCGCGCAGCAACTGGGCAATCGCCGCCGGGCTGCTGCCATCGTTACTGAGGATCAACAGCCGCGCGCCGTGATGGACCTGCGCGTGCAACGCCGCCAAGGGCCGCGCCACCAGGCTCAGTACAGTCACTTCCTGCAGCGGCCAGGCCATGCGTGCAGCGGCCAGGGAAACCGACGATGGCGCCGGCAGCACCTGCAGCTCATCAGCGGGTACGTGCCGGGCGAGGCTGGCACCCACGCCAAACAGCATGGGGTCACCACTGGCCAGCACGCACACCGGCGTGCCGCGTCGCGCCAGCAGCCCATCGAGGCTGAACGGGCTTGGCCAGGTTTGCTGCGGCGCGCGAATGCAGCGGGGCAACAACTGCAGCTGACGCGGCGCACCGACAATCACCTCCGCGGCCAACAAGGCCCGTCGGGCCGCCTTGCCCAAGCCGGCATAGCCCTCTTCACCGATACCCACCACCGTCAGCCAGGGTGCCATGCGCTGTCCTTATCTGTCGTCCACCCGCCGGCAGACAGACAAGTTTGCTTGCCGGCGGCGAGGGAAAAGCGGGCATAATAGCGCCATTATTCGTCGGTGCTTAATGGGCTCTGCCCATTGGCCTAAGAGGGAACACGGAAACAACCGAGTGTTGTCAGCCGTGGCTGCCCCCGCAACTGTAATCAGCGAGTCGATGTGCATACGTGTCACTGGGCAACCGGGAAGGCCGCACAACGATGTTGACCTGACAGCCAGGAGACCTGCCGACGACGCTGGTCGCGAGTGCCATCATCGGGCGGGGTGTACCGATGCCTTGGCGATCTGTGGGGGGCGTTTATGCGCACCCCACAGATCGCTGACGTTCTGCTAGTGCAGAACCGAGTGGGTTTGGTCGCCGCACCCTTTGTATTTGGTGACCGTTTGAACCTCCCACCCGCCACGCCACCGTCAATGGCCACGCGTCCATCCGCCTGCCCCGGCTTGCTGCGCATCGTGCACGCCCTGGATGGCGGTATTTGCCGCGTCAAACTGCCAGGCGGGCAACTGCACAGTCAGCAGGCACGCGCCATTGCCGGGGCCGCCAGCCACTGCGCCAGTGGTGTATTGGAGCTGACCAACCGCAGCAACCTGCAGATTCGTGGCGTGCGCAGCGGTTGCGAGAACGCGCTGATCGCGCAACTGCTGGACGCCGGCCTGGGCCCACGCAACCTTGCTGCCGATGACGTGCGCAACCTAATGCTCAGCCCCGCTGCCGGCCTCGACCGCGCCGCGCTGTGGGACACCCGGCCGCTGGCCACACAGATTCTCGCCCTACTGGAAAACCACCCTGAGCTGCACGCGCTGTCGGCCAAGTTTGCCCTACAACTGGATGGCGGCGAGTCGTTGGCGATGCTGCAACACCCCCATGATCTATGGCTCAGCGCCCTGCCCGGCGAACCGCAGTGGCTGGCGTTCGGCCTGGCCGGCAGCCCGAGCGATCCGGCCCTGGCGGCGGTGCCTATCGAACATGGTCTGACGTTGGTGCACGGGGTTCTAAGCGTGTTTTTGCAGCTCGCTGGCCCCGGGCAAAACCGCATGCGGCAATTACTCAGCACCTTACCGGTGGCCGCGTTTATCGAGCACCTGCAAGCGCGCCTGCCCTTCCCGCTGCGACGCGACCAGGCCGTTAGCCACTGGCGCCGCCCTGAGGTGCCGTGCCGCGCGCCCATGGGCCTGATTGCCCAGCAGCAAACGGGTTTGCAGATGGTTGCCGCAGCGGCGCGCCTGGGGCGAATCAGCGCCAACCAGCTGTTGGCCCTGGCCGATCTGGCCGAGCAATACGGCGATGCCAGCCTGCGTCTGACACCCTGGCAGGGCTTGCTGCTGCCGAACATCCCCAGCGCAGCAGCCGACGCCGTATTGCAGGCATTGGCCGAAATCGGCCTGCTCACCGACGCCCGTGAGCCACTCGGCCATCTGATCGCCTGCAGCGGCTCAACGGGCTGCGCCAAGGGCCTGACCGACAGCAAGGCCGATGCCCTGCAATTGGCCGAGCGCCTGCGCGCCAGCACGGCGTGCCCGCACGTGCATATCAGCGCCTGCCCACGCTCCTGCGCCGCCGCGCACACCGCGCCTTTTACCCTGCTGGCCAGCAACAACGACCACTACCAGCTCTATCAACGCATGCCCGAGGCGGCCGGTTTCGGCCAGCTGCTGGTCGCCGCCATGACTATCGACGAGGCCGGCGACTGGTTCGCCGCCCACTGCGCAACAGGAAACAGCGATGCTTGAGTACATCCGCGACGGTCAGGAAATCTACCGCCAATCCTTCGCCACCATCCGCGCCGAGGCTGACTTGTCGGCGATCCCGGCGGATCTGGAAAAGCTCGCGGTGCGGGTCATCCACGCCTGCGGCATGGTCGATGTGGTGCAGGACCTGCGCTTCTCCCCTGGCGCTGGCGCTGCCGGTCGCGCGGCGCTGGCCAAGGGTGCAGCAATTCTCTGCGATGCGCGGATGGTCGCCGAGGGCATCACCCGCCCGCGCCTGGCCGCCAACAACCCGGTGATCTGCACCCTGCATAACGACGGTGTGATTGAGCAGGCCCGCGCACTGGGCAATACCCGTTCGGCAGTCGCCTTGGAGCACTGGCGCGAGCACCTGGAAGGCAGCGTGGTGGTGATCGGCAACGCGCCCACCGCACTGTTTTATCTGCTGGAAATGCTCGACGCCGGCGCACCGAAACCGGCGCTGATCATCGGCATGCCGGTGGGCTTTATCGGCGCAGCCGAATCCAAGGACGCCCTGGCTGCCGACAGCCGTGGCGTGCCCTATGTGATCGTGCGCGGCCGGCGCGGCGGTAGCGCCATGGCGGTGGCGGCGGTCAACGCCCTGGCTACGGAGGTGGAATGATGACAGTACAAAAAGGCCGCCTGCTGGGGCTCGGCGTCGGCCCTGGCGACCCCGAGCTGATCACCCTCAAGGCCCTGCGCCTGCTGCAATCGGCGTCGGTGGTCGGCTACTTCGTGGCCAAGGCCAAAGCCAACAAAGGCCATGGCGGCAACGCCTTCGGCATCATCGAACAGCACCTGACGGACGCCCAACAGCGCCTGCCGCTGGTGTACCCGGTGACCACGGAAAAACTCGCCGCGCCGCTCAGTTATGAAGATGTGATCAGCGACTTCTACGACACCTGCGCGGTGCAGATCGCCGCCCAGCTCGACTCCGGCCATGACGTGGCGGTGATCTGCGAAGGCGACCCGTTTTTCTATGGCTCTTACATGTACCTGCACGACCGTTTGGCCGGCCAGTACGACGTGGAGGTGGTGCCCGGCGTGTGCTCCATGCTCGGCTGCGCCTCGGTGCTCGGCACCCCACTGGTGTACCGCAACCAATCGTTAAGCGTGCTCTCCGGCGTGCTCCCCGAAGACGAACTCAAGCAGCGCCTGCACAGCGCCGAAGCCGCCGTGATCATGAAGCTCGGGCGCAATTTCGAGAAAGTCCGCCGCGTGCTGCAGGAGCTGGGCATCGACCAACGCGCCCACTACGTCGAACGCGCCACCATGGGCAACCAACGCATCGTGCCGCTGGACGAAGTGGAGCCGATGTCTTCGCCCTACTTCTCAATGATCGTCATTCCCGGCGAGAAATGGCGCGGTTAGCGTTGGCTGAACGTAGCCCGGATGCAATCCGGGAATCGCGGTTTCCCGGATTGCATCCGGGCTACACAACTGAACACATTCCCCGTAGGAGCGGCTTCAGCCGCGAAGCCTTTTCGCGGCTGAAGCCGCTCCTACAGGTTGCGACCCACCTGGGCTACAGGACTCAAGCATGACCGCCGCTCCCGCCATCATCATCCTCGGCCCCTCCGCCCTGCCCTGCGCCCGGCGCATCCAGGCGCGGTATCCGCAGGCCGACATCCACGGCCTGCACAGCCGAGTGACGGACGTTGAGCGCACCTATGACGACTTCGGCGACAACCTGCGTGCGCTCTACCGCACCGGCACGCCGCTGATCGTACTGTGCGCCGCCGGCATCGTGATTCGCAGTTTGGCCGCCGTGCTTGGCGAGAAAGACAGCGAACCACCGGTACTGGCCGTGGCCGAAGATGGCAGCGCCGTGGTGCCGCTGCTTGGCGGCTTGGGCGGGGTCAACCGCATGGCGCGTGAGTTGGCCGCGCACCTAGAGGTCAGCGCAGCGATCACCACCAGCGGCGAGCTACGTTTTGGCACCTGCCTGCTGGAACCACCAGCCGGCTATGTGCTGGCCGATCTTGAGCAAGGCAAAGGCTTTGTCAGCGACCTGCTCGGCGGCCAGGCCGTGCGCATCGAAGGCGACGCGCCCTGGCTGATGCAAGCCAAGCTGCCGGTGACTGACGACGCCGCACGGGTGATCCATATCAGCCCCCATAACCGCGCCGCCAATGCCGATGAGCTGCTGATCCACCCGCAGCAAGTGGCCGTCTGGGTCGAACGCACCAGCGCCGACTTGCTTAGCGAACTGCGGCAAGCGCTACAAGCCAGCAACCTGGCCGCGCAAAGCCTGGCCTGCCTGCTGGCCGCACCAGAGTTGATGGCCAACGCCGACCTGCACGCCGCCGCCTCACAGCTCAAATTGCCGCTGCGTTTTATCGACGACGCCACGCAACTGCCGCCGCTGCATAGCCAGCACACCAATCTGCGCCTGCTGCTGGCCGCTGCGCCTATCGCCGCCAACCAACTCGGCCGCCCCCGTGGTCGCTTGACCGTGATCGGTCTCGGCCCTGGTGCCGCCGAATTTATGGTGCCCGCCGCACGCCAGGCACTGGACGAAGCGCAGGACCTGCTCGGCTACGAAACCTATATCAACATGGCCGGCCCGCTGCGCCCGGAGCAGGTGCGCCATTGCACCGATAACCGCGAGGAAATGCAGCGCGCTCGCCACGCCTTTGCACTGGCCGCCAGCGGTCGGCGCGTGGTGGTGGTTTCGTCCGGCGACCCCGGCGTATTCGCCATGGCCGCCGCCGTGCTGGAAGCCCTGCATGAATCGACCGATGCCGAATGGCAGCGAGTCGACTTACAGGTATTCCCCGGCGTTTCCGCCGCCCTAGCCACCGCCGCCAAGGCCGGCGCGCCGCTGGGCCACGACTTCTGCCTGATCTCCCTATCGGACAACCTCAAGCCCTGGGCCATTATCGAAAAACGCCTGGCCCACGCCGCCGCCGCCGACCTGGTGATGGCCTTCTACAACCCCATCTCCAAAGCCCGCCCCTGGCAGCTCGGCAGCGCGCTAGACATCGTCCGCCAACAACGCACGCCGGAAACCCTGGTGGTGCTCGGCCGCGACATCGGCCGCCCCGGCGAAACCCTGCGCACCCTCACCCTGGGCGAACTCACGCCAGAGATGGTCGATATGCGCACCTTGGTCATTATCGGCTCCAGCCAAACCTGCCGGTTTCCGAGGGCTGAGGGTGGCGAGTGGGTGTATACGCCGCGGAGCTACCCACAGACGTAGGATGGGTTGAGCCTGCGATACCCATCAGGGGGTTTACGGTTCATAAATGATGGGCTTGCAGCATGGGTATCGCTACGTTCAACCCATCCTACGAGCTGACCACCGCGCATGCAGCGATGGGTTTAAGGCATTAAATTACCTATTTCTAAGCAATATGCGCCCATGATCGGCATTTAAATACCTAAAAGCAGCTTACCAGGCACAAATATAGGCACTATAGTTCTCATCAGGTTAAACCCTTGCGGAGAATTAGGCATTTAAATGCCGGCCAAGTTATGGATTCGATCACCCTTCAAGTCCACCTGGATGGCCAGTGGCGTGATGCCATGGTGGTGAACTTCGACACACCGGAAGATGGCCTGCGCAGTCGTTGCAGTGCCAGCTACGTCGCAGAATACCTAGCCGGGCTGATCCAGCAGATGGGTACTGTGAAATCGCCGGCGGTAAGCGCTGACTTTCCCCTGTCCTGGGAGATTCGCCGCGATCTGGCCCCGGCTTTTCTGCACGACATCATTCCCGCTGGGGCCGCACGTCGGCACATTCTGGCCCGAATGGCCGTGCCGCTGGACACCTATGAAGAGTTCTTCCTGCTACAGCGATGCTGCTCGGCGCCCATCGGCCATTTGCGCGTCAAGGAATCCGTCGACAACGTGCTCGCTCAGGGGCAAGTGATCGGCTTCCCTCGCGAGGAAGTTATCCGTCGCGATACCCGTTTTCTCGATTATGCCTACGAACGTGGCGCGGCTATTGGCGGTGCTACGGGTGCTGGCGGTGAGGCGCCGAAGCTGCTGCTGGTGGAAGATGCCGCCGGGAATGTTTTTCCAGATGCGGTGCTGCCAGAACATGAGGTGCGTCGGCACTGGTTTGTGAAGTTTCCGCGCAACGCCGCAGGCGAAACTGACCGGAATATCTTGCGCAGTGAATACTGCTACTACCGCGCACTTGGCCAATTGGGCATCGACACTATTGCCAGCGACAGCCTGGCCTACGAGATGGCCGAAAAACCCAGCCTGTGGATGTCGCGCTTTGACCGCAAGGTAACGGCCAATGGCGTGGAACGTACCGGGGTCGAATCCATCTATTCCCTGTGCGGTGTGACCCGTCCGGGGAGTCGCATGGACCATCTTGCCGTCGTGGAGCGACTGGCAGAAACCTGGCAGGCCGCCGGTCAAGCGGATCAAATCCCCGCCATGGTCAGCGAATACCTGCGGCGTGACCTGATCAATCAGATCCTCGGCAACACCGATAACCATGGCCGCAACCTCTCCATCCTGCGTACCCATGAGCAGCTCAGTTTTGCCCCGATCTATGACCTGGCGCCCATGGTGATGGACCCGGAGGGAATTGTACGAACCACCAAGTGGCCATCCACAATCGAGCGTTTAAACGCGGTTGATTGGCAAGCAGCCTGTGCCCGCCTGGCGCACAGGGCCGATCCCGAGTGGCTATTTGCACGCTTACGTGAGGATGCTCGGCTGTTGCTGGCGCTTCCAGACTTGCTCGTTGACCTGGAGCTACCAGAAGAAACCTGGAATGCACCGACAATTGTGCTGAACCGGCTGGAAGATACGTTCCGCCAATGGGGGCTTATGTGAGTAAACCGCTGCAGGACCGTCAGGCGGTTCTAGATCACATCAGTCAGCAACTGGCGGACGGAAGCATGACGTTCGGTGCGGCGATCCGCCAGTTACGCACCCAGGTCACGGGCCTGAGCCAGAGCGACTTTGCCCGGATGTGCAAGCTTTCCCTGCGCACGGTGCGGTTACTTGAGCAGGACGCCAGCAACCCGACAATCGAAACCCTCAACAACGTTTTCAAACTGTTCGGTATGCAGGTGGGCATCGTTGCGCTGCGGCGCACGCCGATCAAACTGTCAGAGTGAGCGGCCATCCGGACGGTCGAATTATCAGTTGGTGGCTGTAGCGCTCGTATCGCGCTCACACCTGCGCAACAGATAACTGTCCATAA
This sequence comes from Pseudomonas sp. BGA-UO-ETr-WB11, assembly GCF_059567785.1. NCBI lineage: Bacteria > Pseudomonadati > Pseudomonadota > Gammaproteobacteria > Pseudomonadales > Pseudomonadaceae > Pseudomonas > Pseudomonas sp. BGA-UO-ETr-WB11. The sequence goes on along the minus strand of NZ_JCAQOS010000004.1, from coordinate 275,545 downwards.
TCCACCCATGCTGCTCACGCAGTTCGGTGCGGCGGGTGCGGATGGTGTCGGCGACTTCATTTAGCGGGCCGGCGATCAGCACTTCGTCCGGGGTGCCGATATAGGCGCCCCAGTAGATGTGCATGGCCTGATCGACAAAGCGTTGGTAGGTGTCTTGGGCATCGAGCATGACCAGCACGCTGTCCAACCCAGGAGGAAAGCCGCCTTCGGCCAGGCGGCGCGCCGGGGTGACCTGGAAGGCCTGGCCGATGCTGTTAAAGCAGACCTTATGCTTGGCCGCCAGGGCTTGCAGGCTGGTGATGCCGGGGATCACTTCGTACGCAATCTGTTCGCTGCTGTTGGCCACGATCTGTTCGACGATGCGCAGGGTGCTGTCGTAGAGCGCCGGGTCGCCCCAGACCAGAAAGGCGCCGGTTTCGCCATCGCGCATCTGCTCGCGGATCATGCCTTCGAACACCTGCTGCTTGTCCTGATTCAGGTCGACCACGCTGCCGCGATAGTCCGGCACATCGCGCACCCGCTCCGGGCAGTCGGCACTGACAAAGCGGTAATCGCGGCCCTGGATAAAGCGCTCGCAGATGGTCTTGCGCAGGCCAATCAGGCTGTCCTTGGCGCTGCCCTTGTCCATCAGGAAGAACACGTCCGTGCGGTTCAGCGCGTTGATCGCCTGCACGGTTAGGTAGTCCGGGTCGCCGGCGCCGATGCCGATTATCAACAGGGTTTTCATAAGGCGGTCTCCAGGCTGCCGGCTAATAGCGGCAGCGAATCGATATGTCGGTAGTCGGCACCCAGCTCAGTGGCTAATTGGCGCGCGCGGCCGAGGCGGATCGGCGCACTTTCGATATCCACCAGCAGCGCCGGGCAGGCGCTTGGGGTTAAGGCTGGCCAATCGCGCAGGCGGCCATCGGTAATGATCAATAAACGGTGACGCTCGGCCGGGTGCAGGCGCTGACGCCGTGCCTGCCAGTCGGCGGCCTGCTGTATTGCCGCCAGCAAAGGCGTGCCGCCGCCCGCGCCCAACTCGGTCAACCACTGCTGCAAGGCCTGGGAGGCTTTCTGCCCCTGCCAAAGCCATTGCGCCTGACGGCCGGTGGCGTGCAGCACGGCCAGGCGCGCGCGTTGCCGGCGGGCCTGCTCGAACACCTCACTGAGCAGGCCTTTGGCTTTGCTCAGCGCGCCATGCCGGCAGGTCGAGGCCGAGGCGTCGACTATCACCAGCCACAGCTCCGCAGGCTTGGCGCTGCGCGGGCGCAACACGAGATTCTGTCGAGTACGCGGGCGACCGTTAAGCAGGCTCGCCGGCCAGTCGACACGCCCTGCCGCGCCACTGCGACTGGCACCGTTGCGCCCATTGCCGAGTGTGCCGGGAGCGGCCCGGGCATCCGCGCCTGGGGCTGTGCGCGGGCGGATGCCTAGGGCTTTTTTGTCCAGCGCGGCGGTTCACGCCGGACGCCTAGGCTCTGCGCCTGGGCGGGTAATTCCCCCCACTGACCCTCGCCTTGCGGCGCTTGTGGCTGCTCACTGGTGGCGCTGTTGTCGGGCTGCGTTTGAGGCTGCGGGGATTGTGCAGCAGGCGGCGGGTTGTGGCGGCGACGGTGACGCAGAACGAAGTCTGCCACCGCGTCGATATCCACCGACTCAATGTGTTCCGCACCCCGCCAGGCGGCATGGGCACGGGCGGCGCGCAGCCAGACCAAATCGGCACGCAGGCCATCGACGGCCGCAGCGAAACAACGCTGGCTGATCTGTTCCAGAGCGGCATCATCTAATGGAATCGCCACCAGCCGCTCACGGGCGCTCTGGCAGCGTTCACGCAGTTCATACTGCTGCGTCTGCCAGCGCTCAAGAAACGCCTGCGGGTCGGCATCAAAAGCCAACCGACGACGGACGATCTCGGCGCGCTGGGCCGGTTGCGGCTGGGCGTCCAGGGCCAGGTTAAGACCGAAGCGATCGAGCAACTGCGGGCGCAACTCGCCCTCTTCCGCGTTCATGGTGCCGATCAGCACAAAACGCGCGGCATGCCGATGGGAGATGCCGTCACGCTCGATATGGTTGACCCCGCTGGCGGCGGCATCCAGCAGCAGATCGACCAGATGATCGGGCAGCAGATTGACCTCATCGACATACAGCACGCCGCCATTGGCCTTGGCCAGCAGACCGGGGGAAAACTGCGCACGACCTTCGCCCAGGGCGGCGTCGAGATCGAGGGTGCCGACGATGCGTTCTTCGCTCGCGCCCAACGGCAGGGTAACGAAAGTGCCGCTGGCAAGCAGATCAGCCAGGCCACGGGCCAGGGTCGATTTGGCCATGCCGCGTGGGCCTTCGATCAGCACGCCGCCAATCGCGGGGTCGATGGCCGCTAGGCACAGCGCCAGTTTCAGGTCATCGGCGGCGACCACGGCAGCGAGAGGGAAGTGGTATTCGGTCATCGTCGTGATCCGCTCGGGCAAACGCAGGGTGGGTTGGCGGCGCAGAACGGCGGACTTGCAACCACACAGGACGATAGCGCGCCGCGTAACCCACCAGCCGATGGTATGCGTTGCGCCGATGGTGGGTTACGCCGCATCCGGACTGGCGTGATGCTTGACAATGGTGGCATGCGGCTAACCCACCCTACGGTCCGGTGAGCGCGAACGAGCGCTGCGTAGCCCGGATGCAATCTGGGAATATCGAGTGCAAATGCCCCGGATTTTATCCGGGCTACGAACATGATCATGCTTCCTCGCTATCAATCAGCAGGTTTTCCAGGGCTTCGCGGTACTCGCCGGGATGCTGCCAGAGGCCGCGTTGCTGGGCTTCGAGTAGGCGCTCGAGGATGTCCTGCAGGGCGCCGGGGTTGTGCTGCTGGATAAAGTCGCGGGTGTTTTTGTCGAGCAAATAGGCATCGGTGAGCAGTGCGTACTGGTGGTCGTCGACCAGTTCGCTGGTGGCGTCGAAGGCGAATAGGTAGTCGATGGTCGCCGCTAGCTCGAACGCGCCCTTGTAGCCGTGGCGCTTCATGCCCTCGATCCACTTGGGATTGGCCGCACGGGCGCGCACCACGCGATTGAGTTCTTCCTTCAGGGTGCGGATGCGCGGCGTATCCGGCTGGCTGTTGTCGCCGTGATAACTCGCCACCTTGGCACCGCGCAGGGTTTCCACCGCGGCTAGCATGCCGCCCTGGAACTGGTAGTAGTCGTTGGAATCGAGGATGTCGTGCTCGCGGTTGTCCTGGTTGTGTAGCACCGCCTGCATCTGCTCCAGGCGTTCGGCAAACTGCGCGCGCGCCGGGGTGCCTTCGCTGTGGGTGCCGTAGGCGTAGCCGCCCCAATTCAGGTAGACCTCGGCCAGGTCCTCGCGGGTTTGCCACAGACGTTCTTCGATAGCGTTCTGCACGCCCGCGCCATAGGCGCCGGGCTTGGAGCCGAACACCCGCCAGCCGGCTTGCTGGCGCGCCTCGGCTTCGTCCAGGCCGCTGTCTTGCAGGGTCAGGGATTCACGCCAGACCCGCGCCGACAGTGGGTTCATCTCTTCTGGCTCATCGAGATCAACCACCGCCTGCACAGCGTCATCGAACAGGCGGATCAGGTTGCTAAAGGCATCGCGGAAGAAGCCGGACACGCGCAGGGTCACGTCCACCCGTGGGCGGCCGAGTTGCGCCAGCGGCAGCACCTCGAAACGCTCGACGCGCTGGCTGCCGGCCTGCCACACCGGGCGCACGCCCATCAGCGCCAGAGCCTGAGCCATATCGTCACCGCCGGTGCGCATGGTCGCAGTGCCCCACATCGACAGGCCGAGCTGACGCAGGTGGTCGCCGTGATCCTGCAGATGCCGCTCCAGCAGGCGATCCGCCGCCTGCACGCCGATTCGCCAGGCAGTCGGTGTGGGCAGGTTGCGCACATCGACGCTATAGAAATTGCGCCCGGTGGGCAGCACATCCAGGCGGCCGCGACTCGGCGCGCCACTCGGCCCGGCGGGAACGAAACGCCCGCTTAGCGCCGCGAGCAGGCCGTGAATTTCGGCCGGGCCGCAGGCATCCAGCAGCGGCGCGATCTGCTCACGCAAACGCTGCAACACCTGGGTGCTTTCCGCACCAACGGATTCAAAATCCGCCGCGCTAATCAACTGCAAGGCCAGCAGTTCCAAGCGTTCACGGGTATCGCCCGCGCTGCGCCAGCTGTCATCGCTCAGGCGCTGCAACAGCGCCGGGCGCGGCCCCTGCCAAGGTGCGGCCATGTCGCAGTCAAGCGGATCGAAGCCCAGCTCCAGATCGCGGGCCAGAGCGCGCAGCAGGCTGGCATTGCCGCCCTGACCATCGCCACGGGGAATGCGCAGCAGCGCCAGCAGGGTGTCGCGGCGCAGGGTGCCGGCCGGTGATTCGCCAAACACATGCAGCCCATCGCGGATCTGCGACTCCTTCAAATCGCACAGGTAGGCGTCGAGTTGCGGCAGCCAGCTATTGGGGTCTTCGTTCAGTTGCAGGCCCAGCTCGCGGTCGAGGCTGGCCTCGCGCACCTTGAGCAGAATCTCGCCGCGCAGTTCGGCAGCGCGGCGCAGGTCGAGCTGGCTGGCTTCGTAATATTCGTCGGCCAGGCGCTCCAGATCGCGCAGCGGGCCGTAGCTTTCGGCGCGGGTCAGCGGCGGCATCAGGTGGTCGATAATCACCGCCTGGGTGCGCCGCTTGGCCTGCGCGCCCTCGCCCGGATCGTTGACGATAAACGGGTAGATATTCGGCAGCGGGCCGAGAATCGCGCTCGGCCAGCACTGCTCGGACAGGCCGACGCTCTTGCCCGGCAGCCATTCCAGATTGCCGTGTTTGCCGACGTGGATCACCGCGTCACAAGCAAAGGCCCGGCGCAGCCAGCAGTAGAACGCCAGGTAGCCATGCGGAGGCACCAGATCGGGGTCGTGATACACCGCCGCCGCATCCAATTGATAACCACGGGCCGGCTGGATGCCGACAAAGGTCAGGCCGAAGCGCAGGCCGGCGATCATCAGCCGACCGCTGCGGAACATCGGATCACTTTTCGGTTCGCCCCAGCGTTCACGCACCGCCTGCTGGTTGGCCACCGGCAAGCTGTGGAAAAACGCCAGGTACTCATCCAGCGCCAAGCTCTGGGCGCAGGGCCGCGCGTCGAGGCTGTCCAGCTCATTGGTCACGCCGCCGAGCAACTGGTGGATCAGCGCGGTGCCGCTGTCGGGCAACCCGGCAACCGGGTAGCCCTGCTGTTGCAGCGCCTTGAGGATATTCAGCGCCGCCGCCGGGGTATCCAGGCCAACGCCATTGCCAATGCGCCCATCGCGAGTCGGGTAGTTGGCCAGCACCAGGGCGATGCGCTTGTCGGCGTTGTGTTTGCGCGCCAGAGCAATCCAGTTACGCGCCAGCTCGGCGACAAAGTCCATCCCCGGCAGATGGGGCTGGTAACAGACCACATCGCTCTGGCTGCGCTCGCTGCGCCAGGCCAGGCCCTTGAAGCTGATCGGCTTGGTTATCAGCCGGCCATCCAGCTCGGGCAGCACGATATGCATGGCCAGGTCGCGCGAACCCAGGCCCTGGTCATTGGCTTGCCACTGCTCATGGTTATCCAGCGCGCAGATGGCTTGCAGCACCGGGATATCGCGGCGGAAAGGTCGTGCGCTCGGCGCTTCCGGGTTAGACAGGGCGAATGCAGTGGTGTTGATAATCAAGCGGGCATCGGCTTCGTCCAGCCAGTCCTCGACTTGGGCCAGGCAGGCCGCTTCCTTGAGGCTGGCCACGGCAATCGGCAGCGGATTAAGGCCATGGGCCTGCAAGCGCTGGCAGAACACATCAATAAAGCCGGTATTTGCCGCCTGCACCTGGGTGCGGTAGAACAGCAGCGCCGCCACCGGCGCACCGACCTGCCAATCAGCTTGCCAATCAGCCAGGCTCGGGGTGCTCAGCTGCGGGTGATACAGGCCCACGCGCGGCAGCGGCTGCGGTTCTACCCAGGGGTAGTCACGCTGCAACCAGTGGCTGGCGATGCAGTTGAACAGCTGCTGGGCATTGGCCGCCCCGCCCTGGCGCAGGAACTGCCAGAGCCGCTCGGCCTCCGCCAGCGGCACGCTACTCAACGCCATCAGTTCCGGATCGGGATTGTCGCAACCCGGCACCATGATGACTTGTGCGCCGCGCTCGGCCAGCTCGACCAAACGCTCGATGCCGTAGCGCCAGTAGCTGACGCCACCGTGCACGGAAATCAGGATGACCCTGGCGTGCTGCAACACCTGCTCGACGTAAAAATCCACCGAGGCGTGATTGCTCAGCTGCGCCGGGCTGGCCAGGCGCAGGCTCGGGTAATCCGCCGGCAACTGCCGCGCCACCTCCGCCAACAGCGACAACTGCGAATCGCCGGTGCACAGAATCACCAGCTCGGCCGGGGTCTGGCCGAGGTCGGCGATGCTGTCGACCGGCACTTGGCTGCCGGGTTGGGTGCGCAATAAGTGCATGGGATCAGGCGTTCCGTAGGAGCGGCTTTAGCCGCGAAGCCGCGTTCGCGGCTAAAGCCGCTCCTACACTCATCAGGCCAGCGCCGCCCGTAGTTCGGCTTCGATAGCGGCTTGATCGAGGCTCTGGCCGATCACAATCAAACGGGTGATACGCGCCTCGTCGGCCTGCCAGGCGCGGTCGAAGTGTTTGTCAAAACGCTGGCCGACGCCTTGCAGCAGCAGGCGCATCGGTTTGCCGGGAATCGCCACAAAGCCCTTGATGCGCAGAATGCCGTGGGTGCTGACGGCGCTTTTCAGCGCTTGCAGCAGACGGGCTTCCTCGGCTTCAGGCAGCTCGATGGCGAAGGAGTCGAACTCGTCGTGATCGTGTTCTTCATGGCCTTCCAGGTCATGGTGGGTCTTGCGCGCATCGATATGCAGCTCGGTCTCGCAGTTCAGGCCCAGCAGCACATCCAGCGGCAGCTCGCCGCCATGGGCTTCGATGATTTTCACTGCGGGCGGCAGTTCCTCGGCGACTTCCGCACGCACCGCAGCCAGGGCGGCGGCGTCGAGCAGGTCGGCCTTGTTGAGGATCACCAGGTCGGCGCTGGCCAACTGGTCGGCGAACAGCTCATGCAGCGGCGATTCGTGGTCCAGGTTCGGGTCAAGCTGGCGCTGCGCGTCGACTTGCTCAGGAAAGGCGGCGAAGGTGCCGGCGGCCACGGCCGGGCTGTCGACCACGGTGATGACCGCATCGACGGTGCAGGCGTTGCGGATTTCCGGCCAGTTAAAGGCCTGCACCAACGGCTTGGGCAAGGCCAGGCCGGAAGTTTCAATCAGGATGTGGTCGAGCTCGCCACGGCGTGCCACCAGCTCGCGCATCACTGGGAAGAATTCTTCCTGCACGGTGCAGCACAGGCAGCCGTTGGCCAGCTCGAAGATGCGGCCGTTGGCGTCTTCTTCGCTGCAACCGATGGAGCACTGCTTGAGGATTTCGCCGTCGATGCCCAGCTCGCCAAACTCGTTGACGATCACCGCGATACGCCGACCGTCGGCGTGGCCGAGCATATGCCGCAACAGGGTGGTTTTGCCGGCGCCGAGGAAGCCGGTAACGATGGTGACGGGAAGTTTGCTGAAGGTTTTCATGGGTGGCCTGCGCAGCGTCGAAGGGTTCGGCGAGCAGGCAGGCGGCAACGGGGGCAACGCCAACGCGTCGCAACCCTGCACCACCGGAGCACCCCGCCCGGTTGTCAAAAACATTGCGAGGCAGGTCTCCTGGCTCACGACCCGCGCGTTGCGCAGTTCCTTCACCTTCCCGCCGGCAGGCAGTGGTGTATCGAAGGGGGTTTGGTCGTTCACAGTTGCGGGGGCAGCCGCGGCATCACCGCGTTCCCTCTTAGCTTCGGCGCATAACCGAAGAACCTCGAATGCCGCGAAGGCTACGCAGTGACTTGGGGCAGGTCAATGCCATGGTTGACGCTCGGGGGCGCTTCGTGATGTTCTAAAAAGCTGTTTCAGGTGTCTCGCACCGTCGTGTGTGGGGTGAAACGGGAAGCCGGTGTGAGTCCGGCGCTGCCCCCGCAACGGTAAGCAGACGCAAGGGTTGTGTTAACCACTGTGCCTCGGCATGGGAAGGTCAACCCTGAACTGTCCACGACAGTCGTCGCAAGCCCGGAGACCGGCCTGAGCCTTGTTTGGCAATCCGCGGTGGGCGGGTGCGCGCCGGATTTTTAGCTCGCCCCGGGCTATTGTCGTGCTGCGTACCTTCTCTCGCGTTCACTCCCCACAGAAGGTCACACCATGTCCGGCACGCTGTCCTCTTTAGCGCCCCTTGCGCAAGCTCTTAGCCTTGTCGCTAACACCTGCGCCACCTGTACGCGCGCGTGACCCGCTGAACATGCACTACGTAGCGGGACTGGGTTGCCGGCAGAATTGCCCACTGAGCGAGTTGCGCGACCTGCTGCAACACACGCTGACCACCCATGACCTGCCACTCAGCGCGCTTACCGGCCTTGCCAGCAGCCAACACAAACGAGGGGAACCTGCGTTGCTGCAACTGGCCAGCGAGTTGCAAATCCCCCTGTACTGGCTGAGCAGCGCACAGCTACAACCTTATGATGCGCGCCTAAGTCAGCACTCAGAACTCAGTCGACAACTGACCGGCAGCGCCGGAGTGGCCGAAGCCTGCGCGCTGGCCCAGGCCGAATATCTCAATGGTGGCCGCGCCACGTTACTTGGCCCCCGCCAGCACAACGCCCGCGCCACCTGCGCGATCGCCGTCGCCCCAATCACGGAGCCTGCATGACCGTCTATTTCATTGGTGCCGGCCCCGGTGACCCGGAGCTGATCACCGTCAAGGGGCAGCGCCTGCTGCGCAGTTGTCCGGTGATCCTGTATGCCGGTTCACTGGTGCCGGAAGCGGTGCTCGAAGGCCATCGCGCCGAACGACTGGTCAACACCGCCGAACTGCACCTGACACAAATAATCAAGCTGATCCGTGAGGCCCACGACAAAGGCCAGGACGTGGCCCGCGTGCACTCCGGCGACCCGTCACTGTACGGCGCCATCGGCGAACAGATCCGCCACCTGCGAGCACTGGCGATCCCGTTTCAGATCATCCCCGGCGTCACGGCCACGGCGGCCTGTGCGGCGCTGCTGGAAAGTGAACTGACCCTACCCGCCGTCTCGCAAACCGTGATTCTTACCCGCTACGCCAGCAAGTCGGAGATGCCCGCCGGTGAGCAACTGGCTGACCTCGCCCGCCATGGCGCGACCATGGCCATTCACCTGGGCGTGGTGCACCTGAAAAAAATTATCGCCGAACTGCTGCCGCACTATGGCGCCGATTGCCCGATTGCGGTGGTCCATCGCGCCAGCTGGCCTGACCAAGACTGGGTCAGCGGCACCCTGGCGGATATCGAGGCCTTGGTGCAGGCCAAAGGCTTTCGCCGCACGGCCCTGATTCTGGTTGGCAGAGTCTTGGGCGCCGAGGACTTTGCCGACTCCGCGCTTTACCAACCCGGCACTCAGCACCTGTTCCGCGCAGGTAACACGCCTGACTATTGAGGCTGGCGCCGACGCCCCATCACCACGCACATGACCAAAGCAAATGTGACCGTACCCAGCAGGACGTGGTGTTCAAAAGCGCTGCTCCCGTGCTCGTCAACCACAGGACCTCTTGAGCCGTTTGCAGCTCGCAGCTCTTGCGTTCACATTGATGTGCACAGAAGCAAGGCCTCGAGACCTGTATAATCTCCACCCCGTTTTCCTCCTGTGCGCCTGCTGTGCACTTACTGAGTTCTTCTAGCTATGCCCCAGGTTATTGCATTGGAAAAAGACCTTTCTAATCAGCACGTTTTAAGCAGGAAATTCAGCGTTGCGCCGATGATGGATTGGACCGACCGCCATTGCCGGTTCTTCCTGCGCCTACTCTCCAAGCATGCCCTGCTCTACACCGAAATGGTCACCACCGGTGCGGTGCTGCATGGCGACCGGCAGCGTTTTCTACGTTACAGCGAGTGCGAGCACCCGCTGGCGCTGCAACTGGGCGGTAGCAATCCGGCTGATCTGGCAGCTTGCGCGCGCCTGGCTGAGGACGTTGGGTATGACGAGGTCAACCTAAATGTTGGCTGCCCCAGTGATCGGGTGCAGAACAACATGATTGGGGCCTGCTTGATGGGCCATCCGCAGCTGGTGGCCGATTGCGTCAAGGCCATGCAGGATGCAGTGAGCATCCCGGTAACGGTCAAGCATCGAATTGGTATTAATGGTCGCGACAGCTACGCCGAGCTGTGTGACTTCGTCGGTACCGTTGCCGCCGCCGGTTGCCGCAGTTTTACCGTGCACGCACGGATCGCCATTCTCGAAGGCCTGTCGCCCAAGGAGAACCGTGAGGTGCCGCCGCTGCGCTACGAGGTCGCCGCCCAGCTCACGCACGACTTCCCCGATCTTGAGTTCATTCTCAACGGTGGTATCAAAACCTTGGATGAGTGCCGCACGCACCTGCAGACCTTCGATGGCGTCATGCTGGGCCGCGAGGCTTATCACAACCCCTACGTGTTGGCGCAGGTCGATCAACAGCTGTTCGCCAGCAACGCGCAGGTCATTGGCCGCGCCGAGGCGCTGCGCCAGTTGCGCCCTTACATCGAGCAGCATCTGGCCGAAGGCGGCGCGATGCACCACATCACACGGCATGTACTGGGTCTGGGCCAAGGTTTCCCTGGCGCTCGGCGCTTTCGCCAGCTGCTCTCGGTGGATGTGCACAAGGTCGATGACCCGCTGCAACTGCTGGATCAGGCCACTCAATTGCTTGAGGGTCACTAGGGTCTATTCCCGTTTCATTCGCGGCCGCGCCGGAGCCTGTTTTTGCGCGAGGCAAGACGCGAGGAGCGTGATTGGGTTGTTCCAAATAAGCGACGAGTAACGCCGCCTCGCACAAAAACAGGCCCGGCCCTTCGGGTTGCGCGAGAAATGGCCCCCACTGTCGTTGCAGGACTTGGCAAGGGAATAACCATTACCTACGTCCTGCGCCTAAGCGGGGGCCATTTCTCGCAGCAACGCAGCTCGCGATGAAACGGGAGTAGACCCTAAGCTCTGTTGAGTGGTGGCGGCTGCTCGGGTAAGGTCAAGGGATCAGCATCGACAAGGCTTCGTCATGACTTCCAAACTGGATCAACTCAAGCAGTTCACTACCGTGGTGGCCGATACCGGCGACCTTGACGCCATTATTCGTCTGCAGCCCGTGGATGCCACCACCAATCCATCGTTGCTGCTCAAGGCCGCTGCGCTGCCGCGTTATGCGCCGCTGCTGCAGAACGCCATTGGCCATTGTGACGGCGACTTGGGCTTGGCCTGCGACCTGTTTGGCGCCAGCGTCGGCCAGGAAATCCTCAAGGTCATTCCCGGACGAATTTCCACCGAGGTCGACGCCCGCCTATCGTTCGATACCCAGGCTACCCTCGCCCGCGCTGAACGCCTGGTCGGCCTTTACGAGCAGGCCGGGGTCGGCCGTGAGCGGGTACTGATCAAGATCGCCGCTACTTGGGAAGGCATCCGCGCCGCTGAACAACTGGAGCGCCAAGGCATCCAGACCAACCTGACCCTGCTGTTCTCCTTCGCCCAGGCTGCTGCCTGCGCCGATGCCGGGGTGTTTCTGATCTCACCCTTCGTTGGCCGCATCTATGACTGGTACAAGAAGACCGAAGGCCGCGACTTTGTCGGCGCCGAAGACCCTGGCGTGCAGTCGGTTACACGCATCTACAACTACTACAAAGCCAATGCCTACAGCACCGTGGTGATGGGTGCGAGCTTTCGCAATGTCGGCCAGATCGAACAACTGGCCGGCTGCGACCGCCTGACCATCAGCCCAGAGCTGCTGCAGAAACTGGCCGACGAACACGCCCCACTGCCTCGCCTGCTCGCGCCGGGCAATGCCGGTGAGTCCCGCCAAACGCTGGGCGAAAGCCAGTATCGCTGGGCCATGAACGAAGATGCCATGGGCACCGAGAAGCTCGCAGAAGGCATTCGCCTGTTTGCACGCGATCAGGAAAAACTCGAAGCCCTGCTGAAAGCCCTGGCCTGAAACGACAATGGGCGATCCTGTGAGGGATCGCCCATTGCCATCAAGTCGGTTGCGGCGTTGTCAGTGCTGGCGTTCCAGCGCGCTGACGAGGTCGTGAAAAGCCTCACGGTTGGATTCATTCAGGCTCATCAGAATTTGGTGCGCTTCCAACACCTTGGCCTTAACCACGTCTTCTGACTGATCCTGCGAGGGCAAATCCGCCAGGCATTCTGGGCATGGCAGCGGGCTTTCGACGATATTGAACACCTGATCGAAGCCCATGGATTGCAGCAAGCGGGTGATGTCATCGTGGGTCGTCACCACGGTAGGCAGCAGGCCGATTTTTTGCCGCGACAGGATCGACAACTTGGCCAGCAGGCCGAGCGTGGTGCTGTCGATACTGCGCGTTTCGGTCAGATCAATGACGATGGCCGAGAAATTCAGGGAGGTGAAAATCTTCTCAATCGTCGCATCCAACGCCGAACACAGGGTCAGACGGACTTCTCCGACGAACTTTAAAACAAATGTGCCGCTTTGCTCGGCAAACTGGATTTTACCAGTACTCATGCAAGGTTCCTGCTCATCACCAGCAAGGCGATATCATCCGGCATATCGCCCAGCTTGGCCAGACCAAAGACTCGACGCAACCCATCAAGCGTGCCGCCCGCACTGGATACCAACTGCGGCAGGAGGGTCTCTTTCTCTTTGAGTGTATCGCCAGGCAAAAGGTCCAGGATGCCGTCAGACAGCAACGTCAGGCTGAAACTCTCCGGTATCTGCATGACATGATCCTGATAGGTGGCTTCGGCAAACAAGCCCACCGGCAAGCCGCGCCCCTGCAAATAGTGCGACTCACCTTCACTGAACAGCACGGGCAGCGGCAGATGGCCGCCGATGCTGTAGGTCAGCGAGCCCGCCTGCTCATCAATCACCCCGCCAATCATGGTCACGTGCTTACCCAGCTTGCAGTTGAGCAGGCCACGGTTGATATGGGCGAGCACATCCGAGGGTTTGAACTCCGGGAGCACCCCGCCGCGGCGCGATTCATAGAGCAAACGGGTGGTCATGAACTTCAACAGTACGGTGACAAAGGCCGATGAAGCGCCATGGCCAGAAACGTCAGCCAGGTAAAACGCCACGCGGTGCTCATCGAGGCGGAAATAATCGACAAAGTCGCCAGACAGATAAAGCGATGGAATGATCTGGTGAGCGAACTGCAGGCCATCGGCGACCCAAGGCGTCTGCGGCAGCATGTTCATCTGCACGTGTCGCCCAGCGTTCTGATCTTCCTCAAGCAAGCTCAGGCTGGCCTGCAACTGACGGTTGGCGGCTTCGAGCTTTTCCCGATAGCGCAGGTTTTCCACCCGAAGCAGAACGCGATCCAGAGCCCGCCGCACCGAGTGCTCGAGCACAGCGAGGTCTTCGAGAGGTTTGATCAGGTAGTCGGCAGCGCCCAAGCGCAGGGCTTCCACCGCATCGGTCATGACCCCGGCCCCGGAGACCACAATGACCGGTGTTTCCACCTGCAGCGCATTGATTCGGCGAATCAACTCCAGACCATCGACCTGCGGCATGCGCAAATCACAGATGACTAGGTCGGGATGATCACGCTCAAACACTTCAAGGCCCTGCAATCCATTGCTGGCTTGCAGGACGGTGAAACCGCTGTCTTCGAGATAGGCTGCGAGGCTCGCACGCACGACTTGGTCGTCGTCAATGATCAGCAGCGTGGCACTGGAATTGTGCATTGGGTATCCAGGCAAACAACGCCGGGGACGGGTTAAATTTGGCATCAGCACGCAGGTCTGGATGCATTGGCGAGGCTTCACTTCAAGGCGCAGACGGTACTCCCATCTCAGCATCGATTCAAGCGTGAGCCGATCGTCGCCGGGCGACTTTACACCTCAAATCCGCGGGGGTTATAAGAGTTACTGGAGAGCGTCCATAGAACAAGAGGAAGGGGTTAATGAGCCAAATTGATCGTGCCTACAGTGAGAAACGAGACTACATCCGCATGCGGATGGAAGCCAAAATGACTCTGCACCATGCCGGCCAGGAAATTCCGGCGCTGTGCTTGGATCTGTCTAGCACCGGCATGCAGGTCGAAGCGACCAGCAACCTGCAGATGGGTGAAAAAATCCGCGTTCAAATTGCCTCTGACCACGACAAGCTGTCTGGGCTGAACGCTGAGACCGAAGTGGTACGCGTCATCGATCTGGGCGACGGCCGCCAATCCTTGGGCCTGACCATTCTGTCCATGAGCTGAGTTAAGGCTTGCAGACACACAAAAGGCGGCCATGGCCGCCTTTTGTTTTATCTGGCTGATGACTTAGAAGTCATCCACCACTTCACCATCCGTGACCTTGAACTCGCGATTTTGCAGGTAGGCATTGCGAATAAAGACGTACTTGTCGCCGCTGATCAGCTTTTCGGCCGAGAGCAAGCTGGCACGGGTGTCGACAACATCAACACCACGGGTCACGTTGCGCGCAGGCACATCATTAATATATGGATAGGGTTCCAGCAGGCTATCCGGGATTTTGGCAACGGCATCGCGACCGCTACTTGGCCCCAGCAGCGGCAAGACCACATAAGGACCACTGCTCACGCCCCAGGCACCCAGGGTCTGACCAAAGTCCTCATCACTCTTGCGCAGCTCCATCTTGGTCGCCACGTCGAAGAAGCCGAGCAGACCGAAGGTGGTATTGAACAAGACCCGGCTGGTATCGATGCCCGCCGCCTCGATTTTGCCCTGCAGCAGGTTGTTGGCCAGATTGCCGACATCGCCGACATTGCCAAACATGTTATGGATGCCATCCTCGAGAAATTGCGGAGTTATGGCCTGATAACCCTGCGCCAGAGGCTTGAGTGCATAGGTATCGAGGGTGTCGTTAAAGGTGAAGATCGGTCGATTGAACGACTCCCACGGATCATCTTCACTGGCGGCCTGCGCCAACACCGGCAGGCACAACAACCCGGCGCAGAGGAAAAGCTTGCCCAACTGTTCAGACCAGCTCGCAGCTATTGCGCGCATATCCACTCACTCCCTTCGATTTAATCTGCCGATGCGGCTAACCCGTCGACGCTGTAGCGCAGTATAAAGCCACAGCGCTCGTTTTTGCCGGCCAGAACGCGGCAAAATCACCAACTCCGATAGCGCAGCATTTGACCCGAATCAGGCAAGCGATGCGCAGGTAGATTAATCTGCAGGTAGACGCTCCACGGGCACCCTGCCCAGCGCCCCATCACTCAGGGAAACCAGCATGCCGGCACATTTACAGCAACAACTGCAAGAACTGCGCGATCAACTGGCCCAGCAGCCACCGCTGAGCGACGACGACAGGGCAGCCCTGGCTGCTCTATTAGAAGAAATCGACCAGCAACTGACCCGCTCCAGCATCAACCCGCCAGACACGTCACTGGTTGACGGCGTCAACCTGGCCGTAGAGCGCTTTGAGGTGGAACACCCGACAGTGGCCGGCACGTTGCGCAACATCCTGCAGAGCCTGGCCAACATGGGCATCTGAGACATAAAAAATCCCGGCGCTATGGCCGGGATTTTTCTTACTGCCGCACCAGGCGCCGGTTGTCCGGGCTTGGCGTGCTCAGACTGCGGTACGGATTGATGTCCAGCCCGCCGCGACGCACATAACGCGCGTACACGTTCAACGCCTTGGGCTGCAATAAACGCTGCAGGTCCAAAAAGATGCGCTCCACGCATTGCTCGTGAAAATCCGCGTGCTGACGAAAGCTCACCAGGTAACGCAAGAAGCTGGCGTGATCCAGCGCCGGCCCGCTGTATTCAACCACTACACTGCCCCAGTCCGGCTGCCCGGTGACCGGGCAATTGGAACGCAGCAGATGGCTGTGCAAGGCTTCAGTGACCTGCCGCTGCGGATCGCATTGCAGCAACTGCGGTTGCGGCTGGTGGTAGTCCTGAATGCTCACCTCCAGCTCATCAATGCACACGCCCGGCAAGCGCGCCACGCCCTCCTCTTCAACCTCACTCAAAGTGCGCACACACACCGACACGTGAGCTCCGGCCACCTTCGACAAATCGGCCTGCAGCAGCGCGGTAAGCTCCTCACGAGACGCAAACGGCGTCTGATTCAGGGAGTTGAGGTAGAGCTTGAACGATTTGGACTCGATGATATTCGGCGAGTCAGCGGGAATGGCGAACTCGCCAATCGCTACCACTGGTTTGCCCGAGGGTGTCAACCAGGACAGCTCATAGCAATTCCACAGGTCCACACCCTGATACGGCAAGGTCTGCGCCGTCAGGCCCAGCTCGGCCCATTTGGCTGTACGCGGGATCGGGAACAGCAGTGACGGCGTATAGGTGGCGACGTAGTCACTGGTTTTACCCAGTGGCGAGTCTTCGGCGGCAGGATGATGCATAAAAGACAACCCGAATCAGAACAGGAGGCGATTGTAGCCCGTTTGCCGGCGCCTTTCAGCGCCAGCAAGGTCGTCGCCATCACGACAACGCACCACGCGATACACCTACTGACGCATGCCGCGACCGCTAATCAGCAAGCGAATGCACAGCAGATACAGGGCAGACGTGGTGACCAGCATCAGGCCGATGGCCACGTTGATATTCAGGTCAGAGACGCCAAGAATGCCGTAGCGGAAGGCATTGACCATATGCAGGATCGGATTGGCCAGCGATACCGTCTGCCAGAACGGCGAGAGCATGTGGATCGAGTAAAACACCCCGCCAAGGTAGGTCAGCGGCGTCAGCACGAAGGTCGGAATGATGGAAATATCATCGAAATTACGCGCATACACCGCATTGATAAAGCCGCCCAAAGCAAAGATGGTCGCGGTCAGAGCAATCACCAGAATGGTGATACCCAGGTGATGCACCTGCAGATCGGTAAAGAACAGCGACAGCAAGGTCACAATCAGCGCCACTGCCAAGCCGCGCAACACACCACCGGTGACATAGCCGACCAGAATCACATGGGGCGACACCGGCGACACCAGCAATTCCTCCACCGAGCGCTGGAATTTGCTGCTGAAGAAACTCGACACCACATTGCTGTAGGCGTTGGTGATCACTGACATCATGATCAGTCCAGGCACGATGTAGTCCATATAGCTGAAGCCATCCATATCACCAATCTGCCGGCCAATCAGGTTGCCGAAGATGACGAAATACAAGGCCATGGTGATGCCCGGCGGCAGCAACGTCTGCGGCCAGATACGGGTGAAGCGGCGAATTTCTCGGTAAACAATGGTTTGCAGGGCAACCAGATTAGCGCGCAACTCGCTGTTGATAAGATCCGTATTCATACGCTCGCCTCGGCCAGGTTTTTCTCCACCAAGGAGACAAACAACTCCTCCAGCCGATTGGTTTTATTGCGCAAGCTCAGCACCTCGACGTTCTGACTGGCCAGTTGGCGAAACAGCTCGGTAATGCCCTGGCTTTTTTCCACCTGCACCTCCAGGGTGTGGGCATCGAGCATCTGCGCCGGGTAACCAAGCAATTGCGGCGGCACCAACTGCGCGTCTTTGAGGTCGAGCAGCAAGGTTTCGACGTGCAGCTTACCCAGCAGCTCACGCATGCTGGTGTTCTCGACAATCCTGCCATGATCGATGATGCCGATATTGCGGCACAGCTGCTCAGCCTCCTCCAGATAATGCGTGGTGAGAATGATGGTGATGCCCTGCTCGTTCAGCTCGGTCAGAAAGCTCCACATCGAACGGCGCAGCTCGATATCCACCCCGGCGGTTGGCTCATCAAGAATCAACAGGCGCGGCTGATGCACCAGCGCGCGGGCGATCATCAAACGGCGCTTCATGCCCCCTGAAAGCATCCGCGACGGCACATCACGCTTATCCCACAAGCCCAACTGGGTCAGGTACTGCTCGGCACGCGCCTTGGCCAGCTTCGACGGGATGCCGTAATAGCCCGCCTGGGTGGTGACGATATCGAAGGTTTTCTCGAACTGGTTGAAGTTGAATTCCTGCGGCACCACGCCTATGCAGCGTTTCAACGCCGACGGCGAGCGGTCGAGGTCATGGCCAAAGACATTCACCGTGCCACTGGTTTTGTTTACCAGGGTCGAGAGAATCCCAATAGTTGTCGACTTGCCAGCCCCGTTAGGGCCCAGCAGGGCAAAAAAATCACCCTCAGCCACGTCCAGATCAATGCCCTGGAGGGCCTGAAAGCCATTGCCGTAGGTTTTGGTCAGCTGCCGGATGGACAGAGCAGGATGCATAACGTGCACGCGCCGAAAGAAAGGGAGTCTTTAGATAAGGGCGCAATGGCGTAAATGCAACTCAGCGGCGGCGAATAAGCCGGCAGGATGCAGGCGACCCGCTAAGCAAGCGCGCTTGCCTCACACTGCAAGTCACCGCCCAGACTCAGCGCTTCATCATTAAAAAAGTGCGGATAACAGGCCGCCAAATGACTGAAAAACAACTCCAGCGGCAACTCGGCGAATTGGCCGTGGTCCTGCAGATATTCCATGTAGCGTTCCCCCTGCTGATTACAGGGATGGAACACGCTGTCACTAAGGCCGTCGAACGCTAACGGCTCAACCTTGAACACCCGGCACAACGCCAGATTGAATGCAGGGGTCGCCTTGACCCAGCGCCCCTCAAGGTACAGCTCGGTGTAACCATGCATGGCAAACACCTCGCTGCGCAGCAGCGCCAGCAAGCGTGGCGTCGCCAGATGGTTACGCACATCAGCCAGCCCAATCCGTGCGGGAATACCGCAATGCCGGGCGCACGCCGCCAACAGCAGCGCCTTGGGCACGCAGTAACTCTCGCCCGCGCTTAGTGCATGGCTGGCCTTAAGTGTGTGCGGGTCTCGGCTGAAGGTATAGGGGTTGTAGCGCACCTGATCACGCACGGCGTAATAGAGGCTGACGGCCTGTTCGCGCAGATCCTCACTGCCCCCGCGGTTGCGCTCGGCAAACGCGATGACGTCGGGATGATCACTGTCAATAAACGGACCAGGCTGCAGATACTCATCCACGGCAAGCGCTCCTCAGCAAATGGACTTTCAGTCTAACCAGCACCCGCACCTAGGGTTAACGCCGAACACGCCAGGCTTGCCAGCCATTGCGCCAATCCTCTATTTCACTGTGCGCCGCGTTGTCACGAATGAAACGGCAAACAGGACAGCCGCCAGCCAGCCGCCTATACTCGCGCGCTTGATTTTTTGCAGAGGACTGCCCCATGGCCACCACCTATCTCGACCACCACCTCGCCCTGCTGGCACACCTGCGCAGCATTCTGGTTGCCCTCGGCGATGCCGAGCAGGTGCCTGAAGAAAATCACGCCCTGTTCCTTGAGCGCTTCGACGAACTGCTGACGCAACTCCCCGCCTCGCCGGATGAGAACCTCTACCTGGGCCAAGACCTGATCTGCCAGATCATCCATCGCTACCCGCAAATCGCTCACCTGGTGCCTCGCGACCTGCTGTGGTTCTTTGGCGGCGACTGCCTGCATTACATGCCCGATGAAGAGCTGCAAATGTTCCAGGCCCTGGACGAGCGCCGCTACGAAGCCGCGCAGAACGACGAGCCCTTCGACTGGAATCAGGAAAAACAGCTGCTGAGCTTGTCGACACAAGGCATCCAGCACTGATCCACCGCGTTTAAATGAAAAAAGCCCGCACGGTAAACCGGCGGGCTTTTTTCTTGCGCGATTAAATCGCACAAACAAAAACGCCGCTCAATGAGCGGCGTTTTTGTGAATATGGAGCGGGAAACGAGACTCGAACTCGCGACCCCGACCTTGGCAAGGTCGTGCTCTACCAACTGAGCTATTCCCGCAATATGGCGTCCCCTAGGGGACTCGAACCCCTGTTACCGCCGTGAAAGGGCGGTGTCCTAGGCCACTAGACGAAGGGGACACGCTCCGGATATCGACTGGGTTTTTCTCATCAACCCTTCCGGCTTCAGCGTTTCGCTTTTGGCTTTACGCTTGAAGTGGCGCGCATTCTATGGAGCTCTCGAAGAGTCGTCAACCCCTGAGTTAATCTTTTTTAAATCAATGACTTCTAGGTATAAACAGGCCTAGTGCTATGAGCAACAGAGCGAAGGCACTACACTCAAGCGAAAATCACTTGCATGAGGCTCTAGCGGTGTCGCCACTCGTCATAACCCTGCTGATTGTAGTCGGCATCTTTCTCCTGATCGCTATCGCCTACATCAACCACATGCTGGAAAGCAGCAAGCTGGAAAAGGCCCGCCTTAAAGCCGACCTCACCGACCGTGCGCGCCGTAACCGCAGCGTTTCGGACAATCTGCCAGGTCAACTGATGACCCCCGCGCTGAAACTGCTGCTCAGCCGCCTAGAACTGCAAGCCAGTGACAAGTTGCTGCCACTGGATAAAACCAACAGCGAACTGCGCAACCGCATTTCTGAACTGCGCGAGCAGGTCAACAAGAACGAACTGATCACCATCGAAAACCCTGTGCAGCCCATTAACACCGAGGCCAAGGCCAAGGAAGTACGCTTCACCCTGGAGAACCTGCACAGCCAAATCAGCCGTGCCGCCCAGGAAGGCTTGCTGCAAGCCAATGAGGCCAAGCACTGGAATAAAGAAATCCAGCACATGCTGTGCCTCCTGCACATCGACTTCTTCAATAATCTCGGTCAGCAAGCCCTGCAAAAGAGCCTGCCAGGTCAAGCTCGGCTAGCGTTTGAACGCGGCGTGCAGTACCTGCGCAAACAACCTGAGCCGGGCAAATACCAGGCGCAACTGGCACAACTGGAAAACCATTTAAATCGCGCCAATGCCATGGTGCTGGAAACCAGCAAGCCCGCCGAAAATGAAATCAATCAGTTGACCGAAGGTCTCAAGGACCTGGACGAAGAAGACAGCTGGAAGAAAAAGAGCTTCTAAAGCCCCCGCCTCCTCTACCTGACAACCAAGGATTACCCATGAGCCTGATCGTCTACGGTGCGCCCCTCTCACCCTTCGTACGCAAACTGCGGTTATTTCTTGCAGAGAAGGGCCTGGAGTATCAACTGGAGATCATCACGCCCTTCGGCCAGCCCGAGTGGTACCGCGAACTCAGCCCACTGGGACGTATTCCCGCACTGAAGGACGACGACTTCGCCTTGGCCGACTCCAGCGTGATTTGCCACTATCTGGAAGAGAAACATTCTGACTTGCAGCCACTTTATGGCAGCACACCTGAGCAGCGCGCCAGGATCAACTGGCTGGAAAAATACGCCGACTACGAACTTGCGCCGCTGACCACTTTTGCCGTGTTCCGCAACCGCGTCTTGAAGCCAACCATGCAGCAACCCTGCGACGAGACGGCCGTACAAAGCGCATTGCACGACAAGCTGCCAGCCCACTTCGACTACCTGGAAAAGACCCTGGGCAGCGCCGACTACTTTGTCGACAATCGTTTAAGCATGGCGGACCTGGCAATTAGCTGTCAGTTGATCAACCTTGAGCATGGTGGCGAACGCGTGGACAGCCAGCGCTGGCCACAACTGGCTGCCCTGCTTGAGCGCATCAAGGCGCGTCCCAGCGTACAAGCCGTACTTCCTGGGGAGCAGCGGACACTGGCCAAACTCAGCGGCAACGCTTAAGAGCGTTACCGCCAATAAAGCATTAAGTCCGGCCACCCATCCGTCTTACTGGCCAATAAGCCAAACGCCCGCCCTTGATGGGCCTGGCATTGGATGACCTATGCTTCAAGCGCCCACACTGAAAGGCTCCAGCACGCCCCATGGACATCCCACTGATCCGTCGCCTGTCATTCAAACAGGCCAGCCTCACGGTGCTGGTGGCCTTTATTCTTGGCACACTGCTGAGCTTGCTGCAGGTCAGCATCGACTATACGAACGAAGACGCCTCGATTGACCGCGAAATTCGTGCACTTTTGGAAATCACCCGCACCCCGGCCACCCGTATTGCCTACAACATCGACGCGGAACTGGCCCACGAGCTAGTGCTCGGCCTGCTCAACTCACCCGCCATCGTCCGCGCGGAAATCCTCGATAACAGTGGCGCCAGTCTGGCCAGCGTCAACCGCCCCCGTCAGGACAGCCGCTACCGCCTGGTCAGCGATTTTCTGTTTGGCAGCGAGCGCCAATTCGATCTCCCCCTGTTCACCGACCACGCCCCACGTGAAGCGCTGGGGCAGCTGCGCCTGGAAGTCGACACCTTTGCCTTTGGTAGTCACTTTCTTGGCCGCGCCCTCCTGACCATGACCACCGGCTTTGTCCGCAGCCTGCTGCTGTCGCTGATTCTGCTGGTGCTCTTCTACTTCATGCTGACCAAGCCCCTGATCAGCGTTATTCGCGCCATCAGCGAACGCGACCCCAGCGCGCCCGGCCGCCAAAAGTTGCAGTGCCCGCCCGGTCATGAGCAGGACGAAATTGGCGTACTGGTCGAGGTCACCAATCAACAACTGAGTGACATCACCAAACAGATCGACCGCCGTCTGGCCGCCGAAGAGCGCCTGACCCAGTACTTGGGCGAGCTGGAGACCATCATTTCCACCCGCACCACCGAACTGAAAGCCAGCAACGCCCGCCTGACCCACGCCAACCAGGAGTTGGAGAAATCCCGCAGCAATGCGTTGCAAATGGCCCAGGCCCGTGCGGTTTTTCTGGCCAGCATGAGCCATGAGATCCGCACGCCCCTGAGCGGCCTCTTGGGCATGCTCGCCCTGACCCTCGACAGTCCTCTGAACGCCGAACAACGGCAGCAGCTGACTATTGCCAACAACTCCGGAACCGTTCTGCTGGAGCTGCTCAACGACATTCTCGACCTGTCCAAAATCGAAGCCGGGCAACTGCAGCTGGAACACATCCCCTTTGACCTGGCCAAACTGGCGGAGGAAACGGCCAGCCTGCTGTCGCAAAACGCCGCCAGTGACGTGGAGCTGACCTGCCTGATTAACCCGCAGCTACCAAGCCTGGTGCTCGGCGACCCCACCCGGGTCCGGCAAATCATCAGCAACCTGCTGTCCAACGCCTTGAAGTTCACCCACAACGGCCGGGTCGACCTGCGTGTCAGCCCAAGCCCAAACGGCATACGCATTTGCGTGCAAGACACTGGCATCGGTATCAGCGCCGAGCAACAGGCCAAAATATTCCAGCCCTTCACCCAGGCCAATATCGGCACCACCCGCCAGTACGGCGGCACCGGCCTCGGCCTGACGCTAACCCGCACCCTGTGCAAAGCCATGCAAGGCCAACTCAGCCTGGCATCGGAAGAGCATCGCGGCAGTTTGTTCTGCGTCGATCTGCCCTTACCCGAACAGCAACCGGCCACGGCACCACACCCTCTGCAAGGACGCGTACTCGCCCTGCTCAATGCGCAGAGCGGCCTCGCCGAACTGCTGAGCGAGCAACTACCTGGCTGGGGACTGCACTATCAGCTGGGCGACCGGCAAAGCACACCGGAACACATCAGTGCAGACGTGCTGATAAGCGCCGATCCGGCGCAACTGAACGAACTGCGCCGCCAATGCAGCGCGCCGCTGGTGCTGGTGTGCCGTTACAGCGACTTCCTCGCCCCCGAGCAAGCCCGCGCCCTGGCCCCCTTCACTCAGCTGGCCAGACCGCTAACCCGCCAACAGCTGCAACAGGCCATCGGCCAAGCCCTGCAACAACAACCTGGCGCTCAACCCACAACGCCACCAGCAACTTCGCCAGCGGTGCCGCCGCACAACACGATCCTACTGGTTGAAGACAACCCGGTGAATCAACTGGTCGCCAAAGGCATGCTGGCAAAACTCGGTTATCAGGTACTACTCGCCACCCAAGGCGAAGAAGCCCTGGCCAGCCTGGCCCGAGAAACCGTTGATTTGGTGTTGATGGATTGCAATATGCCGGTGATGGACGGCTACGAAGCCACTCGCCGTATTCGCCAGAATGCGGCCTGGCAGCACCTGCCGATCATTGCCCTGACGGCCAACGCCATGGCCGACGAGCGCGAGCGTTGTCGCGCCGCCGGCATGGACGATTACCTGGCCAAGCCGTTCCGCATGGAGCAGCTAGCCGCCCTGCTCAAGCAGTGGCTAACCATCAAGGCAGCGCCATAAGTCGCGTCAGCAAACCGCTGAGTTGCTCGCGCAGGGTTTCAAGCTCCTCCGGCGAGGCACCGTTGTCGCACAGCAAGCCTGCCTGCAAAGGCAGGACTTGGGCACGCAAGGCCTGGCCGGCTGTCGTCAGACCTAGATGCACTTCGCGCTCATCGTGGCTGGCGCGCTGACGCAGCACCAAACCTAACTGCTCCAGACGCTTGAGCAGCGGTGTCAGGGTCCCGGAGTCGAGCAGCAAGCGCTCGCCGAGCGCCTTCACCGTCGGCTGCGCCGGCGGCGTGTCTTGCCACTCCCACAGCACCAGCATGGCCAGATACTGCGGGTAAGTCAGGCCCAACTGATCAAGCATCGGCTTGTAGGCTCGGGTTACGGCCCTGGAGGCGGCATACAGCTTGAAGCACAGCTGGTTATCCAGCAGCAGCGCCGCCTCGTCTGCCCGTGACGGCTGACTCATTGCAGCAAGGCTTCGATCTCGGCGCTCAGGTCTTCCGGCTTGGTAGTCGGGGCGAAGCGCTTGACCAATTGGCCGTCCTTGCCGATCAGGAACTTGGTGAAGTTCCACTTGATACCCTGACTACCCAGCAGCCCTGGTGCGGTTTTCTTCAATTGCACAAACAGCGGGTGAGCCTGGGCACCATTGACATCAACCTTCTTGAACAGCGGGAAACTCACGCCGAAGTTGAGCTCGCAAAACTCGGAGATTGCGCCTTCATTGCCCGGCTCCTGCTTGCCAAACTGGTTGCAGGGAAAGCCCAACACCACCAAACCCTGGTCCTTGTAGGTCTGCCAGAGGTTTTCCAGGCCCTTGTATTGCGGGGTGAAACCGCACTTGCTGGCGGTGTTGACCACCAAAATGGCCTTGCCGGCAAAGTCGGCCAGGGTCTTCTGCTCACCCTTGATGGTGGTGCAGGGAATACTGAGAAGCTGATTGCTCATGGGATGAATCTCGCAAAAGAATTGACCCGCGCAATATAGCGAGCAATTCAATTGCACACAATTCAATTATTCAGCACATCTCCCCGGCAAACCACTCTCTACGCGTTTGGCGACTGAAGTTTGAGCGCAACGGAGTTAATGCAGTAACGCAAACCGGTCGGTGCCGGGCCGTCATCAAATACATGACCCAAGTGCGCATCACAGCGCGCACAGAGCACTTCAGTGCGCTGCATGCCATGGCTGTTGTCAGCCTGATTGACCACCGCGCTGGCCGTCACTGGCTGAAAGTAACTTGGCCAGCCACAGCCCGCATCAAACTTGGCAGACGCATCAAACAGCTCAGCACCACAGCACGTACAGAGGTAGCGCCCCGGCAATGTAGTGGCGTGATAAGCACCCGAAAACGGCCGCTCGGTGCCTTTCAGCCGGCACACCTGAAACGCCTCCTCGGACAACTGCTCACGCCAGGCCTGCAGTGGCTTTTCCAACTTTTCCATAAGCACCTCGCAAAGGAGAAAAAAGCCCGGCCTGTCCCTTTCCCCAAGGTCGGGCCGAACGTATGATTCGACCCCAGTTTGTCACCCACGCCAAGCACTGCCAAGGCGAGCCAGATCAAGCCTGTTGCAGCATTTTTCCGCGGCGTTTGTTTCTTTCAGGATCATTTCCATGCAGATCAGCAAATCCAACAAGCTCGCCAACGTCTGCTACGACATTCGCGGCCCGGTGCTCAAGCACGCCAAGCGCCTGGAAGACGAAGGCCAGCGCATCCTCAAGCTGAACATCGGCAACCCTGCCCCATTCGGCTTCGAAGCGCCGGAAGAAATTCTCCAGGACGTGATCCGCAACCTGCCCACCGCCCAGGGCTACAGCGACTCCAAAGGCCTGTTCAGCGCGCGCAAGGCGGTGATGCAGTACTACCAGCAAAAGCAGGTGGAAGGCGTCGGCATTGAGGACATCTACCTCGGCAATGGCGTGTCCGAACTGATCGTGATGGCCATGCAGGCGCTGCTCAACAACGGCGATGAAGTGCTGATCCCGGCCCCCGACTACCCGCTGTGGACGGCCGCTGTGGCCCTGTCCGGCGGCAACCCGGTGCACTACCTGTGCGACGAGCAAGCCGGCTGGTTTCCCGACATTGCCGACATGCGCGCCAAGATCACCCCCAACACCAAGGCCCTGGTGCTGATCAACCCGAACAACCCCACCGGCGCTGTGTACTCCAAAGAAGTACTAATGGACATCGTCGAGCTGGCACGCCAGCACAACCTGGTGCTGTTCTCCGACGAGATCTACGACAAGATCCTCTACGATGACGCCGTGCACATCTGCACCGCCTCACTGGCCCCGGACGTGCTGTGTCTGACCTTCAACGGCCTGTCCAAGTCCTACCGTATCGCCGGTTTCCGCTCTGGCTGGGTGGCCATTTCCGGGCCCAAGCACAAGGCACAAAGCTACATCGAAGGCATCGACATCCTCGCCAACATGCGCCTGTGCGCCAACGTCCCGAGCCAGCATGCGATTCAGACCGCGCTCGGCGGCTACCAGAGCATCAACGACCTGGTGCTGCCCAACGGCCGTCTGCTGGAGCAGCGCAACCGCACCTGGGAGCTGCTCAACAACATCCCTGGCGTCAGCTGCGTGAAGCCTATGGGCGCTCTGTATGCCTTCCCGAAGATCGATCCGAAGGTCTGCCCGATCCACAACGACGAGAAGTTCGTGCTCGACCTGCTGCTCTCCGAGAAGCTGCTGATCGTCCAGGGCACCGCCTTCAACTGGCCGTGGCCGGATCACTTCCGCGTCGTCACCCTGCCCCGCGTCGATGATCTGGAGCAGGCCATCGGCCGCATCGGCAACTTCCTCAAGACCTACAGCCAGTAATGCCCACAACTGGCCACTCCACGCGGGTGGCCAGCTGACGCGGACACGGCACTCGATCCTCACGACGGCAAGGCGCGCAACAGTCATGGACCTGCAGATCGACGATTTCTACAAAGATGCCGCCGCCGGCATGCTCCTGCTCTACCAGAGCTTCCCGCGCAAAATCGGCCTGTATGTTGAAGACCTGATTGGCCGCGAGGAGCCCGACGAGTTTGGCCTGCCCACCCCGCGCCACCAGAGCTGTCTGGGCACCCTGTTGTGGCTGGCTGAGGAAGGCTATATCCGCTTCGACAGCACCATCGGCTATGACGCCCTAGACCAGGCCACCCTCAGCGAAAAAGGCTTTCTGCGCCTATCACGCGGCCTGCCCCACGCCATTGCTGAGGGCGAACCTGTGCCACCCAGCGTACGCCGCGTGCAAGCCACCCTCGCGTATCAGCTGCGTGAAGCCCTCAGCAGTCGGCAAAGCGAGCGCGTGGTGCGCCTCACTCGCCAACTGTTTACCAGCACGCTGAACGGCAACGACACAGTTTGAAATAGTCCCCAGGTTGAATCCACAGGGGCCCCACCCGTATATAAGCCGCTGTAAACCGGGTATTGCGCACTGAGCCCTGCCAGCCGCGCACCCGCCCGAACTGTATATTTCAAGGAGACTGCTTCAACCATGATGCGCATTCTGTTGTTCCTGGCCACCAACATGGCGGTGCTGATCATCGCCAGCATCACCCTCAAGCTCCTGGGTGTGGACCGTTTTACCGGGCAGAACTACGGCAGCCTTCTGGTCTACTGCGCCGTGTTCGGCTTTGCCGGCTCGCTGATCTCGCTATTCCTCTCCAAGTGGATGGCGAAGATGAGCACCGGCACGCAGATCATCACCCAGCCGCGTACCCGCCACGAACAGTGGCTGATGCAAACCGTCGCTGAACTGGCCCGCGATGCCGGGATCAAGATGCCAGAAGTGGGTATCTTCCCAGCCTACGAGTCCAATGCTTTTGCCACCGGCTGGAACAAGAACGACGCCCTCGTGGCCGTCAGCCAGGGCCTGCTGGAGCGTTTCTCGCCCGATGAAGTGAAGGCCGTACTGGCCCACGAAATCGGCCATGTGGCCAACGGCGACATGGTGACCCTGGCGCTGATCCAAGGCGTGGTGAACACCTTCGTGATGTTCTTTGCCCGCATCTTCGGCAACTTCGTCGACAAGGTGATCCTGAAAAACGAAGACGGCCCCGGCATTGGCTACTTCGTGGCGACCATTTTTGCCGAGCTGGTACTGGGCATTCTGGCCAGCATCATCGTCATGTGGTTCTCGCGTAAACGCGAGTTCAAAGCTGACGAAGCCGGTGCCCGCCTGGCTGGCACCAACGCCATGATTGGCGCCCTGCAACGCCTTCGTGCCGAACAGGAAGTGCCTGTGCAGATGCCCTCCAGCCTCACCGCCTTCGGCATCAACGGTGGCCTCAAGCACGGCCTGGCTGGTCTGCTGATGACCCACCCACCGCTGGAAGACCGTATCCGCGCCCTGCAACAGCGCGGCTAAACGCCAGCAGCAAGAAAAAGGGCGACCCATGGGTCGCCCTTTTTTGTTTAACGTTTGCGTAATCGATACGCCCGCTCATCCAGCCGCGCCAGGCCGCGCTGCAAGAACCGCCAGTTCTGCCCCAACACATCCGCCTGCTCCAGCAGCTCACATGCCCACTGTTGCTCCGTGAGCAGCTGCGCCACCAAAGCCTCGTCCACCGCAAAGGGCGGGCCGCTCATCTCGGCCTGCGGGTAATCCAGGGTCACCAACAACCCGGAACAGCCACTCGGCAGGATGGCCGCCAAGTGCGCTGCATAACGCTCGCGCATACCCTCTGGCAAGGCGATCAGCGCCGCCCGGTCATACAGGCCGGCACACGCCGCCACATCCGCAGCTTGCAGCGCGAAGAAATCGCCGCACAGCAGCTCGACAGCGCCGGCCCGATAACGGCGAAAAGCGCCGTACTGATCGACCTCCGGGGTCAGCTCCTGCTCGGCAAAAAACGCGATCACCGCACTCTCCGCCAGCTCAACGCCCAGCACCCGATAGCCCTGGCCCGCCAGCCAGGCCATATCCAGCGACTTGCCGCACAAGGGCACCAGCACCTGCGCGCCCGCCGCCAACCCCAGGTCAGGCCAATGGCGCTGCAGATAGGGGTTCACCTCACGCAGATGAAAGCCGATTTCGTTGCGCGCCCAGCGCTCCTGCCAAAAATCTTCGTGCACAAGCAACCTCACAAATTCGATCAAAAAGGCCAGAAATTTATACTAGATATCGATATATCCAGGACTGAAGATGGGGCCATTATCACTCAGGAAACCACCATGTTACCCAGCCTGTTTATCTCCCACGGCTCCCCCATGCTGGCGCTACAGCCCGGCGCCAGCGGTGTCGCACTGAGTCAGCTGGCCGCCGACTTACCCACACCGATGGCGATCCTGCTGGTCTCGGTGCACTGGGAAAGCTCAGAACTGCGCGTCAGCGGCGCCCGCCAACCGGCCACTCTGCACGACTTTGGCGGTTTCCCGGCGCCACTCTATCAAATTCAGTACCCAGCCCCCGGCTCGCCCGCCCTCGCCGCCCAGGTTGTCGAATTGCTGGCCGAGGCCGGTTTGCTGGCACAGATTGATCCAACCCGTCCGCTGGATCACGGCGCCTGGGTGCCACTGTCGCTGCTGTACCCGCAGGCCGATATACCGGTGGTGCAACTGTCGCTGCCGAGCCGACTCGGACCCGTCCTGCAAAACCGCACCGGTCACTGCTTGAGTGTGTTGCGCCGCCAGGGCGTGCTGCTGATCGGCTCCGGCAGCATCACCCATAACCTTGGCGAGCTGGACTGGCACGCCGGCCCAGACACCATCACCCCCTGGGCCAAGGACTTCCGCGACTGGATAGTTGAGCACCTGCAACAGGGCGACGAGGAAACCCTGCTGGATTACCGCCGCCAAGCGCCCCATGCCCAGCGCAACCACCCCAGCGACGAGCACCTGTTGCCGCTGTTCTTCGCCCGCGCCGCCGGTGAGCGGTTCAGCCTGGTGCATCAAGGCTTCACCTATGGTGCCCTGGGGATGGACATCTACCGCTTCGACTAGCTCACTCTTTTAAGCACCACGCAGAAACGAAAAAGCCCCGCACAAGACGGGGCTTTTTCAGTTAGCGCGAATTAATCTTCGCGATAACGACGCAGCTTCAACTGCTTACCGGCAACGCGAGTGTCTTTCAGCTTGCCCAACAGGCGGTCAAGACCCTCTTCCGGCAGCTCGACCAGGCTGAAGCTTTCACGCACCTGGATACGACCGATGGCTTCGCGGGCCAGGCCGCCTTCGTTGAGGATGGCACCCAGCAGGTTCTTGGCAGCGATACCGTCGCGCAGACCCAACGCGGTACGGCAACGGGCACGACCTTCAGCCAATGGCATCGGCGCACGACGCTCACGCGGCTCGCCACGTTCGCTGCGCTCGGAACGCTCACCGCTGCGCTCAGGACGATCACCACGCGGTGCGCCATTCGGCACCAGCGGCTGCTCGCGCTCAACTTCAGCCAGGGTCAGCGCTTGGCCATTGGTGGCCTTGCGCAGCAGGGCAGCAGCCAGGGCACGCGGCGTGCAGCCGATATCGGCAGTCAGACGATCAAGCAGATCACCATGGCTGGCTTCAGCATCAGCCACCAACGGCGCCAGGCTGTTGGTCAGTTTCTTGATGCGTGCAGTCAGTACGGCAGCGGCGTCCGGCAGACGTACTTCAGCAACTTTCTGCCCAGTTACACGCTCGATCACCTGCAGCATGCGACGCTCACGCGGCGTTACCAGCAGCAGTGCGCGACCGGTACGGCCAGCACGGCCGGTACGGCCGATACGGTGCACGTAGGATTCCGGGTCATACGGCATGTCCACGTTCATTACGTGGGTGATGCGCGGCACGTCCAGACCACGAGCTGCCACGTCGGTCGCAACCACGATGTCCAGACGGCCATCTTTCAGCGATTCGATAACGCGCTCACGCTGGTTCTGGGCGATGTCGCCGTTCAGTGCAGCAGCCTTGTAGCCTTTGGCTTCCAGCGCCGAAGCGAGGTCCAGGGTGGCTTGCTTGGTGCGCACGAACGCGATCAGGGCGTCGAACTCTTCCACTTCCAGCAAACGCAGAACAGCAGAAACCTTCTGGTCAGCGTGAACCATCAGGTGAGCCTGCTCGATGGCAGTCACGGTCTGGGTCTTGGTTTCAACTTTGACGTGCTTCGGGTTGCGCAGGTGCTTTTCAGCAATGGCGCGAATCGAGTGCGGCAAGGTGGCCGAGAACAGTACGGTCTGACGCTCAGCCGGGATGCCCTTGAAGATCACTTCGAGGTCGTCCATAAAGCCCAGCTTGAGCATTTCGTCCGCTTCGTCGAGGACCAGGTGGCGCACGGTCGACAGGACTTTCTCGTCGCGGCGCATGTGGTCAACCAGACGACCCGGAGTAGCGACAATGATCTGTGCGCCATTGCGGATAGCTTTCAGCTGCGGGCCCATCGGGGCGCCACCGTAGACAGCAATCACGTTTACGCCGGGCATTTGCTTAGCGTAGGTTTCAAAGGCGCTGGCAACCTGCAGGGCCAACTCGCGGGTTGGCGCCAGGATCAGGGCTTGCGGCTCACGCTTGGCCGGATCAATGCGGCTCAGGATTGGCAGGGCGAAGGCGGCGGTTTTACCGGTACCGGTCTGGGCCTGGCCGATCATGTCGTCGCCAGCCAGGATCACCGGAATCGACATAGCTTGAATCGCCGACGGCTCTTCATAGCCAGTCGCGATGACGGCGGCAAGAATATTTGGGTGAAGTTCGAGTGCGGCGAAGCCGCCGATTACTTGGGTCATGGGTCTGCCTCTAGTGCATCCGCAAAGACCCATGTTCCAAAGCGGCACATGCCGTGTAAGACCCGAAGGTAACCCTGGCAGCTTTGTCGGCGAGTATTTGCGAAAACGTATTGATGAAAGAATCGTCAGGTGGAGCCCGCTGAGCGGACAAGCAGCCGAAGGGTTGGCTTCGGAAAAGTTGCACCATCTGAACGCGGCCCGGTAAAAGGCCGGCGCGCACTATACCTGAAACCCTGACCTATAGGTGGGTTTTTACAAAACGCCGCATCGTCGGCCGCCAGACGGCGTATTTTGCCAAGCGCCTGCGCGCCGCCACGAAATCATTTGCACAACTCACTGGCCGCCAGCTATACCGGTCACACGCCTTTTACCTAGCAAGGATTACCGCCATGTCGCAAAGCTCCAGTGGCCGTGTCAGTCGTGAACAACGTGGCCATATTCTGCTGCTCGGCCTGGACCGACCCAGCAAACGCAACGCCTTCGACCTTGATCTTCTCAACGACCTGACCCTGGCCTACGGCGAGTTCGAACGCAACACTGACGCCCGCGTGGCGATCGTCTTTGCCCATGGCGAGCACTTCACCGCCGGCCTCGACCTGGCCAATATCGCCCCCACCCTGGCCGCAGGCTGGCAACCGCCCGCCGGCGCCTGCGACCCATGGGGTGTATTCGGTGGCCCGCGGGTGAGCAAGCCGGTAATCGTCGCCGCCCAAGGTTACTGCCTGACTATTGGCATCGAGCTGATGCTGGCCTCCGACATCAATCTCTGCGCCAGCAACACCCGCTTTGCGCAGATGGAAGTGCAGCGCGGCATCTTCCCGTTCGGTGGCGCCACCCTGCGCATGCACCAGAGCGCCGGCTGGGGCAATGCCATGCGTTGGCTGCTGACGGGGGATGAGTTCGACGCCCATGAAGCCTATCGTCTTGGCCTGGTACAGGAAGTCATGGCCAGCGAAGACTTACTGCCACGCGCCCTGGCCATCGCTGAACGCATCGCCGCACAGGCGCCGCTAGGTGTACAGGCCACCCTGGCATCGGCACGCCAGGCCGTGCAAGAAGGTGTCGACGCCGCCAGCGCCAGCCTGCCAGCCACCATGCGCCGCCTGATGAGCAGCAACGACGCCCAGGAAGGTGTGCGCGCCATGCTCGAACGCCGCCCCGGCGACTTCAAAGGCGACTAGGATCTGTTGCCGTTTCGTTCGCGGCCGCGATGAAACGTCAACAGACCCTATGACGCTGGGCGCACCGCCTTGATCAACGGCAGCAGCGAGTATCCCATCAAGGGGGCGAGCTGCTCGTCGCGGGCCTTCAAGTCCAGCAAGTCCAGCTCCTGCTCCAGATCAGCCGGGATGATCAGGATCACGTTGCCCTCCTTCACCGGTATTTCCCAATAGTGGCGGTGAAATAACCCGCGCAGCAGCGCAGCCCCCAGCGGTTTGCCGTCGTTGGCCGCCCATTGGTTGATGATCAGCCAACCACCGGGATTCAGCCGCTGCTGGCAGTTCTCCAGAAACTTCCAGGCCAGATGCCCCACAGCCGGCCCGGTATCGGTATACAGGTCGAGGAAAATCAGGTCGGTGGTCTCGGCACTGTCGAGCAAATCCAGGGCATCGCCGATGCGGATGGTCAGCCGCGGATCATCCTCCAACCCCAGATATTCCATGGCAAGGCGTGGCACGTCCGGGCGCAGCTCAATGACCTCGACGTCTTCCAGAGGCAGAAACTTCAGGCACGCCTGGGTCAGGTTGCCGGCGCCCAGCCCTAGAAACAATGCAGTTTCCGGGCGCTCATGACAAAGCGCACCAAGCAACATAGCGCGGGTGTAGTCGTACTCCAACCAACTGGGGTCGCTGGTAAATACGCAGCTTTGCTCGATCGAGTCGCCGAACTCGAGAAACCGGTAGCCACCCATCTCGACCACGCGAATCACTCCGAAGGCATCTGTCACCTCGGCAATCGGCACCAGCTCGCTGACTTCCTCTTTTTGCATGACCCGCCCCTGTTGGATAAGGGCGCAATTGTCCCGGAACAACGCGGCCGGGGTCACGCGTTAAATCATGGGCCGGCGACAAGGGGCCTGGCGCGGCAACCCACAGTGACATCCACGCCCAGTCTGCACGGCAAAACGGCGCCCTTTGCCATTGTTTGCCGGCGCCGCCATGCCGACACTCGACCTCGTCATCTATTCCTTTACCCGCCCCATGGAGCAACACATGCAGGTCACCCTGATTACCGGCGCCGCCAGCGGCCTCGGCTGGCAATTAGCCCGCGCCTGCCATGCCCGCGGCGACGCCTTGTTGCTGACTGATATCAACGCCCCTGGCTTGGCGGCTCGCGCCGAGGAGCTGGGCCACGAGCGACTTCTGGCCATCCCCGGCGACATTACCGACCCGACCTTGCACGCCTTGCTGCTGCAACGCTGCCGGGAGCGTTTCGGCCAGTTGGACCTGCTGATCAATAACGCCGGCATCACCCATCGCTCGCCCACCACCCAGACCGCAATGGCCGTGTTTCGCCAGGTGATGGCCGTCGACTATCACGCACCGCTGGAATTGACCCTGGCTGCCCTGCCCCTGCTGCGGGAAAGCCGCGGACAGATTGCCGCCATTGGCTCGATGGCGGGCTGGATGCCGGTGCTCGGCCGCGCCGGTTACTGCGCTGCCAAAAGCGCCTTGAGCCAGTTTTTTGAAGTGCTGCGCGGCGAAGTCGCCCGCGACGGCATTCACCTATTGATGGTCTACCCAAGCTTCCTCGACACCCCTATCGAGCAGCACGCACTGGGCGGCGACGGTCAGCCTGCTCGCCATGGCCGCTCAACCGTCGGCCGCATACGCAGCGCCGACTGGATGGCCCAGATCATCATCCAGGCCCTGGCGCGCCGGCAAGAGCGCCTCTTCCCGGACCGCGGTAGTTGGCTGGCCAGTCTGCTCTGGCGTATCGCTCCGGCGCTGTATTACCGGCAAATGAGCCGCCGCTTTGCCGCAGAGATGGATTAACGCGCCAACACAGGCCTGCTGGCGTTGCGGCCAATAGTCGCAACAACAGCCAAAAACAGCGCTTATGCGGCGATACAGACGCTCTATCAGAGCTATCGGCTTGAAGGACCAGAGTGATCGGTTACCATGCCCGCCTGGTCCATCTAAAAAAGCCGAGAGCACTGATGTCGCAAGCCTGGAGCCCCGAGAGCTGGAAAGCCAAACCGATCCAGCAACAACCCCTTTACCCGGACGCCGCGCACCTGCTGGCCGTTGAGCAAAAGCTCGCCAGTTATCCGCCGCTGGTGTTCGCCGGCGAAGCACGTGAGTTGCGCCGCCAGTTTGCCGAGGTCACCCAGGGCCGCGCATTTTTGCTGCAGGGCGGCGACTGCGCCGAAAGCTTTGCCGAATTTTCCACCTTGAAAATCCGCGACACCTTCAAGGTGCTGCTGCAGATGGCCATCGTCATGACCTTCGCCGCCGGCTGCCCGGTGGTCAAGGTTGGGCGCATGGCGGGCCAGTTTGCCAAGCCGCGCTCGGCCAATGACGAAACGATCGACGGTGTGACCCTGCCCGCGTACCGCGGCGACATCGTCAACGGCATCGGCTTTGATGAAAAAAGCCGCGTACCGGACCCGGAGCGCCTGCTGCAGGCGTACCACCAGTCCACCGCCAGCCTCAACCTGCTGCGCGCCTTTGCCCAAGGCGGCTTTGCCGACCTGCATCAAGTGCACCAGTGGAACCTGGACTTTATCGCCAACTCCGCCCTCGGTGAGAAGTACAACGCACTGGCTGGCCGTATCGACGAAACCCTGGCCTTTATGCGCGCCTGCGGCATGGACAGCTCCTCGCAACTGCGCGAAACCAGCTTCTTCACCGCCCATGAAGCGCTGCTGCTGAACTACGAACAGGCCTTCGTGCGCAAAGACAGCCTCACCGGCGGCTTCTACGATTGCTCGGCGCACATGCTCTGGATCGGTGACCGCACGCGCCAACTGGACGGCGCCCATGTCGAGTTCCTGCGCGGTGTTGGCAACCCGATCGGGGTTAAAGTCGGCCCGAGCATGACCAGCGAAGAGCTGATCCGCCTGATCGACATTCTCAACCCGGACAACGACCCCGGCCGCCTCAACCTGATCGTGCGCATGGGCGCCGGCAAGGTCGAAGCCGGCCTGCCGCGCCTGATCCAGACCGTGCAGCGCGAAGGTCGCCAGGTGCTGTGGAGCAGCGACCCCATGCACGGCAACACCATCAAGGCCTCCAGCGGCTACAAGACCCGCGACTTCGCGCAGATTCTCGCCGAGGTTAAGCAGTTCTTCGCCGTGCACCAGGCCGAGGGCAGCTACGCCGGCGGCATTCATATCGAGATGACCGGGCAGAACGTCACCGAATGCATCGGCGGCGCCCGACCGATCACCGAAGATGGCCTGTCGGACCGCTACCACACCCACTGCGACCCGCGCATGAACGCCGACCAGTCCCTGGAACTGGCGTTTCTAATTGCCGAAACGCTGAAACAGGTACGCCGCTAAGCCGTGCCTGCGGCTGGGATGACCCGCTCGACGCTTGAGCGGGTCATCCCAGAACGGCCGCTCACTTTCTTCCAGGGTGTCCGCCCGACTCAACCCCAAATCCTTCAAAGCGCTATCACTGAGCATCGCCAACTGCCGACGCTGACGCGCCAGCTCCGCCCAGCGTCGTAGCTGCGCGACCCACGCCCGCCCGTAAAACACCCAACCCCTGCGCCTCTGCATGATTTCGCCCTCCCTTGGTGGATGGCGTCAGTGTCGAATTGTGCTTAACATCAATCCAACGAATGTTTCTTATGCTTGGCATCTGCGAGATTGATCAATGGCCAACTTCCCCAGCATTGACACCGAACTGCTGCGCACCTTGGTAGCGATTGCCGATCACGGTGGCTTTACCCGCGCGGCCGAGCACCTGAACCGCACCCAGTCGGCAGTCAGCATGCAGATGAAGCGCCTGGAAGATGACGTGGTGCAGCGGCGCCTGTTCGAACGCGAGGGTCGTCAGGTGCGCCTTAATACCGAGGGCCAGGTATTGCTGGGCTATGCCCGGCGCATACTCAACCTGCATGGCGAAGTCCTTAGCACCCTGCGCGAGCCGCACATGGTTGGCGCCGTCCGCATTGGCACGCCGGATGACTATGTCATGCGCTTCCTGCCGGGCATCCTCTCGCGCTTCGCGCAAAGCCATCCGCTGGTGCAAGTGGAGGTGCATTGCGAGTCGTCGGCACAACTGCTGCAGCGCCAGGACCTCGACCTATCGATAGTCACCCGCATGCCGGGCAACGAAATCGGCCAACTGCTGCGCCAGGAGCGTTTTGTCTGGGCCGAAGCGCAAGGCTTCAACCCACACGAGCAGAGCCCCATGCCCTTGGCGATGTTCAACAGCGGTTGCTTCTGTCGGGCCTGGGCTTGCAATGCCCTGGACACTCAGCAGCGCCCGTATCGCGTGGCCTACACCAGCCCCAGCCTCTCGGCGATCATGGCAGTGGTCGGCGCAGGCTTGGCAGTAACCGCACAACTACGCAGTCTGATCACCCCGGGCCTACGCATCCTAGGAAACCATGAAGGCCTGCCGGAGCTGCCCAACTGCAGCATCGTGCTACTGCGTAATCCGCGCAGTCAGTCTGCCGTAAGCGAAGCCCTGGCCGAACACATCGTCGAGGGTTTCAAACTCTAGAACGAGCGCTGACGATCGCACGTCCAAACAGCCATAAAAAAGCCCGACGCTAGGTCGGGCTTTTTGTCTCGCGGAAAACGCCGGAAATTAAACCGGGGCTTTGGCGCGGGATTTGTACTCGCCGGTACGGGTGTCGATTTCGATCCAGTCGTCGATTTCGCAGAAGTCGGCAACTTTGACTTCAGTACCGTTGCTCAGCTTGGCTGGCTTCATCACTTTGCCGGAAGTGTCGCCACGGGCGGAACCTTCGGTGTAAGTGATCTGACGCACGATGGTGGTCGGCAGATCAACCGAAACCACTTTGCCTTCGAAGAATACGGCTTCGCAAACGTCGGTCATGCCATCAACGATGAACGGCAGTACGCTTTCCAGGTCGTCCTGGTTCAGCTCGTACTGGTTGAACTCTTCGTCCATGAACACGTAGTTCGGTTCGCTGAAGTACGAGTAGGTCACTTTGGCGCGGTCGAGAATGACCGGTTCCATTTTGTCGTCAGCTTTGTATACGGTTTCAGTCGAAGAACCGCTCAGCAGGTTCTTCAGCTTCATTTTAACGATGGCGCTGTTACGACCGGACTTGGTGAACTCGGCCTTCTGGATAAGCCAAGGTTGGCCGTCGATCAGGGCCACACTGTTGGGCTTCATTTCTTGTGCGGTTTTCATACTAATGTCCGGATTTGGATGGGGAATACGAATTTCTAGGCCGCGTATCATAGCCAATTTAGGTAAAACTGCACCAGCCCCGCAGCAAGATCGCGCCGAGCGGCCTGCTGTGCGGCCCAGCGTTCAGCATGTTCAGCCACTTCCGGCCAGTGCAACTGCAACGCCTGCCAGCTTGCCGCCATGCCCTGCCCAGCATTCCAGGCCCGCCACAAATCACTCAGCGCAGCCTGCGCCAATGGCGACAAGCCTTGCAGATAAAGACCCAGAAACGCTTCGAGCTTGTCCCAATGAGCGCCCTCCGCCTGCGCATAGATATGCCAGAGCAATGGCCGGCCCGCCCACTGCGCACGCACGAAGGAATCTTCACCACGCACCACATTGAAGTCACAGCACCAGAGCAAACGGTCGTAATCATCCTGACTGACGAAGGGCAGAATCTGCACCGTCAACGCGCCCCGCACGTCTACAGCACCCACACGCAAATTCGACAGCCCCAACCAGCGCTGCACATCCGCCAGCACCCGCCCTTCCGGCACCAGTAGATGACACGCCTGGGAGCCGTCGGCCAGCACCTGCAACCACTCATCCAGGCCGGTATTTTCATAGGCAAACAACGAGATCAGCCGCGCGCCCGGCGCCGGATCGACACCCAAGCCACGCAAGAACGCCTGCTGCGCGACGGGGTCTTGCTGGAAGCTATCGCGCCGCGCCAACAGACTCGCCTCGAGCAGTACACCGCCAGTGCCCTCGACAAAACCGGGAAAGAAGAAGAACTTCTGCACACCATTGCCCTGGGGCGACGGCAAACCGTGACAACCGGCCACCCAGTCCTCGGCGCTGAGGTATTCCAGATTCAGCCACAGCACTGGCGGCGCAGCGCTCGCCAGGGCCGCAACATAGGCTGGCGGCAAGGTGCAGGCAAAAGCTTCTATAACCACCGTCGCCGGCCTCACCGGCAGCCAGTCAACTGGCCAGTGACGCACGCTGACACCCTGCTGACACTGCTCGGCCAACTGCACGTCCGCCGACGGGCAAACCCGCACAAACGCTGCCAGATCATCCACCCACAGGCGCACATCGAGGCCATGCTCGGCCGCCAGTTGCCGGGCCAGCCGCCAGGTCACGCCGATGTCGCCATAATTGTCGACGACGCTACAGAAAATATCCCAGGTCACTCGCATCACTTACTCATCGCACTCGGCGGCCATTGGCCGCGCATTATGCCTGCGGCACATGATCAGAGCCCGCCGGCCGATAAATGACGTTAACAAAGCGTACGTTTTGCCGTACGCTGCTGAGTAATGACATAGGAGGCTAGACCCCATGCAAACCCTAACCGC
This sequence comes from Pseudomonas sp. BGA-UO-ETr-WB11, assembly GCF_059567785.1. NCBI lineage: Bacteria > Pseudomonadati > Pseudomonadota > Gammaproteobacteria > Pseudomonadales > Pseudomonadaceae > Pseudomonas > Pseudomonas sp. BGA-UO-ETr-WB11. Next base: position 236,161 of record NZ_JCAQOS010000004.1, on the reverse strand, counting down.
AAGTGAAGCACGCACAAACCTGTACCGGCTCATGGATCAATCTGCCGAATCGCACCAGCCGATCCTGATTTCAGGCAAGCGCAACAACGCTGTTCTGATATCGGCTGAGGATTGGGAAGCGATTCAAGAGACTCTGTATCTGCTGTCTGTTCCTGGCATGCGCGAGTCGATCAAAGAAGGCATGGCCGAGCCGGTCGGGGAATGCGCTAAGGAACTGGATTGGTGAATTGGCAGCTCGTCTACACAAAGCAAGCACAGAAGGACGCACAGAAGCTGGCTGCAGCAGGCTTAAAGGACAAAGCCAAAGCCCTGCTGGCTGTCGTACAGGACAACCCGCTTCAGACCCCTCCGCCATATGAAAAGCTGATTGGAGATCTTGCCGGGGCTTACTCGCGCCGAATCAATATTCAGCATCGCTTGGTTTATCAGGTGCTGCAGGATGAGCAAGTAGTGAAGGTTTTACGGCTCTGGTCGCACTACGACTGACAGAATGACCATGTGTTATGCCAATCAGATCACTCTTGTTAGGATGAGAGGTAAAGGCTTAAGCGTTGCAGGGAGCAATGGACTGCTATGGGTAACAAAAACGATTGGGGAAATGATCGCTGGGATGATGCTCCTGACTTCATTCGTGAGCGCATGCAGAAGCGTAAGCGTCGCATCACCGGGATTGATCTGCTCAATGCCATTGGCGTCATCTGTCTTTCCGTGGTTACTTGGCAAGTCTTCAAAAGCAACTTGCTTCACCCCCAGACTCAACCAGTGGCAACCGAACAAGTTAGCCCGCCACCAGCTGAACCCCCTTATAGCTCCGGGCTGCCTGATGATCTTGAGCCCGTAAGGCCGACCATTACGGCTCTAGCACCGCCTGCTCCCCAGCCCTTAGACGACTGCATCAAAGACGGGAACGTTATTGATGAGAGCGTTATTCGCTGCCGCTATGGTGAGCTTCCAGTCGCGAAGGAAGACCCCGCAGAACAGGCGGAGCCACAGGGCATGGTCAGTACTGCTTATCTAGAAAATTTCAAAGATAATCGGCAACAGAGCTCCAGCTCAACCGGCAAATCAAGAAGCGTCGAGTACGACTCTCATGAGGTCGAAAAATGGAGTGGCGGCGGTAGTTATCGTGCTGAATGGACAATAGTCAGCAATTACATAGATGGCACCACCGTATGCGGCAATCACCGGCGCGGCTCAATTGATTACCGAGAGTGCAGAAAAGGTGCAAAGCAGTTTTTCAAAAAGCAATGCCGAGAGTGGTCGAATAGCTGGGATAGCAATCAGGATGACAACAGCAAGACGATGCAGCGTCGTTATTGCAGCGCCGCTAACAGCTTTAGCCCTATGGGGTGATCGCTAGGTCTGGTGGTGCTTTCGACACTTTTTCGACACCACCAAAAGCCAGAAAGCAAAAAGCCCCGAAATCTTGTTAGAAATCAGGGCTTCAGCAAATCGAAAGTGGCGGTGAAGAAGGGATTCGAACCCTTGATACGATTTCTCGTATACACACTTTCCAGGCGTGCTCCTTCAACCGCTCGGACACTTCACCGGTACTCGGCAAACCGTGGTCTGTCGAGGCGCGCTAATCTAGCCGAAGAGCCTGCTAAAGGCAACGTATTTTTTCAGGCGATTCAAACTCTTATGCATAACACCCAGCGCATCGACAGGGTCGATTGAATCGTTGGTAGGGCTGACCTGCCAGTCAGCCGCGGCGCTTTACCTTGACGCTGCGGGTCGGTAAGGTCGGCGCCACGTCATTCCAAGGAATTTTTGTCATGAGTGAGCTGATCTCCTACCACCTCGAAGATGGCATCGCCACCTTGGCCCTGAGCAACGGCAAGGTCAACGCCATTTCCCCGGACGTCATCGCCGCCTTTAATAGCGCGCTGGACCAGGCAGTGCAGGACAAGGCCATTGTCATCATTACCGGCCAGCCTGGCATTCTCTCCGGCGGCTACGACCTCAAGGTCATGACCTCCGGCCCACAAAACGCCGTGGCCCTGGTCACCGCAGGCTCAACCCTCGCGCGCCGCATGCTCTCGCACCCCTACCCGATCATCGTGGCCTGCCCAGGCCATGCAATCGCCAAAGGCGCCTTTATTCTGCTCTCGGCTGATTACCGCATCGGCGTCGACGGCCCGTTCAATATCGGCCTGAATGAAGTGCTGATCGGCATGACCATGCACCACGCAGGCATTGAGCTGGCCCGTGACCGCCTGCGCAAATCCGCGTTCAGCCGCTCGGTGATCAACGGCGAGCTGTTCAACCCGCAAGACGCCGTGGATGCTGGCTTCCTCGACAAGGTAGTGCCTGCAGACCAATTGCTGGCCAGCGCCTTGGCCGTGGCCCAGCAGATGAAGAAGATCAACATGACTGCGCACAAGAACACCAAGCTGAAGGTGCGCAAGGCCATGCTCGAAAGCCTGGACAAGGCCATCGAGATGGATCAGCAGCACCTCGGCTGAGCCCTCCCAGGCAACGCCAGAAGCCCGGCCTAGCGCTGGGCTTTTTATTGGCCGGCGATCATCTGACGACCGGCGGGTCCTTTAATTGCCGAAAAGAGTGCACGCCCGTACACTGCGCGCCTTTTTGTCTGCCCATAGGCCTCCCCGATGCTTTTCCTCGCCCGCATGTTGTTGCTGAGCCTGCACTTTGTTGCAGCCGGCATTGTTGGTCTGCTGCTTGGTCTGTGCCGCCCTTTCAACCCGGATAACAGCCGCCTGTGCGCTCTGTTTTACTCCTGGCCGGCGCTGCGCATTCTCGGCCTGCGGGTTGAAACAGAAACCACTAGCTTGCGCGACCACGTGCGCAGTGCTGTGATCGTCGCCAACCACCAGTCCAACTACGACCTGTTCGTGGTCGGCAGTGTGGTGCCGGCGCGCACCGTCTGCCTAGGCAAGAAGAGCCTGAAATGGGTACCGTTTTTCGGCCAGCTGTTCTGGCTCTCGGGCAACGTGCTGATTGATCGCGGTAATGCGGCGCAAGCCAAGCAGGCCATGCTCACCACCACCGACACCCTGCAGCACAAAGACACCTCCATCTGGGTGTTTGCCGAGGGCACACGCAACCTCGGCAAAGGGCTGCTGCCGTTCAAGAAAGGCGCCTTCCAGATGGCCATTGCCGCCGGCGTGCCGATTGTTCTGGTGTGCACCAGCACCTACGTCAAACACATGCAACTCAATCGCTGGAGCAGCGGCACCATCAAGATTCGCTCACTGGCACCGATCCCCACCGCCGGTTTGACCCTGGATGACCTGCCCGCCCTGATGGAGCAGTGCCAGCAGCAGATGCATGCCTGCATCGACCGTCTCGATGCTGAGATTGAAGGCCGCGCCTAAAACGCCCGCCTGCAACGCAAAAGCCCGGCTAAATGCCGGGCTTTTTGTATCGCGACGCTGCCGAACTCAGGCACGCAAACGGCGAGTCTTCCAGGTGCCCACACCGTTGTGCAGCAGATTGGCGCAGAACGACCACAGCCCCGATTCATTAGGTTTGGGCGCCTGCCCTTTGGCCATGCGGCGCAGCTGACGCGAATACCAAACCACCTCCATCAACGCCATGCGGTCGATGGCTTTGATGCCCGTACTGATCGGCCGCACCGCATATTGCGGCTCCTGACCGGCCAGCAAGCGCTGCGGCAGGTCGGGCTCGATGGCCAGGCCGCGGGCAAGGCCGATCAGGTCCATGGCGCCACTGCTGAGCGCCGTCGCCATGCCGCCAAGGCTGCGGAAACCACCGGTAACCATCAACGGTACCGGCACCGCCGCGCGCACCTTCTCGGCAAACTCGAGGAAGTACGCCTCACGGGCCAGGGTGCTGGCCCGATGGCGCTTCTGATCACTCATGGCCGGTGCTTCATAGGTGCCGCCGGACAGCTCGACCAGGTCAATGCCCTCCTCATGCAGCGCCTGAATCACCGCCAGCGACTCGTCTTCGCTAAAGCCGCCCTGCTGAAAGTCCGCCGAGTTGAGCTTGATGCCAATCGGGAACGTCGCCCCGACCTCCGCGCGCATGGCCCGATAGACTTCCAGCACGAAACGCCGACGGTTCTCCGCACTGCCACCCCACTGATCGCTGCGCTGATTGGTTAGCGGCGAAAGGAACTGGCTGACCAAATAACCATGCGCCGCGTGGATCTGCACACCACTGAATCCGGCGCGCTTGACGATGCCCGCTGAACGCGCAAAGCGCTGGATAAGCGCCACAATCTCGTCTTCAGTCAATGCCCGCGGCGGGGCGAAAAAGGCCTGCAAGGCCGGGCTGAAAGGCACCGCCGAGGGCGACACGTTCTCGGCATTCAACCCCTTGGGCGACTGGCGGCCGGGGTGATTGAGCTGCACCCAGAGCTGCGTACCGTCCGCCTGGCCAGCCGCCGCCCAGCGCTGCAGGAGCGGCATATCACTGTCATCTTCAATGGCCACATTGTTCGGCTCACCCAAGGCCCGGCGATCGATCATGGCGTTGCCGGTAATCAGCAGACCAATGCCACCCGCCGCCCAGCGCCCGTACAACCGCACCAACGCCTCAGTGGCGTGGTTATCGGTAGTGCCCAATGCTTCACTCATCGCCGATTTAGCCAGACGGTTCTTCAGGCGACTGCCATTGGGCAGCGTTAGCGCTTGTTGCAGCAGGTCTTGTGGACTGTCCATCGATCGTACTCCGGGGTGGGCCAATGGCTGCTACCCTAGAAAACGATTCGATAGTTGTCAAACTATAGAAGTGGCAAAATATGTCACAATCACTCAGCCCAATCTTTGGATAGCCTGATGAGCATGCCCACCCCCACCGAACGCGAGCAATTGGCCAAGGCATTCAAAGCCCTGTCGTCGCCCAATCGCCTGGCCATGTACCTGGACCTCTTGGCCCAGGAAGAAACCAGCGTGGCCCACTGCTGCCTGGGCGATCTAATTGCACGCCTGGAGATCGGCGCGCCAACCGTTTCTCATCACATCAAAGAGCTGGTCAACGCAGGTTTGATCGAGGTGCAGCGGGACGGCAAGTTCGTGCGCTGCCGCCTCAATGCGGCCATGCGCACCCGCCTGGCCGCCTTCTTCAGCGCGCCTCAATAGGCCCTAGGTCAGGCACTCAAGCGTTCGCGCAAGCGCCCGAGCATGCCCAGCAGACTGCCGAGCTTTTCCCGCTCCGGCTCATCACGCGGCACCACCGGCAAACGCTGCACTCGCTCCGCCGACTGACCGCGCAAAAGCAAGGCTTGTGCAGCTGCCGCCTGCAGGCCTTTATCGAACAGCCCCTTGCGGATCGGCTTGGGCAAGTAGCGGAAGATCTGCGCCTCGTTGATCAGTTTGAGCAATGCCTGGGTATCTTGAAACGGTGTAACCACCAAACTGAGCAAACGCGGGTGCAGGCGCGCCAGGGTCTTGAGCAAGGGAACGGTATCCTCACCCGCCAGCTTCAGATCGCTGACCAGCAGATCAACCGACTCGTGATTGAGAAACTGCAACGCCTCAGCCAGATTGGCTGCTCGCAGCAGACGGTGCCCACCAGCCACACAAAACTCGGCAACCACCGCCAGGGTTTGCGGATCGTCATCAAGCAATAACAACTTCAGCGCCGTGGTTGCCGACACGGGCGACTGCAGCACTGCAGCCGTGGCCGGGACTTGGCGCAAGGCCAACTCGCCGGCCTGGCGCAAGGTAAACGCCATCTCCTGGGCATCCCAGGGTTTGGTCAGGTAACGGAAGATGCCGCCATTGTTGAGCGCCGCGACGGCCGCATCGAGGTCCGAATAGCCGGTGAGCAAGATCCGCAGGGTTTGTGGCGCAAGTTGTTGCGCCGCCGCCAGCAACTCGGCACCGGTCATGCCAGGCATGCGCTGATCGCTGACCAGCACATGCACGGATTCACTCTTCAGGCGCTGCAGCGCGCGGAGCGGATCGCTCTCGGTCAACACCTCGTACTCGCGGCGAAACTGCAGGGCGAGACTGCGCAGAATGCGCTCTTCATCATCAACAAAGAGGATGCGAATTCGCTCACTCATGTTCAGGCGCTCCTTTTCAGTTCGTCGGCTTGACGCCGCGGCAGACGCAACACAAAGCGCGTACCACGCCCCAGCACAGAAGCCACGCGAATGGTGCCGCCGTGGTCCTGAATAATTTTGAAGCTGATCGACAGGCCCAAACCGGTGCCCTCACCCACGGCTTTGGTGGTGAAAAACGGATCAAAAATGCGTTTCTGCACCTCCGCCGACATGCCGCGACCGCTGTCTTCAATCGAGATCAGTACCTCATCGGCTTCGGCCCAGGTCTTCACCAGAATCCGGCCAAAGCCGTCGATGGCTTGCGCGGCGTTATTGAGCAGATTGAGTAACACCTGATTGATCTGCGACGGCGCGCACGCGATGGCGGGCAACTCACCGAGTTGCTGCAACACCTCAGCCTTGTCCTTGAGGTTGTTGCGAGCAATCAGCAAGGCACTGCGGATGCAGTCGTTAAGGTCAACATGCTCGCTCATGGCACGATCCAGGCGGGCGAAATCCTTCAAACCAACCACCAGCTCGGCGATCTGCCCAAGGCCATAATCGGTGTCGGCAAACAATTGCTGCAGATCATCGGCCAGCAGCTCCGGGGCGGCCTGCGCGCGGCTCACAGCGGCGGCTTCCAGAGCGCTGGCCAGGCGCGACTCGGTGCAACTGGGATCGGCCAGGCAATCAGCCAACTCCGCCTGGGCCGCGGCCAACTGCAACAGTGGCAGGCTTAACTCACGCAGCAACTGCACGTTGTTGGTGACATAACCCAGCGGGGTGTTCAGCTCATGGGCGACGCCGGCAACCATCTGCCCGAGGGACGCCATTTTCTCCGATTGCACCAGCTGCACTTGCGACTCTTTAAGGTCAATCAACGCCTGGCGTAGCACGCTATTGCGCTGACCCACGCGGCTCTCCATGGCTTTGAGCACATCCAGCACAGTGCCCAGGCCGCAGTATCGGCCCTGAGCATCGACCAGCATGAAGTCGTCACGAATGGGCGACTGTAACTGCGCAGTAATTTGCCGGGCGGCCTCCTCCAGACGGGTATCCAGACGCACCAGCAACGGCTGCGAGTCCATCACCTCGCTGACCGGTTTATTCCCCCAAAGATCACGACCAAAGCGCTGCATAAAAATGTTCTGCAACGCATAACGGCTGATCAAGCCGCAGGGCTGGCCGTCGTCGTCAACCAGCGGTAGCGATAAGAAGCGGCTGTGGCTCGCCTGCAAAAAACACTCGGCCACCTCACTAATGCGGGTGTTGACGGATAAGGGTTGCACGGCCCGAAGCAACTGGGTGAGCGCGGGAACAGTGTTCATAAACCATCCAGACGGCTAAGACGTGGGCAGCATTTAACCAGCGCCAAGTTTCCGTCAGATGACATTGGCGATTGTGCCCGGCCTCCCGTTTATGCAGGCCTAATCCGCGGCCATGCACCCGCGCGAGCCGTAAAACCCTCAACTATATTCATCCCAATCATTCACAAATACGCCACACACGGGGAATCTGGCCATGCGCAATTGGATTCGCTTTTGTTGGGTCGTGCTGTTGCTCAATACCTCCATTCAGGCCAAAGCTGATGGGCCGCTGATGTTCATCACCGAGGCCTACCCGCCCTACAACTTCAGCGACGACAATATCCTGCGGGGCATCGCCGTAGACCTACTGGTGATCGCCAGCCTTAACACCGAGCAGCCGATACAGCGTGGACAGATCCGCTTAATGCCGTGGGCTCGGGCCTACAACACGACCCTCAACACCCCAAACACCATGCTGTTTTCCACCACTCGCACCGCCGAACGGGAACGCCTGTTCAAATGGGCAGGCCCCATCGCCGATACCCGCGTGGTGCTGCTGGCGCGCAAGGCCGACAAAATCCGCATCCAATCCGCCGCAGACCTGCAGCGCTACCGTATTGGTGTGATTCACGAAGACATCGGCGAACAGTCAGTGCTGGCCCTGGGCGTGCGCAAGGAACAGCTGCAAGTTTCGGCCAATGCCGATGCCTTGATCCGCCAACTGCACGCCGGACGCATCGACCTCTGGGCCTACGAGGAAAACGTCGCACACTGGTTCCTGCGCAATGCCAACTTCAACCCAGAAGACTTCGAAAGCGTCTATCAGCTCAAGCAAGGGCAACTCTGGTACGCCTTCAACCCCAACGTCAGCGACGAAAAAGTCCAGCAACTGCAAAAGGCCATAGACGCATTGCGGCAGACGCCAGGCAAATTCGGCAAGACCCGCTACGAAGACATTCTGATCGACTACCTCTAGCAGCCCGTAGAAAAGCCACCTGCGTTCCCGTCTCAAGGTTTTTAATCAGCCTACCAGTGCGCCCTGATGGTGAGACTCGTCACCAGCGCGCACCAACCTCTGGCATAAGCGTCGAAATATGTAGGGGAAATCCGCCACAAACACCCGAAAACAGCACCTACACACGAAATCCTCCCGCTTGGCATAGACCATGCTTTTAACCTTGCAGACAATCTCTCTGCGAGGACCACACTTATGGCCACACAACTCAAAGCCAGCCTCGGCACCCTGCACCTCTGGGGCATTGCCGTCGGCCTGGTGATTTCCGGTGAATACTTCGGCTGGAGCTACGGCTGGGGCAGTGCCGGCACCCTGGGCTTTCTGGTCACCGCGCTGCTGGTGGCGACCATGTACACCTGCTTTATCTTCAGCTTCACCGAGCTGACCACCGCCATTCCCCATGCCGGCGGCCCGTTCGCCTACAGCCGCCGCGCCTTCGGGCCCAAGGGCGGGCTGATTGCAGGCCTTGCCACCCTGATCGAGTTCGTCTTCGCCCCACCGGCCATCGCCCTGGCCATAGGCGCCTACCTCAACGTGCAGTTTCCGGGGCTGGACCCCAAGCATGCTGCAGTGGGGGCCTACTTTATCTTTATGACCCTGAACATCCTCGGCGTCAGCATTGCCGCCACCTTTGAGCTGGTGGTGACCGTACTGGCGGTGGCCGAATTGCTGGTGTTCATGGGCGTGGTAGCGCCTGGCTTCAGCTTCAGTAACTTCGCCCTCAACGGCTGGTCCGGCGCCAGCGAGTTCAGCAGCGCCTCGATTGCCGGCATCTTTGCCGCCATCCCCTTTGCCATCTGGTTCTTCCTCGCCATCGAAGGCGCCGCCATGGCGGCCGAAGAAGCCAAAGACCCCAAACGCACCATCCCGCGCGCCTACATCAGCGGCATCCTGACCCTGGTATTCCTTGCCCTTGGGGTGATGATCATGGCCGGTGGCGTTGGCGACTGGCGCCAACTGGCAGGCATCAACGACCCATTGCCTCAGGCGATGAAAACCGTGGTTGGCGACAACTCCACTTGGCTGCACATGCTGGTGTGGATCGGTCTGTTCGGCCTGGTGGCCAGCTTCCACGGCATCATCCTCGGCTACTCACGGCAGTTCTTCGCCCTCGCCCGCGCCGGCTACCTGCCTAAAGGTCTCGCCAAACTCAATCGTTTCCACACCCCACACCGGGCGATCATCGCCGGCGGCGTGATCGGCATCGGTGCGATTTACAGCGACAGCCTGATCAACCTGCAGGGCATGACCCTGACCGCGGCAATGATCACCATGGCGGTGTTCGGCGCCATCGTCATGTACATCATGAGCATGCTCAGCCTGTTCAAACTGCGCAAAAGCGAGCCGCTGCTGGAGCGCAGCTTCATGGCGCCTGGCTACCCCTATGTGCCTGCGGTCGCCCTGGTATTGGCGCTGGTGTGCCTGGCGGCAATGGTCTGGTTTAACTTCACCATCGCCCTGGTATTTGTCGGTTTCATGGCAGTGGGCTTCGTCTACTTCCAGTTCACCTCACACCATCGTGCGGCTGCCGCCGAGGATGTTCTGCTGACTGGCCAAGCTGTATAACAACAGCATGCTGAACCCAAGGCCCGGTTCGCCGGGCCTTGTCTTTTCTGCCCCAGGATTACGCCATGCCCTATCAAACCACTGTCGGCCACCTGACCTACCGCTTCGCGGATCTCAAGACCCTGCTGGCCAAAGCCAGCCCGGCGCGCTCAGGCGATTACCTGGCAGGCCTGGCTGCGGCCACCTATGAAGAGCGCATGGCAGCCAAGATCGCTCTGGCCGACGTACCGCTGACCACCTTCCTCAACGAAGTGCTGATCCCTTATGAAGCCGATGAAGTCACCCGCCTGATCATCGACCGCCACGACAAAATCGCCTTCGCGCCCATCAGTCACCTGACGGTTGGCGACCTGCGCGACTGGCTGCTGCTCGACGCCACTGACAGCCTCACTCTGGCCGCCGTCGCCCCCGGTATCACCCCAGAAATGGCCGCGGCCGTGAGCAAGCTGATGCGCAATCAGGACCTGATTCTGGTGGCCAAGAAGTGCCAGGTGATCAGCCGTTTTCGCAACACCCTCGGCCTGCCCGGCCATCTGGCGGTGCGCCTGCAACCCAACCACCCCACTGACGATGTGCGCGGCATCGCCGCCAGCCTGCTGGATGGCCTGCTGTATGGCTCCGGCGACGCCACCGTCGGCATCAACCCGGCCAGCGACTCACTGCCGACCCTGATGCGCCTGTGGCAGATGCTCGACGAGGTGCGTCAGCACTTCGAGATTCCCATGCAGAGTTGCGTGCTCACCCACGTCACCACGCAGATCCAGGCCATCGAAGCCGGCGCGCCAATCGACTTGGTGTTCCAGTCAATTGCCGGCAGCGAGAAAACCAACAGCAGCTTCGGCGTCAGCCTGAGCATTCTCAAGGAAGCCCACGAGGCCGCCCTCAGCCTTAAGCGCGGCACCGTTGGCGACAACTGCATGTACTTCGAAACCGGCCAAGGCAGCGCCCTGTCGGCCGGCGGCCATCATGGTATAGACCAACAAACCTGCGAGGCCCGCGCTTATGCCGTGGCCCGCGAGTTCAAACCGCTGCTGGTCAACACCGTGGTCGGCTTTATCGGTCCGGAATACCTCTACGACGGCAAGCAGATCATCCGCGCCGGGCTGGAAGACCACTTCTGCGCCAAACTGCTGGGCCTGCCGATGGGCTGCGACGTCTGCTACACCAACCACGCCGAGGCCGACCAGGATGACATGGACACCCTGCTGACTCTGCTTGGTGCCGCCGGGATCAACTTCATCATGGGCATCCCCGGCGCCGACGACATCATGCTCAACTACCAAAGCACCTCGTTCCACGACGCCCTGTACCTGCGCAGCGTACTCGGCCTCAAGCGCGCGCCGGAGTTCGACGCCTGGCTGACGCGCATGGCCATCACCGAGCCAAACGGGCGCCTGCGCGAGATCGGCCGGGGTCATCATCTACTGCAGCAACTGCCGCATCTTTCTGGAGCTGCCTGATGAGCGATCTGACCCAAAGCAACCCCTGGGATGAGCTGCGCGCTCACACCTCGGCACGCATCGCCCTCGGCCGCGTTGGCTCCAGCCTGCCCACGCGTGAAGTACTGAAATTCGGCCTGGCCCACGCCCAGGCCCGCGATGCCGTGCACCGCCCGCTGGACTTTACCGGCTTGCGCGAGCAACTGGACCACGCCGGCTTTCGCACCCTGCACGTGTGCAGCGACGCGCCAGACCGGCCCACCTACCTGCTGCGCCCGGACAAAGGCCGGCATTTGCAGGATGACTGCTATGCACGCTTAAGCGCGCAAGCGCCCGCCCCCGAATTGGCCATCGTGATAGCCGACGGTTTGTCCTCGATTGCCGTGCAGCGTCACGCCTTGCCGCTTCTGGAGTTGTTTCGCCAGCGCTTCGACACCGACTGGGCCAACACCCCGGTGGTGCTGGCCGAACAGGGCCGCGTAGCCATTGGCGACGGCATCGCGGTGGCGTTGCGCGCACGCTTGGTGATCGTCTTGATCGGCGAGCGACCAGGCCTGACCTCACCCGACAGCCTGGGCCTGTACCTCAGCTATCAGCCGCAAGTGGGGATGATGGACAGCCAACGCAACTGCATCTCCAACGTGCGCCCCGAAGGCCTGCCCTACGATCTCGCCGCGCACAAACTCGACTATCTGGCGCGCCAGGCCCTGCGGCTGCAATTGTCCGGGGTGGCACTGAAAGACGACAGCGACCTGCTGCAGATCAAACAAAGCGACTGAGCCGCCGAACTAAATGCCCGCTGCAGCACCAGGGGCATACACTGGGGCTCAACCTAATCTGCGGAGCGTTTCTCATGCCTTGGTACGCCTGGCTCATCATGGCCCTAGCCCTGGGCTCGATTCTCGGCGGCCTGCTGCTGTTGCGCGACAGCGCCGGCAAGCTGCCGCTGACGGAAGAACAACTCAAGCGCGTGCACGAACGCAATGCGGAGATGGACGCCAAGGATGCTGAACAGCGCTGAGGCAGGCCCGTACGACGTAATGACATCGCACCGGCAAACACGCTGACGGGTTAATTACACGCTGCCCCACGCCGGAGCGATCCGCACACGTACTCTGTCGACGTCATCCAGCCGTTAGTGGCGCTGAACCCGAGTCAAGAATCGCAGTACGGCAGGTATCCAGAATTTCATCTGCCAGCGGTGAATCATCAGGGCAAGCCCGGGACAAAACGAGCGCACCAAGCGCATGGGCAATGGTATCAATCGCTCTGGCGCGGGCGTCTCGTCGTGCTTCCTCAGTGCCTGCAGGCTCCTCACCGAGCAGGTCGGCAAGTATGCTTTCGAGGCCCGTCGCGAAGGTTGTCTTGATCGCCTCTGGCTGACGTGCCGCGTCGCCGCACAAGGCCGCCAGGGTGCAGCCGCCGCTGCGGTCGTCGCGATGCTCACGTGACACGTAGTGGCCAATGAAATCAGCCATATTCACGCCGTCCAGCAGTGACTGGGTCTTGGCCACCCCACAGGCAGCAGCTTCTGCCATCAGCTCCGCCTTGGAGCCAAAGTGCCGGTAAAACCCACCGTGGGTGAGGCCAGCAGTCGCCATCAGCTCCGCCACACCGACACCGTCATAGCCGCGCTCACGAAATAGCGTGCAGGCCGTATCGACAATGTGCGCCCGGTTCGCCTCTACCTGCGCCTTTGTAACCTTCATGCCCAGCCCCCTCTTCTGCAGTCATTGCCCGGCAAAGATACATTGATGTTACCCATAATCAAAATGTTTGACTATTTTGATTACGATCATCATCATAAATTCCATCGGCACCCAAAAACACTGACCAAGAGAGATGCCGACACATTTTGCTCATCTCATTTTCAGGTAGCCCGCCCATGCCGCAATCAACCTTGCTCAACACCAACCTCCTGACGCGACAGCTGCAACTGCCCAACGGCAGCCTGTTGCGTAACCGCTTGGCCAAGGCGTCCATGAGCGAGGCGCTGGGCACCTACGACAACCGCCCGACCCTGGGGCTGGTCACGCTTTATCAGCGCTGGGCCGCATCCGGCATCGGCCTGATTCTGACCGGCAACGTGATGATCGATCGGCGGGCGCTGGGTGAGCCGGGCAACGTGGTCATTGAGGACGAAGCGGATCTGCCGATCCTGCAACAATGGGCGCGTGCCGCCACCGATCAGGGCGCGGCCATCTGGGTGCAGCTCAACCACCCCGGCAAGCAGTCAACCAAAGGCCTGAATGAACGCACTATCGCGCCATCGGCGGTGCCATTTCGCGCGGATATGGCGGCGTTTTTCGAGACACCTCAAGAAGCCACCCAGGCAGAAATCCAGGACATCATCAAGCGCTTCGGCCGTAGTGCGGCCATCTGCAAAAAGGCCGGTTTCAGCGGTATCGAAATCCATGGCGCGCATGGCTACCTGATCAACCAGTTCCTCTCGCCGCACCACAATCAGCGCACGGATCAATGGGGCGGCTCGCCGGAGAACCGCCGCCGCTTCCTGCTGGCCGTCTACACCGAGATTCGTCGCCAAGTGGGTGCCGACTTCCCGGTGGCGATCAAGCTCAACTCCGCAGATTTCCAGCACGGCGGCTTTAGCGAAGAAGAGTCGCAGGCAACCATTCAGGCGCTGGTCGATGCCGGCATCGATCTGATCGAGATATCGGGTGGCACCTACGAAGCCCCGGCCATGAGCGGCGCCCTCCAGGAGCAGAAGAAGGCTTCCAGCGTGGCGCGCGAAGCCTACTTCCTCGAATTCGCCGAAAAAGTGCGCGCCGCGGTGCAAGTACCGCTGATGCTCACCGGCGGTTTTCGCAGTGCTGCCGGCATGAATGCAGCACTGGCCTCCGGTGCGGTGGATGTCATTGGTCTGGCGAGACTGATGGCGATTGATCCCGACGCGCCGGCCGCACTGCTGCAAGGAAGAGACAGCGCGCAACAGGTGCACAGCATCAAGACAGGCATCAAGCCGGTCGACCGCATGGGGCTGATGGAGATTCTCTGGTACTCCCTGCAACTCAAGCGAATCGCCAAGGGCGGCGAGCCGCGTGCCCACGAGAGTGGCCTGCTGGCGCTCGTGAAGTCGCTGGCCATGAGCAGTTGGGGCACCTATCGCACCCGACGCCTGCGTGCGCGTAATTAAGGCACGCATTCAGCAACAACCCTGATCGCAATTGCTCGCCGAGCGGTTGCCAGAAGAACTCACACATAAGGTACTGCCATGACTTCCAACACCCCCATCGCACTGGTCACTGGAGCCTCATCGGGCATTGGCGAAGCCACGGCCAAGCGGCTGGCGCAGGCTGGCTACAAGGTTTATGGCACCAGCCGGCGCGGAGCCCAGGCCGCGCAAGGCACCATCAGGATGCTGGCGCTCAATGTCACGGATGACGCCTCCGTAGCGGCGGCGGTCAGCGAATTGATCGGGCTTGAAGGACGTATCGATCTGCTGGTGAACAATGCCGGTATCGGCATTGCCCCTGCCGGTGCGGAAGAAAGCTCGATCGAACAGGCCCAGGCGCTCTTCGACACTAACTTCTTTGGCCTGGTGCGCATGACCCGCGCCGTGGTCCCACACATGCGCCGTCAAGGCAGCGGCCGAATTATCAATATCGGCTCGATACTGGGCGTCGTGCCCATGCCTTATATCGCGCTGTATGCCGCCAGCAAACACGCCGTAGAGGGCTATTCGGAAGCGCTTGATCATGAACTGCGCACGCGTGGCATTCGCGTAGCGGTCATCGAGCCGGCCTTTACCAAGACCGCATTCGAGGCGAACACCATTGAGCCCGATGCCACGCTCGACGAGTACCGCAGCGTACGGGCCAGCATCACCCAGGTGTTCAGCCAATCGATGGCCAGTGCCGATGATCCTGACATCGTTGCCAAGGTTGTGCTCAAGGCCGCTAGCGCCGCGCGACCCAAACTGCGTTACACCGCGGGTGTCGCCGCTGGCCGTTTGAGCCTGCTGCGCGCCTTCGCACCCGCGGGGGTTCTCGATGCTGGCATCCGTAAAAATCTGCAGCTCAATGACTAAAACACTGCAAACACTGGATGAGCACACCCATACCCGGCGAGCGCATTCAGCTGCGCCCCAACCCCTGCGCGACTGGAAAGACTCGCGCTCTTATAAGGCCCCCACAGGAGCTCGCACATGAAGCAAACCGTTGAGTTTTTCTTTGATTTCGTCAGCCCTTACAGCTACCTGGCGTATAGCCAGCTAGACAGCCTGCAGGCGGATATCCGCCTGCGTCCCATGCATGTACTGAGCGTTATGAAGGCCGTTGGCAACACGCCGACCACCGTCACCTGCGCCGCGAAAGGCCGCTACGCCGGCGCCGATCTCGCACGCTGGGCGCGTCGCTATGGCGTCGTGCTCAAGCGCCCGGACATGCGCGCGATGAACAATGCCGCCTGTGCACGGGCCGTACTTGCTGCTCCGTCCAATGAGGCCGCACGGCAGATCACCACCGCGCTGTTCAATGCCTGCTGGCGGGACGGTCAGACCCTGACCACGACCGCCGAAGTGCTCGGCGTGCTTGCAGCCGCAGGCATCGAAACGGCGAGCTTGGCTGGCCAGATCGATGCACCGGAAACCCTCGAACAGCTGGAAAAGAACAATCAGGAAGCGGCCGAGCGCGGCGTATTTGGCGCACCGAGCTTTTTGCTCGGCGAGAGCTTGTTCTTTGGTAATGATCGACTCGATTTTGTTCGCGAACAGTTGGCAGGAGCGTAACCATCATGACTAACACTACTCAGCAACCATTGGCCCTGATTACCGGCGTCGGCCCAGGCGTCGGCTCATCCCTGGTTCGTCGTTTTGCCGAGGGCGGCTATCGCGTTGCGATGATCGCTCGCGACACCGCCCGACTGGCCGAGCTTGAGGCCGAAGTGCCCGGTGCATTTGCCATGCCCTGCGATGTCACCGACGTCACCGCGCTTAAACAGGTGGTCGAGCAGATTGGCGCACCGCAAGTGGTGGTGCACAACGCGGTAGGTGGATCCTTTGCCCCCTTCCTCGATACCGATCCGCAAACCCTGCGCCGTAATTTCGAAGTCAACACCATGGCGCTGCTGAACCTGGCGCAACTGGTGGCCCCGGCGATGATCGAGGCAGGTAAAGGCGCCATCGTCGTCACCGGCAATACCTCGGCGCTGCGTGGCTCACCCAACTTCGCCGGGTTCGCGCCCACCAAGGCCGCTCAGCGCATTCTCGCCGAGTCGCTGGCCAGGGATTTGGGGCCCAAAGGGGTCCATGTGGCTTATCTGGTCATCGATGCCGTAATCGATGTGCCTTGGGCACGCGAGATGTACAGCAACGCGCCGGATGATTTTTTCATCCAACCCAAGAGCATCGCCGCGGAGGTCTTTCACTTGGCGCATCAGCCTAAAGATGCCTGGACCTTTATCTCCGAAGTGCGCCCCTACCGCGAAAAGTGGTAAAGAACGCAGGAGAAGCATAAGCCGCCTGGCTTCATACACACCTCAGAGTGCTTGCCTTTGCACGGTTGCAGCCCCTCAGTGCCTGACCTGAGAAGCACCTGCGCATCAGCACCCAGCAACCTTTACGCTTAAGCCGCTAAACTGCCGCTCTCGTTTTAGCGCAAGTACCCACCATGCCCATTCCCCTGCATCTGCGTCTACTATTGCCCGCACTGGTATTGGGGCTGGGCGTGGCCAGTGGTCACGTACAGCCTGTGGGGCTGTGTCTTGGCGCCCTGTATAGCGTTTGGGTACTGCGGGGCGCGAGCCATCTACCGCGCTGGCTGTGGTGGTCGGTGAGCTTGCTGAGCAGCATGGCGTTGGCGGCCCATCTGTTACCCGGTTTTGTGGCGATGCCACTCTGGGCGGCGCGCCAACTCAGCCCAGATGCCGCGCCCTATGCGTTGCGCCTGAGCTGGGACAAATGGCTGGTCGGCATGACGCTACTGGCCTGGTGGCTGGGCCAACCTGCAGTGGCAACCGCTCACCCAGGGCGCGCCTGGCCGATTGCCCTGCTAACCCTGCTGGCAGTACCGACACTGGCGCTAGGGCTTGACCTGCTCGCCTGGCAGCCCAAATGGCCCGCTGATATTGGCTTGTGGCTGGCGGTGAATATCGGGGTGGCGGTGCTGGCGGAGGAGTTGCTGTTTCGTGCCTGGCTGCAGCCTTGGCTGATCGCCAGGTTGGGAATCTGGCCAGGGCTGTTGCTGACGGCTGGGCTGTTTGCAGCCGTACACCTGCCGTTTAGCCCGCTGTTTGCATTGATCGCGGGCGTTGCCGGTCTGGGCTATGGCCTGATGTTCTACTGCAGCGGCCGCCTGCTGGCGGCGGTGGCCTTACATGCGGCAGTCAATCTGCTGCACCTGCTGCTACTCAGCTATCCCCTGCGCCTGGTTTGACCCATAACGCCGTGGCATCAGGGGCGGACGACCTTACGGCTTTGGGTCAGGTCGTAGCGACGATACAACGCGCTCAACTCGCCGCCATCACGCAGCTGAAGTAACACGCGGCGCAGGTTTTCAACGCTGATGGGGGCATTGGGGCGCAGCAGCGCTTGGTGCCGATAGACCTGGTCAACGCGATCTGAAACCAGCATCTGCGCGCGCTGCTCGGGATAGCGCAGGAGGTAATCCTGCAGATAGGAACGCGTCACCACCGTAAGGTCGGCGCGCTCGCGCAGCACCATCAACAGATTGCTGTCATGGGAATAGGTCAATACCGCATTGAACTGCTTGGCCAGGTACTCGGGGTCGGCATTGAACTGAGCAAATCCGTAGTGGTAGCCGCTGAAGAGTGCCAGGCGCTTGCCGCTGAGGTCGGAAAAGTACCCTTGCCCGCGGCCGGCAATGGCTTTTGCCACGTACACCTCGGCATCCTGAACCTGCAAATCAAAGGTTTCATGCGCCGTATTCTGCCAGCCCCAGGTGGGCGACTCGAACATGATCAGGTCGTAGCGAGCGTTCTGAAAATCGCGGAAACGGCGAGGCACTGAAGTAGCCACCAGCACAAACTTATAATCGCTCTGCTGGTTGTTCAATGCAGTCAGCAGTTCTGGCAGCAGCCCTTGCGGCGCGTCAGTCTCGGGTTTGCTCACATAGGGCGGGAAATGATACGCGCCGACTTTGACCAACTGCGCCGCCAATAAGGGCTGCGCAGCCAATAAGACAAGCGCCGCCAACAACAATCGACAAACAACACGCACTGCACACCCCCGAAAGCTACTGCTGTGCAGAGTGTAACCGAAGATTTACGAAGTATTGCTGAGCCATGATGGCAAATGGCCGGCCAGGCGGACAAAAGTCCATCTCAACTGTCTTTGATCACCAGCGATAAGGCTTCATGGGCCAGTTGGTCGAGGCTCATCGGCCCTTCGGGACGGAACCAGGTGGTGCTCCAGGACAGCGCACCCGTGAGGAAGCGACGAATGATGAACGGATCAGCCTTGAAGTAGCCGGCGGCACGGGCCTCCTCCAGCACATCCAGCCAGATCTGCTCGTAGGTATCGCGCAGGCCGAGGATGTAGGTACGGCCATCAGCCGACAGCGAGCGCCACTCATACACCAGCACACCCATGGCCTCACCAGTGCCGCCCATGATCGATTGCAACTCGCAGCGGATCAGCGCCAACACCCGCTCTTGCAAGGTATGCGCTTCGGCCAGGGCCGCGTGCATCAAGGCGGTGTTGTAGATGATGGTCTCCTCCATCACCGAGCGCAGGATCTCATCCTTACTCTTGAAGTGATGAAAGATGCTCCCCGACTGAATGCCCACCGCGCCCGCTAGATCACGCACGGTGGTGCGCTCATAACCTTTGCTACGAAACAGGTGAGCAGCAGTTTGCAGCAACTTGCCACGGGCGCTTTCCGGGTCGGTCACCCGGCCCGCCGCGACCAACTGCTGCATCACATCGCGGGCTTTTTGTTCGTCCAGGCTCATTGATTCCCCTAATCCGGGTGCCCCCGGTACAGCCATCCAACTTAAGAATGGTCTGCAAGTGTTTGTCTTAAGAGTGAAATTTATGCCCCAGGGGCCAGCCAAGCAAGCGCTTGGGTAAAAAGTTGTTTCGGGGACTTTCAAACCAAGCGCTTGCTTGGTAGTGTTCACCTTACCTTATCCATGTGTTGCGGAACCCCTCCTATGAACAAAACCGTACGCATCGGTTGCGCCTCCGCTTTCTGGGGCGACACCTCCACCGCCGCCGCCCAACTGGTACACGGCGCTCCAATCGATTACCTGGTATTCGACTACCTGGCCGAGATCACCATGTCGATCATGGCCGGCGCGAAGATGAAGAAGCCCGACGAAGGCTATGCCAAGGACTTCGTTGACGTGCTCGCGCCCTTGCTGGGCGACCTCGCAGCCAAGCAGATTCGCGTAGTCAGCAATGCTGGCGGGGTCAACCCGCAAGCCTGCGCCAGCGCCCTGGCCGCAGCCTGCGAGAAGGCCGGAGTGAACCTGAAGATTGCCGTCGTGCATGGCGACAACCTGCAACCCAAGCTCGGCGAACTGGCCAAGGCCGGCGTCAAAGAGATGTTCAACGGCGCGCCATTGCCGCCCTTCTGCGTCTCGCTGAACGCCTACCTGGGCGCGCCAGGCATTGCTGCAGCGCTGGATCAAGGTGCGGACATCGTTATCACTGGCCGCGTCGTCGACAGCGCCGTGGTCAGCGGCGCCCTAGTGCACGAGTTTGGCTGGAGCTGGAGCGATTACGACCAACTGGCCCAAGCCGCCCTCGCCGGCCACTTGGTTGAATGTGGCGCGCAAAGCACTGGCGGCAACTTCACCGACTGGCGCGACGTACCGGACTACGAACACATCGGTTTCCCGATCATCGAAGTCAGCGCTGACGGCAGCTTCACCCTCAGCAAGCCCGAGGGCACTGGCGGCCTGGTAACGCCGTTTACCGTCGGCGAGCAGATGCTCTACGAAATCGGCGACCCACGCGCCTACCTGCTGCCGGATGTAATCAGCGACTTCAGCGCCGTCACCCTCGAACAAAGCGGCCCCGACCAGGTGCTGGTCAAAGGTGCCAAGGGCCTGCCGCCTACTGACCAATACAAGGTCAGCGCCACCCACCCGGACGGCTTTAAATGCACCGCCAGCTGCCTGATCGCCGGCATTGATGCCGTGGCCAAGGCCGAACGGGTCAGCCAGGCCATCATCAACAAGACCAGCGAAATTTTCACCCAGCGCGGTTGGGGTCCTTACCGTGAAGTGAATATCGAGATTCTCGGTACGGAAGCCACCTACGGTGCCCACGGCCAACGCCGCGACACCCGTGAAGTGGTGATTAAGCTCGCCGTCAGCCACAGCAAGAAGGAAGCCCTGGTGCTGTTCTCTCGCGAGATCGCTCAGGCCTCCACCGGCATGGCGCCGGGCCTGACCGGTATCGTCGGCGGCCGCCCCACCGTATACCCAGTGATTCGCCTGTTCTCCTTCCTGGTCGACAAGAGCGCCTGCACTCTGGAAGTGGAATTAGATGGCCAACGCACCCCCGTCGCCCTACCCGACCTCGCTTCATTCGACCCGGCCAGCATCGCCACGCCTGCCGCCGTGCCGCAACCACAGGGTCAAGCCGACGCCTGCGTGCCGCTGATCAAGGTGGCGGTGGCGCGCTCAGGCGACAAGGGTAACCACAGCAATATTGGTGTGATGGCCAGAAAGCCCGAGTATCTGGCGTGGATCGCGGCTGCGCTGAGTGAGGGCGCCGTGGCCGAATGGATGCAGCACGTACTCGACCCGCAAACCGCCAAGGTGTCGCGCTGGTACCTGCCCGGCAGCCATAGCCTGAATTTTTTGCTGGAGAACGCCCTGGGCGGCGGCGGGATCGCCAGCCTGCGCATCGACCCGCAGGGCAAGGCCTTCGCCCAGCAGCTGCTCGAATTTCCGATTCCGGTGCCCCAGGCACTGGCTGACAGCCTGTCATAAGGACAATAACAATGGCATACGACTCAGTGTTCAAAGCCGGCCTGTTTGCCGGCCAGACCATCATGGTCACCGGCGGCGGCAGCGGCATCGGTCGCTGCACCGCCCATGAACTGGCGGCACTTGGCGCCCATGTGGTGCTGGTCGGGCGCAAGCTGGAGAAGCTGGAAAACACCTGCGCGGAAATCATCCACGACGGCGGCCAGGCCAGTTTCCAGGTCTGCGATATCCGTGAGGAAGAGGCCGTCAAAGCCATGGTCAAAGCCGTGGTCAGCGAACGTGGGCAGATTCACCACCTGGTCAATAACGCCGGCGGCCAGTTCCCGGCCCCGCTGATTGGCATCAACCAGAAAGGCTTCGAGACCGTGGTGCGCACCAACCTGGTCGGTGGTTTTCTGGTGGCCAAGGAAGTGTTCATGCAAAGCATGAGCAAGCACGGTGGCAGCATCGTCAACATGCTCGCTGACATGTGGGGCGGCATGCCCGGCATGGGCCACTCCGGCGCCGCCCGCGCCGGCATGGAGAATTTCACCAAAACTGCCGCCTACGAGTGGGGCCATGCCGGCGTGCGGGTCAACGCCGTAGCGCCGGGCTGGGTTGCCTCCAGCGGCATGGACACCTACCCGGATGCGATGAAAAACATGATCCGCTCGCTCAAGGATCACGTGCCCCTGCAACGCATTGGCACCGAGGCGGAAATCGCCTCGGCAATCGTCTTCCTGCTCACGCCCGGCGCCAACTTCATCAGCGGCAACACCGTGCGTATCGATGGCGCCGCGAGCCAGGGCACCCGCGCCTGGACCCTGGCCAAAGCCAAGAACAGCGAGTCCTACA
Organism: Pseudomonas sp. BGA-UO-ETr-WB11; assembly: GCF_059567785.1. Taxonomy (NCBI): domain Bacteria; kingdom Pseudomonadati; phylum Pseudomonadota; class Gammaproteobacteria; order Pseudomonadales; family Pseudomonadaceae; genus Pseudomonas; species Pseudomonas sp. BGA-UO-ETr-WB11. Next base: position 214,105 of record NZ_JCAQOS010000004.1, on the reverse strand, counting down.
ACGGCTTCCACCGGGCTTACCTGCCCGATGTACTGAAAGAGCAGGAGTAAGTCATGCCCGTCATTCAGTCTGAGATTGACGTCCACGGTACTGCCTTCGCGCAGAACCGCGAGACCATGCTGGCCACCATCGCCGGTTTTCGCGAGGTCGAGCAGAAGGTTCTGGACAAGGCCAATGAGGCCAAGGCCAAGTTCGAAAAACGCGGCCAGTTGCTGCCCCGCGAGCGCATCAACCTGCTGCTCGACCCCGGCGCGCCATTTCTGGAGCTGGCCTCGCTGGCCGGCTACAAGCTGCACGACGACAAGGACGGCAGCATGGCCGGCGGCGGCCTGATCGCTGGCATCGGCTATATCCAGGGCGTACGCAGCCTGGTCATCGCCAACAACAGCGCGATCAAGGGCGGCACCATCTCCCCCTCCGGCCTGAAAAAATCCCTGCGCCTGCAGCAGATTGCCTTTGAGAACAAACTGCCGGTGGTGACCCTGGCCGAAAGCGGTGGTGCCAACCTCAACTACGCCGCCGAGATTTTTGTCGAAGGCGCCCGCGGCTTCGCCAACCAGGCACGCATGTCGGCCATGGGCCTGCCGCAAATCACCGTGGTTCATGGTTCCAGCACCGCCGGCGGGGCCTATCAGCCTGGCCTTTCTGATTACGTGGTAGTGGTGCGCGGCAAGGCCAAGATGTTCCTTGCCGGCCCGCCACTGCTGAAAGCCGCCACTGGCGAAGTGGCCACCGATGAAGAACTGGGCGGCGCCGAAATGCACGCCCAGGTCGCCGGCACGGCCGAATACCTGGCCGAAAACGACGCTGATGGCGTACGCATCGCCCGCGAAATCGTCGGCATGCTGCCATGGAATGCGCAGCTGCCGGCCCCAGTGAAAACGCCCTATCAGGAGCCGCTGTACCCGGCCGAAGAGCTGCTCGGCATCGTGCCAAACGATGCGAAAAAGCCCTACGACGTGCGCGAGATCATCGCCCGTATCGCCGATGGTTCAGTGTTTCTCGACTTCAAAAACGAGTTCGACAACCAGACCGTCTGCGGCCACCTGGCCATCGAAGGCCAGCGCTGCGGCTTTATCGGCAACAACGGCCCGATCACCCCGAAAGGTGCCGCCAAGGCCGCGCAATTTATCCAGCTGTGCGAGCAGAGCAACACGCCGATTCTGTTCTTCCACAACACCACCGGCTTTATGGTCGGCACCGAGTCGGAACAGAACGGCGTGATCAAGCACGGCTCCAAGCTGATCCAGGCCGTGGCCAATTGCAGCGTGCCCAAGCTGACCATCGTCGTCGGCGGTTCCTACGGCGCGGGCAACTACGCCATGTGCGGCCGTGGTCTGGACCCACGCTTTATCTTCGCCTGGCCCAACAGTAAGACCGCCGTAATGGGCGGCGCCCAGGCCGGCAAGGTGCTGCGCATCGTTACCGAGGACAAGCACCTGAAGATGGGCCAAACGGCCGATCCAAAGATGCTCGACATGCTGGAAACCGTCACCGCGCAGAAGCTCGACAGCCAGTCGACGGCCCTGTACGGCACCGCCAGCCTATGGGACGACGGCCTGATCGACCCACGTGACACGCGCAAGCTGCTGGGCTTCTTGCTCGACATCTGCGCCGAGGCGGCCGTGCGGCCGCTCAACTCCAATACCTTCGGCGTCGCTCGCCTGTAACCCTTCGGAGAATAAAAATGATTTTTACCCAAGAACACGAAGAACTGCGTCGCACGGTCCGTAACTTTGTCGACAAGGAAATCAACCCGCACGTCGACGAGTGGGAAAAGGCCGGCAAATTCCCCATCCACGAAATCTTCAAGATGGCCGGTGACCTGGGCCTGCTGGGTATTTCCAAGCCGGAGAAATTCGGCGGCATGGGCCTGGACTACAGCTACTCGATCGTCGCTGCCGAAGAGTTCGGCACCATCCGCTGCGGTGGCATCCCGATGTCGATTGGCGTGCAGACCGACATGTGCACCCCAGCCCTAGCTCGCTTCGGCTCCGATGAACTGCGCGCCGAGTTCCTCGCCCCGGCCATTAGCGGCGACATGGTCGGCTGCATTGGCGTATCGGAAGTCGGCGCCGGTTCCGACGTGGCCGGGCTGAAAACCCACGCCAAGAAAGACGGCGATGATTACGTGATCAACGGCAGCAAGATGTGGATCACCAACTCGCCGTCCGCTGACTTTATGTGCCTGCTGGCCAACACCAGCGACGACAAGCCCCACGTCAACAAGTCGCTGATCGTGGTGCCAATGAACACCCCCGGCATCAGCGTCAGCCTGCACTTGGACAAGCTCGGCATGCGCAGCTCGGAGACCGCCCAGGTGTTTCTCGACAACGTGCGCGTACCGCAGCGCAACCGCATCGGCCACGAAGGCGCGGGCTTCATGATGCAGATGCTGCAGTTCCAGGAAGAGCGCCTGTTCGGCGCAGCCAACATGATCAAGGGCCTGGAGTATTGCATCGACAGCACCATCGAATACTGCAAGGAGCGTCAGACCTTCGGTCAGCCGCTGATCAACAACCAGGTCATCCACTTCCGCCTGGCCGAACTGCAGACCGAAATCGAGTGCCTGCGCGCCCTCGTCTACCAGGCTACCGAACAGTACGTGCGCGGCCGCGACGTGACCAACCTGGCGTCCATGGCCAAGCTCAAGGCCGGCCGCCTGGGCCGTGAAGTGTCCGACGCCTGCCTGCAGTACTGGGGCGGTATGGGCTTTATGTGGGACAACCCGGTGTCGCGTGCTTACCGCGACGTGCGCCTGGTCTCGATTGGCGGCGGCGCCGACGAAATCATGCTGGGCATCATCTGCAAACTGATGGGTATTTTGCCGGGCAAGAAGAAAGCTTAGGGACGGAAACGTCGTAGGGTGGATGTCGTTTTTTACATCCACCATGGCCCCGCTCGGTGGATCGATGAAACGCGATCCACCCTACGCCTGATCAGGAAGTCATGATGGTCACACTACCGAACTGCGAAACCTTGCTGCTCAACCTTGAGGCCGGCGTGCTACACGTCACCCTCAATCGCCCAGACAGCCGCAACGCCATGAGCCTGGCCATGGTCGGTGAACTGCGCGCCGTACTCGACAGCGTGCAAAACGACCTGAGCGTACGCGCCATCGTCCTACGTGGCGCCGGTGGGCACTTCTGCGCCGGTGGCGACATCAAGGACATGGCCGGTGCTCGCGCGGCTGGCCCCGAAGCTTACCGTGAGCTGAACCGCGCCTTTGGCGCCATGCTCGAACAAGCCCAACAGGCGCCGCAAGTTGTCGTGGCGGTGCTGGAAGGCGCGGTACTGGGCGGTGGTTTTGGCCTGGCCTGCGTGTCGGATATTGCGATTGCCGATCAAGGCGCCAAGTTCGGCCTACCGGAAACCACCCTGGGGATTCTGCCGGCGCAGATCGCCCCGTTCGTGGTCAAGCGTATCGGCCTGACCCAGGCCCGGCGTCTGGCGCTGACCGCCGCCCGTTTCGACGGCGCAGAGGCCCTGCGCCTGGGCCTGGTGCATTACTGCGAAAGCAGTGACAGCAGCCTGGAACAACGTCTGGACGAGGTGCTCGGGCAAATCCGCCAATGCGCACCGCACGCCAACGCACAGACCAAAGCCCTGCTGCTGGCCACCGAAAGCGAAGCCCTCGGCCCGTTGCTGGACCGCGCAGCCGAGCAATTTGCCGCGGCCGTAACCGGCGGTGAAGGTACCGAGGGCACCATGGCCTTTATGCAAAAACGCAAACCAAAGTGGGCGCTGTAGACCGACGAACACAGACTGTAGGAGCGAGCTTGCTCGCGATCAGCCCAGACCAAGATCGCCAGCAAGCTGGCTCCTACAACAATCGAACAGACCGTAGCCCGGATGCACTCCGGGAATCGACCACCCCGGATTGCATCCGGGCTACGCCAGCAGGAGCACCCAGATGCCCGCCTTTAACAAGATTCTGATCGCCAACCGCGGTGAAATTGCCTGCCGAGTGATGCGTACGGCCAAGGAACTCGGCTACCGCACTGTGGCTGTGTATTCCGAGGCCGATGCCGGCGCTCGCCATGTGCACGTAGCCGACGAAGCCGTATGCATTGGCCCAGCCCAGGTCAACCAGTCGTACCTGGTGATCGACGCCATCATCGCGGCGGCCAAGAAGACCGGTGCCGATGCGATTCACCCGGGCTACGGCTTTCTCTCCGAGAACGCCGACTTCGCCCGCGCCTGTGAAGCGGCCGGCATCGTGTTTATCGGCCCGACCGTGGAAGCCATCCACCTGATGGGCAGCAAGCGCCTGTCGAAGATCGCCATGCTTGAAGCCGGCGTGCCGTGCATTCCCGGCTACGAAGGCGCCGCGCAAGATGAAGACACCCTGATCCGCGAGGCCGGTCGTATCGGCTACCCGCTGATGATCAAGGCCAGCGCCGGTGGCGGTGGACGTGGCATGCGCCTGGTGCATGAGGCCAGCGAGCTGGCCGAACAGATCCGCACCGCCCGCTCCGAGGCGCAGAACGCCTTCGGCTCGGGCGAGCTGATTCTCGAACGCGCAGTGATCAAGCCGCGGCATGTGGAAATTCAGGTGTTCGGCGACCAGTTAGGCAACATCGTCTACCTCGGTGAGCGCGACTGCTCGGTGCAGCGTCGCCACCAGAAAGTGGTCGAGGAAGCGCCCTGCCCAGTGATGACGGCCGAGCTGCGTAAAGCCATGGGCGAAGCCGCGGTCAAGGCCGCCGCCTCGGTCAACTATGTCGGCGCCGGCACCGTGGAGTTTCTGCTGGATCAGAGCGGCGAATTCTTCTTCCTGGAAATGAACACCCGCCTGCAGGTGGAGCACCCGGTCACTGAGCTGATCACCGGCCAAGACCTGGTGGCCTGGCAGATCCGCGCCGCCGCCGGGCAGCCGCTGCCGCTCAAACAGGATGAAATTCGCCTGACCGGCCACGCCATGGAAGTGCGCCTGTACGCCGAAGACGCCGCCCATAACTTCCTGCCGCAAACCGGCCAGGTACTGCGCTGGGAGCCGGAGTTACTCGACGGCGTGCGCATCGACCACGGTCTGGTCGAAGGTCAGGAAATCAGCCCGTTCTACGACCCGATGCTGGCCAAGATCATTGCCTATGGCGCCACCCGCGACGACGCTCGGCGCAAGCTGGTGCGCGCTGTGGAGGAATGCGTGCTGCTGGGCGTAAATGGCAACCAACGCTTCCTCGCCAACCTGCTGGCCAACCCCGAGTTCGCCAGCGGCAACGCCACCACCGCATTTATTGCCGAGCACTTCAATGCCGACCCAAGCCTGACGGCACAAGCCCCGGCGGCCAGCGAGCTGGCCATTGCCGCAGCCCTGCTCTATCAGCAATCGGCCAATGCCCGCGCCCACCAGCGCGAATTGGCCGGCTGGCGCAGTGCCGGCAGTGCGCCGTGGCAGTTCACCCTCAAGCACGGCGAGCAGAAGCACCGCGTCAACCTTGATGTACAGGTTGCCGGCAGCCAGCCGAGCCTGCTGGCAACGGTCGGCGACACCCAGGTCAGCCTGACCTTGCTGGCCAGCGATGGCCGTTGGCTGACCCTGGAGCTGGACGGCATCCGCCGGCGTATCGCCTATCAGCAACAGGCCGATCAGCTGTGGTTGTACGGCCATTACGGCAACCTGGAACTGCTCGACATCACCCACGAACCTGCCGGTGGGCAGAATGCCGCCAGCAGCGGCGCGGTCAAGGCACCGATGGACGGCGCCATCGTTGACGTACTGGTCAGCGAAGGCGAGCGCGTCAGCAAAGGTCAACTGCTGGTGGTGCTGGAAGCCATGAAGATGGAGCACCCAATGAAAGCCGGCGTCGACGGCACCGTCCGCCGCATCGGCATCAGCAAGGGTGACCAGGTCAAGAACCGCCAGTTGCTGGTGGAAATCGAAGCCGACCCGGCCTAATTGCAGAAAAGTAGGATGGGTTGAGCAACGCGATACCCTTCCTACAACAGCCAATCGGACGAATACTTACAAAGCCCGGAGCACGCCCATGTCCTTGCAAGGCAAAACCCTGTTTATCACCGGTGCAAGCCGCGGCATTGGCCGCGAGATCGCCCTGCGTGCCGCCCGCGATGGCGCCAATATCGTCATCGCGGCCAAAAGCGCCGAAGCCCACCCCAAGCTGCCCGGCACCATTCACTCGGTGGCTGCCGAAGTCGAAGCCGCCGGCGGCAAAGCCCTGGCCCTGCAACTGGATGTGCGCGATGAGGACGCGGTGAAGGCGGCCATGGCCAAAGCCTTCGAGCACTTCGGCAGCATCGATGCCGTGATCAACAACGCCGGCGCAATCAAGCTGATGGGCGTCGAGCACCTGCCGCCCAAGCGCTTCGACCTGATGTTCCAGATCAACACCCGCGCGGTAATGGTCTGCAGCCAGGCGGCACTGCCTTACCTGAAGCAAAGCCGCGGGCACATCCTCAGCCTGTCGCCACCCGTAAACCTCGACCCCAAGTGGTTCGCCAACTACGGCCCCTACACCACCACCAAATACGGCATGAGCATGCTCACCTTGGGCATGCACGAGGAGTTCAAGAAGTACGGCATCAGCGTTAACTCACTGTGGCCGAAAACGGTGATCGCCACCGCCGCCATCGAGTTTGAAGCCGGCGGCCCAGCCGTGATGAAGGCCGCGCGCCTACCGGCAATCATGGCTGATGCCGCTTACGCCATCCTCAGCAGCACCGAGCGCACGATCAGCGGCCGCCTGCTGATCGACGAAGAGCTGCTGCGCGAACACGGCGTGAGCGACTTCGAGCACTACCGTTACGACCCAAGCGGCAAACTGATGACCGACCTGTTCGTCGACTGATCCAGGCACAAAAAAAGGCGGCAACCCCGTACAGGGATTGCCGCCTTATTTTTGCGTAAGACTCAGCTCAGGCGCGAAGACGACTTGCGCAAGATTTTGATCGAGTGGGTCAGGTTGGGCTTGCGTGTGACGCTGATAGCACGGCGGCTGACGGTGTCGATGGTGATGTTCCAGAAGCCGGTGCTGGGGACGGTGATCTTCGCCGGGAAGGCATCGAAGGCGCCGCCGTGGTAGGTGTGGCGACCACCGTTCTTGAAACTGCGAAAGTTCGCATCGCTCATCAGGCGGATGTTGCAGGTCTGCGAGCATTGGATGACGACCACGTCGTCTTCATTCAAATGTTCGCGCTGATGTATGAATTTCATGTCCTGCTCCGCACTGCTTCTTTAGCCAAATCAAGACGATACCACGCCAGCCCGAGCAAGGCTGCCCTGCCCCGACCGATCACCCGACTAAATCATTGGCTTGCTGACGCCATGCGCGGCCCGCCACTGCGAGGGCGACACGCCCTGAGAGAGGCGAAAGGCTTTGGAAAAGGCAGCAATGTCGGCGTAACCGAGCATGTCCGCCAACTGGGTAATCTCCAGGCTGGACGCGCTCAGGTACCAGCTGGCAGTTTTCATCTTCACGTCCTGCACCAGCGCCTTGAACTGCAGGTTCTCGGCCAGCAAACGCCGTTGCAAAGCGCGCGGGTGCAAGCCCAGTAAGGCGGCGATATGGGCCAGGGAGTGTTGCTGCAAACCAATGGTTTGCGACACCAAGGTGCGCACCTGCAGTTCGAGATTTTCCTCGCAGCGACTGAGTAGGTCGCGCACGTAATCGTCGACTTGCGCCAGCAGTTGGCCATCGGGCGGAAGCAACGGACGCTGCAACACGCTGGGGTCAAAGACCAACCGGTCGAACTCCTGATTGAACAGCACCTCGCAACCAAAGAACTGCCGGTAGCGTGACAGCGGCGCCAGCGGCTGATGCACGAACTCGGCCCGCAGCGGACGAATAGCTTCGCCGCCAAAAGCACGCACCAACCGGCAGCAGGCGCCGAGGGCCATTTCCCGGTATTGCCGGGGGTTGTCGATGGCATAGAAGTGCTCAATGCGGTGCAGGCACACCAGGCCGCCCTCCTCACGCATGCGCCAGTGCTCGGCCTTGTTGTGCAGGGCCATAAAGCGCTGCGCGGCATTGAAGGCCGCGCCCAGGGTCGACGCCGTGAGCAGCACCCGGCCGAGCACACCTAGCATGTCGATGCCCTGATAACCGGCCAGGCGCAGGCCGAAGTCAGCGCAGGCCAGGTGCTTGGCGCAGTTGTCCAGCAAGGTCGCCAGTTGCTCGATATCGATCAACCGATCCGGATTGGCCAGCACCTCGCGATCCAGCCCAACCGCGGCCAACAGGCCATCGGCATCGCCATTCAGGCAGCTAACCAAAGGCAAAAAACCGCTGAGGGCGCCGCTGCGCACCTGATAAACAATCGACATAAGGGCCTTGCCCGGACATGGCGGGAGAAAGCGCAGAATTGATGATTTGTCGTCTAATAACAAGTGAGCCTATCAACAGCTCGCTAAGCTCGGCCCACTCATACACAACAATAATTATGCGAGAGCCCAGCTTATGAGCCAGTTCGACATCATCATCAACGGTGGCCGCTACTTCGATGGCAGCGGCGGTCCCTCGGCCATCCGCCACCTCGGCGTGCGCGATGGCAAGGTGGTGGTGGTCAGCACCGACCCTCTCGACCCAAGCCAGGCAGCCACCCTGATCGATGCCACCGGCAAGTGGGTCGCCCCTGGGTTTCTCGACACCCACACCCATTACGATGCCGAGCTGATCGTCGCCCCGAGCCTTTCGGAGTCGGTCCGCCACGGCGTAACTACGGTGCTGGTGGGCAGCTGCTCGTTGAGCATGGTGTGCTCGCCCGCCGAGGATGCCTCGGACATCTTCACGCGGGTAGAAACCGTGCCGCGCGAAAAGGTGCTGCCGATTCTGCAACAACACAAAACCTGGTCCACTCCGCTGGAATGGATCGAGTTCATCCAACAACAACCCATGGGTCCAAACGTCATCAGCCTGCTCGGCCACAGCGACCTGCGCGTCGGTGTGATGGGCCTGCACCGCGCCACCGACCGCGCCGTGGTACCGACGGAAAGCGAGCTGCAACAGATGGAAGACATCCTCGCCACGGCGCTGAATGCCGGCTTCCTCGGCCTGTCGACCATGTGCCTGAAGTGGGACAAGATCGACGGCGACCGCGAATGGTCCAAGAGCCTGCCCAGCACCTATGCGCGCTGGAAGGAAATCCGCCGCTTCAATCGCATGCTGCGCCAGCGCGGGCGCGTGCATCAGGGCGCGCCGAACGCGGCCAACCCGTTGCAAATCACTCAGTACCTGCAGCAGGCCCTGGGCCTGTTTGGCAAACCGCTGAAGACCACGCTGATCTCCATGCTCGACCTCAAGGGCAACCAGAGCCTGCAGATGATGGCGCGCCTGGCTGCCTGGAGCGCCAACCTGCTGGGCGGCAACTTCCGCTGGCAGCTGTTGCCGACGCCCTTTGCGATTTACGCCGATGGCATGGACGTGGTGCTGTTCGAGGAGTTCGGCGCGGGCGAAATGGCCCTCGACCTAAAGAACCAGATCGAGCGCAACGCCCTGCTGCAGGACGAGGGCTACCGCCGTAACTTCCGCAAGTTCTATGCGCAGAAGCTCTCGCCACGGGTCTGGCAGCGTGACTTTGGCGATGCGGTGATTCTCAACTGCCCGGACAGCAGCATCATCGGCCGTAACTTTGCTGAAGTGGCCAACGAACGCGGCGTGCACGTGGTCGATCTGTTCCTCGACATGGTGGTCAAGTATGGCCGCGCGCTGCGTTGGTTCACCGTGATCGGCAACCACCGCAAAGACCGCCTGCGCAAGATGATCAACAACCCCAACACCCTGATCACCTTCTCCGACGCCGGCGCCCATATCCGCAACATGGCCTTCTACAACCTGCCACTGCGCATGCTCAAGCTGGTGCAGGAAAGCATCGACGAGGGCCAACCGGCGATGACCATCGAGCAGGCCGTGCACCGCCTGACCGGCGAACAGGCCGACTGGTTTGGCGTCGACGCCGGCTACATTCGCGTGGGTGACCGTGCCGACATCGTGGTGCTCGACCCCAACGGCCTGCAGCAGGACATGGAGCAGGAAACCTGGGCCGAGATGCAGAACTTCGGCATCCAGCGCATGGTCAACCGCGTGCACGGCTGCGTCGAGCAGGTGATCATCAACGGCAAACTGGCCGTCGCCGATCAGCAGGTGGTGCCTGAGCTCGGTCAGCGCACCGGGTTTGGTACGTTTCTGCCAGCGCGTTGAATCGCTGACAGCGCCCGGCTTTCACCGGCCAAACAGGCGGCGTAGTGCTAAGCTCGCCGCCTTTTTTACGCCTTTGATATGACCTATGCACAGCCTTGAACAACTGCACCGCGGCGAATTGGCCGGTATCACCCGCCTCGACCTGGCCTGCGACCTGACCGAGTTTCCCGAGGCCATCTTCACCCTGGCCGATACGCTGGAAATTCTGAACCTGTCCGGCAATCAGCTCAGTAGCCTGCCCGCCGACCTGCCGCGCTTGCACAAACTGCGCGTGCTGTTTTGTTCCGATAATAATTTCATCGAAGTACCCGCCGTGCTGGGCCAATGCCCGCAGCTGGAGATGGTCGGCTTCAAGGCTAACCAGATCCGCCACCTGCCGGCGGCCGCCCTGCCGGCCAAGCTGCGCTGGCTGATCCTCACCGACAACCAGCTCGAACAACTGCCTGAGGAACTGGGCCAGTGCCCGCGCCTGCAAAAACTCATGATGGCCGGCAACCGCCTGCGCGAACTACCCGCCAGCCTGGTGAACTGCCACAACCTGGAGCTGCTGCGCATCGCCGCCAACCAGCTCGACGCCTTGCCGCGGTGCTTGGTGCAACTGCCACGCCTGAGCTGGCTGGCCTTTGCCGGCAACCCGTTCAGCGACCGCGAGGAAGTGCTGGCTCTAGCTCGCCATCCACACCCGCCCATCGCGCGCACGCAACTGGTGATTGGCGAACTGCTTGGCCAGGGAGCCAGTGGCATGATCCATCGCGCGCAGTGGTCGTCTCCCGGCCAGCCGTCACGGGCAATGGCCGCCAAGCTGTTCAAGGGCGCACTCACCAGCGATGGCCTGCCCCACAGCGAAATGGCCGCCTGCCTGGCTGCTGGCGAGCACCCCAACCTGATCCGCGTAGCCGGCCCGCTGGCCGAGCAAGCCGATGCGCCAGCAGGCCTGCTGCTGGAGCTAATCGAACCGAGCTATCAGGTCTTAGCCGGCCCGCCCTCGTTGGCCAGTTGCACCCGCGATCAATACTTAAGCGAACGGCGTTTTAGCCTCAGCGAAGCGCTGCACATCGCCCGCGGCGCCGCCGCGGCCATGAGCCATCTGCATGCTAAGGGCATCCTGCATGGCGACTTGTATGGCCATAACCTACTGGTCGACCCAGACGGCGACTGCCTGCTCAGCGACTTCGGCGCGGCCTCCTTCTTCGCCCCAGACAGTTCGCTTGGCGCGGCGCTGCAGCGCATTGAGGCGCGCGCCTTCGGTTGCCTGCTGGAGGAGCTGCTACAACGCTGCACCGCGGATGAACTCGAGCCGCTCTGGCAACTGCAGCGCCGCTGCGTGTCGACAAACCTCGCCGAACGCCCGACCTTCGCGCAGATCCTCGACCTGCTTGACGCTTGAGCCACGCGTGCAGCATCGAGCGACTCACGCAGAAGCGCAGGCCAGCAGGTAAAACGACGAAGCCCCGGACGGTGCCGGGGCTTCAGGGGACGCTGTAACCGTCAGGTGCCGCTCTTGATCTTGCTCCAGATGCGAGTGCGCACACGGTCGATCTTCAGCGGCATGGCTTCCAGTGCGTACAACTTGCTCATCACATCCTGTGGCGGATAGACCTTGTTGTCCGCCTTAAGCGCCGGGTCGACCAGGGTATCGGCCTTGCCGTTGCCATTGGCGTAATGCACGTAGTTGCTGATGGACGCCATGACCTTGGGCTCCAACAGGTAATTCATAAAGGCATAGGCCTCGGCCTGATTCGGCGCATCGGCCGGCATGGTGACCATGTCGAACCACATTGGCGCGCCTTCTTTAGGAATCACGTAGTCAATCTTCACCCCATTGCCGGCTTCAGTGGCGCGACTGGCGGCCTGCATGATGTCGCCGGAGAAACCCACTGCCAGGCAGATATCACCATTGGCCAGATCGCCGACGTACTTCGATGAGTGGAAGTAGCGCACGTTCTTGCGCATCTCCATCAGCAGTGCCTCGGCCTTTTTGTAGTCCTCCAGGTTCTGACTGTGGTGCGGCAAGCCGAGCTGGTGCAAAGCGATCGGCAGCATCTCCGGGCCATTGTCGAGGATGGCTACGCCACACGTAGCGAGCTTGGCCAAATTCTCCGGCTTGAAAATCACATCCCAAGAGTCCACTGCCACGCCTTCACCCAGTACCGCTTTGACCTTGTCGACGTTGTAACCGATGCCAGTCGTGCCCCACAGATAAGGAAAGCCATGCTGGTTGCCCGGATCGTTACCTTCCAGAGCCTTCATCAGCACCGGATTGAGGTTGCCCCAGTTAGGCAGTTTGCTGCGGTCAAGCACTTGCAGCGCCCCGCTCTGGATCTGCCGAGCCATGAAATGGTTGGACGGAAACACCACGTCGTAACCAGAACGCCCCGCCATCAGCTTGGCATCGAGGGTTTCGTTACTGTCATAGACGTCGTACTGAGCGGACAACCCGGAGGCCTTCTCGAACGCTGTCACCGTGTCCGGCGCGATGTAGTCGGTCCAGTTGTAAATACGCACACCACCCGCGGCCTGACTAACCGATGCCACCAGCATCAGCGGGATGACTTTCTTCAGCATGGGATTACCTCAACATTTTTATCAGTGTTATCGAAGTGGCAGTGAATAGACGCAGCTGGGCCTCTACGGGCGCTTGCTTACCGCTGCAAAGCTCGCGAGCGGCTATACAGGTCCTCAGAAAATCAGCACATAGCTCTTGCGCAGGGTTTCCTGGATATCCCAGATACCGGTGGTATTGGCGGGAAAGAGAATGGCGTCACCGGCCTGGATTTCGATCGGCTCACCCTCGTCAGGGATGAAGGTGCAACGCCCGGCGATAAAGTGGCAGAACTCCTGCTGCACGATCTGCCGGCGCCAGCGCCCCGGCGAACACTCCCATACGCCGGTTTCCACGCCGTCGCTGCGCTCAACGCTGGTCACCGAGGTGACCGCGACCGGCTCGCTGAGCGGCACAGCCACCGGGTTAGAGTCTTCCAGCAGCAGGCTGGCGGTGTTTTTGAACTGAGTGATAGTCACGCTTTTCTCCCGATTGATTAGCCCTAGAAACGGCTCTGCTAATGCATGAAACCTTCCATGAAGCTCGCCACACCCTGAGCAAGGCGGCGGCGCCAAGGTGCGCTGTGCGGGTCCGCTAGCACCCGGTCTTCATGGACAAAACTGCGGATGATGGCGTTGTAGCCCAACCAACGGCACGGCTCAGGCTCCCAGCCACGCAACTGGTGAAGGTTCCCATCGCGCATGACCCAAGGCTGACGGGTCAACTCGCTGTCCTTGCCGAGAATCAACTCGGCCAGGGTGCGGCCACCGAGATTGCTGGCCCCGACCCCTTCGCCGCCGTAACCACCCGACAAGGCGATGCCATTGCGCCGGTCGGCCAACATGTGCGGATGGAAACCCCGCGCCATACCCAGGTTGCCGCCCCAGGCGTGGGTCAGGCGTACCTCGCGCAACTGAGGGAACAGTTCACCGAACAAATAACGGCGCAGCTGGCGCTCATCGCTGGTCAGGTTGAAATCCGTGCGCAACTGCCCGCCGAAGCGATAACCACCACGGGCACCAAAGACCAGACGATCGTCACTGGTGCGCTGGCCGTAGGTCACCTGGCGACTGGCCTCGCTGAACGCCTGGCCCCGGTCCAGACCGATCTGCGCCCAGGTCTCGGCCGGTAAGGGTTCCGTGGCCACCAGTAGGCTCTGCACCGGCAATTGATAGCGACCCAGCGGCGGCAGGCTGGCGGCGTAGCCTTCCACAGCCGGTACCACCCAGTCGGCGCGCACGCTGCCATGGGTCGTTCGCACCAGGCCAGGTTGCCAGTCGAGGACACGGCTCTGCTCGTAGATCTCCACCCCCAGCGCCGCGACACAACGGGCCAGGCCACGCACCAGCTTGGCCGGTTGGATGGTCGCGCAGTGCGGGGTAAACAGAGCGCCATAGGGGTTGGCGACACGCAGTTGGGCCGCCAACTCGGCGGGCGCCAACCAGCGGTAATCGTCCTCACCCAGGCCCAGCTCGCGCAGCCCCTGCAATTGCTCGCGCAGGCTGACCTGCTGCTCCGGATAGCGCGCCGCGCAATACAGCACGCCGCCCTTGCGGTAGTCGCAGGTAATCGCTTCGCGCTGCAATACCGCGCCGACTTCATCGGGAATGCCGTGCAACAGGTCGAACGCGGCTTTGCGCTGCGCTGCCGGCAAGCCGCCGAGCAGGCGGTCCTCGCCCAACAGGTTACCCATCAGCCAGCCGCCGTTGCGCCCGGAAGCACCAAAGCCGGCGGTCTCCGCTTCGATGATGACGATGCGCAGCTGCGGCGCCTGACGTTTGAGGTAGTAAGCGGTCCACAGCCCGGTGTAGCCGGCACCGATGATCGCCACATCAGCCTGCAGCTCGGCGCCCAAGGCGGGACGTGCAGTCAGTGGCTCGTCAAGCTGATCCATCCACAGACTGAGGGTGCGCCAGTCGCTCATTGCATGCTCCAAAAACGAGGTATGCGCAGAGCTTAGTGACTCACCTCAAGGCGTGTCGTGCGTGCGGGCCCGCAAGGAAATCTGCTTGAGGTAGGCCTTGGGCGACTGGCCTGTATGCCGGCGAAAACAGCTGTAAAACGCCGACAAGGAATTGAATCCGGCGGCGGACGCCAGCTCATCCACCGGCCGCGGATCAGCGCCGGCGGCCAAGCCATCGAGCAGATGCTGCAGGCGCGCTTGGTTGACGTAGCGGTAAAAGCTCTGGCCGAGGACCTGGTTAAGCAGATGGGAAATCTGGTTGCGGCTGTAGCCAGTCGCCATGGCGACCTGCTGCAGGTTCAGCTCAGGGTCGAGAAAGGGTTTGTGCTGCTGGAAGTACTCCTGCAAATCCTGGGACAACTGAGCCAGTTGGCGCGCCGACAGGCCCAGGCGACTGATAGCCGGACGCGCGACACCGCCCGTGCTGGCCGTGCGCTCCTCGCGCAGCAGGGTCGCGTATTCGTTGATCCGCCAGATCAGCCCGTCACGCACGGTAATCGCCTCGCCGGTGCGAAACGACACCAGTCCGTCACTGCCCTGCAGGCACAACCGGTACTGGATAAATGCGGTGTGGCCATCGATGCGGATACGGTCGCTGTGTTCCAGTGTTTCGCCGGGCTGGCGTGGCAAGTTGTCCTGCACGTACTCGCGCAGCTCGGCCAAACCCATGCTTCGCTGCTGGAAGAAGTCGTTGTACTCGATGTCCGGGTGATAGAGCGCCAACACCGCGTCGAGGTCGCGATGCTTCCAGCTCAGGTGGTAACGCAGGATGACTTCACGGGTACGTTCGGTTTGCTGCGCATCATCAGGAAAATCACTGTCAGACATACAGGTCTCGGTGCTGAACAATCCGGGCAGCTTGCCCTAGCACCAGCAGCACCTCAATGGCGAATTCACCGACGCACGCCTATGCCTTGTCGATGCCCCACACGACACGCCCGTCTAAGCACGCCAATGCTGTACCGACCGGCATAGCTGCCAGCACAACGACTAAGCTGTGCTGGCAGACAAGGAGATCGCAATGGACGAACAACCCCCAAGCCCGCCGACGTTCTGGCAAATGCTGCACAGCGTGCTGGCCGCGGCCTTTGGCGTGCAGAGTGGCAAAAACCGCGCCCGCGACTTCAGCCAGGGCAAACCGGGGCACTTTATTGCCCTCGGTCTGTTGTTTACCCTGGTTTTCGTCCTGATTCTGGTGGGCGTGGTCAAGCTGGTGTTGCACCTGGCCGGGCTGTAACAGCTCAGCGCACGGTCAGGCCAAACGGCTCTTCGCTGAAGTCAAAGCAGGCGAGGAAGGTCTTGATGTCCAGCAGGTTGCCCTGCACCTTCACATCGCCCAGCAAAACACCCTTGAGCAGGCCGCTTTCGCCGGTCAGCAGGGTTTCCATAAAGGTTTTATCCATTGTCAACTGCAGCGCCGTGCCCTCAGGAATGCCACGGTGCAACTGGGCAACGCCGCGACGTACTTCCAGCGCCCACTGTTCATTGATGTCCGGGAAGGTGAAGCCCAGGGTCAGGCTGACGTCGTTGGCCTTGTCCGGATCGACGCGGGTAATCCAGTTCTGCAGGAAGATCTGCGGGGTGAAGTTTTTCACCATGGCCGGCGACAACAGCACCGCACGCATGTCCGCCGAGCGCTGCTTGATGTCATCACCGTTGAATTTGCCCTCCAGCTCCATGGCGCTCATCAGGTACCAGTTACGCCAGTTGATGTTCATGCTCGCATAACCCAGTTTGCGAAAACTGCGGGCCTTGATGTCGCGCGCCAGGGCGTCTTCGTTATCCACCCGAATGGCATAACTGGCTAGCTCCGCCGCCCACTGGTATTCACCCTTGAGGT
Source organism: Pseudomonas sp. BGA-UO-ETr-WB11 (assembly GCF_059567785.1). NCBI lineage: Bacteria > Pseudomonadati > Pseudomonadota > Gammaproteobacteria > Pseudomonadales > Pseudomonadaceae > Pseudomonas > Pseudomonas sp. BGA-UO-ETr-WB11. The sequence goes on along the minus strand of NZ_JCAQOS010000004.1, from coordinate 197,603 downwards.
AGGCATTGCCGGCCTCCAGCAGCAACTTGTCGCGCCCGCCCATCAAGGCCATCAGCCGCTCGGCGCTGGCCTTGGGCGGGGTTGGATCGAGGTCTACGGGGTCACCCTGAAACCACCCCAGGTAGCCGTTGTAGATCTGCCGCACGCTGTGTTTGACCGTACCGTAGTACTCACGCAGGTACGGCGTATAACCGGCCAGGTGCGGCGGCAGCTTGACCTTCTCCACCAGCTCATCGGGGGTCAGGCCTTTGTTCATCCAGCGCACGCTCTGGTCGTGAATGTAGGCAATCCCGTCGCGGGTCATGCGCAGCACTTCCTCGACTCGCGCCTGGCCGGACACCGGCTGGCCGTGCAGCGGCACCATGAAATCGGCCTGATAGGCGCGCAGCTTGTCCAGGCTGGCCACCCACTGCACCGGATCACGGAACTTGGTGCCGCGCAGGGTGTGGATATTCGGCAGCGTCGGCCCCTGATCCACCTCGGCACTGATCAGCACCCGGTTGTTGGGCAAATACAGGACAATTTCGTCCGGCGCTTCGCTGGGCACGTGCAGCAACTGCACCGGCAAGCCGGCGATGGTGGTATCCAGCTTGTCGGCGAAGGTGATGGTCGGGGCGAGAAAGGTCGACGCTTCAGGTTTGACCAAAGGGCCAATGCCGGCATTCATGTCGCGCTGGTCAGCGGCGTCCAGAAATGAGCCGAAGCTGTAGCCCGAACGCACGCCAAGAATCGGCCCAACCAAGGCACCCTGGGCCACCACGTTGGCCAGCAGGCTGTCGTGGGCGTAGATCTGCACCTCGCCACTGGCCACCTGCTCGGGGGTCACGAAGGCCTGCACGCCGTTGATGTGGTCTGGGTGAAAGTGGGTATAGACGATGGCCTTGACCGGCTTGTCGGTGACCTTACGAAACTCGGCCATGATCTTGCGCGACTCACTGACCGACTCACCCGTGTCGACGATGATCAGGCCTTCTGGTGCCTCAATCATGGCCACGTTACCGAGCTGCCAACCCACCGCCGAATAGACGTTGTCGGCAATCTTGTAGAGCTTCTTGGAGAAGTGTTTGGTGTGCTCAGCCAGCTCGGCATTGATGCTCGGCGCGATGGTTTCGGCCGGCAAGGCCGCCAGGCTCGGGAGCGGTAAGGCCGTTGCCAGCAGCAGGCAACTCAGACGCAGGACAGTCGACATCGCAAAGCACTCTTATGATTAGCAGTACTGGCAGAGTGGCAAAGCAACGCCGATAATTCCAATGCATTCCAATCAAATAAGTGATGCGCAAAACGCATGAATGACCTACGCCAGCTCCGCCACTTTGTTGCCCTCGCCGAACACGGCCACTTTGCCCGCGCGGCGGCCGCCGTGCACCTCAGCCAGCCGGCACTCAGCCGCAGCATTCAGGCCCTGGAGGCCAGCCTTGGCTGCAACCTGGTAGACCGTCATAGCCGCGGCATTAGCCTGACCGCCCACGGTAGCCTGGTGCTGGAACACGCCCGGCGCTTGCTGGCGGGCAGCCAGGCGCTGAACAGTGCCGTCAGTCAGCTGGGCAACCTGGCCAGCGGCGAATTACGCCTGGGCGCCGGCCCCTATCCCGCTGCACGTCTGGTGCCGCGCACCATTGGCCAATTCGCCAGCGCCTACCCACGGGTGCAGGTGCACCTACTTATCGATAATTGGGAAAACCTTCGCCTGCGCCTTTTAGAAGACAGCATCGAGTTGTTTGTCGCCGATATTCGCGAACTGCAAGGCGATAGCCGCCTGCAGATCCTGCCCCTACAACGCTGGCCGGGGGTGATCTTCTGCCGCCCCGCTCACCCACTACTGAGCCAAGCACCCCGCAGCCTGGCAGACCTGGGCAATTACCCGTTGGCCGGCACCCAACTGCCAAAGGAAGTGGCCGAACACCTCAAACGCCTCAGTGGCCGCGAACAGCCACTGGGCATCGAGTGCGACAACTTTATGGTGCTCAAGGCCCTGGTGGCCGAAAGTGATGTGATAAGCATGGCGCCCTGGGATGTGGTCGCCGAAGAAGTGCGCAGCGGACACCTCGCACTACTCGATGTGCCCGCCACGCTTTTGCAGCACTCAGCCTACGGCCTGGTCAGCCGGGCCGGCCAGAGCCTGTCACCGGCCGCCAGCCAATGGCAGCGTCTGCTGCTGGAGCTTGACCAGCAGGCTGTGGCGCCGCCCATTCAGTAGCGCCGAGCCTCCCAGCCGCGACCTTGCTCGCGGTGACGCTCTTCACGGCGATCATTACGTTGATGCCGTTCATAGCGCTCATGCCGCTCTTCACGGGCCTGCTGCTGATAGCGTTCACGGCGCTCCTCGCGGTGCTCGTGCTGACGATGGCGCGAGCGCTCGACCTGATAACGCGGCGCGTCCATCGGCCATAGCGGTGCCGCGTGGTAGCGCGGTGGCGGCTGACGGTAGACCTGCACCACCGGCGCCCGCGGATAACGGTACTCCTGCACCCGCGGGTACTGTGGGTAATAGGCCCGTGGATACACCGGTTGCTGATAGCCGTAGCTGGGGTAACGCGGGGCGGAATAACCCCGGTGATCCACCTCGTAAACGGTACAACCAGTAAGGGACAAACTCAGGGACAACAGGGCTGACTGCAAAATTCGGCGAGTCATGTGGCGGCCTCCTTCGACCGCTGGGATGACGCCGGCGAATACCGGCGTCCGAAAGACCTCAGATCTTCCACAGACTTCGAACACGGCCCGCGAACAAAGCTCCGTGCCGGCAAAAATATATTTCGCGGGCCCACAGCCCCATGCACCAGCGCGGCGCACAACCCCTGTTAATGCACCGGCATACTGCGGCAAAAAAACCGCAAAACGCCAAGCTCGTCACAGCCATCCAGCACCGCCAAGGCTTGGCACGAACTTCGCAAACGCATTGAAAACACAGGAAAAAGTCTTGGCCAAGGGCACCGAAGTGCCGCATCAGAGTGCCAAGCAGCAATGGTCGACTAGGGTTCCGATCTGTCTAGGTTCACAGATGACTGGTCCGAGAGTTGACGACCTCCACCGAGGTTACACGGCGGGATAAAAGCCCGGGAGATCACGCCTATCAGGCTGGCGTGCACCTGTACCCATTCCGTTCTACCCACCGAGGTGTTCTATGCGCTGCCCATCCCTACTCCTGCGTCTGCTGCCCTGTTTGCTGGCGCTGCTGCTGACCCAGCCCGCCGCACTAGCAGCGGAAAAACCCGCCTTCAAGGTCTGCTGGTCGATCTTTGCTGGCTGGATGCCCTGGGGCTATGCCGCCAGCGAAGGCATCGTGAAAAAATGGGCGGACAAATACGGCATCAGCATTCAGGTCGATGAAGTGCCGGACTACGTCAACTCCATCGAGCGCTACAGCGCCGGCGAATACGATGGCTGTGCAATGACCAACATGGACGCCTTGACCATTCCGGTGGCGGCCGGGGTCGACTCCACCGCCCTGATCGTCGGCGATTTCTCCGCCGGTGCCGACGGCATCCTGATTCGCGGCCACGACAAGGGCCTGCGCGACCTCAAGGGCAAGACCGTGCTGCTGGTGGAAAACTCGGTGTCCCATTACCTGCTCAGCCGCGCCCTGGAACTGGCCCACTTCGAACCCAGCGACGTGACCATCCAGAACGTCTCCGACAAGGATATAGTCCAGGCCTTCCTCGCCGGTCAGGGCGACGCGGTGATCACCTGGAATCCCCTTTTGGCCAGCATCAAGCAACAAACCGCAGCCACCCAGGTGTACAGCTCGCGCTATATTCCCGGCGAAATCGTCGACCTCATGGTGGTTAACAGCACCACCCTCGCCGCCCACCCGGAGCTGGGCAAAGCCCTCACCGGCGCCTGGTTCGAGACCCAGCGCCTGATGGGCCAGACCAGCCCTGAAGGCCAGGCCGCACGGGCAAAAATGGCCGCCGCTGCCGGCACCACGGCCGACGATTTCGACGAACAACTGCGCACCTTGCGCTCGTTTTACAGCCCACGTCCGGCACTGGCGTTTGCCAGCAGCGAGAACATGCCGCAGCTGATGCAACGCGTGGTGAACTTTGCCAACGGGCAAAAGCTGCTGGGCGAGGATGGCAACGGCCTCAGCCGCCTGGGCATCAGCTTCGGCGACTCGTTGGTGATGGGTAACAACAAGCAGATCAAGCTGCGCTTCGACCCGACCTATCTGCAGCTAGCCACAGATCAGCAGCTCTAGCAGGCCGCTGAAATAGGCTAGTAGCCGCTAACTGCTGCGTACATAGTGACTACTGGTTTCGCCTTTACGGCGAGTTACTTTCTCTTGACTCGCTTTGCTCGCCCTTCGGGCCAGCCTGCGGCTGTTACTCCGCTGCGCTCCGTATGCTTGCGCGAAAGAGAAAGTAACCAAAGAGAAAGCGCACCCGGCATCCGGGTTTCGCTACGCGAAACTCCCCTCGTTCCAGCACTGTTCCGAAGGTCGTCACGGTGGGCCATCCCTGGCCTAGGCGGCCCCGCCCATCGTTCCTCATTTGGCATCCTTGCCAAATGCCCCTCTCCACAGCACCTCCACTCGGCCTCCTGACGGGACCGGAGGACCGAGGCGCCTGTGAACTCTGTGGGAGCGGTCTTGACCGCGAAACTTTTTAACGGCATTAGCTCTATCCACTGCCAACCAGCACCACAAAAGCGCCCACCCCCTAAAACCGCGCACCAATTGCGCGCATCCAATCACGCACAACACCCAGCCCAGGCGCGGCAGAGCCCGCGCCTCGGCGCTTAGCAGTAACTGGCACGATGTTCGCTAAAGCCTAACCATGCAGAAGCACCCCTTGGGGGCGCGGCACTACAACTTGCAATGGCTGACTAGGGTTCCGGCTCGCTGACTGCGGCAACGCACAGGCAAGTGACTGGTCCGAGAGTTGGCGACCTCGTTCGGGGTTACACGGCGGGATAAAAGCCCGGGAGATAGCGCACCTCGCCCAGCGAGGCCGTGCCGCGCTGCTCTTGCCCGTATTTCATCGAACTGGAGGTTTCACCATGCGCAAGTTCCTGCTCTCCTCGCTGATCGCCAGCGGCCTGGCCGCCACCCTGAGCATTCCGGCCCACGCCGAAGCGAAGACCGACTTCAACGTCTGCTGGACCATCTACGCCGGCTGGATGCCATGGGAATACGCCCAGGCTGAAGGCATCGTCGACAAATGGGCGAAGAAATACGCCATCAACATCGAAGTCACCCAACTCAACGACTACGTCGAGTCGATCAACCAGTACACCGCCGGCCAGTTCGACGGCTGCACCATGACCAACATGGACGCCCTGACCATCCCCGCCGCCGGTGGCGTCGACAGCACCGCGCTGATCATCGGTGACTTCTCCAACGGCAACGACGGCATCGTGCTCAAGGGTGAGAAGAAAACCCTCGCCGACCTCAAGGGCCAGAACGTCAACCTGGTGGAACTGTCGGTATCCCACTACCTGCTGGCCCGCGGCCTGGACCGCGCCCACCTGAGTGAGAAAGACCTCAAAGTGGTGAACACCTCCGACGCCGACCTGGTCGCCGCCTTCGCCACCGACGATGTCACCGCCGTCACCACCTGGAACCCGCTACTGGCCGAGATCGAAGCCACCCCAGGCGTGACCAAGGTGTTCGACTCCAGCCAGATCCCCGGCGAAATCATCGACCTGATGGTGGTCAACAGCGAAACCCTGCAGGACAACCCGGCCCTGGGCAAAGCCCTGACCGGCGCCTGGTACGAAATCATGGCCACCATGAGCGCCAACACCCCGGCCGGCATCGCCGCCCGCGAGCACATGGCCAAGGCCTCCGGCACCGACCTGGCCGGCTACGAGTCGCAACTGGCCGTGACCAAGATGTTCTACTCCGCCAAAGATGCCGTGGCGTTCGCCAACAGCCCGAAACTGCCAGCAACCATGAGCAAAGTGGCCGAGTTCTCCTTCAGCCACGGCCTGCTCGGTGAAGGCGCGAAAAGCAGCGATGCCATCGGCATGAGCTTCGCCAAAGGCATCACCACCGGCGACAAGGCCAACCTCAAACTGCGCTTCGACCCGAGCTACATGCAGATGGCGGCCGACGGCGCGCTCTGACCGCTAGGTAGGGTGGATGACGCTCTTTTCATCCACCGTAAATCCGCTGGGGTGGATGGATAAAACGCCATCCACCCTACGCACTGGCCTTGAGGGCTCTGCATGCGCCTAATCAACCGACACCCGGACCGCGGCGGTCGTTTGCTGCTGATCCTGTTGCCGTTCGCCCTGCTGCTGTTTGCCTATTTCATCGGCTCGGCGGCGCGGCTGACGGACAACCCCAATGACAAACTGCTGCCCAGCGCCAGCCAGATGGTCGCCGCCATCGACCGCCTGGCCTTCACCGAAGACAAACGCAGCGGCAACTACCTGTTCTGGCAGGACAGCGCCGCCAGCCTCACGCGCCTCGGCCTGGGCATCGGCATCGCCGCCGTAGCCGGCCTGTGCTTGGGCATCGCCGCAGGCATCCTGCCACTGCTGGGCGCCCCGCTGTCGCCGTTGCTGACGGTGCTGTCGATGGTGCCGCCGCTGGCGATCCTACCCATTCTGTTTATCACCTTCGGCCTCGGCGAATTATCCAAGGTCATGCTCATCGTTATCGGCATCACCCCGGTGCTGGCGCGCGACTTGGAACAACGGGCCCGCGAGATCCCCACCGAGATCCTGATCAAGGCACAAACCCTCGGCGCCAGCACCTGGACCCTGATCCTGCGTGTGGTGCTGCCGCAATTGCTGCCACGCCTGCTGATTGCCTTGCGTCTGGTGCTCGGCTCGGCCTGGCTGTTTCTGATTGCCGCCGAAGCCATCGCCTCCACCGACGGCCTCGGCTACCGGATATTCCTGGTGCGCCGCTACATGGCCATGGATGTGATCCTGCCCTACGTCATCTGGATCACCCTGCTTGCCTGGCTGATGGACCTCGGCCTGCGCCGGGTGACTCAGCTGTGTTTCCCCTGGTTTGCGGGGAGCAAGGCATGAAGCCGTTTATCGAAGTAAAAAACGTCTGGCAGGAATATGGCGATCAAGTCGTTCTCGAACGCTTGAATTTGACCGTCAACGAAGGCGAGTTCTGCACCCTGGTCGGCGCTTCCGGCTGCGGCAAGTCGACCTTTCTGCGCCTACTGCTGGGCCAGGAGCGACCGAGCAAAGGTGAAATCCTGCTGGCCGGCCAACCGTTGCCAGGCGAACCGGATGCCAGCCGTGGCGTGGTGTTCCAACGTTATTCGGTGTTCCCACACCTAAGCGTGCTGGACAACGTCGCCATCGGCCTGGAGCTACCACGCGCGCCGATCCTCGGTCGCCTGTTCGGCGCCGCCAAACGCGAAGCCCGCGAACAGGCGGCCGTCATCCTGCAGAAAGTCGGCCTCGGCCATGCCCTGGACAAATACCCCAGCCAACTCTCCGGTGGCATGCAACAGCGCCTGGCCATCGCCCAAGCGCTGATCATGAAGCCGCGCGTGCTGCTGCTCGACGAGCCATTCGGGGCACTGGACCCCGGCATCCGCAAGGACATGCATGCCCTTCTGCTGGAGCTGTGGCACGCCACCGGCCTGACCGTGTTTATGGTCACCCACGACCTCAGCGAAGGCTTCAGCCTCGGCACCCGCCTGCTGGTGTTCGACAAGACACGCATCGACCCGCACGCCCCCGGTGCCTTTGGCGCGCGCATCACCTACGACATTCCCTTGAATACAGACCGCCGCGCGGCCCGCGCCGCCGTTGACGCCTTGCCGGCGCATCTGCAGCCGGCCCGGTAAGGAGCGACCATGATCACCGCATTGACCCTGCGTCCGACCCTCTACGAAGAATTCGTCCCCGGTGGCGGCCACACCTCCTTCGTCCTTAAACGCGGCCAGTTGCTGCGCATCACCGACCTCGAAGGCGGCGCCAATGTCAGCTTGCTGCTGCTCTCTGCTGCGGAGAAAAGCGAGCGCCTCAACCTGCCCGACACCCTCAAGTGCCAGCACACCGCCAAACTCACCGCCGGCCACTGCCTGTACTCGGACATGGGCCGCGTGCTCGCTGCCATCACCGCAGACACCTGCGGCTGGCACGACAGCTTCGGTGGCGTATTGAACGCCGCCGAAGTCGCGGAAAAATACGGCGCCGGCCGCTACCAGGAACTGCGCAACGGCTTCTTCCGCAACGGCATGGACAACCTGCTGGTGGAAATGGGCAAGTGGGACCTCAACCTGCAAGACCTGCTGATGAACCTCAATCTGTTCAGCCAGGTCACGGTTGATGCCGACGGTGCCTTCCACTTCCAGCCCGGCAACTCCAAGGCCGGCGACTATGTGGAGCTGTACGCACCGATGGACACCCTGGTGGTGCTCACCGCCCTGCAACACCCCATGGACCCCAACCCTGCGTACGCGCCCAAGCCCGTGCAACTGAGCTGGCACCAAGTCGCCAGCGACGGCATCAGCGTGCTGTGCCGCACCTCGCGCCCGGAAAACGGCCGCGGCTTCCACAACACCGAACGTCTGTACATCTGAGGGTTGCCCACATGAATTTAATCGCCAGCACCCTGCAGCCTGAAGCCGCCGTGTACCGCCACGAAATCCCGGCCGGCGAGCCGTTTCTCTGTGAAGTCAAGGCCGGACAGACCGTGCGCCTGCTCGACCTGCAAGGTAACCAAGCCGTCGACACACTGTTCTTCTCGGCCCGCAACCCACGTGAGCGCTACGACCCACAGCGCACCCTGCGCAAGCAGAACAGCGTGTACCTAAGCACCGGCACGGTGCTGTACTCGAACCTCGGCAATCCGCTGCTGACCATCAGCGCCGACACCTGCGGGCGCCACGACACCCTCGGCGGCGCCTGCGCCCAGGAGAGCAACACCGTGCGCTACGCCCTGGACAAGCGCTATATGCACAGCTGCCGCGACAACTTTCTGCGCGCCAGCCTGCATGACGGCCGCCTGGCCAAACGCGACATCGGCGCCAACATCAACTTCTTTATGAACGTGCCCGTCACCCCCGAAGGCGGCCTGACCTTCGAAGACGGCATCTCCGCACCGGGCAAGTACGTCGAGCTGAAAGCCCATATGGACGTGATCGTGCTGATCTCCAACTGCCCGCAACTGAACAACCCGTGCAACGGCTACAACCCAACCCCGGCCGAGGTGCTGGTGTGGGATTGATGAGTCAGCTCAACCGTAGGATGGGTTAGCCAAAAACGTAACCCCTCCTACGCAAGCGCATAACGAAGCCTTTCAACCACGGACGACCGTGGTGCAGACCGAATACCGCGGGACGGCCCGCCAACCCTTTCGAGGGCAAGCACATGTTCGACAAACTCCTGATCGCCAACCGCGGCGCCATCGCCTGCCGCATCCTGCGTACCCTGCGTGCACTCAATGTCAAAGGCGTGGCTGTGTACTCCGAAGCCGACGCCGCCAGCCTGCATATCCAGCAGGCCGATGAAGCCTTTAGCCTCGGCGAAGGCCCTGCCGCCGGCACCTATCTGGAGGTCGAGAAAATCCTCGCCGTCGCCAAACAAACCGGCGCGAAAGCCATCCACCCTGGCTACGGCTTCCTCTCCGAAAACGCCGCCTTTGCCGAAGCCTGTGAAGCCGCCAACATTGCTTTTGTCGGCCCAACGCCAGAACAGCTTCGCGTGTTCGGCCTCAAGCACACCGCCCGCGCCCTTGCCAAGCAGCACGGCGTGCCGATGCTGGAAGGCACCGAGCTGCTGGAAAACCTAGACGCCGCGCTGATCGCTGGCGAGCAGGTCGGCTACCCGGTGATGCTGAAAAGCACCGCCGGCGGTGGCGGCATCGGCATGCGCGTATGCAACAGCGCCGCAGAGCTGAGCGATGCCTTCGACGCGGTCAAGCGCCTCGGGCAGAACAACTTTAGCGACAGCGGCGTGTTTATCGAGAAGTACATCCAGCGCGCCCGCCACCTGGAAGTGCAGGTGTTTGGCGACGGCCAGGGCGACGTACTGGCCCTGGGCGTGCGCGACTGCTCGGTGCAACGGCGTAACCAGAAAGTGCTGGAAGAAACCCCCGCACCCAACCTGCCGGCCGGTATGGCGGATGAGCTGTGCGCAGCGGCAATCAAGTTGGCCAAGGCGGTCAGCTACCGCAGCGCCGGTACCGTGGAATTCGTCTACGACAGCGCCGCCGAGCGCTTCTATTTCCTCGAAGTGAACACCCGCCTGCAGGTCGAGCACGGTGTCACCGAACAGGTGTGGGGCGTAGACCTGGTGCGCTGGATGATCGAACTGGCGGCCGGTGACCTGGCGCCGCTGAGCGATCTGGCCAAAGGCCTGAAGCCCAGCGGCCATGCCATCCAGGCGCGCCTGTATGCCGAAGACCCGGGCCGCGACTTCCAGCCGAGCCCCGGCCTGCTCACCGCTGTGGACTTCCCCAAGGCCGATGGCAAAGCCCTGCGCATCGACACCTGGGTCGAAGCCGGCTGCGAGATCCCGCCCTACTTCGACCCGATGATCGCCAAGGTCATCACCTGGGCAGCAACCCGCGACCAAGCCAGCGCCGCACTCAGCCAAGCCCTGGCCGACTCGGTGCTGTACGGTGTGGAAAGCAACCGCGATTACCTGCGGCAGATTCTGCTCGACGCGCCGTTCGCCAGTGGCGAACCGTGGACCCGCTGTCTGGAAGGCCTGACTTACACAGCCAACACCTTTGAGGTGCTGTCTGCCGGCACCCAGACCACCGTGCAGGACTTCCCCGGCCGCCTCGGCTACTGGGCGGTCGGCGTACCTCCGTCGGGACCGATGGACGACTGCGCGCTGCGTCTGGGCAACCGTCTGCTGGGTAACGCGGAAGGTGCCGCCGGCCTGGAAATCACCATGAGCGGCCCGCTGCTGCGCTTTAACACCGATGCGGTGGTGGCCGTGACTGGCGCGACGATTCCGCTGAGCGTGGATGGCAACGAACAACCGATGAACACCGCGCTGCTGATCAAGGCCGGCAGCACGCTGAGCCTCGGCACCATCGCCGGTAGCGGCGCACGCGCGTATCTGACTCTGCGCGGCGGCCTGCAAGTGCCGGAATACCTGGGCTCGAAAAGCACCTTCACCCTCGGCCAGTTTGGCGGCCACGGCGGCCGCGCCCTGCGCGCCGGCGATGTGCTGCATATCCCGGCATTGAGCAATGCGGACAACGGCGCGCAATTGCCCGCCGCACTGTGCACCGCCCTGCCCGCCGTGCGTGAAATCCGCGTGATCTACGGCCCACATGGCGCGCCGGAATACTTCACCCCGGCCTATATCGAGACCTTCCTCGCCACCAACTGGGAAGTGCACTTCAACTCCAGCCGCACCGGCGTACGCCTGATCGGCCCGAAACCGGAGTGGGTGCGCGACAGCGGCGGCGAAGCCGGCCTGCACCCGTCGAATATCCACGACAACCCCTATGCGATTGGCGCGGTGGACTTCACCGGCGACATGCCGGTGATCCTCGGCCCGGACGGCCCGAGCCTGGGCGGTTTCGTTTGCCCGGTGACCATCATCGAGGCGGACTTGTGGCAGCTGGGGCAGCTCAAGGCTGGGGACAAGGTGCGCTTTGTGCCGGTGGATATCGCCACGGCGCGTGAGATGGCTAAAGCGCGCCAGCAGGAATGCACGCTTGTCTCCCCTCTCCCGTTCACGGGAGAGGGGCCGGGGGAGAGGGTTGCGTCAGCCGACTCCCACGCTCCCTCTCCCCAACCCTCTCCCATAAATGGGCGAGGGGGCTTGCCCGAGCGGGTCGAGGGTTCTGTGCTCACCTCGCCCATCATCCTCGACATCGGCGCCGCCGATAAACGCCTGGTCGCCCGCCTTTCCGGCGACACTCACCTGCTGCTAGAAATCGGCGCAGCAGAGCTGGACCTGGTGCTGCGTTTCCGCGGTCATGCGCTGATGCAGGCGCTGGAAGCCAAGCAGCTCAAGGGCGTGATCGACCTGACGCCGGGCATCCGCTCCCTGCAAGTGCACTATCAGCCGGAAACCCTGGCCCTCAACGATTTACTCAGCATCGTCGCCGGCGAGTGGGATGCGGTGTGCGCAGCACAGGACCTCAAGGTGCCGTCGCGCATCGTCCATCTGCCGTTGTCCTGGGATGACCCGGCCTGCCAATTGGCCATCGACAAGTACATGACCACGGTGCGCAAGGACGCGCCCTGGTGCCCGAGCAACCTGGAATTTATCCGCCGCATCAATGACCTGCCCAATCTGGACGAGGTCTATCGCACGGTGTTCGACGCCAGCTACCTGGTGATGGGCCTGGGCGACGTCTACCTCGGCGCACCGGTTGCCACGCCGCTTGATCCGCGCCATCGCCTGGTTACCACCAAGTACAACCCGGCGCGCACCTGGACCGCCGAGAACTCGGTGGGCATCGGCGGCGCCTACATGTGCGTGTACGGCATGGAAGGCCCCGGCGGTTACCAGTTCGTTGGCCGCACCCTGCAGATGTGGAACCGCTACCGCGAAGTCGCCGCATTCAACGGCAAGCCTTGGCTGCTGCGCTTCTTCGACCAAATCCGCTTCTATCCGGTGGGGGCCGAAGAGCTGCTGCAGATCCGTCGCGACTTCCCGCTCGGCCGCTACGAACTGCGCATCGAGGACAGCGAACTGAAGCTGGCCGATTACCAGGATTTCCTGACCAAAGAAGCCGAGGGCATCGACGCCTTCCGCACTCAGCAACGCGGCGCCTTTGATGCCGAACGCCAGCGCTGGATCGAATCCGGCCAGGCCCACTTCGACAGTGAAGAAGTGGCGCCCGAACTGGGTGATGACGCGCCGCTTGGCGCCGGCCAGCACAGCATCGAAAGCCATATCGCTGGCAACCTCTGGCAGGTATCGGTGAGCGAAGGCGACACGGTCAAGGCCGGCGATGTATTGGTGATTCTCGAGTCGATGAAGATGGAAATCCCCCTGCTCGCCCCACGGGACGGTGTGGTCCGTGAAGTGCGCGTGCAACCCGGATCGCCGGTGCGCGCTGGTCAACGTGTTGTTGTTCTGGAGGAAGTTTGATGCCTGCCTTTGCCCATGATTTGCGCCTCGGCGCCCTGAAAACCGCCTACGCAGATGGCAGCCTGACCCCGCGCCAGCTAATCCTCGCCCTGCACAACCAGGCCGCCGCGCTGAACCCTGAGTTCAACCTGTTTATCCATCTGCTCAGTCTCGCCGAGCTGGAGCCCTACCTGGCCGCCCTGGATGGCAAGACACCCGCCGAGCTACCGCTGTTCGGCGTGCCCTTTGCGATCAAGGACAATATCGATCTGGCCGGCATCCCGACCACCGCCGCCTGCCCGGCCTTCGCCTATGTGCCTGAACAGAGCGCGACCATCGTCTCGCAGCTGATCGCCCTCGGCGCCGTGCCGATGGGCAAAACCAACCTCGACCAGTTCGCCACCGGCCTTAACGGCACCCGCTCGCCTTACGGCGAATGCCGCAACAGCGTGCACCCGGATTACCCGTCCGGCGGCTCCAGCGCCGGTTCGGCCCTGGCCGTGGCGCTCGGCGTGGCCAGCTTCGCCCTCGGCACCGACACCGCCGGCAGTGGCCGGGTGCCGGCGGCGCTGAACAACCTGGTCGGTCTCAAGGCCAGCAAAGGGCTGATATCCACCGCTGGCGTGGTGCCGGCCTGCCGCAGCCTGGACTGCGTGACCTACTTCACCGCTACCGCAGCCGAGGCCAGCCAACTGCTGGCGCTAACCGCCAAGCTGGATGCACGTGATGAATACAGCCGCGCCAACCCGCTGTGGAACGATGCCAGTGCCTTCGGCAAACCACGCCCAGGCTTTCGCTTTGGCGTGCCGGCGCAGCTGGAGTTTCTCGGCTGTAACGAGAGCCCGGCGCTATTCGCCAGCACTATCGAACAGCTGAAAGCCCTGGGCGGCGAAGCGGTGGAAATCGACTTCGCGCCCTTCCTCGAAGCCGCGCGCCTGCTGTATGCCGGCCCCTGGGTGGCCGAACGCTACAGCGTCGCCGGGGCATTGATTGAGCAACAACCGGAGGCCGTGCTGCCGGTGATCAAGGCGGTGTTGGAGAAGGCGCCCGCCGTCAGCGGTGTCGACACCTTCCGCGCGCAGTACCGTTTGCAGGCGCTCAAGGCACGCTGCGATCAGATCATGGCCAACCTGGATTGCGTACTGACGCCGGCCTACCCGCGCCCGGTGACCCTGGCCGAGGTGCACGCCGAACCCGTTCAGCGCAACTCGGACCTGGGTTACTACACCAACTTTATGAACATGCTGGATTACGCCGCCGTCGCCGTGCCCGCCGGCTTTATGGCCAATGGCTTGCCCTGGGGCGTGACCCTGTTCGGCCGGACGTTTACTGATCAATACCTGCTCAGCCTGGCGGACAGCCTGCAACATCAGCATGGCCTGCCGCTGGCCGGCGAACGCCGCCTGGATTCGAAAACCCCGGCAGCTGTCGCGCGCAACGATAGGGCCCGCGTGGTGGTCTGCGGCGCGCACCTGGACGGCCTGCCGCTCAACTGGCAGCTCAAGCAACGCGGTGGTCGGCTGATTGAAGTTACGCAGAGCTCACCGGATTACCAGCTGTATGCCCTGGCCGGCGGCCCGCCATTCCGTCCGGGGATGGTGCGAGTGGCTAAAGGGGGTGTGAGCATTGCCGTGGAAGTCTGGGAATTGCCGAGCGCCGAGCTGGGCTCCTTCCTCACCGGTATTCCGGCACCCTTGGGCCTGGGCAAGGTGCAACTGGCGGACGGCCGTTGGGAAACCGGCTTTATCTGCGAGGCCTATGGCCTGCAAGGGGCAGAGAACATCAGCCATTTCGGCGGCTGGCGCGCCTATATGGGGCGCTGATACGCGCCACAGCCAGTGGGCTGAGGTTTACCTCAGTCCAGCAAGGGTTGCAGGGAGAAGTTGTAATCGCGCTGCCGAGGATTGCCCACGACACTGAAACGCCGAAAATCCAAGTCATAGCGTTGGCTTTGAATACGCTGCAACAAGCGTTGCGACTGTGGCTTGTCCAGCTGCATAAACAACGCGTCCTGACGGTCCTTGCCGCCGCGGGAGGCAAAATCCAACCCGGCATCGTAGTCATGCAGCAGCACCATGGCCCAGCCGCCGGCGGTAAAGTGCCCGCTAACCAGCACGCTGACACGCTCGTCCAGCCGCGCCTGGAGAACCTCTGCGGAGTTGTTCAGCGTCGAGAACAGCAGATCCTTACCTGACACGCGGCCCAGCTCGTCAGCCGCGCGCATGGCGCCAAAGGCCATTTCATCGTTTGCAGCCCAAATCAGCCTGGCCCCTGGATGGCGCGGCAACAGTTGCTGAGCCTGCTCATAGGCACGCTGGCGATTCCACTCGCTGTACACCAACTGGCGCAGGCGCACCTCAGGATGCTCGGCCAATGCCCGCTGCAGCCCACGCTCACGAAACTGCGCCGCAGGCGTCTGCTTGGCGCCGGAAAATGCCAATAACTGCATCTCACCGGCAGGTTGCAGCGCCCGGCCGCGCTCGATCAAGCGCGAGGCCATCAGGTAACCGGCCTCCTCATCGTTAGGCACCAGGCTGCCAATCCAGTTGGGATAGCGTTCGCGGCTCTGGCCGATCAGGCTCTGTTGATCGGCCGTCAGAGTGCTGCTGACAGCAAACAGCTTGACCCCGGAATCCTTGGACAGACGCAGAATTTCCGGGCCGGCATACTCTTCATTGACGAACACCAGATAGTCCGGCCGATGGCTACCCTGCAACAACGCACGGGCTTGCTCAATCATGAGTTGCGGATTGCGCTCGGCGTAGATGACCTGCAGCGGCATGCCAAGGTCAGTGGCCGCAGCCTGCATAAAGTGCGCATAGCTGAGCCAATAGGCTTCGGTCGACTTGCCGGGGTTAAGGAACACCACGCTCGCCGCACTGACCAGACCACCGTTCAGGACCAGATAAAGGCTGAGGACCACCTGCCAAAATTGCTTCAACACCCGTAACCCACGAATAAAAGGGCGCGCATTATAGCGGCCTAGGTAGCGGCGTTGCGCCACCATTCGTCCAGCCAGGCGCAGAAACAACAACGCCGCGCGGTGATTGTCACTGCGCGGCGTTAAAAGTGCTGTATCAAGGGGTAATTTACTGCTGACTAACCCAGAAGACGGCGCAGGTCACGGCCAGCAGGATCAAGGTAAAAATCGCGCGGGCATCGACCACGCTGTCACGCTGGTCGGCTTCGGAGTGATCGGTCATGGCGACACCTTTAATTGTGATTAGAGCGGAGCAGGCCTTTGCAGTTAAGACCAGTGCGGCCTACAGCTCAAGCCAGCCGGCACTGCGACCTCCGTTCCTTAGCACTCAAAGTTCAGTTCTTATATTAAAACATCACTTTTGCGCATATCCCTGAGCTGGTATCGTGCGCCGGCTCCACTCAACGGAGAGCGCGGCCGTGCGCGCAGAACAGCTGTAGCAGCCTGAAAACAGGACACTTCATGTACGTATACGACCAGTACGACCAACAGATCGTCGAGGACCGCGTCAAGCAGTTCGCCGACCAGACCCGCCGCTACCTGGCCGGTGAACTGTCGGGCGAAGAATTCCGCCCTCTGCGCCTGCAGAACGGCCTTTATATCCAGCGTTTCGCGCCAATGCTGCGCGTCGCTGTGCCCTACGGCCTGTTGTCTGCCACCCAGGTGCGGATGATGGCCAAGATCGCCCGCGACTACGACAAAGGCTACGCCCACATCAGTACCCGCCAGAACGTGCAGTTCAACTGGCCGGAACTGGAAGATGTGCCGGCCATTCTCGGCGAACTGGCTACCGTGCAGATGCACGCGATCCAGACCAGCGGCAACTGCATTCGTAACACTACCACCGACCAGTTCGCTGGCGTGGCCAAAGACGAAATCGTCGACCCACGTCCGTGGTGCGAAATCATCCGTCAGTGGTCGACCTTCCACCCGGAATTCACCCACCTGCCGCGCAAGTTCAAGATTGCCGTCAACGGTGCCGTCAGCGACCGTGCAGCCATCGAAGTGCACGACATCGGCCTGGAAGCGGTACAGAACGCCGCCGGCGAGCTGGGTTTCCGCGTGTCTGTCGGTGGCGGCCTTGGCCGTACGCCGATTGTCGGCAGCTTTATCAATGAATTCCTGCCATGGCAGCACCTGATCAGTTACCTCGACGCCATCCTGCGGGTATACAACCGCTATGGCCGTCGCGACAACAAGTACAAGGCGCGCATCAAGATCCTGGTCAAGGCACTGACACCTGAAGTGTTCGCTCAGCGCGTAGATGCAGAATGGGCTCACCTCAAGGATGGTCCGAGCACCCTGACCGAGGCCGAAGTGGCCCGCGTTGCTGCCCACTTCATCGACCCAGCTTACAAAGCCCTGAGCGACCAGGACGCGGCGCTGGCTGCGCTGGATGCCGAGCACCCGGGCTTTGCCCGCTGGCGTCAACGCAACACCTTCGCGCACAAGAAGCCGGGCTATGTGGCCGTCACCCTGTCGCTCAAGCCTACCGGCGTGGCGCCAGGCGATGTCACCGACAAGCAGCTGGATGCCATCGCCGACCTGGCCGACCGCTACAGCTTCAGCGAAGTGCGCAACAGCCATAACCAGAACATCATCCTCGCCGATGTCGAGCAGGCGCAGTTGTTTACCCTGTGGGGCGAGCTGCGTGAGAACGGTTTTGCTACGCCGAACGTCGGCCTGCTGACCGATATCATCTGCTGCCCAGGTGGCGACTTCTGCTCGCTGGCCAACGCCAAGTCGATCCCGATCGCCGAAGCCATCCAGCGCCGCTTCGATGACCTCGATTACCTGTTCGACATCGGCAATATCGACCTGAACATCTCCGGTTGCATGAACGCCTGCGGCCACCACCACGTCGGCCACATCGGCATCCTCGGCGTGGACAAGAAAGGCCAGGAGTTCTACCAGGTTTCCCTCGGCGGTAGCGCCGGCCGTGATGCCAGCCTGGCGCAGATTCTCGGCCCGTCCTTCGCCGAAGCGGACATGGCCGACGTGATCGACAAGATCATCAAGGTCTATGTCGAGAAGCGCACCGATGAAGAAAGCTTCCTCGACACCTTCCGCCGCGTTGGCGTCGACCCGTTCAAGGAGCGTGTATATGCAGCGAATCATTAAGAACGGTCAGATCATCGACGAGACCTGGCACCTGCTGCCCAAGGACGCGACGCTCGACTCGCTGAGCAACTGCGACGACTACATCGTGCCCTTGGCCCTGTGGGTCGAACACAGCAGCGCCCTCAAGGCCCGCGATGGCGGCCTGGGCGTATGGCTGGAAGCCGGCGAAGAGATCGAAGAAATCGCCGACCAACTGGATAACTTCCAGGTGATTGCCCTGAACTTCCCGGCTTTCACCGACGGGCGCCACTGCTCCACCGCCTACCTGCTGCGCACTCGCTATGGCTACACCGGCGAAGTGCGGGCGATTGGTGATGTGCTGCGCGACCAGCTGTTCTCCTACCAGCGCGTTGGCTTCGATGCCTTCGCGTTGCGCGCGGACAAAGACCCGGTCGACGCCCTGCAAGCCTTCGAGGAATTCGCCGAGGTCTACCAGGCGTCTGCCGACCAGCCGCAACCGCTGTTCCGCCGCCGCGCCTGAGTTTTGCGCTGCAAACAAAAAGCCCTGCACATGCAGGGCTTTTTGTTTTCTACCGCGGCGCTCTAACCGAGATTGACCAGCACCCGGCCCACCAGCTTGCCAGCCAAAATCTGCTCAATGGCCGCTGGCAGTTCGCTCAGGTTCACTTCGTGGGTCAAAGCCGCCAGATTGGCGATTTTCCACTGCAGGGACAGCTTGTCCCACATCGACGCCTTGACCACCAAGGGCAGCTCCACCGAGTCGACGCCCAGCAGGTTGACCCCGCGCAGAATGAACGGCAGCACACTGGCCTGGAAGTTGACCCCAGCCGTCAGCCCGCAACAGGCCACACTGCCGCCGTACTGCAGCGACTTAACCACGTTGAAGAGAATATCGCCGCCCACGGTGTCCACCGCCGCCGCCCACTGCTCTTTAAGCATGGGTTTGGCCGTACCGGCCTGCAGCTCCTCACGACTGACCACCTGACTGGCGCCCAGGCCGCGCAGAAACTCTTCCTGCCCGGCCTTGCCAGTGGCCGCGGCCACGCGATAACCCAGACTGGCCAGCAGCGCCACGGCAATGCTGCCAACGCCGCCGGTGGCACCCGTGACCAGAACGATGCCGGCCTCGGGCGTCAGGCCGGCCTGCTCCAGTTTGGCCACACAGAGCGCGGCGGTCAGCCCGGCGGTACCGAGCATCATCGCCTCGCGCAGCGCCAGACCTTGCGGACGCTTGAGCAACCAGGCCGAAGGCACACGGATGTACTGGCCAAAGCCGCCCGCGGTGTTCATTCCCAGGTCATAGCCGGTGACGATCACCTCATCGCCAGGGGCGAACTCGCTCACGGTGGACTGCTCCACCACACCGGCGGCGTCGATCCCCGGCGTATGCGGATACTGGCGCGTCACCCCGCGGTTACCACTGGCCGACAGGGCGTCCTTGTAGTTGAGTGACGAATAGCGCACCCGAATCAGCACCTCGCCAGCGGGCAGCTCGACGATATCACGCGCCACCACCTCGGGGCGGAAATGCCCAGGGCTGTCTTCGCTGACCAGCAATGCCTGAAATTTGCTCATCCTGCTCTCCTCTACCGGCAAACTTTACTGCCAGAAACGTTGTTGGTTGAGCCGGCTCCACCAAGTCAGCAAGACTCGGTCGAGTGCCACACTCGTGGCGATACCAAAGCGTTCCTGCAGGCTCTTTTTCTCAGCGTAATGCAAATGGAACAACTCGGCCTCACGGGCACGGTTGCCGAGGTATTCGTCGCTGGTCTGCAAATCATCCACCAACAGTTTGTCCAGCGCCGCCATGCCCAGCCAGACTTCGCCGGTGGCCACCTCGTCGATGCTCAACTGCGGGCGGTAGCGGGCGACAAAGCCCTTGAACAGTTCGTGGGTGGTTTCCAGGTCTTCCTGGAATTTCTCCCGGCCCTTGTCGGTGTTTTCGCCAAACACGGTCAGGGTGCGCTTATATTCGCCGGCGGTCAGCACTTCAAAATCTATCTCGTGCTTCTTCAGCAGCCGGTGCACATTGGGCAACTGCGCCACTACACCGATGGAGCCGAGAATGGCAAAGGGCGCGCTGAGGATCTTGTCGCCAATGCAGGCCATCATATAGCCGCCGCTGGCCGCCACTTTGTCGACACATACGGTCAGGGGAATGCCGGCCTGGCGGATGCGCGCCAGTTGCGACGAAGCCAAGCCATAGCTATGGACCATGCCGCCACCGCTTTCCAGGCGCAGCACCACTTCATCGCTGGCGGTGGCCATGCTCAGCAGCGCGGTGATCTCATGGCGCAGGTTGTCGGTGGCCGAGGCCTTGATGTCACCATCGAAATCCAGCACAAAAACCCGCGGTTTCTTGATGCCCTCTTTCAGCGCCTGCTTGGCGTGCTTGGCCTCGGCCTTGCGTTGGATTTTCAGGCTGTGTTTGTCCAGCACCGCCTGCTCCAGACGCTCGCGCAGGCCTTGGTAGACATCATTGAGCTTGTGCACCTGCAGATGACCATGGCGCGGACCGCGACCTTTGCTGCGCAGCGCTGCAATCACCAGCAGGACCAAAACAATCGCCACCACCACGGTGACAGTCCTGAGCAAAAACCCTGCGTACTGGGCAAAAAACTCCACACATCTCTCCTTCAATTTTACCGATACGGGCACACCCTGGCATGACCCCGCTGCTCACCAAGCATACCGACGCCACCCGGCGCCGGCCAGCCGCTTGGCTGTGCCCATGACAGTCGATCCGACAATTCAAACAAGCGTATGTTTTTTCGTTGACAGGCCGTTTCTATCACCCTACCCTCGGCTGAATTTCACCGATTGGGATACCAGCGGGCGTGGGCAGTATTTACCTGATTCGACATGGCCAGGCCTCCTTCGGCGCAGACGACTACGACGTGCTGTCGCCGATTGGCGTGCGCCAGGCCGAAGTGCTCGGTCAGTATCTACTCGACCTTGGTGTCAGTCTTGACCGTTGCGTGAGTGGCGACCTGCGCCGCCAGCAGCACACCGCCAGTGCAGCGCTGCAACAATACGCCAACGCCGGCGTGACGCCGCCAACCATCGAACAGGATGCCGCGTTCAACGAATTCGATGCCGACAACGTGATTCGTCATCTACTGCCGGAAATACTCCCGCAAGAGCCCGACGCCCTGCATATTCTGCGCAACGGCGCCCAGAACCGCGCCGAGTTCCAGCGCCTGTTTGCCCTGCTTATTCAGCGCTGGGTAAAAGGTGAATATGCCGCCACGGCTGTGCCCAGCTGGGCCAGTTTTGTCAGCCAGGTTGCCGGCGGCTTGCAGCGCCTGCTACAACTGGCAGACAGCAAAGACAACGTTGCCGTATTCACCTCCGGCGGCACCATTACCGCACTGCTGCATCTGATCACGGGTATCACTGCGGAAAATGCCTTCGAACTTAATTGGCAAATTGTTAACACCTCGCTCAGCCGCCTGAAGTTTCGCGGCAGCGATGTGGCCCTAGCTTCCTTCAACAGCCACGCACACTTGGAGCTGCTGAAGGCGCCGGAGCTCATCACTTTCCGATGACCTCCTGCCCACTGCGCCTATCCTGGCGCGAGAAAAACCTGAAAACAAAGGATAGAAACCATGACCTCAGTTGCTGACATCGCCCAAAACATGCAAGCCAAGTTCAACTCCGCTGCTGCTGCCGGCCTGGACCTGGTATTCGGCTTCAACATCGAAGACGGCGAGAACTTCTTCCTGACCGTTAAAGATGGCACCTGCGAAATGAGCCAAGGTGAGTCGGCCAACGCCAACGTGACCCTGATCATGAGCACCGAAACCCTGGCCGGCATCACCACCGGTGAAACCGACGGCATGCAAGCCTTCATGGGCGGCAAACTGCGCGCCGAAGGCGACATGATGCTGGCCATGAAACTGGGCGAACTGTTCCCAGTTTAAGCGTCTACGCTGTAGTCGCTGACGAAAAACCGGGGTCTTCGGACTCCGGTTTTTTTTCGCCTGAACAATCCTGGCATTCAGAATCAGGCCAGCTGATTGGGCGGCAACACGCTCGCCAATAAGAGCCCATGCGACTTGTGAGACGCCCCTAGCAGCATTAGATTAAACAATAATCTCGAGCCCCCATCATAAGTAGAAGGGATAAGCATGGCGCTTAATGATCAATCCACCCGTATCCGCGACGGCGAAGAGCTCGACGCCGCGATCATCGACAGCTACCTCAAGGCCCATATTCCTGGCCTGAGTGGTGAGCCACAGATCAGCCAGTTCCCAGGCGGGGCATCGAACCTCACCTACCTGCTGGAATACCCGCAGCAGGAATTCGTTCTGCGCCGGCCGCCGTTTGGCCATAAGGCCAAATCTGCCCATGACATGGGCCGCGAATACCGCATTCTCAACCAGCTCAACGCCGGTTTCCCCTACTGCCCGAAAGCCTATGTGCACTGCACCGACGAGTCGGTGATTGGCTCCGAGTTCTATGTCATGGAGCGCGTCAACGGCATCATCCTGCGCGCTGACCTGCCGGCCGAGCTGAACTTCAGCCCGGAGCAGACCACCCAACTGTGCAAAAGCTTTATCGACAAGCTGGTTGAGCTGCACAACGTCGATTACCAGGCCTGCGGCCTCGGCGACTTGGGCAAACCAGAAGGCTACGTGGCCCGCCAGATCAGCGGCTGGAGCGATCGTTACGAGAAAGCCCTGACCCCCGATGCGCCGCTGTGGACCGAGGTCAAGGCCTGGCTGAACGAGAAGATGCCAGCGGACCACCCCAAGTCGGCCATCGTGCACAACGACTACCGCTTCGATAACGTGATCCTCGATCCGCGCGACCCACAACGCATCATCGGTGTGCTGGACTGGGAGCTGACCACCCTTGGCGACCCGCTCATGGACCTGGGCAACACCCTGGCCTATTGGATCGAAGCTGGCGACCCAGCACCGGTACAGCTGATGCGCCGCCAGCCGAGCAATGCACCTGGCATGCTTACCCGTCAGCAGTTTGCCGACTACTACGCCGAGCGCGCGGGCATCGAAATCAAAAGCATCGACTTCTACTACACCTACGGCCTGTTCCGCCTGGCCGGCATCGTGCAACAGATTTACTACCGCTTCTTCCATGGCCAGACCCAGGACAAGCGCTTTGCTCAGTTCGTGCAGATGAACAAACTGCTGGAGCAAATGAGCCTGCAGGTCATCAAGAAATCCAGCCTCTGAGGCTCGCCGCTTAAGGCTCACGTTTAAGGAGAGAGTTGCATGTCCAAGACCAACCTGTTCGACCTCGATGGCAAGATCGCCTTCGTTTCTGGCGCCAGCCGCGGCATCGGCGAAGCCATCGCCAAACTGCTGGCCCAGCAAGGCGCCCACGTAATTGTCTCCAGCCGCAAGATCGAAGGCTGCCAGGCCGTTGCTGACGCGATCATTGCCGAAGGCGGCAAGTCCACGGCGATTGCCTGCCACATCGGCGAAATGGAGCAGATCCAGAGCGTGTTCGCGCAGATTCGCGAACAGTTCGGTCGCCTCGACATCCTGGTCAACAATGCGGCCACTAACCCGCAATTCTGCAACGTACTGGACACCGACCTGTCGGCCTTCCAGAAGACCGTTGACGTCAACATCCGCGGCTACTACTTCATGTCCATCGAAGGCGGCAAGCTGATGAAGGAAAGTGGCGGTGGCAGCATCATCAACGTCGCCTCGATCAATGGCGTAACCCCAGGCGAGTTCCAGGGCATCTACTCGGTGACCAAAGCTGCCGTGATCAGCATGACCAAGGTTTTTGCCAAGGAATGCGCGCAGTTCAACATCCGTTGTAACGCCCTGCTGCCTGGCCTGACCGACACCAAGTTCGCCTCAGCCCTGACCAAGAACGACAGCATCCTGAAGATTGCCTTGCAGCGTATCCCGCTCAAGCGCGTCGCCGACCCGAGCGAAATGGCTGGCGCGGTGCTGTACCTGGCCAGCGAAGCCTCCAGCTACACCACCGGTATCTCGCTGAATGTCGACGGCGGCTTCTTGTCGTAAGCATTCATCTGCATAAAAAAGGGGAGCCACTGGCTCCCCTTTTTTATGCAGAACAACTACTGCCAGTCTTTCAACGCCTGGTCGGCAGCCTGGGTCATGGGCTGCGCCAGCAGGCCCGCCGGCGTCAGGCTGACGGAGTACACCGCGCCATCGGCCATCGGCAGGTAGGTGACACGCCGCGCCTGGGCATCCAGCAGAAACAGGTCATGCTGACCCGCCCGCAGCCAGCGCCACAGGTCGATGCCATAGGGACTCGCGCTCAACGCAACGCGGGTGAACTGAGCCACATCCTGCTGCTCAATGGCGAGAAAACGCCCGGACACCTGCTCCAGCCGGTAGCCTGGCTGCAGCCCTATAAGCCCCGCCAGCCCTTTCCAGTGCAGCAAGCGCGCGTCCAGCTGCCAGAGGTCACCCTCCAGGGTAATCAGCCGCTCCTCGCCACCCTGCAGCAGACTGACCTGGTAACGCTGTGGCCCCAGCGCTTGAAAGCTCAGGGTTACCAGCGGCTTACCCTCAGGCAACGGTTGGTAACTGCGCACATCATTGGCTACCAAGGCAATCAAACCGGCCAGCGCCAGCAGCAGCAAACCGGCGGTGCCGCGCAACCAGCCCAGCAGCCAATCACTGCGCCACAGGATACGGGCCGCTATCAGCAATGCCAGGAGCGCCAGCAGGGCAACCCCTACAGCCAGGCCGTCATACTGCATAGATCCAATTCCTTGTGGGTAAATTAGCCGGCATTATGCGCAACTCCTTTTGCTGCGGCCAAGCACGGCGGCGCACAAACGCACACAGGTCGACTTTTTATGCCGTTTCCCTTTGAGTTGGCCGTAGATCCAAGCCTTTTGGCGATATTAGCCTTTGTGGCTTTTGTTGCCGGTTTTATCGATGCCATTGCCGGCGGCGGTGGCCTGCTGACAATCCCGGCCCTGCTCACTGCCGGCTTGCCGCCCCACTTGGTATTGGGCACCAACAAGCTGTGCGCCACCTTTGGCGCAGCCACCGCCAGTTATACCTTCTATCGCCGCCAACTGTTCAACCCAGCCCTGTGGCGCAACGGCTTGCTGGGCACCGCGATTGGCGCATTGTTGGGCGCCAGCCTGGCCCATTGGCTGCCCGCCGCCTGGCTGAACCAGATGCTGCCCGTCGTGGTTTTTGCCTGCGGTCTGTACCTGCTGTTCAGTGGCCCACCGCGTGTCGCCCCAGCAGTGGTGGCGGCCATTCCCCGTGGCCGGCAGTGGCCGCAAGGCCTGGCGCTGGGCTTTTACGATGGGGTGGCCGGCCCCGGCACCGGTGCCTTCTGGACCGTCAGCAATATGCTGCTCTACCCGCTCGACCTGCTGCGCGCCAGCGGCGTGGCCCGCAGCATGAACTTCGTCAGCAACGCCATGGCCCTGACCGTGTTTATCGTCCATGGCCAGGTGGCCTGGCTGCTGGGTATCTGCATGGGTCTGGCGTTGATGGCCGGTGCGTTTTTCGGCGCACGCACCGCGATCAAGGGCGGCAATCGCTTTATCCGCCCGGTGTTCATTCTGGTGGTGTTGGCCCTGACCGCGCGACTAGCCTGGCAGCATTGGTTCGGCATGGCCTAGGCGGCGCGCCAGATAGAGGTCGATCAGGTAACGAGAGATAGAACGCGGTGGTGGCAGGCTCGGCAGGTTATCCAGACTGAACCAGCGGGCGTCTTCGATTTCCTCTTCTTGCAGGACAATATCGCCACCGGCGTATTCGGCATGGAAACCGAGCATCAGCGAGTGCGGGAACGGCCAGCCCTGGCTGGTCAGATATTGCAGGTTGCACACCTGCACGCCCACTTCTTCGTGCACCTCACGGCGCACGCAGTCCTCGACCGACTCACCTGCTTCGACAAAGCCGGCCAGGGTGCTGTAGACGCCACTGGCAAAGCGCGTCGAACGAGCCAGCAGGACTTCATCACCACGGGTCACCAACACAATCATGCTCGGCGACAGGCGCGGATAATGTTGCAGCGCGCAGGCCGGGCAATGCATCGCGCGCTCGCCGGCAATGTGCTGCATGGGCGCACCGCAACTTCCGCAAAAGCGGTGCTGCCGCGCCCAGGTGCCGATCTGGCTGGCATAGCCGAGCATCTTGAAGGTGTCGCTGTCGCCGTGCAGCATGAACTGTCGCAGGCCCTGCCATGCACAGCCGTCGAGGGCGACGGGCTGGTGCAGTTCCAGCAGGTAGACCGCATCGGCACCGAAATGGCCAAGGCCATGTTCAGCCAGAATCGGCAGGTCTTGGCGCTTCAGCCACTCACGGGGAAACAGCACGCCGTTGGTGTCACCAAGAAACTGCTGCTGGCAGTGCACCAACGCCCACCCACCGGGTTGGCGCGCATCCAGCCAGGCCGGCTGCCAGCGACTGCTCATGCCGGATTGAGCGCCACAGGTGGCAGCACAACACCCAGCGCTCGCACGCTCTCGGCCGCCAGATCGAGCACGCTCGGCTGGGTTTCCGGACGCAGCACGGCGCCGCCTTCCAGGTAGTATTCAAGACTGGTCAGGGCATCAGCCAGGGTTTCCAGCATCTGCTCAGAGGGCATCTGCTGGCTTTCCAGCATTTGTTTGTCGATGTAGTCCGCGCAGGCACCTACCAACTGCGCCGCCCGTGGCTGATCGAGGAACCACAAACCACCCCGAACGGCCTGCAAAGTAAACGGCACATTGGCCAGGTGCAGCTTGTCGCCGCTGGATTCGAGGTAGGCCGTGATCGCCCGCTTGGCCATGGCCAAGCCACCCAGCGCCTCATCGATAACCACAATGCGTGCTTCATTAAGCTGGTGATTGGCAAACGACATGGCCTCGTCACCCGGCTGGGCCACCGGCGGACGGCTGTCGTAACGCGCGCCGCGGTCCAGGCTGGCGACCATGCTTTCCACATACAACACGGCGTCCGCCAGCTTGAGCAATTGCTCAGGCTGCACCGGCGCCTGGTCAATCCAGCCAGTTACCACGGGCAACTGCGCCTGCAGCGCATTGCCGGCCGAGGTCAGGCCAACCATGCTGAGAGTTTTTGCCAACTTGCCCAACAGGGCATGCAAATTGGCCAAGCCATCCGCACTGACGGTGCCACGCTCAATCAGGTCCAGTTGGTCCTTGAGGCTACTGAGCTCCTCACGGATCGCCGAGGACAGCGAGCGCATAACCGCCTGGCCTGGGCCGGCCAAACGCTGATAGGACTCTTCCAGCAAGTGATCGGTAAACGGCAGCGGCGTAAGACTGAACAGCTCGCGCACCTGGGACGCACGCGGACCGCGCGTATCAGCCAGGGCCACCAGATACAGCAACTCCTTGAGCAAGTGGCGTGGTGCTTCATAGTTAGCATTCAGCAACAGTTGCTTGAGTTCCCGATCCAGGCGCCCAAATAGCGCCTTGCGGGCCTTGCGCGGCAACAGCTGACCGTCGGCCTGGGCCTCCAGCGCAGCGGCAGCCACCCAGCACAGGCGCGCACGCGGGTCGTTGCCCAACAGGCCGTCAAGACGGCTGATGGCGCGCGACATCAGCTTCAGGCTGGCGGCAATATTCTGTTCGCGGATAAAACCAAGCAAACCGACCTGGTACATCTGCCGCAGGCGCTTGACCTCGGCGTTCCAGGCTTCGCCGCTGAGGCTCGACGCCGCAGTGGCAGGACGTGCCTGATCAATGCGCACGCTGAAGAAGAAGCTTTCCGGGAGAACCGGCTGGGAGCCCGCCTGGCGCAGGTCATTGATGGCCGGCAGCAGCAATTCCGGCACTTCCTGACGGTGAGCGTCGACAATTTCCAGGTAGCGGCGCAGCACATGCAAGGCATTGCTGACGGCCGACAACTGGCCATCGCGCTCACTGCCAGCGCCGGTGGGGATATCGGTGGCCTGTTGCAGCACCTCTTGAGCCAGCAACTCGGCACCTGCCAGCTCGATCAGCTTGAGGGTTCCGCGCACTTGCTGAAGGTTTTCGACTGCCTGCTGCAGCAAGCTGCCGTTCTCGCGCTCGGCAATAAAATGCTCAAGGCTCAGCTCGGCTTCATCCATGGTGGCGAACAACTCATCGCGCACCAAACTGAGGGATGTGGCTCCAGTAACCATTGGCCTAGTACGCCTCCCGCGCGGGGTCGTGCAGCAGTTGGCAGAGGTCAATTGCGAGCGCCTTAAGGCCGCGGGCAAACAGCTGAGCACGGCTCACACATACGCCAAGAGGGCGAAACAGTGAAGCCCATGGGGAGCAATCCCGGAAGACGTTGGTGGCGGACACAGCAGGCTTCCTCAGCAGAACTCTCTGCAGAAAATAGCGCCAAAGCGCATAGATCTTGTTATCTACAAAACCGCTCAACTATAACAAGCGTGAGGTAAATGTCGATGCTGGCCACTGTGATGCAGGGCACGGGTTCACGCTTCGAGCAGTTATTTCAATACTAGCTTTAACTGCTTGATCTGCTTGAAGTCGCCGCGGCTTGCTTTACTCACCCAACGCCCCTGCCTGCAAGGCTCTCGCCTCCCCCTGCACACGGTTGCGCCACTGCCGCCAGGTGTAGAGGGGGATGCCTGCCATCAGCACCAGAAAGCCCCAGAAAATCGCCTGCTCGCCTGTGCCATACAACGCCCACATTGAGTAGATAAAGCCCAGCAACGCAATCGCCACCAAGGGTTTGCGCTCGCGCGGTTTGAAAGCATTCGGCTTGACCGCCAGCAGCTGCAGCAAGGCAGCCGTACAGAAGGCATAGGGCACCACCCCGGCCATGGTGCCGAGCAAAATGATCACCTGAAACACATCAACCAGCTCACCGCGGCCATCGATCAGCACCAGCAACGACACCAGCACCGCCGAGACCCACAAGCCATTAGCGGGCACATTGTGCTTGTTACAGGTAGCCAGTGCCTCCGGCAGCAAACCGTCACGGGCCGCCGCCATGGGAATCTGCCCTTGCAGCAGCACCCAGCCGTTCAAGGCACCCAGGCAGGCGACCACCGCGCCACCGGCCACCAAGTAGTAGCCCCAATCGCCCAGCAGCACCTGGGCCGCATCGGCAAAAGGGGCTGACGAACGCATCAGCACCTCAGGTGGCAAAACGCCCTGCACCGCCGTGATCGACAGGATGTACACCGCTGCCGCCACCAAGGTGCCAAAAATCGTGGCGCGCGGAATGGTGCGCTTGGGGTCGCGCACATGCTCGGCCGGCACCGTGGCAGATTCCAGGCCGATAAAGGCCCAGAGGGTCAGTGCCGCCGTGGTGGCAATCGCCTGGGCGTAGCCGCCGCCGGGCAAATCCTGGGGTTCAGGAATGCGCAGGTATTCGGGATGAAACGACCACCAGCCGAGGACGCCGATCAGCACCAACGGGATCAACTTGAGCAGGGTCAGCAGATTTTGCACCACACCAAAGGCGCCAATGCCGCGCAGATTGATCAGGGTGCACAGCCAGATCGCGCCGATGGCCGTGGCCACCATCAGCAGTGGGTCCTTGAGGGCCGGAATAAACACCTGCAAGTAGCCCACCAGCGTCACGGCAATGGCCGCATTGCCGATCCAGGCGGCCTTCCAGTAGGTCCAGGCACACAGGTAGCCGGCAAAGCTGCCAAAACCGTCACGGGTGTAAGCGTAGGGTCCACCAGCAGCGGGATTGAGGCGCGCCAGGCGGGCAAAAGTCAGGGCCAGCAGCACCGCACCGACACTGGAAATCAGCCAGCCCACCAGACTCAGGCCGCCGAAAGCCGCCAGGCTGGCCGGCAACAGAAATACCCCGGAGCCGACCATATTGCCGACCACCAGGGCCGAGCAGGTCCAGAAACCCATACTTCCTTTCTGCCCTGCTGCCTGGGTCATGCGCTCACTCCGACTGAATTACTCCTTGATACAGTCGACTGTATAGCAGCGTCCATCCGGGCTGTCTTGATGCTGTAGCCCGTGAACGTCGGAATCGAAGCCAGGGAAGCTGCGATCAAAGGTGCGAGCGAACTCCAGGTAATCGATGATTGAGCGCGTTGCCGGGGTAAAACGTTCGCCCGGCATGATCAACGGAATGCCCGGTGGATAAGGCACCAGCATTACCGCGGCAATACGCCCTTGCAGCTCGGCCACCGGCACCGCCTCAATTTCACGACGCACCAGCTTGTCGTAAGCATCGGCCGGCTTCATGGCGATTTCCGGCAGCACCGTGTACATGCGCATCATCGCCTTGGCCGTGGCGTTGTCGCGGTAGCAGCTGTGCAGCTGGTCGCACAAATCACGCAGGCCCATGCCGGCGTAGCGACTACCGCCCGCAGCAGCAATCGACGGCAAGGATTGGCTCAGGGCCACGTTGCCATCGTAGGAACGTTTGAACTCCAGCAACTCGGTCAGCAGAGTGCTCCACTTGCCTTTGGTAATGCCCATGGAGAACAGCACCAGGAAGGAATACAGGCCGGTTTTCTCCACCACCAGGCCGCGCTCCCAGAGGAACTTGCTGACCACCGCAGCGGGAATCCCGGTCGCGCCGAGCACGCCATCGGCGGTCAAACCCGGCGTCGCCAGGGTGACCTTGATCGGGTCGAGCAACACATAGTCATCGGCCACATCGCCGAAACCATGCCAGTCGGCATTCGGCTGCAACTGCCAGTCACTGCTGGCCACCTGCTCAACGCCTTCGGCACCCGGCGGCTGCCAGATGCTAAACCACCAATCGCTGGCCGGCAGGTTCTGACGCAGGTTAGCCAGGGCCCGGCGGAAGCTCAGGGCTTCGTCGAAGGTTTCCTGAATCAGCGAACGCCCGGCCGGGCCTTCCATCATCGCAGAGGCCACATCCAGCGAAGCGATGATGCCGTACTGGGGTGAAGTGGAGATGTGCATCATGAACGCATCGTTGAAGCGGTCGCGATCCAGCTGGCGCTCGCCGCCGTCCTGCACATGGATCATCGACGCCTGGCTGAATGCCGCCAGCATCTTGTGCGTCGAGTGCGTGCTGAACACCAGCGGCGCACCCTCCTCGCGGGTGGTGCCCATGCCAAAACGGCCGGTATAGAACTCGTGAAACGCCGCATAGGCGAACCAGGCCTCATCGAAGTGCATGACCTCGACGCTGCCCGCCAGGGTTTGCTTGATCAGCTCGGCGTTGTAGCACAGGCCGTCGTAGGTAGAGTTGGTCACCACGGCCAGCTTGACCTTGGGCTCACGGCCACGGGCCAGGGGGCTGGCGTCGATCTTGGCCTGGATCGACTCGCGGCTGAATTCCGACAGCGGAATCGGCCCGATGATGCCCAGCTCGTTACGTGTCGGGCACAGGTACAGCGGAATCGCGCCGGTCATGATGATCGAATGCAGAATCGACTTGTGGCAGTTGCGGTCCACCAGCACCAGGTCGTCACGGGCCACCATTGAGTGCCAGACGATCTTGTTCGCGGTCGAGGTGCCGTTGATCACGAAGAAGGTGTGGTCGGCGCCAAAGTTGCGCGCGGCACGCTCTTCGGCTGCGGCCAAGGGCCCGGTGTGATCGAGCAGTGAACCCAGCTCCGGCACCGACACCGACAGGTCGGAGCGCAGGGTGTTCTCGCCGAAAAACTGGTGAAACGCCTGACCTACCGGGCTCTTGCGATAGGCCACGCCACCGCCATGACCAGGCGTGTGCCAGGAATAGTTGGATTCGGCAGTGTGCTGTACCAGCGCCTTGAAAAACGGTGGCAGCAAGCCATCCAGGTAATTGCGCGCGGCGCGCGCCACCTGCCGGGCGAGAAAGGCCACGGTGTCTTCGTACAAATAAAGAATGCCGCGCAGGTGGTTGAGGTCATGCATGGCCTCCACCGGCGCATTCTCGATGGTCACCTGCTCACCCAAGGCGAAGATCGGCAGATCGGGAGCGCGAACCCGCGCCACCCGGATCAGTTCGACCATGTCTTGCATCAGGTGGCGGTTTTCTCCCGCCCCTTCGGCGGCAACCAGAATGCAGGAGAGGCCGTGGTGGGTGGAGGCGACGATGCGCCCCTCGGCGGAGCTGGCACTGGACAGAATGGTGAAGCCATCCAGTTCCAGTTCGCGGGCAATGGCCCGCACGCGATCACCGGCGACCGTGTCGGCCTTGATGTCACGGTGCACGATAAGGACGGGGAATTTTAGGTCTTTATACATTGTGGCGTCCTGAGGCGGGCAGCTAGGCGCTGCTTGTCGCCTCAGGTTAGAGACTCACCGGAAGCGGCGAAACCCCTCAAGCGTCAGACTGTACGAAAAGGTCGCGCACGAATAAATCGTCAGACGCTCACTCCTGCGGCGCAGACTGCTCCAACTGAGTCCACAGCGCCGCACCACCGGCGGCCTTGCCAATCACGCCGAGGCGCACAGCGTGCTCGGCCAACTCACTTTCGCTGGCGCGTACCACCCGAGTTGGCGCCCGCTCAGCGGGCAAACGGCGAATCTCACTGGCCTGGCTGCCACCCGTGGCGCCCTCACCGTCTGAAGCATTACCGGCCAGCGACAGACTGGTCTGGCCGCCGGTCATGTTCAGGTAAACGTCGGCGAGAATCTCGGCATCGAGCAAGGCGCCGTGCAGCTCACGGCCGGAGTTGTCGACGCCATAACGCTTGCACAGGGCATCCAGGTTGTTGCGCTGCCCAGGGTGACGCTCACGCGCCATCATCAGGGTGTCGAGTACCGAACAGTGCTCGGTGAGATCGGCGCGATCCTGCTGACCGAGCAAGGCGAACTCGTTGTTGAGAAAGCCGATATCAAACGCCGCGTTATGGATGATCAGTTGGGCGTCTTTGACGAACTCAAAGAACTCATCGGCGATCTCGCGAAAACGCGGCTTGCCTTCCAGGGCCTCATTGGTGATGCCGTGAACAGCGATGGCGCCTTCATCGATATCGCGATCCGGCTGCAGATAGACGTGAAAATGCCGGCCAGTGAGGCGCCGGCCCATCAGCTCGACGCAACCGATCTCAATGATGCGGTGGCCGTCGGTGACCGGCATGCCGGTGGTTTCGGTATCGAGTACTACGCTGCGCATAAAAAGTCCTACCGCGTTTTCAATTCATCAACGCCACGATTGGCCAACTGGTCGGCGCGCTCGTTGCCTGGGTGACCGGTATGGCCGCGCACCCACTGCCAGGTGATCTGATGCCGATTAACCTGCTCATCCAGCTGCTGCCAAAGGTCGACATTCTTTACCGGCTGCTTGGCGGCGGTTTTCCAGCCGCGCTTTTTCCAGTTGGGCATCCATTCCTGAATGCCCTGCATCACGTACTGGGAGTCGGTCACCAGGCGCACCTGGCATTCGCGCTTGAGTTCGGCCAGGGCACGGATCGCCGCGGTCAACTCCATACGGTTATTGGTGGTCTCGCGCTCGCCACCCCAGAGTTCTTTCTCTACGCCCTTGAAAATCATCAAGGCGCCCCAGCCCCCGGGGCCAGGATTACCTTTACAGGCGCCGTCGGTGTAAATCTCAACCTGTTCGCTCATGACTGCTCTTAATTAGGGTTCCGCGTCGCGTCGACTGACTTTGGCCACCGGCATGGGCAGCAATTTGCCCATGCTGGCGCGCGGCGCCTGACGCAAGGGCCGCAAACCCACCACGAGTTTGCGCGCCACTAATAAATAGAAGCCGCCGCCAGGCATTTGCCAAGCATTGCCCAGGGGTTCCAGGCCGGCCAAACGGGATTGCCAGCGGTTCGCGGCAAGCGGCGGACGATAGCACCCGAAGCGGCGTTTCTCCAGCGCGAAGCCCAGCAGGTGCAGCCAGTCGCTGACCCGCGCCGGGGCAATGCAGCGGGCCTGACGCAAGGCATCGCGGGCCAGCAGGTGACGCAATCCCCAGGCGCTCCAGGGGTTGATGCCCACAATCAGCAAATGGCCGCCCGGACGCACGCTGCGTGCGGCTTCACGCAGCAAGCCGTGGGGCGACAGGCTGAAGTCGAGGCCGTGCTGCAGCACCACCACGTCGGCGGCATGCTCACCCAAAGGCCAGGCCTGCTCTTCGCAGGCAATTTCCACCCCGCTAAAGGGGGCGCCCACGCGCACGGTGCGCTGGATCTGCGCCGCCACCGGTACATCAACACCCGGCCCGTAATGGACCAGATAACCGCCAAAAAAACGCGCCAGCTCGGCCTCCAGCAGCGGTCGCTGCTGCGCCAAGAGCAGCTCGCCCAATGGGCCGCCCAGCCACTGGCGGGCCTGGCCCTGCAAATCCAGCCAATCGGGGTCAGCCTGGGCAAACGCCTGTTCAATCATTGCCGTCTCCTGAGCGGGAACTACCGCTAAGATGCACCACAACTTTCAGCTTAGCGAACCCCGTGATGATACTGATCGAAGCCCTGCCAGCCTTCACCGACAATTATCTCTGGTTGTTACAAGACCCCGCCAGCCAGCGCTGCGCGGTGGTCGATCCAGGCGATGCTGCGCCGGTACTGGCCTGGCTCAGTGCCCATCCAGGTTGGCAACTGAGCGATATCCTGATCACCCACCACCACCCCGACCACGTCGGAGGTGTGTTGCAGTTAAAAGCCCAGAGTGGCGCGCGGGTTGTGGGCCCGGCGCGAGAAACCATCCCTGGCCGCGATGTGGCACTCAAGGATGGCGATACTGTTCAAGTGCTCGGCCTGGACTTGCAGGTTATCGACGTGCCTGGCCACACCCTCGGTCATATCGCTTATTACCAGGCAGCAACCGAGCCCCGACTGTTCTGTGGCGACACCCTGTTTGCCGGCGGCTGCGGGCGTATTTTCGAGGGCACCCCGGCGCAGATGCACGAATCGCTGCAACGCCTCGCCGCCCTGCCGGACAACACCCTGATCTACTGCACCCACGAATACACCCTGAGCAACCTGCGCTTTGCCCAGGCGGTCGAACCGCATAACCCGGCGGTTGCCGAACGCCTGGCCGGCGTTGTTGCCCTGCGCGCCGCCGGCCACATCAGCCTGCCTTCGACTCTGGCACTTGAACACGCGACCAATCCTTTCCTGCGCGTCAGCGAACCTGCGGTGAGGCAACAAGCCGAAGCCCATGACCAATGCAAGCACGCCGATGCGCTGGCCGTGTTCACCAGCCTGCGCAGCTGGAAAAACACCTTCTGAACCACGCCTGCAATCGGCCCAAACCGCTGAAAACTTGACCCCCCGGGGGTGGGTTCCTAGAATCGCGCAACCTTTTCGCCAGGATGCCTCCCCCACTAATGTCCTCATCGACTCGCAAGACCTCCGAGCTAGAGACATTGGTGCGCAACTGGCGACCGCTGCTCCTGGTGGCTGCCATGACACTCAGCGGCTGCCAGGTGCACGACACCCGTGATACCGACAGCGCCGCCGAAGACGCCCGTAACGCCGCCCGCAACCGTCCGGTTGAATGGATAGCCCCCGCCCTGCCGCAGCGCCCTGATGATGTCTGGGAGCGCATCCGCGAGGGCTTTCAGTTACAGGGTGAAATTGGCGTCAACCCGCGCATTGAACGCCAGCGCCTGTGGTACGCCAGCCGTCCGGCGGTGATCGAAAGCGCGGGCAAGCGCAGCAGCCCTTACCTGCACTTTGTGGTCGAGCGCCTGGACGAGCGCGACATGCCGATGGAGCTGGCACTGCTGCCGATCATCGAAAGCTCCTACAACCCGCTGGCCTATTCGCGCAGCCACGCGGCGGGGTTGTGGCAGTTCATCCCATCCACCGGTCGCAACTTTAATCTGCGCCAGACCAACTGGTACGACGGCCGCCGCG
This sequence comes from Pseudomonas sp. BGA-UO-ETr-WB11, assembly GCF_059567785.1. NCBI lineage: Bacteria > Pseudomonadati > Pseudomonadota > Gammaproteobacteria > Pseudomonadales > Pseudomonadaceae > Pseudomonas > Pseudomonas sp. BGA-UO-ETr-WB11. The sequence continues at coordinate 161,911 of NZ_JCAQOS010000004.1, read as the reverse complement.
ACATCATGGCCTCGACCAATGCGGCAATGAACTACCTCACCCGCCTGCACGACATGTTCAATGGCGACTGGCTGCTGGCCCTCGCCGCCTACAACGCCGGCGAAGGTACCGTCAGCCGCGCCATTGAGCGCAACCAAAAATTGGGCCTACCCACCGACTACTGGAACCTGCCGCTGCCCAAGGAAACTCAGGAGTACGTGCCCAAGCTACTGGCCGTGGCGCAGATCGTCACCAGCCCGCAGGCCTATGGCGTCGACCTCAATCCGATTGCCAACGAACCCTACTTTGAAGTGGTCGCGTTCAAACCGCGCATGGACCTGTCCAGCATCGCCGAAATGGCCGAGGTCGATGAAGACGAGCTGTTCCAGCTCAACCCCGCGTTCAAAAAAGGCGTGACCATTGACGGCCCCCAACACCTGTTGGTGCCCAGCGAAAAAGCCGAACGCCTGGCCGCCAACCTGTTGTTGATGAAGCCGCAAAAACAGGTGCAGTGGCAGCAATACACGGTGCGCAAAGGCGATAACCTGGCCAGCATTGCCAAGCGCCATAACCTGTCAGTTAAAGACATCACCGACCTCAACCAACTGCGCCACCACAAATTGCGCACCGGCCAGGTACTGAGTCTCAGCACGCAGGTCCAGAGCGCCAGTAGCAATCCACGCTACAAGGAGCAAAGCCCAGTCGTCAGCGCGCCGGCCAAACGCTACAAAGTGAAAAGTGGCGACAACCTGTGGTCGATTGCCAAGCAACAGAAGGTCGCGGTCAAGGATCTGCAGCGCTGGAACCAGCTGCGCGGCAACAACCTGAAGCTTGGCCAGGAGCTGCTGTTGCAAGCACCGAAAAATCAGGCCGCCGTGCTGGCCAGCAAGAGCCTGAGCAACAAGAACAGCAAAATCATCACCAGTAAGGCCACAGGCCGCGAAGCGGTGACCTACTACAAAGTGCAGAAAGGCGACTCGCTCTACCTGATTGCCAAGCGCTTCAAGGTAGATCTAGCACAGTTGAAGCGCTGGAACCCGAAGGCCACAAGCGCCCTGAAACTCGGCCAGACCCTGACGGTAAAAAAAGCACCCTGATCATTTGCGCTGGCTGATGGCATCCAGGCAACGCCCCGTCAGCTCGGCAAAGCGTTTGAAGGCCACAAACTGCTCATGCTTGAGGGCTCGCCCAGAAAGCCTGGCATCGGCATACAGCACGCCGATCTCGCGTTTGCCGGCCAGCAGGGGCGCAACAAAGAACATCCCCAGCCCCAGGCTTTGACGCATCGCCGCCGTTACCAAATCATTGAGGTTGTAACTGGCCGGCACGCCCATCCACAACGCCTCTTTATGCCGCAGCACATAACTGAACACCGTCTGTTCGTTGTGCTCACCCACCGGCAATTCAAAGTCACTGACCCAGGCCTGCGTACCCTCACCCACTGCCCGCTTGACCCGAAACTTGCTCTGCCCGTCGGCCAGCACCGCGAGCATCACCCGCTCCAGCCCGACGCCTTGATGCAGCCCTTTTAGCAGCGTGTCGAGGATCAAGCCCACATCGGCGCGGCTCGACAGCATCAGCCCAAGGTCCTGCAGCGCTTGCTGCATGATCGGTAGATTGGGCTGCAACAATCGCGCGCGGCGCTGTTCACGCTGAAAGGCAATTTGCTCGGGATCGGTGTTGGGAATCAACTGACAAAGCTTGCTGGCACCAAAGGTGGCAGCCACTTTGACCGTCTCGTCGGCACTGGCCAACACCTGCTGCAAGGCTTCCTCCGCCGTAATGCCGGTGAACTTGGCCAACTGCAGGACCAGATCGTCCATTTCTGGCGAATCCCAGCCATCCAGCGCCACTTCGCTGATGCGCATACCCAATTGCACCGCATAAGCCGCCGGGCTTTTGGGGCTGGCGGGCACATGGGCCAGACTGGCCACGGGCCCGAGATTCCAGTGTTTCACCAGCCCTTGGGTCAACTGTTCAAAACTGGTGCCCAGCACCTTGCGCACAGCGGCAGCGGGATCAACACCCGGCTCTGCCAAAGCATCATCCAGCTCATCGGCCTGGGCGCCACCACAGCCCCAAAACGCCAGCTCACCGATGTGATGCAACAAGGCCGCGATAAACACTTCTTCCTGATGCTTGCTCAGCACGTAACCGGCAATGTTGCGCGCCTGCACGGCGGCATGAAACGAGCGCGCCAACAACTCAGGCAACTGATAGCGCGGCCCGCGGCTCAACAGACCATCGATGAGGCTGACCGACAGACTGATCAGGCGAATGCTTTCAAAACCGATCAGCACGATGGCGCGGGAAATGGTGCGAATATCCTCACACGCCGGGTTGTAGTAACTGCTGTTGGCGACCCGCAGCACCTTGGAGGTCAGAGACGCATCGCGCAGCAGCACTGACGCCAGCTCTTGCACCGAACTGTTCTCGCTTTCAGCCAGTTGCTGCATATCGGTGACGACCGCGGCCAACGCCGGCAGCTCCGAATCATTCAGCCGGTCAATCCAAGCCTGTGCACCGTAGCAATGCTCTTCCAAGTGACACCCCGTGAGCGATTTCTTCCATTGTAGTCAAAATGATGGCACGGCCACTCTAAAAGCCAGTCTTTTTCCTGTCGATACAAGCTGTTACTGTAAGGTTCAAGAAGCCGAAAAGCCTGCCATGGATCGGATTTTGCGCCTGATGCGTGCCCTCCTGTTGCTCACCTGCCTGACCATGAGCGTGTGCTCCTTCGCCAACCTGCGCGAAAGTCATGGCTATGCCCAATTCGGTGAACTCAAGTACCCCGCCAGCTTTACCCACTTTGCCTGGGTCAACCCTGACGCCCCCAAGGGCGGCAGCGTACGGGTCATGGCCTTTGGCACCTTCGACACCCTCAACCCCTACACCTTCAAGGGCAGCAGCCCGTCGTCGACGCCCAATTTCGCTCAGTACGGCATCAGTGAACTGAACGAACCGCTGATGGCCGGCAGTGGCCAATACGACCCGTCCGGTGACGAGCCGTCCTCCAGCTACGGCCTGATTGCCCGCTCCGTCGAGTACAGCGAAGACCGCAGTTGGGTGGTGTTCAATCTGCGCCCCGAAGCCACCTTTCACGACGGCATGCCGATCACCGCTTATGACGTGGCCTTCTCCTACCGGTTACTGGTCAAACAAGGCCATCCGCAGTACCGCACCAACCTGCAGGACGTTAAGCGGGTCGACATCCTTGGCCGCCATCGCATCCGCTTTGTGCTCAAGCAGGCCAATAACCCGCTGTTGATCCTGCACCTGGGCGAACTGCCAGTGCTGCCGCAGCATTACTGGAAGCACCGCGACTTCAAAGCCACCACCTACACCCCGCCGCTGGGCAGCGGGCCGTACCGCATCACCCAGGTGGTACCTGGCCGGCGCCTGGTGTTTGAGCGGGTGAAGAACTGGTGGGGCGAAAAGCTGCCCGTCAACCGCGGCAAGTACAACTTCAACCGGGTCGACGTCGAGTTCTACCGCGACAGCAACGTCGCCTTCGAAGCATTTAAAGCCGGGGAGTTCGACTTCTATATCGAGCATCAGGCGAAAAACTGGGCCAACGGCTACAAGTTCCCGGACGTCAAACGGGGCGAAGTGATCCGCGCCGAAATCCCCCACCAGATTCCGGCGCAAACCCAGGCGCTGATGATGAACGCCCGCCGCCCGCTGTTTGCCCAGCGCAAGGTGCGCGAGGCCATGGGCCTATTGTTCGACTTCGAGTGGACCAACCGCACGCTGTTCAACAATGCCTATATCCGCGCCAGCAGCTATTACCCCAACAGCGAGTTCTCCGCCACCGGCAAGCCGGAAGGGAACGAGTGGCTGCTGCTCTCGCCTTACAGGCGGCAACTGCCAGCCAAGCTGTTCACGCAGGTATTTAGCGTGCCGCAAACAGCCGGCGCCGGTATCCCGCGGGAGACACTGCGTCGGGCCCTGCAGTTGCTCGAGCAGGCCGGCTGGACGCTGTCTGGTCAACGCCTGGTGAATGCCCGTGGCGAGCCACTGCAATTTGAAATTTTGCTGGTCAACCCGAACCTAGAGCGCATCTTCCAGCCCTACGCGGAAAACCTCGCGCGCATTGGCATCAGCGTCAGTCTGCGCACCGTCGACCGTGCCCAGTACAAGCAACGCCTGGATCAATACGACTACGACATGATCCTCGCCACCCTGCCGCAAACCCTGAGCCCCGGCCTGGAGCAGCGCCTGTACTTCCACTCCAGCCAGGTGAAAATCAAGGGTGGCAAGAACTACGCGGGCATCGCCCACCCGGTGGTCGATGCCCTGCTGGATAAACTACTGGCCGCCCACAGCCGTGACGAACAGGTGGCCGTAACCCGCGCCCTCGACCGCACCTTGTTGTGGCAGCACTACAGCATTCCGAACTGGTACCTGAACAACCACCGGATCGCCTACCGCAACCGGTTCAGCTTCGTCAGCACCCCGCCCTACACTCTCGGCCTGCGGGCCTGGTGGCTCACTCCTGCGGAGAACAAACCATGACCCCGATCCTGCGCACGCTGCTGGCCAGCGCCGGCAGCGCCCTGTTGCTGAGCCTCAGCAGCCTGAGCCTGGCTGCTGGGCAACACGCCTTGACCCTGTATGGCGAGCCGGCCAAGTACCCGGTCAATTTCAAGCACTTTGACTTTGTGAACCCGGATGCCCCCAAAGGCGGCGAACTGCGCCAGTCTGGCTTTGGCGGGTTTGACAGCCTCAACCCGTTTATCAACAAAGGCGTGGCCGCCGATGACATCGGCCTGATCTACGACACCCTGACCCGCCACAGCCTCGATGAGCCCTTCACCGAATACGGTTTGCTGGCTGAGAAAATCGAAGTGGCGCCGGACCACAGCTGGGTGCGCTTTTACCTGCGCCCGCAGGCACGTTTCCACGATGGCCAGGCCGTCACCGCCGCCGACGTGGTCTTCACCTTCGACGCGCTGATGAAAGACGGCGCCCCGCAGTACAAGGCCTACTACGCCGACGTAGCCAAAGCCACCGCCGAAGATACACAGCGCGTGCGCTTCGACTTCAAGCGCAGCAACAACCGTGAACTGCCGCTGATTCTTGGCCAACTCCCGGTACTGCCGAAACACTGGTGGAGTAACCGCGAATTCAACAAGGGCAACCTGGAAATGCCCCTGGGTAGCGGCCCCTACAAGGTGGCGGATGTGGCCGCCGGGCGTAGCATTCGCTACGAGCGGGTCAAGGACTACTGGGGCAACGACCTGGCGGTCAACCGCGGCTTCTATAACTTCGACAGCATCCTGATCGACTACTACCGCGACACCACCGTGGCCCTTGAAGCACTTAAAGCCGGGCAGTTTGACTATTGGCTGGAAATCAGCGCGAAGAACTGGGCCAGCGCCTATGACGTACCGGCGGTCAAAGACGGACGCCTGCGTAAAGAAGAGATCGCCAACCACAACCCCACCGGCATGCAAGGCTTTGTCTTTAACATCCGCCGGCCCTTGTTTCAGGACCCACGCGTGCGCGAAGCCCTGGGGCTGCTGTTCGATTTTGAGTGGACCAACAAGCAGCTGTTCAACGGCGCCTACACCCGTACCCGCAGCTACTTTGAAAACTCCGAACTGGCCGCCAGCGGCCTGCCGAGCAGCGAGGAACTGAAAATTCTTGAACCGCTGCGCGCCAAACTCGACCCCAAGGTCTTCAACAGCGCCTTTGAAGTACCGCGCAGCGACGCCAGCGGCATCATCCGCGAGCAGCAGCGCCGCGCTTATCAACTGCTACAGGAAGCCGGCTGGAAGATCGTCGACGACAAGATGGTCGACGCCGACGGCAAGCCCGTCAGCCTCGAGTTTTTGCTCGCCCAGACCGATTTCGAACGGGTCCTGCTGCCGTATAAACGCAACCTCGCCGACCTCGGTATCGAGCTGGTGATTCGCCGGGTCGATGTGTCCCAGTACATCAACCGCCTGCGCTCACGCGACTTCGACATGATCGTCGGCGGCTTCGGCCAATCCAGCTCGCCCGGCAATGAGCAGCGCGAGTACTGGCACTCCTCCAGCGCCGACAACCCCGGCAGCCGCAACTTTATCGGCCTCAAGGACCCGGCCGTCGACAGCCTGGTCGAGGGCCTGATCAATGCCGACTCACGGCAGAGCCTGGTCGCCCACACCCGCGCCCTCGACCGTGTGCTGCTGGCCGGCCATTACGTGATCCCCAACTGGCACATCAAGACCTGGCGCGTGGCCTACTGGGACCGCCTGCAGCACCCCGAGGCAACCCCGCTCTACGACGTCGGCCTGATGACCTGGTGGGCCAAGCCAGAACTTGCCCAACCAAGCCCGACGACCGCGGCTAGCGGCACGGAGCAATAAGATGCTGGCGTATATCTTTCGACGGCTGCTGCTGATCATTCCCACCCTGTTTGGCATCTTGCTGATCAACTTCCTGATCATCCAGGCCGCCCCCGGCGGCCCGGTGGAACAGATGATCGCCAAGCTGGAAGGCTTCGACGGTGCCACCAGCCGCATCGCCGGCGGCGGTGCCGAGGTCTCGGTGGCGGGCTCCAACTACCGCGGTGCCCAGGGCCTGGACCCGGAACTGGTAGGCGAAATCGAGCGCATGTACGGCTTCGACAAGCCGGCCCACGAACGCTTCTGGATCATGCTGGTCAACTACCTGCACCTGGACTTTGGTGAAAGCTTCTTCCGTGACGCCAAGGTCACCGACCTGATCATCGAGAAGATGCCGGTGTCCATCTCCCTTGGGCTGTGGAGCACCCTGATCATGTACCTGGTGTCGATCCCTCTGGGGATCGCCAAGGCCACGCGACACGGCAGCAGCTTCGATATCTGGACCAGCTCGGCGATCATCGTCGGCTACGCCATTCCGGCGTTCCTGTTTGCCATTCTGCTGATCGTGGTGTTTGCCGGCGGCAGCTATTTCGACTGGTTCCCCTTACGTGGCCTGACCTCGAACAACTTCGACGAGCTCAGCCTGTTCGAGCAGATCAAAGACTACTTCTGGCACCTGGCCCTGCCCGTCACCGCTCTGGTGATCGGCAACTTCGCCACCCTGACCTTCCTGACCAAGAACAGCTTTCTCGACGAGATCAACAAGCAGTACGTGGTCACCGCCCGCGCCAAGGGTCTGGGCGAAACCCGCGTGCTCTACGGGCACATCTTCCGCAACGCCATGCTGCTGGTAATCGCCGGCTTTCCCTCGGCGCTGATCGGCATTTTCTTTACCGGCTCGCTGTTGATCGAGGTGATCTTCTCCCTCGACGGCCTGGGCTTGCTGAGTTTCGAAGCCGCGATTAACCGCGACTACCCCGTGGTGTTCGGCACCCTGTTTATCTTCACCTTACTGGGCCTGGTGGTGAAATTGATCGGCGACATCACCTACACCTTGGTCGATCCTCGTATCGACTTTGAAAGCCGGGAGGGTTGATATGCGCTTTTCCATAAATATGTCCCCCATCAATCGCCGGCGTGTCGAGCGCTTCAAGGCCAACAAACGAGGCTGGTGGTCACTGTGGCTGTTCCTCGGTTTGTTCATCCTCAGCCTGGGCGCCGAGCTGATCGCCAACGACAAACCGCTGCTGGTCGAATACCAGGGCGACTGGTACTTCCCGGTGCTCAAGCGCTACCCGGAAACCGTGTTTGGCGGCGAGTTCCCCCTAGAGGCCAACTACAAGAGCCCCTACATCCGCGAGCTGATCGAGGCCAAGCAGGGCTGGATGCTTTGGCCGCCTATTCCGTTCAGCTACAGCAGCATCAACTACGACCTGAAAACGCCTGCTCCAGCACCGCCCTCAAGCGCCAACTGGTTCGGCACCGACGACCAGGGTCGCGACGTGCTGGCGCGACTGATTTACGGCTTTCGCATCTCGGTGCTGTTTGCCCTGACCCTGACCCTGCTCAGCTCGATCATCGGTGTGTTGGCCGGCGCCCTACAGGGCTTCTACGGCGGCTGGGTCGACCTGATCGGCCAGCGCTTTCTGGAAGTCTGGTCCGGCCTGCCGGTGCTCTACCTGCTAATCATCTTGGCCAGTTTCGTGCAGCCGAACTTCTGGTGGTTGCTGGGCATCATGCTGCTGTTTTCCTGGATGAGCCTGGTGGATGTGGTGCGTGCTGAGTTCCTCCGTGGCCGCAACCTCGAATACGTGCGCGCCGCCCGCGCTCTGGGCATGCAAAACAGCGCGATCATGTACCGGCACATCCTGCCCAACGCCATGATTTCGACCATGACCTTTATGCCGTTCATCCTCACCGGCGCCATCGGCACCCTCACCGCCCTGGACTTCCTCGGCTTCGGCCTGCCCCCCGGCGCGCCGTCCCTGGGCGAGCTGGTGGCCCAGGCCAAGTCCAACCTGCAAGCGCCGTGGCTGGGTATCAGCGCCTTCGCTGTGCTGGCCCTGATGTTGAGTCTGCTGGTGTTTATTGGCGAAGCCGCACGCGATGCCTTCGACCCGAGGAAGTGAGATGACCCAGTGTGTAAACCCCGACAACCTGATTGAAGTGCGCGACCTGGCCGTTGAGTTTGTCAGCGGCGATCAGCGCCAACGGGTGGTCGAAGACGTCAGCTTCGATATCCGCAAGGGCGAGACCCTGGCCCTGGTGGGCGAGAGCGGCTCGGGCAAATCGGTCACCGCCCACTCGATCCTGCGCCTGCTGCCCTACCCGATCGCCAGCCATCCGGCCGGCAGCATCAGCTATGCCGGTCAGGACCTGCTGCACATGAGCGAGGCCAAGCTGCGTGGTATTCGCGGCAATCGCATCGCCATGGTCTTTCAGGAGCCGATGACCTCGCTCAACCCGCTGCACAGCATCGAGAAGCAGATCAACGAAGTGCTGCGCCTGCACAAAGGCCTGAGCGGCAAAGCGGCTACCGCACGCACCCTGGAGCTACTCGACCTGGTCGGCATTCCCGAGCCGCGCAAACGCCTCAAGGCTTACCCCCACGAACTCTCGGGCGGCCAGCGCCAGCGCGTGATGATTGCCATGGCGCTGGCCAACGAGCCGCAACTGCTGATTGCAGACGAGCCGACCACCGCACTGGACGTCACCGTGCAGCTGAAAATCCTCGAATTGCTCAAGGACTTGCAGGCGCGCCTGGGCATGGCCCTGCTGCTGATCAGCCACGATCTCAACCTGGTGCGCAGAATTGCCCATCGGGTATGTGTCATGCAGCGCGGAAAGATCGTCGAACAGGCAAGTTGCGAAGAACTGTTCCGTGCACCGCAACATCCCTACACCCAGGAACTGCTCGGGGCCGAGCCCCGCGGCGAGCCAGCGGCCAACCCGCCCGGCGCCACGATGCTGAGCGTAGAGGACTTACGCGTGTGGTTCCCAATCAAGAAAGGGCTGCTGCGGCGCACGGTTGATTATGTAAAGGCGGTGGACGGCATCAACTTCAGCCTGCCCCAGGGCCAGACCCTGGGCATCGTTGGCGAGAGTGGTTCCGGCAAGTCGACACTGGGGCTGGCGATTTTGCGTCTGATCGGCAGCCAGGGCGCGATCAACTTTCGCGGTGAGGCATTGCAGGGCTTATCCCAGCACGCCATCCGGCCGTTTCGCCGGCAGATGCAGGTGGTCTTCCAGGACCCCTACGGCAGCCTGAGCCCACGCATGTCGGTGAGTCAGATTGTCGGTGAAGGTTTGCAGATCCATGGCATGGGTACGGAGGCAGAACAGGAACAAGCGATCATCGATGCACTGCTGGAGGTGGGGCTCGACCCCGCAGCACGGCACCGTTACCCCCACGAGTTTTCCGGTGGGCAACGCCAGCGCATCGCCATCGCCAGAGCATTGGTACTGAAGCCGCAGCTGATCCTGCTCGACGAGCCGACCTCGGCCCTCGACCGCACGGTGCAGCGCCAAGTGGTAGAACTGCTGCGTTCGCTACAGAGCAAGTACAACCTGACTTACCTGTTCATCAGCCATGACCTGGCGGTGGTCAGGGCGCTGAGCCACCAACTGATGGTGGTCAAGCAAGGACAGGTGATTGAGCAAGGCCCGGCCGAACAGATTTTTGCCGCGCCGCAACAGACTTATACCAGGCAGTTGCTGGAAGCCGCATTCATGGCCCCCGCCTCTGCCGATTAACCAGAAGAGGAATAGCACATGGGTTTTCTCGCCGGTAAGCGCGTCCTGATCGTCGGCGTCGCCAGCAAACTGTCTATCGCATCCGGCATTGCCGCCGCCATGCACCGCGAAGGCGCCGAACTGGCGTTCACCTACCAGAACGACAAGCTCAAAGGCCGGGTCGAAGAATTCGCCGCCGGCTGGGGCTCCAGTGCTGAACTGTGCTTCCCTTGCGACGTGGCCAGCGACGCCGAGATTGCCGCAGTGTTCGACGCCCTCAGCCAGAAGTGGGACGGCCTGGACATCATCGTTCACTCGGTTGGCTTCGCGCCTGGCGACCAGTTGAACGGTGACTTCACTGAAGTCACCACCCGCGACGGTTTCCGCATCGCCCACGACATCAGCGCCTACAGCCTGGTGGCCCTGGCCAAGGCCGGTCGCAGCATGATGCAAGGCCGTAACGGCAGCATCCTGACCCTGTCGTACCTGGGTGCCGAACGCACCATGCCCAACTACAACGTGATGGGTATGGCCAAGGCCAGCCTGGAAGCTGGCGTGCGCTACCTGGCTGGCAGCCTCGGCCCGGAAGGCACCCGCGTTAACGCCGTTTCCGCAGGCCCAATCCGCACCCTGGCGGCCTCCGGGATCAAGAGTTTCCGCAAGATGCTCGCCGCCAACGAGAAGCAGACTCCGCTGCGTCGCAACGTCACCATCGACGAAGTCGGCAATGCCGGCGCCTTCCTTTGCTCCGACCTGGCGTCGGGCATCAGCGGTGAAATCCTCTACGTCGACGGCGGTTTCAACACCACCGCCATGGGCGAAATCGAAGAGTGAGTTAACCGCGCAACGAAAAAGGCCGCTCAATTGAGCGGCCTTTTTCGTTGCGGCGCAATCAAGCGTTAGAAACGCTCGATCTCGGCATTGGCTTCCAGCTGGCGGCTGTAGGCACTGAAGTCCTGCTGGCCGCTACGCGACGTCATGAAGCGCCGGTACATGGCCTTCTCTTCTTCGCTCAGCGCCTCTTGCGGGACGTTGACGCCATTCAGGCGAACCACCACATAGCTGCCATCGGCCAGGCTGATGCCCGCGAAGTTAGGCTTGTCAGCCGCGCTTGGCTTGGGCATGCGGAAGACCTGTTGCAACACCAGCGGATCAACCGCCTCCTGGTTACGCGTAGCGGCTTCCACCACCTGCCAGGTTTGACCATTCTGCGCCTGCGCAATCGAGGTCTTACCCTCACGCAGACTGCCGAGCAACGCCTCGCCCTTGGCCTTCACAGCCTCGCTGGCACGCTGCAGGGTCAACTGCTGACGAATGCCGGCAGCAACCTGGTCGAACGGCAGCAACGCCGGCTTAAGGTGCTCCTTGACGCGCAGAACAACCACGGTGTCCGGGTCCAGTTCAATCGCGCCGCTGTTGGCTCCGTCTTCCAGCACTTCTTGGCTGAAAGCGGCCTGAATCACCTGGCGGTTGGCAGTCAGACCCGCACCACCTTCGCGACCAAAGGCTGCGCTGGTTTTCACCTGCAGACCTTGCTCTTGAGCTGGCTGGGCCAGGTCGGAGGCTTCAAAGGCGGAGTCTTCCAGCTCCTTGCTGACCTCGACAAAACGCTGCTCAACCTGCTGCGCTTTAAGGTCGGCCACCAGCTTGTCTTTCAGGCTGGCCAGGCTTGGCACTTCTGGCGCCTGCACGCCCAGCAGCTTGATCAGGTGCCAGCCGAACTGGGTGCGGACCGGAGCCGAGACTTCGCCTTGCTTCAGAGCGTACAGCGCCTCTTCAAAGGCCGGGTCGTATACGCCTGGGGCGGCGTAACCAAGATCACCACCTTTGTCCGCCGACCCTGGATCATTGGAGAGCTCTTTGGCCAAAACGGCAAAGTCCTCGCCCTTGACCAGGCGCTGGGCAATGGCGTCAATCTGCGCTTTTGCCTCGGTGTCACTCAGCTTGTCCGTCACTTCCAACAGGATGTGTGCGGCTTGACGCTGCTCCGCCAGATTGGCGATTTCCTTCTGATAGGCCGCCTGCAGGTCTTCATCTTTGACCTCGACCTGATCGAAGAAATCGGCCTTGTTCAGCTCGATATACTCCAGAACCACTTGTTCCGGGCTCATGAACTGGCTGCTGTGTTCCTTGTAGTAGGCCTGCAGCTCGTCATCGCTCAGCGTGACGGCCTTGGGATCAGCCTTCAGGGTCAGCGTCGCGAAGTCGCGGGTTTGCTTCTCCAGTCGGGCAAACGCCTGGATTTCCTCATCGGTGACAAAACCACTGCCCGCAACACCGGCCTGCAACTGACTGGCGAGAATGTCTTTCTCGAGCTGCTGACGGAACTGCAGACGGGTATAGCCTTCCTGACGAATACGCTGGTCGAACAGATCGGCATTGAACTTGCCCTCAACCTGAAAGGCCGGGACCTGCACAATCACCTTGTCCAGCTCTGCCTGCGACAAAGCAAAACCTGCTTGCTCTGCAGCTTGCAGCAACAGCTTGCGGTCAATCAGACCCTTGAGCGCAGCTTCACGGAGCATTTTGTCATCGAGCAAAGAAGCATCAAAATCCTTGCCCAGGCGCTGCATCAGCTGGCGGCGCTGCATTTCAGCAGCCTGCGCCAATTCATTCTGACTGATGGCCTGGCCATTTACTTCAGCTGCGTCCTGACGATTGCTGGTGACCTGAAAAATGGCATCAACGCCCGTCAGCGCCAACAGCGCGACGATCACGCCGATGATGGTCTTGGCAATCCAGCCTTGTGAATTGTCCCTGATATTTTGCAGCATGCGTCCCCCAGAATCGGCTGTAACAAACGACCAGCCGTGCAGCACGGGTGTAATCCATATAGAAGAAAGGCGCATCCGAGGATGCGCCTTCGCGTGACTGGCGGAGCGGACGGGACTCGAACCCGCGACCCCCGGCGTGACAGGCCGGTATTCTAACCGACTGAACTACCGCTCCGCTGCCTGCTCAGACTCGCGCCTGAGCAGGAAGGGCAAAGCCCAAAAAGACGCTTAGTTAACGGCGTCTTTCAGTGCCTTGCCGGCTTTGAAACCAGGAATCTTGGCAGCGGCGATGCTGATCGGGTTACCGGTCTGCGGGTTGCGGCCAGTACGAGCAGCGCGCTCTTTAACAGCGAAAGTACCGAAACCAACCAGTACTACAGAATCACCAGCCTTCAGGGCACCAGTGACGGATTCGATCACAGCGTCCAGCGCACGGCCAGCAACAGCTTTCGGGATATCAGCAGATGCAGCGATGGCATCGATCAGTTCCGACTTGTTCACTCTAAGTCCCCTTATTTATTGAGTATGTAGCTTTAATTTTTGGTGTAGGCAAAACGAGTGCTGAGTGGCCTGTTAACACACGAAGAGCCGCTTTATAACAAGGGCTCTAAAATGGTGTCAAGGAAGCCCCTCGGCTAATGCGTGCTAATTCGCTCCTTGGAATCAGTCTCGCGCTTGTCATCCTGTGCAACCAACTCGGGAGCCGCATCAGGCAAGGGCTCCGGCGCGTATTGCAGCGCAATTTGCAGGACCTCGTCAATCCATTTAACCGGCTTAATCGCCAAGTCCTGCTTAATATTCTCAGGAATCTCTTTCAGATCACGCACATTTTCCTCTGGAATGATCACCGTCTTGATCCCACCACGGTGCGCAGCCAGCAATTTTTCCTTCAGGCCACCGATGGCCAGCACCTGCCCACGCAGGGTAATTTCACCGGTCATGGCAACATCGGCCCGCACGGGTATCTGCGTCAAAGCCGACACCAGCGCCGTACACATCCCAACACCGGCACTAGGGCCGTCTTTGGGTGTGGCGCCCTCGGGCATGTGGATGTGAATGTCGCGCTTCTCATGGAAGTCCAGAGGCACACCCAGGCTCTTAGCCCGGCTACGCACCACTGTGAGCGCCGCTGTGATCGATTCCAGCATCACATCACCAAGAGAGCCGGTCTTGATCAACTGCCCCTTGCCGGGCACCACAGCCGCCTCAATGGTCAACAGCTCACCACCAACCTGAGTCCAGGCCAAGCCTGTCACCTGACCGATTTGGTCTTGCTGCTCGGCCAGGCCATAGCGATGCTTGTGCACGCCGAGGAAATGCTCAAGGGTATCGGCGGTTACCAAGACCTTGAAACGTTTCTCGCTCGCGTGCTCTTTGACGGCTTTACGGCACACCTTGGCAATCTGCCGCTCAAGACTCCGCACACCGGCTTCACGGGTGTAATAGCGAATGATGTCGCGAATGGCCTCACGCTCAAATTCCAGCTCGCCTTTCTTCAGGCCGTTAGCCTCGGCTTGTTTGGGCGTCAGGTACTTCACCACAATATTGATTTTTTCGTCTTCGGTGTAGCCCGGCAGACGAATCACCTCCATCCGATCCAGCAGCGGTGCCGGGATATTCATCGAGTTGGCGGTGCAAATGAACATCACATTGGAGAGGTCGTAATCGATCTCCAGGTAATGATCGTTGAAATTGTGATTCTGCTCAGGGTCCAGAACCTCAAGCAAAGCAGAGGCAGGATCACCGCGCATGTCCTGGCCCATCTTGTCGATTTCATCCAGCAAGAACAGCGGATTGCGGACCCCAACCTTGGTCATTTTCTGGATCAGGCGGCCCGGCATAGAGCCGATATAAGTACGCCGATGGCCACGAATTTCCGCTTCATCACGCACGCCACCCAAGGCCATGCGGACAAATTTACGATTGGTAGCGCGAGCGATGGATTCCGCCAGCGAGGTCTTGCCGACACCGGGCGGACCCACCAAGCAGAGCACTGAGCCCTTGACCTTTTTCACCCGCTTTTGCACGGCGAGGTATTCAAGAATCCGCTCTTTGACTTCATCCAGGCCGTAGTGATCCGCATCCAGAATGGCTTCGGCCTTGGCCAGATCCAGACGCACCTTGCTTTCAGCAGTCCAGGGTACCGTGACCAGCCAGTCGATATAAGAACGCACCACCGTGGCTTCAGCAGACATCGGCGACATCTGCTTGAGCTTATTCAGCTCAGCCAAGGCCTTGGTGTGCGCCTCTTTGCTCAGTCCAGCAGTGTCGATACGCTTCTTCAGCTCATCGAGCTCATTGTGGCCGTCTTCGCCGTCGCCCAGTTCTTTCTGAATGGCCTTCATCTGCTCATTCAGGTAGTACTCGCGCTGACTGCGCTCCATCTGCTTTTTGACCCGGCCACGGATGCGCTTCTCGACCTGCAACAGATCGATTTCCGCATCCAACAGCGCCAGCACATGCTCGACGCGGGCAGCCAGATCGGTGATTTCAAGAATTTCCTGCTTTTGCTCGATCTTTAACACCATGTGCGCAGCCATGGTGT
This sequence comes from Pseudomonas sp. BGA-UO-ETr-WB11, assembly GCF_059567785.1. Taxonomy (NCBI): domain Bacteria; kingdom Pseudomonadati; phylum Pseudomonadota; class Gammaproteobacteria; order Pseudomonadales; family Pseudomonadaceae; genus Pseudomonas; species Pseudomonas sp. BGA-UO-ETr-WB11. Next base: position 146,549 of record NZ_JCAQOS010000004.1, on the reverse strand, counting down.
CCACCAGGCGCCCAGGCTCATCAATGCCATTGAGCGATGACAGCACCTCAGCCGGAACCTTCTTACCCAGCTGCACATACTGTTCGAACTGACTCAGCAGGCTGCGGGTGAACACTTCGGCTTCGCGCTCAGGCGCTTCGCTTTCACTGACCAGCAGCACTTCAGCCCGCGTATGGCCCTCGACCTCAACAAAGCTTTCGATGGTGCCGCGCTGCTCACCCTCCACCAACACCTTAACGGTGCCATCTGGCAACTTGAGCAACTGCAACACGCTGGCGACTGTGCCGACGCGATATAGGCCTTCTTCGCTCGGATCATCGTCAGCAGGATTTTTCTGGGCGACCAAAAGGATTTGTTTGTCGCCGGTCATGGCCGACTCCAAAGCCTCAATGGACTTTTCCCGACCGACAAACAGCGGGATCACCATGTGTGGATAAACCACAACATCGCGCAACGGCAGGAGAGGCAATTCGATGGTTGTCTTCATGATCTTGGCTCAACAGCGGCCATGCGGCCGTAAACAGATAGGAACACCCTTGCGCTCAAGATGGGGGTACCCAGGGGAAAAAACAAGCGCATGACACACAAATACAAAGGGGCCCGCAGGCCCCTTTGTTTCAACATGCAACCAAGCGCATCAAGCGTCTGGCGCTGCCTTGGCAGGCACATCGATGTTTTCATAGATCAGCAGAGGCTTGGACGTCCCGGCGATGACACTTTCATCAATCACCACCTTGCTAACCTCGGATTGCGACGGAATCTCGTACATGGTGTCGAGCAGCACACCCTCGAGAATCGAACGCAAACCGCGCGCGCCTGTTTTACGTTCAAGGGCACGCTGAGCCACTGCTTTGAGCGCGTCTGGACGGAACTCCAGGTCCACACCTTCCATCTCGAACAGCTTGCCGTATTGCTTGGTCAAGGCATTCTTTGGTTCAGTGAGGATTTGCATCAAGGCAGCCTCATCCAGCTCGTCCAACGTCGCGATCACTGGCAAGCGACCAACGAACTCAGGAATCAAGCCAAACTTGACCAGATCATCCGGCTCTACGCCACGCAGTGACTCGCCAACTTTCTTGCCCAAGTCAGTGCTACGCACCTCAGCATTGAAACCGATACCACCACGAGCTGAGCGCCCCTGGATAACCTTTTCCAACCCTGAAAACGCACCGCCACAGATGAACAGGATGTTGCGTGTATCCACCTGCAGAAACTCCTGCTGGGGATGCTTGCGGCCGCCTTGCGGAGGCACAGACGCCACGGTACCTTCGATCAGCTTCAGCAGTGCCTGCTGCACACCCTCACCCGAAACATCGCGGGTAATTGATGGGTTGTCCGACTTACGCGAAATCTTGTCGATTTCATCGATGTAGACAATACCCATCTGGGCCTTCTCAACATCGTAATCGCACTTCTGCAGCAGCTTCTGAATGATGTTCTCGACATCCTCCCCCACATAACCAGCTTCGGTCAGGGTGGTGGCATCCGCGATGGTAAATGGCACATTGAGCAGGCGCGCCAGTGTCTCAGCCAGCAAGGTTTTACCCGAACCAGTTGGACCAATCAGCAGAATGTTGCTCTTGCCCAGCTCGACATCGTCTTTCTTGTCGCGCTGATTCAAGCGTTTGTAGTGGTTGTAGACGGCCACCGCCAAGACTTTCTTAGCCCGCTCCTGACCAATCACATACTGATCGAGGATGGTACTGATTTCCTTGGGCGCCGGGAGCTTGTGCGCACTGCTTTCGGCCTGGGCTTCCTGCACCTCCTCGCGGATGATGTCATTGCACAGGTCGACGCATTCGTCGCAGATAAAGACCGAGGGGCCGGCAATCAACTTGCGCACTTCATGCTGGCTCTTGCCGCAGAAGGAGCAATAAAGCAATTTGCCGTTGTCCTCGCCGTTGCGGGTATCAGTCATTCGATCAATCCAATCCGGTAGGCTTGCAACACAAGATGAGGGCAAATGCAGGCTTTTTCAAGCCTGCCACAGCGACCGAGCATGGCTCGATCGCAAATTACCGGGTGATTCAGCTCGCCAATTCGCGCTTGCTGATCACTTTATCGATAAGGCCGTAAGCAACACCTTCGTCGGCGCTCATGAAATTGTCACGATCAGTGTCGCGAGCAATTACATCCAGCGGCTGGCCAGTGTGAGCAGCCATGATCCGGTTCAGGCGATCACGAATGGTCAGAATTTCCTTGGCATGGATCTCGAAGTCCGAGGCCTGGCCCTGGAAACCGCCCAACGGCTGGTGAATCATCATGCGCGAATGCGGCAGGCAATAACGCTTACCGGCGGCGCCGCCGACCAGCAGCAAGGCACCCATGCTGCAAGCCTGACCAATACAGATGGTCGACACGTCAGGTTTGATGAACTGCATGGTATCGTAGATCGACATGCCCGCAGTCACCGAGCCGCCCGGCGAGTTGATATACAGATGGATGTCCTTGTCAGGGTTTTCCGCTTCAAGGAACAGCAACTGGGCGACCACCAGGTTAGCCATGTAGTCCTCTACCGGGCCAACCAGGAAGATCACGCGCTCTTTCAGCAGTCGCGAATAGATGTCGTAGGCGCGCTCACCGCGGGCAGACTGTTCAACCACCATCGGCACCAGGCCGCCAGCGGCCTGAATTTCAGAGGCTTGCATATAAGAATTACGGGACATGTGCTGCGCTCGCTCCCTAATAATCATGTCTCAAAGACACATAAGCCAGCACGATGGCTGGCTTATGGTTACTCGAACAAAGCGAAGAAATCAGGCGGCTTGTGCAGCTTCAGCCGGCTTGACCGCTTCCTCGTAAGAGACCGGCTTGTCAGTCACATTAGCCTTCTGCAGAACAGTATCTACAACTTGTTCTTCCAGCACAACCGAACGCACTTCGTTCAGTTGCTGGTCGTTTTTGTAGTACCAGGCCACGACCTGCTCAGGCTCTTGATAGGCAGAAGCCATCTCTTGAATCATCTCACGTACGCGAGCTTCATCAGGCTTGATATCGAACTGCTTGACCACTTCGGCCACGATCAGACCCAGCACAACGCGACGCTTGGCTTGCTCTTCGAACAACTCAGCCGGCAGCTGATCAGGCTTGATGTTGCCACCGAACTGCTGCACAGCCTGCACACGCAGACGGTTAACTTCGTTGCCCAGCAGCGACTTCGGCACTTCGATCGGGTTGGCCGACAACAAGCCATCCATCACTTGGTTTTTAACCTTGGATTTGATCGCCTGACGCAGTTCGCGCTGCATGTTCTTGCGCACTTCAGCACGAAAACCTTCGAGGCCACCTTCTTTGATGCCGAACAGAGCAAAGAACTCGTCATTCAGTTCAGGCAGCAGCGGCTCGGCAACGGCATTGACCGTCACAGTGAACTCAGCGGCTTTGCCGGCCAGGTCCAGGTTCTGATAGTCAGCAGGGAACGTCAGGTTGAGCACACGTTCTTCACCGGCATTGGCGCCGACCAGACCGTCTTCAAAGCCCGGGATCATGCGACCGGAGCCCAGCACCAGCTGAGTGCCTTTAGCCGAACCACCTGCGAAAGCCTCGCCATCAACCTTGCCAACGAAATCGATGTTCAGCTGATCGCCATTCTGTGCGCCGCGCGCAGCAGTTTCAAAACGGGTGTTCTGCTTACGCAGGATTTCCAGCATGTTTTCCAGATCGGCATCAGCGACTTCAGCCTGCAGACGCTCGATAGCGATGCTCTCAAAACCAGTAACCTGGAATTCTGGGAACACTTCAAAAGTAGCGACGTATTCAAGGTCTTTGCCCTTCTCGAATACCTTCGGCTCTACGGCCGGGGAGCCAGCCGGATTCAGCTTTTGCTCAACCACAGCTTCGTAGAAGGTTGCCTGAATCAGGTCACCCAGCGCTTCTTGACGAGCAGCATCTTCGTAACGCTGACGAATCACGCTCATTGGCACTTTGCCTGGACGGAAGCCTGGCACCTTAGCGCGACGAGCAGTCTGCTGCAGACGCTTGTTCACTTCGGTCTCGATACGCTCAGCCGGGACACCAATGGTCATGCGGCGCTCAAGAGCGGAGGTGCTTTCAACAGAAACTTGCATGGATTTTCCTCATTGCACAGACGTAGGCGGCCGTTCTGGCCCAAGAATCAAGGGCACACATTCTAGAGGGGGAAGTTGCAGAAGTCACCCTACAGAAGCAGGCGGCATAATAAAGAAGGGAAAAGCTAAAGATGGTGCGGACGGAGAGACTCGAACTCTCACGCCTTGCGGCGCTGGAACCTAAATCCAGTGTGTCTACCAATTCCACCACGTCCGCGGATAAAACTCTGAAACAAAAACCCCAGACAATGTGCCTGGGGTTTTGAAATATGGGGTGGACGATGGGGATCGAACCCACGACACCAGGAGTCACAATCCTGTGCTCTACCAACTGAGCTACGCCCACCATATTGCATTGCTTGTGCCAAGCTGCCAAATGGCGCACCCGGCAGGACTCGAACCTGCGACCATCCGCTTAGAAGGCGGATGCTCTATCCAACTGAGCTACGGGCACTTATTCATCTGCATCTTGCTTTAAGCGCAGACTAAAAGCTTCGGCTTTAGTCGCATCCTGTAACGATGCTATTAACCTTGTTACCCAGCAGCTAGCTGTGCTCGACAAGCGGGGCGAATGTTATATAGCGAGCCCTAAAGCGTCAACAGGAAAATTAAAAAAAATGAGCGAGATAAAGGAGTTAGCTTAAATTGACCGGGCAGCGCCTTTGCCCACGCAGCGGTCCATGCGAGAATGCGCATCCTTTTTTAATTCATTCCAATGGTTAACCAAGCGACATGACCGCACAACTGATCGACGGTAAAGCGATTGCCGCCAGCCTCCGCCAGCAAATTGCCCAACGTGTCGCCGAGCGCCGCCAGCGCGGCCTGCGCGCCCCCGGCCTGGCGGTCATCCTGGTGGGCAATGACCCGGCTTCCGAGGTTTATGTCTCGCACAAGCGTAAAGACTGTGAAGAAGTCGGCTTTATGTCCAAGGCTTACGACCTGCCCGCCAGCACCAGCCAGACTGAACTGCTGAGCCTGATCGACAGCCTCAATGACTCTGCGGAAATTGATGGCATCCTGGTGCAATTGCCCCTGCCTGCACATCTGGACGCCTCGCAACTGCTCGAGCGCATTCGTCCGGATAAAGATGTCGACGGCTTCCACCCCTACAACGTCGGCCGCCTGGCCCAGCGCATTCCACTGCTACGCCCTTGCACCCCCAAAGGCATCATGACCCTGCTGGAAAGTACGGGAGCCGACCTGCATGGCATGCACGCCGTGATTGTTGGCGCCTCCAACATTGTGGGGCGACCGATGGCCCTTGAACTGCTGCTGGCCGGCTGCACTGTGACCGTCACTCACCGCTTCACCAAGGATCTGCCCGGCCATCTGGCCAGTGCCGACCTGGTGGTCGTGGCGGCCGGTAAACCAGGCCTGGTCAAAGGCGAATGGATCAAGCAAGGCGCCATCGTTATCGACGTCGGCATTAACCGTCAGGCTGACGGCAAGCTGATTGGCGATGTGGTATTCGACACTGCCCTGCCGCGCGCTGGCTGGATCACCCCCGTACCCGGCGGTGTCGGCCCGATGACGCGCGCCTGCCTGCTGGAAAACACCCTGTACGCCGCGGAAAGCCTGCACAGCTCGGCGGAGTAAGCTCCGCCAGCACGCACCGAGCCGACTGCGCATACCTGGCAGTCGGCTCAGCCTAACGGCGCACAGCCCCGCACCAAAAGCGGCTTCACCGCCCTTCAGCCAACGCCCGGTAAGCCTGCAGCGTTTCGAACGGTGCATCCACGACAAAGCTGTTAGCCAGCCAGGATGGCACACTGCCTCCGGGCTCTGTGTGCGCCTCGTAAACCACCTCTACAACGCCTCCAGCACTGGGCGTGAGCGACCAGTAGCCGTCGACACGACTGACGCGCACCAGCCCATCTTTAACCGGCAAATAATCAGGTAACGCCTGAATTTGTCGCCTCAATGTGCCATCAGCGGCCACCGACGTCGTGATATGCAACACCGAATCGCGCGGCGCAACCGGCCACGGCGTGTTGAAGCGGCTGTACATCCAGCTTTGCGCGCCATCGGATTTGAGCATCTTTTGCTCCTGGCACTGAAATATCCACTGACAAGAAGCCTGCACATCCTCCTGCAAGCTGCGCAGTCGCTCGATTGATGCCTTGATAGTGGCCACGCCGCGATAAGCCTTGTAGGAAGAACCGGGCACCGCCGCCAGATAGACCTGAATCCCCTCCTCGTCCTTGACCAGTTGCCAGTCTTGGGCGCCAACCGCCGGCGTGGCGCAACTCAACGCCGCAGCAACCAGCATCCACCTGAATCGGCTCATCCATTACTCCGCGTCATACAATTGCTTCCATTAATGAGCCTCATTTTTAGGCGTCTGCACTCACGGTCGTGGCCTGCTCCAACCAGGTCAGCAACTGCAAGGCTTCGGTATCGGTTTTGCCACACACGTGCTCATCGGCATTGAAAGCGCTGCATACGGCGGGACGCTCCGGCAAGCCAAACAACAAACACTGATTTTGCGCATTTAACTGCACGCAACGCTGACCTGCCGGCTTGCCGTTGGGCATACCGGGTATGGCCGAACTGATTGAAGGCGCAATACAACAGGCGCCGCACCCCACACGACACTGCATAACCCATTTCCGCTCGCGTAAAGCCGCCAGTTTACTCACAAGCACCCCAGGCTGCAGCGCCAGCGCTTGGCAGGCGCTTCTTTACTTGATTAGCTGAGTGCAGATGTTTGCCTGCCGCGCACGCAGTGCTGCACAGTCACAGCCACGCTATTTAGCCGGCTTCAACCGCGCCAACAGGCTTGACGTGTCCCAGCGTCCACCGCCCATGGCCTGCACGTCGGCATAAAACTGATCGACCAGCGCCGTCACCGGCAACTGCGCACCGTTACGCCGCGCCTCTTCCAGCAGGATTGATAGGTCCTTGCGCATCCAGTCCACAGCAAAGCCATGTTCAAACTCACCCGCCAACATGCTGGCGTGGCGATGCTCCAATTGCCAGGACTGCGCCGCGCCCTTGCTGATCACCGCCATGGCGCCCTCGGCATCCAGGCCCGCGCATTGGGCAAAGTGCAGCGCCTCGGCCAGGCCCTGCACCAAGCCGCCGATGCAGATCTGGTTGACCATCTTGGTCAACTGGCCGCTGCCGGCATGCCCCATCAGGCGCACCATCTTGGCGTAGGCTTCGATGACCGGCAGTGCCCGCGCATAGATCGCCGCCTCGCCACCGACCATCACCGTCAACAGACCACTCTCGGCGCCCGCCTGACCACCTGACACCGGCGCATCGAGAAAGCCCAGTTCACGTTCCGCTGCCAGCACCGCCAGCTCCCGCGCGACGGTGGCCGACGCCGTGGTGTGATCGATCAAGACCGCGCCCGGCGCCATCCCGGCAAAGGCACCATCAGCGCCCAGCACCACGCTGCGCAAATCATCATCATTGCCCACACAGGTCATCACAAACTCGGCCCCTACAGCGGCCTCACGCGGGGTGGCGGCAAGCTCTCCGGCAAACCGGGCGACCCAGCTTTGCGCCTTGCCGGGGCTGCGGTTGTAGACACACACCTCATGGCCTTCGGCAGCCAGATGCCCGGCCATCGGATACCCCATTACGCCCAGCCCGATAAAGCTGACCTTTGCCATTTGCGTGCTCCCCGAGTGATTTTGCAGAGCCTAGCACGGCGTTTGCCGGGCCAGGCAAGGCCGGCCATACTGGCGCCATCGCTAAGGAGGGCATATGCAACATTGGCTCGTGATTGATCTGGAGGCCACCACCGAGGAAGGCGGCTGGCCGCTGGAACAGATGGAAATCATTGAAATCGGCGCCAGCGTGGTCAATCGCCTCGGCCATGAGGTCGATCATTTTCAGCGCTTCGTGCGCCCCCAGCGGCGACCGCTATTAACCGGTTTCTGCCGCCAGCTGACGCACATCAGCCAGGAGCAGATCGACAGCGCCGCACCGCTACCCATGGTCTGGGCGCAATTCGAGCGTTGGCTTGGCCATCACCAGCCACAGCTGGCGGGCTGGGGCAGTTGGGGCGACTACGACCGCAAGCAGCTTGAGCTGGAATGGCAGCGCCACAACCTCAACAGCCTGATCAGCCAAGTGCCGCACCTCAACCTCAAGCAACGCTTTGCCGAGGCCCGCCAACTGCAACGTGCGGTAGGGCTAAAAAGCGCCCTGCAACTGGCGGGCTTGCAGTTCAATGGCCAGCAGCACCGCGCCTTGGAAGATGCACGCAATACCGCCCGCCTGCTGCCATTGCTGCTGCCGGCATAAACCCATGCAAAGCGGATGACGCCCCGAAGCGGCTTGGGCATACTGGCCACCCTTTTTTAACCCCCTTCGAGGAATCCCCATGTTCAAGGTCAACGAGTACTTCGACGGCAGCGTCAAATCCATTGCCTTCGGCATGACTGCAGGCCCAGCGACCATCGGCGTGATGGCCGCGGGCGAATATGAATTCGGCACCAGCCAACTGGAAGTCATGCACGTGATTGCTGGCGCCCTAACCGTCAAACTGCCGGGCAGCGACAGCTGGGAAGACTTCACCAGCGGCAGCCAATTCACCGTACCGGCCAACAGCAAGTTCCAGCTGAAAGTCACCCAGGACACCGCCTACCTCTGCGAATATCGCTGAGTCAGTCGCGCTAATAAAAAACCGGCCTTGGCCGGTTTTTTATTGCCTGCAGAACCTTACTCCTGGGCCGCCTCGCTGCTGAACTGCAACTCGGCCAGGCGCGCATACAGCGGGTTGCTGGCCACCAGTTCGGCGTGGGTGCCGATGGCCAGCAATTTGCCGTGATCGATCACAGCGATGCGATCGGCGCTTTTTACCGTCGCCAGGCGATGGGCAATCACCAGGGTAGTGCGCCCTTGCATCAGGCGCGGCAACGCCTGCTGGATCAGGTGTTCACTCTCCGCATCCAGCGCGCTGGTGGCCTCGTCCAGCAGCAGGATCGGCGCATCCACCAGCAGCGCCCGAGCAATCGCTAGGCGCTGACGCTGGCCACCAGACAGCCCCAGCCCCCCCTCACCCAGATGCGTCTGATAGCCCTCGGGCATGTGCATGATGAACTCGTGGGCATGGGCAGCCTTGGCGGCGGCTTCGATCTCCGCCTGACTGGCGGCAGGATTACCGTAGCGCAGGTTGTCGGCCACGCTGCCGAAGAACAGCGCCGGGTTCTGCGCCACCAGGGCGAAACAGCGGCGAATATCCTCCGGCGCCAACTGCTGCAACGGCACGCCTTCGAGCAAAATGCGCCCACCTTGCGGGTCAAAAAAGCGCAGCAGCAGATCAAACAAGGTCGACTTACCGGCGCCGGAAGGCCCCACCAGCGCCAGGGTTTCTCCAGGCTCTATCTGCAAATCGATGCCATCAATGGCCCAACGCTCCGGCCGACTGGGATAGGCGAAGCGCAGCTGCTGCAACTCAATCCGCCCGCTAACCCGCGCCGGCAGCTGTTGCAGGCCCTGGGCCGGCGGCAAGATGGCGTTTTCCGCCTGCAATAACTCGGCGATTCGTTCCGCGGCACCGGCAGCGGCCTGTAGCTCGCCGATCACTTCACTGATCGCACCGAAGGCCATGCCGACGATCAGGCTGTAAAACACGAACGCCGCCAATTCGCCGCCACTGATGGTGCCTGCAATCACGTCCATGCCGCCGACCCAGAGCATCAAACCCACGGCGCCGAGCACCAGCACGATCACCACGGTAATCAGCCAGGCGCGCTGACGAATACGCTGACCAGCCGTAGTGAACGCCGCTTCCACAGCATTGCTGAAGTGTTGCTTGTCTTGCTCCTGGTGGTTGTAGGCCTGCACCGTCTTGATCTGACCGAGGGTTTCGCCCACGTAGCTGCCAACATCAGCCACCCGATCCTGAGTCTGCCGCGACAAGGCCCGCACCCGGCGACCGAAGATCAGAATCGGTGCCACCACCAGCGGCAGTGCCACGATCACAATGGCGGTCAGCTTTGGGTTGGTGACAAACAGCAAAATGATGCCGCCAATCAGCATCAACAGGTTGCGCAGTGCCATCGACAGCGACGAGCCGATAACCGTCTGCAACAAGGTGGTGTCGGCAGTCAGGCGCGACTGGATCTCTGAACTGCGGTTGCTCTCGTAAAAGCCCGGATGCAGGTTGATCAGGTGATTGAACACGCGCATGCGGATATCGGCGACAAAGCGCTCGCCGATCCACGAGACCAGATAGAAACGCGTAAAGGTGCCCACCGCCAGCGCCAGCACCAGGACAAAAAACAGCCCGATCGACTGATTCAGCGCAGCCTGGGATTGCGTGGCCAGACCCTGATCCACCAGCAGGCGGATGCCCTGCCCCATGGACAACGTAATAGCGGCGGTAAACATCAGCGCCAACAGCGCCCCCAGCACTTGCCAACGATAAGGGGCGACAAAGCGGCGAGCCATGCGCAAGGCACTGCGACGACGGGAAGACAAGGCAGCAGGCATAACGAGCATCCGGCAAATGGACTAAAGCGCCGATAATGCCCCGCTGGCAGCCCAGGAAGCCAGCAGCATATCTAAACCGGCCGGTTTATTTATTACCACAGGCTTCAGCGTCGCCATCAACCGCAGCCGCCAAGCACGCGGCCGACCAACCCAGCGGGTAAAGCATCTCTTCCTGGTAGCCGGTCCACACCCGTACGGCATCGGGAAATTCACCGTCCAATTGCGGGTCGCCGCTGTCCACCAGCAACGGCCGGCCAGCCAGGGTGGCCAACTTGCGCTTGGTGGCCACCACCCGCAGATGCTCAAGGCCGATCGCACGCAACACCCGTGGACTGATCTGCTGGTTGCCGCGCCCGATGATATGGCCCTGGCCACCGATGGCCGTGACCAACAGGCGGCTCGGATGCTCACGCACCAGCTCATACAGTTGCTGTTCGTTGACGTCACGGGCGAGCACCTGACCATTCTCGATCACATCCACCCCGAGCAAGGTGGTGGTCAAACCGAGATTACTGGCCAGGCCATGCAGCGTTGAGCCAGGACCGAACACATAGCGCACGTCCGCTTCCCAACTGTCCTGCAGCCAGTCGGCCAGCTCCACCAGGACAAGCTCCTCCGACTCCATGCCGGCCTGTTTGACCTGCTGCATAAAGTGGCCTTCCACCGGCACTGTCAGTTCGCCATACCAGCGCGCCGCCACCCGACCGTCACGCAGGGCCGCTTCATCGAGGTCACGCACTTCGCCGCTGGCCAAGCGCACCAGACCGCCTTCCACCAGGCGCCGGGCCAGATCACCGGCCGCCCGCGGGCTGATGGCATACACCCCGGAATGGATCTTCACCCCAGCGGGAATACCCAGCACCGGCTGGGTGGCCGCCGCCACCGCACACACATCCCGCGCCGTGCCATCACCGCCGGCAAACAGCAGCAGCGCCACGCCTTCGGCCTGTAGGGCCAGCACCGCCGCCTGGGTGTCCGCCGCACTGCTGAGGGGTAGCTGCTCAGGCCCCAGAATGCGATAGGCAAAGCCCATGGCCGCCAACAAGTCGGCGCCCATGGCACCGGCAAAGGTGACGAACTGCACGCGCTCGGCAATCGGCAGCAACGACTCCAGGGCGATCCGCGTGCGCGCCGCCGCCCGTGGTTCGGCACCCAACGCCAGGGCTTGAGCAGCGACCCCATCGCTACCCTTGAGGGCCACACTGCCACCCAGACCGGCCAGCGGGTTGATGATCAAACCAAGGTGGAAACGCGACATACAACTCTCTCAGCAAGCGGCATCCGGTGAAGGGAAGCAGCGCAATTAAATGAACCGTGAACGCAGCGAGCCGCGAATTCAAGCGACGAAGCCAACCCATTCGCCCACGCTTTGTCACCGCACCGTCACCTTAATTGACTACTGTGCAGCAACCCGCCGACAAGGAGACCGACCATGGGCATGCAAAAAACCGCTTCCGCACCGCGCAACAGCACACTCACTCGCCAGGCCCTGCTGGGCGGCGCGTTCATTGATGCTCAGGGTCGCGAAATCCCGATTACCGAGAGCATGATCCAACGCGCCTGTCGCGACCTTGAGCACCATTGCCAGCCGCTGCGCAAACGCCCCTAAGCGCTGCGAGCAAGCGTATCCAGCCCGGCGTTTACGCCGGGCTTTTTATTGCTCCAACATCTGCAGGTTGGCACCCAAGGCACTGATCAGCTGCTGCAACGCCTGCGTTGGCGCGTTCAGCGCCACACGCAGACCATCGGTTTCACGGCGATAGGGGTAGTGCTTGCGCAACGCATCGAAGGCACTGCGCCGGGTAGTAGCATCACCGCTCAGGCTACGGCGGAAATCCGCATCGTCGCGGCGCGGGTCATACACGGCACGGCACAGGGTGGTCAGCGCCCAAGCGGGGTCGCAGCGGCCGTCCAGTTGCAGCGTCGGCAGCCAGGGCGCAGGCAGCAACTGGGCCAATTCGATACTGGCAGGCAGCTGCTGCCAGGCGCAAAAGGCCTGATAGATCTGCGCCGTACCGCGCAATTTGCCATCCAGGCTGTAACCGGCAATGTGCGGCGTGGCGATGCGGCACAGGCCTGCCAAAGGCACATCCACCAACGGCTCGCCCTCCCACACATCCAGCACCACCTGCAAATCGCGGCGTTGCTGCAGCACCTGGTAGAGCGCGGCGTTGTCCACCACCGCACCGCGACTGGCATTGATCAGCCAAGCGCCCGGCCGTAGCGCCTGCAGTTGTTCGGTGCTGAGTAAATGTCGCGTCGCCAGCGGGCCATCCGCCGTCAGCGGCGTGTGCAGACTGAGCACATCGCACTGGCTGAGCAGCGTCTCCAGGCTGACGTAATCGCCGCCCTCGGCCGCCTGTCGCGGCGGATCGCAAACCAGCACGCGCCAGCCCAACGCACGCATGACCTTGACCAGCCGGCCACCAACCTGGCCGGCACCGACCACACCGTAAGTCCGCTGCGCAAGCTCGACGCCTTCACGCTCAGCCAGGGCCAGCAAACTGCCAAGTACGTAATCGACCACGCCACGGGCATTGCAGCCCGGTGCACTGGCCCAGGCGATGTCGGCCGCGGCAAAGTAATCCAGCGCCAGGTGGTCGGTGCCGATGGTGCAGGTGCCGACAAAACGCACCGGGCTGCCCTGCAGCAAGGCCTGATCGACACGGGTGACCGAGCGCACCAAGAGCACATCGGCATCCGCCACATCGGCGGCTGAGATGGCCCGGCCCGGCAGGCGGCGAATGGCACCGTGCCCGGCAAAAAACTCATCCAGCAGGGGTATATTTTCGTCGGCGACAATGCGCATGGGGGGCCTCCGCTAAACCGGCCGCCATTCTAGAAGGTGTTGCCGGTACATTGCGAGCCGCGTTATCCCTGTGCAAATGCGTCATCCAGGGCGCACTGGGGCGACACCTCAGGGGTTGTTGCTTGGCCAGGTCGCGACGCAGCGCGTAGACTGGCTGGCTTGCTGACCAGATGGATAGTTTCATGCCCACCCTCACCCGCCTTGGCCGCCTGCGCATCGAGCTGCGCAGCCTGCTGGGACTCGCCGCCCCGATCATGATTGCCCAGCTAGCCAATACCGCCATGGGCTTTGTCGATACGGTCATGGCCGGCCGCGTAAGCCCGCGTGACCTGGCCGCCGTAGCCCTCGGCAACTCGATCTGGGTGCCGGTGTTTCTGCTGATGACCGGCATCCTGCTGGCCACCACGCCCAAGGTCGCCCAGCGCTTTGGTGGCGGCCTGCATGGTGAAATCGGCCCATTGGTGCGCCAGGCCCTGTGGCTGGCGCTGCTGGTGGGCTGTGGCGCCGGCCTGTTGCTGTGGAACGCGGAAAGCGTGCTGCACTGGATGAACGTCGACCCGCAATTGATCGAGCCGTCGATGGGCTACCTGCGGCCAGTCGCCTGTGGCTTCCCGGCCGTGGCGCTGTACCACGTGCTGCGCTGCTACAGCGACGGTCTGGGCCACACCCGGCCAAGCATGATGCTGGGCTTGGTGGGCCTGCTGCTGAATATCCCGCTCAATTACATCTTTATCTACGGCAAGCTGGGCCTGCCGGCCATGGGCGGGGTCGGCTGCGGCTGGGCGACGGGTTTGGTGATGTGGGCAATGTTGCTGGGCATGCTCTGGTGGGTGACCTGGGCACCGTACTACAAAGCTAACCAACTATTTCAGCGCTTTGACTGGCCTAACTGGGCAATGCTCAAACGCCTGCTCTCCGTCGGCGTACCGATTGGTGTGGCAGTGTTTGCCGAGGCCAGCATCTTCTCGGTCATCGCCCTGTTGATCGGCGGCCTGGGGGCCAGCGTGGTGGCCGGCCACCAGATCGCCCTCAACTTCAGCTCCATGGTGTTCATGATCCCTTATGCCCTGGGCATGGCGGTCACCGTTCGGGTCGGCCAGGCCCTGGGCCGCGGCGAGCCGCGCGAAGCACGCTTTGCCGCTGGCGTCGGCATGGGCGTTGCGCTGGCCTACGCATGCGTCTCTGCGAGCGCCATGCTCCTGACCCGCGAACACATCGCTCGCCTCTACACCCCGGACAGTGCCGTGATCGCCATTGCCACCGGGCTGATTATTTACTCGGCGCTATTCCAGTTTTCCGATGCGATTCAGGTGACTGCCGCCGGCGCCTTGCGGGGTTACCAGGACACGCGGGTAACCATGCTGCTGACCCTGTTTGCCTACTGGGGTATTGGCCTGCCCGTGGGCTACTGCTTCGGTTTGACCGACCTTTGGGGCCCAGCCTCGGGGCCGCGCGGTTTGTGGCAGGGACTGATTGTCGGCTTGACCTGCGCAGCACTGATGCTCGGCATTCGGCTGATGCGCAGCGCCAAGCGGCGTATTCGCATGCAACCGATGGCGGCTGCCAGTGCGCCGCACTGAGCGGCACCTAGCAGACCTCAAGACAATCAGTCGGTCTTCTTTTTGATCCAATACAGGTAGCTGCCCGCCTCGACCTGCTGCTCGAGCAGTTCATGGCCGAGAAACAGGCAAAACTTGGGAATATCGCGACGGGTCGAAGGGTCGGTGGCAATCACTTTGAGCAGGCCGCCGGCGGGCAGGTCACGCACCTTGTTGTGCAACATCATCACCGGCTCGGGGCAGTTGAGGCCGCTGGCATCAAGAATCGCATCGGGTTGCAAAAGCATATAGGGCTCCAAAATCAGGCAGGCATTGTCACCGAAAGCGCCCGCCCGGTCACCCAGGCAACGGCCGGCCACGGATCAGCTGGTCAGGTTTAACGCTTGCACCGGCCCATGCTGCAGTTGGGCCACCAGCAGAGGCCGCTGAGTATCCGCCGCCAGCAAGCGCCACTGCCGGCAAGCGCCGGCCTGACTGTGCTCCTGCAACACGTGGCTGCCGAGCAGCAGCGGCGCCTTGAACTGCACATCCAGACGCACCGTTACGGGCAATGCCTGCCCTGCCAGGCTGCGGGCCAGGCTCCACATGCCGTGGGCAAAGGCTCGCGGAAAACCACAGGCTCTGGCCGCCGGCGCCCACAGATGGATCGGATTGAAATCCGCACTGACGCGGGCAAAGCGCCAACCAATATTGACCGGCACAGACCAGGTTGCCGCTGGACAGGTTGCCGGTAATAGCGCCCAGTTGGCGCGCCCCGGCAAGGCCGCCGGCGCCTGCCCGTTTAGATAATCACCACGAGCCAGATAGGTACTGATGGCCTGCCAGCACAGGGCGCCGGCATGCCAGATCTCACTGCCAATATCGAACTCCAGCCCCTGCGTCGTGCGCCGCTCGCCGAGGATGCGACAGCGCAGGTCGACCTTTTGCCCCACCGGCATGGCGTGATAGCGCTGCACATGGTTGCGCACATGCACCAGCCCCATGGGCTGCACCGGCATCCGCCCATCGCTGACCAGGCGCATGTGCAACGGCATCAGCAACACCTGGGGATACAGCAGCGGTACGCTCTCGGTCTTATCCAGCCCGCACACACGGCGGTAGGCTGCAATCTTGCGCGGTTCAAAGCTCAGGCTGCGGCACTCGATATGCAACCGCGGCAGATGCTCGCCCGCGCGCAGCCCGTGCCGCCGAATCAGCAGCAAACGGGCGTAAGTGCCCAGCAACGACGGCATTTTATCTTTCACCTGAACGTATCTCCCTGTTCCGGTCGTGCTGCAGCGGGCGACTAACGCTTGTCCAGGCGCCGCAGATAGCAGGTCACTTCTTCCCGATCGTGATAAAGCTGCTTGCAAGCAATCGACACACGAATGCCGCGCGCCGTGAAGCCATCGGCGATGCGCTCCAGCAGACGCTTTACCTCTGCATAGCGCTGCTTCATCGGCAATTTAAGGTTGACCACTGCTTCGCGGCACAAGCCCTCGCCCAGCCAGGTTTCCAGCAGAGCCGCGCTGCGTGCCGGCTTTTCGACGATGTCGCAGACCATCCAGTCCACTGGCTTACGCGGCTTGAAGGTGAAGCCATCGGCCTGCAAATGCTCGACCAGGCCAGTGTCCATCAGGCTTTCGGCCATAGGTCCGTTGTCGATGGCGATCACCTGCATGTGCCGATTAACCAGCTGCCAGGTCCAGCCACCGGGCGCGGCACCCAGATCGACGGCGGTCATGCCCGCTGCCAGGCGCTCATCCCACTGGTCGCGAGGAATAAATTGATGCCAGGCCTCCTCCAGCTTGAGGGTGGAGCGGCTGGGTGCTTCACGGGGGAACTTCAGTCGCGGGATGCCCATGGGCCAGTGTGCCGAGTTACTCGGCTCGGCCAGGCCGAGAAACACCTCTCGGCCACTTTTGAATGTCAGCAGCAGGCGCGGCAGGCTGGGGTCGTCCACCAGCCGTCCGGCCTTGCTCAGGGCCTTGCGCAGCGGCGCCTCGAACTTCTTGCAGAAGTTCGACAGCTCTTTGCCATCGTTAGTATCCAGAACTTCCAGCCACAGGCTGCCACACACCGGGTAGTCGCCCAGTTGGGCCAGCAGCACGCTGATGCGATCAGTTTCCGGCAATTGCACAAACTCGCCGCGCGCCCACTGGCGCGGAAAGATCAAGCTGCTGAAAGGCACGCGCATCAGCTTCTGCGCGCCACCCGCCTCACTGCAGACGAACTCGGCACAGGCACTGCTGGCCTTGCCCTTGGCATAGCCGGCAACACCCAGACGGGCCGCGTGTTCCGACAGTTCGGCACACACCTCCCCCTCAAAACCGGGGCGGCAATGCAGCAACAAAGTATTCATGGTGATCTCCTCAGGGTCGGCATGATAGCGGAGTTCACCCAAACGACGCGCACAAAGCCTCTCGAGCCCAAGCTGCAACTCACGCAGACCTTCCAGACGAGTGACAAACAAGCGACTGGCCACGTCAGCAAAGCCACTTACACTGTATTAACTCGTGAATTGCTCAACTTTTGGGTCAAACGGTCGATGCACGGAGATAACTAAAATGGAACCTTGCCATGCGTAATAACCAGCCCGTGACTCAACGCGAGCATCAGGTCAGTGAAAATCAGCACCTGATCTCCACCACCAACCTCAAGGGCATGATCACTTACTGCAATGAGGTGTTCATCACTATCAGCGGCTTCAGTCGCGAAGAGCTGATGAACGCACCGCACAACCTGGTGCGCCATCCCGATGTACCGTCAGCCGTATTTGCCCATATGTGGGAAACCCTCAAGCAGGGCAAACCATGGATGGGCATCGTCAAGAACCGCTGCAAGAACGGCGATTTTTACTGGGTCAACGCCTATGTGACGCCGATCTACGAGAATAACCAAGTGGTTGGCTTCGAGTCCGTGCGGGTCAAGCCCACACCCAAGCAAATCAGCCGGGCCGAAGCCCTGTACCAACGGATCAACAGCGGCAAGGCGGCGATTCCGGCAACCAACCGCTTGATACCCTTGCTGCGGTTCTGGCTGCCGTTCCTATGCGCGGTGCTGCTCGGTAACGTGCTCGGTCACCTGATACCGGGGGGCTGGAGCTACCTAACCAGCATCCTCGTGATCATACCGCTGGGGTTAGCCGGCGTGCGCTGGCAAAGCCAAGGCTTGCACCGCCTGGCAAAAGTTGCCGAACGGGCCAACGCTGATCCGCTGATTGCGCTCATGTACACCGACAGTCAGGGCCTGGAAGCCCAGGTGGAAATGTCCATGCGCAGCCAACAGGCCCACCTGCGCACCTGCCTAACCCGCCTGCAGGACACTGCCGAGCACCTGACCCGCCAGGCCAGCGACACTGGCGCCCTGGCCCGCAGCAGCGCCGCAAGCCTGGACAGCCAACGCCAAGAAACCGAGCAAGTGGCCACGGCAGTCAATCAAATGGCTGCCACCACCCAGGAAGTCGCGAGCAACGTTCAACGCACCGCCGATGCCACCCAGAAAGCCAACCAATTAACCCAGCAAGGCCGCAAGATTACCGATGAGGCACGCGAGGCGATCCGTAACCTGGCCCAGGCCGTGGCCGACACCGGCGAAACCGTCACACGCCTGGCCAAGGACAGCAGCGAGATTGGTGGCGTGGTCGATGTGATCAAGGGAATTGCCGATCAAACCAACCTGCTGGCCCTGAACGCCGCCATCGAAGCCGCACGCGCCGGCGAAATGGGCCGTGGCTTTGCCGTGGTGGCTGACGAGGTGCGCTCACTGGCGCAACGCACGGGTGAGTCCACCGGGCAAATTCACCAGTTGATTGCCAAGCTGCAACGCACCGCTCAGGAAGCCGTTTTGACCATGGAGAATGGCCAGCGCCAGGCAGATGAGGGGGTCGAGCAAGTACAGAAAGCGGACGACGCCCTGGTCGGCATCAGTGACGCCGTGGGCCATATCACCGACATGGCCAACCAGATTGCGGCTGCATCTGAAGAGCAAAGCGCCGTGGCCGAGGACGTCAACCGCAAAGTGATCACCATCGCCCAACTGACCGAACAGACCGCCGAGCAGGCTGAGCAGACCTCCGAACTCAGTAATCGCTTGCTAGATACAGCCCGAGGCCAGTTCTCCCTGGTGGAGCGTTTTAATCGCTAAATCACAGTCTGGATGCTGCAGCGGTCTGCCGCTGCAGCATAAATGCTGCAATGGCATCCGCGGCCTGATGCAAATATTGCTGCTGAGTGAACCCTGAGGCCTTTAGAGGCTTGAGGTCATGGTCGGCCACCGCCAGCCAGAGCAATTCGACGGCACTCGACAGCGTATAACTCGCCACCGCCGCCCGATTACCCAACGCATCGCGCTCCCCCTGAATGATCAGGGTCGGGGTCTTTAGCTCGGCAAGATGAGCCACCCGTGGCTTTTCCGGCTTGCCGGCCGCGTAAAAGGGATAGCCCAGGCAAACCAGGCCATCGGCACGCAGCTCGTCAGCCAGCAGGCTGGCCATGCGCCCACCCATGGACTTACCGCCGATCACCAGCGGCCCCGCGACTGTCTGTCGCACCTGCTGGTACACCAGCCGCCATTGCTGCAGCAATTGGGCCTGCGGATTGGGTGGACGACGTCCCCCGCCAGCCCGCCGCAACGCCATGTAAGCGAACTCAAAGCGCAGCACCGCAACCCCACGCGCAGCAAGGCTTTCAGCCATTTGTTGCATAAACAGGCTGTCCATCGGTGCACCCGCCCCGTGCGCCAGGATCAGGCAGCCTAGGGCCGAGCCCATCGGCCTGTTCCACAGCCACTGCCCATGCTCTTCATGACCGCACTGACCATGCGGACATTGACCCTTGTCAATATCGCCCATTACGCCTTTGACCATGCTTACCCTGCTTTTTAGAAGAATCTGCCTATAACCGTGGATGGAAGCCCATACATGAACACAGCAACCAGTACCGCCTACAACTACAGGGTGGTCCGCCAATTCGCCATTATGACGGTGATTTGGGGAATCGTCGGGATGGGACTCGGCGTATTCATTGCCGCGCAACTCGCGTGGCCGGATCTTAACTTTGGCCTACCGTGGACCAGCTTCGGCCGCTTGCGCCCGTTGCACACCAACGCAGTGATCTTCGCCTTTGGCGGTTGCGCACTGTTCGCCTGCTCGTACTACTCGGTACAGCGCACCTGCCAGACCCGGCTGTTCGCCGGCAAATTGGCAGGTTTCACCTTCTGGGGCTGGCAACTGGTGATCCTGCTCGCAGCCATCACCTTGCCGCTGGGCCTGACCAGCTCCAAGGAATATGCCGAGCTGGAATGGCCGATCGATATCCTGATCACCATCGTTTGGGTCAGCTACGCGATCGTGTTCTTCGGTACCGTGATGAAGCGGACTACCAAGCACATCTATGTCGGTAACTGGTTCTTTGGCGCGTTCATCATCACCGTGGCCCTGCTGCACCTGGTGAACAACCTGGAACTGCCAGTCACCCTGACCAAATCCTACTCACTGTACTCGGGCGCAACTGATGCCATGGTGCAGTGGTGGTACGGTCACAACGCCGTAGGGTTCTTCCTGACAGCGGGCTTCCTGGGGATGATGTACTACTTCGTACCCAAGCAGGCTGGCCGTCCGGTTTACTCCTATCGCCTGTCGATCGTGCACTTCTGGGCACTGATCGCCGTGTACATCTGGGCCGGTCCTCACCACCTGCACTACACCGCACTGCCAGATTGGGCGCAGTCGCTGGGCATGGTGATGTCGCTGGTACTGCTGGCGCCAAGCTGGGGCGGCATGATCAACGGCATGATGACCCTCTCGGGCGCCTGGCATAAGCTGCGCAGCGACCCGATCCTGCGCTTCCTGGTGGTGTCCCTGGCGTTCTACGGCATGTCGACCTTTGAAGGTCCGATGATGGCGATCAAGACCGTCAACGCCCTGTCGCACTACACCGACTGGACCATCGGCCACGTACACGCCGGTGCTTTGGGCTGGGTTGCCATGGTGTCGATCGGTGCGCTGTATCACCTGATTCCGCAAATCTTCGGGCGTCAGCAGATGCACAGCGTCGGCCTGATCAACGCTCACTTCTGGCTCGCCACCATCGGCACCGTGCTGTACATCGCCTCGATGTGGGTCAACGGTATCGCTCAGGGCCTGATGTGGCGTGCAGTCAACGAAGACGGCACCCTCACCTACTCCTTCGTCGAAGCACTGGAAGCCAGCCACCCAGGCATGGTCGTCCGGGTAATCGGCGGCGCGATCTTCTTCACCGGCATGCTGCTGATGGCCTACAACACCTGGCGCACCGTGCAGGCGGCCAAACCGGCTGAAATGCAAGCCGCGGCGCAGATGGCCTGAGGAGAACCAAGATGAATCACGAAGTCGTTGAAAAAAATATCGGCCTGATGGCCCTGCTGATGGTCCTTGCCGTCAGCATCGGTGGTCTGGTGCAGATCGTGCCGCTGTTCTTCCAGGATGTTGCCAATAATCCGGTAGAAGGCATGCAGCCGCGTACCGCCCTGCAACATGAAGGCCGCGACATCTTCATCCGTGAAGGTTGCGTTGGCTGCCACTCGCAGATGATCCGTCCGTTCCGTGCTGAGACCGAGCGTTATGGTCACTACTCGGTGGCCGGTGAAAGCGTCTGGGATCACCCATTCCTGTGGGGCTCCAAGCGTACCGGTCCGGACCTGGCTCGCGTTGGCGGTCGTTACTCCGATGACTGGCACCGTGCCCACCTCTACAACCCGCGCAACGTTGTGCCTGAGTCAATCATGCCGGCGTACCCATGGCTGGTAGAGAACAAGCTGGACGGCAAGGACACCGCCGCCAAGCTGAAAGCCATGCGCACCTTGGGCGTGCCTTACACCGATGCCGACATTGCCGGCGCCCAGGCAGCCGTAGCGGGTAAAACCGAGATGGACGCGATGGTGGCCTACCTGCAATCGCTGGGCACCGCGCTCAAGAACAAAAGGTAAGCGTCATGGACATAGGAACCCTACGCGGCTTGGGCACATTACTGGTACTCGTCGCATTTATCTGCGTCGTGTTCTGGGCCTACAGCGGCAAACGCAAAGCAGCCTTCGATGAAGCTGCATTGTTGCCATTCGCCGACCAGTCCCTTGTCAAGGCGCCTGCCCAGAAGGCATCTAGGAGTAATAACGTATGAGTACATTCTGGAGTTGGTACGTCACCGCACTGACTATCGGCACCCTGCTAGCCCTGCTCTGGCTGGTGTTCGCCACCCGCAAGGGCGAGAAAAAAGGCACCACCGACCAGACCATGGGCCACGCCTTCGATGGCATCGAGGAGTATGACAATCCACTGCCAAAGTGGTGGTTCATGCTGTTCATCGGCACCATCATCTTTGCCGTTGCTTACCTGGCGCTGTACCCAGGCCTGGGCAACTGGAAGGGTGTACTGCCGGGCTACGAAGGTGGCTGGACCCAGGTCAAGCAATGGCAGAAGGAAGTGGACAAGGCTGATGCGCAGTACGGCCCGATCTACGCCAAGTATGCTGCCATGCCCATTGCCGACGTCGCCAAGGATGAGCAAGCACTGAAAATGGGCGGTCGTCTGTTTTCAACCTACTGCTCGATCTGCCACGGCTCGGACGCCAAAGGTGCTGTCGGCTTCCCCAACCTGAGTGACAGCAACTGGCGCTGGGGCGGCGAGCCCGACACCATCAAAACCACAATTCTGCACGGCCGTATGGCGATCATGCCGGCCTGGGGCAGCATTATTGGCGATGATGGCGTGAAGAACGTGTCGGCCTACGTGCGCAGTTCGCTGGCGGGCTTGCCGCTGCCGGAAGGCAACAATGCCGACCTGCAAGCCGGGCAAACCATCTTCAACAGTAACTGCATGGCCTGCCACGGCCCACAAGGCAAAGGCATGCCGATGATGGGTGCTCCGGACCTGACCCACCCAGCAGGTTGGATCTATGGTTCGAGCATGGCGCAACTGCAACAGACCATCCGCTATGGCCGTAACGGCCAGATGCCAGCACAGGACGCCTACCTGGGGAACGATAAAGTTCACCTGTTGGCAGCTTATGTCTTCAGCCTGTCGCAACAAGCCAGTCAGGCACCGGCCGCAGAGTAACGCCGGCGCCCACTGCGCCCTCGGTTAGCCGCACAACTCAGGGCGCAGTTGCAGTAAAGGGAAACAGGGCACAGGGAGGTGCCTTCCCTACATTCCTCCCCGCAATAGCCGCGACAGAGTGTCGCACCCTCTCCGTTCGCCTCGAACAAACCTTCCGCATTGGTCTACGCTGCCCACAGTCGCCATTCATCAGGACTGCGCGCCAATTCCCTGTCATTGATGGGGCTACTGGGACCTTTAAAAGCATCACCGCAAACCTCCATTGAGGTTCAACTCCCCACGCGGTGGGCCTGCAAACCCCGGTCCCGCGGGCCTTGCTGATTGCATTGGCTACCTGCTTTGCCCATACTTGCCGCCGATTTTTGTCCCCAGAAAACTCCATTAACCGTGGAAGCAAAAGCATGACCTCAGCAACCAGTCCGACTGCTTATAACTATAAGGTGGTCCGCCAATTCGCCATTATGACGGTGATTTGGGGGATCGTAGGCATGGGTGTGGGTGTTCTGATCGCCTCACAACTTGTGTGGCCAGAACTCAACCTCGGCCTTCCGTGGACCAGCTTCGGCCGTCTACGTCCTCTGCATACCAACGCGGTGATTTTCGCCTTCGGTGGTTGCGCCTTGTTCGCTACTTCTTATTACGTGGTGCAACGCACCTCGCAAGCCCGCCTGATCTCCGATGGTCTGGCTGCCTTCACCTTCTGGGGTTGGCAAGCCGTGATTGTCTTGGCGGCGATCACCCTGCCACTCGGCTACACCTCCTCCAAGGAATACGCCGAACTGGAGTGGCCGATCGACATCCTGATCACGCTGGTCTGGGTCAGCTACGCGATCGTGTTCTTCGGCACTGTGGTTAAACGCAAGGTCAAGCACGTCTATGTCGGCAACTGGTTCTTCGGTGGTTTCATCCTCACCGTGGCCTTGCTGCACCTGGTCAACAACATGGAACTGCCGGTTGGCATGTTCAAGTCCTACTCGATCTACGCCGGTGCTACCGACGCCATGATCCAGTGGTGGTATGGCCACAACGCCGTAGGGTTCTTCCTGACAGCGGGCTTCCTGGGGATGATGTACTACTTCGTACCCAAGCAGGCTGGCCGTCCGATCTACTCGTACCGTCTGTCGATCGTGCACTTCTGGGCACTGATCACCGTGTACATCTGGGCCGGCCCTCACCACCTGCACTACACCGCGCTGCCAGATTGGGCGCAGTCGTTGGGTATGGCGATGTCCCTGATTCTGTTGGCGCCAAGCTGGGGCGGCATGATCAACGGCATGATGACCCTCTCGGGCGCCTGGCATAAGCTGCGCAGCGACCCAATCCTGCGTTTCTTGGTGGTGTCCCTGGCGTTCTACGGCATGTCGACCTTTGAAGGTCCGATGATGGCGATCAAGACCGTCAACGCCCTGTCGCACTACACCGACTGGACCATCGGCCACGTACACGCTGGTGCTTTGGGCTGGGTTGCCATGGTTTCGATCGGCTCCCTGTACCACCTGATCCCGAAAGTCTTTGCTCGCGATCAGATGCACAGCGTCGCGCTGATCAACGCGCACTTCTGGCTCGCCACCATCGGCACCGTGCTGTACATCGCCTCGATGTGGGTCAACGGTATCGCTCAGGGTCTGATGTGGCGTGCAGTCAACGAAGACGGCACCCTCACCTACTCCTTCGTCGAAGCACTGGAAGCCAGCCACCCAGGTTTCCTGGTCCGCGCAATCGGCGGCAGCTTCTTCCTCTTCGGCATGCTGCTGATGGCCTACAACACCTGGCGCACCGTACGTGCGGCCGACCCGGTTGCCATGCAATCCGCGGCTCAGATGGCCTAAGGAGAACCTAGATGAATCACGAAGTCGTAGAAAAGAACATCGGCCTGATGGCCCTGTTCATGGTCCTGGCCGTCAGCATCGGCGGCCTGGTACAGATCGTTCCGCTGTTTTTCCAGGGCGTGACTAACACCCCCGTGGAAGGCATGAAGCCACGTACCGCCCTGCAACATGAAGGCCGCGACATCTTCATCCGTGAAGGTTGCGTAGGCTGCCACTCGCAAATGATCCGTCCGTTCCGTGCTGAGACCGAGCGTTATGGTCACTACTCGGTGGCCGGTGAAAGCGTCTGGGATCACCCATTCCTGTGGGGCTCCAAGCGTACCGGTCCGGACCTGGCTCGCGTTGGCGGTCGTTACTCCGATGACTGGCACCGTGCCCACCTCTACAACCCACGCAACGTCGTGCCTGAGTCGATCATGCCGGCGTACCCATGGCTGGTAGAGAACAAGCTGGACGGCGAAAACACCGCCACCAAGCTGGCGGCCATGCGCACCCTGGGTGTGCCGTACACCGACGCCGATATTGCTGGCGCCAAAGATGCGGTCAAAGGCAAGACTGAAATGGACGCCCTGGTGGCGTACCTGCAGTCCCTTGGCACCGCCATCACGAACAAACGGTAACGCTGATGGATATCGGGACTCTCCGTGGCCTTGGCACTCTGCTGGTACTGGTTGCATTTATCAGCGTGGTGATCTGGGCCTACAACAGCAAGCGCAAGAGCAGCTTCGATGAAGCTGCCAACCTGCCCTTTGCCGACGATATCGCTGCAAAAAAGCGTGAAGAACAAGCTTCCGGGAGCAAGAACGAATGACCACTTTTTGGAGTTGGTACGTCACACTACTGACCAGCGGCACCATCTTGGGGCTGATCTGGCTGGTGCTTTCCACCCGTAAAGGGCAGCGCCCAGACACCACCGAAGAAACCGTTGGCCATGCCTTCGACGGCATTGAAGAATTCGACAACCCGCTGCCCAAGTGGTGGTTCATGTTGTTCATTCTGACCATCGTGTTCGCCATCGGTTACCTCGTGCTCTACCCGGGCATGGGTAACTGGAAAGGTCTGCTGCCAGGCTACGAAGGCGGCTGGACCGGTGTTGCGCAGTGGGAAAAGGAAATGGCCAAGGCCGACGCTCAGTACGGTCCGATCTACGCCAAATACGCCGCGATGCCGATTACCGAAGTCGCAGCCGATGACAAAGCACTGAAAATGGGCGGTCGCCTGTTTGCTTCCAACTGCTCCGTTTGCCACGGTTCGGATGCCAAGGGCGCCTATGGCTTCCCGAATCTGACCGACAACGAATGGCGCTGGGGCGGCGAACCAGAAACCATCAAGACCACTCTGCTCGCAGGTCGTCACGCAGTGATGCCGGCGTGGGCAGAAGTGATTGGTGAGAGCGGCGTGAAAAACGTCTCGGGCTATGTACTGACCGAACTGGCTGGCCGTAAGTTGCCAGAAGGCGCCAAGGCTGACATCGAAGCCGGCAAGAAGATCTTCGCCACCAACTGTGTTGCCTGCCACGGCCCACAGGGTAAAGGTGTAGCCGCCATGGGCGCGCCAAACCTGACCAATCCGTCGGCGTTTATCTACGGCACCAGCTTCACCCAGCTGCAACAGACCATTCGCTATGGTCGTCAGGGCGTAATGCCGAGCCAGGAAGCATTCCTTGGCAACGACAAAGTGCACTTGCTGGCAGCGTACGTGTACAGCCTCTCGCAGGTAGAAAAAGACGCCCAATAAGCGTTTTCTGACGAGATGTATTGAGCGGCGTCAGGGCTTCCCTGGCGCCGTTTTGCTTTAATCAGTCTGTAAGCGCACAAGATGCGGGCGACCATAGGTCGCACCCACGTCTGCATGCAGGGGGGAGTATCATAACCCTGCACGCAAGTGCTCCTGACCGCGACCCGCATGAATGGGCCGAGGCATTCCTCCACTGCCGTGGTATGCACCGATGAGCGAACAGATTCCTGTCAAAAATGTCACCCCCGCCACAGCCAAGGACAACACCGTTGACCTTTACGCCAGTCGCGGCACCATTTACACCCGCGCCTTTACCGGCCTGTTTCGCAACGTGCGAATGGCTGGCGGGGCTTGGTTATTTATTTTGTATTTCGGCACCGTCTGGCTGAACTGGGGCGACCGCCAGGCTGTCTGGTGGGATCTTCCCGGGCGCAAGTTCTACATCTTCGGCGCCACCTTCTGGCCACAGGATTTCGTCCTGCTGTCCTGGCTGCTGATCATCTGCGCCTTCGGCCTGTTTTTTATTACCGTATTTGCCGGTCGCGTGTGGTGCGGTTACACCTGCCCACAGAGCGTCTGGACGTGGATTTTCATGTGGTGCGAAAAAGTCACCGAGGGTGACCGCAACCAACGAATGAAACTCGACAAAGCGCCCATGAGCAAAGAGAAGTTCTTGCGCAAGGCCGCTAAACACAGCCTTTGGCTGCTGATTGGCCTGGCAACCGGCCTCACTTTCGTCGGCTACTTCTCCCCCATTCGTGAACTGCTGGGCCAATTGATGGATGGCACGGCTGATGGCTGGGCCTACTTCTGGATCGGCCTGTTCACCCTTGGCACCTACGGCAATGCCGGCTGGCTGCGTGAGCAGGTGTGCATCTATATGTGCCCCTATGCGCGCTTCCAGAGCGTGATGTTCGACAAAGACACCCTGATTGTTTCTTACGACCCGCGTCGCGGCGAACACCGTGGCCCACGCAAAAAGACCGCCGACTACAAGGCTCAAGGTCTGGGTGACTGCATCGACTGCACCATGTGCGTTCAGGTTTGCCCAACCGGTATCGATATCCGCGACGGCCTGCAGATTGAATGTATCGGCTGCGCCGCTTGCATCGACGCCTGCGACAGCATCATGGAGAAGATGGACTACCCCAAAGGTCTGATCAGCTACACCACCGAGCACAACCTGTCGGGACAAAAAACCCACCTGTTGCGCCCTCGCCTGATCGGCTATGCCATTGCCCTGACCGTGATGATGATCTGCTTTGGTTACGCCGTAACTGTGCGCCCGCTGGTGCAGCTGGACGTGATCAAGGACCGTGTGCTGTACCGTGAAAACGAACAGGGCCGAATCGAGAACGTCTACACCCTCAAGGTGATGAACAAGGATCAGGTCGAGCACCGCTATGCGATCGAAGTCCGTGGTATCGACGGCTTGGTCTTTGAAGGTAAACACGAGGTAACAGCTGCGGCCGGTGAAATTCTCTCCCTGCCGGTAGAATTATCCATCGAACCGGAGAAGCTGCCTTCCAGCGCCAACGAGGTCTTCTTCAGCGTTCGGGCCATCGACAACCCCGACATCACCAAAGAAGCTGACAGCCGCTTTATCGGCCCCAGCGTTCGCTGAACATTAGGATGCCCATGCACACAGATACCCCTATCGAGCCTTGGTACAAGCAGTTCTGGCCGTGGTTCATCATTGGCATCCTGGCGTTTGCCGTGGTGCTCGGCCTGTCGCTGCTGACCATCGCTATTAAAAAGGGCGACAGCTTGGTGGTCGACAATTACTACGACGCCGGCAAGGGCATTAACACCGCGCTGGACCGGGAAAAACTGGCCAAACAGCTGCAGATGAGCGGCACCCTGACCCTCAATGATGAAACCGGGGTGGCGCAGCTGGAGCTCAATGGCTTCAGCCGCCCACAGCAGTTGACCCTCAACCTGATCTCGCCAACCCAACCGGAAAAGGACCGCCGTATCGTCCTGCAACCGGCGGAAGGCAAGCTGTACCGCGGCATGATGCTCGACAGCGTGCAGGGTCGGCGCTTTGTCGAAATCATTGGCCAGGAAGGCGGCAAGGACTGGCGCCTGTTCGAGGAACAAACCCTGGTGACCGGCACACCGGTGCAATTGGGCCAGTGACCGCGCTCTGAATGGCCAGCCCGACTCCCTGCTACCACTGTGGCCTACCGGTTCCTGCCGGTGGGCGCTTTCAGGCCCGCGTGCTCGGTGAGACGCGGGCCATGTGTTGTCCAGGCTGCCAGGCAGTGGCCGAGGCCATTGTCGCGGGCGGGCTGGAAAGCTATTACCAGCACCGCAGCGAAACCTCCGCCAACCCCGAAGCCCTGCCCAAAGCCCTCAGCGATGAGTTGGCGCTTTATGACCGCAGCGATGTCCAGCAAGCCTTCGTGCAGCACAGCGGCGCGCTGGCCAGCACCTGCCTGCTGATCGAAGGCATAAGTTGCGCCGCCTGTGGCTGGTTGATTGAAAAACACCTGCGCGAACTCAGCAGCATCAGTGCGGCCAACCTCAACCTGTCCAACCACCGTTTGTACCTGAGCTGGGACGACAGCCAGTTAGCGCTTAGCCAGATACTCCAGGCCCTGCGCAGCATTGGCTACGCCGCTCACCCCTATCAGGCCGACCAGGCGGTGGAACAACTGGCCCAGGAAAATCGCCGCGCCCTGCGCCAGTTGGGTGTCGCCGGCATGCTGTGGATGCAGGTGATGATGGCCAGTATGGCCACCTGGCCGGAGTTCAACCTCGACCTGTCCAGCGATCTGGACCGCATCCTGCGCTGGGTCAGCCTGTTTCTAACCACACCGATTGTTTTCTACTGCTGTGGCGACTTTTTCAAAGGTGCCCTGCGCGACCTGCGCACTCGCCATCTGACCATGGACGTGTCGGTGTCCCTGGCCATCGGCGGTGCCTATGTGGCCGGCATCTGGTCCACGGTCAATCAACATGGCGAACTGTATTTCGACGCCGTGGGCATGTTTGCCCTGTTCCTGCTGGCCGGTCGCTACCTGGAGCGCCGCGCCCGCGAGCGCACAGCCGCCGCCACCGCCCAATTGGTCAGTCTGTTGCCGGCCTCCTGCCTGCGCCTGGACGAACAGGGTCAAAGCCAGCGCATTCTGCTCAGCGAGCTGCAACTGGGCGAACATATTCTGGTGCCGCCAGGCGCCCTATTGCCTGCGGACGGACGCATCCTCAGCGGCCAGTCGAGCATCGACGAGTCGCTGCTGACCGGCGAATACCTGCCACTGCCGCGCCAGGTTGGCGATCTGGTAACCGCCGGCACCCTCAACGTCGAAGGCCCGTTGACCGTGGTCGTCGAAGCCCTGGGCAACGACACGCGCCTGTCAGCCATCGTCCGCCTGCTGGAACGCGCCCAGGCGGAAAAACCGCGCCTGGCCCAGTTGGCCGATCAGGTTGCCCAATGGTTCCTGCTGATCGTACTGGCTACTGCCGCCGGGGTGGGCCTGGTCTGGTGGCAGCTGGACCCCGACCGCGCCTTCTGGATCGTCCTCGCCCTGCTGGTGGCCACCTGCCCCTGCGCCCTGTCGCTGGCTACGCCGACCGCACTCACCGCCGCCACCGGCAGCTTGCACAAACTCGGCCTGCTGCTGACCCGCGGCCATGTACTCGACGGCCTCAACCAGATCGATACAGTGATTTTCGACAAGACCGGCACTCTCACCGAAGGCCGCCTGACCCTGCGTGAGATCCAACCCCTGGGCGGAGATTCGCCTGACCACTGCCTGGGCCTGGCCGCTGCCCTGGAAAATCGCTCCGAGCACCCCATCGCCCGCGCCTTTGGCCGCGCGCCCTGGGCTGCCGAACAGGTCGACAGCCACCCCGGACTGGGGCTTGAAGGCGTGGTCAATGGCCAGCGCCTGCGCATCGGCCAACCGGCCTTCGTCGCCGCCCTGAGCAACACACCTACGCCAATAATTCCCGGCGACCAGGGGCAATGGTTATTACTCGGTGACGAGCACGCCCCGCTCGCCTGGCTGGTGCTCGATGACCGTCTGCGCAGCGATGCCCCAGCCCTGATCGATGCCTGCCGTGAGCGTGGCTGGCAGATCCTGCTGCTGTCCGGCGACAGCTCGCCGATGGTGGCGCAAGTGGCCGCCGAGCTTGGCATCACTGACGCCCGCAGCGGTCTGACCCCAGCCGACAAGCTCGCCGCCTTGCAGCAACTGCACAGCCAGGGTCGCCGGGTATTGATGCTCGGTGACGGGGTTAACGACGTGCCGGTACTGGCAGCCGCCGACATCAGCGTGGCCATGGGCTCGGCCACCGACCTGGCGAAAACTAGCGCCGATGCGGTCCTGCTGTCCAATCGCCTAGACAGTCTGGTGCAAGCCTTTGCCCTGGCCCGCCGCACGCGCGGCATCATCGTCGAGAATCTGGCCTGGGCCTGCCTGTACAATGGCCTGATTCTGCCGTTTGCCGCACTCGGCTGGGTGACGCCGATCTGGGCCGCCCTGGGTATGTCGCTCAGCTCCCTGCTGGTGGTGCTCAACGCCCTGCGCCTGACTCGCACCCCGGCAGCGCCGGTCGCTCATTCCCTGGCGCAGACAGCCTAAGCCCGCGCCGCACGAGGTTTCCATGCCCGCTCTCTACGTCATGATCCCCATCGCCATCGTCATCGTCGCCCTGGCCATCTGGCTGTTCTTCTGGGCCGTGGACAGCGGCCAGTACGACGACATGGACGGCCCCGCCCACAGCATTCTGTTCGACGACGAAGACCCCCAGCACCAGGCGGGCGTTGAGGAAGCGGCCGGTAAGCACCACGACCAGGATGCCCCGCGTGGCTGACCTGGCCCCACTGCTAATCTCCGCCCTGATCCTCGGCCTGCTCGGTGGCGGTCATTGCCTGGGCATGTGTGGCGGACTGATGGGCGCCCTGACCCTGGCCATTCCACCCGAGCAACGCGGGCGTCGCCTGCAGTTGCTGCTGGCTTACAACCTTGGGCGCATTCTCAGTTATGCCACCGCCGGCCTGCTCTTTGGCCTGGCCGGCTGGGCCCTGGCCAGCAGCCCGGCGGCCATGCTGTTGCGCATCGTCGCGGGCCTGCTGCTGATCAGCATGGGCCTGTACCTGGGCGGCTGGTGGAGCGGCCTGACCCGCATCGAAGCCCTCGGCCGTGGCCTGTGGCGGCATATCCAGCCCGTGGCCAGCCGCTTGCTGCCTGTCTCCAGCCTGCCGCGCGCCCTGCTGCTGGGCGCCCTGTGGGGCTGGTTGCCCTGCGGCCTGGTCTACAGCACCCTGCTGTGGGCCGCCAGCCAGGGCGATGCGCTCGACAGCGGTTTACTGATGCTGGCCTTCGGCCTTGGCACCTGGCCGGTTTTGTTGGCCACCGGCATGGCCGCAGAACGCCTGACCGCCCTGCTGCGCCGTCGCGGCGTGCGCATGGCGGGCGGCCTGTTGGTGATCCTGTTTGGCCTGTGGACCCTGCCCGGCCCGCACCAGGCCTGGCTGATGGGCCACTAAATCAGCGTCGCCCCAGGCCACACCTGCATGATCCAGGTCAAAACGCCTCCAGCCCAGCCTGCTTAGACTCCCGGCATTGCTTGCCCAACCTGGGACCACCCGCATGCTTGACGCCATTCGCTGGGACACTGACCTGATTCATCGCTACGACCAGGCCGGCCCACGCTATACCTCCTACCCGACCGCCGTGCAATTTCACGACGGTATCGGCTCGTTCGAGCTGCTACATGCCCTGCGCGATAGTCGCAAAGCCCAGCGACCATTGTCGCTGTACGTGCATGTGCCGTTCTGCGCCAACATTTGCTACTACTGCGCCTGCAACAAGGTCATCACCAAAGACCGCGGCCGCGCGTTGCCCTACCTGGAGCGCCTGGAAAAAGAAATCGAACTGATCAGTTGCCACCTCGACCCCAAGCAACAGGTCGA
Source organism: Pseudomonas sp. BGA-UO-ETr-WB11 (assembly GCF_059567785.1). Taxonomy (NCBI): domain Bacteria; kingdom Pseudomonadati; phylum Pseudomonadota; class Gammaproteobacteria; order Pseudomonadales; family Pseudomonadaceae; genus Pseudomonas; species Pseudomonas sp. BGA-UO-ETr-WB11. The sequence continues at coordinate 114,104 of NZ_JCAQOS010000004.1, read as the reverse complement.
ACAACTGCACTTCGGCGGCGGCACCCCGACCTTCCTCAGCCACGATGAGCTGCGTCGGCTGATGGCCAAGCTGCGCAAGCACTTCAATCTGCTGGATGACGACTCCGGCGACTACGGCATCGAGATCGACCCGCGCGAAGCCGACTGGTCGACCATGGGCCTGTTGCGCGAACTCGGTTTCAACCGCGTCAGCCTCGGCGTACAGGACCTTGACCCCGAGGTGCAACAAGCCGTTAACCGCTTGCAAACCCTGGAACAAACCCGCGCCATCGTTGAGGCCGCACGCACCCTGCAGTTTCGCTCGGTGAATATCGACCTGATCTATGGCCTGCCCAAGCAGACACCGGAAAACTTTGCCCGCACCGTCGACGCTGTAATCGCCCTGCAACCCGATCGCCTGTCGGTGTTCAACTACGCACACCTGCCGGAACGTTTTCTGCCGCAGCGCCGCATCAACGCCAGCGATCTGCCTGCGCCCGCCGACAAGCTGCAGATGCTGCAAAGCAGCATCGAGCAACTCACCGCTGCCGGCTACCGCTACATCGGCATGGACCACTTCGCCCTGCCGGATGACGAGCTGGCCAGCGCTCAGGAAGACGGCACCCTGCAACGTAACTTCCAGGGCTACACCACCCACGGCCATTGCGACCTGGTGGGCCTTGGCGTGTCCTCGATCAGCCAGATCGGCGACCTCTACTGCCAGAACACCAGCGACCTGGCGTTGTACCAACAGTCCCTGGACAACGGCCAGCTAAGCACCTGCCGCGGCCTGCAATGCAATGACGATGATCGCCTGCGCCGCGCCGTGATCCAGCAGCTGATCTGCGCCTTCAGCCTGGAATTTGCCACTATTGAGAAGCAGTTCAACATTGAGTTTTATCGCTACTTTGCTGACATCTGGCCGCAACTGGAGCAAATGGCCAACGATGGCCTGATCGACTTGAACGACGAGGGCATCGACATCCGCCCCGCCGGCCGCCTGCTGGCCCGCTCGGTGTGCATGCTGTTTGATCGGTACCTCAGCAACATGACCACTCAGCGCTTCTCCCGAGTGATCTAAAACGGCCATCAAACCCTTAGTTCAGTGGCGTTTTTGGGGCCTGGCCAATCCTGATTAGTTGAACAGATTGCACAGCCGTCTGGTCCTGCAGATGCGGCTGCGTTACCCTTAGTGGCATTGCCGGTAAACACTAAGGAATTGTCCATGTCCGAGACCATCAAGGCGCGCGCGTTACCCCAGGCTCACTGCAAGGATTGCAGCCTGGCCTCACTGTGTTTGCCGCTGGCGCTCAACACTGAAGATATGGATTCGCTCGACGAAATCGTCAAACGTGGCCGTCCGTTAAAGAAAGGCGATTTCCTGTTTCGCCAGGGCGATCCCTTCGCTTCCGTGTTCGCAGTGCGCTCCGGCGCTCTGAAAACCTTCAGCGTGACCGATGCCGGCGAAGAACAGATCACGGGCTTCCACCTGCCCAGTGAACTGGTCGGCCTGTCTGGCATGGACAGCGAGTTTTACCCGATGTCCGCCCAGGCCCTGGAAACCACTTCGGTATGCGAAATTCCGTTTGACCGCCTAGACGAACTGGCCCTGCAGCTGCCCCAGCTACGCCGCCAACTGATGCGCATCATGAGCCGCGAGATTCGAGACGATCAGCAAATGATGCTGCTGTTGTCGAAAAAAACCGCCGACGAGCGCATCGCCACGTTCCTGGTCAACTTGTCTGCGCGTTTCCGTGCTCGCGGCTTCTCCGCCAATCAGTTCCGCCTGGCCATGTCGCGCAATGAAATCGGCAACTACCTCGGCCTGGCCGTAGAAACCGTTTCGCGGGTGTTTACCCGCTTCCAGCAAAACGGTTTGTTGGCTGCCGAAGGCAAGGAAGTGGAAATCACCAATGCGATCGAGCTCTGCGCCCTCGCGGGTGGCAACCTCGACGGCTGATTGCCTGCGTCAACGGGTCTACGCCCTGCAGACCCGTGCTCCATCCCCTCGCATCACCTGCCTGCTAGCCCCAACGGCCCCCAACCTACATTCAAGCCGCCCTGCGCCCGTCGAAAGTTGGCCCGCATTAGGCGCATTTGGCCATATTTGACCTCGCAGCAATCGCCTGTAAATCCAATAGTAGTGAGCAGCGGTCGCGCCTCTCCAAGGCACTCGACCAGCCCATAACAATCAAGGTCGCGCACTGTCTGCGACCCTTACTACCGAGGACTTTGCCATGTCGACCAGCGCCAGCGCAGCCCCTGCTCCCCAGGCCAGCTTCCCCGTCCGCCGTATGGATTTCAGCTTTGCCGACGGCAAGAAATACTGGTGGAGCGGCAACCCGTTCATGACCCAGTTCATGAACAACCTGTCGTCCCTGTTTCCCTACGGGGAGAAGTTCTTTGTCGACAGCGTGCGTGCCGTGCGTGAAGAGATCAAAGACCCGCAACTGCAGAAGGACATCAGCGCCTTCATCGGTCAGGAGGCCATGCACTCCAAGGAGCATGCGACCTACAACGAATACGCCGAGGCCCATGGGATCGACCTGCACACCCTGGAACTGCGCATCAAAGTGCTGCTGGAGTGGATCACCAAGTTCACCACGAAAAAGCAGCGCCTGGCCGCCACCTGCGCCCTTGAGCACTTCACCGCGACCATGGCCGAACAGCTTTTGCTGCGCGAAGACCTGACCACTCAGATCGACGACGAGAAGATGTACAAGCTCTGGCTGTGGCACGCCATCGAGGAAAACGAGCACAAATCGGTAGCCTACGATGCCTACCAGGCCATCGGCGGTGGCTACTGGATTCGCACCATCACCATGGCCCTGAGCACCGTCATGTTTATCGGCGTGATCGCCTGGTTCCAGGTCGACCTGCTGCGCAAGGATGGCCAGTTGTTCAACTGGAAGAGCTGGGGCTACGGCCTGAAAACCTTGTTTGGCCCGCGCAACGGCTATCTCACCGGCCTGATCCTGCCGTATCTGCAGTACTACAAACCTGGCTTCCACCCCGCACAGCAAGACACCCAACGCCTGGAAAAACGCTGGCGTACCCGCCTGGGCTTTGACGGCTAGGCATTAAGCACCTGAACACCGCAGGGCTGCGCAACGCAGCCCTGCAGCTGCAGCCCCCACCACACTCCCCCTGCGACAAAACCTCCCTGTGACACCACGCCACGGCACCCCTTGCCAATTTCTCTGCTTCAATACTGGTACCCGTATGCACAGCGCCGTGCACACCCGAGGGTCACCACGATGCAAACACCTGCAAAATCCCATTGGCGCATTCCTCTGGTCCGTGAACTCGCTGCGATCCTGCTGATCAAGCTGGTGTTGCTGCTGGTGATCAAACACATCTGGTTCGACGCGCCGACGGTGCCACCGGATGGCACCGCCCAGGTTGCTGCCCACTTGCTTCGCCCTGCCGCCACCCTGCCTTCGCCTGCTATTGAGGAGACACCGAGATGATCTCGGAAACCGTCGTCGACCTATCCCGTCTGCAATTTGCCATGACGGCCATGTACCACTTCCTGTTCGTGCCGCTGACCCTCGGGCTGGCGTTTATCCTGGCGATCATGGAGTCGGTGTATGTCATCACCGGCAAACAGGTCTACAAGGACATGGTCAAGTTCTGGGGCAAGCTGTTCGGCATCAACTTTGCCCTGGGCGTGACCACCGGCCTGACCATGGAGTTCCAGTTCGGCACCAACTGGGCCTATTACAGCCACTATGTCGGCGACATCTTCGGCGCGCCATTGGCCATCGAAGGGCTGATGGCGTTCTTCCTCGAGTCGACCTTTATCGGCCTGTTCTTCTTCGGCTGGGATCGCCTCACCAAGGTGCAACACCTGGCCGTGACCTGGCTGGTGGCCATCGGTTCGAACATGTCGGCGCTGTGGATTCTGATCGCCAACGGCTGGATGCAGAACCCGGTGGGCGCCGAATTCAACTTTGAAACCATGCGCATGGAGCTGACCAGTTTCAGTGCCCTGTTGTTCAACCCGGTAGCCCAGGTCAAGTTTGTGCACACCGTCGCCGCCGGCTATGTGACCGGCGCCGTCTTCGTCCTGGCGATCTCCAGCTGGTACCTGCTCAAGGGCCGCGACCTGGGCTTTGCCCGCCGCTCCTTTGCGATTGCGTCGGCGTTTGGCATGGCCTCGATCCTCTCGGTGATCATCCTTGGCGACGAATCCGGCTATGAGATCGGCGACGTACAAAAGACCAAGCTGGCCGCCATCGAAGCCGAGTGGCACACCGAACCGGCCCCCGCCGCATTCACGCTGTTTGGTCTGCCTAACCAGGCTGAGCAACGCACGGACTACGCGGTAAAAATCCCCTACGTGATGGGCATCATCGCCACCCGCTCCCTGGACACCGAAGTCACCGGCATCAAGGACCTGGTCAAGCAGCACGAAGTGCGCATCCGCAACGGCATCAAGGCTTATGCCCTGCTGGAGAAGCTGCGCAGCGGCGAGAAAACCCCGGAGAACCTCGCTGCCTTCAATCAGCACAAACAAGACCTCGGTTACGGCCTGCTGCTGAAGAAGTACACCCCGGCAGTCGTCGACGCCAGCGAAGCGCAAATCAAGCAGGCTGCCCTGGACACCATTCCTAATGTGGCCACGGTGTTCTGGAGTTTCCGCCTGATGGTGGCCTCGGGCTTCTTGATGCTTGGGTTGTTTATCTGCGCCTTCTGGGCCTCGGCACGCAAGAATGAAGAGAAAAAGCGCTGGCTGTTGAAGTGGGCCCTGTACAGCCTGCCGCTGCCCTGGATTGCCGCGCAAACCGGCTGGCTGGTGGCCGAGCACGGCCGTCAGCCTTGGTCGATTGCTGAGGTACTGCCGGTGCATCTGTCCACGTCCACCATCAGCGCCGCCGATGTCTGGGGTTCGCTGCTGGCGCTTCTGGCCTTCTACAGCGTGCTGCTGGTGATCGAGATGTACCTGATGATCAAGTTCGCCCGCTTGGGACCAAGCAGCCTGCACACCGGCCGTTATCACTTCGAACAGCAGCCTGCCTGAGGAGAGAACCATGTTTGATTACGAAAGCCTCAAGCTGATCTGGTGGGTACTGGTTGGCGTCTTGCTGATCGGCTTTGCCCTGACCGACGGTTTCGACCTTGGCGCCGCCGCCCTGATGCCCTTTGTCGGCAAGACCGACAGCGAGCGACGGGTGGTGATCAACACCATCGCCCCGCACTGGGATGGCAACCAGGTCTGGCTGATTACCGCTGGCGGCGCGCTGTTTGCCGCCTGGCCACTGGTGTATGCCGCCTCCTTCTCCGGTTTTTACTGGGCCATGTTGCTGGTGTTGTTCGCCCTGTTTGTGCGCCCGGTAGGTTTTGACTACCGCAGCAAACTGGACGACCCACGCTGGCGTCAGGCCTGGGACTGGGGTCTGTTCGTGGGCGGCCTGGTACCGGCCCTGGTGTTTGGCGTGGCCTTCGGCAACCTGTTGCTGGGCGTGCCGTTCGAGTTGGACAGCACCCTGCGCAGCAGCTATCAGGGCAATTTCTGGCAGTTGCTCAGCCCCTTTGGCCTGCTCGCCGGCCTGGTCAGCTTGAGTATGTTGCTGTTGCACGGCGGCACCTGGCTGATGATGCGTACCGACGGCGACGTGGCCCGGCGCAGTCGCCGCGCGGTGCAGCTGTTTGCTGTGCTGTTTCTCCTGTGTTTCAGCGGCGCCGGCCTCTGGCTGTGGCTGGGCAATATTCAGGGACTGGTCATCAGCTCCGGCTTCGATGCCAATGTTGGCCTCAACCCGCTAAGCAAAAGCGTCGTCACGGGCAACCCGGGCTGGCTGGCTAACTACACCACCTACCCACTGAGCCAACTGGCACCGCTGGGCGGCATCCTCGGTGCTCTGCTGGCGCTGGCTGCAGCCTCAGGCCAACGCGCAGGGCTGGCCTTTGTCGGCTCCAGCCTGGCCATCACCGGCACCCTGTGCACCGCCGGTTTTGCCCTGTTCCCGTTCATCATGCCCTCCAGCATCGACGCGGCCTCAAGCCTGACCGTCTGGGATGCGGTATCCAGCCACAAGACCCTGGGCATCATGCTGGTCGCCGCCTGCATCTTTATTCCGCTGATCCTCTGCTACACGCTGTGGGGCTACGTGAAGATGTGGGGCAAGGTCACCACCGCACAGATCGAAGGCAACAGTCACGGGCTGTACTGATCGCAGATTGATTGAGGGTTACGCACATGTGGTATTTCACCTGGATTCTCGGCGTATTGCTCGCCTGCAGCTTTGGCATCATCAACGCCTTGTGGTTGGAGGCCACCCAGGACCTGGACAAGGAGCCGGCGGTTGACGACTGACCCCCGCCACTGGCTGCACAGCGGCTGGGCACGCAGCCTGTCGTTACTGCTGGCCAGCCCGCTGGCTTTGCTGCTGCTGATTCACCCCGCCGCCATGCTGGATGCCAACGGCCACTACAGCCACAACCTGCTGATGCTGGTGATGCTTGGAGTGGCTGGCGGCTTCGTCCATGGCGTGGGGTTTATCCCCCACGCCTGGTATTGGCGCGCAGTGTTTGGCCCGTTGCTGGCCTGGCCTTTGCTGTTCCTGGGCTATGGCTTATTGCTGCGGGCGCAGCAGCTATGCCCCGCCTGGCTGTGTGCCTGACCCGGCGCCACAGCCCCTCTAACATCACGCCGATTAACTTTCCGGCAGTTGCAATAAACCAAGGCTCTGCAGCACGGCAGCACCGGTAAATTGCATGATGATCTGCTCTTCGGCCAGCGCCCTTATCGCCATTTTGCGCTCTGGCTGGGCAAGGTAATCGAGCGCCTGGTTAAACAGACCATGACTGACCAGGGCAGAAATCTGCCGCACTTTGCCTTGATCGAGGTTGTCTGGCAGCAGATTAAACTCAAGCAAGTCGATCGCCATGTCCTCAGCGAACTCATCCATCACCTTGACCAGCGCCTGGCGCAACACCGGTGATGAGCCATGCAGCTCGCGCACGCCAATGATGAACACGCTGGGGTGCTGATCAACAAAGTCGAAGAACAACTGCACGGTTTCGTGGGTCACCCGCCGGCCACGCTGCAGATCGATGCCGAACAACTGTGGCTGGCGCAACAGATCGCAGCAGGCCGCCCGCGCCGCAGCCTCACGCCGCAGGTCCCGTAGCGGCTGGCGCAGCTGGCTGGAAATATCATCGATCAGGGCCATGCCCAAATCATCGACATCGCGAAAGTGCCGGTAAAACGTATTGGGGTTCAAACCCGCCTCACGGGCCAGCTCGCGCAAGCCAAGGCTGCTAAGGCTGCGACTGGTTGAACTCAAACGCAGTGCCGCCGCCATCAACTGGCGCTTGCCCGGAGCCTCAGTGGCTTTTTGACGTGCGGGCACATCTTCTAGTTCTGCGTCCATAACCCTACCTAAAGTTGGCTTGCCGTGAGGCCGCTTGCCGGCAAGTATACACTCGTCTACATTGGTAGACACTTGTATACGCCAGCCATAACGATAACAGGAGTCTGGTCATGAACGCACCTGCAGCCCCCCTGCCCACCCGCCATTGCAAGATCGCCATCATCGGCACCGGATTTTCCGGCTTGGGCATGGCAATTCGCCTAAAACAGCAAGGCGAGAACGATTTCCTGCTGTTTGAAAAGGAGTCTGGCGTCGGCGGCACCTGGCGCGTCAATCATTATCCAGGCTGCGCCTGCGATGTGCAGTCGCACCTGTACTCGTTCTCGTTCGAGCCCAACCCGAACTGGACGCGCATGTTCGCACCGCAGCCAGAGATCAAAAGCTATCTCGAGGGCTGCTGGAACAAATACGCCCTGCAGGACAAAACCCTGCTCGGCACCGAAATCCGCAGCCTGCGCTGGGATGAAAACCGCGAGCTGTGGCTGATCGAAGACGCCAGCGGCCAGCACTTCACCGCTCAATTCGTGGTTTCCGGCATGGGCGCCCTGTCGACCGCCTCGATTCCACAGTTGAATGGCGTCGAAACCTTCAAAGGTGCGATGTTCCACTCCCAGCAGTGGAACCACGATTACGACCTCAAGGGCAAACGCGTGGCGGTGATCGGCACCGGCGCCTCGGCCATTCAGTTCGTGCCAGAGCTGCAAAAGCAGGTCGCCCAACTAGACCTCTATCAACGCACCGCGCCGTGGATCATGCCCAAACCGGACCGCGAGATCAGCGCCCGCGAACGCAACCGCTTCCAGCGCCTGCCGCTACTGCAAAAAGCCTGGCGCGGCCTGATCTATGGCCTGCTGGAAAGCCGCGTGATCGGTTTTGCCATGGCCCCGCGGATCATGAAAGTGGCCGAGTGGGTGAGCAAAGGCTTTATCAAGCGCTCGATCAAAGACCCGGTACTGCGTGCCAAGGTCACCCCTAATTACCGCATGGGCTGCAAACGCGTACTGATCTCCAACAATTACTACCCGGCGCTGGCCCAGGCCAACGTCAACGTAATCAGCGACGGCATCCGCGAGATCCGCGCCAACAGCATCGTCACCAGCGACGGCCAGGAACGGCCAATCGACGCCATCATCTTCGGCACCGGCTTCACCCCAAGCGACCCATTGCCACGCAACGTGCTGTTTGGCCGCGATGGCGTCGACCTGCTGGACACCTGGCCGGAAGGCCCTGAGGCCTACAAAGGCACCATGACCGCTGGCTTCCCCAACCTGTTCTTCCTCATGGGGCCGAACACCGGGCTGGGCCACAACTCGATGGTGTACATGATCGAGTCGCAGATTCACTACATCCTCGGCGCCCTCAACTTGCTCAACAACCGCCAACTGGCCAGCCTCGAGCCCAAGCGCGAAGCTCAGGACGCCTTCAACGGCAAGATCCAGAACAGCCTGGGCAAAACCGTATGGAATGCCGGCGGCTGCAACAGCTGGTACCTGCACCCGGTCAGCGGCCGCAACTGCACGGTATGGCCCGGTTTCACCTGGCGCTACCGTTTGCTCACCCGTAACTTTGACCCGGCGGCCTACCACTTCAGTCGTTTGAGCCCCGCCCACCCGGCGCAGAAATTCGCCATCGCCAGCCAAACCATCACCGAGGTCAGTGCATGAAATCGTTCGAGAATAAAGTTGCCGCCATCACTGGCGCAGGTTCTGGTATCGGCCGCGCCCTGGCCCTCGGGTTGGCGCGCCAGGGTTGCCACGTGGCCCTGTCGGATGTGAACAGCGCCGGCCTTAAGGAAACCGCCGAGCTGGTACGCAAGCTTGGGGTCAAGGCCAGCGAGGCCCTGGTCAACGTCGCTGACCGTGACGCGGTGCAAGCCTGGGCCGACCAGGTGATGGCTGAATACGGCCAGGTCAATGCCATCTTCAACAACGCCGGCGTCGCCCAGGGCGGCACCGTGGAAGGCAATGACTACGCCGACTACGAGTGGGTGATGAGCATCAACTTCTGGGGCGTGGTCAACGGCACCAAGGCGTTCCTGCCGTACCTGAAAAGCACTGGTGAGGGCCATATCGTCAACACGTCGAGCATCTTCGGCCTGTTCGCCCAGCCCGGCATGAGCGCCTACAACGCCAGCAAGTTTGCCGTGCGCGGCTTTACCGAATCGCTGCGCCAGGAGCTGGACATGGCCGCCTGTGGCGTTTCCGCCAGCTGCGTGCACCCTGGCGGGATCAAGACCAATATCGCCATCACCGCGCGAATGAACGACAGCCTGGCCAGCGTAACCGGCCAGGACGCCAACCAGGCGCGCCAGCAATTCAATGACCAGTTGCTGCGTACCACGCCAGAACAGGCCGCCAAGGTCATCATCAATGGCGTGCTGGCTAACAAGCGGCGGATTCTGATCGGTGGCGACGCCATCGCCAGCGACCTGATGCAGCGCCTGCTGCCGGCCTTGTACCAGCGCCTGGTAGTCGCCTCCATGGGCCTGGCGGCGCGCTTTGCGCCAAAAGGCAAAGGCAAGCCGCTGACCGAATAAACGCCAGCAGCTGAAACGCAACAGGCCCCGCAATGCGGGGCCTGTTGCGTTTCAGCGAGCCAGCTTAGCTGGCGATCACCGGGCCGCCTTTGGCCAGAGCCCGCTGGTAGGCCGGACGCGCCTGCATGCGCGCGTTGTAAGCGCAAATATGCGGATAGCGTGCCGCCTCGGTGCCCCGCGACAACAAGGCCTCCACCGCGAAACTCATCTGGAAGTCGGCCATCGACAGCTGCTCGCCGGCAAACCAGGTGTGCTCAGCCAGATGCTGCTCAATAAAGTCGCGGGCACTCTGCAAGTTGGGCTCGATCAGCGTGGCCTGCACCTTGCCGCACAACACACGGGCAATCGGTCGCACGAAAAAGGGCATCGGCTGGGTGGGAATTACCGTGAACACCAGCGTCATCACCAACCAGTTCATCAGCGAGCCTTCGGCATAGTGCATCCAGAAGCGGCACTGGCGGTGTTCTGGCGTACCCAGGGCGGGCTGCAGGCCAGCCAGCTCGGCGCCGGCCAGATGGCCGTAGGTTTCCACCAGGTATTCGATGATGGCTGCCGACTCGGCCACCACTTCGCCGTCATCGCTGATCACCGGCGACTTACCCAGCGGGTGCACGGCTTTGAGCTCTGCCGGTGCCAGACGGGTCAGCGGGTTGCGCGCGTAGATTTTCAGCTCATAAGGCACGCCCAGCTCTTCGAGCAGCCAGAGAATGCGCTGCGAGCGCGACGTTTGCAGGTGATGGACGATAAGCATGACGACATCCTGAGTGATTTCGCCATGCACAGGCACGGCCAGAGGACCGCGAGCATAAGGACTGTGGCCCGCAGAAGTAAATCAATCAGGCACGGCGCCCATTCCAGACCTTTGGCCGGCCTGGCCCACCCCCCCACATTCGGAAAACCGAACGCCACCCAGGCCGCTATTCGACATCCCGAACAAGTCGACGTCAGACCGCCTCTAAAAGATAAAAATAATTGTTTATTTTCAATGAGTTAAAAAACAAATCAAAAACAAAATCACTGGCACAGTTTCTGCTCTTAGGTAATCCAGCAAGCATCAGTGCCTGACTCGACTCAGGCGCCTGGTCGCATTGCCCCTACAACAATAAGCCGAGGAAAAGACTCATGCGCATCGTCCCCCATTTGCTGGGTGCAGCCATTACCGCTGCCCTGTTGTCGACATCCCTGCAGGCTGCCGAACTCACCGGCACCCTGAAAAAAATCAAGGACAGCGGCACCATCACCCTCGGGCATCGCGATGCCTCGATTCCGTTTTCCTACCTGGGCAATGACCCGCGCCAACCAGTGGGTTACTCCCACGACCTGCAACTGAAAGCCGTCGAAGCGATCAAGCAGGAGCTGGGCATGCCCGAGCTTAAAGTGCGCTACAACCTGGTCACCTCACAGACCCGTATCCCGCTGGTGCAGAACGGCACCGTGGACCTCGAGTGCGGCTCCACCACCAATAACGTCGAGCGCCAACAGCAGGTGGATTTCTCCGTCGGCATTTTCGAGGTCGGCACCCGCCTGCTGACCAAGAAGACCAGCGGCGTCAGCGACTTTGCCGACCTCAAGGGCAAGAACGTGGTGACCACCGCCGGCACTACCTCCGAGCGCCTGCTCAAGGCCATGAACGCCGACCAGCAGATGGGCATGAACATCATCTCGGCCAAGGACCACGGCGAATCCTTCCTGATGCTCGAATCCAGCCGCGCCGTGGCGTTTATGATGGATGACGCCCTGCTCTACGGTGAAATGGCCAAGGCCAAGAAGCCCGCTGACTGGGCCGTAGTCGGCACGCCACAATCCTTTGAAATCTATGGCTGCATGCTGCGCAAGGGCGACCTGGCCTTTAAACAGGTGGTTGACCGCGCCATCAGCAACACCTTCAGTTCCGGTGATATTCACGCCATCTACGCCACCTGGTTCCAACAGCCGGTGCCGCCCAAAGGCCTGACCCTGAACTTCCCCATGAGCGCCGAGCTGCAAAAGCTCATCGCCAACCCCACCGACAAGGCTGCCGAACAGCTCTGACGGGGTCCGCGCGGCGCCTTCACAAGGGGCGCCTGCGCTGGCCAACCGCGCGGCGTTAACGCGCCGAACGGTCTCCCCCCGAATGAACACCGCGTCCAGTCGCTACCCGTGACTGTGGGCCACTGCGCCCGGCGCCGGTGTTCGCCCTTTGCCTCATCCGATGGAAAACGCCATGAATTACAACTGGGACTGGGCGATGTTTTTCAAGCCCACCGGGATTGGCAGCGAAATCTACCTGGACTGGTTTGTCAGCGGTCTCGGCTGGACCATCGCCATTGCCCTGGCCGCCTGGGTTATCGCCCTGCTGCTGGGTTCGCTACTGGGCGTGCTGCGCACTGTGCCCAACCGCTGGGTGGCCGGCATGGCTACCACCTATGTGGAAATCTTCCGCAACGTGCCGCTGCTGGTGCAGCTGTTTCTTTGGTACTTCCTGGTCCCCGACCTGCTGCCAGAGCCGTTGGAGCTGTGGTTCAAGCAGGACCTCAATCCTGCTACGTCAGCCTACATCAGCGTGGTCGTGTGCCTCGGCCTGTTCACCGCCGCGCGGGTCTGCGAGCAGGTGCGCACGGGCATCCAAGCGCTGCCCAAGGGCCAGCTCGGCGCCGCCCGCGCCATGGGTTTCAAGCTGCCGCAGATCTACGCCTACGTGCTGCTGCCACAAGCCTACCGGATCATCATTCCGCCGCTGACGTCGGAGTTCCTCAACATCTTCAAAAACTCCTCGGTGGCGTCGCTGATCGGCCTGATGGAGCTGATGGCGCAAACCAAACAGAGCGCCGAATTCAGCGCCAACCTGTTCGAGGCCTTCACCCTGGCCACGCTGATCTACTTCACCCTGAACATGAGCCTGATGCTGCTGATGCGCGTGATTGAACGCCGCGTGGCGGTGCCCGGCCTGCTCGCCGCAGGAGGCAAATAATGGACTTCAGCGCGATAGTGCCGGCCCTGCCCGGCTTGTGGGAAGGCATGCAGATGACCCTGCAGCTGATGGCCCTCGGCGTGCTGGGCGGTGTAGTACTGGGCACCCTGCTGGCGCTGATGCGCCTGTCATCAAGGCCGTGGATCGCCAACCTGGCCGGCGCCTACGTCAACTACTTCCGCTCCATTCCGCTGCTGCTGGTGATCACCTGGTTCTATTTCGCCGTGCCGTTCATCCTGCGCTGGATCACTGGCGAAGACACCCCAGTGGGCGCCTTCAGCTCATGCCTGGTGGCGTTTGTGATGTTCGAGGCGGCGTATTTCTGCGAGATCGTCCGGGCCGGCATCCAGGCCATTCCCAAGGGCCAACTGGGCGCCGCCCAAGCCCTGGGCATGAGTTATGGCCAGTGCATGCGTCTGATCATCCTGCCCCAGGCGTTTCGCAAGATGACCCCGTTGTTGCTGCAGCAAAGCATCATTTTGTTCCAGGACACCTCACTGGTGTACACCGTCGGCCTGATGGACTTCCTCAACGCCGCCCGCTCGCGTGGCGACATCATCGGCCAACCCCATGAATTCCTGATCTTCGCCGGTCTGGTGTATTTCGCCATCAGCTTCTCCGCCTCCCTGCTGGTGAAGCATCTGCACAAGAGGTTAGCCGTATGATTTCCATCCAGAACGTCAACAAGTGGTACGGGGACTTCCAGGTGCTGAGCGACTGCAGCACCCAGGTCAACAAGGGTGAAGTGGTGGTGGTGTGCGGCCCGTCCGGCTCCGGCAAATCGACCCTGATCAAGTGCGTTAACGCCCTGGAAGCTTTCCAGCAAGGCGACGTGGTAGTCGACGGCACCTCGATCGCCGCCCCTAAAACCGACCTGCCCAAGCTGCGCTCGCGGGTCGGCATGGTGTTCCAGCACTTCGAGCTGTTCCCGCACCTGAGCATCGTCGAAAACCTGACCATCGCGCAGATCAAGGTGCTCGGTCGCAGCCAGGCCGACGCCACGGAAAAGGGCCTCAAACTGCTCGACCGCGTTGGCCTGCTGGCCCATGCCCACAAACACCCTGGCCAACTCTCCGGCGGCCAGCAGCAACGCGTGGCCATTGCCCGCGCCCTAGCCATGGACCCGATCGTGATGCTGTTCGACGAGCCGACCTCGGCCCTCGACCCGGAGATGGTCAACGAGGTGCTGGATGTCATGGTGCAGTTGGCCCAGGAAGGCATGACCATGATGTGCGTGACCCACGAGATGGGCTTTGCGCGCAAGGTCGCCGACCGGGTGATCTTTATGGACCGCGGGCAGATCGTCGAAGACTGCGCCAAGGAGGCGTTCTTCGGCGACGTTTCGGCGCGCTCCGAACGTGCCCAGCAGTTCCTCGCCAAAATCCTCCAGCACTGATCCGTGTGACCGCGCGACAGCGGCTTCCCGCCTTGTGCGGGGCGCCGCTCGCCGCGCACAACTGGTCAGCCTAGGATGACTGTGATGCAATGCCCCTCCTCCAGCCTTCGCGCCGTCCCGCCCGCCCTGACCGTGAAACCACGCCTGCTACGTCACCTGCTGCTGACTGTGCTGATGCTCCTGCTGGTGCTCGGCTGCGGCTACGCGGGCTATTTGATCAGCGAAAAATTCGCCATCGCCGCCCTCACTGACAGCGGCGAACGTCAACTGGGCCTACATGCCCGCGCGCTGGAAAGCGAAATCAGCACCCACACCTACCTGCCCAGCCTGCTGGAACTGGAGTCCGGCGTCAGCCAACTGTTGCTCAACCCCAGCGAAGCTCGGCGCCTCAAGGTCAATCGCTACCTCGAAGGCCTCAACCGCCGCAGCGGCAGCCGGGCGATCTTTCTGCTCGATCTCGGCGGCCGCGTGCAGGCCACCAGCAACTGGCGCGACGCCGACAGTTTCCAGGGCGAGGACCTGTCCTTTCGTGCCTATTACCAAGATGCCGTGCAGGGTAAGCCGGGACGCTTCTTCGGCGTCGGCAGCACCACCGGCGAGCCCGGCTATTACCTGGCCCACGGCCTGCGCCAACGCGACAAAATCATCGGCGTGGCGGTGGTCAAGGTGCGCCTCGAACCCATCGAGCAACGCTGGGCCCGCGCGCGCCTGCAGGCGTATGTCAGCGACGAGAACGGCATCATCATCCTCTCCAGCGACCCCGCCTTGCGCCTCAAATCCATTCGTCCCTTGAGCGAACAGACCCGCACCAGCCTGGCCAGTAGCCTGCAATACCACTGGACCCGCCTGGACGCGCTGCAACCTCTGGCGCGCCAGCCGCTGGACAGCAACACCGAACTGCTCACCCTGGCGGCCAACACGGCCCAGAACGATCCGACCCAAGCCGTCAGCTACCTGGCCCAAACCCGTCGCCTGGAGGCCTCGCCCTGGAGCTTCACCCTGCTCTCACCGCTGCAGGATGTGCGCCGCCAGGCCATCAGCCAAGGCGTACTGGCTGCGGTGGCGGTGGCCCTGCTGGCCTTTCTGCTGATTGCCTGGAACCAGCGACGCAAGGTCATCGCCACCCGCCTGGCGGCCCGCGAAGCGCTGCAGCAAGCCAACGATCACCTGGAGCGCAAAATTGCCGAGCGCACCCGCTCGCTACGCGCCAGCAACGACCGCCTGAAGGCGCAGATTCGTGAACGCCGGCAAGCCGAAGAAACTCTGCGCAAAGCCCAGGACAGCCTGGTGCAGGCGGGCAAACTGGCGGTCATCGGCCAGCTGTCCACCAGCATCGCCCACGAACTCAACCAACCGCTGGCGGCCTTGCGCACCCTGTCCGGCAACACCATGCGCTTCCTCCAGCGCGGCGCCCTGGACACGGTCACCAGCAACCTCGCCACGATTAACCAATTGGTCGACCGCATGGGTCGCATCACCGCCAGCCTGCGCGCCTTCGCCCGCCGCGCCGATGACGGCGGCGAGGCACAACTGGGCAAGGCCATGGATGCGGCGTTGTTTCTCCTCCAGGGTCGCCTGCAACAGACCCCCGTGCAGTTGCATACCAACTTCGCCGATGCGCGCCTGGCCATCGACCAGACGCGCCTGGAGCAAATTCTGGTCAACCTACTGGTCAACGCCCTCGACGCCATGCAGGCGCAGCCCGAGCGCCAGCTGTGGCTCAGCGGTCAAGCCGCCGACGGCGTCTATCGCCTGCAGGTGCGCGACAACGGCCCAGGCATTCCACTGGCGTTGCGCAAACATTTGTTCGAGCCCTTTTTCACCACCAAACCGGGCGAACAAGGCCTCGGGCTGGGCCTGACCTTATCAGCCAGCCTGGCCGTGGCCGCCGCCGGCAGTCTGGCGGTGCAGTATCCTGAAGCAGGTGGCACGGCCTTTGAGCTGTGCCTGCCGCTGGCCACCCCTTCCCCCGTCGAGCCCCCTACCGATGCATGAGCCCCTCAGCGTCCTGATCGTCGAAGACGACCCCCATGTACTCCTCGGTTGCCAGCAAGCCCTGAGCCTGGAAGACATTTCCAGCATCGGCGTCGGCAGTGCCGAAGAGGCCCTGCAGCAGATCGGCGATAACTTCGCCGGGATTGTCATCAGCGATATCCGCTTGCCCGGCATCGACGGCTTGCAACTGCTGGCCCAACTCAAGGCCCGCGACCGCAGCCTGCCGGTGGTGTTGATCACCGGCCACGGCGATATCAGCATGGCGGTCGGTGCCATGCGTGATGGCGCCTACGACTTTATGGAAAAACCCTTTTCCCCGGAGCGTTTGGTCGACGTCACCCGCCGCGCCCTCGAACAACGGCGCCTGGCCCGCGAGGTGGCGCAACTGCGCCGCCAGCTCAGCGGCACTCAGGACTTGGCCGAGCGTCTGCTGGGCCGTTCGCCGGCCATGCAGGCGCTGCGTGAATTGATCGCCAACGTCGCCGACACCTCCGCCAATGTGCTAATCGAGGGCGAAACCGGCACTGGCAAGGAATTGGTCGCGCGCTGCCTGCACGACTTCAGCCGACGCAAGAGCCAGCAATTCGTGGCCCTCAACTGCGGCGGTCTGCCGGAAAACCTGTTCGAAAGCGAGATTTTCGGCCACGAGGCCAACGCCTTCACTGGCGCCGGCAAACGCCGGATCGGCAAGATCGAGCACGCCAACGGCGGCAGCCTGTTTCTTGATGAAATCGAAAGCATGCCCCTCAGTCTGCAAATCAAACTGCTGCGGGTGCTGCAGGAACACAGCCTGGAACGCCTCGGCTCGAACCAGAGCGTGAGCGTCGACTGCCGAGTGATTGCCGCCACCAAGGCCGACCTGGATGAACTGGGCAAAGCCGGACAATTTCGCAGCGACCTTTATTACCGCCTGAACGTGGTCACCCTGGAGCTGCCGCCGCTGCGCGAACGCCGCGAAGATATCCCGCTGTTGTTTGAGCACTTCGCCCAGCAGGCGGCGCTGCGCTTTGACCGCAGCGCCCTTGAGCTCGACCGGCAGAGCCTGGCCAAGCTGTTAGCCCATGACTGGCCGGGTAATGTCCGCGAACTGCGCAACGTCGCCGAGCGCTTCGCCCTTGGTTTGCCGCTGTTTAAAAAGGGCGAGCAAGCTCTGGAAAACGCCGGCCCATCATTCGCCGAGGCGGTCGAAGCGTTCGAGAAGAACCTGCTCAGCAGTGCGCTTGAACGTCATCAGGGCAACCTCAGCCAAGCCAGCGTGGCCCTGGGCATGGCCAAAACCACCCTGTTCGACAAGGTAAAAAAACACGGTCTGCAATAACCGTAGCGCAGGTCATGTCAGCAAACGCTGCCGTCATACGCTGGCTGGTCGACTTCTTCGCCAGCGCCTGTGCGTCGAATTCGTGGCCAGTGGCTTGAGTCAGGAGTGAACGTCGGCGAAATCAGCTGCGCCCATGGGCGCGCTGGATCTGCTTGATGCGCTCGCGGGTTTCCTCATTGGCACCAGGGCCTGCACTCAGGCCGATATCGGCCAACGCCAACGGCGTGCCCTCTTCATCCTGAAAACACAGCGGCGCCAGCGGCACGCGCGTCTGCCGGTTGACCAGCACTACAGGCGGGCCTTCGGCTTGCGGATACCAGCGGTCACCCCATTGCAGCAGGCTGACGATGACCGCCTGCACCTCACGGCCTTTGGCAGTGAGGTGGTAATCAACGCTGCTGCCCTGGCTGCGTTTTTCCAGAATCTCGTGCTCCAGCAGCAGCTTCAGGCGCTTCGACAGAATGCTCTTGGACATCCCGAGATGACGCTGAAACTCATCGAACTTGCAGGTGCCCCACAGCGCCTCGCGGATGATCAGCACGTTCCACCAATCACCCAGCACATCCAGGGCGCGGGCGATCGAGCAATTGCGGTCTTCGAAACACACTCTTTCCATGGGGCTGTCCTGACGGTCGGATGATTCCAGCGGCAAGGCGCTAAAGGCCTTGACAGGTTCTGTTATGAAACCTAATGTCGATCCCAGGTTCCATCATGGAACCAGATGCCACAAACGTCAAACCCAAGGAGCAATCACCATGAGCCCACTACTGTCTGTGAGTCTGGCGGCCGCGATCGCCGTCAGTGCTGCATTTCCCGTTTCGGCGGCACAGCCGTACTGCCTGACCACCGAAATCGAGCCCGAATTGATCGACAGCCGCCTGGCGCTCGGCATTGGCCAGTGCCACCTCGAAGCGGCTGCAGCCGAGCCCGCACAGGCACTGAGCCATGCTCAATATGCCTACAGCTGGTTTGCCCAAGCCGAACAACTGCAGGCTGGCAGTGCGACCGGCAACCTCAAGCAGACCCACCAGATGCTCAATGACATTGCCCGGCAAGGCCTCACCCCAGCACTGACCGCACACGTCAGTGGGCAGTGATCTGTTTCTCCATACCCAAGTCGCAACGAGGAAAAGCCGATGAATACCGAGCAGAACATGTCCTGTGTCGAAGTGGGCGAACCGCAGCAGTGGATGAACTACCTGTTTGCCCATCCTCTGCTACCAAGGCCAGCCAAGGGCAAGCACTTCCTCAAAGAAGCGCTTGGGCTGAGCGGGATGGAAATCTCCATCAACTCGCTGCCCGCAGGCGTCTCCATGCCGTTCACCCATACCCACAGGCTCAACGAAGAGGTGTATTTCTTTCTCAGCGGCGCCGGCGAGTTTTGCGTGGATGACCGCAGTGTGCCGGTAGGGCCGGGTTCAGTGATCCGGGTGGCACCGGAAGGACAACGCTGTTGGCGCAATACCGACGACCAGCCACTCAACTACCTGGTGATTCAGGCCCGCCACGGCAGCATGGCATCGAGCGCCATTGAAGATGGCCTCGCTACCCCCGGCAATCCATGGCAGTGACAGCTGCGCAGCGGTTATCCGCACGTGGCGTTCAGGCAGGTGCGAATCAGCCCACCTGCCTATCCAGGACTACTTTACTTTTGACCGTGCACGCGCTGCCTCTGCCACCGACTGCACACCGCGACTGAACAAGGCGGCCAATTGCTGCAACACAGCAGCATCACCGTCCTGCACAAGCTGATCCAAGTGTTGCTCGATGCGCTGCAGCGAGGTCTCCCCCGGCAGGGAGAATTTCAGGTGTTCTTCAAGGATCTCCGCACCGCTTACCAACAGGGCAAAGTGCATGACGTTTTCTAGCTCCCGGGTATTGCCGGGCCAGCCGTACGTCTCCAAGGCTAATTGGGCCTGCGCACTGATCTGCGGGATCGGCAGATCGAGGCGCTGGGCGTACAAGCCGAGGAAGTACTCCGCCATTGGCAGGATATCCGCCGGCCGCTCGCGCAGAAGCGGTAGATCCAGGCGTCCCTCATTGAGGTAGTGATACAGGCGCTGATCAAACTTACCGACCAGCACCGCCTGGGCCAGATCAATGCTGGTGGCCGCCACCAGGCGCACATTGACCGGCGTCGGCTGCAGGGCATCGACCCGAGTAACCTCATGGTTTTCCAGGGCCGCCAGCAACTTGCCTTGTAACGGCAAGGACAGGTCACCGATTTCATCCAGGTACAAGGTGCCGCCATTGGCCGAGCCAAACCAGCCCGCCCGGCTACTGGCGGAGGCGCCACGGCTGCCGGCATGGCCAAACAACTCGGCCTCGGCAAACTGCTTGCTGATGGCGCCGCAATTGACCGCCACAAACAGCCCTGCGCGCTCACTGCGCTGATGAATCTGCCGCGCCAACAATTCCTTGCCGGTGCCCATATCGCCCTGAATCAGCACTGCAAAACTGGTCGCCGCCAGTTCCTCCAGTTGGTGAAGCAGGCGTTTGGAACGCGGGTCGAAAAACACCAACGCCCGCGCACGAATGCTTAAAGGGCTGCGCTCGGCATCGGCGAAGCTGAGAAATGCCGGTGATGTTTGAAAGTGCTGGCTCATGATCCCTCTCCTAGCACAAGAAATAGGTGAACGGCTCGCGCCCAAATGGGGCAAGCGGTTCAGTAATGTTGAGGTCCCGGTACAACCGGGTAGTTGTTTCAGGCGCGGCGCTTGGCGTGCTGCTCGACCTGACTTTGCAGGCGGAACAGATAGGCGAAACCCAGCTCCCAGTGGCTGAAGCCCGACTTCACGTTGATATGCCCGGCCCCAGGCAGAATGGCGACCTCGCTGCCCCACTGCTGGGCCAACTCAAGCACCCGCGGCACCGATGCGGCCGGATCATTATCCGAGCCCACCACACGAGTAGGAAACGGCAGTGATTGGCACGGAATCGGCGCAAAACTACGCAGTTCCTGCGGACAACCCGGACGTTCGACATCGGCCGGCGCCACCAGCAAAGCGCCCCGCACACGCTGCAAGGCATGGCTACTGGCCTGCGCCGCCCAACGCGCGACGGTGATGCAGCCCAGGCTGTGGGCAATCAGAATGGTCGGTGTGCTGGCCTCAGCCAAACGTCGATCAAGACTGGCGACCCACTCGCGTGGATCAGGATTATCCCAATCGAACTGCTCGACCCGGCTAGCCGTCGGCAAGCTTTGCTGCCAGTGACTCTGCCAATGGTCTGCGGGTGAGCCCTGCCAGCCCGGCAAAATCAGATAGCGGATAGCTTGGCTGCGCATGACACACCCTCCAGAGACGTTGATGGAGGGAAGTGTAGAGACGGAAAATACTTATTAAAAAGAATAAGAAATTATTTATTTATAACCAAAATAAAATAAACCCATAACCGAAGCCTGATCCAAGCAACCCCTGGATCAAGCCCACGTTTGTAGAGCCACCTAATCAGGGGGTTGGACCGACGACCGATCAATGCGCGACGCTTAACATCCACGTCCACTACTTGGCTCTCACCGACCACAACTCACTGAAGTTGGTGGTGTAGCTTGGGCTCATCATCTCCCGCTGCATCGCCCATTCCGGCGCTGCCGGCACACCCGCAGGCCGCAACGTGCCCCTGCCCCATTTGCGATTGATCTGATCAAGCACAGCCATCACCTGCTCGGCAGCGGCCGGCTGGGTGGTGGCGAACATGTCGTCGGTAAACTCGCCGCGCTGACGCAGATCGAGCAGCATGATTTCGGCTTTGCTGTAGGCGTAGCCGTCTCTGAACACATGCTGCAAACCGGCAGTGGCGGCCTTGGTAATCAGGCGGGTGTCATCGGTGGGATAAGGCAGCTCGCAGATGATGCCTTTGGCGTACTTGGCTTCGTCCGGATTGAACATACCGGTGCGGATACTCACCCTCACCTGCTTGCACAACGAGCCTTGCCTGCGCAGCTTTTCGCAGGCCCTGGCGGCATAGGTGGCCACCGCCTCGCGGATGGGGGCAATCGCTTTCAGGCGCTGGCCAAACATTCTGCTGCAGCAGATCTCCTGCTTGGTGGTCACCGCCTCATCCAGCCCCAGGCATGGGGTGCCGCGCAGTTCGCGGGCGGTTTTCTCGACAATCACGCTGAACTGCTTACGGATCAGCGCCGCATCCGCCTGGGCCAGTTGCCAAGCCGTGGTGATGTTCATGCCTTGCAAGTGAGTTGTGAGCTTGCGACCGATGCCCCACACCTCACCCACCGGGGTCACCTTGAGCAGCTTGTCGCGCTTCTCTGGATCACGCAGATCCACCACGCCACCGGTCTGCTGGTGCCAGCGTTTGGCGGCATGATTGGCGAGTTTGGCCAAGGTCTTGGTGGTGGCGATGCCCACGCCTGTGGGAATGCCGGTGCTCTGTAAGACCTGGGCGCGAACCTCACGGCCGAGCTGTTCCAGTGAGCCGGGGATGCCGGTCAAATCGGCGAACGCCTCATCAATGCTGTACACCTCCAACGCTGGCACCAGGCTTTCGATCACGCTCATCACACGTTCGCTCATGTCGCCGTAGAGGGCGTAATTGCTGCTAAACGGGACAATGCCCCAGCGTTTGAGATCGTGTTTGATTTGAAAGTACGGCGCGCCCATTTTCACGTAGGGCTTGGCGTCGGCGGAGCGAGCGATCACGCAGCCATCGTTGTTCGACAGCACCACAATGGGAGTGCGCAGCAGGTCGGGGCGAAACACCCTTTCGCAGCTGGCATAGAAGCTGTTGCAGTCTATCAGCGCGATGGCGGATTCATGCATGGCAGTGGTGACGGCGGATGCTGCCGATGACCACGCCCCAAATCAGCAGCTCGTCGCCCTCCAGAATGTAGCGCGGTGCAAACGTGGGATTCTCCGACTGCAGCACGATCTGCGGGCCATTCTGAATCAGGCGTTTGACGAAGGTGTCGCCATTGATCGCGGCGATCACGATGTCGCGGTGCCGCGCCGGCATGGCCCGGTTGACCACCATCACGTCGCCATCAAAAATACCGATGCCCACCATGCTCTCGCCATCGGCCCGCACCAGGAAGGTGTGAGGCGCGTCGACATCCAGCAGTTGATCCAGGGAAAGTTTTTGTTCCAGATGATCCTGCGCCGGGCTCGGAAAGCCAGCAGGAACGCGGGAGGAAAAAAAGGGCAGCTCAATAACGGAGCTGCCCACGGGGCCTAGGATAGTTGCGGTGGCCATTAGGGGGATGCCTGCAGAATAATACTGTATAGATAAACAGTACAAGTTAAACTCCGCTCGGTCAATTCGCGGCGCTGAAAGGCGGCATAATCTCCGCCAACAATCCTGCCGCTCTCCCCGTCCATGTTGCATTGCCCGCCCGGCGAGGCGCTGATACCCGAACCATGCAAACAGCCCCTGGCACACCCATGCAATCGCCGCTCGATGCGCGCTTCTATTACCTGGCGAATTTCCAGCAGGCCCTCACCTGGCTGCAAGAACGCTCTGGCGATTTGTTGAGTGAATCCGAGCACGGGTTCTTGCTGCAGTTCTGGGCCATGGACACGGCAGCCCAAGCGCTGCTGGTAAGGATGATCATGCGCAAGGGCTCGCACTTTCGCCTCAGCAAGCTGGACTACGCCGAGATCGGTTGCACCCGCCAGGCCGCACAATCATTGCTCGACGCTGGCTGGATTCAGCACGACGCCGAGTTGACACTGGACGAGCTGTTCAACCTGCTGCGCAAGGATGAAGTGCTCGAACACCTGGCTAACAACCCCAAACAAAGAGCACTAAAGAAAAGCGAACTGCTGGAGCAGCTCAGCGAGACCTACACCAAACCCCGCCCCTTCGCCGCATGGTGCCCCACGGCTGATGAGCAGATCCTGAGCCTGACCATTGATGCGCTGTGTGAACGTCTGCGCCTGATGTTCTTCGGCAACCTGCATCAGGACTGGTCGGAGTTCGTGCTCGCCGAGCTGGGTATTTTCCGTTACGAGCCTGTGGCGCTGACCGCCGACTCTCGGGCCTTTCGCCACCGCACCGATGTGGACTGCTACCTGCAGCTGCAACGCAGCCGTGAGCAGTTCGAGGCCGGCGCGCCGATCAGCAGTGTTCTGCAGCAGATCAGCGCCCTGGTCTGCGACACGCCGTTCCTGGCCGCGCGCCGCCACAAACTGCTGTTCCGCATGGGCCAACAATTGGAGCGCGAGGCCGATCTGCAGGGTGCGCTGAGCTTTTATGCCGATTGCCGTTATGTCGGTGCCCGCCTGCGGCAGATCCGGGTGCTGGAACGTCTGGGGCAGCAGGAGCAGGCCTACATACTGGCCAGCCAAGCGGCACAAGCACCCGAAAGCGATGCCGAAGCGCAAGCCGTCGAGCGCACTTTGGTGCGTCTGACGCGCCATCTGGGGCAACCGCAGCCAGGAAAAGCCAAGGCCATCGCGCCAACCCGCCTCGATCTCTGCCTGCCCAAACCCGAAGCTCAGAGTGTCGAGTTCGCCGTCAAAGCCCATCTGAGCGAGCCCGAAGGGCCGGTGCACTATGTCGAGAACAGCCTGATCTGCAGCCTGTTCGGTCTGCTGTGCTGGGAGGCGATCTTCGCGCCGCTACCAGGAGCCTTCTTCCACCCTTTCCACACCGGCCCGGTCGATCTGCTCAGCGCTGACTTTCATCCACGGCGCGCCGAGCTGTTTGCGGCGTGCCTGGCGCACCTCGACTCGGATGCTTACAAACAGGTGATCCGACAACGCTACGCGGACAAGTTCGGCATTCAATCGCCGTTCGTGTTTTGGGGCGCTCTTGATCAGGCCTTGCTGGAGCAGGCACTCGATTGCCTGCCAGCCGCGCATCTGCGGGCCTGGTTTAAGCGCCTGTTGCTGGACATCAAAGCCAACCGCGCCGGCATGCCTGACTTGATCCAGTT
The DNA here is from genome assembly GCF_059567785.1 of Pseudomonas sp. BGA-UO-ETr-WB11. Classification (NCBI taxonomy): domain Bacteria; kingdom Pseudomonadati; phylum Pseudomonadota; class Gammaproteobacteria; order Pseudomonadales; family Pseudomonadaceae; genus Pseudomonas; species Pseudomonas sp. BGA-UO-ETr-WB11. The sequence goes on along the minus strand of NZ_JCAQOS010000004.1, from coordinate 89,659 downwards.
TTGGCCGGCCGAGCAGCGCTACCGAATGATTGAAGTCAAAGGCCCCGGCGACCGCCTGCAGGACAACCAGCGCCGCTGGCTGGCCTTCTGTGCCGAGCACGGCATGCCGGTGGATGTCTGTTACGTGCAGTGGGCAGACGCGTGAACTATCAGGTCGCCGTCCGCGCGCTGTGCGAGTTCACCGCCAAGGTCGGCGACCTGGATTTGCGCTTCACCCCCTCGCCCACCGCCCAGGAAGGCATGACCGGCCACGCCATCGTAGTGGGTCGGCGTGGCCCGACCTATTACGCCGAACTGCCGTTGAGCGGCGAATACCAGGGTTTGCAGGTGCGCGGCCGGGCGGACGGTTATGACCCGGATGAAAACCTGCTGGAAGAGATCAAGACTCACCGCGGCGACATCAGCCGCATCCCCGAAAACCACCGTTTGCTGCACTGGGCACAGGCCAAGGTTTACGGCTGGCTGCTCTGCCGTGAGCGCGATATGCCGGAGATCAATCTGGCGGTGGTCTACTTCAACGTCATCACCCAGCATGAAACAGCCTTTCACCTGACTGCGACGGTGGATGAGCTGCGCGAGTTCTTCGAGCTGCAATGCAGCCGCTATATCCGCTGGGCCGAGTACGAGCGCGAGCATCGCCGCCAGCGGGACGAAGCACTGACACGACTGCGCTTTCCCCATGCTGAGTTTCGCAGCGGTCAACGCCAGTTGGCCAACACGGTATACCGCGCCGCGCGCGATGGTCACTGCCTGATGGCTCAAGCCACCACCGGTATTGGCAAAACCCTCGGCACTCTCTTTCCGCAGTTGAAGGCTTTTCCCGAGCAAGAGCTGGATCGATTGTTCTTTCTCACCGCCAAAACACCGGGCCGACGCCTGGCCCTGGATGCCCTGGCCACCCTGCGTAGCCAGGAAGACGCGATGCCGCTGCGAGTGTTGGAGCATGTCGCCCGTGACAAAGCCTGCGAGCACCCGGACAAAGCCTGCCATGGCGACTCCTGCCCGCTGGCAAAGGGCTTTTATGATCGCCTGCCGGCAGCCCGCAAGGCGGCGCTCGAAGGCCAATGGCTGAGCCACGAGCGCGTGCGGGAAGTCGCTCTGGCCCACCAGATTTGCCCCTACTACCTGAGCCAGGAACTGTGCCGTTGGGCTGACGTGGTGGTCTGTGATTACAACTACTACTTCGACATGGGCGGCCTGCTGTATGGCCTGACACTGCTCAACGAATGGCGTGTCACCCTGCTGGTAGACGAAGCCCACAACCTGATTGAACGCGCCCGCAGCATGTACACCGCCGAACTCAATCAGCTGCGTTTTGAAGCCGTGCGGCGAATTTCACCCAGCGTCATGAAGGCACCGCTGGAGCGCATCAGCCGGCACTGGCGACAGTTGGAGCGTGATCAGGAGGTGACCTATCAGGTTTACCCCACCACGCCTGACCTGTTCATCATGGCCCTGCAAAAAGCCGTCAGCACCCTCACCGACCACCTGAGCGAGCAACCGGCCGGCAATGCCGCCGAGCTGCTGCACTTTTATTTGGATGCGATGTTGTTCTGCCGGCTGGCCGAAGCCTTTGGCGCGCACTCGCTGTTTGATATCAGCCGGGATGAAAACAACAGCCAGTCAGTGTCGACGTTGTGCATCCGCAACATCGTGCCAGCTCCGTTTCTGGCGTCCCGCTTCGAAGATGCCCACAGCTGCACCTTGTTTTCTGCAACCCTGAGCCCGGCGCGCTATTACGCCGACCTGCTGGGCCTGCCGGAAGAAACACCCTGGATTGATGTGGAGTCGCCCTTCAGCGCCGAGCAGCTGCATGTGCAGGCCGTGAGCAACCTCTCCACCCGCTACGCCCATCGTGACTTCTCGCTGGCCCCGATTGCCGCACTGATGGCGCGCCAGTTCGCTGAACGACCTGGTAATTACCTGGCCTTCTTCAGCAGTTACGCCTACCTGCAATCCGTGCTGGATGAGTTTCGCGCGGCGCATCCGCAGATTCCGGTTTGGGTGCAGTCACGGCAAATGGATGAAGGCGAACGCCAGGCCTTTCTCGACCGTTTTTGCAGCAATGGCCGAGGCATTGGTTTTGCTGTACTAGGTGGCGCATTTGGCGAAGGCATCGACTTGCCCGGTGACCGCCTGATCGGCGCCTTCATCGCCACCCTCGGCCTGCCGCAGATCAACCCGGTCAACGAAGAAATCAAACAGCGCATGGAAGTGATGTTCGGCAGCAACAACGGCTACGACTACACCTACCTCTACCCCGGCCTACAAAAGGTTGTTCAAGCTGCCGGGCGCGTCATCCGCACCGTCAAAGATCAGGGTGTGGTCTACCTGATTGATGACCGCTTCAACCAGCACGCTATCCGCAAGCTGCTGCCTACCTGGTGGAAAGTGGATCGCTGTCGACTGCCGTTGAGTCAAGACCGCTAGCTATGCGCCTGAGCAACTCGGCGAATTGGGGGGGGTAACGCTGAGAATCGCATCACACAGCATGGAAAGCTGCGAGAGGGTTAAGTAGGTTTTTTGAAGACATGAAAAAGCCCGGTCGTTTCCGAACCGGGCTAAGTCATTGAATTATATGGTCGGGACGGAGTGATTCGAACACTCGACCCCTAGCACCCCATGCTAGTGCGCTACCGGACTGCGCTACGCCCCGACTAGGCGTTGTACCGCTTTCGAGAACATCCAAAAGCGCTGCAACTATACAATAAGCATTTGATATATGGAAGTTTTTTGCTTGGTGATAGGCTTACTTGCGTAGCACCAAGAGCACATCTTCCAGCTCGGCAATCATCTGCCGAATCATCTGCTTATATTGGGTCGCATCTTCTTTGGCTTCATCACCCGACATGCGCTGACGCGCTCCGCCGATGGTGAACCCTTGATCGTAAAGCAGGTCGCGGATTTGCCGAATCATCAGCACATCCTGGCGCTGGTAATAGCGCCGATTACCTTTTCGCTTTACCGGATTGAGCTGTGGGAACTCTTGTTCCCAGTAGCGCAAAACATGCGGTTTGACCGCACAGAGCTCGCTGACCTCGCCAATGGTGAAGTACCGCTTGCCGGGTATGGGCGGTAACTCGGCGTTATGACTTGGTTCCAGCATAGGCTTCGACTCTGGCTTTCAATTTTTGCCCTGGACGGAAAGTCACTACACGGCGCGCCGTGATGGGAATTTCCTCGCCTGTCTTTGGATTACGTCCGGGGCGCTGAGACTTGTCGCGCAAATCAAAATTGCCGAAACCGGACAATTTGACCTGTTCGTTGTCTTCCAGCGCGTGCCGAATTTCCTCAAAAAACAGTTCCACCAGTTCCTTGGCTTCCCGTTTATTCAGGCCTAGCTCTTCATACAGACGTTCGGCCATTTCAGCTTTCGTCAGAGCCCCCATACGCTACTTCCTTAACGTGGCGTTGAACCTTTGTTCCAGCGAGCTGAGGATATTTTCAATTGTAGTATTGACCTCATCGTCATTAAGAGTGCGCGATGGATGCTGCCAGGTCAAGCCAACCGCAAGGCTTTTTCTATGTGGATCAATACCTTTACCGTGATACACATCAAATAGCTTGAGGTCGGTCAGGCAGTCACCCGCCTGCGCGCGAATACCATCAAGCACCACAGTTGCAGCCACATCACGATCAACCAGCAGAGCCAAATCGCGGCGCACTTCTGGGAAGCGCGACAACTCTTGGAATTTAGGCAAGCGTCCGCTCGCCACTTCCGCCAGCACCAGCTCAAACAGATAAACCGGCTGATCGATGCCCAAGGTCTTGGCCAGCTCTGGATGCAGCGCACCGACAAATCCAACCAAGCAGCCATCACGCTCGATACGAGCCGTCTGACCGGGATGCAGCGCAGGATGCTCACCCGCGGCAAAGCTGAATTCGTTAGCCGAACCCGCGCACGCCAGCAGAGCCTCGACATCAGCTTTGATGTCGTAGAAATCCACCGTGTCGCGAGCATGCGCCCAGGCTTCAGGCAAACGGCCACCGCAGATAACGCCCGCGAGCATGGCCTCTTGCTTCAGGCCCTCCAGCTGACCGACAAAACGCAGGCCGCTTTCAAACATGCGCACGCGTGTCTGCTGGCGATTGAGGTTGTGCTGCAACGCCTTGACCAAACCTGGCCACAAGGAGGAGCGCATCGCCGCCATGTCAGCCGAAATCGGGTTGGCCAGCATCAGCGGCGCAACACCGGGGTTGAACAGCTCGAACATTTTCGGATCGATGAAGCTGTAGGTAATCGCTTCCTGATAACCGCGCGCAACCAGCAAACGCCGCAGTGCCGGCAGCTCAACCGCCGCTTCGGCTTTGCGCTGAGGCGCCAGGCGCGCTTGCGGGTAGCGTACTGGCAGACGGTTATAGCCATACAGGCGAGCCAGCTCTTCGATCAGATCGACTTCAAGGCTGATATCGAAGCGATGGCTCGGCACTACAACCTGCCAACGGCCAGGACCCTCCGCCGTTACACCCAAGCCCAAACCGCCAAGCAGACGCTCAACTTCGCTGTCATCCATAACCATGCTGAGCATTTGCTCAATACGCTCGGAGCGCAGGGTAATGGGGGCAATATTCGGCAAATCAGCGGCGCTTTCGACAGCAATGATTGGCCCAGGCTCGCCACCGACAATCTCCAGCAGAAGACCTGTAGCGCGCTCCATGGCCTCACGGGCCAGTTGCGAGTCGACACCACGCTCGAAACGATGCGATGAGTCGGTATGCAGACCGTAAGAGCGTGCTTTGCCAGCCAGGGCAATGGTGTCAAAGAAGGCGCTTTCCAAGAATAGATCACGCGTTGTGGCACTTACGCCACTGCTCTCGCCGCCCATGACGCCGGCAATCGCCAGTGCACGTTCATGGTCCGCAATAACCAGCGTGTTGGCGCGCAAGCTGATGTCCTGGCCGTCCAGCAACACCAGCTTCTCACCCTCTTCCGCCATGCGTACACGGATGCCACCGTTGATTTCGGCAAGATCGAAGGCATGCATGGGTTGACCGAGTTCAAGCATGACGTAGTTGGTGACATCAACGACGGCATCAATACTGCGCACATCAGCGCGGCGCAGACGCTCGACCATCCACAGGGGTGTCGGCTGCGACAAATCGACATTACGCACCACACGCCCGAGGTAACGTGGGCACGCCTTCGGCGTAAGCACTTCGACCGGCAATACCTGCTCGTGCACAGCAGCAACGGCCGCTACCTGTGGACGGCTAACTGGAGCGGCGTACAACGCGCCCACTTCGCGCGCCAAGCCGGCCAGCGACAAGCAATCACCGCGGTTAGGCGTGAGGTCAACTTCAATGCTGACGTCGTTGAGCTGCAGATAGGTGCGCACGTCTTCACCGACAGGCGCGTCGGCTGCCAATTCCAGCAGGCCGTCATTTTCTTCGCTTATCTGTAGCTCAGCAGCCGAACAGAGCATGCCGTTGGACTCAACACCACGCAGCTTGGCTTTTTTGATCTTGAAGTCGCCCGGCAACTCGGCACCGATCATGGCAAACGGAATCTTCAGGCCGGGGCGCACATTGGGCGCGCCACACACCACCTGAAATGTCTCGACGCCATTGCTGACCTGGCAAACGCGCAGCTTGTCGGCGTCCGGGTGCTGCTCAGTGCTCAGCACCTCACCGACCACAATGCCGGAGAACTGCCCAGCCGCCGGGGTCACACTGTCGACCTCCAGACCGGCCATGGACAAACGAGCCACCAGCTCGTCGCTGGAAACCTGCGGGTTAACCCAGGTCCGCAGCCACTGTTCGCTAAATTTCATCCTGCTCTCCTAAGCGCCCACCCACAGAGGGCGTGGCGCTTGGTCATATCTGGTTAAACACAGCCGCCCTGCAACGGGCGCGATGCGACAGCCTGCCCGACTAACGAAACTGCGCCAGGAAACGCAAGTCGTTATCGAAGAACAGGCGCAAGTCATTGACGCCATAGCGCAACATGGCGAGGCGCTCAACACCCATACCAAAGGCAAAGCCTTGGTATTTTTCCGGGTCGATGCCGGACATTTTCAATACGTTCGGATGCACCATCCCGCAGCCCATGACTTCAAGCCAGCCGGTTTGCTTGCACACACGGCAGCCTTTACCGCTACACATCACACACTGCATGTCGACTTCGGCAGAGGGCTCGGTGAACGGAAAGAATGACGGACGGAAACGCACGCCCAGGTCTTTCTCGAAGAACACCCGCAGAAACTCTTCGATGGTGCCTTTGAGGTCGGCAAAGCTGATGCCTTCGTCAATCAGCAGGCCTTCGACCTGGTGAAACATCGGCGAATGGGTGATATCCGAATCACAGCGGTACACGCGACCAGGGCAGACGATGCGGATTGGCGGCTGCTGCGATTCCATGGTGCGCACCTGAACCGGCGAGGTGTGGGTACGCAGCAACATGTTGGCATTGAAATAGAAGGTGTCATGCATCGCACGGGCCGGGTGGTGGCCAGGGATGTTGAGGGCTTCAAAGTTGTGGTAATCGTCCTCCACCTCAGGGCCTTCAGCGATGCCGTAGCCAATCCGGGTGAAAAACTGCTCGACGCGCTCCAGCGTGCGAGTCACGGGATGCAAGCCGCCCGAGGTCTGACCACGACCTGGCAGGGTTACATCGATGCATTCTGCGGCCAGCTTGGCCGTTAATTCCGCTTGCTCAAGCAATGCCTTGCGGGCATTGAGCACTTCCTGCACACGTTCCTTGGCCGCATTGATCAGCGCACCGACTTTCGGCCGCTCATCTGCCGGCAGATCGCCCAGGGTCTTCATCACCTGAGTCAACTCGCCCTTCTTACCAAGATAAAGAACACGCAATTGCTCCAGAGCATTTACGTCTTCAGCACGCTGCACGGCCTCAAGCGCTTGAGAGACCAGCGCATCCAGATTTTCCATGTACAAACTCCAGATACGAAATAGGGGAAGAGCCCGAAAGCTCTTCCCCTATTGGTGACGTTTAGCACCGGGCGAGCCCGGTGATTGTCGGGGACTTAAGCCAGGGTGGCTTTCGCTTTCTCGACAATCGCAGCAAACGCCGCTTTTTCGTTCACTGCCAGATCAGCCAGAACCTTACGGTCGATCTCGATCGCTGCCTTTTTCAAGCCAGCAATGAAACGGCTGTAGGACAGACCGTTAACACGAGCACCGGCGTTGATACGCGCGATCCACAGTGCACGGAACTGACGCTTCTTCTGACGGCGGTCGCGGTAGGCGTATTGGCCTGCCTTGATCACTGCCTGCTTGGCAACGCGGAACACGCGTGAGCGTGCGCCATAGTAGCCTTTAGCGAGTTTCAGAATTTTTTTGTGACGACGACGAGCGACGACACCACGCTTAACACGAGCCATGAGTAACTACCTCTAAATCTTGACCGAAATTAACGAACACGCATCATGCGATCCACTTTACGCACGTCAGACGGATGCACCATGGTGCTTCCGCGCAGCTGACGCTTACGCTTGGTAGACATTTTGGTCAGGATGTGGCTTTTGAAAGCGTGCTTGTGCTTGAAGCCATTCGCCGTTTTCAAGAAGCGCTTCGCAGCGCCACTTTTGGTTTTCATCTTTGGCATGTTCGGATACTCCGCATTCAGTTGATAAACATAACCGCAAGGCCTGCCGTGCCCTTTTGGTCACTTCTTCTTTTTGGGGGCGATGACCATGATCAGTTGGCGTCCTTCCATCTTAGGATGCTGTTCAACGGCGCCGTATTCGAGCAGGTCAGTCTCAACCCGCTTCAACAGCTCCATTCCCAGCTCCTGGTGGGCCATCTCTCGGCCGCGGAATCGAAGCGATACCTTGGCCTTATCCCCATCACTAAGGAAACGTACCAGGTTGCGTAGTTTTACCTGGTAATCCCCTTCTTCCGTCCCTGGACGAAACTTGATTTCTTTAACCTGAATCTGCTTCTGGTTTTTCTTCGCTGCGGCAACCTGTTTCTTCTTTTCGAAGATCGATTTGCCGTAGTCCATCAGCTTACAAACAGGTGGCACTGCATCGGCAGAAATCTCTACCAGATCCAGCTTTGCCTCTTCAGCCTTAAGAAGCGCGTCTTCAATTGACACAATTCCAAGCTGCTCGCCTTCAGCGCCAATTAACCGAACCTCACGGGCCGAGATATTCTCGTTGATCGGGGCCTTAGGTGCAGCTCGTTTATCCTGTCTCATTTCACGCTTAATAATGATTACTCCGAATCTTGGCGACCACGCCGGGAAACCGCCTGCGCAAGGAATTCAGCGAATTGGGCGACGGGCATAGAGCCCAGATCAGCACCTTCGCGAGTGCGCACGGCGACGGTTTGCATTTCAACTTCCCGATCTCCAATAACCAAGAGATAGGGAACCTTGAGCAAAGTATGCTCACGGATTTTAAAGCCGATCTTTTCGTTTCTCAAGTCAGACTTGGCACGAAACCCGCTCTGATTGAGAGTTTTCTCGACCTCGAGGGCAAAATCAGCCTGTTTATCGGTGATATTCAGGATCACCGCCTGGTTTGGCGCAAGCCAAGCCGGGAAGGCACCTTCGTAATGCTCGATAAGCATACCAATAAAGCGCTCAAAAGACCCCAAAATTGCGCGATGGAGCATAACTGGGTGCTTGCGACTGTTGTCCTCACTGACAAATTCAGCGCCCAAACGCACCGGCAAATTGAAGTCGAGCTGCAACGTACCGCACTGCCAGACGCGACCCAGACAGTCTTTCAGCGAGAACTCGATCTTCGGACCATAGAACGCACCCTCGCCCGGCTGCAGGTCATACGCCAGCCCTGCGCTGTCCAAGGCAGAAGCCAAAGCAGCCTCGGCGCGATCCCACAACTCGTCGGAACCCACGCGTTTTTCCGGACGCGTCGAGAGCTTGAGCTGGATATCGCTGAAACCGAAGTCAGCGTACACATCCAGGGTCAGCTTGATAAATGCTGCCGACTCGGCCTGCATCTGCTCTTCAGTACAGAAGATATGCGCGTCATCCTGGGTAAAACCGCGCACGCGCATGATGCCGTGCAGCGCGCCAGATGGCTCATTGCGGTGACAAGCACCGAACTCAGCCAGACGCATAGGCAGCTCGCGGTAGCTCTTCAAGCCCTGATTGAACACCTGCACGTGGCATGGGCAGTTCATTGGCTTGATGGCGTAATCGCGGTTTTCCGACTGTGTGGTGAACATGTTGTCGGCGTAGTTGGCCCAGTGCCCTGACTTCTCCCACAGACTGCGATCAACCACTTGCGGCGTTTTGATTTCCAGATAGCCGTTCTCACGCTGGATCTGGCGCATGTACTGCTCAAGCACCTGATACAGGGTCCAGCCATTAGGGTGCCAAAACACCATGCCCGGCGCTTCTTCCTGGGTATGGAAGAGGTCCAAGCGCTTGCCGATCTTGCGATGGTCGCGCTTTTCGGCTTCTTCAATACGCTGGATATAAGCCGCCAACTGCTTTTTATCGGCCCAAGCGGTGCCATAAACGCGCTGCAACTGCTCGTTCTTGGCATCGCCGCGCCAGTAGGCGCCAGACAACTTGGTCAGCTTGAAGGCTTTCAGAAAGCGCGTATTCGGCACATGCGGACCGCGGCACATGTCGACGTATTCTTCGTGGTGGTACAGGCCCATGGCCTGCTCATCCGGCATATCTTCAACCAGACGCAGCTTGTAGTCCTCACCACGGGCTTGGAACAGCTCGATCACCTGAGCACGCGGCGTAACCTTTTTGATCACATCGTATTCAGTGTCGATCAACTGCTGCATGCGCTGCTCGATTGCTGCCACGTCTTCCATGGTGAAAGGACGTTCGGACGCAATGTCGTAATAGAAGCCTTCATCAATCACCGGCCCAATCACCATCTTGGCGGTTGGATACAGCTGTTTTACGGCATGACCGATCAGGTGCGCACAGGAGTGCCGAATGATCTCCAGACCTTCCTGATCCTTGGGCGTAATGATTTGCAGCGTTGCATCGGCCTCGATCAAATCGCACGCATCTACGAGCTTGCCGTTGACCTTACCGGCCACCGTAGCCTTGGCCAGACCAGCACCAATAGATTGCGCCACCTCAAGTACGGATACCGGGTGATCGAATGAACGCTGACTGCCGTCGGGAAGAGTAATGGTGGGCATGGCGCCTCCTCTCCTAGTGGTGACCCCTACCAAAGGTCACATGGGTTGGGATGAGCCAGTATCCGATTCGGCGGCGACCCCACCTAACAATGGCGGGAGCCCGTAGGCTACCTTTACCGAACCAGGGTCACTGGAGGTTTAAAACGGGAATGCTTTCAGAAAGCCGCCATACTGACAAGCGACCAATAAAAAAGGGCCGCATCAGCGACCCTTTTTAAGAAACTTGGTAGACGCGACTGGACTCGAACCAGCGACCCCCACCATGTCAAGGTGGTGCTCTAACCAACTGAGCTACGCGTCTGCAATGGAGGCGCATTCTACGGAGAAGCGCAGATGTGTCAACACCTTTAACACTAACCCCCTGAAAATGCGCCATTTTTACCGTTCGACTCAGCGTTTTATATTTCGCACAGGGGGCTAGCCGGTATTTGTTTACTCGGGTAGCATCTCGACATTCGTAAAAAATAACAAACATAGGTTGTAAATATGACACACACTCCTTATCCAGAATCCTACTACGCCGCGTCGGCTAACCCAGTTCCAGCCCGCCCGGAACTGCAAGGTGATGTCGAGACCGATGTGTGCATCATTGGCGCCGGCTACACCGGCCTGTCGACTGCCATATCCCTGCTGGAGAACGGCTTCAAGGTCGCCATTGTGGAAGCCGCCAAAGTCGGCTTTGGCGCCTCGGGTCGCAACGGCGGGCAGATCGTTAACAGCTACAGCCGTGACATCGACGTAATCGAACGCACCGTCGGCCCAAAACCTGCCCAACTGATGGGTCAGATGGCCTTCGAAGGCGGCCGCATCATTCGCGAGCGTATCGCCAAGTACAACATCAACTGCGACCTGAAAGACGGTGGTGTGTTTGCCGCCTTCACCCAGAAGCAGATGGGCCACCTGGAAGCGCAGAAAAAGCTCTGGGAACGCTACGGCCACACCCAGCTTGAGCTGATGGACAGCAAGCGTATCCGCGAAGTGGTCGGTACCGAGAACTACATCGGCGGCATGCTCGACATGAGCGGCGGCCATATCCACCCGCTGAACCTCGCCCTTGGCGAAGCAGCCGCTGTGGAGTCCCTGGGCGGCGTGATCTACGAACAGTCCCCAGCCACCCGCATTGAGCGCGGCGCCAACCCGGTTGTGCACACACCAAATGGCCGCGTCAAAGCCAAGTTCATCGTCGTCGCCGGTAACGCCTACCTGGGCAACCTGGTGCCGGAACTGGCCGCCAAAACCATGCCCTGCGGCAGCCAGGTGATCGCCACCGAGCCGCTCAGCGCGGAAATGGCCAAGAGCCTGATCCCCAACGATTACTGCGTGGAAGACTGCAACTACCTGCTCGACTACTTCCGCCTGACCGGCGACAACCGCCTGATCTACGGCGGCGGCGTGGTCTACGGCGCCCGTGATCCGGCCAACATCGAGGCTATCATCCGCCCGATGATGCTCAAAACCTTCCCGCAATTGAAAAACGTGAAGATCGACTACGCCTGGACCGGCAACTTCCTGCTGACCCTCTCGCGCTTGCCGCAAGTGGGCCGCATTGGCGACAACATCTATTACTCGCAAGGCTGCAGCGGCCACGGCGTGACTTACACCCACTTGGCGGGCAAGGTACTGGGCGGAGCCCTGCGTGGCCAGGCCGAGCGCTTCGATGCGTTCGCTGGCTTGCCGCACTACCCGTTCCCGGGCGGCCAGCTGTTCCGCGTACCGTTCACCGCCGTCGGTGCCTGGTACTACGCACTGCGTGACAAGTTCGGTATCTAAATCGATCTGCACAAACGGCCACGAATCGACCGCTGACGTCAAAATCAGCACGCCGTAACGCCGGTTATGAAAAAGCCCTCTATTGAAAAATAGAGGGCTTTTTTGTGGCACTGCAGACGCAACGCAGATAAAAAAACGCCCCGAACAGGTCGGGGCGTTTTTTCCGGCTTACCACCAACGAGGCGACACAGCCTGATCAGTCGGCACGCCTACCAGCGTGCGGCGGTTAATCCGCCAAACGCCAGCTCGTGACGCCCTTGGCGTCTTCAAGCAGCACGCCCATGGCGCTCAATTGATCACGGATCTGGTCGGAAGCCGCCCAATCCTTAGCCGCTCGCGCCGCCAAACGCGCTTCGATCAAGGCCTCTACAGCTGCGGCATCGACACGCCCCGCCGCATCCGCCTGCAAGAAAGCCTCAGGCTCCAACTGCAAAACCCCGAGCAACGCCGCCAACGACTTCAAGCGCGCAGCCAGAGCCGCGGCCGCCTGGATATCGCTGTCGCGCAGGCGATTGACTTCCCGCGCCAACTCGAACAACACCGAACAGGCGCTAGCCGTATTGAAGTCGTCATCCATAGCCGCCGAGAAGCGCGCAACAAACTCATCCGCTGCTGCTGGCTCAGCCTCCGGCAAACCCTTAAGGGCGTTATAGAAACGCTCAAGCGCCGCCTTCGACTCGCGCAGATTGTCTTCCGAATAGTTGATCGGGCTGCGGTAGTGACTGGCGATCAACAGATAACGCACCACCTCCGGATGGTACTTCTCCAGCACCTCACGGATGGTGAAGAAGTTGCCCAGGGACTTGGACATCTTCTCGCCATTGATGGTGATCATCCCGCAGTGCAACCACGACTTGGCGTACGGCTTACCGGTGGCCGCCTCGCTTTGGGCGATCTCGTTTTCGTGGTGCGGAAACTCCAGATCGTTACCGCCGCCGTGGATATCAAACGAATCCCCCAGGCAGCAGGTGGACATCACCGAGCACTCGATATGCCAACCCGGACGCCCATCACCCCAAGGCGAAGACCAGCTTGGTTCGCCCGGTTTAGCGGCCTTCCACAGGACGAAATCCAGCGGATCCTGCTTCGACTCGCCCGGCTCGATGCGCGCGCCGATGCGCAAGTCCTCAACCTTGCGCCGCGACAACTTGCCGTAGCCCTCGAACTTGCCCACCCGGTAATACACGTCACCATTACCGGGCGCATAGGCATAACCCTTGTCGATCAGGGTCTGGATCATCGCATGCATGCCCGCGATATGGTCGGTAGCGCGCGGCTCCATATCCGGTTTGAGGATATTCAGGCGCGCTTCATCCTCGTGCATCGCCGCGATCATGCGCTCAGTCAGCACCTCAAACGCTTCGCCGTTTTCATTGGCGCGATTGATGATCTTGTCGTCGATGTCAGTGATATTGCGCACATAAGTCAGCTCATAGCCGCTATGGCGCAACCAGCGCGTAATCACGTCAAAGGCCACCATGCTGCGGCCGTGGCCCAGGTGGCAAAAGTCGTACACGGTCATGCCGCAGACGTACATGCGCACCTGATTACCTTGCAGCGGCGTGAAGACTTCCTTGCTCTTGCTCAGGGTGTTGTAGATCGACAACGCCATTATTGGCCCCAGGAGTCACGCAGGGTGACAGTACGGTTGAACACAGGTTTACCTGGCGCAGAGTCTTTCAGGTCCACGCAGAAGTAGCCTTCGCGCTCGAACTGGAAACGCTCTTCTGCCTGCGCCTCGGCCAGCGATGGCTCGGCACGGCAGCCGGTCAGCACCTGCAGGGAATCCGGGTTGATGTTGTCGAGGAAGCTGGCACCGTCTTCGGCCTTCTCCGGCTGCGCGGAGCGGAACAGGCGATCATACAGACGCACTTCACACTCGACGCTGGCCGCTGCCGGCACCCAGTGGATCACGCCTTTGACCTTGCGCCCTTCCGGGTTTTTGCCGAGGGTGTTTTCGTCATAGGAGCAATGCAGCTCGACGATGTTGCCATCGGCATCCTTGATCGCCTCATCGGCACGGATGACATAACTGCCGCGCAAGCGCGCCTCACCACCTGGCACCAAACGTTTGTAACCCGCTGGTGGCACCTCTTCGAAGTCGCCGGCATCGATGTAAATCTCGCGACTGAACGGCAGTACGCGCACGCCCATGTCCTGTTTGGGATGGCGTGCCAGCTCGAGGTTTTCCACCTGCCCTTCTGGGTAGTTGGTAATGACTACTTTCAGCGGCTTGAGCACGCACATGGCGCGCGCGGCGTTTGCATCCAGGTCGTCACGAATGGCGAATTCGAGCATGCCGATATCCACCAGACCACCGGCGCGGTTGACGCCGATCATGTCGCAGAAATTGCGGATCGAAGCCGGGGTGTAGCCGCGACGACGGAAGCCCGACAGCGTCGACATGCGCGGATCGTCCCAGCCATTCACGTGCTGCTCATCCACCAACTGCTTGAGCTTGCGCTTGCTGGTGATGGTGTAGTTCAGGTTAAGGCGCGCAAATTCGTACTGACGCGGCTGCGCGGGCACCGGCAGATTGGCCAGAAACCACTCATACAGCGGGCGGTGATCCTCAAACTCCAGTGTGCAGATGGAGTGGGTAATACCTTCCAGCGCGTCCGACTGGCCATGGGTGAAGTCGTAGCTGGGGTAGATGCACCATTTATCACCGGTCTGATGGTGATGGGCGTGACGAATGCGATAAAGGATCGGGTCGCGCAGGTTCATGTTCGGCGCAGCCATGTCGATCTTCGCCCGCAAGGCGCGTGCGCCGTCAGGGAACTCGCCGGCCTTCATGCGTGCAAACAGGTCCAGGTTTTCCTCGACGCTGCGCTCACGGAACGGGCTGTTCTTGCCCGGCTCAGTCAGGCTGCCACGGTATTCGCGCGCCTCGTCCGGCGACAGGTCATCAACATAAGCCTTGCCGGTGTTGATCAGGTGCAGCGCCCACTCGTGCAATTGGTCGAAGTAGTTGGAGGCATAACGCGCCTCGCCCGACCACTCAAACCCCAGCCACTTAACGTCGCTTTCAATGGCGTCGATGTACTCCTGATCTTCCTTGGCCGGGTTGGTGTCATCGAAGCGCAGATTGCACTCGCCACCAAACTCTTTGGCCAGGCCGAAGTTCAGGCAGATCGACTTGGCGTGACCGATATGCAGATAGCCGTTGGGCTCCGGCGGAAAGCGCGTGACGATTTTGACGTGCTTGCCGGCATCCAGATCGCTCTGAACAATCTGGCGGAGGAAGTTCGAAGGAGAAACGCTGGGGATTTCAGGCTTGCTCATGGTGTCCTTGATCGTACAGGTGCCTGGCCAGGGTAGGCCGGCCAAGTCAAAGCGCTTATGATAGCGAACCCGTCAACCCCCTGACAGACGCAAAGCACCTGCACAGGCGGATTGCACCGTAAAAGATTCGCACAACGGCTTGTCAGCCACCGGCAAGACAGGTCATTAGCGCATTCGCACCGTTTTTACCGGCAACTCAACTGGAACCGATCATGATCAAACTGCACACCAACCACGGCGTCATCACCCTCAACCTGTTCGAAGACAAGGCGCCGCTGACCACCGCCAACTTCAAGGAATATGTCGCTGCCGGTCACTACGACAACACCGTTTTCCATCGTGTGATCAGCAACTTCATGATCCAGGGCGGCGGTTTCGAGCCTGGCATGAAACAAAAAGCCACTCGCGCCACCATCAAGAACGAAGCCAACAACGGCCTGTCGAACAAAGTCGGCACCGTGGCCATGGCTCGCACCATGGAACCGCATTCGGCCTCCGCGCAGTTCTTTATCAACGTTAAGGACAACGATTTCCTCGACCACAGCGCACCGACCGTACAAGGCTGGGGTTACACCGTGTTCGCCGAAGTCGTTGAAGGCATGGACGTGGTCGAGAAGATCAAAGGCGTCGCCACTGGCTCGAAATCCGGCCACCAGGACGTCCCCCTGGAAGACGTGATCATCGAGCGCGCAGAGATCGTTGAGTGATACTGCTGATCTCCGATCTGCACCTTGAACAACAACGCCCGGACATCACCCGGGCGTTTGTGCATTTTCTGCAGACTCGCGCCCGCCAGGCCGAAGCCCTGTACATCCTCGGTGATTTTTTCGAGGTATGGGTGGGCGACGATGCCATGGGGCCGTTCCAGCACGAGATCGCCAGCGCCCTGCGCGAATTGGCAGACAGCGGCACCCGCCTCTATTTAATGCATGGCAACCGCGACTTCATGCTCGGCCAAGGGTTTTGCCAGTTGGCCGGCTGCACCCTGCTCAGTGACCCGTGCCGCGTAAGCTTCAACGGCGAGCCCGTATTGCTGATGCATGGCGACAGCCTGTGCACCAGCGACGCGGCCTATATGCGCATGCGCCGCCTGCTGCGCAACCCGCTCAGTCTGTGGCTGCTGCGTCATCTACCACTGGCCAAGCGGCATGCCCTGGCGCGCAAACTGCGCAAGGAAAGCCAGCTGCAAACCCGCCAGAAAGCGGCCAGCATCATCGACGTGACGCCCAGCGAAGTGCCGCGCCTGATGGCCAAATACAGCGTACGCACCCTGATTCACGGCCACACCCACCGCCCGGCCAGCCACACGCTGGAGGTCAACGGCCAAACGGCGCAACGCATCGTTTTGGGTGACTGGGACCAGCAAGGCTGGGCCCTACAAGTCGACGAAAAGGGCTACCAGCAGAGCGCCTTTACCCTCAACGACTGACTACACAGCGCTGCTGACGGGTACGCCGCTGTGAAAGCGGAACTCCACATCGGGCGACTCGATCAGCTCACGCTCAGCCACCCGCACGCGCTCGATGGTGCGCTCCACATCCGCCGCCTCGCCGTACTGATAGGCCAGGCGCAGATACCCCTGAAAATGCCGCGCCTCGCTTTTCAGCAGACCGAAATAGAACTTGCCCAGCTCCGCATCCAGGTGCGGCACCAGCGCCTCGAAGCGCTCGCAGCTGCGCGCCTCGATAAAGGCACCAACCACCAGGGTATCGACCAGCTTGACCGGCTCATGGGTACGCACCACTGAGCGCAGGCCTGACGCATAGCGACCGGCCGACAAAGGCCGCAGGGCAATCTTGCGGCGCTTCATCAAGCGCATCACTTGTTCGTGATGCACCAGCTCCTCACGGGCCAGACGCGACATCAGGTTGATCAAGTCGACGTGGGTGTTGTACTTGGCCATCAGGCTCAGCGCGGTGCTGGCGGCCTTGAACTCACAGTTTTTGTGATCCAGCAGCAAGGTTTCCAGGTCGGCTAAAGCCGCCTGCACCCAGCCATCGGGTGTTTTGCAGCCAAGGAATTCAGCAATTTCAGGAAGCAACATAGTGGGCTGGCCGCTGTCATCAAAGCCGCGCATTATACGTTGAGGATTGGCGATGATGGCTGCCAATCAGCTGAGTTACGGTTGACATATATCAACCCAGCCGCAATAGAATCCAACTAAAGTTAATTTAGTTATAAACACCCTCAGGGAGATGATCATGCAAGCTATTCGCAGCATTCTGGTAGTCGTCGAGCCCCATCAGCCAGATGGGCTGGCCATCAACCGTGCCAAGCTGATTGCCGGCGTGACCCAGTGCCATCTGCACCTGCTGGTCTGTGAGAAAAAGCACGACCACCAAGCTGACCTCGACGCCCTGGCCAAAACCCTGACCGACGAAGGCTTCAGTGTCAGCACCCAGCAAAGCTGGCTGGACAGCGTCCACCAGACCATCATCGCCGCCCAGCAAGCAGAAGGTTGCAACCTGATCGTCAAGCGCCACAAGCCCGAGAACCCGCTGAAAAAAGCCTTGCTGACCCCAGACGACTGGAAACTGCTGCGCTACAGCCCAGTCCCGGTACTGATAGTGAAAACCGATACGCCGTGGGCCAATGGCAAAGTTCTCGCTGCTGTCGACGCCGGCAATGCCGACGGTCCGCACCGCGCCCTGCACACCAGCATCATCAGTCACGGTTATGAAATCGCCCAACTGGCGCAGTGCGAACTGCATGTCATCGGCGCTTACCCGTCGCCCATGCTCTCTGCCGCCGACCCGACCTTTCAACTGAAAGAAAGCATCGAAGCGCGCTACCGGGCCAACTGCAAAATCTTCCAAAACGAGTTCGCCATCGCCGACGAATGCCTGCACATCGAGGAAGGCCCGGCTGACGTACTGATCCCCTACACCGCCAAGCGTCTCAACGCAGCCTTGACCATCCTCGGCACCGTGGCGCGCACCGGCCTGTCTGGCGTGCTGATCGGCAATACTGCGGAAGTGGTGCTGGATGCCCTGGAAAGCGATGTTCTGGTGCTCAAGCCAGACGACATCATTGACCGCCTGGAAGACCTGGTCGCTCAGCGCTAAGTCTGCCGAGCAACAAAAAAGCCGCCTGCACAGGCGGCTTTTTTATGCCTGACAACGGCCTCAGTCAGAGCCCTCCAGCCCATCACGCAAAAAACTCGGCGCGATATACCGCTGGTAGTGAGCCTCGGAAAGCAAAAAGAACTCGCGATCAATTGCGTCACGCAAGGCCGGCAGCGTCCAGTCGCGAAACTCCGGCAGCAACACCATGCCATAAGCGTCCAGCTGGTTAATCACTCGCGCACCACGGGCAATCAATTGATACGCCCAGCAATAGGGTGACTGCTCGGGCGCGAAGCGAATGCTGCGTTGCTCCAGTTGCTGCCGCAGCCGTGCAGGGTCAAACACCTCCAGTTTGGCGGCCATCACCTGCACCAGCAAAATCTCCAGGCGCCGCCAGACGGCGTACTTTTGCTCGTCGCCATACAGGTTCCAGTTCACCACTTCGTGATGAAAACGCTTACAGCCACGACAGACCAGATCCCCATAAACCGTTGAGCAGAGGCCGACGCAAGGCGTCTTGATACATTGAGAAGACATGGCGAACAGCTACACAGGCGGCAAAACAGGCGGGCATCTTAGACCTTTGTCCATACGCGGTCACCACGCCCGCATGGGCTTTGCGGCTTAACTTTAACGTCTTGTTGCAGTAGAATCGGCCGGCCTTTAAGGCGCCAATGTCCGTTGGAAGCTGTTTTCAAAGCGTCACGAGCACAGTTGGGAAGGCGTTGAGCAACCCGTACAGGGCAGCTCCGAGCGAACCGCACTTCCCTTGACCCGGCAGGAAATCGTTGCGACAGACACGCTGACCCGTTCAGCAGCCCGCCGCCGCCCTCATCAGGCCTCCTGCCGGCGTAAAACTTTGAAAACAGCTTCTGTTCGAAGACACTGAAACCCTGGTCCAACGGCTCAAAAAGCCGCGCGACGCTTGTGTTCAGTGATTTATGGATGCGCGTTCCGGACCCACCGGGACCACTGATGAGGGTAAAAACTGTGCTTGTAGCCTATCGCAAACATGTTGAAGAGCGTGCCGCTCAGGGCATCGTGCCCCAGCCGCTGAACGCCGAACAAACCGCAGGCCTGATCGAGCTGCTGAAAAACCCACCTGCTGGCGAAGAAGCCTTCCTGGTTGACCTGATCACCAACCGCGTTCCTGCGGGCGTGGATGAGGCTGCTTACGTCAAGGCCGGTTTCCTCTCTGCCATCGCCAAGGGCGAAGCCACCTCCCCGCTGATCAGCAAGACGCGCGCCGTCGAACTGCTGGGCACCATGCAGGGCGGCTACAACATCACCACCATGGTTGAACTGCTGGACAACGCCGAACTGTCGGCCGTTGCCGCTGAGCAGCTGAAGCACACCCTGCTGATGTTTGACGCCTTCCACGACGTTGCCGAAAAAGCCAAAGCTGGCAATGCCAACGCCAAAGCTGTGCTGGCTTCCTGGGCCGAAGGCGAGTGGTTCAAGAACCGCGCTGCCGTTCCAGAAAAAGTCACCCTGACCGTGTTCAAGGTCACTGGCGAAACCAACACCGACGACCTGTCGCCAGCACCTGATGCCTGGTCCCGCCCAGACATCCCGCTGCACGCCCTGGCCATGCTGAAAATGGCCCGCGACGGCATCAACCCAGACGCGCCTGGCAGCGTTGGCCCGATCAAGCAGATGGAAGCCCTGAAAGCCAAAGGCTTCCCGGTTGCCTACGTCGGCGACGTAGTGGGTACTGGTTCTTCGCGTAAATCCGCCACCAACTCGGTGCTGTGGTTCTTCGGCGACGACATCCCGAACGTGCCTAACAAGCGCGCTGGTGGTTTCTGCTTCGGCAGCAAAATCGCCCCGATCTTCTACAACACCATGGAAGACGCCGGCGCCCTGCCGATCGAATTCGATTGCAGCAACCTGGCCATGGGCGACGTCATTGACGTGTACCCGATCAAAGGCGAAGTGCGCCGTCATGGCAGCGACGAACTGGTTACCAGCTTCCAGCTGAAAACCGACGTACTGCTCGACGAAGTTCGCGCTGGCGGCCGTATTCCGCTGATCGTCGGCCGTGGCCTGACCGAAAAAGCCCGTGCTGAACTGGGTCTGGCACCGTCCGACCTGTTCAAGAAGCCGGAAGCGCCGGTCGACAGCGGCAAGGGCTTCACCCTGGCCCAGAAAATGGTTGGCCGCGCTTGCGGTCTGGCAGAAGGCCAAGGCGTACGTCCAGGCACCTACTGCGAACCGAAGATGACCACCGTGGGTTCGCAAGACACCACCGGCCCCATGACCCGTGACGAGCTGAAAGACCTGGCTTGCCTGGGCTTCTCTGCTGACCTGGTGATGCAGTCCTTCTGTCACACCGCGGCCTATCCAAAGCCGATCGACGTCACCACTCACCACACCCTGCCAGACTTCATCATGACCCGTGGCGGCGTGTCCCTGCGTCCGGGCGACGGCATCATCCACAGCTGGCTGAACCGTATGCTGCTGCCGGATACCGTCGGCACCGGTGGTGACTCGCACACCCGCTTCCCGATGGGCATCTCCTTCCCGGCCGGTTCCGGCCTGGTCGCCTTCGCCGCAGCCACCGGCGTTATGCCGCTGGACATGCCGGAGTCGGTACTGGTGCGCTTCAAAGGCAAGCTGCAGCCAGGCATCACCCTGCGCGACCTGGTCCACGCGATCCCTTACTACGCCATCAAGGCTGGCCTGCTGACCGTTGAGAAGAAGGGCAAGATCAACGCCTTCTCCGGCCGCATCCTCGAGATCGAAGGTCTGGACGAGCTGACCGTTGAACAGGCTTTCGAGCTGTCCGACGCCTCCGCAGAGCGCTCCGCTGCCGGTTGCACCATCAAGCTGCCGGAAAAAGCCATTGGCGAATACCTGCAGTCCAACATCACCCTGCTGCGCTGGATGATCGGCGAAGGCTACGGCGATGCTCGCACCCTGGAGCGTCGTGCTCAGGCCATGGAAGCTTGGCTGGCCAACCCGCAACTGCTGTCGGCTGACAGCGATGCGGAATACGCCGAAGTCATCGAAATCGACCTGGCTGACATCAAAGAGCCAGTCCTCTGCGCCCCGAACGACCCGGACGATGCCCGTCTGCTGTCGAGCGTACAAGGCCAGAAGATCGACGAAGTGTTCATCGGTTCGTGCATGACCAACATTGGTCACTTCCGTGCCGCCGGCAAACTCCTGGAGAAAAATCCAGGCAACCTGCCGACTCGTCTGTGGCTGGCTCCGCCAACCAAGATGGACGCACACCAGCTGACCGAAGAAGGCTACTACGGCATCTACGGCAAAGCTGGCGCGCGCATGGAAATGCCAGGCTGCTCGCTGTGCATGGGTAACCAGGCACGGGTAGAAACCGGTTCGACCGTGGTTTCCACGTCGACCCGTAACTTCCCGAACCGCCTGGGCGACGCGACCAACGTGTACCTGGCGTCTGCCGAACTGGCAGCCGTTGCGGCAATCACCGGCAAACTGCCGACCGTTGAAGAGTACATGGTCTACGCGGCCGACATCGACAGCATGGCTGCCGACGTTTACCGCTACCTGAGCTTCGACCAGATTGCCGAGTTCCGTGAAGTTGCTGCGAACGCCAAGATCCCGGTCGTTCAAGCCTAACGAGCACAGCGTCAATAAAAACCCCGCCTAGTGCGGGGTTTTTATTGCCTGAGCACTAGGCAAATCGCAGCCAAATGGTTAGCGTAACTTCAGCTATTGAAGAAACATCGTGATCATTAGGGGGAACACCATGAAGCAACTGATTCTTGCCGCCTGCTGCGTACTGAGCCTGGCCGGCTGCTCCAGCGAATACATTATCGCCACCACCGACGGCCAGCTGATCAGCACCGACGGCAAGCCAAAACTCGACACCGACACCGACATGTACCGCTTCGAAGACAGCGAAGGCCGCGATCAACAGATCCAGAAATCGTCGGTCAAGCAAATCCTCGAGCGCTAACAGTCGCTTGATAGTGAACAGACCCCGCCGTGTGCGGGGT
The DNA here is from genome assembly GCF_059567785.1 of Pseudomonas sp. BGA-UO-ETr-WB11. Lineage (NCBI taxonomy): Bacteria > Pseudomonadati > Pseudomonadota > Gammaproteobacteria > Pseudomonadales > Pseudomonadaceae > Pseudomonas > Pseudomonas sp. BGA-UO-ETr-WB11. The sequence goes on along the minus strand of NZ_JCAQOS010000004.1, from coordinate 67,461 downwards.
TTTGTTTATCCGCCGCACAACGCCACTCTGGCATATCGCTTGCTAAGGGTTATGTACAGCTAACGACCTGCCAACGGCGGCAGGCATAAATCAGACAACGGCGTCGCTCTCTGGCAGTGCACAAGCACGGCTGGACAGTGATTTTTTGTGCTTGGACGGAAAAAATAATGACCGACTCTCACCCGCAAAATCACCTTGACCCGCTCGCCTGGGTGGCGGGTTCCGACGCCCCGGAAAAAAGCGCCATCAACCTTGGCTTTATGGCCCTGACCGACTCAGCCTCACTGATCGTGGCGGCCACCCAGGGCTTTGCCCAGCCTTACGGACTGACGCTGAACCTGCAGCGCCAGGCGTCCTGGGCCACCCTGCGGGACAAACTGCTGAGCGGCGAACTGGATGCGGCCCAAGGCCTGTATGGTCTGCTGTATGCCGTACACCTGGGCATCGGCGGCACCCCGCCGGTGGACATGGCCGTGCTCATGGGCCTGTCCCAGAATGGCCAAAGCATCAACCTCTCACGTCCGCTGCAGACCGCCGGCGTGACCAGCGCTGAAGCACTGCGCGAACATGTGCGCCAAAGCAGTGCAAAACTGACCTTCGCCCAGACCTTCCCCACCGGCACTCATGCCATGTGGCTCAATTACTGGCTGGCCAGCCAAGGCATCCACCCACTGGAAGACGTCAACAGCGTGGTCGTGCCGCCATCGCAGATGGTCGCTCACCTCAAGGCCGGGCGTATCGACGGCTTCTGCGCCGGCGAGCCCTGGGGCGCCCACGCCATTGATGAACAGATGGGCTTTACCCTGACCACCAGCCAGGCGATCTGGCCCGATCATCCGGAGAAAGTTCTGGGCTGCACCCGCGCCTTTGTCGAGGAATACCCCAACACCGCGCGTGCCCTGGTCATGGCGGTACTGGAAGCCAGCCGTTTTATCGATGCCAGCGAAGAGAACAAACGCAGCACCGCCCAACTGCTCAGCGGCAGTGAGTATCTGGATACGCCGCTGAACGCCATCCAGCCGCGCTTCCTCGGCCAGTATGAGGACGGCATGGGCTACGCCTGGCAGGATCAGCACCCGCTGCGCTTCTTTGCCAACGGCGAGGTGAACATGCCCTACCTGTCCGACGGCTTGTGGTTTATGAGCCAGTTCCGCCGCTGGGGCCTGTTGCGCAATGATCCGGACTATCAGGCCATTGCCGGTCAGGTCCAGCAGCTCAACCTTTACCGTGAAGCCGCCAGCCAGTTGGGCATCGCCCTGCCGCCATCGGCCATGCGCAGCTCCACCTTGATAGACGGCAAAGTCTGGGACGGCAACGATCCCGCCGGCTACGCCCGCAGCTTTGCCTTGCACGCCTTGAGCGACAGCACTCAAGCCTCGGTCTCTGCCTAAGAGACGTACGTAATGGATATCACCGCCAAGATGTTACGAATCCTCCTGATCAATGACACCCCGAAGAAGGTTGGCCGGCTGCGCGCCGCACTGATTGAAGCCGGCTTCGACGTCATCGACGAGTCTGGCCTGATCATCGACCTGCCGGCCCGCGTAGAAGCCGTGCGCCCGGATGTAATCCTGATCGACAGCGACTCCCCCGGCCGCGACGTGATGGAGCAGGTCTGCCTGGTCACGCGTGACCAGCCACGGCCGATCGTCATGTTCACTGACGAGCAAAACCCCGACGTAATGCGTCAGGCCATTCAGTCGGGGGTCAGCGCCTACATCGTCGAGGGCATCCAGGCGCAGCGGCTCAAACCCATCCTCGATGTCGCCATGGTGCGCTTCGAGAGTGATCAGGCCCTGCGCGCCCAGTTGCATGCCCGTGACCAGCAGATGGCCGAGCGCAAGCGCGTGGAGCTGGCCAAGGGCATGCTGATGAAGATGAAAAACTGCAACGAAGAAGAGGCCTACACCCTTATGCGCCGCCAGGCCATGAGCCGCCAGCAGAAGCTGATCCAGGTCGCCGAACAGATTATCGCCATGAGCGATCTGCTCGGCAGCTGAGCCAACAGGCTTGCCGCCTCACGCCGAGAGGCGTATTTTCCTCGACTGGCCAGCGCACTGGCCAACGTCGCTCGGACGGTTCCGGGCGCTTACGTTATCGAGGTTTACATGGCCGAACACCGTTCGCCGCGCCGCTTTGCGCGCATTGATCGTCTCCCCCCCTACGTTTTCAACATCACCGCCGAGCTGAAAATGGCGGCACGCCGCCGTGGTGAAGACATTATCGACTTCAGCATGGGCAACCCCGACGGCGCCACGCCGCCCCATATCGTCGAGAAGTTGGTACAGGTCGCCCAGCGCGATGACACCCACGGCTACTCCACCTCGCGCGGCATCCCGCGCCTGCGCCGCGCCATCTCGCACTGGTACAAAGACCGCTACGCCGTCGATATCGACCCGGACAGCGAAGCCATTGTCACCATCGGCTCCAAAGAAGGCCTGGCGCACTTGATGTTGGCCACACTCGACCACGGCGACACCGTGCTGGTGCCCAACCCCAGCTATCCGATTCATATCTACGGCGCCGTGATTGCTGGCGCCCAGGTGCGCTCGGTACCGCTGATTCCCGGCGTGGATTTTTTCGTCGAACTGGAAAAGGCCATCCGCGAAAGCATCCCCAAGCCGAAGATGATGATTCTCGGCTTCCCGTCCAACCCCACCGCCCAGTGCGTGGAGCTGGAGTTCTTCGAGCGCGTGGTGGCCCTGGCCAAGCAGTACGACATTCTGGTGGTCCACGACCTGGCCTACGCCGACATCGTCTTCGATGGCTGGAAGGCGCCGTCGATCATGCAAGTGCCCGGCGCCAAGGATATCGCGGTGGAGTTTTTCACCCTGTCCAAGAGCTACAACATGGCCGGCTGGCGCATCGGCTTTATGGTTGGCAATAAAGAACTGGTCAACGCCCTGGCGCGGATCAAGAGCTACCACGACTACGGCACCTTCACCCCGCTGCAAGTAGCCGCCATTGCCGCACTGGAAGGCGACCAGCAATGTGTGCACGACATCGCCGAGCAGTACAAACAACGGCGCGACACCATCGTCCGCGGCCTGCATGACGCAGGCTGGATGGTCGAGAATCCCAAGGCAGCGATGTACATCTGGGCCAAAATCCCCGAGCCGTACGCCCATCTCGGCTCCCTGGAGTTCGCCAAGAAGCTGCTCAGCGACGCCAAGGTCTGCGTTTCTCCCGGCATTGGTTTTGGCGATTACGGCGACGATCACGTGCGCTTCGCCCTGATTGAAAACCAGGACCGTATCCGCCAGGCCGTACGTGGCATCAAGGCCATGTTCCGCGCCGATGGCTTGATACCAGCCACTGCCGCGCGCAAAGCCAGCCCGTCTCAGGACTGACGCCCGCCCTTCGCCCAGAGCACCCAAACAGGCGCTCTGGGCGCACCAAGGTATGGCGCTGGTACCAGGCACATGCACCAGCACATACCATCCACGCGTCCTTGCGCGCCCGCTTACGCTTGTCCAACACACCTAAAGATCTATCCTATCTACCTGTTTTAAATAGAGAAATAATTTAAAACAGAAGTTGGCAAGGTGCTTGCTAAAGCTCTGATACCACGTCTTAGGATCGCCAACGGCGGTGATCGGGACGAACAGACAAAGACGTCAAAGGCTCTCAGCCCCTCAAGGGTTTGATTGTCCGCGACGTCTTTTTTCGTTTCTGACCCCGAGGTATTAGTCATGCTCAACAACCGCCGTAACCTGCTGAAGAAAGCCCTGGCCGCCAGCCTGCTGGTGCTCTCGCCCCTGAGCCTGCAGATCGCTCACGCCGCCGACCCAGAAAAAGTCGAACTCAAACTCGGCTTTATCAAGCTCACCGACATGGCCCCGCTGGCCATCGCCTACGAGAAAGGCTTCTTCGAAGACGAAGGTCTGTACGTCACCCTTGAAGCCCAAGCCAACTGGAAGGTGCTGCTCGACCGGGTGATCATGGGCGAACTGGACGGTGCACACATGCTGGCCGGTCAACCGCTCGGCGCCACCATCGGTTTTGGTACCAAGGCGGACGTGGTCACGGCCTTTTCCATGGACCTCAACGGCAACGCCATCACCATGTCCAACGCCGTTTGGGCCGAGATGAAGAAACACGTGCCGATGGAAAATGGCAAGCCGGTGCATCCAATCAAGGCCGACGCCCTCAAACCGGTCATCGAGCAGTTCAAGGCCCAAGGCAAGCCCTTCAACCTGGCCATGGTGTTCCCGGTTTCCACTCACAACTATGAGCTGCGCTACTGGCTGGCCGCCGGCGGCATCAATCCTGGCATGTACGCCCCGGAGAAAGGCGACATCAGCGGTCAGCTCAATGCTGACGCCCTGCTTTCGGTAACCCCGCCGCCACAAATGCCCGCCACCCTGGAAGCCGGCACCATCAATGGTTACAGCGTGGGCGAGCCGTGGAACCAGGCTGCCGTATTCAAGGGCATTGGTGTGCCGGTGGTTACCGATTCGCAGATCTGGAAGAACAACCCGGAAAAAGTCTTTGGCGTCTCCAAAGACTGGGCCGATGCCAACCCGGAAACCCACAAACGCCTGGTCAAGGCCCTGATCCGTGCGGCTAAGTGGCTGGATGCCGATAACAACGCCAATCGCATGGAGGCGGTCAATATCATCTCGCGGCCCGAATACGTGGGTGCCGACGCCAAGGTGATCGCCAACTCGATGACCGGCTCATTCGAGTTCGAAAAAGGCGACGTACGAGACGCCAAGGACTTCAACGTGTTCTTCCGCTACAACGCCACCTACCCCTACTACTCGGACGCCATCTGGTACCTGACGCAAATGCGTCGCTGGGGTCAGATCGGCGAGCCGAAGTCGGATGACTGGTACCTGCAAACCGCCAAGAAAGCCTACCTGCCGGCCGTGTATCAGGAAGCCGCCAGCGAACTGGTCAAGGAAGGCAAGGCCAGCGCCAGCGACTTCCCGGCCGCCAGCGAAGAGGGCTTCCGCGCACCCAGCAACGAGTTCATCGATGGCATCACCTACGACGGCCGCAAGCCTAACGCTTACCTGTCTTCGTTCAAGATCGGTCTGACCCAGTAACCCCGCCGCACCCGGCAGCCGATCCAGGCTGCCGACCACGGGGCTGCCGCGCAGCCCCCTCATGACTTACTGAGGAACGGACGATGAGTAATCCAAGCGTCGCCACCCCGATCACCGACACTGTGAAAGCAGCCAAAAAACAGGCACTACTGAAAAAGTGGGCGCCTGCGATGATTCTGCCCATGGCCGGCATCTTCATCTTCCTGGTGCTCTGGCAGATGCTGGCGAGCAACATCAACACCAGCCTCGGCCAGTTCCCAGGGCCGATCCAGGTGTACAGCCAGGCCAGCGGTCTGCTCGACAATCACTTTCAGGAGCAGGAAAAAGCCGCGCAATTCTATGCCCGCCAGGAGAAACGCAACGCTGAGACCCTGGCCCGTGACCCACAGGCCAAGGTGCAGACCCGCGTCTACACCGGCAAGCCAAGCTTCTTTGCGCAGATTTTCACCAGCCTCTACACGGTGCTCACCGGTTTTGCGATTGCCGCATTGATCGCCGTACCGCTAGGGATCGTCTGCGGCCTGTCAAAAAGCCTGTACACCGCCGTCAATCCTCTGATTCAGCTGTTCAAGCCGGTATCACCCCTGGCCTGGTTGCCACTGGTGACCATGGTGGTCAGCGCCGTGTACACCAGCACCGACCCGCTGTTTGCCAAATCCTTCGTGACCTCGGCCGTGACCGTGGCCCTGTGCTGCCTGTGGCCAACGGTGATCAACACCACGGTCGGGGTGGCCAATATCGACAAGGACCTGCTCAACGTCAGCCGCGTGCTGAGCCTGTCGCCCATCAGCCATGTACGGCGGATCGTCTTGCCGGCGGCTATGCCGATGATCTTCACCGGCCTGCGCCTGTCCCTGGCCACCGGCTGGATGGTACTGATCGCCGCGGAAATGCTGGCGCAGAACCCAGGCCTAGGCAAATTCATCTGGGATGAGTTCCAGAACGGCAGCTCCAACTCCCTCGGCCGCATCATGGTTGCCGTACTCACCATCGGCCTGATCGGTTTTATGCTCGACCGCCTGATGCTCATGCTCCAGCGCTATGCCAGCTGGGACAAGAATGCCGATCTGCGTTAAGCCCTTATTTACCAGGAGCCTGCCATGAGCACTGCTACCCATCTTGAACTCAGCAACGTCGGCATCAGCTTCCCCACCGACCAAGGCCTGTTCTGCGCCCTGCAGAACGTCAATCTGAAAATCGCCAAAGGCGAGTTCGTCTCGCTAATCGGCCACTCCGGCTGCGGCAAATCGACTGTCCTCAACATCGTTGCCGGTCTGTATCAGGCCAGCACTGGCGGTGTGATTCTCGACGGCCGCGAGGTCAACTCGCCCGGCCCGGAGCGCGCCGTGGTGTTCCAGAACCACAGCCTGCTGCCCTGGCTGAGCTGCTACGAAAACGTCGAACTGGCGGTGCGCCAGGTGTTCAAACACAGCAAGTCGCGGCCGGAAATGCGCGAGTGGATTGAGCACAACCTCAATCTGGTGAACATGATGCACGCCAAGGACAAACGCCCCAGCGAGATCTCCGGCGGCATGAAACAGCGTATCGGCATCGCCCGTGCGCTGGCCATGCAACCCAAGGTCCTGCTGATGGATGAACCCTTCGGCGCCCTCGACGCCCTCACCCGCGCCCACCTGCAAGATTCTTTGATGGCCATCCATCAGGAACTGGGCAACACGGTGATCATGATCACCCACGACGTCGACGAGGCCGTGCTGCTCTCCGACCGTATTGTGATGATGAGCAACGGCCCGGCCGCCACCATCGGCGATATTCTTCAGGTCGATCTGCCGCGCCCGCGCGAGCGCCTGGCCCTGGCCAACGACGCCCGCTACCACGAGTACCGCGCCGCCGTGCTGGAGTTCCTCTACCAGAAGCAGCAGCGCCCCGCCGCCTAGTCAAAGGCGCAGACCCTACGCGCCTGCTTGCGGGCGCTGTGGGGCCAAACCTGCACAGAGCTGATAAACTGCCCGCAGCTGGCCGTCTAACTCTTGCAGAGAGCAACACCTTGGAACTGTTCAAAGAATTCACCTTCGAATCAGCACACCGCCTCCCCCATGTACCGGCAGGCCACAAGTGCGGGCGCCTGCATGGCCATTCGTTCCGCGTCGCCATCTATATCGAAGGCGATGTCGACCCGTACACCGGCTGGATTCGCGATTTCTCCGAGATCAAGGCCATCTTCAAGCCGCTCTACGAGCGCCTTGACCACAACTACCTAAACGACCTGCCAGGCCTCGACAACCCCACCAGCGAAAACCTCGCCAAGTGGATCTGGCAAGAGCTCAAGCCGTTGCTGCCAGAGCTGTCGCGCATCCGTATTCACGAAACCTGCACCAGCGGCTGCGAATACCGCGGCGACTAGCCGCGCACCGTTCTCGCCGACCCGCCTCTAGCCCTTAGGCTCAACGCCCTGAACGGCCGTTAAGCCTAAGGCGCCGGCCAGACAACTGGCCACTGCCCCACATCGACCCTCTATAACCGACGCCTGCACCTGCAGCGCCAAACGGACGCACTGTGCCTGATGAACCCATTAGCACAGGCTCTCCGAGAAAAATTCCGGGTATAAAAAAACCGCAGCCTAGGCTGCGGTTTTTAATGACGCGCTCGGATTAGTGAGCGAACAGCGAGTTGCCTACCTTGCCTGCCAATTTCTCAGGCTTGATCAAGAATCGAGCCAGGGCTGGCAGCAGCCACAAGGCACCGAACATGTTCCACAGCAACATGAAGGTCAGCATCAGGCCCATGTCGGCCTGGAACTTGATGGCCGAGAAGATCCAGGTAGCGACACCAATCGCCAGGCACAGACCGGTGAACAAGACCGCCTTACCCGTGGACTTGAGGGTCTCGTAGTAGGCTTCTTGCAAGGTCAGACCGGCGCGCAGGAAGCTTTCCAGACGGCTGTAGATGTAAATACCGTAATCCACCCCGATACCCACACCCAAGGCAATCACTGGCAAGGTCGCAACTTTGACGCCGATGCCGAGGAATGCCATCAGTGCGTTACCCAGTACCGAGGTCAGTACCAGCGGCAGCACGATACACAGGGTGGCGGCAAACGAGCGGAAGGTGATCATGCACATGGTGGCCACGCAGATGTACACCAGAATCAACACGGTCAGCTCGGAGTGTTTGATCACTTCGTTGGTGGCCGCTTCGATACCGGCGTTACCGGCTGCCAGGAGGAACTTACGATCTTCAGTATCGTGCTCCTTGGCAAACTGCTGCACCGCTTTCACCGCGCTGTCGAGGGTCTCCGCCTTGTGATCGTTGAGGAACACCAGCACGGGCGCCAGGGAACAATCGGTGTTGTACAGACCATCAGCACGGGAGATGGAGTTGTTCAACACATCCTGGTTACGCGACAGGGTTTCCCATTTCAGGTTGCCCTCGTTCATGCCCTTGATCACCTGCTTGGACACGGTGACCAGCGAGATGGCCGACTGCACACCTGGCGTGTTCTCCATGGTCCACATCAGCTCATCGATCGGCGCCATGGTGTCATGGGTCGAGCAACCTTCAGCCGAGGTTTTGACCATGACCACCAGCACATCAGAACTGGTCGAGTAGTTGCTGATGATGAAGGCGTTGTCGTTGTTGTAGCGCGAGTCAGGACGCAGCTCAGGCGCACCCTGGTCGAGGTCACCGATCTTGAGGTTCTGGCCGTACCACAGGCCGCCGGCAAAACCAGCCAGGGCAATCACCACCGAAATAGGCGCCACCACCGGGTGGGCAAAGTTCGACAGCAAACGCCAGAACGGATGGTTAGGCGCCGCGGCGTCCTTCTTGCTGCGTTCAATGGCCTTCTTGCTGATGCCCAGGTAGGAAATGGCAACCGGCAGCAGGATCAGGTTGGTGAATACGATCACGCCCACACCGATCGAGGCACCAATGGCCAGTTCACGGATCACGCCAATGTCCATGATCAGCAGGGTAATGAAGCCAACAGCATCGGCCAGAATCGCAATCATGCCCGGCAAGAACAACTGACGAAACGTGCGTCGCGCGGCCGTCAGGGCGTTATCGGCATTGCTCGAGTGCAGTGCAATACCGTTGATTTTCTGCACGCCGTGGGAAATACCGATGGCGAAAATCAGGAACGGCACCAGCATCGAGTAAGGGTCGATACCAAAACCAACCAGATGCATCAGGCCCAGCTGCCAGATCACCGCCACCAGGGTGGTGGTCAGTACGGCAATGGTGCTGCGCATACACCAGGTGAACCAGTACAGCAGCACCCAGGTGATGCCGAAGGCGATGGCGAAGAACATCACCACCATCATCAGGCCATCAATCAGGTCGCCGACCTTCTTGGCAAAACCGACAATGTGAATTTTCACATTGGGATTCTGGGCCTCGAATTTGGTGCGGATTTTTTCTTCCAGCAGATGGGAGAACTGCTGATAGTCGATCTTGATCAACTTGCCCTGATCTTGCGGGTCGGGAAACGACTCCAGCAACGGCACGTCAACAATGCTCGACTTGAAGTTGTTGGCCACCAGACGACCAACCTGACCTGACTTGAGCACGTTGTTACGCAGCTCATTGAGGCTGTCCGCCGTGCCGTTGTAGGTCTGCGGAATCACTTCACCACCGGCAAAGCCCTCCTCGGTCACTTCGCTCCAGCGCACGTTTGGCGTCCACAGCGACTTAAGCCCGGAACGATCAACACCAGGGATGTAGAACACCTCGTCGTTGATCTGCCGCAGGGTCTCCATGTACTCCTTGGAGAAAATATCGCCGTCTACCGCTTCAACGGAAATACGCACGCTGTTGCCAAGGTTGGCCAGATCATTACGGTGCTCCATCATGTTTTTAATGAATGGATGCTGCAGCGGAATCATCTTTTCAAAGCTGGTCGAAGGCCGTACTTGCAGCGCTTGATAGCCCAGAAAGACACTGACCAACAGGCAGATCAGAATCACTGCCGGCCGATTGTTGAAAATCAGGCGCTCTAGAAAGGTCGCCTTGTCCTGGTGATGGTTACTCATCGCGTATATACCCTATCAAGCCCGGCTTATTGTTGTGGCGCGGTGCCAGTTGGCGAAGCGACATGCACGCCGCCCTGGCCTACCAGGATCAAATTGCCTTTTTCATCCGCACTAACGCCGGACAGAGACAAACGATCGGCACGGTTGATTACCGCGAAGTTATGGCCTTTGTCGGTACTCTTCAGCACGCTACCACCATGGCCTACCACGACGACAGAGCCGTCCTTGAGGACGGCACCATTAGACAAGCCGAAATCCAACCGGCCGGCGGCGCCCTTCAAATTGATTTGCTGCCAGGTCTTGCCGAAATCAGCCGAGCGAAACATATGCCCGCGCAAGCCGTACACCAAGATGCCGCCCGTTTCGCCGGTACCCAGGGCACCAAACAGCGACCCCTCGTATGGACCTTCGACGGTTTCCCAGGTTTGTCCCCAGTCGCCTGAACGGTACATGCCGCCCATCTCGCCAACAGCGAACAGACCGGAGTCTTTAACTTCAGTGATCGCGTTCAGGTGGTGCTGGTCTTCGTTATCCAACCGGTCACTGACATCTTCCCAGTTCGCGCCGCCGTCGGTGGTTTCCAGCAGGGCGCCATAGGCCCCAACAGCAAAACCCTGTTCGGCATTCTTGAACCAGATATCCAGCAAGGGCGCTTCGCGCTCCAGGTCGATGAACTGTTCAGTCCAGGTCACACCGCCGTCTTCGGTCGCCAGAATCAAGGCATCGTGACCGGTTACCCAGCCCTTCTTGTCATTGATAAAAAACACCGAGGTCAGCATCTGCCGAGTCGGTACTTTGGCCTGCGCCCAAGAAGCGCCGTTGTCATCCGAATACAGAATATGGCCGCGGTCACCGACGGCAACTAGACGTGCGCCAGCATGGGCGACATCCAGCAGCAGGCTTTCGACAGCCTTGGCTGACTCAATGGAATACACCGTGGCAGCTGCAGTATCAGCAGCCAATACCGGTGCGGCAGAAAATGTCAAAACCGACAGCACACCGCAAAGCGAAATCGCTTTAGCCAGTGGCGAGTGGAAGCGGAACGCTGGCGTGTGCATCAATGCCGCGCAAACACCAGACTGGGTGCGCCGCAAAACGGGCTCACTCATACACCTTTCCCCCTGATTGTTATTAGGTGGCGCTACCTTATAAGTAGACCGCCTATCCTATCCAGCAATAGAAACGCCTGACAATCAGCGTGTCGTTATGTTTTGTTACCCGCCCGGACTACTGCCTGCGTGCCAGAGCGGTTTACCCATACAAAAAGGCCGCTACGAATGAGCGGCCTTTTCACTGTACCTAACGCTTAACGAGTGCCGCGACGACGCAGGGCAGCCGGCTTGAAGTAGCCGTCATCCGGCAACGGCTGGCTGAAGTCGATAGTGCCCGACTCTTCGCTGTCCAGGTTCTGCACATGGTAGCGACGGGCCTGCAGGTCGTGGAACACATCCAGCGCAGACCAAGTGGTCGGCAGCTCGTAGAAGTTTTTCAGGTAAGCAACCGAAACGCGCCACAGATCGCCACGGCCATCATATTGGTCAACTTCAGCAGCTTGCCAGCTATCCTCGTCGAGGAACAGCACGCGCTTGGAGTAGATGTGACGCGCGCCAGCTTTCAGCTTGCCCTCGACAACCCACACACGGTGCAATTCCCAGCGAGTCAGGTCAGGATTCAAGTGACCCACTTGCAGCAGATCCTTGTATTTCACCCCAGCAGCCGTGACCTTGTAGTTGTTGTAAGGAATATAGACTTCCTTCTTACCGACCAACTTCCACTCGTAACGATCCGGAGCACCGTTGAACATATCGGTGTCATCTGCGGTACGCAGGCCATCGGCAGCGGAAATCGGCGTGTCGTAGGCCAGGTTCGGTGCACGACGCACGCGACGCTGACCGGCGTTGTAACCCCACGCCTGACGCGGCTCTTTAACCTGATCGAGGGTTTCGTGCACCAGCACTGCACCGCCGGCCAGACGCGCCGGGCTCTTGGTGAAGGACAGGTAGTCGAACAGGGTGTTGTTCAAGTCTGCAGCCGAACCCTTAGGGTTGTAGAAGCGGAACAGCGCTTCCTGCTGCGAGGTTACCGGGGTGTAGTCGCCGTTACGCTGCACAGCCACTTCCGAGGCACGACGCACGATATAGCTGCCGCGATAGCGAGCAACGTGGTTCCACAGCGCCTCGACACCATTTTGCGGGATCGGGAACGGCACACCGCCGAAGGCGTCAACAAAACCGTTGCCACCTTCAACCAGCTTGGCGTTTACGGCGTTCTTCGCGGTGTTTTCATACACCCACTGCGGCGCCGAGCCCGAACGACGGGTCGGGTAGACCGGCAGACGGAACGAGTTCGGATAAGCATTGAACAGTGCAATCACACCCGGAGTCAGGTTGGCTTTGTACTGATCCAAGTTGGCCTTGGTGATGGTGTACAGCGGCTTGTCTTCTGGGAAGGCATCCGGGTGGTGTTGGCCAGGCTTGGTGTAGCCAGCCGGTTTGGTGGTGATACCACCGGTCCAGGCCGGAATGGTGCCTGCCGCGTTACCTGCTTTTTCGCCACCCATTGGGGTCAGCGAAGTGCCCAATTTGGCCGCTTCCTGAGGCGAGACCGCCGCCAGTACGCTACCAGCAGACAGTGCCAACGCAATCGCGGCACCAATCAGCGTGTGCTTTTTCAGCATCGTATTTCTCCGTGATGATTCAGCCACCGAAGGCCCGTAGACCCTCGGTATTATTCTATTTAGGTGTTAGAACGAGTACTTGACGTTGACGCCGATATTGTCGCGGTCACGGGTAACGTTGTCTTCCCCAGCGCCAGAGTATTCGGTGTAAGCCAATTCGGCTTCCAGGCTGCTCAGGTAGCTAGCACGCAAGCCCAAGGTATACGCCTGACGACCCTCGATGAAGTTACCTGTCTGGCTCGAGTTACCCTCGAAGTCATTCTTGTAAACGGCATACGGGGAAAGGTTTACACCCGCGTACACGTCGTTCCAGGTGCCGTTCAACAGCAAGGTATAACCGTAAGCATTTTTGTTGATCTGGCTGTCGCGATCAGCACCGCCCACGTAGGACGAGTTCTGCCGACCGGCGTAGTAGCGTGTATTGCCCGCGTAGTCGGTGTATTGCAGGCTGTCTGCGCGATAGTGCTCGGACGCCAGCTCAGCGACACCAAACAGGGAATCAAAACTCAGCACCGGGCCAAAGTTCTGAATGGTACCCAGCGAGGTGTTGAACGCTTCTACACGCGCATAGTTTGAGATTGAATCATTTAGACCAATGCTCTGACCCGACACATCGATTTTATTACCACCGGCAAGGTCGGCGGCCTGGATCAGCAAATCGCCCAGCATGTCGTTGGTGGTAGCAATACCTACCGGCATATTCGGACGATAAGCGACTTCACCAAATACGGACGTTTCATCAAGCGTGGTACTGAAGCTCAGTCCATACATATGAATGTCTTCAGCGTATTCACGCCGGCCATTCACCTGATTGGCCACATCCACAGCCGCCGCACCGTTGACAAGGCCGAGCACAGTACCAGCTAGAGCATTACCGCCAGCAGCTGCAGTTTGCAGGCTGTCGTAATCGGAGAAAAAACCACCCAGGCTGGCAAGCTGGTCAACATCAAGGCCCGCGTAGGAGTCGTTGATGTCGGCGTAGATGGTTGGCTCTTTGGAGTGGTAATTCACATAGTAGAAACCGAATTCCGTCGAGTTCAGCTCTTCCGCAATATAGCGGAAGGAGATACCGAACTGCCCATCATCTTTGGCATTCAGGTCGGTACCGATATCAGCAACTTTGAATGTGCCGTTGCTATCCAGGTACTGGGTCCCTTGAATGCCACCATAATTGGCGCCCACAGGGATGAAGCCCAGCACATTGCCGCCATTCACCAATGTTGAATAAGCGCTCTGGAAGGTTGCACTGCTGGCGGCCGGGTTAGTGGTGTAGGCCGTGCTGCCGCCATCGGCAAACAGATCGGTCTCAGCGAAGTAGGTACCTACCGGATCGACTGCAGTTTCTTTGAAGTTGAACTGATAGAAAGTATCCATCGACAGGTTATCGGTCAAGCCGACGCTGAGGTTGAATGCCTCAACCGGAATCAGGACTTCCTTCAACTCGGAGCCCGGCAGGCGGAATTTCGCGGCATCAACCGGGTTGGTTGTGTTCACGCCACCCCGATAGAACAGCCCCTCCCCCCAGTTAAACACCTGCTTACCAAGACGCGCGGTAACCGGCTTCTCGGCAATATCCCAGTTGCCATAAACATAGGCATCGAGAATTTCTGCGTTACGACCTGCGGTATGACGGGTTTCGTAGGTGAAGCTGCTGTCACGCGGGTAGCTCTGGCTCGGCTGCGCAGGATTATTCGCGTCGTAATAGTCATTACGCTTGTCCATGATCTGCGTGTCATAGAACGCAGTACCACGCACAAATGCGCCGTAGTTCTGATAGGTCGCTTCCACATCGGTGGTGACCTTGAACACTTCGGAAACCAAGCCGGTGTCGAAATTACGATTACCGTCGTTGGCGTTGATATCGTTGTTGTTCTTGTCCTGCCCTTGAACCCGCCACAGCTGGCCGTAAGAGACGGTGGTATCGATGGAGCCTGCGATTTCGTCGTCAGCAAAGCTGAACTCTACGGCCTGAACCTGACCAGCAACCAGCAACGGCAGAAGGCCGGCCAAGGCGAAACCTGCTTTCGCCGGAGCGAAACGCAACAGGGGTTTACGGGCATTTATTTCCATCGAGTTCTTACTCCGCGGACAGACTAATTCTTTTATTGAGCCCTGAAACATCAGAGCCCGGCTTGACCGTACGCTTGACGGCCTTTTGACTGTTCAGGCAGCTAAGGCCCTTTAACCTTTCCCCGCGCCAAATAACTTCAGGCGAGCTTAACCTTCTAGCAAGAGCAAGCATGATGCCAATGTGCAAAATAATTTGAGTGCGCGCGGCACGAATCAGCAAATATTTTGTGACTGTACAGCCATCATCCAACGTCAGCGCCTTTCGCCTTTCAAACGCGCGTTTTGTCCTACGATCTGGCGCAATCTGTCAGCCACCCCGATAGACACAAAGCAAAATGTTCAGCAATTCCATCTCACGTCAATATAAATGAAGCCGTTATAAGCAGGTCTTTACCTAGACCCAAATCTGTCGCCCCAGACAGGTAACAAAAAAGTGTTACCAAAAGAACACAGGTAACACTTCTTCAGCCAGCAATCAGCCCAAGCCAGGGTTAAGCCAGGCTCTTGCTCAATACCTCATACACATCACTGGACAGCTCACCGGAACTGAGGATGCGCTGCAACTGTGCCTGCATCAGCACCTGCCGGGCACTGCCGTACTTGCGCCAGCGCGTCAACGGCGCCAGTTGCCGAGAGGCGATCTGCGGATTGGTGGCATTCAGGCTGATCACTTGGTCAGCCAGGAAGCGGTAGCCCGAGCCATCGGCCGCGTGGAAGTTGATCAGGTTTTGTCCGGCAAAGGCACCAATCAGCGCACGCACCTTATTGGGGTTCTTCATGGTGAAGGCCGGGTGCTCCATCAACGCCTCGACCCGCTGCAAGCCACCCGGCAAGCCACTGGCGGCCTGGACGCTGAACCACTGATCCATCACCAGCGGGTTGTCTTTGAAGTGCTCGGCAAACTCGGCCAGGGCCTGGGCCTTTTCCGTTTCGAACGGCGAATTAACCAGCACCGCCAGCGCCCCCAGGCGCTCAGTCATATTGTCGCAGGCACCATATTGCTCAAGGCAGGCGGCCAACACTTGCGGCCGCTCACACAACATCAAGTAAGACAGCGCAATGTTCTGCAAGCTACGCCGGGCAAAGTGCTCGGCTTGCGCCACATAAGGGGTACTGCGCGAGGCCACGCGATTGTCCTGATAGCGCTGCCACAGTGGCTCAAACAGACTTTCAGCCAGCTGCCGACGGGCAAACTCGCGCGCGGCGTGAATGGCGTCAACATCCGCCACTTCACTGATTTCAGTCAGATATGCCTCACCCGGCAACGACAGCATCTCCGCCACCATGGCCGGGTCCAGCGCGTCATTGGTCAGCACTGCCCGCAGGGCTTCGACCAGACGCTGATCAAGTACCAGCGCCTCACCGCGCTGAACCTGAGCAATCAGCTCCTGCAACACCTGCACGGCCAGTTGCTGCCCGGCTTCCCAGCGATTGAAGCCGTCACTGTCGTGCTGCATCAGGAACATCAGCTGGTCACGACTGTAGGGGAAGCTGAGCTTGACCGGGGCCGAGAAGCCGCGCAGCAAGGAAGGCAAAGGCCGTTCGCCGATCTCAACGAAGGCGAAGCTCTGCTCGGCTTGCGTAACCGACAGCACCCGCGTGCTCCCTACGGCAGCCGCCTCGCCCTGCAGGCGCAGTGGCAACTCTTGCCCTTGTGCGTCCAACAGCGCCAGCTCCACCGGGATCACAAACGGCAGTTTTTCGACCTGGCCAGGTGTTGCCGGGCAGCTTTGGGTAAAGCTCAAGGTATAGGTCTGCGCGGCTGCATCGTAATGTTCGCTGACCGCCAGGCGCGGTGTACCTGCCTGGCTGTACCAGCGTTTGAACTGGCTAAGATCGACGCCCGAGGCATCCTCCATGGCCTTGACGAAATCGTCGCAGGTCACGGCCTGACCATCATGACGACTGAAGTACAGATCAGAACCCTGACGGAAGCGCTCAGCTCCCAGCAGGGTGTGAATCATGCGCAACACTTCCGAGCCCTTCTCGTAGATGGTCAGGGTGTAGAAGTTGGAAATTTCCATAAAGGCATCGGGGCGAATTGGGTGCGCCATCGGTCCGGCATCTTCGGCAAACTGATGGGTGCGCAGGTACGCCACGTCTTCGATGCGCTTGACCGTGCGCGAGTTCATGTCGGCGGAAAACTCCGCGTCACGGAACACGGTAAAGCCTTCCTTCAGCGACAACTGGAACCAGTCGCGGCAGGTCACGCGGTTGCCCGACCAGTTGTGGAAGTATTCATGGGCTACCACCGCCTCGACTCGCTGGTGCGCTGCGTCGGTGGCGGTTTCGGCGCGGGCCAGAACGCAGCTCGAGTTGAAGATATTCAACCCCTTGTTCTCCATGGCGCCCATGTTGAAGTCGTTGACCGCGACGATCATGAAGATATCGAGGTCGTACTCACGGCCATACACCTCTTCATCCCAGCGCATGGACTTTTTCAGGCTGTCCATGGCGTGCTGGCACTTGTCGACGTTCTCTGGCTCGACATAGATGCGCAGTGTCACTTCGCGCGCGCTCATGGTGGTGAAGGTATCTTCGATACACCACAAATCGCCCGCCACCAGGGCAAACAGGTAGGCCGGCTTCATAAACGGGTCCTGCCAGGTCGCCCAATGCCGACCGCCTTCTTCCACGCCACTGGCAATCGGGTTGCCGTTGGACAGCAACACCGGATAGTCCTGCTGGGAAGCACTCAGGCTGGTGGTGAAGCGGCTCATCACATCCGGGCGATCAAGGTAATAGGTGATCTTGCGGAACCCCTCAGCCTCGCACTGGGTGCAGAACATGCCGCTGGATTTGTACAAGCCTTCCAGCGCTGTGTTGCTTTCCGGGTGGATGCGCACCGTGCTGTTGAGGGTGAAACTTGCGCTGCCCGGTTGCAGGCTCAAATGGCTATCGGTCAGCTGATAATCGCTGGGCTGCAGTTCAACATCATCCAGCGCCAGGGCCAGCAACTCCAACTGCTGACCATCCAGCACCAGCAGCGGCAAGTCGGCACCGCGGGCCGGGTTGCGACGCATAACCAGTTGCGCGTGCACCAGCGTATGGTCCTCGTACAGCTCGAATGTGAGGTTGGTCTCGTCGATCAGGTAATCAGGGGCCTGATAGTCCTTGAGGTAGATCATTTTCGGCTGTTCGGTACGCATAGCTGCTGGCCTCTAGAGCTGATGCACGGCGAGTTGGTAGGCCGTGAATTTACGAATATTGATCACGCCAGTATCGAAGATCAGGTACTGGCCCTTGATCCCCTGCAGCGTGCCCTCGACGACGGGCGTTTTTTCCAGATCAAAACTGGCCACTTTGGCGGGATAAGCCAACACAGGGTAGGCAATGTCCACCACCGCAAGATCGCTGAGGGGCTGAATCGCCTGCAGGCCAAAGCGCTCTTGCAGGGCAGTGACCCCAGCATGGCAAGCCTGGAAGATCTCCCCAGCCAACTGCGCCAGGTCCAGCGGCGCCGCCTCACCCTTGAGCATGGCGCGCCAGTTGGTGCGATCGGTGACCTGACTGCGCAGCACGTCTTCCACCAGCCCGGATTGCTGACGAGTCGCGACGCGCATGATCGGCAAGGCCTGGGTCGCGCCCTGATCAATCCAGCGGGTCGGCACCTGGGTTGCACGGGTGATGCCGACCTTGGCTCCGGAGGAGTTGGCCAGGTAGACCACATGATCGGTCATGCAAAACTGCTCGCCCCAGGCCGGCTCACGACAGGTGCCGGCCGCATAGTGGCAGCGTTCCGGGCTCATGATGCAGGTATCACACTGCGCCAGCTTGCTGAAGCATGGATAGCAGTAGCCCTGACTAAAGCTCTTTTTAGTCTTGCGCCCGCAATGGCTGCAATGGATAGCACCCAGATACTCCAGGCGTACGCCCTGCCCCAGCAACGCATTCAGGTCCAGATCCTGCTCACCCAGCCGCAAGCTGTACTGCACCGGCAGCTCCAGCCGGGCGCCCATCTTGCTCAGGGCACCGCGCCCAAGCTCCAGCATCAGTGCAGGGTGTCCGAGGTTTTGAACAGCAGATTGGGAATCGGCTCGGCATGGGATTCACACGCCTGCTCGCCCATGTAACCGGTGCGCTGGTCTTCCGGCAGGTTTTGCTGCTCCCAGGCAATCATCGCCTGCAGGGACAACTCTTTCTGCTCCTGAGTGAGCTTGCGACCATCGGGCCATTTACCGATTTCCACTGCCAGCTTCAGGCTTTGGTAGATGTCCGGGGTGATGTTTTCGATCATTTCAACGAAGGACGACATGGCAGTCTCCAAAAACAAAGGCGCAGTTTAACGATGACGGCGCGCCAGCGCACCGCCCAACAAGCCCGTCAGGCAACCCGCGAGCAGGCCACCGACATGCGCCGCATTGGCAATCGAGCCAAAACCCAGCGCGGTAATCAGCCCGGAGGCGCACAAAACTAGCCAGACCAGCATCATTACCAGCACCCCAGGCGGCAGGTGATACGCCGGCGTCGGCGCCAGGCGCTGGAAGATCCAGCAATAGCCCAGCAAGCCATACAGCACACCGGACAGGCCACCAAACAGCGACGGTCCGCCAAACAGGTACTGCGCCGCATTCGACAGCAGGGCAAACAACAGGGTCAGCGCCAGCAACCAGCCTGCGCCCTGACGCGCCTCGATGCGCCGGCCGAGCTCCCAGTACCACAGGCTGTTCATGGCCAGGTGAAGAATGCCGAAGTGAATCAGCATTGGCGTGAACAACCGCCACCACTGCCCCGCTGCCAGACTCTCGGCGGGCGGAATAAACACCAGGTAGTCGCCTTGCAGACGGAAGTCCGTAAAGGTCAGCCAATGCAAGGTCGCAAGGCTCTCGCCCAACAGCGTCACACCGGCCACCAGCAGCGTAAGCGACAGCACCAGCAGAGTCATTTTGCTGGTCGCCCACACCTCGCTTAAGCGGCCCTGGCGGCGCGCAGGCACCAACGCCTGCAAACGCGGATCGCCCTCAGGGAAGCGCCTGTACAGCTCTCGCACATCGGCGGCCTGCGCTTCGCTGGGCACCCAGAGCACCTGTTCGCCAGCTTCTTCACTGACGCGATGGGGCACCTGCAAACGCTGCAGCACGCCGACAAAACCGCTCAAATCAACATCCAGGGGTAAACGTAACGCGGCTATCGCCGTCATCGTGGAGCCTCCGGTCGCTCGACCTCGACCCAACAGAATTTTTGCGGATCCAGGCGGGTTTCCTGATCCAGGCGGTAGGCCACCAACTTGCCAAACATCACCGCGCTGTAATCTAGGCACGCCAGGTTTGGGCGGATCGGCGCCGGCCGGCCACGGCGCCAGTAATGGCCAACAAACAATAACGGCTGATCCTCGCCATAGTGCAAGAGCTGGTCTTTTTGCTGGGCTGACAACGGCGTCTGCGCCACATGTGCGGGCAAGGCATCGGGCTGAAAGACGATATCGCCGTAGGTTTGCGGCGCCTCGGCCCAGAACTTGGTGCGAAAATGCGCCCGGGTATAGCCATCATCCCCGGTCAAGGTCAGGCCATCGGGCAGGCGCATATCGGTGCCGCAGAGCAGCCGACTACAGGTACTCGCGGCAAAACTGCCCGGCTCGGCGGCGGCCTGGACAAAAGCCTGATCGATGCAGCCCTGCGGGTAACGCTGGCGTAACGCCGCAATCCGCGCCTCATCCCAGCAGGCATGGACCATGCGAAAGCGCCCGGCATCGAGAAACAACGGCAGTTCATAAAACCAGGCGAGAAACTCGCGCAGCTCATCGGCATAGGCATCGAACTGCTGCAAGGTTTCCTGCAACTGCCGACCATGGCGCGCCGTATGCGGGCGTACATAACTGTTGCTGACATCAGCCCTCGGCGTATGCCAGCCCAGAGCGTTGAACTCGTGATTACCCATCAGGCAATGGGCTTGCCCAGCCTCGACCATGGCATGCACCAGATGCAGGGCTTCACGAATCCGCGGACCGCGATCAATGATGTCGCCGAGAAACAGCGCCATCCGCCGCGGATGACGCCAGACCCCGGCGTGCAGGCGATAACCCAGACTGTCGAGCAAGTGCTCCAGGCTATGGGCACAGCCATGCACGTCACCAATCAGGTCGTAGCCACGGTCCGCGTCGAGGTGCATTACTCGGCCCCACCCAGCCGGCTCCCCCAGCCCAGTTTGGTCCGGCAAGCCTCATAATAATTGTGATCCAGCGGGTGAATCAGGCAGAGCTTTTGCGGCTTTTTGCGGATAGTGATGGTGTCGCCGGGCGCGCAGGTGAAGTGGTTCTGACCGTCACAGGACACCAGCGGGTAGATCTGCAGATCTTTGGACACCACCACTTTCAACTCGCTGTTGCCGTCCACCACAATCGGCCGACTGGACAAGGTGTGCGGGTACATGGGCACGATGACAATGGCATCCAGTTTCGGGTGCATGATCGGCCCGCCGGCCGACAGCGCATAAGCCGTCGACCCGGTAGGCGTGGCCACGATCAAGCCATCGGCCTTCTGACTGCAGACGAATTGGCCGTCGATGTACAACTCGAACTCAATCATTCGTGTCGACTTGCCCGGGTGCAGCACCACGTCATTGAGGGCATCGCCCTGGCCGATCGACTCGTCGTGACGACGCACCGACGCCTCAAGCAGAAAGCGGCTCTCGCTCAGGTAATGCCCTTCCAGCACCTCGGCGACTTTCACTTCCAGCTCATCGGGACGGATGTCAGTGAGAAAACCGAGGCTGCCACGGTTGATCCCCAGCACCGGCACTTTGTGCTGCGCCAGCACCCGCGCAGCGCCGAGCAAACTGCCGTCGCCGCCAACCACAATCACCAGGTCGCAGATCTCGCCCAGCAGTTTGCGCGACGAGGTTTGCAGGCCATGGCCGGGCAGCACTTCGGCGATGCTGTCTTCGAGGATCACGTGCAGCTGCCGGGCGAGCAGAAATTTCTTCAGCCGGCGAATGGTGTCGAGTACCTGGGCGCTGCCCAGACGGCCAATGATGCCGATGTTGCGAAACTGGTCCATGGAGCTCTCGACGACAGATGAATAGCGCCGATTATGGGCGAAAGCCGCCGACACCAGCAAACCAAAGCCCTATTTAGGGCGGCAGACGCTATGCTCGGCACATGAACCCATTCAGTCAGCTACACGAACTCCCCCGCCAACTCCGCCATCCCGCGGTGCGCGACCTCGCCTGGACGCTGCTGTCCGCGCCCTTGCTGCAACACGCCGACTGGCCGCAGCGCCATCCGCTCAGTGCCAGCACCTGGGCCCAAACGCCCGGCCTGCTGGCCGACTGGCTACGCCAGCAGGAGCACGACAGCGGCGCACTCGAACAGTGGCTAGCCCGCACGCATCACCGGCGCCTGGGTCTGTATTACGAGCAACTGTGGCAATTTGCCCTGCATGCAGCACCGGGGGTGGAGCTGCTGGCCGCCAACCTGGCGATCCGCGAAGAGGGGCGCACTCTCGGCGAGCTGGACGTGGTGATCCGCGATGCTGAGGGCGACCATCACCTGGAGTTGGCGATCAAGCTCTACCTGGGACCTGCGCAAAGCGACGGTGAGGCCTGCGCCAACTGGTTAGGTCCAGGCCGCCATGACTGCCTGGGTCGCAAGCTCGACCACCTGCGCCTGCAACAACTGCCGCTGTCGAGCAGCCCGCAGGCGCTGGCCGCGCTGAGTCACTGGCAAGCCCAGCAGGTGCAGGCCGAGCTCTGGCTCGGCGGCTATCTGTTCTACCCCTGGCCCGGTCATTGCGACTCGCCACGCGGCGCCCATCCGCAACACTTGCGTGGTGTCTGGCTGACCCGCCAGGCGTGGCCGGCATTCACGCAACAGCAAGGCGGACGCTGGCTGCTGTTACCGCGCAGCGCCTGGCTGGCACCCGCGCGCGCGCGCCAAGCCGAATGCTGGAGCCTGATTGAATTGAATCAGTGGCTGACCCAGCTCGAACCGCAGGCCGCGCCGGTACTACTGGCGCGTCTGGAGATGAATGACCAAGGTGACTGGCAGGAGGTGCAGCGCTTGTTCCTGGTCGCCGACACCTGGTCGCAGGAGCCGGCAGCAGAGTTCGAATCAACCACCGACGCCTAGAGACTGCGTTCGGTACGACCACCGGACCGAGCCAAGTAGCCTGAGCCGCTCTCGCACAGCAAGGCGTCACGCTGGATCGCCGGCAAGGCATCCAGCCCATCGCGCAACGCATAGGCCGAATACCCCAGCTGCGACAACAGAAACACCGCACTGGCGCTGCGCTTACCGCTGTCGCAATAGCACAGGTAGGTTTTGCCTTGATCCAGCAAACGGGTCTTCAGGCGCAACAAGTGCAGCGGCATGTTCAACGCTTCCTGCGCATGCGCCCGCTCGTACTCTTGCAACAGGCGCACATCCAGCCATTGCGCACCCGCGCTGAGCAGTCGGGTCGCCTCACCGAACGACACCTCGGCCACCACCGGCGCCTTGAGCAAGGCGAAAAAATCCTGACGATCAAGACGCAGCACCACGCCATCTTCCAGCAACGTCACGCTGGCATTGCGGGGTTGATCCGCCAGCAGGGCCTCTTCGCCAAAGCAGGCGCCCACCTCCAGCTCGGCCAACACCTGATGGGCGCTGCCGGCACCGCGAATCACTTCGGCGCGGCCGCTCTTGAGGAAATAACAGCAATCGCCGACGTCCCCCTCGCGCAGCACTGCGCTGCCAGCGGGCAGTTCAACGCGCTGCAAACGCCCGAGCATGGCCCGCACATTGGACGGCGGCACCTTGGCAAACAACGGATTTTCCAGCAGACGAGCCACCCACTCGACATCCTCACCGCCCTGCTCCAACTCCAACAGCAGGTCGTGATAAGCCGAGCGCCAGGTCAATAGCCGCGCCAGGGTTGCACTGTCGAGCACCAGCAAGCTGACATCGCTCAGCGCACGCACCTCATGCAAACGCGGCAAGCTCGGCGACAACGGGTGACAACTGGCCTCGCTACCGGCGACCAGATGCTCCTGCTGCCCGGAAGCGGACACCAGCAACAGCTCACCCGAGAGCAAGTAATAAGTCAGGCGGGCCTGATCGCCCTCACGAAACAGCAGCTGCCCCGCCAGCAGATGCTGGGGTACCAACTGACTGCGCAGCTCGCGCCACTGTTGCTCGGACAACACATTGAGAGGTGTCAGGCTGCGCAGCTGTTCGGGGTTCAAGGGGTCACTCATGGCAATATCCAGTTCCGCCGCTGCACATTTGAATTAATTAACCGCAGCGCCACCCGGCTGATCAACAGCCGCCAGGGTTGCACGTCGTCCTTGCAAGCCACCGGTATGCACAAACACAACACGGCTACCGCGGGCAAAGTAACCGGCCTCGGTCTGCTCACGCAATGCCAGCAGGGCTTTTGCCGTATACAGCGGTTCCAGTAGGAGCGAGCCAGCTTGCTCTGCCTGCGCCATAAAGGCCAACAACTCGGCATCCATGCGCGCAAAGCCGCCCCGACACGCCTGCAGCAGATGGTAGCCCTGATCCGCCACTCCAGCCTCAGCCAATACCCTGGCAATCTGCTCTGCTGTACCGTGATCACCCGGCACCGCCAAGGCGGCAAACACCGGTTTGTCGCCGGCTTCAGCCAAAACCAGGCCCGCTGCCGTAGTGCCTGTGCCTGCTGCCAGCCACCAGGCATCGTAATCCGCCCAGCC
Source organism: Pseudomonas sp. BGA-UO-ETr-WB11 (assembly GCF_059567785.1). NCBI lineage: Bacteria > Pseudomonadati > Pseudomonadota > Gammaproteobacteria > Pseudomonadales > Pseudomonadaceae > Pseudomonas > Pseudomonas sp. BGA-UO-ETr-WB11. The sequence continues at coordinate 43,024 of NZ_JCAQOS010000004.1, read as the reverse complement.
AATGCTGCTTAACTGGGCCCGCACCTGCTGGCGTAGCGGCATACAACCACGAGCACCGAGCAGGCCACTGCCACCCTCTCCCACCGCCAGCAGGTGCGGGTAACGCTGCTGCCACACTGTCCAGAAATCGGGTTTATTACGCGCCCGATAGCCACCATAACCGAGCCAGTGCAACTGCATGCCCCACGCCTGCAGATCGCGCACAGTCGGCGTGTCCTGAGGTTCGCCACGCAGCAAACCGACCACCGGAAAAGCAAAACGCTGGCCGGCCGCGGCCAGTGCATGCAGATGATTGGAGTGGGCACCGCCCAAACTGATCAGACCCGCCGCCCCGGACTCTGCAGCCAAGGCCAGATAAGGCGCAAGTTTGAACCACTTGTTGCCACTGATCAGCGGGTCCATCAGGTCCAGACGCAGCACCGCCAGTTCAATTCCGGCGGCCTCAGCCCAATCGAGGGGCAACAGGTGCAGCGGTGCGTGCGGCTGCCAGTTGGGTAAATTCAGCGCCAAGACCTAGCCAACAGTACGCAAGCGACTGCTGTTCTTGTGCCGGGCACAGCAGTTGGAGTCGCCCATCACGAACCGGCTGGCGGTATCTACACGGTCAATTGGCATAGCGCAGCGCTCGCCGCTGGGCAACTGCGCTTCGCAGGTTGGCGATTGATAGTGGCTCAGCCACTGGCGGTACTGCGCTTCGGAGACAAAACACTTGGCCGCGGCATAGGCCATGGGATTGTCCTGATAGCGCGCCACATCCTGCAGCGGAATGGTTAGATGACCAGCGCCTGGATGGTAGACAACAAACACCACGCCCAACTTGGACAGGCGCTCTAGGATCTGCTCGCCGCCCTGGCTGGCAAATTCATCGCGCTCGCGCTTGAGGCGCGTGATTTCCTGTTCTTGCTGCATGTCCAACTCATTGCGGTAAGCCAGCTCGACATCGCGGATGGCGACCTGCTCCTTGTATTCCACCACGGCGGCAGCCACTTTGGCCTGCAGCTCAGCCTCAAACTGGCCACGGAGAATATCTGCCTCGCTGCGCGCGTGCAGCTCAAGGGCACGCAGTTGCTGGGCCAGCTCCTGGCGATTGGTTTGAAAGCCATTCACCTGCTCGGCGAGTTGCGCCTTGAGACTGGCGTTCAACTCCTCCTGCTGACGCAAAGCCTGCTGCAGGCCCTGCAACTGAGCCTGCAAGGATTGCGCAAGCTCATCACTGGCCAAACGAAACTTGGCCAGCTCATCCTCATGCTGCTGGCTCATGCTGCTGATCCGCAGGCGCTGCTGCTTGATCAGCTGGGCGGCTTTGAGACGCTGCTCCTGATCGGCCTTTTCGGCATTTTTGTCGGCCTGCTCCTGGGCGGGATCTGGCGTGTACCAGCGCTCCTCGGAAGCCATCTGCAAGCGTTGCGGCTCCACCAGTTGCGGGGTGTCATCCTCTACCAGCAAGCCCATGCCGTTGCGCTTCGCCGCATCGCGCAGCAGCGCCAGGTCGTTATGGCCCGGCGACAAGCTCGGATCCCACAGGTGCATCTGATGCCAGGACACCGGGCACTGACTGCGACAGGCCAGGCGAATAGGTCCAGCGCCCAGGTCCGGCCCGCGCCCAGCGTTATCGGCCAAATGTCGTAGGGGAATATTCCAGCCCTTATCGGCTGCGCCACGCTCGTCAAAATCGAGGTAGAAAAACACCGCGGCACGGACCAGCAAGCGTGGATTAATCATCAGATAAGCCATGCGCATCTGCTGATCTGCGTACTCGGGCATGTTGACCACGCCGTCGAGCAGGGCCTCAAATTCGGCATAGAGCATTTCTTTGCAGACGCCGCGTTCATTGAAGAACATAACGGCTTCGACCATTTGCGGTTTTTTCTGCATGCTCATGAACGTTCCTCTAGCCGGCAAGACACTGGCCACGTTGGCGGGCAGGTATCTAACGGATGGCACCTAATCTGCGCAGTCAGGCGCTGGCACTGTGTTTTGGCCAGTTTAGGGGAAAATGCAAAGTGGGCAATGTGACTGGGTTGGCAGTCATCCTGCCAGCTGGCTCACGGGAGCCAGCAGCAGAACGAAACTGTGACGGGGTTGCACTGCGTCAGGCCTTTTTCGCCGCCAGCAGCGGTGCCAAACGGCGCCCCATCTCGTCGCCGAGGGCCTGCAGGCCGCTCATCGGACGGACCATGACTTCGAAGTCGACAATTTTGCCTTCGGCATCAAAGCGAATCAGGTCGATACCCTTGAGTTCACGCCCAGCCACCTGAGCGCTGAATTCCAGCACCACATTGAGGCCGTCTTCGCTGACCAACTCACGATGGTAGGTAAAACCCTCAAATACCTTGACCACCGTCTTGAGGATCAGGCCGACCACGGGAGCCCCCGGATACGGCGTATGCGCCATCGGCGAGCGAAACACTGCCTGCTCATGCAGCAACTCAGGCAGAGCCTGTAGGTCATTGCTGGCGATCATCTGGTGCCAGCGCTGCAAGGTGGCGGCAGCGGCCGGCTGAAGCTGGGCATTTGTGGACATAGGCGGCTCCTTATTGTTCTAGACCCCATAGCAAACGCCCCGCACTAGGCGGGGCGCTGCTCGATCAAAGTTCGGCCGCGAGGCGTGAGCCTTGATTGATGGCACGCTTGGCATCCAGCTCGGCCGCCACATCGGCGCCACCAATCAGATGCACGCTTTGCCCGGCAGCCACCAGGCCATCCTGCAACTCACGCAGAGGGTCCTGACCGGCACAGATGATCACCGTATCCACCGGCAGCACCTGCGGCTCACCATCGGCAATGCGGATATGCAAACCGGCCTCGTCAATCTTCAAATACTCAACACTGTTGAGCATTTGCACGTTCTTGTTCTTCAAGCCTGCACGGTGAATCCAACCGGTGGTCTTACCCAGACCGTCGCCCACCTTGGACTTTTTGCGCTGCAGCAGGAACACCTTGCGTGCCGCCGGATGGGGCTGTGCTTGTACGCCAGCAACACCGCCGCGAGCCTCCAGCTGGGCATCGATGCCCCACTCCTTCCAGAACGCTTCACGGCTGAGGCTGGTGGCCTCGCCCTGGTGAGTGATGAACTCGGAAACGTCAAAACCAATGCCGCCCGCGCCAATCACGGCAACCGTCTGACCGACCGGCTTGCGCTGCAGTATAGCGTCCAGATAGTTGATGACCTTCGGGCTCTCGACACCTGGAATCTCAGGCGTGCGCGGAGCGATACCGGTCGCCAGGATGATTTCATCAAAACCGCCAGCAACCAGATCATCGACACTGACACGGGTGTTCAGACGCAGATCAACGCCGGTGGTTTCCAGCTTCCGCTTGAAGTAACGCAGGGTTTCAAAGAACTCTTCCTTGCCCGGCACTTGCTTGGCCACGTTGAACTGGCCGCCGATCTCGCTGGACGAATCGAACAGGGTAACGCTGTGGCCACGCTCGGCCGCCACAGTGGCCGCCGACAAGCCTGCTGGGCCAGCACCGACCACCGCGACTTTCTTCACCTTGGTGGTGGCGATGTAATTCAGTTCGGTCTCGTGGCAGGCACGCGGGTTGACCAGGCAGCTGGTCAGTTTGCCGCCAAAGGTGTGGTCCAGGCAGGCCTGGTTACAGCCGATGCAGGTGTTGATTTCATCAGCACGGCCTTCAGCCGCTTTGTTGACGAACTCTGGGTCAGCGAGGAACGGACGCGCCATGGAGACCATATCAGCGTCACCTTCGGCCAGCACCTGCTCGGCGATTTCCGGCGTGTTAATGCGGTTGGTGGTGATCAGCGGAATCTTCACCTCGCCACGCAACTTTGCAGTGACCTTGGTGAAGGCAGCGCGCGGCACCTTGGTGGCAATGGTCGGGATACGCGCTTCGTGCCAGCCGATGCCAGTGTTAATAATGGTCGCACCGGCCGCTTCAATGGCCTTGGCCAATTGCACGATTTCTGCCCAGTCGCTGCCACCGTCCACCAAATCAAGCATCGACAGGCGATAGATAATGATGAAGTTAGGGCCTACGGCTTCACGCACACGGCGGACGATTTCCACCGGCAGGCGCATACGGTTCTCGTAGCTGCCGCCCCAGCGATCGGTACGGTGGTTGGTGTGGGCAGCGAGAAACTGGTTAATGAAATAACCTTCCGAGCCCATGATCTCGACGCCGTCGTACTCAGCCTGCTGAGCCAGGCTGGAGCAGGTGACGAAATCTTGAATCTGCTTCTCGATACCCTCTTCGTCCAACTCATGGGGTTTGAACGGGTTGATCGGTGCCTGAATGGCACTGGGTGCGACCGACTTCGGGCTGTAGGCATAACGCCCGGCGTGCAGGATCTGCATGCAAATCTTGCCATCGGCTTCGTGTACCGCACGGGTCACGATCTTATGCTTTTCAGCTTCTTCAACCGTGCTCAACTTGGCGGCACCGGAATACACGCCACCTTCCACGTTCGGGCCAATACCGCCTGTCACCATCAGGCCCACGCCACCGCGGGCGCGCTCGGCAAAGTAAGCGGCCATGCGCTCGAAACCACCCGGCTTCTCTTCCAGCCCGGTGTGCATGGAGCCCATCAGGGTGCGGTTACGCAAGGTGGTAAAACCCAGATCCAGCGGAGCCAGAAGGTGCGGGTAGTGAGCAGCGGTCATAGAAACTCCACAACAGGCAGTGTATTCACGGAATAGTTGTCGCCCTAAGACTGGGCGGCAATCGGTTATGTGCTGACAATAAAGAGCGCAGCCATGGCCCTCAATGATCATAAATTACAACTTAATGATCAAATCAAACAGCGGCGCTTGGCATTACACCCCCATCGCCCTAACCTAAGCACAACTGAAATCAGTCGTCATTGAACCCAACCGATCGCTGCGGGCTCTCTGATCACAGGCACTGACAGCGCAGCGATCCATGCGCAGCAGCAAGCGCCCACCCAATACCCGCAACCGGCCCAATACCTGACAACCATGAATAACGTCCGAGTGCGCCTTGGCGACCTTTCCGTCAGCTTTGTCCACAGCCTGAGCGACAGCCTGCTGGCGCTTGGCTACGACCCCCAGCCGCTGCTCGATCAATTTGGCCTCGACGCTGCACGCCTGGCAGAACCCCGCGCACGCTTGTCGATCCCGCGCTATATGCGCCTCGGCCACACGGCCATTCAATTAAGTGGTAGCCCTCACCTGGGGCTGCTGATGGGTAAGCACGGGCGCCTCAGCCATGCAGGCTTGGCTGGAGTGACTGCAGCACAGGCGCCGACTGTGCGTGAGGCCGCACGGGCACTGATCCGCTTTGAGCCGCTGTACGCATCCAATTATCGCGGCAGCTCCAGCTTCCATGAGGATGCCCAGGGCGCATGGCTGCGGTTCTATTCAATCAGCCCGTACAACGCCTACAACCGCTTCGTGGTCGACTCAGTGCTCTCAACCTGGGTCCAGCAGTTGAGCAATGTGGCGCATCAGCCCATCCACGCCGACAAAGTCTGCATTGAGTTTGCCGCGCCCAACTATGCCCAGCATTACAGTGAGATTTTTGGCGCCCCGGTGGAGTTTTCAGCCGGTATCAACCAACTGCACTTGAACCAGAGCAGCCTGGCCCTGCGCAATCCACAGCACTGCCCGAGCACCTGGCGACACCTGCTAGAACTGTGCGAGCGAGAGCTGCAACACCTGACCCGCACCCGCAGCCTGCGCGAACGCATCACTCAATTGCTGGGACCGATGCTGCATGGACGCGAGCCGGACATGGGAGAGATTGCCGCACGCCTGCAGATACCAACTTGGACACTGCGGCGCAAATTGGCCGAGGAAGACACGCAATTTCGCGCCATCCTCAACGATACTCGACGGGATCTGGCCATCGCCTACATTCGCGATACGGAACTGGCATTTGGCGAGATTGCCTATTTGCTTGGCTTTGCCTCGGCCGAGGCATTTCAACGCGCATTCAAGCGCTGGAGCACGCAGACACCGGGCGAATTCAGACGCCAACAGCGCCTAGCGGGTTAGAGCTCGGTCGCATCTTCTGCCGGCTCAAGGGGCAGCCATTCGGCCGCGTTGTGCTCGAGGATTTCTTCTTGATAATCATCCATGGGGAGTTCTCCTGTGTGTAGGGTTTCAGTCTACTCAGACCTTGCCATACACAATAAAGATCCCAAATGAACAAAATATGACTGAAAAAATCGACACAAAAGAAAAACCCCCAAGCATTTCTGCTTGAGGGCTTTCAAATATGGCGCAGCGGACGGGACTCGAACCCGCGACCCCCGGCGTGACAGGCCGGTATTCTAACCGACTGAACTACCGCTGCGCGTCGGCCGGACTTTCGTCCGAATTCGCAAGACTTGGTGGGTGATGACGGGATCGAACCGCCGACCCGCTGCTTGTAAGGCAGCTGCTCTCCCAGCTGAGCTAATCACCCAGTGCCTTGCGAGGTGCGTAATTTACTTAGGAGACGACTCTAAGTCAATACCCTGATTGAAGTTTTTCTTTAAACAGAGATTTTTACACACGCCATCACAGCCCTAGACCATGACTACGACAATTACAGTGCAGCCAAACCTCGGGCCAAATCAGCTTGCAGATCGACCACGTCTTCCAGCCCAATCGCCAGGCGAATCAGGCTGTCACTGATGCCCGCCGCCGCACGATCTTCCGGTGACAGGCGACCATGGGTCGTAGTCCCCGGATGGGTGATGGTGGTTTTGCTGTCGCCCAGATTGGCCGTGATGGAAATCAGTCGAGTCGCATCAATAAAGCGCCAGGCTGCCTCCTTGCCGCCCGCCACTTCAAAACTGACAACCGCACCGAAACCCGTCTGCTGACGTTTGGCCAGCTCGTGCTGCGGATGGCTAGGCAAGCCCGCGTAGTAAACCCGGCTCACGCCCGGCTGCTGCTCAAGCCACTGAGCCAGGGCTTGCGCACTCGCACAATGGGCTTGCATGCGCAGACGCAAGGTCTCCAGCCCCTTGAGAAATACCCAGGCATTGAACGGACTCATGGTTGGCCCTGCTGTGCGCAAGAAACCCACCACTTCCTTCATCTGCTCGGCACGCCCCGCGACCACACCACCCAGGCAACGACCCTGACCATCGATAAACTTGGTCGCCGAATGGATAACAATGTCAGCCCCCAACGCCAATGGCTTTTGCAGCACCGGGGTACAGAAACAGTTATCCACCACCAGCCAGGCTGCTTTGGCGTGAGCCAGCTCGGCCAAGGCCGCGATATCGACCAACTCAGCCAGCGGATTGGATGGTGATTCGACAAACAGCAACTTGGTGTTGAGCTTGAACGCCCGCTCCCAGGCCGCCAGATCCGTCAGCGGCACATAGTCGACTTGGATACCGAAACGCTTGAAGTACTTTTCAAACAAGGTCACGGTGGCGCCGAACACACTGCGCGAAACCAGAATATGGTCTCCCGCACTGCACAGCGCCATGACACTGGCCAAGATCGCCGACATGCCGGACGACGTGGCAACCGCCTGCTCCGCCCCTTCAAGGGCAGCAATGCGCTCTTCGAAAGCACGCACGGTCGGGTTGGTGTAACGCGAATAGACGTTACCCGGCACGTCGCCGGCAAAACGCGCTGCGGCATCAGCCGCCGAACGGAATACATAGCTGGAAGTAAAGAACAGCGGCTCACCGTGCTCGCCTTCAGGTGAGCGGTGCTGTCCGGCGCGCACGGCCAGGGTATCGAACGCTACGCCGTCGAGGTCGCTGTCCAGCCGACCAGCATCCCATTCCTGACTCATGCCGCCCACTCCTTAACCTTCAAATTGTTGATCAGTTGTTGTACAGATCGATGATGGCGCTGACCGCCTGAGTCTTGACCTTGGAGGCATCGTTGCGCGCCTGCTCGATCTTGCCCAGGTAAGCCTCATCAATATCGCCCGTCACATACTTGCCATCGAAAACAGCACAATCGAAATTCTCGATCTTGATCTTGCCGCCACCGACCGCCTCAATCAGATCCGGCAGGTCCTGATATACCAGCCAGTCAGCTCCGATCAGGTCAGCAACATCTTGAGTGGTGCGATTGTGCGCAATCAGCTCATGGGCGCTGGGCATGTCGATGCCATACACGTTGGGATAACGCACTGCCGGGGCTGCCGAGCAGAAATAGACATTCTTGGCGCCTGCTTCACGCGCCATCTGAATGATCTGTTTGCAGGTAGTGCCGCGCACGATTGAGTCGTCCACCAGCATCACGTTCTTGCCACGGAACTCGAGCTCAATGGCATTGAGCTTCTGCCGTACAGATTTTTTCCGCGCGGCCTGTCCCGGCATGATGAAGGTGCGACCGATATAACGGTTCTTCACAAAACCTTCGCGAAACTTCACACCCAGGTGATTGGCCAGCTCCAGCGCCGACGTGCGGCTGGTATCCGGAATTGGGATGACCACGTCGATATCGTGCTCAGGACGCTCGCGGAGAATTTTCTCGGCCAGTTTTTCGCCCATTCGCAGGCGCGCTTTGTAGACCGAAATACCGTCGATGATCGAGTCCGGACGCGCCAGGTAAACGTGCTCGAAGATGCAGGGATTCATCTGCGGATTAGTCGCGCACTGACGGGTGTGCAGCTTACCGTCTTCGGTGATGTACACCGCTTCGCCTGGAGCCAGGTCGCGAATCAGGGTAAAGCCAAGCACGTCCAGAGACACGCTCTCCGAGGCGATCATGTACTCAACGCCTTCATCGGTATGGCGCTGACCGAAGACAATCGGGCGAATTGCGTTCGGGTCACGGAAACCGACGATGCCGTAGCCAGTGATCATCGCCACCACCGCATAGCCACCACGGCAACGGTTATGCACATCGGTCACTGCGGCAAACACGTCCTCTTCGGTCGGCTGCAACTTGCCGCGCTGCGCCAGTTCGTGGGCAAACACGTTGAGCAGCACTTCGGAGTCGGAGTTGGTGTTGACGTGACGCAGATCAGACTCGTAGATCTCTTTGGCCAGTTGCTCAACGTTGGTCAAGTTACCGTTGTGCGCCAAAGTGATGCCGTACGGCGAGTTGACATAAAACGGCTGAGCTTCGGCAGAGGTTGAACTGCCCGCAGTTGGGTAACGCACGTGGCCGATACCCATATGGCCAACCAGGCGCTGCATGTGGCGCTGATGAAAGACATCACGCACCAGGCCGTTATCCTTGCGCAGAAACAACCGGCCATCATGGCTAGTCACAATACCGGCAGCATCCTGGCCGCGGTGCTGGAGGACGGTAAGCGCGTCATACAGCGCTTGATTGACGTTCGACTTACCGACGATACCGACGATGCCACACATGTGACGCAACCCCTGCTAGTAGTTCAGGCTAATTCTGGACGTGAGCGGCGATGCTCGCGTCCTTATACGACGCATCAGCTCGGCGAGCTGAGGCCGCTGGCGAGCCACTGACCGGCCGTCCCCAAAATGAGGTTTTTCGACCAGTCTGCGACCATCAGAAAATGCGGTAGCAGACTCGACTGCTGCCACCAAGGATCTTGTTGCACCGGGGCCAAGCTCAGCAGTCCAGTGAGAACCACCACCAGCAAGGCGCCGCGAGCACCACCGAAAACCATCCCGAGAAAACGATCCGTGCCGGACAAGCCCGTCACACGGACCAGTTCACTGATCAGAAAATTAACCAACGCGCCGACCAGCAAAGTCGCCACAAACAGAATGGCACACCCAGCGATCACTCGCGCCGAGGGCATGTCAATGAAGTCGGTAAGGTGCTGCGACAGTGCTCCGCCAAACATCCAGGCGACCACACCAGCAATAATCCAGGTGACCAGCGACAAAGCCTCCTTGACGAAGCCCCGCTTCAAACTGATCAAACTGGAGATAGCGATAATGGCGATAATCGCCCAATCAACCCAAGTGAATGCCACTGTGCGGCCTGCATACGGAAAAGGCGCTGCATTTTAACAGAGCCGCCCTCTCTCGGTAAGCGCTGGATCAGCCTCGCTCAGGCTGAAAACGCACCACGAAGCCATTGAGCTTCTGCAGTCGCGTCAATTGATCGCGCAAACGATCGGCCTCGGCACGCTCAATCACCGGCCCGACAAACACCCGATTCATCCCGTCAACATTGCGGATGTAGGCGTTGTAGCCCTTGCCGCGCAGGGTCTGCTGCAAGCTCTCAGCACTGGCCCGATTGGACAGGCTGGCCAACTGCACCGACCAACTGACAGCCAAACCATTGGCATCCAGACGACTGACGGGCGGTGGCGTGATGGCTGGCACAGCAGTGGACTTGGCCACTTCAGGCTCAGCGGCTACCGGCGCCTCGACAACCGGCGCGCCCGCATCAGGGCCCACGCCTGGCACCGGCTCCTGCGGCAAGTCCTCAACCTGCGGCACACTCACCGGATCCAGCTCAGCACTGGGCATCGCTGGGGATTGCGGCATGGCCGGGGCATCCACCACCACACGCTGCAATTCATCCTCACGAGAAAACAGCATGGGTAGAAAAATCACTGCCAGCGCCACCAATACCAGTGCGCCGACCATGCGTTGCCGCAGTCCCTTATCCAGCAAAGCCATTGCTTGCTTCCTCTTGGGCGCGCAAGGCCAACCATTCCAGGGCCTCGGCTACGCAATAAAAAGATCCGAACACGAGGATTTCATCCCCCTCCGCCGCCTGCTCGCATTGCGCTTCGAGCGCCGCAACCACAGTGGGATAACTATCAACCTTCGCGCCAAAGCCCAACAACGCCGCCTGCAATTCCAGCGCAGGTCGCGCGCGTCCGGTCGGCAGCGTGGTCACAGCCCAACTCTGCAGCTCCGACAATAAAGGCTGGAGGACACCCGGCAAGTCCTTATCCGCCAAAAGACCAAAGACGGCCAGCCGCTGCCCCACTACAGGGCGCGATGCCAAGCGCTGCGCCAGGTAGTCAGCCGCATGCGGATTATGCCCAACATCCAGCAAGACTGTCAGAGTCTTGCCTTGCCACTGCAGCGCGCGCCGATCCAAACGGCCAACCACACGGGTAGCAAGCAGCGCCGCGGCAATGTGCTCAGGCTGCCAAGGCAATGCCAACAGGGCATAGGCCTGCACTGCCAACGCCGCGTTTTCCAGCGGTAAATCAAGCAAAGGCAGGTCGTGCAACTCCAACACTTCGCCCTGCCCGTTCAGGCCGCGCCAGTGCCAGACAGTGTCGTCTTCGGCCAGATCATAATCACGCCCACGCAGGAAGAACGGGCAATCCAACACCGCCACGCGCTGCAACAGCGGCACTGGCGGGTCAAGATCACCACAGAGCGCAGGCTTGCCGGCGCGCAGAATGCCAGCCTTTTCAAATGCCACCGATTCACGGCTGTCGCCCAGCCAATCACCATGATCCAGGCCGATGCTGGTCACCAACGCCAAGTCGGCATCCACCAGATTGACCGCATCCAAGCGACCGCCCAAACCGACCTCAAGCACGACCGCATCCAGCCCGGTCTGCTCGAACAGCCAGAGCGCTGCAAGGGTGCCCATCTCGAAATAAGTGAGGGAAATGCTGCCGCGCGCCGCTTCAACGGCCGCAAAGGCAGTGCACAGGGCGGCATCATCAACATCCACACCCGCCACTCGCACGCGCTCGTTGTAGCGCAGCAAGTGTGGCGAACTGTAGACCCCAACCTTAAGACCCTGCCCTCGCAGCAAGGCCTCGATAAACGCGCAGGTCGAACCCTTACCATTGGTGCCGGTGACGGTAATCACCAACGGCGCCGGCTTACCCAAACCCAACTGATCAGCGACCTGACGGACACGCTCAAGCCCCATATCAATGGCCGAAGGGTGTAACTGCTCGAGATAGCTCAGCCAATCGGCCAGGGTGCGAGTATTCATGCCGTGACAGGAGCTTCCGTCGGTGCCGGCAAGCGCATCATTTGCGCCAACAGCCGCGACAACCGTGGGCGCAGCTCTTCACGGTGAATGATCATGTCGATGGCGCCGTGCTCCAAAAGGAACTCGCTGCGCTGGAAGCCTTCCGGCAGCTTTTCGCGCACGGTCTGCTCAATGACGCGCGGCCCGGCAAAGCCAATCAACGCCCGCGGCTCAGCCACGATCACATCGCCCAGCATGGCCAAACTGGCCGACACACCGCCGTAGACCGGGTCGGTCAGCACCGAAATAAACGGCACACCCTCCTCCCGCAGACGCGCCAGCACGGCCGACGTTTTCGCCATCTGCATCAAGGAAATCAGCGCTTCCTGCATCCGTGCGCCACCGGAGGCGGCAAAGCACACCAGCGGGCAACGCTGCTCAAGGGCCACATTGGCGGCACGCACAAAGCGCTCACCAACGATGGCGCCCATGGAACCGCCCATAAAATTGAACTCAAAGGCACAGGCCACGACTGGCATAGCCTGCAAGGTGCCGCGCATTGCGATCAGAGCATCTTTCTCACCGGTCTGCTTTTGCGCGGCCAGCAAGCGATCCTTGTACTTCTTGCTGTCGCGAAACTTCATCCGGTCAACCGGCTCAAGCTCCGCACCGATTTCTTCGCGGCCATTGGCGTCGAGAAAGATATCCAGCCGCGCACGCGCGTTAATGCGCATGTGGTGGTTACATTTCGGGCAGACATCCAGGGTCTTTTCCAGCTCAGGGCGATACAGCACGGCCTCGCAGGACGGACACTTGTGCCAAAGGCCCTCAGGCACCGAACTCTTTTTGACTTCGGAACGCATGATCGAGGGAATCAGCTTATCTACCAGCCAGTTACTCATGCTTCGTTTCTCCAAAACGGTTGGCTCGGACGGATGGGCAGCCTAGCCGCCAACACCCTTGAGCGAATTCACGATTGCAGCTTCATGGACGGCCAACGCCTGCCGGCCGTCACATGGAGAAACCGATGACGATAACGGCTGCAAGATACTCATCCATCAGCAACGACCGCTCTCAAACCCGGCCGACTGCCTGCATAAAAGCACGAATCTTGGCGGCATCTTTAATTCCTTTGCCCGCCTCTACGCCGCCACTGACATCCACCGCATAGGGGCGCACCTGTTCGATGGCCGCCTGCACATTGGCCGCTGACAAACCACCAGCCAAAATCACCGGCTGCGGCAAGCCACTGGGTACCAGGCTCCAGTCAAAAGCCGCCCCCGTGCCGCCCGGCACACCCGACACATAGGTATCGAGCAAAATTCCGCGAGCCTTGGCATAAGGCGCCGCCAACTGGGCGATGTCATCGCCTGGCTTTACCCTTAGGGCCTTGATGTAGGGCCGCTGATAAGACTCACACTCGGCAGGCGACTCATCGCCATGGAACTGCAACAGATCTAGGGCAACGCCCGCGAGAACGCCGTTCAACTCCTCGCGACTGGCATTCACAAACAGGCCAACCGTCGTCACAAAAGCAGGCAAGGCCGCAACGATATCGCGCGCCTGCTGGATAGACACCGCACGTGGACTCTTGGCGTAAAACACCAGACCGATCGCATCAGCGCCCGCTTCGGCGGCGATCAATGCGTCTTCTATGCGGGTAATACCGCAGATCTTGCTGCGAACGACGGACAAAATACCGGCTCCTAGTGGATGTCAGGCATGGTAGCAAAGGCGCTTCTAGGCGTCAGCCATGATATCCGGCAGACCCGAAAGGAAATGCGGCCCGAGATAACGCACCGGCAACTCAAACTCCGGGGCATATTCGACCTGAACCAAATAGAGACCATAAGGATGCGCCGTCACTCCACCAGTGCGACGCACACGGTTTTCCAACACTTGCGCAGCCCACTCAACCGGGCGTTCCCCGGCCCCGATGGTCATCAGCACCCCGGCGATGTTGCGCACCATATGGTGAAGGAACGCGTTGGCGCGAATATCCAGAACGATGAAACGGCCAAATTCCTGCAGATGCAGGTGATGAACCGTTTTGATCGGTGACTTGGCCTGACACTGGCGCGCGCGAAAGGCACTGAAGTCATGGGTACCCACCAATGCCGCTGCGGCCTCACGCATACGCGACACATCCAGCGGCCGGTGATTCCAGGTCACTTCTTCGGCCATGTGGGCAGGACGAATCTGGTCGTTATAAATCACATAGCGGTAACGCCGGGCCCGCGCACTGAAACGCGCATCAAACTGCGCCGGCATGAATTTGGCCCAGGCCACGCTGATGTCGCCAGGCAAGTTCATATTGGCGCCCATGACCCACGCATGCAGGCTGCGCTCAACCGTGGTGTCGAAATGCACCACCTGAGCACTGGCATGCACCAATGCATCGGTACGTCCCGCACAGCTGAGGGTTACCGGCGCACCGCCGGCCACTTTCGACAAGGCCTTCTCGAGGGTTTCCTGGATCGAAGGCACGCCTGCACGCTGACGTTGAAAGCCACGGTAGCGCGAACCTTTGTATTCAATACCCAGGGCGACTCTGAAAATGCCAGCGGCAGCCATCTCGGCTGCCGCTGTAGGTGTTGCTTCAGTCATGGATCAAGTTAAACCGGCGAGCAGCTCGCGAGCTTCCTGTTGTTGGGTGTCATTACCTTCGGCAACTACTTCATCGAGAATGTCACGAGCACCTTCGGTGTCGCCCATATCGATATAAGCACGCGCCAGGTCCAGCTTGGTGGCTGCCTCATCCGTGCCGGAAAGGAAATCGAAGTCATCATCGCCATCCAGCCCGGTCGCCAGCGAATCACCAAGGGCAGGCGCTTCAAGATCAAGCAGGACATCGTCATCGCTTTGCTGCAAGTTCACCGCCAGATCATCCAATTGCGCTGTGACCTCATCGAGCTGCGCGGCGAAGCTGTCGGTACTGGCAGCCACTGGCTCTTCTTCAGCCAGCGACAGATCAAAGTCGACCGGCAAATCAAATTCAGTCGCAGCCGCTTCACCAGGTAACTCCAAGCTCAACTCGGACAACTCATCAGCAGCTGCAGGCGCGGCCGGCTCATCTTCGAGATCAAGAAGGAAGTCTTCGTCGTCCTCTGCCACAGCTGAAGTATCGGACTCCAGATCCAAGCTGAAGTCAGCCAAATCATCCGCAGACTCGAGGCTCAACTCCGCAGTGGCGGCAGGCTCATCCATGTCCAGATCCAGATCAAAGCCCAGATCATCGTCAGCCTCAGAGCTCGCTGCAGCCGTTTCAGGCAGATCAAAGTCGCCGTCCAGGCTCAGCTCGGCAAACGCATCATCAGCCTTGGGAGTAGCAACAGCATCCAGGCCATCGTCCAGCTCGGCGCTCAGCTCATCAAGACTGAGATCGAAGGCATCATCAAGATCCCCGGCAGCAGGTTGTGTAGTGGGCTCTTCCAATTCGAGGTCATCGAGATTGAAAGCATCCAACTCGTCATCCATGTTCAGCGCCGCAGCACCCACAACCGCCGCCGCAGCCATAGCCGGGTACTTGGCATTGATTTGCTCAAGGTCCGCGTTAACCCCACCAATTTCACGCAATTCACGTTCTTGACGGGCAAAGCCATCGCGATCACCCAGCTCTGCCTGAACCTCCATCAGTTTCAGGCGAAGATCACTGCGCTGGGGCTCGTCATTAATGGCGTTCTGCAGCAGCTCTGCAGCCTGATTGAAGCGACCGTAAGCGATATAAATATCGGCCTCGCCGAGCACATCCGCAGTTTGCGCGGTCACAGGTGCGGAAGCTTGTTCTGCGTCCAGGTCTGTTTCAACAGGATCAGCATCCAAGCCATCAAAACTGCTTTCTGGCAATTCAATATCGCTCTCAAGCGACTCGTCTGCGTGCTCATTGAGGCTGTTCTGTAGTTCGGTCTCTTTCAACGCATTGCGACGCGACAGCACCATCAAGCCCACGAGAAGCGCCAGCAAGGCACCACCACCGGCCAAGCCAAGCGCCAACGGATTAGCCAGCAAGTCACCGATGAAACTGTCCGATTCAGGCTCAGCAACCGGTGCAGCGACCGGAGCAACCTGAACCGGCTGCACAGGCTTGGCGGCTACAGGGGCTGGCTTTTTAACCTCAGCCGCAGGGGCCGGCTGAACAGCAGCAGGTTTGGCTGGCTCTTCGCTGTAGTTAAAATCTGTCGCAGGAGCCGTAGCAGGCGCCACTGGCGCAGCAGGTGCAGCCTCTTTGGCAGGTGCAGGTGCAGCGGCGGCCGGGACAGCCGGAGCAACAGACGCGGCTTTAGCAGGGGCAGCAACCGGGGCAGCAGGTTCCGCAGCGACCGGGGCTGCCACTTTACCTTTAGCTGCCAGATCAGCCTGCAATTTGGCCAGTTGATCATCTTTAAGCTGAATCAGGCGCTGCAGTTTATCCAACTGACTTTGCAGATCGGTCATCCGACCTTTCAGCTCGGTATTCTCGCGACGCGTGGAGTCGAGGCTCTCCTTGGTAACGGCCAGCTTCTCTCCCAAGGCCTTGCTGTCGCCATCGGCACCTTTGTCGTTGCCCGCTTTGGCCTTGCCAGCATCGGCAGCCACCAATTGCAGGCTGTCCTGACTTTCGGTCTTCGCTGGCGCAGCACCCGCAACGCTTCGCTTGGTCGCATCCAGCTGACGACTGCCAGTGGCGGCAATGCTACGGCCTTCGCGCCAGGCTGCATTCTGCTCAGCCACCTGCGCAATCGCCTCGGCCGGCGAACGAGTGGTGATCTGCTGTTCATTGGGCAGACGCAGAACCTGACCACTTTTCAGGCGATTGATGTTGCCACCGATAAACGCCTGCGGATTCAGCTCCTGGATGGCCAGCATGGTTTGATGCACGGAACCACCCGGCACCCGACGGGCAATTTCCCACAAGGTATCGCTGGAGGTGGTTTTGTATTCGTTGCTATCGAGCTTGGCCGGGGCGGCAGCTACCGGAGCCGGACGACTGACTGGCGCAACAACCGGTTGCGGGGCACGTACCGGGGCCGCCAAGGGACGCGGCGCCGGAGCAGCAACTGGCATCTGCGGCGCAGCAGCGGCAGTGGTTTGCGGCGAGTAAAGAGGCGGATCGAGCAGCAGCGTGTACTCACGCAGCAAACGACCGCTCGGCCAGAGCACTTCAACCAGGAAGTTCAGGTAAGGCTCGCGCACCGGCTTACTCGAGGTCACACGGATCACGCTCTTGCCGTTGGGCTTGAGCACGGGCGTGAACTTGAGATCGGTGAGGAAGTACTGGCGGTCAACGCCGGCTTTGGTGAAGTCTTCCGGCGTAGCCAGGCTCGGGATCAACTCGCCGGACGCCAGATCGCGCACTTCCAACAATTCAATTTCTGCCACCAAGGGCTGGTTCAGCGCCGACTTCAGAGAAACCTCTCCGAGCCCCAGCGCATGCGCCATACCGGAGGACAGCGCCGAAGCAGCTGCAATTGCCAGCACCAGTTTGCGAACCCGAACCATAGCGTAATCCCTTGTTTTATCTTTTTTTCTCGAAATTCGAGATGGGTCTTGAATCACTGCCTGCGTGCGCCTTGCGGCGATTCCCCAACAGCGACCAGCCAAGCCAGTATTGCCAAGCTAGAAAGATTCTTCAAATCTAATGGTAAGTATCTTTTACAGATAGTGTTTTATCAACAACTCGGCTATTTGCACAGCGTTCAGTGCGGCGCCTTTTCGCACATTATCAGACGCAATCGACAAAATAACTTCGCTCGGATCATCCAGACCACAGCGCAGCCGACCCACATAGACTTCATCCTGGCCAATAGCATCGGCCGTGACCGTTGGATAGTCACCCCGCTCAACCATTTCAACCCCTGCGGCGGCCTCAAGCGCGGCGTTGAGCGCAGGCAGATCCACGTTGCTCGCTGTTTGCAGGGACACGCTCAAGCTGTCGCCAAAAAACACCGGCGCCAGCATGCAGGTAGCCGACACTTTCAAGTCCGGCTGATCTAGCACCTGCTTAAGCTCTTCGACAATGCGACGCTCGTGCAACACATGCCCGGCATCATCAGCAGCGCCCACCTGCGGGAACAGATTGAAGGCGATCTGCCGGTCAAAGAACTGCGGCTCCAGCGGACGTACGTTGAGCAACTCAGCCGTCTGCCGTGCCAATTCACTCACACCCTCACGCCCCTGACTGGACACCGACAGGCAAGCCGTCAGGGTGATGCGCTGCATTTGCAGCAACGCGAGCACCGGCGCCAGAACACAGGCCAGGGCGGCGACACTGGGGCTTGGGCTGGTCAACTGATAAGGCGCCACCAAGGTTTTGAGCACGTCGCCATTGGCCTCCGGCACCACCCGCGGCGCCTGCTCAAGGGGCAAACCGCCGCTTAAATCGATCACACTGCAACCGGCCGCTCGCACCTTATCGGCATAGCTACGGGTGATTTGCTCACCGGCGGCAAAAAACGCCAGGCGCACCGTACTGAAGTCGAAGGCATCCAAAGCCCGCACGCGCAGATTTTTGCCTTTGAATGGCAACGATTGCCCGGCCGACTCGACGCTGGCGAGCAGGTGCAGGTTGGCTAACGGGAAGTCGCGCTCTTCGAGCAATTGCACGAGGGTTTCGCCGACGGTGCCAGTGGCGCCGATCACGGCGATGTCGAAAGATTGGCTCACGGAATAGACCTCAGGCGAAACGGGGAGCGGCACTGTAACCGCGCCCCCGCGCCCAAGCAATTTTAAAGCGCCGAGCGAGCCACTCTCGACGCTTACAGGCTTAACGCTCCAGCAGGATGCGCAGCATGCGGCGCAGCGGTTCGGCGGCACCCCACAACAGTTGGTCGCCAACCGTGAAGGCACCGAGGTACTGCGAACCCATATTGAGTTTGCGCAGACGCCCCACTGGCACGCTCAGGGTGCCGGTCACCGCAGTTGGCGTAAGCTCGCGCATGCTCAGCTCGCGCTGATTCGGCACCAGCTTGACCCACGGGTTGTGCTGACTGATCAGCTGCTCGATGTCAGCCATCGGCACATCTTTGTTCAGCTTGATGGTCAGCGCCTGGCTGTGGCAACGCATGGCACCGATGCGCACGCAGAAGCCATCCACCGGAATCGGGCTCTTGTTACGACCGAGAATCTTGTTGGTCTCAGCCTGGCCCTTCCACTCTTCACGGCTCTGGCCGTTAGGCAGTTCCTTGTCGATGTAGGGGATCAGGCTGCCGGCCAGCGGCACGCCAAAGTTTTCGGTCGGGAAGGCTTCGCCACGCATGGCTTCGGCCACTTTGCGGTCGATGTCGAGAATGGCGCTGGCCGGGTTGGCCAGGTCATCCGCCACAGCGGCGTGGGTAGCGCCCATCTGCTTGATCAGCTCGCGCATGTTCTGCGCACCGGCACCGCTGGCCGCCTGATAGGTCATGGCGCTCATCCACTCGACCAAACCGGCCTCGTACAAGCCGCCGAGGGCCATCAGCATCAGGCTGACGGTGCAGTTACCGCCAATGTAGTCCTTGACGCCGGCATCCAGCGACTGGTCGATGACCTTGCGGTTCACCGGATCCAGCACGATCACCGAAGCATCAGCCATGCGCAGGGTCGACGCCGCGTCGATCCAGTAGCCTTGCCAGCCGGCTTCACGCAGTTTGGGGAAGACTTCGCTGGTGTAATCACCACCCTGACAGGTGAGGATCACGTCGAGGCTTTTCAGCTCGTCGATGCTGTAAGCGTCCTTCAACGGCGCTACGTCTTTACCCACTGCCGGGCCTTGGCCACCGACATTGGAGGTGGTGAAGAACACCGGTTCGATCAGGTCGAAATCCCGCTCTTCCAGCATGCGCTGCATGAGCACCGAACCGACCATACCGCGCCAACCGATCAGACCTACGCGTTTCATACCACTACACCTTCAATAGAGAGTTCAGTCCGCGGCCGGGCCGCGGAGCGAAGAGATTACAGATTGCGCAGGGCCGCGACTACCGCATCACCCATGCCAGCCGTACCGACCTTGGTCATGCCCGGCGAGTAGATGTCGCCGGTACGCAGCCCTTGATCCAGCACCAGGCTGACGGCCTGCTCGATGGCATTGGCGGCAACCACTTGGTTGAAGCTGTAACGCAGCAGCATCGACACCGACAAAATGGTCGCCAACGGGTTGGCAATGCCCTGCCCGGCGATATCCGGCGCCGAACCGTGGCACGGCTCGTACATGCCCTTGTTGTTGGCATCCAGGGAAGCCGACGGCAGCATGCCGATGGAACCGGTAAGCATCGAGGCCTCATCGGACAGGATGTCGCCGAACATGTTGTCGGTAACCATCACGTCAAACTGCTTCGGCGCCCGCACCAGCTGCATGGCGGCGTTGTCGACATACATGTGCGACAGCTCGACGTCAGGGTAATCCTTGGCCACTTCCTCGACCACGGCGCGCCACAACTGGCTGGAAGCCAGCACGTTGGCTTTGTCCACCGAGCACAGCTTCTTGCCGCGCACACGGGCCATGTCGAAGCCGACGCGGGCAATCCGGCGCACTTCGCTTTCGCTGTACGGCAGAGTGTCGTACGCCATGCGCTCGCCGTTCTCCAGCACCTTGCTCTCACGCGGCTGGCCGAAGTAGATGCCGCCGGTCAGCTCACGCACGATCAGGATATCCAGACCGGCCACCACTTCCGGCTTGAGCGACGAAGCGTCGGCCAGTTGCGGATAGAGAATCGCCGGACGCAGGTTGGCAAACAGCCCCAGTTGCGAACGAATTTTCAGCAGGCCGCGCTCCGGGCGCAGGGCCGGCTCGATTTTGTCCCACTTCGGGCCGCCCACGGCGCCGAGCAGAATGGCATCGGCGGCACGGGCGCGCTCGAGGGTTTCATCCGCCAGCGGCACGCCGTACTTGTCGTAAGCGGCGCCGCCCAGCTCATCAAAGCTCAGCTCGAAGCCCAGGCTGTATTTGTCGTTAGCCAGCTCCAGCACCTTGACGGCTTCGGCCATGATTTCCGGGCCAATACCGTCGCCAGGGAGAATCAGAATCTGCTTGCTCATTGCATTCCTCACTTATTCAGCAAGGCCCGGTATTTTCGTCACCGAACCTCTGTCCGGCGGGTTACGGCCTGGGGCCTAACCCACCCTACTTACTTGATCGCGCCGAACAACCAAGGGTTGCTCTGCTGGTGGTGGGTTTCGAAAGCCTTTATCGCATCGCTGTCCTGCAGGGTCAGGCCGATGTCGTCCAGGCCATTGAGCAGGCAGTGCTTGCGGAAGGCATCCACTTCAAAGTGGTAGACCTTGCCGTCCGGACGGGTCACGGTTTGCGCCGCCAGATCAACGCTGAGCTGATAGCCCTCGCACGCCTCGGCCTGCTGGAACAATTCATCAACTTCGGCCTCAGTCAAGATGATCGGCAACATGCCGTTCTTGAAGCTGTTGTTGAAGAAGATGTCGGCATAGCTCGGCGCGATTACCGCGCGAAAGCCGTACTCTTCCAGCGCCCAGGGCGCGTGTTCACGACTGGAGCCGCAACCGAAGTTCTCCCGTGCCAGCAGCACGCTGGCGCCCTGATAACGCGGAAAGTTCAGCACGAAGTCTTGGTTGATCGGGCGCTGCGAGCAATCCTGGCCCGGCTGGCCGACATCCAGATAACGCCACTCATCGAACAGGTTCTGGCCAAAGCCGGTGCGCTTGATCGACTTCAAGAACTGCTTGGGGATGATCTGATCGGTGTCGACGTTGGCACGATCGAGCGGAGCCACCAAGCCACTGTGTTGGGTAAAAGCTTTCATCTACTCGTCCTCAGGCCTGGGTCAATTCGCGCACATCAATAAAGCGCCCGGTTACCGCGGCGGCCGCCGCCATCGCGGGGCTGACCAGATGGGTCCGCCCGCCGGCGCCCTGACGGCCTTCGAAGTTGCGGTTGGAGGTGGACGCGCAATGCTCGCCACTGCCCAGTTTGTCCGGGTTCATCGCCAGGCACATGGAGCAGCCCGGCTCACGCCATTCAAAACCGGCCTCGATAAAAATTTGATCCAGACCTTCGGCTTCAGCTTGCGCTTTGACCAGACCGGAGCCTGGCACCACCAGCGCCTGCTTGATGGTGCTGGCAACCTTGCGGCCCTTGGCCACGTCGGCGGCGGCGCGCAAATCTTCGATCCGCGAGTTGGTACAGGAGCCGATAAACACCCGGTCCAGCTGGATCGAGGTGATCGCCTGATTGGCCGTCAAGCCCATGTATTTCAGCGCGCGCTCAATCGAACCACGCTTGACCGGGTCGACTTCGGCCGCCGGGTCCGGCACCTGCGCATCCACCGGCAAAACCATCTCAGGCGACGTGCCCCAGGTGACCTGCGGCTTGATCTGCGCAGCATCCAGCTCAACCACAGTGTCGAAATGCGCATCGGCATCGGACACCAGGTCAGCCCAGGCCGCCACGGCCTTGTCCCAATCTTCGCCCTTGGGTGCAAAGGTGCGACCTTTGACGTAGGCGACGGTTTTTTCGTCCGCGGCGACCACACCCACACGGGCACCGGCTTCGATGGCCATGTTGCACAGGGTCATGCGGCCTTCCATCGACAAGTCGCGAATCGCGCTGCCGGCAAACTCAAGGGCATGACCGTTGCCACCGGCGGTACCGATCTTGCCGATGATGGCCAGAACCACGTCTTTGGCGGTCACGCCGAACGGCAACTGGCCTTCGACGCGCACCTGCATGTTCTTCATCTTTTTGGCCACCAGGCACTGGGTGGCGAGCACGTGCTCAACCTCCGAGGTGCCGATGCCATGGGCCAGCGCGCCGAACGCGCCGTGGGTCGAGGTGTGCGAGTCACCGCAGACCACGGTCATCCCCGGCAAGGTGGCGCCCTGCTCCGGGCCGACCACGTGAACGATGCCCTGGCGGCTGTCGTTCATCTTGAATTCGAGGATGCCGAAGTCATCGCAGTTCTCGTCGAGGGTCTGCACCTGCAGGCGCGACACTTCGTCGGCGATGGCTTCCAGGCCGCCCTGGCGCTCGGCCTTGGTGGTCGGCACGTTGTGGTCCGGGGTGGCGATGTTGGCGTCGATGCGCCATGGCTGGCGGCTGGCCAGACGCAGCCCCTCAAAGGCCTGCGGCGAGGTCACTTCGTGGAGGATGTGCCGGTCGATATAGATCAGCGACGAACCATCATCGCGACGCTTTACCTCGTGCGCATCCCAGAGCTTGTCGTACAGCGTTTTGCCGGCCATGGGTCAGTCCTCATCATCAGGCGTGGTCTGTTCAGGGGCGGCTCACACACTCACCCCTGGCTATGCCGCAAATGCTATGACCTCAAGCAAAATAACTCAAATTCATTCTTTTTATACTTTGGATAACCAGCAGGAATAGCTTTAAGCTGAGGTTATAACCCCCCCTAGCGAAACACCCCTCTTAACCGGAGCGCCCATGGACCTGGCCAGCCTGAATGCCTTTATCGCCATTGCCGAAACCGGCAGTTTCTCCCTGGCCGGTGAGCGCCTGCACCTGACCCAACCGGCCATCAGCAAACGCATCGCCGGGCTGGAACAACAATTGAAGGTGCGCCTGTTCGATCGCCTCGGCCGCGAGATCAACCTCACCGAGGCCGGCCGTGCGCTGCTGCCCCGCGCTTATCAGATTCTCGGCGTGCTGGACGACACCCGCCGCGCCCTGAGCAACCTCAGTGGCGAAGTGACCGGCCGACTGACCCTGGCCACCAGCCACCACATCGGCCTGCACCGCCTGCCGCCCTTGCTGCGCGCCTTTACCCGCGCCCACCCCCAGGTGGCCCTGGATATTCAGTTTCTGGATTCCGAGGTGGCCTATGAAGAGGTGTTGCACGGCCGCGCGGAACTGGCCGTGATTACCCTGGCCCCAGAAACCCGCGAGCCGGTGCGCGCCGTGGGCGTGTGGGACGACCCGCTGGACTTTGTCGCCGCCCCCGAACACCCTCTGGCGTGTATCGGCCCGGTCAGCCTGGCCGACGTTGCCCGCCACCCGGCAGTATTTCCCGGCGGCAATACCTTCACCCACCATATCGTCCGCCGGCTGTTCGAAGCCGAGGGCCTGACGCCGAATATCGGCATGAGCACCAACTACCTGGAGACCATCAAGATGATGGTTTCCATCGGCCTGGCCTGGAGCGTACTGCCGCGCACCATGCTCGATGAGCAGGTGGCCCGCCTGCCCCTGGCCGGCATCCAGCTGCACCGCCGTCTGGGCTACATCCTGCACAGCGAACGCACCCTATCAAATGCAGCCAAAGCCTTTATGGCCCTGCTGGACGCGCAGGCCGACCTTGCACCGACAGAGGGCAACCGGCTACCTTCATTGCCATAAGAAGAACAACACGGTTAACCGCCGGCAAGCACACCCGCCGACCCTAACCAATGGACAACACCTGCATGAGCACACTTGACCTGCCCCGCGAACCCGCCAGCCACGATGAAGCCCTGCGCGCGAGTGAGGACAAGTTTGCCAAAGCGTTTCGCACCACGCCCGACACCATGGTCATCACCGACCGTGCCAGCGGCGTGTTTATCGAGGTCAACCCCGCCTTCGAGCGTCAATTTGGCTGGAGCCAGAGCGAAGCCGCCGGACGCACCTCCAGCGACCTGAACATCTGGAACAGCCTCGCCGATCGCCAGCGCATGCTTGATGCACTGGCGATCGACGGCCGCCTGGACAGCCTGGAAGTCGAGCTGCACCACCGCGACGGTCGCACCAGCATCAACCTGCTGTATGGCGCCGAGTGCCAGATCGACGGCAATACCTGCCTGATTCTGACTGTGCGTGACGTCACCCGCCAACGGCGTCAGGAACAAGCCCTGCAGGACAGTCAGGAGCGCCTCAGCCTGGCCCTTGAAAGCGCCGAGCTGGGACTCTGGGACTGGCAGCTGCGCAGCGATCAGATCTACGCCTCGGCCCGCGCCAGCAAACTCCACGGGCTCGCCGAACAGCCCTATGACGGGCCGATTGGCGGTTTCTTCCAGTTCATTCCGGAGGATGAACAGCGCAAGGCGCTGGTCATCTTCCGCCAACTGCGCGACGGCCAGCGTGATGACTTCCGCGTCACCTACCACGCCTGCCATGCCGATGGCAGCACCCGTTACCTGGAGAGCACCGCCAAGCTCTATCGCGACAGCCACGGTCAGCCCTTACGCATGACCGGCGTGCTGCACGACATCACCACCCGCACCCTGCGCGAACAGGCCCTGGCCACCTCCGAAGAGAAATTTGTCACCCTGTTTCAGGCCAGCACCGAGCCGGTGTGCCTGACCCGCCTGCGCGACGGGGCCTTCCTGGAAGTCAGCCCCAGTTTTACCCAGGTGTTCGGCTGGCAAGCAGACGAAGTGGTGGGCAAAACGTCTGAGCAACTCAACCTCTGGCTCGATCGCAGCGTGCGCAATCAACTGCTTGCCACCACAACCCATGAGCAGCGCCTGGATAACGCCCGCGCCCAGTTTCGGCGCAAGGATGGCCAGATCCTGACCTGCAGGGTGTCCGCCCGCCTGATTAAAATGGGCGACGAAGACTGCCTGGCCACCACCTTCCGCGACGAGACCGCACGGGAACTCACCGAACGCGCGCGCCAGCTCAGCGAAGAGAAATTCACCAAGGCTTTCCACGCCTCCCCCGACGCCATCACCATCACCGAGCGCAACAGCGCGCGCTACCTGGAGGTCAACGAGGGCTTCACCCGCCTGACCGGCTACAGCACCGACGAGGTTCTGGGCCACACTGCCCTGGAAATCAATATCTGGGCCGATCCCAGCCAACGGCAAACCCTGCTGGAAACCATCACCCGCGATGGCTTCGTGCGTAACCAGGAAATGCTGGTGCGCAACCACAGTGGCGACCTGCTCACGGTGCAGGTCTCGGTGCAACCGATCAGCATCGACCAGCAGGACTGCCTGCTGCTTATCGCCCGCGACATCAGCGACCTCAAGCAGGCCCAGGCACAGATCCAACACCTGGCCTACCACGACTCCCTGACCAACTTACCCAATCGCGCCCTGCTGATGGACCGCCTGAGCCAGCAGATTTCCCTGCTCAAGCGTCACAACCTGCGCGGCGCACTGCTATTTCTCGACCTCGATCACTTCAAGCACATTAACGACTCACTCGGCCACCCCCTCGGCGATGCCGTGTTGAAGATGGTCACCGCCCGCCTGGAAAGCAGTATTCGCCAGGAAGACACGGTGGCGCGCCTGGGCGGCGATGAATTTGTCGTACTGCTCTCCGGCCTGTCTGGCAGTCGCACTGAAGTTGTCCGCCAGACCCGCGACATTGCCAACAAGCTGCGCCAACTGCTGGCCGCCCCCATGACCCTGGAAGGCCACCGCCTGCAAGTCACGCCCAGCATCGGCATGGCCCTGATCCCCGATCACGGTGACACCCCGGCCGACATACTCAAGCGCGCCGACATTGCCCTGTACCGCGCCAAAGCCTCCGGGCGCAACACCGTGCAGATGTTCCGCCGCAACATGCAAGAAGCCGCCAGTGCCCGCCTGCGCCTGGAGAACGACCTGCGTCTGGCGCTGGCCCGCGGGGAATTCGAGCTGTACTTCCAACCGCAGGTGGATGCCCGCAACGGCCAGATCATCGGAGCCGAAACCTTGCTGCGCTGGATGCACCCGCAACAGGGCGCACAGTCGCCGGCATTGTTCATCGATGTATTGGAAGAAAGCGGCCTGATTGTCGAGGTCGGTGACTGGGTGCTGACCGAGGCCTGCCACGTGTGCGCCGAACTGCTGCAGGCCAAGCTGATTGATGCTGACAACTTCAGTTTGTGCGTCAACATCAGCCCGCGCCAGTTCCGCCAGCCGGGCTTTGTCGAGCGGGTTGAAAGCAGTTTGCGCACGAGCCAGCTGGGCAACTCAATGCTGACCCTGGAGATCACCGAAGGCATCGTCATTCACAATGTCGACGACACCGTCAGCAAGATGCAGCAACTGAAAAAACTCGGCCTCAGTTTTGCCATGGACGACTTCGGTACGGGCTACTCGTCGCTCACCTACCTCAAGCGCCTGCCGGTGGATGTGCTGAAAATCGACCAGTCGTTCGTCCGCGATGCCACCGATGACCCCAACGACGCCGAGATCATCCGCGCCATTGTGGCCATGGCGGTCAGCCTGGGCCTGGAAGTGATTGCCGAAGGGGTGGAGCACGAAGACCAGCTAGCGCTGATCGTGCAGCAGGGCTGTCATCTGTACCAAGGCTACCTGTACAGCAAGCCCCTGCCCCTACCAGACTTCCGCGCCCTGCTTGAACACGCACGCCAGCGCCCGCTGACGTAGAACTCAGGCAGGCTGACAGGCCGGCATATTCAGCAGCAGATCAATACGCTCCAGATCCAGCTCGCGGCGCAGGGCGACAAACAGCGCCATGGCCTCGGGGTAAGTGCGCGTGAGCATGCCTAGCCATTGCTTCAGCCGCCCCGGCGCGCTGCGCACGGTCAGCGTCGCGCGAGCTTGGCGCCAGAACTCCTGCAGCAGTGGCTGCAGCTCAGCCCATGTCATGGGCTGCACCTCTTGCCCGGCCCGCGCCGCGGCGACCTGCACCGCCAGATCGGGGCATGAGACCAGGCCACGGCCGAGCATGATGTCCTCGACCCCACTGATCTCGCGGCAGCGCCGCCAGTCGTCCAGGCACCAGACCTCGCCATTGGCAAACACCGGCACCTTGACCACATCCTGCACCCGCGCCACCCACTCCCAGTGGGCCGGCGGCTTGTAGCCATCGACCTTGGTCCGCGCATGCACGACCAGCTGCGCGGCACCGCCAGCCTCCAGGGCCTGGGCACATTCAATGGCGCTGTGCGGGCTGTCGTAACCCAGGCGCATCTTGGCGGTCAGGGGGATGTCTGCCGGCATGCTCTGACGCACTTCGCGGACGATGGCATACAGCAGCTCCGGCTCCTTGAGCAGCACTGCGCCACCGCGGGAGCGGTTGACGGTTTTGGCCGGGCAGCCAAAGTTGAGGTCAATCACCGGTGCGCCAAGGGTGCAGGCGAACGCGGCGTTATCGGCCAGACACACCGGGTCGGACCCCAAGAGCTGTACGCGCAGCGGCGTACCGGCTGCTGTGCGCGCACCATTGGCCAGCTCGGGGGCAAGTTTCTGAAACGTGGCGAGGGGCAACAGGCGCTCGCTGACACGAATAAATTCAGTCACGCACCAGTCAATGCCGCCAACCTGGGTCAGCACGTCACGGAGGATTTCATCGACCAGGCCTTCCATGGGCGCCAAGGCAATTTGCACGGGAACAACCTGAGAAGCAGACAAGGGGGCGCGATTGTACTGCAGGAGCAAGGCTGCCCGCGCACGCGCTGTGCGAACAGCGGCACTAAGGCATCAGTGTGCGACGGCCAGTTCGATCAGCGCCGCAATGCGGCTCACTTAAGCTTGCACAGGCGTAGCCCGGATGAAATCCGGGGGCTAAGGCACAGAACAACCAGCGCCCCGGATTTCATCCAGGCTACAAAAATGCCGCTCACTTGGATTAAGTGAGCCGCATTGCGCTCAGCGCCCGGCCATAGCCTTGGACAAATTCCACCGGCATACGCTTGGGCTTGCCCGTGGATATTTCGATGCAGACGAACGTGGTGCGCGCACGCAACAGGGTTACCGCATCGTCCGGCCGCCAGAGCTGGAAGTGGCGGGTCATCTTCAGGCGCTGATCGGATTCGACGATCCAGGTGGCCATCTGCAACTGCTGGCCCTCGTAGGCGCTGGCCAGGTAATCGACCTCATGGCGCAACACCGCCATGGCCCGGTCCAGCCGCCGGTACTCGCACAGATCCAGCCCCAGGTGTTGGGAGTGGCGCCAGGCACAGCGCTCCAGCCAACTGACATACACCGCGTTGTTGGCATGGCCGAGGCCGTCAATGTCGTCGGTCTGCACCTGCAGGTCGATCACAAAGGGCTCCGGCCGATCCCAACTCATGGCTGCTCCAGCGCGCTGGCGATGTTGCGCGCCTCGGCCGCCAACTGGGTGATCTGATCCCAGGCACGAGCACGGACCAGGTTGCTCGGCGCAATCCAGGTGCCGCCGACGCAGGCCACATTGGGCAAGCGCAGGAAGCTCAGCAGATTGTCCGGGGTTACGCCGCCCGTGGGGCAGAAACGGATGCCGGTGAACGGCCCCTTGAAGCTCTTGAGCATTTTCACACTGGTGCTGCCGTTGGCCGGAAACAGCTTGAGCGAGCGATAGCCGTATTCCAGCGCCAGCAGCACTTCCGAAGGTGTCATCACCCCCGGCAGATAGGGCAAGCCGGAATCTTCTGCCGCCGCCGCCAGACGCTCGGTGCAGCCGGGGCTGACAGCAAACTGCGCGCCGGCATCGCGTGCTTCGAGAAACTGCTCGGTGTGAATCAGGGTGCCGGCGCCCACCAGCAACTGCGGCAACTCCTTGCGGATCGCCGCCAGGGCGTCCAGGGCCCGTGGCGTGCGCAAGGTCACTTCGAGCACCTCGACGCCGCCGGCGTACAGCGCACCGGCCAGGTCCAACGCCAGGCTGACATCCTCGATCACCAGTACCGGCAGCACCGGGCGAGCGCGCTTCAACACCTGCTCCATTGTCAGCTTCATCCTACTCACTCCCATTCCAAAGTCGTTGCACCCTGATCCGCCGGGCCCACCAGGCGCCGCTGCGCACTGAACAGACTCAGGCCAAAACCGGCCGCCAGCTCTTCTGTCGACGTCGCCGGCTGCCGCGTGGCCAACTCAGCCTCGCTGACTTCCAGCTCCATACGCCCACTCAGCGCATCCAGGCTGATCCAGTCGCCCTCCCGCACCCGCGCCAGCACACCACCGGCAGCGGCCTCCGGAGTCAGGTGCAAGGCCGCCAGGACTTTCCCGGAGGCGCCAGACAAGCGCCCATCGGTGAGCAACGCCACTTTCTGGCCGTTGCGTTGCAAATTGACCAGCAGCGGCATCAGCTTGTGCAGTTCCGGCATGCCATTGGCACGTGGTCCTTGGAAGCGCACCACGAGCACCAGGTCACCTTGCAACTGGCCGGCGTTGTAAGCCTGATGCACAGCAGCCTCGGAGTCGAAAATTCGCGCCGGAGCACGCACCTGCCAATAGGCGGGATCGACTGCCGACGTCTTCACCATCGCCCGCCCCAGGTTACCGCTCAGCAGTTGCAAGCCGCTGTGTACCGCAAAAGG
The DNA here is from genome assembly GCF_059567785.1 of Pseudomonas sp. BGA-UO-ETr-WB11. NCBI lineage: Bacteria > Pseudomonadati > Pseudomonadota > Gammaproteobacteria > Pseudomonadales > Pseudomonadaceae > Pseudomonas > Pseudomonas sp. BGA-UO-ETr-WB11. Next base: position 13,140 of record NZ_JCAQOS010000004.1, on the reverse strand, counting down.
CGCCGCTGCTGGGCGGACGATATCCTCCGCGGGGCTTTGCTCTGGCAAGTCGCGCCAGGCCAGGCGCCCCCCTTCCAGCCAGGGTTCACGGCAATAGGCCGCCAAGCCTTCACCGGCGACAGTTGGCACATCCCCATGCAGCAAACCCGCGCCTAGCAACTCGCGGATTAGCCAACCCGGCCCGCCAGCGGCCTGAAACTGATTCACATCCGCCGAACCATTGGGATACACCCGCGCCAACAAGGGCACGACCGCTGACAACGCGGCAAAATCTTCCCAGGTCAGCTCATAGCCGGCCGCCCGCGCCATCGCTGGCAGGTGCAAGCTGTGATTGGTCGAGCCACCTGAGGCCAGCAGGGCCACCACCGCATTCACCAGCGCCCGTGCATCAATCTGTACACCCAAGGGCAGATAACGCTCGCCCTGGCGACTGTTGCGCGCCACCAGCCGTGCTGCTTCGGCGGTCAGAGCCGTGCGCAAGGGCGTATGGGGATGGACAAAGGCACTGCCCGGCACGTGCAGCCCCATGGCTTCCATCAACAACTGATTGGTGTTGGCGGTACCGTAGAAGGTGCAGGTGCCCTCCTGATGATAAGACGCCAGCTCAGTCGCCATCAGCTCATCACGGCTGGCCGCGCCACGGGCGTAACGCTCGCGCACCGCTGCCTTGTCTTTGTTGGCCAGACCAGAGGCCATAGGCCCGGCCGGCACAAATACCGCCGGTAAATGACCAAAATGCAGAGCGCCAATCAACAAACCCGGCACGATTTTGTCGCAGATGCCCAGGTACAGGCCGCCATCGAAAATCCCGTGAGTCAGGCCAATGGCCGTGGCCTGGGCAATCAGATCGCGGGAGAACAGCGACAACTGCATCCCCGCCTCGCCCTGGGTAATGCCATCGCACATGGCCGGCACCCCGGCGGCGAACTGCGCGGTGGCGCCAGCCTTGGCCAACGCCACTTTCAGTTGATCGGGATAATCCTTGTAGGGCGCATGGGCCGAGAGCAGGTCGTTGTAGCTGGAGATGATAGCGATATGGGGCGAGCCGCCCTGCTTGATAATCAAGCGCGCGGCATCCGGTTGGGCCGCCAGGGCATGGGCCAGATTGGAGCAGCCCAAGCGCAGGCGCGGCTCGCTTTCGGCGGCATGCTGCACGCGCGCCAGATAGCGCCCCCGATTGACCGCAGAGCGCTGCTCCAACGCAGCGGTAACCTGCTCGACAACGACATGCAGCATGACAACTCCCCGTTCAGACCTGTGGGACAGCCAGTGTAACGGCTACGGCGCCCAATAAATGCGCAGCGGCAAACGACCAGCCATCAGCAAGGCATGCAATGGCAGCGCACGACTCTGCGGCGTATCCGCCAGCACCGCATCAATCAACTGTTTTTTGCTTTGCCCAAACGCCAGCAATCCCAACCACTGGGTCTGCAGCAACATTGGCAAATTCAACGACAGGCGTTGCCGCGGCTCACTGGGCGCCTGCGCGCACAAGGCGCCAGGCGCAGCCTGCAGATCAAGCGCTGGCGCCAATCCCGGCATACCGGGAAACAACGAGGCAATGTGACCATCCTCGCCCATACCCAGCAACACCGCAGCAAAGGGCATGCGGGCTTGCAACTGGTCAGCCCAGAGACTCGCAGACGCTTGAGCACTGTCTGCCTGACGCGGGTCGAGGCAAATGGCAGCAGGTAAGCCCTGCTGCAGCAAACGCCAATTGCTCTGTTCGGCATCCGCTGCGACCCAACGTTCATCCGTAGGACTCACGTCGACCCGCGCCCACTCCAACGGCTCAGCCGCCAGCAACGGCAGCAGTTGCTGCGGGCTACTGCCGCCGGGCAGCAACAGCGAGGCACGCGCCTGCACCGACAAAATGGTCGCTATTTGCACCGACAGATCACGTGCCAACTGCCGCACACAGTCGCCACGCTGAGCATGAGCAAGCAACACACTGGGATATTTGACTGCCACTTGCATTCCGTCTGCTGGAAGGTTTCAGGCTACATGATGCGCTTATGCGCGGGCTGCACCCAAGCTGAAGACGGGCAGACCGGCAGAAATAACGAGAGGGGGATTTTTATCCGGCAGAAAAACAAAAGGGCCATCCTATTGGATGGCCCTTCAACCCGAAGACCGGGAAAGTATAAAAATGGCGTCCCCTAGGGGACTCGAACCCCTGTTACCGCCGTGAAAGGGCGGTGTCCTAGGCCACTAGACGAAGGGGACATATCCTTCGAGAAACAATGCTGCGTTATCCGCATTGCTTAGTGATTGGTGGAGATAAACGGGATCGAACCGTTGACCTCTTGCATGCCATGCAAGCGCTCTCCCAGCTGAGCTATACCCCCAGATTTAACGTCTCTCGACCCGCAATACCTAGATACTGCGGTTTGCAACTGGCGTCCCCTAGGGGACTCGAACCCCTGTTACCGCCGTGAAAGGGCGGTGTCCTAGGCCACTAGACGAAGGGGACAAAACCTTCTCTTTGCTACTACTTGAAGCCGAGGTGGCCAGCTTCAAGTCAAGAATTGGTGGAGATAAACGGGATCGAACCGTTGACCTCTTGCATGCCATGCAAGCGCTCTCCCAGCTGAGCTATACCCCCATTCAAGGACGGGGCGCATGTTAAGCGCAGCCCCTACCCTCGTCAACACTTTTTTCAAAAACTTATGTTTATTCTGCAAGCAGAACAACCACTTAACCGGGACCAGCGGCATCTACCGCCGGTCCGCGAGTGCTCAACCGGCAATCGTCGCCAGTTGTTTTTCCCACTCTCTGGTCTCTTTCTTGGAGACGCCACCGAGCATTTCCAAGGCCTGACGCAAACGGAAACGGGTCAGGTCCGGGCCGATAATCTCCATGGCATCGAGCACCGATACTGAACTGGCCTGCCCGCTAATCGCAGCGAACATCAGCGGCATGGCATCGCGCAGTTTCAACTCAAGGGCCTCGACCACCGCCTGAATGCAGCCGGTGATGCGTTCTTTTTCCCACTGGCGCAGTGCTTCAAGCTTCCACAAGATCAACTGCATCACCTGGCGAACCTGCTCGGGCGACAACTTCTTGTGCTCAAACAACTTGGCATCCAGCGGCACGCCACCCGCGAAGAAGAAGCCCGCCAACGGCGCGATCTGGCTGAACGTCTCGACTCGGCCCTGCACATGGGGCGCAATCTGCATCAGGTACTCGGGATTAAACGCCCACTTCTGCACTTCGGCGGCAAAGCGCTCGACGCTCAGCTCGCGCAGCCACTGACCGTTGAGCCAGGAGAGCTTCTCCATGTCGAAGATCGGCCCACCGAGAGACACGCGCTGAATGTCGAAGTGCTCGATCATCTCGTCCAGGCTGAACTTCTCGCGCTCATCCGGCATCGACCAGCCCATGCGCCCGAGGTAGTTGAGCATCGCCTGCGGAAGAAAGCCCATGCGCTCGTAGAAGGTCACCGAGGTCGGGTTCTTGCGCTTGGACAGCTTGCTCTTGTCGGGGTTGCGCAGCAGCGGCATGTAGCACAGCGCCGGCTGCTCCCAGCCAAAATACTCGTACAGCTTGATCAGCTTGGGCGCCGACGGCAGCCACTCTTCGCCGCGCAGCACATGGGTGATGCCCATCAGGTGGTCATCGACCACGTTGGCCAGGAAGTAAGTCGGCAGGCCATCGGCCTTCATCAGCACCTGCATGTCCATGCGGTCCCACGGAATTTCTACCGTGCCACGCAGCATATCCGGCACCTGGCACACGCCTTCGGTCGGCACCTGCATGCGCACCACATGGGACTCGCCGGCGGCGATGCGGCGCTGCGCTTCAGCCGGAGCCAGATGCTGGCAGTGACCGTCGTAACGCGGCGTTTCCTTATTGGCCATCTGCTCAGCACGCACCTGATCCAGGCGCTCGGCGCTGCAGAAGCACGGGAAGGCATGCCCCTTGGCGACCAGCTCATCGGAGTACTTCTTGTAGATTTCGCCGCGCTCGCTCTGCCGGTACGGGCCATGGGGACCGCCTATATCCGGGCCCTCGTCCCACTCAATACCCAGCCAGCGCAGGGAATCGAAAATCTGCTGTTCGGACTCGCGGCTCGAACGCACCTGGTCGGTGTCTTCGATACGCAGGATGAACTGACCGCCATGCTGGCGCGCGAAGCACAGGTTGAACAAAGCGATGTACGCGGTGCCAACGTGCGGGTCGCCAGTCGGGGATGGCGCAATACGGGTACGAACAGTGGTCATGGCAACTCTCAATGCGGCAGATCAAACAATCGGCCAATCTTAACAGGCCGGATACTTAAGGCTCCAGCAAAGGCCCCACCTCGGCCGGCAGACGACTGATCAGAAAGTCCAGAAAGGCTTTGACCTTCATGGCCTGGAAGCGCCGCGAAGGGTACAGCGCATAGATCTCGCTGGTGGGTAAGCAGGCCTGCGGTAACAACTCGAGCAGACGCCCATCCTGCAGCGCCTCACGACAGATCATGTGGGGCAGGCCGACGATCCCGGCACCGGCCAAAGCCGCCTCCCGAGCAAAGGTGATGTTGTTGCAGGCCAGCACCCGCTGGCAGGCAATGCTTTCGCCCTGCACCGGCCAGTAACGCGGCGGATCCTGCGGCAGCAGGATGGCCCTATGGCCCGCCAGCTCGGCCACTGTCTGCGGCGTGCCGTGCTGGGCCAGATAATCCGGACTGGCACACAGGCTGCGACCGGAGGACAGCAGACACCGGGCAATCAAGGTGGAATCCTGCGGCTGACCGACCTGAATAGCGATATCCACCGCCTCCTCCAACGGATCGACCTTGCGCGAAGTGAGCTCCACCTCGGCGGTAATCTGCGGGTACTCGCGCATAAACTCGCCCAGCACCCGACCCAGCAGCAACTGGCCAAATTCGATGGGGGCAGTGATGCGCAGCAGGCCAGACGGCTGCAATTGCAGCTGCATGACCGCCTGCTCGGCCTCGGCAAAATCCAGCATGATCTGCCGGCAGCGCTCGTAATAGGCCTGCCCCACCTCGGTCAGGCGCAGCTTGCGGGTGGTGCGATTGAGCAGGCGCACACCGAGGCGCTCCTCCAGCAAGGCAATCCGCCGGCTGACTGTCGATTTCTGCATCCCCAACCCCAGCGCCGCCTGGGTAAAGCTGTGACACTCGACCACTCGAGTAAAAATCAGCGCGTCATCCAACCCCATGATTGTTTCTCACAAGCAACAAAGTTTCCGAATAGTACCGACTACTTACACTCAGGGAACACTGTTAGATTGGCCAGCTTTTCACCTGCCACCCGCCGAGTCACGCCATGCCTGCCCAATTGCAACGTCGCCTGCTGATTTTTGCCGTTCTGCTGACACTGGTGGTGGGCAGCCTGTTTGCCCACTGGCTGCTGATCGGGCGCTTTATCGAAAGCACCGACAACGCCTACGTGCAGGGTGAAATCACCCGTGTTTCCAGCCAACTGAGTGCCCGAGTTGCCAAGGTGTTGGTAGGCGACAACCAGCACGTGCAAAAAGGCGACTTGTTGCTGGAGCTGGAAGCCGACGATTTCCGCCTGGCTCTCGACCGCGCCCGCGCCGCCCTCGCCACCCGCGAGGCCGAGCAACTGCAAGCGCGCAGCAAACTGACCCAGCAAGCCAGCCTGATTGCCGCCAGCCAGGCCGATGTGGGCGCCAGTGAAGCAACCCTCGGCCGCACCCAGATTGACCTATCCCGCGCCCGCACCCTGCGCAAACCCGGCTATGTCTCGGAAGAACGGGTCACCACCCTGGCTGCCGACAGCCGCATCGCTCGCTCCCAAGTGAGCAAGGCCCAGGCCGACTTGCAGGCCCAGCGCCAACAAGTCGATGCGCTGGATGCCGAGATCAAGCGCCTCGACGCGCAAATCGCCAACGCCCGTGCCGAAGTGGCCCAAGCCGAACTTAACCTAGGCCGCACACAGATCCGCGCCCCCATCAGTGGCTTGATCGGCCAGCGCGCCGCCCGTAATGGCCAGTACGTACAAACCGGCACCTACCTGATGTCTCTGGTGCCAGACGAAGACATCTGGATCCAGGCCAACTTCAAGGAAACCCAGATTGGCCCCATGGCCGTCGGCCAAAGCGCCGAACTGATCTTCGATGCTTACCCCGACACCCCGATCAGCGCCCGCGTCGACAGCCTGTTTGCCGCCTCTGGCGCACAGTTCAGCCTGCTGCCACCGGACAACGCCACCGGCAACTTCACCAAGGTGGTGCAGCGCATCCCGGTGAAGCTGACCTTTGCCGCCGACAACCCGCTCAAGGGCAAAATCCGTCCGGGCATGTCGGTACTGGTCAAGGTCTCGATCAAGGCCGCCAGCGGTGGCCGCTGACCAACTGATTCGCCCCGTCGGCGAACCCAGCCGACGGGACTGGATCGCAGTAATGAGCGCCCTGCTCGGCGCCTTTATGGCGGTGCTCGACATCCAGATCACCAACGCGTCGTTGAAGGACATCCAGGGCGCACTGTCGGCCACCTTGGAAGAAGGCTCGTGGATTTCCACCTCCTACCTGGTGGCGGAGATCATCATGATCCCGCTGACCACCTGGCTGGTGCAGGTGTTTTCGGCTCGCCGCCTGGCGGTGTGGGTTTCGTCGTTTTTCCTGGTGGCCTCACTGCTCTGTTCCATGGCCTGGAGCCTGGAGAGCATGATCGTGTTTCGCGCCTTCCAGGGTCTGACCGGCGGCGCACTGATCCCCCTGGCCTTCACCCTGATCCTGATCAAACTGCCCGAGCATCACCGCGCCAAAGGCATGGCCATGTTTGCCGTCACGGCCACCTTCGCCCCTGCCATCGGCCCGACCTTGGGCGGCTGGCTGACAGAGAATTTCGGCTGGGAATACATCTTCTATATCAACGTGCCGCCCGGCCTGCTGATGATCGCCGGGCTGCTCTATGGCCTGGAAAAAAAAGCCACCCAGTGGCACATGCTCAATACCGCCGACTACGCTGGCATCCTGACCATGGCCATGGGTTTGGGCTGCCTGCAGGTCTTCCTCGAAGAGGGCCACCGCAACAACTGGCTGGAATCCAATCTGATCGTCGTGCTCGGCGCGACAGCGGCCATCAGCCTGATCCTCTTTGTGATTCTGCAATTTTCCCGCGACAACCCACTGCTCAACCTGCGCATCCTCGGTAACCGCAACTTCGGCCTGTGCAGCATTTCCAGCGTTGGCCTGGGCATCGGCCTGTACGGCTCGGTTTACGCGCTGCCGTTGTACCTGGCACAAATTCAGGGCTACAACGCCATGCAGATCGGCGAAGTGATCATGTGGATGGGCGCGCCGCAGTTGCTGATCATCCCGCTGGTGCCGAAGATCATGAAATACATCTCGCCGAAATGGCTGTGCGCCTTCGGCTTTGCCATGTTCGGCATCGCCAACTTTGCCTCCGGGGTGCTCAACCCAGACTTTGCCGGCGATCAGTTGAACCAGATCCAACTGCTGCGCGCCCTTGGCCTGCCTTTCGTGATGGTGACCCTGTCGCTGATCGCCACCGCCTACCTGCGCGTCGAGGACGCCGGCTCCGCCTCCAGCCTGTTCAACGTCCTGCGCAACCTCGGTGGCGCAATCGGCATCGCCCTGATCGCGACGCTGATCGACTCACGGGCAAAAACCTATTTCGACTACCTGCGTGAAGCCCTGGTGCCGAGCAACCCACAGGTCGCCGAACGCCTGCAGCTCTGGAGCGAAACCCTCGGCAGCCAGCAAGCGGCCCTCGGCAAACTCAGCGAGATGACCCACCAGCAGGCCAGCATCATGGCCTACAATGACGCCTTCCATTTTATCGGCATTGCCCTGGGCATCAGCATGCTCGCGGTATTTTTCAGCCGCCAACTGCCGGCCACGGCCACGGCCACCAACGCCAGCAGCGCCGCCCACTGATCATCATCGCCCGCCACTTGTGGGCGAGTACTAGGTAAGCATGTCCCCCCCTGCCCGTTCCCGCAGCCTACTGATTGTCATCGCCTTTGCCGTGGTCTACATCGGCTGGGGCACCACCTACCTGGCCAACCACTTCCTACTGCGCGAGTTGCCGCCTTTCGTGCTCGGCGCCTTGCGCTTCTTTCTCGCCGGCGGCCTGGCACTGGCCTGGACCTTGAGCCAGCCGCGCGCGCCGATACAACGCAGCGACTGGGGCAGCGCGCTGGCCGGCGGCATTCTGCTGATTGCGGTAGGCCAGGGCGCCCTGATTTATGCCAACCAATACCTGCCCACCGGCATTCTGGCGATGCTCTACACCACCCTGCCGCTGTGGAGCGTGGCCCTAGAATGGCTGCTGGGCGAACGTCCGCCGACCTGGGTGCTGATCGGTTTGCTGATCGCCAGCGGTGGCATCGTTCTGCTGATGAGCAACAGCCTCGGCGACGAAGCGAGCACGGCACAATGGTTTGCCGGCAGCCTGGTGGTGCTCGCCACCTTGCTCTGGGCCTGCGGCGCCTGGCTGCTGCGCCAACGCCCGCCGTTCAGCTCCAGCTGGCGGGGCTTGAGCCTGCAGATGCTGATCGGCGCCACCCTACTGGCACTGTTCGGTCTTTGGCATGGCGACTGGCAACACCTGCCCACGGCTAACCTGAGCCGCGAGGCCTGGCTATGGCTGTTGTACCTGGTGCTGCCGGTCAGCCTCGGCGTGTACCCGGCTTATTTCTGGCTGCTGCGCGAAGTGCCGGCCAGCTTGGTGTCGACCTTTGCCTTCGTCAATCCAGTGGTGGCCCTGCTGCTGGGTTACCTGCTGCTCAACGAACAGCTGAGCCTCACCGCCCTGGGCGCATGCCTGGCCATCCTGCTGGGCGTGAGCCTGATTATCTTCGGCCGCCGGTAACGCAAGAGAACACCCAAGCAGCGCGACTACACCTGCAGCAGGCGCTCGCGCAGCTTGTGTATCTCGTCGCGCAACTGCGCAGCGGCCTCGAACTCCAGATCGCGGGCCAGTTGGTACATCTTCTCTTCCATCTGCCGAATGCGCTTGTTGATCTCGCTTGGCGAGCGCAGTTCGTTCTCGTAACGAGCCGCTTCCTCAGCAGCCTTGGCCATGCCGCGGCGCTTGTTACTGCGCGAGCCCGGCACGGTGGCACCTTCGAGGATGTCCTTAACGTCGCGGAACACGCCCTTGGGGGTAATGCCGTTGGCCAGGTTAAAGGCGATCTGCTTGTCACGACGCCGTTCGGTCTCGCCGATGGCGCGCTCCATGGAGCCGGTCATGCGGTCAGCGTAGAGAATCGCCCGACCATTAAGATTGCGCGCGGCGCGGCCGATGGTCTGGATCAGCGAACGTTCGGAGCGCAGGAAGCCTTCTTTGTCCGCATCCAGAATCGCCACCAGCGACACCTCCGGCATGTCCAACCCTTCGCGCAACAGGTTGATCCCCACCAGCACGTCGAAGGCGCCTATGCGCAAGTCGCGGATAATTTCCACCCGCTCCACGGTATCGATATCCGAGTGCAGGTAACGCACACGCACGCCGTGATCACCGAGGTAATCGGTCAGGTCTTCAGCCATGCGTTTGGTCAGGGTGGTGACCAGCACTCGTTCCTCCAGGGCTACGCGCTTGCTGATCTCCGACAGCAGATCATCAACCTGGGTTAGCGCCGGTCGCACTTCGATCATCGGGTCGACCAGGCCAGTAGGCCGCACCACCTGCTCGATCACCCGCCCAGCGTGCTCGGCTTCGTAATTGCCAGGGGTCGCAGAGACGAAAATGGTCTGCGGGCTGATCGCCTCCCACTCGTCAAAACGCATCGGCCGGTTATCCAGCGCCGACGGCAAACGGAAGCCGTACTCCACCAGAGTTTCCTTACGCGAGCGGTCACCCTTGTACATGGCACCGACCTGCGAAACGCTGACGTGGGATTCATCGATCACCAGCAAAGCGTTGTCAGGCAGGTAATCAAACAAGGTCGGCGGCGGCGCCCCGGACTCGCGCCCGGACAGATAGCGCGAGTAGTTTTCGATGCCGTTGCAGTAGCCCAGCTCGACGATCATCTCCAGGTCGAACCGGGTACGCTGCTCCAGCCGCTGGGCTTCAACCAGCTTGTTGTTGGCGCGCAGATACTCCAGGCGTTCTTTGAGCTCGACCTTGATCAGCTCCACAGCCTCAAGCAGCTTCTCCCGCGGCGTCACGTAGTGACTCTTGGGGTAGAGGGTGTAGCGCGGCAGTTTGCGAATCACTTCGCCGGTCAGCGGGTCAAACGCACTGATCGTCTCCACCTCGTCATCGAACAACTCGATGCGAATGGCCTCCAGGTCCGACTCCGCCGGAAAGATATCGATCACGTCGCCGCGCACGCGAAAGGTGGCGCGGGCAAACTCCATGTCGTTACGGGTGTATTGCAGGTCGGCCAAGCGGCGCAGCAAGGCCCGCTGGTCCATTTTGTCGCCGCGATCAACATGCAGGACCATCTTCAGGTACGACTCAGGATCACCCAGACCGTAAATACAGGACACCGTGGTGACGATGATCGCGTCGCGACGTTCGAGCAGCGCCTTGGTCGCCGACAGACGCATCTGCTCGATGTGGTCGTTGATCGAGGCATCCTTTTCGATAAAGGTGTCCGACGACGGCACATAGGCTTCCGGCTGGTAGTAGTCGTAGTAGGAGACGAAATACTCAACCGCATTGTTCGGGAAGAAGCTCTTGAACTCGCCGTACAACTGCGCTGCCAGGGTCTTGTTCGGCGCCAGTACCAGGGTCGGGCGCTGCGCCTGAGCAATCACGTTGGCAATGCTGAATGTCTTGCCGGAGCCGGTCACCCCCAGCAGGGTTTGATGCGAAAGACCGGCTTCCAAGCCTTCAACCATCAAGCGGATGGCCTCAGGTTGATCGCCAGCCGGCTGAAAACGCGTGACCAATTCAAACTGCGACATGCATACCTCGACAAACGCCTGTGACGCATTTGCACAATGGGCGTCAAACCCCGGTGAAAAGCGTGCTGGCGCTGTCGCCGCGCACGTCCTTGGTCGCTATAATAGCGACCCGTCTGCGCAACCCCTAACGCTAGTCGTAGCGAGGTGTTGCATGCCCTCAGTCTTTCTTTAGAGCTGCCGCATAATGAGCCTGTTCTCTGCCGTCGAAATGGCGCCGCGCGACCCTATCCTGGGTCTCAATGAAGCCTTCAATGCCGATCCTCGTACCCACAAGGTGAACCTGGGTGTTGGCGTTTACTTCAACGAAGAGGGTCGTATTCCGTTGCTGCGCGCCGTCGCAGCGGCCGAACAAGCACGCATTGAAGCCCACGCGCCACGCGGTTACCTGCCCATCGAAGGCATTGCCGCCTACGACCAGGCCGTGCAAAAGCTGCTGTTTGGCAGCGACTCCGAACTGCTGGCTGCCGGTCGCGTAGTCACCACTCAATCAGTCGGCGGTACCGGCGCACTGAAAACCGGTGCTGACTTTCTCAAACGCCTGCTGCCGAACGCCGTAGTGGCAATCAGTGATCCAAGCTGGGAAAACCACCGCGCTCTGTTTGAAGCTGCAGGCTTTCCAGTGCAGAACTACAGCTACTACGACGCCGCCAACCACGGCGTGAATCGTGCAGGCATGCTCGCCGACCTTAAGAGCCTGCCACCGCGCTCGATCGTGGTGCTGCACGCCTGCTGCCATAACCCGACTGGCGTCGACCTGAGCCTGGACGACTGGCAAGCCGTACTGGACGTCGTACGCGAACGTGAGCATGTGCCCTTCCTCGACATCGCCTACCAAGGCTTTGGCGATGGCATCGAGCAAGACGCCGCCGCCGTGCGCCTGTTTGCTGATTCTGGGCTGAACTTCCTGGTGTCCAGTTCGTTCTCGAAGTCCTTCTCTCTGTATGGCGAACGCGTGGGCGCCCTGTCGATCGTCACCAACTCGAAGGAAGAGGCTGGCCGCGTTCTGTCACAAGCCAAGCGCGTAATCCGCACCAACTATTCCAACCCACCGACCCACGGTGCAACCGTCGTCGCTAGCGTGCTCAACAGCGTTGAACTGCGTGCCATGTGGGAGCAAGAACTGGGGGAAATGCGCGAGCGCATCCGCGACATGCGTATGGCCATGGTCGAGCAACTGGCCGCTCAGGGCGCCACACGCGACTTCAGCTTTGTTGCTCGGCAACGAGGCATGTTCTCTTATTCAGGCCTTACAGCCGAGCAGGTTGAACGCCTGAAGAACGAGTTTGCTATCTACGCCGTTGGTACCGGTCGCATCTGCGTCGCAGCGCTGAACCGCAACAACCTCGATGCTGTTACGCGCGCCATAGCTCAAGTGATCTAAGCCCTTAAGCTCGAGCAAAACGCCGCTGCGGAGCCGCCCTCCGCAGCGGCGTTTTGCTTAGAGCCGTATTGACTTACCCTTTTGAATCAGTAACATACGCACCGTTGTTCCGCGATAGCTCAGTCGGTAGAGCAAATGACTGTTAATCATTGGGTCCCTGGTTCGAGTCCAGGTCGCGGAGCCAAACACTAAGAGCCCAGTCAATCGACTGGGCTTTTTATTGCCTGAGTTTTATATGCCGACAATAAAAAGACCGCTCAACGAGCGGTCTTTTTGTGAGTCCAGGTTGCAACTTAGTTAATGGTCAGCCTGTCACGATTCTTTTCCAGAATTGCTGCGCCAATACCTTTAACTTCCAACAGATCATCTACAGATGAAAAGGGTCCGTTCGTTGTTCGATGGTCCACAATCGAAACAGCCTTGACCTTGCCAACGCCTAGCAGCTCCCGCTCCAAGGTTTCTGCATCTGCGGTATTGAGGTTTACCTTGGCGCTTTTTGCATCAACAGCATCGGCCGCCTGAACCACTTCAGGCTTGCTGGGCTTGGCAGGAGCTACATCCGCCGCAGATGTAGCCAGCGAGACGCTAGCCAGCAGCGCAAAGAACAGAGATGAAACCTGTATTTTCAGCATTATTAACTCTCCATTTTGTCTTATTAAGCGCGGTACTTCCTTAAACCGTGCAAGATCAAAATAGCCGCTGATGAGTGACTGTCAAAGGCGTAGCGCTCTCCCCACCCAAAGTCAGGCAATATCCCAACCAGCAATCGGTCAATAACTTTTCTTCGCGCAAAGACAAACCCCCGACCATCTTACGATGATCAGGGGTTTGGTGTAGAAGCTTGACGATGACCTACTCTCACATGGGGAAACCCCACACTACCATCGGCGATGAATCGTTTCACT
>NZ_JCAQOS010000003.1:0-356790 GCF_059567785.1 Pseudomonas sp. BGA-UO-ETr-WB11 | reverse complement strand
CCGGCGCATTCTACACAGCTTTCGCTGCTTTGCAACCCCTCTTTTTAAGCTAACTCTTTGTTTTCAAAAGAGTTTTCCGAGAGGTCTGCGCCGGAAGAGGTGCGAATTATAGACACTTAAATCGAGCAGTCAAGGGATATTTGATAACTCATTCAGCTTTCAGCGTGACACGCGCAAAAGCCTTCTTGCCAGCCTGGCAAACATGGGTAGAACCCAGCGTGTATATAAAGGTGCGATCCACCACCTCACCATCTATACGCACACTGCCCGCATTCAACAGATCACGGGCGCCTGCCGCGTTCTTCACCAGCCCGGCCTTATTAAGGAGGGAAGCAATTGGCAGATCCTCGCTTGAGGTCACGTCCACCTCAGGCAGATCCTCTGGCAACTCCCCTTCTTTCATGCGGTTACCCGCAGAGCGGTGAGCACTGGCAGCAGCTTCTGCGCCATGGAAGCGCGCAACGATTTCTTCGGCCAGCTTGATCTTGATATCGCGCGGATTGGCACCCTGCTCGACATCACGCTTGAACTGCTCGATTTCAGCCATGGAACGGAAGCTGAGCAATTCGAAATAGCGCCACATCAGTGAATCAGGGATGGACACCAGTTTGTTGTACATCACGCCCGGTGCTTCCTGGATACCTACGTAGTTGCCCAATGACTTGGACATCTTCTTCACGCCATCCAGACCTTCCAGCAAAGGCATGGTCAGAATAACCTGAGGCTCCTGACCATAAGCGCGCTGCAGCTCACGCCCCATCAGCAGGTTGAATTTCTGATCGGTGCCGCCCAACTCGACATCCGCACGCAAGGCCACGGAGTCGTAGCCCTGAACCAATGGGTAAAGGAACTCATGGATGGCAATAGGTTGATTGCTGCTGTAGCGCTTGCTGAAGTCATCACGTTCGAGCATCCGCGCCACTGTGTATTGTGACGACAGACGAATGAAGTCCGACGGCTTGAGCTGATCCATCCAGGTGGAGTTGAACGCCACTTCGGTCTTGGTCGGATCGAGAATTTTGAACACCTGCGCCTTGTAGGTTTCGGCGTTGTCCAGCACTTGCTCGCGCGTCAGAGGAGGGCGAGTTGCACTCTTGCCACTCGGATCACCGATCATTCCGGTGAAGTCACCAATCAGGAAAACCACCTGATGGCCCAGCTCCTGAAACTGACGCAGCTTATTAATAAGCACTGTGTGCCCGAGATGCAGATCAGGCGCAGTCGGGTCGAACCCCGCCTTGATGCGCAGCGGCTGACCGCGTTTGAGCTTTTCAATCAGCTCGGCCTCGACCAAAACCTCTTCCGCACCGCGCTTGATCAGCGCCAGCTGTTCTTCAACCAACTTCATGACAGGACTCACAACCACTCAAAATGAAAGGGAACCAACCATACAAGATCAGGCACTAATTACAAGTTTTGCCCAACCCCGCACCGACCCTACCAAGACAAAGGTTGCCTAGAGCAAGATTTGGTTATATTTTAAGCAGTTGATAGATTCTATTTTTACTTTTTTGTCATCTTCATTTCATATTTTAAGAATCTTACCCAGACCATGACGCCGACTTCCAAGCCCCCGCTGTACCCCAAAAGCCACTTGCTAGCAGCAAGTGGCGTGGCCGCCTTTTTAAGCTTTACGCTGCTGGTTTTTCCCTCCAGCGATGTAGAAGCAAAGCGCACCACGCTGACGCTGGATATTAGTAGCGATGCCGAGCAGCTTGAGCAAAACAAAGACGACCTGCCGCTGACCACAGTCACAGGCACTGAAGGCGCGCAACCCTTTGCCAAAGCTGCAGACACTCCAGCTGCGCCCGACACTGCCAGTAAGCCTGTAGACCCGCTCAATAAGAGCGTCACAGTCGGTAAAGGTGACACGCTTTCCACGGTTTTTGCCAAGGTTGGCCTGTCGTCCAACGAACTGCATGACGTAGTCAACAGCAGCAAAGATGCCAAGCGTTTCAGCCGCCTGAATGTTGGCCAGGAACTGCAGTTTAAATTGACTGCAGACGGCCACCTGGAAAGCCTGCACAGCAAACTCAGCGACCTTGAAAGCATCAGCCTGAGCAAAACCGACAAGGGCTTCGCCTTCAAGCGCGAACTGGTTAAGCCTGACGTGCGCTCTGCCTATGCGCGCGGTGTTATCAACAGCTCCCTTTCGCAATCTGCCCAACGCGCCGGCCTGCCCTATAGCCTGGCAATGGACATGGCCAATGTGTTCGGCTACGACATCGACTTTGCTGAGGACATCCGCCGCGGCGACGAATTCGAAGTGGTCTACGAGCAGAAAGTCGTGAACGGCAAGCCGATTGCCAACGGCAATATCCTTTCCGCCCGTTTTATCAACCGCGGCAAGACCTTCACCGCCGTGCGTTATACCAACAAACAAGGTGCCACCAGCTACTACACCGCTGACGGCAACAGCATGCGCAAAGCCTTTATCCGCACGCCGGTAGACTTCGCCCGCATTAGCTCCGGCTTCTCCATGGGCCGCCGCCATCCAATCCTGAACAAAATCCGCGCGCACAAGGGTGTCGATTACGCGGCGCCACGTGGCACCCCGATCAAAGCCGCCGGCGATGGCCGGGTTATGCTGGCCGGCCGTCATGGCGGCTATGGCAATGCGGTGATCATCCAGCACGGCAACAGCTACAAGACCCTCTACGGCCACATGCAGGGCTTCGCCAAAGGTGTGCGTACGGGCACCAGCGTCAAGCAGGGGCAGATCATTGGCTACATCGGCACCACAGGCCTCTCCACTGGGCCACACCTGCACTATGAGTTCCAGGTCAATGGTCGCCACGTCAATCCGCTGAGCATCAAGACCGCCATGGCTGACCCGATTGCCCGCGCTGAGAAGCAGCGCTTCCTGCAGCAGAGCAAGCCGTTGCTGGCCCGCATGGACCAGGAAAAATCCACCATGCTCGCCCTGAACAAACGCTAACAGCCGATGCCGCGTTATCTGGGGGTGATGTCCGGAACCAGCCTCGATGGTTTGGACATTGCCCTGATCGACCAAGACCAGCACACCCGCCTGATCGCCACCCATTACGTGCCCATGCCCGCCACACTGCATGCCGAGCTGCTGGCGTTGTGCAGCTCCGGTCCCGATGAGCTGGCCCGTGCGGCACTGGCTGAGCAGCGCTGGGTCGAGCTGGCAGCGCAGGGCATTCAGGCCCTGCTGGCTGAGCAACAACTGCAACCTTCTGACATTCGCGCCATTGGCAGCCATGGCCAGACCATCCGCCATGAGCCCGCCCACGGCTTCAGCATCCAGATTGGCAACCCAGCCCTACTCGCCGAGCTAACCGGCATCAGCGTGATCAGCGACTTCCGACGTCGTGATATCGCTGCCGGCGGCCAAGGCGCGCCCCTGGTGCCAGCCTTCCATGAAGCCCTGTTTGCGACCGACAAGCGCTGTGCGGTCTTGAATGTTGGCGGCTTCAGCAACCTCAGCCTGTTGCAACCCGAGCGCCCGGTGCATGGTTTTGATTGCGGCCCGGGTAACGTATTGCTCGACGCCTGGATTCAGCTGCAGCGCGGCGAACGCTTCGACCGTGACGGCGCCTGGGCGGCCAGCGGTGAGATAATCCCGGAACTGCTGCATGCGCTGCTCAATGATCCGTTCTTCCAGACCCGCGGACCGAAAAGCACCGGCCGCGAACTGTTCAGCCTGGAATGGCTGCAGCAACTCCTAGCGCAGCTACCACCTTATGCGCCAGCCGACGTGCAAGCCACCCTGCTGGAGATGACGGCTTCGAGCATCATCGACTCACTCACCGCCGCCCAGCAAAACACCGAAACCCTGCTGGTCTGCGGTGGCGGCGCCCATAACGGCGCGCTGATGCGGCGCCTGCAAAGCCTACTGCCGAGCGCCTGCGTCAGCAGTACCGCCGCTCAAGGCGTGCCACCCGACTGGGTGGAAGCCATGGCCTTTGCCTGGCTGGCTCACTGCTGCCTCGAGCAGATCCCCGCCAACCGCCCCAGCGTCACCGGCGCCCGCGGACTGCGCGTACTTGGCGCCATCTACCCAGCCTGATCCGCAGAACTCATAACGCAGAAACGACAATGCCGCGCACAGGGCGCGGCATTGCGGGTCACACTCAGCAAACGAATCAGATCGAGAACGACTGACCGCAACCGCAGGTGCTGGAAGCATTCGGGTTCTTAATCACGAAGCGCGAACCTTCCAGACCTTCTTGATAGTCCACCTCGGCGCCGACCAGGTATTGAAAGCTCATCGGATCGACCACCAGGCTCACGCCTTCGCGCTCGACCACGGTGTCATCGTCCGCCATCTCGTCATCGAAGGTGAAACCGTACTGAAAGCCGGAACAGCCGCCGCCAGTCACGAACACCCGCAACTTCAGACGCGGGTTACCCTCTTCTTCAACCAGGCTCTTCACCTTGCTGGCAGCACCCTGCGTGAACTGCAAGAGAGTGGGTGTGAAGGTTTCGACGCTCATGCTGCTGTTCTCCCGACGCTACGCGCCATACTGCTTAGGCCTTGCATTATCCGCTTACCCTACCAAACTGGTCAACTATTCTCCGCCCACAGGCAGCCATGGCCGGCAAATACCCTCAGGGCAGCAATGCGGCCTGCATCAGCCCCATGCGCTCATCCAGGCCACAGCGGATGTTCATGCACTGCACCGCCTGACCCGAAGCGCCCTTGACCAGGTTATCAATCACCGAGAGCACCACCACCAGATCGCCGCCCTGCGGGCGATGCACCGCCAGACGGCAGACGTTGGCGCCGCGCACGCTGCGGGTTTCCGGATGACTGCCAGCCGGCATCACATCGACAAACGGCTCATTGGCATAACGCTGCTCGAACAGCGCCTGCAGATCCACTGCCTGATCAACCACGGTGGCATACAGGGTGGCGTGAATACCGCGAATCATCGGCGTCAGATGCGGCACAAAGGTCAGACCGACATTCCCGCCCGCAGCGCGGCGCAAGCCCTGAGTGATTTCCGGCAGGTGACGATGGCCCTTAACACCGTAGGCCTTCATGCTCTCGCCCGCTTCGCTGAACAGCGAACCGACACTGGCGCCACGACCAGCTCCGCTGACCCCGGACTTGCAGTCGGCGATCAGGCGGCTGTTGTCCGCCAAGCCCGCCTCCAGCAACGGCAGGAAGCCCAATTGGGTGGCCGTCGGGTAACAGCCGGCTACTGCGATCAGGCGCGCCTGGCGAATTTGTTCACGATTGACTTCCGGCAGGCCGTATACCGCCTCAGGCAACAACTCAGGTGCGCCATGGGGCTGGCCGTACCACTTGGCCCACTCCTCAGCGTCTTGCAGACGGAAGTCCGCTGAAAGGTCGATAACCTGAGTGCCCGCCGCCAGCAACTCACCGGCCAAGGCATGGGCGACGCCATGGGGCGTGGCGAAGAACACCACGTCGCAGGCGCCGAGGGTGGCACTGTCCGGCACGCTGAAGGCCAGCGAATCATAATGACCGCGCAGGTTCGGGTACATGTCCGCCACTCTCACACCGGCTTCGGAGCGCGAGGTAATCACCGCCACTTCTGCTTCCGGGTGCTGAGCCAGCAAACGCAACAACTCGACCCCGGTGTAGCCCGTGCCGCCGACAATACCTACCTTGACCATGACCCGCCCCTCGAACCAACCCAGTGGAAAGCTGCCGATGATACGGCCGCACGCCCGGCCAGCCAACAGCAAGGCGCGTCTGTCTCGCGGTTTCTCCACCGGCCAGGGCTGCGCAAGGTGACGAGCAGCCGTGCTTGCCTCTACTATCGGCGGACTTTGTCCCGCGGAGTCACCCCATGCTTTACCTCTGGCTGAAAGCCCTGCACATCATCGCCATGGTCTGCTGGTTTGCCGGGCTGTTCTACCTGCCCCGCCTGTTCGTCTACCACGCCATGAGCAGCGATGCCGTCAGCCACGAGCGCTTCTGCGTGATGGAGCGCAAGCTTTACCGCGGCATCATGCAGCCATCGATGATTGCCACCCTGGTCCTCGGCGCCTGGCTGCTGTACCTCAATCCAGCCTGGCTGAGCATGGGCTGGCTGCACGTGAAGTTAACCCTGGTCGCCATCTTGGTCGGCTATCAGCACCTCTGCGGCGCTCAGTTGCGCGCTTTTGCCCGTGGCGAAAACGCCCGTGGCCACGTGTTCTTCCGTTGGTTCAACGAGGTGCCCGTGCTGTTCCTGCTGGCCATCGTGATTCTCGTCGTGGTCAAACCGTTCTGATCACCGCCCTTGATAACACTGTCCTTAATAACACCGCCCTTAATAACAAGAGGAATGCCCATGTCCCTGCCCGCCTTGTTGCAACAGCGCCTGCGTCTGCCCGTAGTGGCTGCGCCGATGTTTCTGGTCTCCAATCCGCAACTGGTACTGGCCTGCTGCAACAGCGGTGTGGTCGGCAGCTTTCCGGCCCTCAATCAGCGCGAAAGCAGCGGCTTTCGCGCCTGGCTGGAGGAAATCCAGGCAGGCCTGCATGACGATGCGGCGCCCTATGCGGTCAACCTGATCGTTCACCACAGCAACCCGCGCTTGCAGGACGACCTGGCCATCTGCGTGGAAAAGCGCGTGCCGATCATCATCACCAGCCTCGGCGCTGTAAAGGAAGTAGTGGATGCCGTGCACAGCTACGGCGGCCTGGTGTTCCACGACGTAACCACCCGCCGGCACGCGGAGAAAGCAGCTGAAGCCGGAGTTGATGGTCTGATCGCGGTGGCCGCCGGCGCCGGTGGCCACGCCGGTACTTGGAGCCCGTTTGCCCTGATCGCCGAGATCCGCCAGTTCTTCGACAAAACCCTGCTGTTGGCCGGCTGCCTCAACCACGGCCACGAGATTCTCGCGGCGCAGCTGCTCGGTGCCGACCTTGCTTACCTCGGCACGCGCTTTATCGCCACCCAGGAAAGCCACGCCGGCGAGGCCTACAAGCAGATGCTGCTGGACGCCAAGGCCGCCGACATCATCCATACCCCGGCCGTATCAGGCATTCCGGCCAGCTTTATGCGCCAGAGCCTGCAAGCCGCCGGTTATGACCTGCAGCGCCTGCAAGACAAAGGCGAGGTCAATTACGGTGAAAAACTCAAACCGGTCAACGATGAGGCCAAGGCGTGGAAAACCGTGTGGTCGGCCGGCCAGGGCGTCGGCGACATTGATGACCTGCCCAGCGTGGCCGAACTCGTGGCTCGCCTGGATGCCGAATACCGGGCAGCGCGCCAGCGTTTCACCCCACTCGAACACTAAGCACCTCCCTGGCGGCTGAACTCAAGCAGCCGCCAGGAACTAGGCCACCTTTCTCCTGTTGCGCACTTGTCGCCCATGGCTGCGGCCCATTAGGCTGTGCGCTCAACTCTTTCCTGCCGACAGGGATGCCCGCATGTCACAAGCCCGTTTCAAGATCGTTTTTAGCGGCGAATTGATGCCCGCAGCGCAACTGGACGAGGTCAAAGCCAACCTGGCGCGCCTGTTCAAGAGCGACAGCGCCAAGATCGAAAGCCTGTTCTCTGGCAACCCGGTCGCTCTCAAGCGCGATCTGGCTGAAGACGAGGCCGAAAAGTACCTCGCCGCCCTGCAGCGCGCCGGTGCCAAGGTGTACAAAGAGGCCGATCTGGCCGCCAGCCTGAGCCTGGTAGAAACCGAAGACCACAATCCGCCTGCGGCTGCCAATGAAGCCACCGCCACCACCGACAGCAGCCGCATGAACTGCCCCAAGTGTGGTCACGAACAAGACAAGGCAGCCGAATGTACGGCCTGCGGCATCATCATCGACAAATACCTGGCACGCCAGGCCGAACTGGCCGCCAGTGCGCCCGCCATCACCATCACCAGCACCATCAGTAACGACCCCGCGCCGGCCTCCCCTTACGCGCCCCCCACTGCCAACGTCGCCGAAGAACTGCCGGAGTACGCCGAGTTGCGCCCGTTTGGCGTCGAGGGCCGGATTGGCCGCTTGCGCTACCTGGCCTGGAGCCTGAGCTTGATGGGTGCTGCCATGGCGGTGTTCGGCGTAGTCGCCATCGGCTTTCAATTGTCGCAAGTGCTCGGCGCTATCCTCGCCGTCGTGACCCTGGTGGCCATGGCGGTGGTCAGCGTACAAATTGGCGTGCAACGCCTGCACGACATCGGCTGGTCCGGCTGGCTGTTGCTGGTCAACCTGGTGCCGGTGGTCGGCAGCGTGTTCTCCATCATCATGCTGGTAGTGCCTGGCAGCACCGCGGCCAACCGCTTTGGCCCGCCACCGCCACCCAACAGCACCGCGGTCAAGGTTCTGTCCGCCCTCTGGCTGCTGGTACCGGTGGTGTTCGGCATCCTCGCCGCCATCGCCATTCCGGCCTATCAGGACTACACCGAGCGCGCCCAGTCCGCACTGGAAAGCAGCTACGATGAGGCCGACAGCGCCGAGGCCGCAGACGCTTACGCGCCGCTCAGCGAAGACGAGTAAATCCCCCCGCAGCAGCGGCCCGTCGGCCGCTGCCCCACGGAGTCACCCATGCCCCGTTATGCCCTGATTACCGGCGCCTCCAGCGGGATTGGCCTGGCCATTGCCGAAGCCCTGGCTCGCCGCGGCCGCAACCTGATTCTGGTGGCTCGCCAGCGCGACGCCCTGGAAAGCATCGCCTACGAGCTGACCCAGCGCTTCGGCGTCGAGGTGCTGTTTAGCTCCTGCGACCTTAGCGAGCCGCTGCAGGTATCCGGCCTGCTGCAAGAGCTGGAACTGGCCGATCAGCAGATTGACCTGCTGGTCAACAACGCCGGCTTCGGCACCGCCGGCGCCTTTCTCCAGCAGGAGTGGAGCCGCGAACAGCAGCTGGTGGAAGTCAATATTCTCGCCCTCACTCGCCTCTGCCATGCTCTCGGCCAACGCATGGTGCAACAGGGCGGCGGACAGATTCTCAACGTCGCCTCGGTCGCAGCCTTTCAGCCAGGGCCGTGGATGAGCAACTACTTCGCCAGCAAGGCCTACGTGCTGAGCCTGTCAGAAGGTCTGCGTGAAGAGCTGAAGGGCTTTGGCGTGAAAGTCTCGGTGCTCTGCCCTGGGCCGACGCGCAGCGCGTTCTTTCGCAATGCACAGATGAAATCCGCCAAGCTGGAACGCAGCTCGCTGATGATGTCCTGCGAGGAAGTGGCACTGCTCGCCGTCAGAGGCCTGGACAAGAACCGCGCGATCATCACCCCCGGATGGCGCAACAAGCTGATGGCCGGCTGGCCACGCCTGGCTCCACGCGCACTGGTGCGTTACCTGGTGGGCAAGGTCAATCGCTCCAGTTCAGGACGAAAGGCCGACTAGCTAAACACTCGCCCCTCAGACCGATTGAACCTGTAGGAGCCAGCTTGCTGGTGATCTCTGTTGCGCAACAGCATCGCCAGCAAGCTGGCTCCTACCGGGGATCCTCGCGCGCCTTAATCAGCACTCACCGTCCGCCCATCCGCCCAGGCCCGCAGCCGGGCCAGATCCTCGGCCATGACCACCGATAACGGCGAACTGCTGTGGATCATCTGCAACAGCAACGCCTGATCGACACTCTGCTGCCGCGCCTGCGCGGCATACAGCGCGCTGACCACCGCCTGCTCGATCTCCGCCCCGGCAAAGCCCTCACAGGCCGCCGCCAATTCCGGCAGATCAAACTGCGCAGGCTCCAGCTCACGGCGCTGTAGGTGGATCGCGAAAATCTCGGCCCGCACCTCGGCATCCGGCAGGTCGACAAAGAACAGCTCGTCGAAACGCCCCTTACGCACCAGCTCCGGCGGCAGACGGTCGATGGCATTGGCGGTAGCCACCAGAAACACCGGCGCTGTGCGCTCGGCCATCCAGGTCAGCAAAGTGCCCAGCACCCGCTGACTGACCCCGCCATCCTGATCGCCGCTGGCCAGGCCCTTCTCGATCTCATCCATCCACAGCACGCACGGCGCCATGCGCTCCGCCAACTGCAAGGCCTCGCGCAGATTGCGCTCGGTTTCGCCGAAGAACTTGTTGTACAGGCAAGCGAAATCCAGGCGCAGCAGCGGCAGCCCCCAAAGCCCGGCCACCGCCTTGGCCGCCAGACTTTTGCCGCCGCCTTGCACACCCACCAGCATCACCCCCTTGGGCAGGTCTTCGGCCTTGGCGGCGAGAAACACCGGTTCGCGTTCACCCAGCCAGCGCTTGAACGTACGCAGACCGCCGACCTCGGCGAAGCGGGCGGTGTCGTATTCGAAGCTCAGCACGCCTTCCAGATCCAGCAGCTGGAACTTGCTCTTGTTCAGCTCCGGCAGGTCATCCTGAGTAATTGCGCCGTCGTCGCAGATCACCCGCCGCGCCAGGGCTCGGGCTTCAGCGTGGCTCATGCCGCGCAGGTTTTTCACCACCTGCTGCAAGGTGCGGTTGTCGGTGCGTACCCGCGCGCCGCGATTGCCCTCGCTCCAACGCGTGGCCTCGTCGCGAACGATGGCCAGCAGCTCCTCTTCAGACGGCAGCGCCAGGGCAAAGCGCGCCGCATAACGCTGCACTTCCACCGGCAATTTGAGGGCGTGGGAAACCAGCACCAGGGTCGGTTTGTGGGCGCCTTCGGCCAGGGCGATTTCCTTGAGCAGGCGCACCAGCTTGGGGTTATCGACCAGGAACGGATGCAGGTCGCAGAGCACATACAGATTGGGCTGCGGATCGTGCTTGATCAGCTTCAGCGCGGCCTCTGGCTCCAGGCTGGCGCTTTCTTCACTCACGTCTGCGGCAAAGCCAAGACGCTGCAAACCTTCAGTCACCGCCCAGGTGTACAGCCCCAGGCCACGCTTGACCGCCAGGCTGGTGAGGGTCTCCAGCACCCGCCGCTCGTCCCAGGACTCAATCACTACCAGCTTGACCTTGGAGTCCAGCACCAGCCCCAGGTCATGAATATCGTTTATCACTGCTGCTCCTTGTGCGTATCGGCGCCACTGGTCGCCCCCGGTGTGCATGGTTACACTCTGCGGCTCAAATCATCAGCCGGGGGACTGTCCATGGACTGTCTGTTCTGCAAGATCGTCGCCGGGGACATCCCCGCGCGCAAGCTTTATGAAGATGATCAGGTCGTAGCCTTCCACGACATCAGCCCGGCCGCGCCGGTGCACTTCCTGGTGATCCCGAAAAAACACATCAGCACCCTCAACGACCTCGGCGAAGACGACAAAGCCCTGGCCGGCCATATCCTCTTCACTGCCCAGCGCCTGGCCGTTGAGCAAGGCTGCGAAGAAGGCTTCCGGGTGGTGATGAACTGCAACCCGCAAGGCGGGCAGACGGTCTATCACATCCACATGCACGTCCTTGGTCAACGCCAGATGCAGTGGCCGCCGGGCTGATGCGCGTACAGTTAGCCCTGACGCTCAGCCTGCTATTGCCCCTACCAGCCCTCGCCAACGAGGCCGGCAAGGTATTTCGCGACCCACTGCGCAACGGCCAGCAAGGCCCCGAGCTGGTGGTCCTGCCCACTGGCCGCTTTGTCTTGGGCGATAGCCTGGGCCGTGGTAACGACAACGAACGCCCACCGCGCGCGGTCGACATTAGCCAGCCCATCGCCATGGGTCGCTTTGAAGTCACCTTCGCCGACTGGCAGCTGTATGCCGATGCCACCGGCAAGGCCATGCCCGACAACGAGGGCTGGGCCATGTCGGCGCAGCGCCCGGTGATACACGTCAGCTACTTTGCCGCCCAGGGTTACTGCCAATGGCTGAGCAAAGTCAGCGGCCAGACCTATCGCCTGCCTAGCGAAGCCGAATGGGAATATGCGGCCCGCGCGGGCAGCCAGAGTTACTACTGGTGGGGCGAGCAACTCGACAGCAGTGAAGAACAGCCCCGCGCCCACTGCCGCGGTTGTGGCACGCCGCGCAGCCTAGAGTACAAAACCAGCCTGGTGGGGCAGTTCGCGCCCAATGCCTTCGGCCTGTACGACACTGCCGGCAATGTCTGGGAATGGACAGCCTCGGCCTTCGTCGCGCCCTATGACGGCCACGAACAGCGCCGCGCCGGCCTGCTCGACAACAGCCCAAGGGCGATACGCGGCGGCGGCTGGAACAGTGGCCCGGTGTACCTGCGCAGCAGCCTACGCGACCTCAAGCAGCCCCATATCAAGGACTACGCCTTGGGCTTCCGGGTGCTGCGCGAGCTGCCCCAATCTGATCCGGATCAAGACCGCCACGCCAGCTTGGAGTAGACTCGCAGGCGTATTCCACCTGCATGCCGCCCGGAGCGCCCATGGCCAGCGAACGTCATTACTCACCCATTGACCGTCTGTTACTGCAAGCCGATGCGGCCATGCGCACCCTGCTGCCCTTCAGCGGCCAGCCCTATCGCCCGTCGCCGGCCATCGTCCAGCCCGACACCCAGTTCGACCCCGAGACCACGCGTCATGTGGCCGGCCTGATGCGCATCAACCACACCGGCGAGGTCTGCGCCCAGGCGCTGTATCAAGGCCAGGCACTGACCGCCAAACTGCCCGAGGTGCGCAGCGCCATGGAGCATGCGGCCGAGGAAGAAATCGACCACCTGGCCTGGTGCGAACAACGTATCCGCCAACTCGGCAGCCACCCCAGCGTGCTCAATCCGCTGTTCTATGGTTTGTCGTTTGGTGTCGGGGCGGTGGCCGGGCTGATCAGTGATCGGGTCAGCCTGGGCTTTGTCGCCGCCACTGAAGACCAGGTGTGCAAGCACCTCGACGATCATCTCAGCCAGTTGCCGGCTGAAGACGAAAAATCCCGCGCCATCCTTGAGCAGATGCGCAGCGATGAAGAGCAACACGCCAACAGCGCCCTGGCCGCTGGCGGCCTGCGCTTTCCGGCGCCGGTCAAGTTCGGCATGAGCCTGCTGGCCAAGGTCATGACCAAGAGCACCTACCGGGTCTGACGCCGTAACCTGCAGGCAATAAAAAAGGGGCGCTGATTGGCGCCCCTTTTTTATTGCCTGCGTAACGATCAACCCAACTCGACAATCTCGTAGTCGTGGGTGATCTCAACACCGGCACGCCCGAGCATGATCGACGCCGAGCAGTACTTCTCCGCCGACAGTTCCACCGCGCGCTTGACCTGAGCTTCCTTCAGGCCGCGGCCCTTGACCACGAAATGCAGGTGGATCTTGGTGAACACCTTAGGGTCTTCATCGGCGCGTTCAGCCTCAACAAAGGCTTCGCAGCTTTCCACCGCCTGGCGGGATTTCTTCAGGATGCTGACCACATCGAAGTTGCTGCAGCCGCCCAGGCCGATGAGTAACATCTCCATCGGCCGCACGCCCAGGTTGCGCCCACCGGCCTCCGGCGGACCGTCCATGACCACGGCATGGCCACTGCCAGATTCGCCGATAAACAGGGCTTCGCCTGCCCACTGGATACGTGCTTTCATCGCCAGGTGTCCACTGCAAAAAGGGTCGCAAGCTTAGCACAGGGCCTACGAGCTCCGGCAAACGAGCACGCGTAGACTAATCCCCGACAGCCAGGTGTTAGCCACGTCGCAAAAACGCCTAGTTGGTGTATAACTGTCTGTTAAGCTGGCGTCGGATAAATGGCACACTGACCGCATTAATAATAAGAATTCGTCTAGCAGACAGGGACTTACCTCTTCTTTACCGGGACTCGCGCATGGTCGCTATTACGCTCACACCCAAAATCAAAAATCTCGACAAGCTGCTTGCCCATTGCCACCGTCGCCGCTACACCGCCAAGAGCACCATCATTTACGCCGGTGATCGCTGCGAAACCCTGTTCTTCATCGTCAAAGGCTCGGTCACCATCCTGATCGAAGACGACGATGGCCGGGAAATGATCATCGCCTACCTCAACTCCGGCGACTTCTTCGGTGAAATGGGTCTGTTCGAGAAAGAAGGTGTCGAGAAAGAACGCAGCGCCTGGGTACGGGCCAAGACCGAATGCGAAGTGGCCGAACTGAGCTACACCAAGTTCCGCGAACTGACCCTGCAAGACCCGGACATTCTCTTTGCCCTCGGCAGCCAGATGGCCGAGCGTCTGCGCAACACCACACGCAAGGTCGGCGACCTGGCCTTCCTCGATGTCACCGGCCGTGTGGCCCGCACCCTGCTGGACCTGTGCAAGCAGCCGGATGCCATGACCCACCCCGATGGCATGCAGATCAAGATCACCCGCCAGGAGATCGGTCGCATCGTCGGCTGCTCCCGCGAGATGGTTGGCCGCGTGCTCAAGGCCCTGGAAGAACAGGGCCTGGTCAACGTCAAAGGCAAAACCATGGTGGTGTTCGGCACCCGCTGAAAGCGACCACAAAAAAAACCGGCCTAGGCCGGTTTTTTTATCTCTGTCGCAATCAGTCCGGATCAGCACCCAGCGCCATCGACGCGGCATCCGGGAAGAACAGCCGCTGCAGCTCAACGCCGGGCTCTGCCGCACGCATAAAGGCCTCACCCACCAGAAAAGCATGCACGTCGCTGATTTCCATCAGCTCCACGTCAGCGCGATTGATGATGCCACTCTCGGTCACCAACAAACGGTCACGTGGAATCCGCGGCAGTAGATCCAACGTGGTGTCCAGGCTTACCTCGAAGGTGTGCAGGTTGCGATTGTTGATCCCTACCAGCGGCGTATCAAGGGTCTTCAGGGCGCGTTCAAGCTCGGCGCCATCGTGCACTTCGACCAGCACATCGAGGTTGAAGTCCTTGGCCACGCTGGCCAGTTCAGCCATCTGCCCATCCTCCAGGGCCGAGACGATCAGCAGTACGCAGTCGGCGCCGAGGGCACGGGCTTCAACGATCTGATAAGGATCGACCATGAAGTCCTTGCGAATCACCGGCAGGCTGCAAGCCGCCCGTGCCTGTTGCAGGTAGGCATCGGCGCCCTGAAAGAAGTCCACATCGGTGAGCACCGACAAGCAGGTGGCGCCGCCCTTGGCGTAGCTGACCGCGATCGCCGCGGGATCGAAGTCCTCACGGATTACGCCCTTGCTCGGCGAAGCCTTTTTGATCTCGGCAATCACTGCCGCTTCCTTGCGCGCGACCCGCTCCAGCATGGCCTTGGCAAAGCCGCGCGGGGCATCGGCTGCGCGCGCCAGGCGCTCCAGCTCGGCCAGGCTGACCCGCGCACTGCGCTCGGCCACTTCCACATATTTGCGGGCGATGATGTTTTCCAGAATGGTCGGCAGGCTCACGCTTGATTCTCCTCACGGAATACCGCGGTAAAGGACGCCAGCTCGTCCATTTTTTCCCGCGCCAGGCCAGTATGCAGCGCGTCATGGGCTAGGCGAACACCCTCAACCAAACTGGTGGCCAGGTCGGCGGCATACAGCGCCGCGCCGGCATTTAGCACGATAAGGTCACCGGCCTTCTTGCCGGCTTCGGTTTTGCGCCGCCCCAGAGCATCGCGGATCAATTCCAGCGACGCTTGCGGACCGTCCACCTCCAGGCCCATCAGGGTCTGGCTGTGCAGGCCGAAGTCCTCGGGGCTGACGTCATACTCGCTGATCACGCCATCTTTCAGTTCGGCCACATGGGTCGGCGCGGCCAGGCTGAATTCGTCCAGGCCATCACGGGAATGCACCACCAGGATGTGCTCGCTGCCCAGGCGCTTGAGCACCTCAGCCAGCGGCCGGCAAAGGGCTTGGCTGAATACGCCAACGACCTGATGGCGCACGCCAGCCGGATTGGTCAGTGGGCCGAGCATGTTAAAGATGGTGCGCAAACCCAGCTCGCGACGAGGGGCAGCAGCGTGTTTCATGGCCTTGTGGTGCACCTGGGCGAACATAAACCCGACACCGACGGTGTCAATGCAACGCGCCACCTGCACCGGGGTCAATTCCAGGTAAATGCCGGCGGCTTCGAGCAAATCGGCACTGCCGCTTTTACCGGACACCGCGCGGTTGCCGTGCTTGGCCACCTTGCCGCCCGCCGCCGCCACCACAAAGGCCGCCGCAGTGGAGACGTTGAAGATATTGGCGCCATCGCCGCCGGTGCCGACCACGTCGACCACATGCTTGAGGCTCGGCAGCTCGACCTGGCTGGCCAGCTCACGCATCACCGACACGGCGCCGACGATCTCGTCGATGGTCTCGCTCTTCATGCGCATGCCCATCAGAAAGGCGCCGATCTGCGCCTCGCTGCACTGGCCGGTCATGATTTCGCGCATCACGTCCTGCATTTCCTCGGTGGACAGGTCGAGCTGGGCCACCACCCGATTGAGGGCTTCTTTGATATTCATGCCCGCACGCCTCCAGTCTGCTTGAGGAAGTTGGCGAACAGCTCATGGCCCTGCTCGGTCAGGATCGACTCGGGGTGGAACTGCACGCCTTCAATATTCAGGGTCTTATGGCGCAAGCCCATGATCTCGTCGACCGCGCCGTCATCCAGCTGGGTCCAGGCGGTAATCTCCAGGCACTCCGGCAGGGTTTCGCGCTTGACCACCAGGGAGTGGTAGCGGGTCACGGTCAACGGGTTGTTCAGACCGGCAAATACGCCGGTGTCGTGATGGAACACCGGGCTGGTCTTGCCGTGCATCACCTGGCGCGCACGCACCACGTCACCGCCAAAGGCCTGGCCAATGCTCTGATGGCCGAGGCACACGCCAAGAATTGGCAGCTTGCCGGCAAAGTGCGCGATCACCGCCAGCGACACGCCGGCTTCGGTCGGCGTGCAAGGGCCGGGGGAAACCACGATGCGCTCGGGATTCAGCGCCTCGATCTCGGCCACGGTCAGTTCGTCATTACGGATGACGTTAACGTCGGCGCCCAGCTCGGCCAGGTACTGCACGACGTTGTAGGTGAAGGAGTCGTAGTTATCGATCATTAGCAGCATTTCTTGCTCAACCCTTTGCTTCTACTGCGCTTAAATTTAAAACCCTGATACTGCCGGGCGTCTCGCGCCGCGCGCTTTAAGCGACGGGCTGCAGGCCAGTGATACGCAGTGCAGAGGCAACACAAAACGGCCGACGCTGAGTCGGCGGGGAGGGATCAAGTGCGCCAACGCCAGCGGGCGTGGCCCTTGATCAGACGCATCAGGAGGGTACTGCTGAATGCCACGGGACTGTCTCGTTGCGCTATTCCCGCACAGTAGCCCACGCACAGACCGCCGCGCAATATTGATCGGCCGAAGGCCATCACAGGCCAAGGCCCTGATAATCGCCGCGCAGCAAACTCAGCAGGGCATCGGCATCCAGCTTGGCGCTCAGCTCGCCACCGTCCAGCAGGCTGTCCGCCAGGGCGCGCTTCTTGCTGTGCAGGGCGACGATCTGCTCCTCAATAGTGTGTTCGGTGACCAGTCGGTAAATGGTCACCGGGCGCAACTGACCCATGCGATGAGCGCGGTCGCTGGCCTGGTCTTCCACGGCCGGGTTCCACCAGGGATCGAGGTGGATCACGTAATCCGCCGCCGTCAGGTTCAAACCGGTGCCGCCGGCCTTGAGGCTGATCAGGAAGATTTCCCCCACACCGGCCTGGAAGGCATCCATACGCGCCTTGCGTTCTTTCGGCGAGGTTGAGCCATCCAAGTATTGATAGTGAATACCCTGCTCATCGAGCCAACCCCGGACAATCGTCAGGTGGTCGACGAACTGGCTGAACACCAGAGCCTTGTGTTTGTTCTCCAGCAACTCGGCGACGATCTCGGCGAAGGCCGCCAGCTTGCTGCCACTCAAGCCGGCACCCGGCATCACCAGACTAGGGTGACAGCAGAAGCGCCGCAGCCGAGTGATTTCCGCCAACACCTGCAAGGACTGATTCTGCCCGGCCGGCGCGCTGATCAGCGACTGCACAGCCTGCTGGCGCAGCGCCTCGTAGTAATGGGCCTCTTCCGCGGAGAGCGGCACCTTGTAAGTGATCTCGGTGCGCGGCGGCAGTTCATCCAGCACCTGACTCTTCAAGCGACGGAGGATAAACGGCTGGATCAGAGCCTTGAGGGCCTTGCGCGCAGACTGCTCGCCGCGCTCGATCGGCGTGCTGAAGCGTTCGGCAAAACGCTCTTGGCTGCCCAACAGGCCTGGGTTGATAAAACGAAACAGGTTCCACAACTCACCGAGGTGATTCTCCAGCGGCGTGCCGGTGGCGATCAGTTTGAAGTCGGCCTGCAGGGTCATCGCCGCCTGGGAGCGTTTGCTGCCGGCATTTTTGATCGCCTGGGCTTCATCCAGCACCACGCTCGTCCAGTGCTGAGCGACAAAGGCCTGATGATCCTGTTGCAGCAGGCCGTAGCTGACCACCACCAGGTCCAGCGGCCCCACGCCTTCAAGGCTTCGGGTTTGCTGGTAGTTGTGCACATTGAGGGTCGGCGCAAAGCGCTGCGCTTCACTCAGCCAGTTGATTGCCACCGAGGTCGGCGCCACCACCAATTGCGGCCCACGCGGCGCGCGCTGAAGCATCAGCGCCAGGGTCTGCACTGTTTTGCCTAGGCCCATGTCATCCGCCAGGCACGCGCCCACGCCCCACTCGGCCAGACGCGCCAGCCAGGCAAAGCCCTCGCGCTGGTAATCGCGCAACTCGGCCTGCAGGGTGCTCGGTACCTGTGGCTGGAAACTCTGCAAGGATTCGAGGCGCTGCAGATGGCTCTGCCAGTGCTCATCGGCTTGGAATTCACCGGCTTCGTCTGCCAGCCCAGCAAGCAACGGCGCGGTCAGCAGATTGAGGCGCAGGCCGTCATCGTCGACCCCGTCAGCCAGGTAGGCAAGCTCATCCAGGTGCTTGCGCAGACTGCTGCTGAGGGCCAGCCAGTCCTGATCACCGAGCTTGAGAAAACGCCCCTTGTTGGTTTTCAGCAGCTCCAGCAACTGGCGCAGGTGCAGCACCCGGCCGTCATCCAGCTGCACTTCACCGGCCAGAACAAACCAGTCGCCCTGCTGTTTGAGTCCCAGCTTGAGCTGACGCATGCCCGGCCGCGCCTTGATGCGCATGCGCTCGCCTTCCGGCCACACGCACTGCACGCGCTCACCATCCAGGGCCTGCAACTCGCTGAGCACCTGCAAAGCATCCTGGGGTTCGGCCAGCTGCCATTCCTGGCCATCGCACTCGGCTTGAGCCAAGGCCGGACACGCCGCCAGCGCCCATTCCAGGGTGGCGGTTTCTGCCGCCAGGTCGCGGGTGGCCTGCAGCGCACGGCCGTCCAGTTCACCGAGCACATTGGCCAGGCCAATACCGGGGCGGAACCAACTGCTGTTGGCCAATGGGCGCACCAGCAATTGCAGGCGCAACCCGCCCTGCAGCGGCAACAGGTGGGCATACAGGGTGGCATCGGCGGGCACGCAATCGAGGTGCGCGGCCAGCTCGGGTAAGTCCGAGTGAATCGGCAACAATGGCGCGATGGCACTGATGGCGTCGATCAACTGCGCCTTGCCGGCCTGCGGCACGGTGAGGCCATGGCCGATGATGTCGATGATCTGCCGCAGTTCGCGACTGACCGCATACACCAGCAGCCGAGTCGGGGTTTCCTTGTAGAGCAGCATGTTGCCGCTCTTTTGCAGCTCCGGCGGCTCCAGCTGCAGATGAATCTGTTCGCCTTGCGAATGCAGCTGCAGGCTGGCCTTGCCCAACAACAGATCGATACGCACATCGGCGCCATCGCCCAAATACAGCGCCGGGTGGCCGACCAGACGTGGCAGCGCCAGTTCAGCCGGCAATTCGTAACGCACGCCGCCGTAGTAATCGACCGCCGACTGAATCATGCGGATGGCCTGGCGGTCTTGCTCGAGGAGGAAATCCAGACGCTCGCCGTCCTCCAGCAAGCGCTTCAAGGCCACGGCGCGGCCCTTGCTCCACTGGCCCTTGGCGCTGAGTTTCTGCTCGCGCGGCTCGATCTGGACATGGGCGCCCTGGCCGCTGATTAGCCAGGCCAAACGGCTGCTGCTGGCGGCCGTAGCGGCGACATTTTGCGGATTAAGCAACGCCAGGGCG
The DNA here is from genome assembly GCF_059567785.1 of Pseudomonas sp. BGA-UO-ETr-WB11. NCBI lineage: Bacteria > Pseudomonadati > Pseudomonadota > Gammaproteobacteria > Pseudomonadales > Pseudomonadaceae > Pseudomonas > Pseudomonas sp. BGA-UO-ETr-WB11. The sequence goes on along the minus strand of NZ_JCAQOS010000003.1, from coordinate 336,976 downwards.
GTCAGCGCATGCTGCCACGCGGCCTGCCGCTGATAGAGCCTGACCAGCGGCACCAGCCCGGCGCTGGCATACCACTGCGGCGCCTGCCAGGGTTGCCCGGCCTGCTCGGCCAACAAGGCCTCGACCTCGGCGGCCAGCCAGTGATAACCGTCGGCGCTGAGCTGACGTTGGAAGGCTTCCAGGAGTTTTTGCCAGCCGGGCAAGCGGCCTTCTTCGGCATCGCTCCAGTACACCCCAAGCGCCAGCAGCAGACCGTCGAAACCATTGAATGCCAGGGTGCCGCGCAGCCCCTGATCCTGGCCCTGACTGCTGCCCTGCAACTGCTCGAGCAACATCGACAGGGCCGGATAAGCGCGCCCGTAATGTTCCTTCAAGCCCAGCCCAATCGCCTGTTTAAGCGCCGGGAAGTGCTGCGGATCGCCGCCTGCCAACAAGGCCAGGCAGTAGAAGCCATGCAACAACGGCGGCAGTTCCAGGCTGCGTTTTTTGGTCGGACGGCGCTGACCGTTCCACGCCTGCAAGGCCGTCAGGGCACTGCTGCTATCGCCGCTCAGCACGCCCTGGATAAAGGCACCCGGCACGGCGGCGACCTCCTCAACCAAGCGACTGAACTGCGCCCAGTCGCCACGCCACAGCGCCTGCAACGTCAGCTGCAGACCCAGTTCGGCCTGTTGCGGAGCACGTTTGAACAGCGTCAGGGCCACCCGATAGACCTCGGCAGCCGGCTGCAAGCGCCAGTTGAGCTGGTTCAGATAGTCTTGCAGCAGAAGGATTTGCACCTCCTGGCCCACGCTGGCGAACACCTGTTTGCCCGCGTCATCACTGAACAACTGCTGGGCCGGTGCCTCTACATTCCAACTGGCCAGGCGCTCAAGAATCTGCCGCAGCTCGAAGGCTTGCCCCTGCAAGATCGCCAGCCACAGGCTGTGCAGCTGATATTCCTGGGTCTGCACTTCCCAGCCGGCACGCGGCGCACCCAGGCTGCTGCGCAACAGGTCCAGCCAACGGTCTTTGTTGCTGTCGCCACTGAGCTGCTGCAACACCAGGTTGCGGCGTCCCGGCAACAGGCAAATCGGCTGCCCAGAGCCTGCTTCGGACAACCATTGCAGGCGCTGCAGAGGCTCAAGGATTTCGTTCAGCGAGGCGGCATCAAAGGCACGGGCGGCCGACGCGCGCACACCCATCTCGCGCAGGTGACGCACCAGCGCGGTCTTCAGCTGCCCAGGGAAAGACAACGCCAGCACATACAGCAGTGCCTTGTAGTTGTCCGGCAGTACTGCCAGAGCAGAAGGCGCTTGGGGCGCAGGCATGGGTAAGCTCCAGCGTAACGATTCAACCAACAACGGGCGGGCGGCGAGCTCGCGCAAGGCCTGCCCGCAGGCAGGCCGCGAGGTTTCAACCGTAAGTTTTGTGCGTGTGTTCGGCCAGGGCCACGGCGCGGAACATGGCGCGACGCTTGTTCAGGGTTTCTTCCCACTCCAGCGCCGGCACCGAGTCGGCAACGATGCCGCCACCGGCCTGCACGTGCAGCTCACCGTTCTTGATCACCGCCGTGCGGATCGCAATCGCGGTGTCCATGTTGCCGTTCCACGCCAGATAACCCACGGCGCCGCCGTAGACACCGCGCTTGACCGGCTCCAACTCGTCGATGATTTCCATCGCGCGAATCTTCGGCGCGCCGGACAAGGTGCCGGCCGGCAGAATGGCACGCAGCGCGTCCATGGCACTCAGGCCCTGCTTCAGCTGACCGTTGACGTTGGAGACGATGTGCATGACGTTGGAATAGCGCTCGATCACCATCTTCTCGGTGACCTTCACCGAGCCGGTTTCCGACACCCGGCCGGCATCGTTGCGGCCCAGGTCGATCAGCATCAGGTGCTCGGCAATCTCTTTGGCGTCGGCCAACAGGTCCTGTTCCAGGGCCAGATCGGCTTCCTCGGTGGCGCCCCGCGGGCGGGTGCCGGCGATCGGCCGTACGGTGACCAGGCCGTCCTCGACCCGCACCAGCACTTCCGGCGAGCTGCCCACTACATGGAAGTCGCCGAAGTTGAAGAAGTACATATACGGCGTCGGGTTGAAGCAACGCAGGGCGCGGTACAGGTCGATGGGCGCCGCCGAGAAATCGATGCTCATGCGTTGCGACGGCACCACCTGCATGCAGTCGCCAGCGAGGATGTATTCCTTGATGGTATCGACGGCGCGCTCGTAGTCCTCATGGCTGAAGCTGGAGCGGAAGGTCGGCTCGGCCGTTTCGCCCAAGGCGCTCAAATCGAGGCCACGGCGCGGGGTAATCGGCTGGCGCAGTTGCTCCATCAGCTCGGCCAGGCGAGCCTGACCGCGATCGTAAGCATCGGCTTCGCTGGGGTCGGCCAGGACAATGGCGTGCAGCTTGCCAGCCAGGTTGTCGAACACCACCACGGCGTCGGAGACCATCAACAGAATGTCCGGATTGCCCAGCGGATCGGGGTTCGGGCAGGTGGCCAGTTTCTTCTCGACGTAGCGCACGCAGTCATAGCCGAAGTAGCCCACCAGGCCGCCATTAAAGCGCGGCAAGCCGGCAATCGGTGCGACCTGATAACGCTCCTTGAATGTCTCGACAAAGGCCAGCGGGTCTTCGCAGTCGTGCTGCTCGATCACCACGTCATCGACGCTCACCGAGACCTTGTGCTCGTAAGCACGCAGCACGGTGCGGCACGGCAGGCCGATGATCGAGTAACGCCCCCACTTCTCGCCGCCCTGCACCGACTCCAGCAAATAGGAGTACGGCGCGTCGGCCAGCTTCAGGTACAGGGACAGAGGGGTATCGAAATCCGCCAGGGTTTCGATCGCCATAGGGATACGGTTATAGCCGGCAGCGGCTAAACGCAGGAATTCTTCGCGGGTCATAATCAGCCTCGTGGCTTGAGGAGCAAACGGTCAGCAAATAGGCAAACATACCGGCACGCCGGTCAGGCACAGGTCAGGCGCGCCAACGCCAGCGGGCCAGGGCCTTGAGGATTTTCATCCCGGACTTGATGAACCAGTGTTTGCGGGGGACCACCACGATTAAATCTCTTGAGCGGGGGGATTGAACGGCATCGGGCAACGGTAGCGCAGCGGCTGTTTCGAAGCAACCGGGCAGCAGCTCGCGCAAATCATCGATCACCAGCGCGGGCGACTCTTCGGCAATCGGCCGACCGTGGTTATAGCCATAACTCATGGCCACGCAAGCGACACCCGCCGCCTTCGAGGCCAGCACATCGCTGCGCGAGTCGCCCACAAACAACGCTTCGCCTGGGCTGACCCCGGCCATCGTGAGCACATGCAGCAAGGCGGTGGGATCGGGCTTTTGCTGCGGCAGGGTATCGCCGCCGATGATCCAGCGGAAATAGCGGCCGATGCGCAAATCGTCCAGCAGCGGGCCCACGAAGCGCTCCGGCTTGTTGGTGATCAAGGCCATCTCGATGCCTTGCAGCTTGAGCCACTTCAGGGTTTCCCGCACGCCAGGGTAGATCGCACTCAGGCCGTGGCTGTTGGCATAGGCGGCAAGAAACAGGTCGAGAGCGTGATCGGCATCCGCGTCAGCCACCTGCTCGTGCTGCAGGTCGCCCGCCAGGGCGCGCCGCACCAGCACCCGCGCGCCATTACCGACCCAGTTGCGCACAAGCTCGCGACCGGCCGGCGGGCGCCCAAGGCTGAGCAGCATTTCATCGACCGCCGCCGCCAGGTCGGGCACCGAGTCAACCAGGGTGCCGTCCAGATCGAACATCACCAGGCGTGGCAGGCGACCGGCCAGCAAGCGCTCGAAGCCACTCATCCGCGGGCGAGCGCGAGCTCGGCACGCATCGCGGCGATCACTTCGGCATAGTCCGGGGTATTGAAGATCGCCGAGCCGGCGACAAAGGTATCTGCGCCAGCAGCAGCGATTTCGCGGATGTTCTTGACGTTGACGCCGCCGTCGATCTCCAGACGAATGTCGCGCCCGGAGGCTTCGATCAGAGCCCGCGCCTCGCGCAACTTGTCGAGGGTGCCAGGGATGAACTTCTGCCCGCCGAAGCCTGGGTTGACGCTCATCAGCAGGATCATGTCGACCTTGTCCATCACGTACTTGAGGCTTTCCAGCGAGGTGGCCGGGTTGAACACCAGGCCGGCCTTGCAGCCACCGTCCTTGATCAACTGCAGGGAACGGTCGATGTGGCCGCTGGCTTCCGGGTGGAAGGTAATGTAACTGGCACCGGCCTCGATAAAGTCGCCAATGATGCGATCCACCGGCGAGACCATCAGGTGCACGTCAATCGGCGCGGTGATGCCGTACTTGCGCAGCGCCGTGCACACCATCGGGCCGATGGTCAGGTTGGGGACGTAGTGGTTGTCCATAACATCGAAGTGGACGATGTCGGCGCCAGCGGCGAGAACGTTATCGACTTCCTCGCCGAGGCGGGCGAAGTCGGCGGACAGGATGGACGGAGCAATGGCAAAAGGCTGCATGGCGCACCTCGGGGCAGATTCACGATGGCGCGCATTGTAGCCTGAGTCGTCGCCGCTGGCGGTTGTCCTGTGTCAGCGGCGGGCACGACCTTGGTCGCAGGCGGTTATTCGTGACTGGCCGAGGTGCGCATTTTTTCGCTACGGCCGCGTAACCATTCCAGGGTCAGCAGCAGGACAATGGAAAAACCAATCAGCAGAGTCGCGGCTGCGGCGATGGTCGGGCTGAGGTTTTCACGGATGCCGCTGAACATCTGCCGTGGCAAGGTGGCTTGCTCGGGGCCGGCGAGGAACAGGGTCACCACCACTTCGTCGAACGAAGTGGCGAACGCAAACAGCGCACCGGAAATCACCCCCGGCGCGATCAGCGGCAAGGTTACCCGGAAGAACGCGGTCAGCGGCGAGGCCCCCAGACTGGCCGCGGCACGCACCAGGTTGTAGTTGAAGCCCTGCAGGGTGGCCGACACGGTGATGATCACAAAAGGCACGCCCAGCACGGCATGCACCAGGATCAGCGCCAGGTAGCTGTTACCCAGGCCCAGCGGAGCAAAGAACAGGTAGCTGGACACACCGACGATCACCACCGGCACCACCATCGGCGAAATCACCAGGCTCATCACCAACGCCTTGCCACGGAACTCGCCGCGGGTCAGGCCGATGGCCGCCAGTGTGCCGAACACCATGGCCAGCAAGGTCGCCGCCGGAGCGATGATCATGCTGTTGCGCAGCGAGCGCATCCAGTCGGCCGAGCTGAAGAAGTCCTGGTACCAATGCAGGGAAAAGCCCTGCAGCGGATAGACCAGAAAACTGCCGGAGTTGAACGACAGCGGCACGATGACCAGCACCGGCAGAATCAGAAACAGCAGCACCAGGCCGCAGAGGATGCGCAGGCTGTAGAACCACACGCGTTCAATCGGGGACATGTAGGGGCTGAGCATGGTTGTTCTCCAGAATTCTTGATCCAGCAACGGGGGCAACGCCCCTCTCCCGGCCCTGGGGCCACCCTCGCCCAATGGCGAGGGTCACATCTTTATGTCTCTCCCCCGCTTGTGGAGGAGGGACTGGGAGAGGGGAGCAAGCTGCCGACACGCCCCCTCTCCCGCCCTGCGGTTGGCCTGCGGCGCAGGCCTTTAATTCAACTCAGGCGCAGACGACTGGCGCCCACCAGCCAGCTGTACACCACGTAGAGCACCAGGGTGGCGAGCAGCAGCAGGCCGCCGAGGGCCGTGGCCATGCCCCAGTTGATGCTGACGTTGGTGTAGAAGGCGACGAAGTAGCTAACCATCTGATCGCCCGGGCTGCCTAGCAATGCCGGGGTGATGTAGTAACCAATCGCCAGGATGAACACCAGCAGGCAACCGGCGCCGACGCCGGCCAGGGTCTGCGGGAAATACACCCGCCAGAAGCTGGCGAACGGGTGGCAGCCCAGAGAGATGGCGGCACGCATGTAGGTCGGTGAAATGCCCTTCATCACGCTGTAGATCGGCAGGATCATGAACGGCAGCATGATGTGCACCATCGAGATGTACACACCGGTACGGTTGAACACCAACTCCAGCGGCTGATCGATCAGACCGATCGCCAGCAGCGCGCTGTTGATCAAGCCACCGGACTGCAGCAGCACGATCCAGGCCGCAACCCGCACCAGGATCGAGGTCCAGAACGGCAACAGCACCAGAATCATCAGCAGGTTGCTCTGCCGCGACGGCAGGTTGGCCAGCAGATAGGCCAACGGGTAGGCCAGCAGCAGGCAGATGGCGGTAATCACCAAGCCCATCCAGAAGGTGCGGGCAAAAATATCCAGGTAGATGGCCTGGTCCGGTGTGGCAGCTGCCAGCTCGCCGAGATCGTCGATGCGATGGTCCAGGGCAGCCAACAGGTAATAGGGGGTGACATTCGTGTCGTTGCGGCGGATCACCTGCCAGTAGGCCGGGTCACCCCAGCGCTCATCGAGGCTTTCCAGCGCATCTTTATAGGAGGCCGGCTCGCTCTTGAAAGGCAGCGCGCGGGCGGTTTTCGACATCAGGCTGCGGTAGCCTGCCAGTTCCATGTTCAGGCGTTTCGACAAGTCACCCAGAGTCTGCTGCTTGCGTGCATCGGCCAGGTCCAGGCTCAGCGCCTGATACGCCGGCTCGGCGGGCAAGGCTTTACCATCCCACTGCTGCAGGGCGGCCACGGTACGCGGCAGTGAACCCACCACTTCCGGATTGCCCACGCTCTTGACCAGCAGCGCCACAATCGGCACCAGGAAGACCAGCACGAGAAACAGCACCAGCGGCAGGATCAGCGCCTGGGCCTTCAAGCGGTTAACCCGCTCGGCACGCGCCAGTCGTTGCTTCAGATTGGGCCCGGTAACCATGGTGAGAGGCTTGGCGACGGCCATAGTGAACTCCGCTAAAAAAGGCCACGCGAACGCGGCCAAAGGGTAACTCCGGGCCCCGCCATAAACCGGCGAGAACCCGCAAACTGAGGTAGCGCAACCGCCTTGGCGACGGTTGCGCCGCCTGTCTTACTTGGCAGCCCAGGCGTTGAAGCGCTGTTCCAGCTGCTCGCCGTAGTCAGCCCAGAACACCACGTCCATCGGCACCTGGTTGGCGATGTTTTCCGGGGTGGTCGGCATGTCTGCCAGCATCGACTTGTCCATCAGCGCCACGGCTTTGGTATTGGCCGGACCGTAGGCGATGTTTTCCGAGTAGGTCTTCTGCTGCTGCGGCTGGATCGAGTAGGCGATGAACTTCTGTGCGGCTTCCAGATCCTTGGCGCCCTTCGGAATGGCCCAGGAATCGAAGTCGTAGATGCCGCCGTTCCACACTACTTTCAGGTTGCTTTCCTTCTGCACGGCAGCGATGCGACCGTTGTAGGCCGAGCTCATCACCACGTCACCAGAGGCCAGGTACTGCGGCGGCTGAGCGCCGGCTTCCCACCACTGAATGCTCGGCTTGAGCTGGTCGAGTTTCTTGAAGGCGCGATCAACACCGGCGGGGGTCGCCAGCACCGTGTAGACCTCTTTCGGCGCCACGCCATCGGCCATCAGGGCGAATTCCAGGGTGTACTTGGCGCCTTTGCGCAGGCCACGCTTGCCTGGGAACTTGTTGGTGTCCCAGAAATCGGCCCAACCAGTAGGCGCGCTTTTCAGCTTGTCGGCGTTGTAAGCGAGCACGGTCGACCACACGAAGAAGCCCACGCCGCACGGTTGAATGGCACCCGGAACGAAGTCATCGGGGTTGCCGAATTGCGCCGAGTCGAGGGTTTCGAACAGGCCTTCGTCACAGCCACGGGCCAGCTCCGGCGACTCGACTTCGACCAGATGCCAAGACACGCTCTTGGTGTCGACCATGGCTTTGACCTTGGCCATCTCACCGTTGTATTCGCCGGCAATCACCTTGCCGTGACCGGCCGCTTCCCATGGACTGTAGAAGGCTTTGACCTGGGCGTTTTTGTTCGCGCCACCAAAGGACACCACAGTCAGGTCGGCCGCCATGCTGGAGGCGGCAAAGGCCATGCCCAGGGTCAGCGCAGTGAGTTTGAGAGAGTTGTTCATTGTTGTTGTCTCCACTGGATTGATAACGGATCGATCACACAGCATCGAGTAACGGGTCGAGCGCGCGTACGTGCTCCACTTGCCAGCCGAGGGGCACCACGTCGCCCACCGCGAGTGCCGGATCAAGCTCGGCAATCGGTTGTTTGACGAAGAAATCGGCCTTGCCACAAACCTCCAGGCGCACACGCACGTGGTCGCCCAGATAGATGAATTCCTCTACACGGCCACTGAAGCGGTTGGCACAGCTTTCACTGGCACCGTTCAAGCGAATGCGCTCCGGGCGGATCGACAGGGTCACCGGGCCACCGACTGCGCCGACATTCACCGCCAGCGCCTCGACCTTCTCGCCACGGCTCAGCTCGACCACGCAACGCTCACCGCTGCGGCTGTGCAGACGGCCGTTAAGGCGGTTGTTCTCGCCAATAAAGTTGGCCACGAAGGTGTTCTTCGGCTCTTCATACAGGCAGCGCGGGGGGGCGATTTGCTGGATCTCGCCCTGGTGGAATACCGCCACCCGGTCGGACATGGTCAGGGCTTCGCCCTGGTCGTGGGTCACGTACACCACGGTCACGCCGAGGCGCTGGTGGATGTGCTTGATCTCCATCTGCATGTGCTCACGCAGCTGTTTGTCCAGCGCACCCAGCGGCTCATCCATCAGCACCAACTGCGGCTCGAACACCAAGGCGCGGGCCAGAGCCACACGCTGCTGCTGACCGCCAGAGAGTTGGCCGGGATAGCGATTGCGGAACTTGTCGAGCTGCACCATGGACAGCGCACGCTTGACCCGCTCACTGCTGTCGGTCTTGTTCATGCCGCGCACCGACAACGGAAACGCCAGGTTCTCGGCCACGGTCATGTGCGGAAACAAGGCGTAGTTCTGGAACACCATGCCGATGTCGCGCTTGTGCGGCGGCACGTTATTGATCGCCTTGCCGGCCAGGAGAATCTCCCCAGCGGTGGGGGTCTCGAAGCCGGCCAGCATCATCAGGCTGGTGGTCTTGCCCGAGCCGGACGGCCCCAGCAAGGTGAGGAATTCGCCTTTGCGAATATCCAGGTTGAGGTCTTTGACGATGAGGTTCTCGCCGTCGTAGCTCTTCTGCACGCCACGAAAGCTGACCAGTACATCGTTCGCTTGCGTATCGACCATAACCGCACCTTTTGTCTTGTTGTCTGTCGTGACTTAAGACTAGGGCTGCAGGTCGGCAACGCAAATCGGCGGGTATGAGAGATTGCTATAAGCACAACGGACGACTGCGGGTAGGGATTGCCCTACAAAAACAACACAAGCACCCTCGTAGGTTGGGTTGAGCCGCACAGCGGCGAAGCCCAAAGGCAAGAGTTGCCCTAGTCCGTAGGATGGGTTGAGTCCGTAGGATGGGTTGAGCGCAGCGATACCCATCAATACCCATCGCAAGGCCATGATGGGTTACGCCGCTGCGCGGCTAACCCATCCTACAATTGCAGCCAGGCATCAGAGCAGCTTGTGCTCCATGGCGTAGCGCACCAGATCGGCCATCGAGGTGACGTTCATCTTCTGCATCAGCCGCGCCTTGTGGGTGCTGATGGTCTTGTTGCTGAGGGCCAGTTGCTGGGCAATGTCGTTGACGCTGGCGCCCTGCACCAGGCGCTCGAACACCGAGAACTCGCGCTCGGACAACAACGCATGGGCCGGCCGCGCATCGGTCAGCCCGACCTCGAAGACCATGCGGTCGGCCAGTTCCGGATCGATATAGCGCCCACCAGCGGCGACCTTGCGAATCGCCAGCAGCAGCAACGCCGGATCGCTGTCCTTGGTGGCGTAACCGGCGGCACCGACTTTCAGGGCGCGCGCGGCCATTTGCGCCTCATCGTGCATGGACAACACCAGGATGGCCGGCGGATTGTTCAACGCGCGAATCCGCGGAATCGCCTCCAGGCCATTCACCCCAGGCATCGAGATATCCAGCAGCACCACGTCGCAAGGCAGGTGACGCAGGGTCTCGAGTAATTGCTCGCCGTTGCAGGCCTCACCCACCACTTGCAGGTCCTTGGCCAGGCCGATGAGCTGCTTGATGCCCTCGCGGACGATGGTGTGGTCTTCCGCCACCAGTACTCGAATCACGCTGCTGCCTCCATATTCATTCCAGGCCTATTCCAGGGGGATGCGCACGCTGAGGGTGGTGCCCTCGCCCAGGCGACTGTCTAGGTGCAACTCACCGCCGAGCATCAACACCCGCTCGCGCATGCCGACCAAACCAAAGGAGCTGGGCCGCCCCGTGGGGGCGACAAAACCGCAGCCATCGTCGCTGATGGTCAGGCACAGCCAGCCGGCGTCCAGGGTTAGGTTCAGCTCAACAGTATGCGCCTGGGCGTGGCGCAGCACATTGGTTAGCGCCTCTTGGAGAATCCGAAATAGACCGATCGCTTTGTCGTCCGCCAGGGCCGGCAAGTTATCTGGCACCTGCACCAGACAAGGAATTTGCGTACGCGCCTCAAAGCGCTGGGCCTGCCATTCGATCGCCGAGCTGATGCCGGCATCGAGAATCGGCGGGCGCAGGGCGGTAGCCACATCACGCACCAGTTGGAACAGGTTGGCGATCAGCCGCTTCATGCTGTTCAGGCGTTCCTGCAAGCCGGCATCCAGCTCACCGAAAGCCAACTCGCACATGGAGGTTTCCAACTTGAGCACGGTCAGCACCTGGCCCAGTTCGTCATGCACTTCACGGGCGATGCGGGCTTTTTCTTCTTCGCGCACGCTTTCCAGGTGCGCCGATAGCTCTCGCAGTTGGCCCCGCGATTCACTCAGCGCCAGTTCAATGCGCTTGCTCTCGCTGATGTCCCAGACGATCCCGTCCCAGACCACCAGCCCGTCTTCCAGGCGCCGGGCGATGGCCTTGATATCAGCCCAGCGCTGTTCGCCTTCGCGGGTCAGGATGCGCCCTTGCCAGTGCCAATCGCGGTCGGCCTCCAGAGCGGCCGTCTGACTTTGGTTGTAACCGTCCAGGTCCTCCGTATGCACCAGGCTGCGAATCCCCCGCCCCGGCAACAGCAAGGTGCTGGCCGGATAGCCGACCAACTGCTCGCTGCCTTCACTGATAAAGGCAAAATCCACCGGCGCGTCCAACTGCGCCCGCTCCAGACGAAACACCAGGCCAGGCACGTTAGCGGCGATGCCCTGCAGGCGCGCCTCGCTTTCCTGCAGGGCGGCCAGGGCACGGCGGCGCTCGGTGACGTCGGTGAGGTAGACCACCAGGTATTCGGCCTGACGAAAGCGCAGAAAGCTCAGCGACACATCGGCCGGTAAGGTGCTGCCATCGGCGCGCAGGCAGTTGCTCTCGAAGCTCAACGGCTCTTCGCCGCCGCTGCGTACGCGCTTCCACAGGGCCAGCCAGCGGTCCATCTGCAAACTCGCTTCGATCTCGATCAGCGGCCGCGCCAGCAACCCTCCGGCGCCGTAGCCAAGCATCTGTTCGGCAGCGCGGTTGGCGTAGCCGATATGGCTGTCCCAGTTGACCCAGAGGATGCCGACCGTGCTCTGATCGATGGAGAATTGAGTCAGGCGCAGCGCTTGCTCGGCCGCCTCGCGCGACTCGATGGCCTGGCGCGCCTCCAGCAAGCCGCGCTCCAGCAGCGTGCGCTGCCGGCGCAGGGCAACCAGGATGGCCAGGGCCGCCAGCAGCAGTACCGTCAGCAGGGCACTGAGGTTCTGCCAGAACCCTGGCGAGTCACTCAGGCGCGGGTATTTGAGCTGCAGCCAGCGTCCGCGCAACTGATCCAGTTGCTTGGGCGACAGGCTGCGCAGGGCACTGTCGATCAACCCCGAGAGCTGCGGCCAATCGCGCCGCGAGGCAACCCGCAGCAACTGCGGCAGACCGATATCGGCCACCACTGCCAGCTCGGCAAACTCGCTTTCACGGGCCAGACGGCTGAACTGCGCCTCGTCGATCACCGCATAGCGCACCTGCTGGCTGAGCACCTGACGCAGAGCCTGCCGCTCGCCGCTGACGCCTTGCAGGCTGAGGTTTAGATAGGTGCCGCGCAGGTAATCAGCCACCACGCTGGGCATGCGCACGGCCACCGGCTCTGTGGAGCTGAGCTGTTCCAACTCCACTGCCGTGCCGCCATTGCGCGCACCCACCAACAATTGCGGCACGCGCATGTAGGGGTCCGAATACAGCCACAGGCGCAAGCCCGCTGGGGTCTGACTGAGGCCGGGAGCCAGATCGACCAGGCCTTTACGCACCGCCGTTTCCAGCGCTGCCTGATCAGCGTACTGCTGCCACACCAGTTCCACTTGCAGGGCGCTGGCCAGCCAGGTCATCAGCTCGACATTAAGCCCGGACAGCTGCTGCAGGCGCCGGTCAAACTGCACAAACGGCGCCTGCAAAACCACCCCGACTCGCAACTGCCGATGCTGATCCAGCCAAGCGCGCTGCTCGCTGTCCAGCGCCAGCGGCTCGATCGCCGCAGCGTAGGCGGGGGCCAACAGCGCCGAGCACGCCAACAGGCCGATCACCAGCAAACTTCGAATCATGCCGAGCACAACATGCCGCTCCCGATCTGCAGATTGAAAAGACCATCAACCCTGAATACTTCTGACTTATCCGGCAGGCCGCCAACAGACGCAAGCGGCGCCTGACAAATCACGGCCCAGCTATTAGGCTGAACAGATTACTCCCGGCCTGGACTGCTCTGATGTCTCGCACACTTGCTTCGACACTTTCACTCTGCTGCCTGACCCTGCTGCTGCCCTGCGCCACCCCCACCTGGGCGGAAGAACAAGCCGCGGCAGCAGCACCCGCCGAGGCACCGCCTGCCGCCGCGGATGCCCCTGCGGACGCCCCCGCAGAAACCGCTGCCGACACACCGGCCGCGCCGCCCACCGAGCACGTCGCCGTGCCCGAGCGCAGCGAGAACGAAGCCCAGGCCCTGCAACAGCAATTACCCAACGCCGAGCAACAACAACTCGCGGCCAGCGATGGCAACTTTCTCGCCTTGTGGAAGCCAGCCAATGCAGCCGAATCCAGCGGCGTGGTGATCCTCATTCCAGGTGACAGTGAAAGCGCCGACTGGCCGCAAGCCATCGGCCCACTGCGCAACAAACTGCCTGATGTCGGCTGGAGCAGCCTCAGCCTGACCCTGCCCGACCCCCATGACCAGGCACCCCAGGTCGCGCCCACGCCAGCACCTGAAGAAACCGCCAGCGCAACCGCCGAAACCGACCCAGAGGCGCCCGCCACTGACACGGCGCAAGCGGCGTCAGATGAAACACCCGCCGCCACAACCCAAGCCATCGCCGCCCCCGAAGCAGGTCCTCTGACCCAGGTCACGCCGGAGCAACACGCCGAGCGCGTACTGGCCCGCATTCAGGCCGCCGTGGCGTTTGCCCAGACGCAAAAACCCAAACGCATCGTGCTGCTCGGCCATGGTTCTGGCGGCTATTGGGCAGCCAGCTACCTGGGCAAAAACCCGAACCCCGAGGTGCAAAACCTGCTGCTGGTGGCCGCCAAGGTGCCAGAAGGCTTCACCCCACCACTGGAGGAGTTGGTGCCTGGCCTGAAGCTGGCTGTGGGGGATTTCTACTATAAAGATCAACCCGCCGACCGCACCGCGGCGCTGAAGCGCCAACAGGCCAGCAAGCGCCAGACCCAACCTGCTTATGTCCAGGTGGCGATGAAAGCCTTGCCAGGCAATCCGGCTACCGAACAAGAGCAATTGTTCCGCCGCATTCGTGGCTGGCTCAGCCTCGATGTGAAAGCGCCGGCAGCTAAGTAAGACCGCTAACGAAGCAACGCCTTGTTTAAGGTACTTACTATCGCCAGGAAGCGGCGGCCTACGCCGTTCGCGGTCGAGACCGCTCCCACAAAGATCGCGCCTGACGTAAACCCAGTGGGAGTGGCCTTGGCCGCGAATCCAGGCGACGCGGTGACGGAGCCGAGCCAGTAAGTGCTAAGTAGTTGAAGGGTTCTTAATATTCGCCACGAAACGGCGACCTACGCTGTTCGCGGTCGAGACCGCTCCCACATAAATCGCGCCTGACGTAAAACCTGTGGGAGCGGCCTTGGCCGCGAATCCAGGCGACGCGGTGGCGGAGCCGTGCCACTAGCGCGGCGCGCTGTTGATGACACTCACAATCGCCACGAACCCCGTCGGAGCACCGGCCTTATATTTCAAACAGCGCGAAGCGCAGCACTAGCGCTGACTGTGGCGCTGACGCAGCAGGGCATAGGCGCGGTGCAACTCACTGGTGACTTCCGTGGCCTCACGCAGACGTGCGGCACCGGCACCCGCGCCGGCCAATTTGTCCGGGTGATGACGACTGAGCAGGCGCCGGTACGCTTGCTTGATTTGCGCAGGCGTGGCCTCGCTGCTGACGCCGAGCAGGCGCAGCGCCTCAAGCTCGGCGTCGGCACTGCGCACACCACGACTCGCGCGACGAACGTAAGGCGCCTCCAGCGCCAGCACCGCATCGCGGCGCCAACCCAGCCACTGGCCCCAGCCCAGAATCAGCTCACGCGTGGACGACGGCACCTGCCCCTCGGCCCAGGCCAGTCGCCAGCAGGCACATAGCAACCCTTCTACCGTTACATCCTGCCCGCGCAATTGCCGCAACGGCCGACGCAGGTTGTCTGTGGGTGTCTTACCACGGTTAAACGCCTCAACTGCGCGCTGTTGCGCTGCACCATCCAGCTGCATCCGGCGCATTTCCTCACGGGCCTGTTGAATATGGGCAGGCCGTACCGCCCCGCCGCTCTTGGCCAAGCGCCCGAGCAGAACAAATAACAGCTCCTGCTCGCCCAGTCCGGGCTTGCCGCCCATGCGCAGGCGCAAATCGGCCCAGGAGCGCAGCTGCAGACGACGGTCCAGCACCTGCCCGAGCAACGCACCAAGCAGCGCGCCGGGAATGCTCGCCAGCAGCAGTCCGGCCAGCGCCCCGAGCAACGTGAGCGGCCAGAACACCCTAGCCACGCTCCGCAAGCAACTGCTCGACTTCAGCCAGACGCTCATGGGTGCCGACATCCACCCAGCGACCGCCGTAGCGCTCACCACTGACCTGGCCAGCCGCCATGGCCTGGCGCAATAACGGCGCCAGCTTGAAGGCGCCGTCCGAGCAGTCGGCAAACAGGTGCGGGCTGAGCAACGCCAGACCGCTGTAGGTAAGGCTCGGCTGCCCGGCGCTGGCGTTCAGCACCTGGCCATCCTGCAGGGCAAAATCGCCCTGAGGGTGGTGTGCTGGATTGTCCACCAGCACCAGATGGGCCAGCCCATTCAGACTGCGTGGCAGATTATCGAAACTGTAATCCGTCCAGATATCACCATTGACCAGCAGAAACGGCTCGTCGCCCAGCAACGGCAGGGCGCGAAAGATGCCGCCGCCGGTTTCCAGCGGCTCGTGCTCCGCCGAATAGCGGATCTGCACGCCAAAACGCGCGCCGTCACCCAGATGATCCTCAATTTGCTGGCCGAGCCAGGCGTGGTTGATTACCACGTCGCAGATCCCGGCTGCCGCCAGGGCACGCAGGTGATACTCGATCAAGGGCACGCCGGCCACTGGCACCAGCGGCTTGGGCGTGTACAGGGTCAGAGGGCGTAGACGCTCACCCTTGCCGGCGGCCAGGATCATCGCCTTCATGCCGGCACATCCGCCGCCTGCGGCAGGCTGGCCAGCAGTTCGCCCAATTCAGCCAGCTCCGGTCGGCGCGCCAGCACTTCGTGGATATAGGCAAAGAAACGCGGCACGTCGCCCAGGTATTTGGGCTTGCCATCGCGATGGCAAATCCGCGCGAAGATGCCGATGACTTTGAGGTGGCGCTGCACGCCCATCAGATCGCTGGCCCGCAGAAAGTCCTCCAACTGCACCTGCACCGGGATGCCGACCGCCTGGGCCTGCTGCCAATACTGTTCGAGCCAGCCACGCACCCGCTCGGGCGGCCAACTGAGGAAGGCATCTTTAAACAGACAGGTCACGTCATAGGTCACCGGGCCATAGACCGCATCCTGAAAATCCAGCACGCCCGGATTGGGGCTGCTGAGCATCAGGTTGCGCGGCATATAGTCACGGTGCACCAGCACCTGGGGCTGGGCCAGGGCGCTATCGATCAAGACGCTGCAGATCCGCTGCCAGGCAGCCGCCTGCTCGGCATTCAAGGTCAGTTGCAGGTGCTTGGCTAGGTACCAGTCAGGAAACAACTGCAGCTCACGACGCAGCAAAGCGTCGTCATACACCGGCAAACCATCCGTCAGGGGCAATTGCTGGAATTGCAGCAAGGCATTCAAGGCCGCGGCGAACAGCTCATCGGCGTTCTCCGCGGTAATCACGTCCAGGTAGGTCTGCCGGCCCAGATCGGGCAGCAGCAGAAAGCCTTGCGCCAGGTCGGCAGCAAGGATCTGCGGCACATGCGCATCGGCCTGAGCCAGCAGCCCGGCGACCTTGACGAAGGGCGTGCAGTCTTCCTGGGGTGGCGGCGCATCCATCACAATCAGCGTGCGGCCCCCCCCTTCCCAGCGAAAATAACGGCGGAAGCTGGCGTCACTGCTGGCACTGGTGAGGCTGGCCGGCGGCACGTCGCCCCACCCTTGGCGAGCAAACAGGGCCGGCAATTGCAGCTCCAGCCAGTGGCGCAGCTGGGTTAAACGTAGATCTTCATCAGGCATTGCAAGGGTCTCCGACGGCGCTAGCCGTTGCGCGGGTCATGCTTTATTATCCAGCATCTTTTTCAGCCCATCGAGAGGCATGCAGCTTCCTGCATGTTGATGGCGCGCAGGAAGCCCGGAAAACAAGATGGCAGTAAAATCCCCCGCGTTCCGCAAAAAATTTCCATTGCTGGTGACTGGCAGCCTGTTGGCTATGCAGCCATTGGCTGTGCCCTTCGCTGTGGCCGCCGAGCAGTTTGATTGCCAAGTGTCCGCCTCCGGCGGCTGGGCCTGCGCCCCGAAAAGCACCGCGGCCAAGCTGCCACCACGGCCGACCCACAGTGCCACCGCCGTTAGTGCCGTGGCCGCTGACAGCGCTGGCGATACCAGTACCGCGAAAACGGCGCTGGTCACTGACAGCGAGGGCAAAGGCCTAAGCTCGCGCAGCGCCGACTATAGCCATCTCGATTGGGTGCCGCGCGACAAACTTAGCGCCGCCCAACTGGCCGAAGCCGGTCCGTACTGCGCTGGCGCCTATATCGAGCCAACGCGGCCGGGCATGAACGACGATACGCCACTGAATGACGCGCCAATGTTCGTCTCGGCTAAAGCCTCGCGCTTTGAGCAGGAGCAGCAAGTCGCCACCCTCGCCGGTGATGTGGTGCTGCGCCAAGCCGGCCTGCAGGTTGAAGCTGACGAAGCGAGCCTGTATCAGACGGAAAACCGTGGCGAGCTGGTCGGCAACGTGCGCCTGCGTGACAAGGGTGCTCTGGTGGTCGGCGACCGTGCCGAGCTGCAACTGGACACCGGTGCGGCGAAAATCGACAACGCTGAATACGTCATGCACAAAGGCCATGTGCGCGGCAACGCGCTGTATGCCAAGCGCCAGGAAGACGCCATCATCCGTCTCAAGGACGGTACTTACACCCGTTGCGAACCTGGCAACAACGCTTGGCACCTGAAGGGCAACAACATCAAGCTGAACCCGCTCACCGGTTTCGGCACTGCCACCAACGTCACGCTGCGGATTAAAGACATACCGGTGTTCTACACCCCGTATATCTACTTCCCGATCGATGACCGTCGTCAGTCCGGCTTCCTCGCCCCGAGCATCAGCTCGTCCAGCGACAACGGCATGACCCTGCAGACGCCTTATTACTTCAACCTGGCGCCTAACTACGATGCCACCCTCTATCCGACCTATATGGCCGATCGTGGGTTACTGCTGGAAGGCGAAGGTCGCTACCTGACCAAGAGCAGCGAAGGTCAGATCGGCGCAGCCATCCTCAACGATGAAAATGACGACCGCGAACTGCAGTCCGAATATGAAGACACCCGCTGGATGTACAGCTGGCAGCACAAAGGTGGCTTGGACTCGCGCCTGTTGAGCGAAGTGGACTTCACCGACATCAGCGATCCCTACTACTTCCAGGACCTGGACACCGACCTGGGCATCGACACGCCCAGCTTCGTTAACCAGCAAGGTGCTTTGACCTGGCGCGGCGACAGCTACACCGCACGCCTGAATGCCCACGCCTATGAAATGGCCACGGTTACCGAGATCACCCCGTACAACCGCCTGCCACAGATCACCCTGGATGGCGTAGTACCGGTTGAGGCTGGCGGCCTGAAAATGACTTACGCCAGTGAATTGGTGCGCTTCGACCGCGACCTGCGCAAAGGCTACTTCACCGACGAAGACGGCAACACCGGCACCGACGCCCAGCGCTGGTATGACGACCGTATCAGCGGCCTGGCTCGCGCCAACGGTGACCGTGCTCACGTCGCGCCCGGCCTGAGCCTGCCGATGAGCAACAGCTACGGCTATGTCACTCCGTCGATCAAGTACCTGTACACCGATTACGACCTGACCCTGGACAGCATCGGCAAGGCGCAAGTGGGCGCTTTTGATGATGCCCCAGATCGCGGCGTAGCCGTTTCCAGCGTCGACAGCGGCCTGTACTTCGACCGCAACACCCAGCTGTTCGGCAAAGACTACCGCCAGACCTTGGAACCGCGCCTGTTCTACCTCTATGTACCCGAAGAGAAACAGGACGACATCCCGATCTTTGACAGTGGCGAGAGCCGCTTCAACTATGGCTCGCTGTTTCGCGAAAACCGCTTCAGCGGCCGCGACCGGGTGGGCGACGAGAACAAGCTGTCCCTCGGCGTAACCAACCGCTGGATCGAGCCTAACGGCTTCGAACGGCAGACCTTCAGCATCGGCCAGGCGGCGTACTTTGCCGACCGTAAAGTGCAGATGCCGGGCATCGACTACCGCGACCGTGCAGACGCCAAGACCTCGCAGTCGCCTTATGCGCTGGAATACCTCTACCGCTTCAACCGCGACTGGCGCCTGTCGTCCGACTTCAACTGGGACGAGAGCACTCACAGCACCCGTTCCGGCAGCGCGATGTTCCACTACCAGCCGCAGGACAACCTCAACAAGGTGGTCAACCTCGGTTATCGCTACAGCAATGACACCGTGGTCTACGACCCAGAGAGTGGCACCTGGCAGCAGGGCGGCGATTACGGCAACCCGGGCGACAGCAACTACATCAAGGATTACTACAAAGTCAGTCAGCACGACTTCTCCACCATCTGGCCGCTGGTGCCACAGTGGAGCGTCATTGCCCGCTGGCAGCATGACTACAACCGCAACCGCACCCTGGAAGCCTTTGGTGGCTTCGAGTACGACAGTTGCTGCTGGAAACTGCGCCTGATCAATCGCTACTGGGTCGACAATAACGAAGTCAGCCTGTCCCCTTCCCAGAACGAGCAAGGCGACCACGGGATTTTCCTGCAGATCGTGCTCAAAGGCCTCGGCGGTGTCGTAGGCAACAAGACTGGGACTTTCCTCGACCAAGGCATTCAAGGTTATCGTGAACGTGAAGACCAAGCTTTCTGATTGTCTGCGCCCGCTGTTGCTGGGCGCAGTGTTTCTCGGTACCTCGGTACACGCCGAAGTACAGCCCCTCGACCGCGTAGTGGCCATCGTTGATACTGACGTGGTCATGCAAAGCCAGCTGGACCAACGCGTACGTGAAGTGCAGCAGACCATTGCCAAGCGCGGTGACAGCCTGCCGCCTGAGCATGTTCTGAGCCAGCAGGTGCTTGAGCGCCTGATAATCGAGAACATCCAGCTGCAGATCGGCGACCGCTCCGGCATTCGCATCACTGACGAAGAGCTCAACCAGGCCGTCGGCACCATTGCCCAGCGTAACAACCTGAGCCTGGAGCAGTTCCGAGCCGCCCTGGAGCGTGACGGCCTGTCCTATGAGGATGCTCGCGAGCAGATCCGTCGGGAAATGATCATCAGCCGCGTGCGTCAACGCCGGGTGGCCGAACGTATTCAGGTCAGCGACCAGGAAGTGGAAAACTTCCTTGAGTCGGAAAGCGGCAAGATGCAGCTGTCGGTCGAGTACCGCCTGGCCAACATCCTGATTCGAGTGCCGGATGCGGCTTCCGCCGACGAAATCCAGGCAGCCGATCGCCGGGCTCAGGAGCTGTACCAGCAACTGCAGCAAGGCGCTGACTTTGCCCAGCTGGCGATTGCCAGTTCGGCCAGTGAAACCGCTCTCGAGGGCGGCAACATGGGCTGGCGTAAAGCGGCCCAGCTGCCGACACCATTCGACTCGATGATCGGCGCCCTGAGCGTTGGCGAAACCACTGAGCCCGTGCGCACTCCTGGCGGCTTTATCCTGATCAAACTGCTGGAAAAACGCGGCGGCGAAACCCAGGTACGCGACGAAGTGCATGTGCGTCACGTGCTGATCAAGCCGAGCGAAATTCGCAGCGAAGCCGAGACCAAGCGTCTGGCCGAGCGCGTTTATGAGCGCATCATGGCCGGCGAAGACTTCGCCGAACTGGCGAAAGACTTCTCGGAAGATCCGGGTTCAGCCCTCAACGGCGGCGATCTCAACTGGATCGACCCGAATGCCCTGGTGCCGGAATTCCGCGCAGTGATGGCGCAAACCGAAAGCGGTGAAGTGTCCAAACCGTTCAAAAGCGCCTTCGGCTGGCACGTCCTGCAGGTCATGGGCCGCCGCGCCACTGACGGCAGCGAGCAGTTCCGCAAGCAACAAGCCCTCAGCGTTCTGCGTAACCGCAAATACGAAGATGAGTTGCAAGCCTGGCTGCGCCAGATCCGCGACGAGGCCTACGTAGAAAGCAAGCTGTGAGCCTGCCCCGCTTTGCCGTTACCCCCGGCGAGCCCGCCGGCATTGGTCCCGACCTGTGCCTGCTGCTCGCCGCGCAAGCCCAGCCTTACCCACTGATCGCCATCGCCAGCCAGCCCTTGCTGGCGGCGCGGGCGAGCCAGTTGCAACTAACCGTACAGTTAATCCCGGTTGAGCCCGGCCACTGGCCCGAGCAACCGGCGGCTGCAGGTAGCCTGTACGTCTGGGACACACCACTGAGCGCCCCCGTGGTGGCCGGCCAGCTTGACCCGGCCAACGCTGCTTATGTACTGGAAACCTTGCACCGCGCGGGTTCCGGCTGCATCAACGACGACTTTGCCGGAATGATCACCGCGCCCGTACACAAAGGCGTGATCAACCAAGCTGGCATCCCCTTCTCTGGCCACACTGAATACCTGGCCGAGCTGACCCACACCGAACAGGTGGTGATGATGCTCGCCACCCATGGCCTGCGGGTTGCACTGGTGACCACCCACCTGCCCCTGCGCAATGTCGCTGATGCCATCACGCCTGAGCGCCTCGAACGGGTCACCCGCATCCTGCATGCCGACCTAGTCAACAAGTTCGGCATTGCTGCCCCGCGCATCCTGGTCTGCGGCCTCAACCCCCATGCAGGTGAAAGCGGGCACATGGGCCGCGAGGAAATCGACATCATCGAGCCGTGCCTGGCACGCCTGCGTGACGACGGTTTGAACCTGATTGGCCCGTTGCCCGCCGACACCTTGTTCACCCCCAAGCACCTAGAGCACTGCGATGCGGTGCTGGCCATGTACCACGATCAGGGCCTGCCCGTGCTCAAGTACAAAGGCTTCGGCGCGGCGGTGAACATCACCCTTGGCCTGCCGATTATTCGCACTTCAGTCGACCACGGCACCGCCCTGGACCTGGCCGGCAGCGGCAAGGTCGACACCGGCAGCCTGCAGGTCGCACTGCAAACCGCCTACCAGATGGCCGTGCACGGCTAGGGTCTGTTCCCGCTTCATTCGCTCGCAATGAAACGGGAGCAGACCTAAGCGCAAACACCGAACGGTGTGGCTTTGCTGTTAAACTGCCGGCCTTTTGCATTCGCTCAAGCGTATCGCTTGGGGCCCGGAGCCGCGTCCATGACCGAGAATTACCAACACCGCGCGCGCAAGCGCTTCGGCCAGAACTTCCTGCACGATGCTGGGGTGATTCACCGCATCCTGCGCGGCATCCACGCCCGTCCGGGCGAGCGCCTGCTGGAAATCGGTCCAGGTCAGGGTGCGCTCACCGAAGGTCTGCTCAACAGCGGTGCACAGTTGGATGTGATCGAGCTGGACCACGATCTGGTGCCTATTCTGCGTGCCAAGTTCGGCAGCAACCCGGCCTTCAACCTGCACCAGGGCGATGCCCTGAAGTTCGACTTCAACAGCCTCAACCCGGAACCGCGCAGCCTGCGCGTAGTTGGCAACCTGCCGTACAACATCTCAACCCCGCTGATCTTCCACCTGCTGGCCAATGCCGGGGTGATCCGCGACATGCACTTTATGCTGCAAAAGGAAGTGGTCGAGCGCCTGGCTGCCACCCCTGGCGGCGGTGACTGGGGCCGCCTGTCGATCATGGTGCAGTACCACTGCCGCGTGGAACACCTGTTCAACGTGGGCCCAGGCGCCTTCAATCCACCGCCGAAAGTCGACTCCGCCATCGTCCGTCTAACACCCCACGACGTGCTGCCGCACCCAGCCAAGGACCATCGTCTGCTTGAACGCGTGGTCCGTGAAGCCTTTAACCAACGGCGTAAAACCCTGCGTAACACCCTTAAGGCCCTGCTCAGCACAGCTGAAATCGAAGCCGCCGGTGTTGATGGCAGCCTGCGCCCGGAACAGCTCGACCTGGCCGCCTTCGTGCGCCTGGCCGACCAGCTCAGTCAGCAGCCGAGCCCGCAGACAAGCGCCGACTAAGGCCCTAGACTCAGCTTTTGGCCGCACCCGCCTGGCGGGCTGCGGTCCAGCGCCAGGCCCATCCGGCTCCGACCCTATTCAGCAGAGCCCTGCCCATGCCCAAACCCGCACAGCAAATCGACGTCAGCGTCACCTCGCGCTTTCTGCCGGAACAATCACAGCCGGAACAGAACCGCTACGCCTTCGCCTACACGGTCACCCTCAACAACAGCGGCCAACTGGCAGCCAAGTTGCTGAGCCGCCACTGGGTGATTACCGACGGCGATGGCCATGTGCAGGAAGTCCGCGGCCCCGGCGTGGTCGGCCAGCAGCCGCGGCTCGAACCCGGCGAGCAATACAGCTACAGCAGCGGCACCTTGATGACCACCCGCGTGGGCTTTATGCAAGGCAGCTACCAGATGCAGACCGATGACGGAGCCACTTTCGACGCCCCCATCGCCCCCTTCCGCCTAGTGGTCCCGGGAGCGCTGCACTGACATGACCGTCTACGCCGTCGGCGACCTGCAAGGCTGCCTGCAACCACTGCAATGCCTGCTCAAAGAGGTGGCCTTCGACCCCGCGAAGGATCGTTTGTGGCTGGTTGGCGACCTGGTCAACCGTGGCCCGCAGTCGCTGGAAACCCTGCGCTTTCTCTACGCCATGCGCGACTCTCTGACTTGCGTGCTGGGCAATCACGATTTGCACCTGCTGGCCGTGGCGCACAACCGCGAGCGCCTGAAAAAGGGCGACACGCTGCAGGAAATTCTCGATGCTCCCGATCGCGACGACCTGCTCAACTGGCTGCGCCAGCAAAAACTCCTGCACTACGACGCCGAGCGCGACACCCTGCTGGTGCATGCCGGCATTCCGCCACAGTGGACCCTGAACAAAGCCCTCAAGCGCGCGACGGAGGTGGAAGACGCCTTGCGCGATGACACGCGCCTGCCGCTGTTTCTCGAGGGCATGTATGGCAATCAGCCGAACCGTTGGGACAAGGACCTGCAAGGTATTGCCCGCCTGCGGGTGATCACCAATTACCTGACGCGCATGCGGTTCTGCAGCGCCGATGGCAGCCTCGACCTGAAGAGCAAGGAGGGCGTCGACAGTGCCCCCGCCGGCTTCGCCCCCTGGTTCAGCTACAACAACCGCAAGACCCGCAGCCATAAAATCATTTTTGGCCACTGGGCAGCCCTCGAAGGGCGCTGCACCCAACCCAACCTGTTCGCCCTGGACAGCGGCTGCGTATGGGGCGGCGCCATGACCCTGTTGAACCTCGACAGCGGCGCCAAACACCTGTGCCAGTGCCACGAACAGCGGCGCCCTGCCGCACCCACCACAACCCACGAACAACCCCGCAGCGAGGCAAGCCCATGACTGACTTCAAACGCATCGCCCCAGCCCAGGCTCAGGCCCTGCGCGCCCAGGGTGGCGTAGTGGTCGATATCCGTGACCCACAAAGCTTCGCCATGGGCCATATCAGCGGCTCCCAGCACCTGGACAACCACTCCCTGCACGACTTTATCGCCAAGGCCGATCTCGACCAGCCACTGGTGGTGGTCTGCTACCACGGCAACTCCAGTCAAAGCGCCGCTGCTTACCTGGTCGGCCAAGGCTTTGCCGAGGTCTACAGCCTCGACGGCGGTATCGAGCTATGGCGCAGCACCTACCCCGCCGAGGTTAGTCAAAGCCCCGCCGAATAAAAATTTTCCCCCGCCCAGCCCGCCGCCGCCGCGCCCTGCACCGACAAATCGGCAGACGGGCGGCGCGCCAGCCCTTGACCTCGCCGATTCCGAACTATTCTTTGCCATAGGCCCTGCTTGATCAGAACGAGCTGCCCGCAGCTCATGGCCATTGATGAGATCTTTTGGTGTCCCGGGGGATTCACGTCAGCTGCGTGGCAACCACTGCACGACTGGTCCCATGGCGACTCCGAGCCCCGCGAGGTGACGTCATGACTATTTTCAGCCACTTCCAGAACCGCTTCGAGGCCACTCGCCAGGAGGAGTACTCCCTGCAGGAGTACCTCGACCTGTGCAAACAGGATCGCAGCGCCTACGCCACCGCCGCCGAGCGCCTGCTGATGGCCATTGGCGAGCCGCAACTGGTGGACACCACCAGCAACTCGCGGCTGTCGCGGATCTTCTCCAACAAGGTGATCCGCCGCTACCCGGCCTTCGCCGACTTCCATGGCATGGAAGAGTGCATTGACCAGATCGTCGCCTATTTCCGCCACGCGGCCCAAGGCCTGGAGGAGAAGAAACAGATCCTCTACCTGCTCGGCCCGGTGGGTGGCGGAAAGTCGTCGCTGGCGGAGAAACTCAAGCACCTGATGGAGAAAGTGCCCTTCTATGCGATCAAGGGCTCGCCGGTGTTCGAGTCACCTCTAGGGCTGTTCAATGCCGCCGAGGATGGCGCCATCCTCGAAGAAGACTTCGGCATTCCGCAGCGCTACCTGTCCACCATCATGTCGCCCTGGGCGGCCAAGCGCCTGGCCGAGTACGGCGGCGACATCAGCCAGTTCCGCGTGGTCAAACTCTACCCATCGATCCTCAACCAGATCGCCGTGGCCAAGACCGAACCGGGCGATGAGAACAACCAGGACATCTCCGCACTGGTCGGCAAGGTCGACATCCGCAAGCTGGAGGAATACCCACAGAACGATGCCGACGCCTACAGCTACTCCGGCGCCCTGTGCCGCGCCAACCAAGGGCTGATGGAATTCGTCGAGATGTTCAAGGCGCCGATCAAGGTGCTGCATCCGCTGCTGACGGCCACTCAGGAAGGCAACTACAACAGCACCGAAGGCCTCGGCGCGATTCCGTTTATGGGCATCCTGCTGGCGCACTCCAACGAGTCCGAGTGGCACAGCTTCCGCAACAACAAGAACAACGAAGCCTTTATCGACCGCATCTACATCGTCAAGGTGCCCTACTGCCTGCGCGTCAGCGACGAGATCAAGATCTACGAGAAGCTGCTCACCAACAGCTCCCTGGCCAATGCCCACTGCGCCCCGGACACCCTGAAGATGCTCGCCCAGTTCTCGGTCTTGAGCCGCCTCAAGGAGCCGGAAAACTCCAACGTCTACTCGAAGATGCGCGTGTATGACGGCGAAAACCTCAAGGACACCGACCCCAAGGCCAAGTCGCTGCAGGAGTATCGCGACAGCGCCGGCGTCGACGAGGGCATGAATGGCCTGTCGACCCGCTTCGCCTTCAAGATCCTCTCCAAGGTGTTCAACTTCGACCCCCACGAGATCGCCGCCAACCCGGTGCACCTGCTGTACGTACTGGAACAGCAGATCGAGCAAGAGCAATTCCCTGCCGAGGTGCGCGAACGCTACCTGCGCTACCTGAAGGAATACCTGGCGCCGCGCTACATCGAGTTTATCGGCAAGGAAATCCAGACCGCCTACCTGGAGTCCTACAGCGAATACGGGCAAAACATCTTCGACCGCTATGTGCTGTACGCCGACTTCTGGATTCAGGATCAGGAATACCGCGACCCGGAAACCGGCGAAATTCTCAACCGCGTGGCCCTCAACGAGGAGTTGGAGAAGATCGAAAAACCCGCCGGCATCAGCAACCCGAAAGATTTCCGCAACGAAATCGTCAACTTCGTCCTGCGTGCCCGCGCCAACAACAATGGCAAGAACCCAACCTGGCTGAGCTACGAGAAGCTGCGGGTGGTGATCGAGAAGAAAATGTTCTCCAACACCGAAGACCTGCTGCCCGTTATCAGCTTCAACGCCAAAGCCAGCAAGGAGGACCAGCAAAAACACAACGATTTCATCACCCGCATGGTCGAGCGTGGCTACACCGAGAAACAGGTGCGCCTGCTGTCCGAGTGGTACCTGCGGGTGCGCAAGTCGCAGTAAGCGACCGGTCGTTGTTGCCGCCAGGCTGTTTGACCGCCGCCTGGCGAATCCGTCTGCCCTGCACGCGGGTTCAAAGGAGTTGCCATGAGCTATGTGATAGACCGCCGCCTGAACGGCAAGAACAAGAGCACGGTGAACCGGCAGCGCTTTCTGCGCCGTTACCGCGAGCACATCAAGAAGGCCGTGGAAGAGGCCGTCAGTCGCCGCTCGATCACCGACATGGAGCACGGCGAGCAGATCAGCATTCCTGGCCGTGATACCGACGAACCGGTGCTGCACCACGGCCGCGGCGGCAAGCAGACGGTGGTCCACCCCGGCAACAAGGAGTTCGTCAGCGGCGAGCAAATCGCCCGCCCCAGCGACGGAAGCGGCGGCAAAGGCGCAGGTAAAGCCAGCAACTCCGGCGAGGGCATCGACGAGTTCGTATTCCAGATCACCCAGGAAGAGTTTCTCGACTTCATGTTCGAGGACCTGGAGCTGCCCAACCTAGTAAAACGCCACCTGACCGGCAGCGAAACCTTCAAGACCGTACGCGCCGGCATCAGCAATGACGGCAATCCCTCGCGGATCAATATCGTCCGCACCCTACGCTCAGCCCACGCCCGACGCATCGCCCTGTCGGGCAGCAGCCGGGCCAAACTGCGCAGCTGCATGGCCGAACTGGAGCGCCTGCTGCGCGACGAACCGGACAACTTCGACGACATTCGCCTGCAAGAAGAGCAAATCAGCCAGTTGCGCGCGCGCATCAAGCGCGTGCCCTTTCTCGACACCTTCGACCTCAAGTACAACCTGCTGGCCAAACAGCCCAACCCCAGTTCGAAAGCCGTGATGTTCTGCCTGATGGACGTTTCCGGCTCCATGACCCAGGCTACCAAGGATGTGGCCAAGCGCTTCTTCATCCTTCTTTATCTGTTCCTCAAGCGCAATTACGACAAGATCGAGGTGGTATTCATCCGCCACCACACCAGCGCAAAAGAGGTCGACGAGGAGGAGTTTTTCTATTCCCGCGAGACCGGCGGCACCATCGTCTCCAGCGCCCTGAAACTGATGCAGGAGATCATGGCCGAGCGCTATGCGGTCAACGAATGGAACATCTACGCCGCCCAGGCGTCCGACGGCGACAACTGGAATGACGACTCACCGGTGTGCCGCGACATTCTGATCAAGCAGATCATGCCGTTCATGCAGTACTTCACCTACGTCGAGATCACCCCCCGCGAGCACCAAGCACTGTGGCTCGAATATGAACAGGTCGGCGCGGCCTTTGCCGATAGTTTTGCCCAGCAACAGCTGATCTCCAGCGGCGACATTTACCCGGTATTTCGCGAACTCTTTCAACGGAGACTGGCGACATGACCCCACCCAGCAAAGCACCCGGTGAACGGGCCGCACAACCGCTGTCCACGGGTTCGGAATGGACCTTCGAGCTGATTCGTAGCTACGACCACGAGATCGCTCGCCTGGCCAAACGCTATGCCCTGGACACCTATCCGAACCAGATCGAGGTGATCACCGCCGAGCAGATGATGGACGCCTACGCCTCCGTCGGCATGCCGCTGGGCTATCACCACTGGTCCTACGGCAAGCATTTTCTCAGCACGGAAAAGTCCTACAGCCGCGGCCAAATGGGCCTGGCCTACGAGATCGTGATCAACTCCGACCCGTGCATCGCCTACCTGATGGAAGAAAACACCATCTGCATGCAAGCCCTGGTAGTGGCCCACGCCTGCTACGGCCACAACAGCTTCTTCAAGGGCAACTACCTGTTCCGCACCTGGACCGATGCCAGCTCGATCATCGACTACCTGGTGTTTGCCAAGCAGTACATCATGCAATGCGAAGAGCGCCACGGCATCGATGCCGTCGAGGAGCTGCTGGACTCCTGCCACGCTCTGATGAACTACGGCGTCGACCGCTACAAACGCCCTTACCCGATTTCTGCCGAGGAAGAACGCCAGCGCCAGCAGGACCGCGAAGAGCACCTGCAAAAGCAGATCAACGACCTCTGGCGCACCATACCGAAAGGCGCCAGCAAGGGTGCTGACAAGGACAATGCACGCTTCCCCGCCGAACCACAGGAGAACATCCTTTATTTTCTGGAAAAACACGCGCCCCTGCTGGAGCCCTGGCAACGCGAAGTGGTGCGCATCGTGCGCAAGATCTCGCAGTATTTTTACCCGCAACGCCAGACTCAGGTGATGAACGAGGGCTGGGCCACCTTCTGGCACTACACCCTGATGAACGACCTGTATGACGAAGGCCTGGTCACCGACGGCTTTATGCTGGAGTTCCTCCAATACCATACTGGTGTGATCGCCCAACCTGGCTTCGACAGCCCCTACTACAGCGGCATCAACCCCTATGCCCTGGGCTTTGCCATGTACCGCGATATCCGCCGGATCTGTGAAGAGCCGACCGAAGAAGACCGCCTGTGGTTCCCCGACATCGCCGGCAGCGACTGGCTGGCCACCTTGAAATTCGCCATGCAGAGCTTCAAGGACGAGAGTTTTATCCTGCAGTACCTGTCGCCCAAGGTGATCCGCGACTTCAAGCTGTTCAGCATCCTCGACGACGATCGCCGCGAAGACCTGCTGGTGCCTGCCATCCACGATGAGAACGGCTACCGCAGCATCCGTGAACTGCTAGCCGCGCAATACAACCTGGGCAACCGCGAGCCCAATATCCAGATCTGGAGCATCGACCGCCGCGGCGACCGCTCACTGACCCTGCGCCACCAGCAACACGAGCGCAAACCCCTGGGCGACTCCACCGAAGAGGTGCTCAAGCACCTGCACCGCCTGTGGGGCTTTGATATTCATCTGGAAAGCCGCCAAGGCGAGCAACTGATAAGCACCCTGCACGTCCCACCCAAGAATGACAGCGAGCTGCCACGCCTGGACCTGGCCATGCCACCCATTTGATTGGTTGACCGAGGCGCTGACCGTGGTGAGCATGCTGGCATTTCCCCGGAGCCCTCGGCTAATGCGCATATTCCCCGTTTTGCTGGTGTGCCTGGCCTTAGCCACCTGCTCCAGCCACCTGCTGTTGCCGCAGGTGACAACCCCTGCCCAACCCGGCCTGCGCGACCTCAGCAGTGTGCAGCTGATCGCCGTAAGCGCCAGCAACGACAGCCAAGCCCCCGCCGAACGCGCGACCCTGCTCACCAGCCTGCTGCGCGACGGCCTGAGCCTGCGCGGTTACCGTGAAGGCTCGCCAGCGCAACTGCGCGCTTACTACTGGCTGGGGCTGCGCAGCGAACCCGTTGAACTCAGCACCGATCTACCACCGCCTGGCCTCCTTGGCCCTTACCAGAGCGTGCACCGCCTCAAGGAAGAGCGTGCCACCCTGCACCTGCGCCTTACCGACCTGCAGGACCACGTGCTCTGGGAAGGCCAGGTCGACACCGGCCTCAGCCCCGCCTGGGACAGCGACGAGCAACTGCACAAGGCCAGCAACGCCCTGCTGCAACAAGTGCCCATGGCCCGCTAAGCGCCATACTCCCGGTTCAGACGGTATGCTGTAGGCCTGACGAAGGAGTTCCCATGCAGATTTACAAGGTCGGCGGCGCCGTGCGCGACCGCTTGCTCGGTCAACCGGTCACCGACATCGACTGGCTGGTGGTAGGCGCTACGGTTGAACAGATGCTGGCCCAGGGCTTTCGCCCGGTCGGCGACGACTTCCCGGTGTTTCTCCACCCGCAAACGGGCGAGGAATACGCCCTCGCCCGCACCGAGCGCAAATCCGGCCAGGGCTACGGTGGCTTCACCTTCTTCGCCAGCCCGGACGTCAGCGTCGAAGACGACCTGATTCGCCGCGACCTGACTATCAACGCCATGGCCGAAGACGCCCAGGGCCAGTTGTACGACCCCTACGGCGGCCAGCGCGACCTCGAAGCCCGCCTGCTGCGCCATGTATCCCCGGCCTTCGCCGAAGACCCGCTGCGGGTGCTGCGCGTCGCCCGTTTTGCCGCGCGCTACGCACCCCTGGGCTTTCACGTGGCCGATGAAACCCTGGCGTTGATGCGCCAACTCAGCGAATCCGGTGAATTGCAGGCACTGACCGCCGAACGCAGCTGGAAGGAAATCTCCCGCGCCCTGATGGAGCCGCGCCCAGACGTGTTCATCCGCGTACTGCACGCGTGTGGCGCCCTACAAGAGCTGCTGCCGGAAGTTGACGCGCTGTTCGGTGTCCCGCAGCCCGCCGCCCATCACCCGGAAATCGACACCGGCGAGCACGTGCTCAGCGTGCTGCGCCAATGCGCCGAACACCAGCAGCCACTGACGGTGCGCTGGGCCTGCCTGCTGCACGATGTCGGCAAGGGCCTAACGCCAGAGGCCGAGTGGCCCCGGCATATCGCCCACGAGCGCACGGGGCTGAAGCTGATCCGCGCAATCAATCAACGCTACAAGGCGCCCAAGGATTGCCAGGAGCTGGCCGTGCAGGTCGGCGAGTTCCACACCCACGGCCATCGCGCGCTGGAGCTCAAGGCCGCCACCCTGCTCAAGCTGCTGCAAGGTTTCGATGTGTTCCGCCGTCCGCAGCGTTTTGAAGAATTTATCGCCGCCTGCGAGATGGATGCCCGCGGCCGCCTGGGCTTCGAGCAGCGCGCCTACCCGCAAGCCGACTACCTGCGCGCCGCCATGCACGCAGCCCGTGCGGTGGCCGTACAACCGCTGCTTGAACGCGGCCTGCAGGGTGCCGCACTGGGCGCCGCATTGCAGGAAGCACGCCTGCAGGCGCTGCAGCAATTTCGGCAGAACACCGCACGACCGTAGCGCCGCCCGCCGCACACTGATAGGCTGCAGGCCTTGCAGCACTAGGCCTCCAGCCAATACAAGCATGTTTTTTGACGCCAAAAACTGAGCGCATGAGCTTTACTTAACAAGAGCCTGCCTTGCCACGCGCCAACGCGCGTGCATCAGCGCCGAACAGGCCACGCCGGAGACCTCACCTTGTATCTCAATCGTTCAGTGTTTATGCGCGCCAATCGAAACGTTCTCTGCACCGTCCTGCTGACACTCTGGTCGGCGCTGACCCAGGCCGAATCCACCCCGGAGAGCGCCACACTGCGCGCCACTCAGGTCGCCCACGTGGTGCACGGTATTCTCAGCTATGCCCGTTGGCCGCAGCAGCCGCAAAGCCTGCGCCTGTGTGTGATCGCGCCAACCGAGTACGCCGACTTGCTGTGGCAAAATCACGAGCTGGAATCCCGCCTGCCGGTACAAGCCAAACGCCTGCTAATCGACAGTCCGCTGCTGGAAACCGACTGTGAAGCTGTCTACCTCGGCGTAATCGAAGAAAGCCAGCGCATCGAGCTATTCAGCCGCCTGGTCGGCAAACCGATCCTGACCATCAGTGAAGCCAGCCAGGCCTGCAGCGAAGGCAGTCTGTTCTGCCTCGGCATCAGCGATGAGCATGTGGCGTTCAAGGTCAACCTAGACGCTGTCGCCCGCAGCGGCATCCGCATTCACCCCAACGTGCTGCAGCTGGGCAAGCGTGCAGGCCCACAGCCATGAACCGCAGAAAGCCCAAAGTCATTCAACAGCGCCTCAGCCTGCGCCGCCTGCTGCAGAGCGCGCACCTGCGCGTCGCCCTGCTGGCCATGGGGCTGACCAGCCTGTCGCTGACCCTGGTCAGCCTGCTGGCACTCAGCACCTACGCCGGCCATAACCTGCAACTAATTGCCCGCTCCCTGGCGTACACCCTGGAAGCTGCCGTGGTGTTCAATGACCGCACCGCCGTGCGTGAAACCCTGGAACAGGTCTGCAAGAGCGAAGAAATCGCCCAGTTGGCCGTTTTCGATAAAAATGGCGCGCTGCTCGCCCGCCTGGACGCCCCCAACAGCACGGTACTGAACAGCGCCGAGCAAGCCATCGCCCACCTGCTGCTGCCGGACGTGGTGATCCAGCCCATCACCTACCAGGGCCAACAGATAGGCGCACTGCACCTCAGCGGCCAAGGCACCACCCTGCTGCGTTTCCTGCTCGGCGGCCTGTTCGGTCTGCTGGCCAGCCTGGCGCTCAGTGCATTGGGCGCGATCTATGGCTCCAAACGCATACAACGGGCGATTACCGAACCACTGCGCAACCTGTCGCACGTGGCGCACAGTATTTCTACGCAGCGCACCTTCAACGAGCGCGTGCCGGCCACCCCGATCGCCGACCTCAACGAGCTGGCCGAGAACTTCAACGCCCTGCTCGATCAACTTGAGGCCTGGCAGCACCAACTGGAGCGCGAGAATGCCTCGCTGGCGCACCAAGCCAGCCACGATGCACTGACCGGGCTGCCCAACCGCGCCTTTTTCGAATCGCGCCTGCTCGGCAGCATGCGCCAAGCCCGCGACAGCAACACCCAGATGGCGGTGATGTTTCTCGACAGCAACCGCTTCAAGGAGATCAACGATCAGCTCGGCCATGCCGCTGGCGACGCTGTGCTGATCGCCATCGCCCAGCGCCTGCGCGCCCAGCTGCGTGAAGGTGACACCGTCGCGCGCCTGGGTGGCGACGAGTTTGCGGTGCTGCTCGAGCCCATCCACCATGAAAATGACGCGGCACTGATCGCCGACAAGATCATCGACAGCATGCGCGCGCCCATCGCCCTTCCCGAAGGCGGCAGCATCACCAACTCACTCAGTATCGGCATCGCCCTGTACCCGAAGCATGCCGACAATCCTGAAGCGCTCGTGCACAAAGCGGATGTCGCCATGTATCAAGCCAAGCGCAACCAGGGCGGACGAACCATGGCCAAAAGCCAGAACTCAATTACCAACTGAAAAGGAACTTCATCGTGCGCAGTTTAATTCGATTGATGTTGATCAGCGTGCTCGGCGCAGCACTCCTCAGCGGCTGCCAGAGCGCCCCCAAGGGCCTCAGCGCCGAACAGGTGGCAGTGCTCAAGAGCAATGGTTTCCAGTGGACCGAAGATGGCTGGGAGCTGGGCCTCTCCGGAAAAGTGCTGTTCGACACCAACTCCGAAGTCGTCTCCAGCGCCAGCAACGCCCAACTGACGCAAATCACCCGCGCCCTGCTGGGTGTCGGTATTCAGCAGGTGCGTCTGGAGGGCCACACCGACAATGTCGGCCAGGCGGCGTATAACCAGCAGCTGTCACTGCGCCGCGCGCAGACGGTGGCAACCGTGATGCAAAGTGCAGGCATGGATGCGCAGCTGATTGCGACCCACGGCATGGGCCAAAGCAAGCCAATTGCCGACAACGCCACCGCCGAAGGGCGCAGCGAAAACCGTCGCGTGGCGATTATCGTCAGCACCCCCTGATCAGGGCTTGGCCGGATACTCGGCGCACAAGGCCGCGGGCGTTAGCGGCTGCTCACGCCAGCTGAACGCCACCGGCCACAGCTGCTGCTCAATCTGCGCTGTCTGCCAGAGGTCGGCAAAGCAACGCTGCACGCCGGGATGCACGGTATGCGGCGCGTGCAAAGCCAGCGGCCAAAGCACAAAGGCATTTTTGAGGATTTCAGCCCGTGGCAGCACCAGGCCATCAAAATCGCCCACCTGCTCGCCATACAGCAGCACATCGATATCCAGCGGCAGTCCCTTGCGGCCGGGGGCGTAGCGGCCATTGTCGGCCTCGATCAGCTTCAGTCGCTGGTCCAACTCCGCCAGTGTCAAATCGGTCTCGCCCGACACCACCAGATTGAAGAATGGGCCACTGCTGATACCCACCGGCTCGCTCTCGAACACCGGTGAGCACTGCAGGGAACCGACAAAGCCGGCCAAGGCATCGAGCCCGGCGCGCAGGTGCCGTTCGCGCTCGATATTGCTGCCGAGGCCAAGAAATATCCGCGTCACAGGCATCCGCGCTCGATCTCCACGCCGACACCACTGGCAGCCGGCACGGCGCCGGGCTTGGTCAGCTTGAGGCGCAGCCAGGGAATGTGAAATTCGTCCATCAGCAGCGCCGCCAGGCGCTCGGCGAAGGTTTCCACCAGGATAAATTGCGCGTCCTGGGCAAAGGCCTGAATGCGCGTCGAGACCGTGGCGTAATCCAACGCCAGGCTCAGGTCATCATTGGCCGCCGGCTTGCGGTTGTCCCAGGCGAAGCTCAAGTCCAGGCGCAGGCACTGGCGAATCTCGCGCTCCCAGTCATAGGCGCCGATCACCGTATCGACCTCCAGCCCTTCGATAAACACTCTGTCCACGTACGCTGCTCCGGCACGACAAGGGCGCCATGCGCCGTTAGAATCGGGGCTTACCCGCCCCGGAATGGAAACCATGTTTTGGCTCTTGGCGTTCCTCGCCTACCTGCTCGGCTCCTTGTCGTTTGCCATCCTGCTCAGTCGCCTGGCGGGCGGCCCCGACCCCCGTGATGGCGGTTCAGGCAACCCCGGCGCCAGCAACATGTTACGCCTGGCAGGAAAGAAACTGGCCATCCTCACCCTGCTCGGTGACTTGAGCAAAGGCCTGCTGCCAGTACTGGTGGCGGCGGCTTGGCACTTCAGCATCCAGCAACAAGCCTGGATTGGTCTGGCGGCAGTCGTTGGTCACCTCTACCCGGTGTTTTTTCGCTTCCGTGGCGGCAAGGGCGTGGCCACTGCCGCCGGCATGCTCCTGGGCCTCTATCCGCCCGCGGCTTTACTGGCGGTAGGCGCCTGGCTGCTGAGCTTTCAGCTGACCCGCATCAGTTCCCTCGCTGCGCTGATTGCCACACCGCTGACACTGCCCTTGCTGGCCTGGCAACAACCCGGCGCCCTGCTGCCCATGAGCGCGCTGTGCGGCCTGATTGTCTGGCGCCACCGCGGCAATTTACGCGACCTGTTCGCCGGGCGCGAACGGCATTTTTGAGCGATCAACCTGCAGCTGCCTCATAGCGGCAACAATTGCTCCATTGGCCAACGAGCCTGCACACCAATCGCCGGGCCGTCCTGCTGCCCCGCCAGCAGGCGCTGACAGCCCGCATACGCGATCATCGCACCGTTATCGGTACAGAACCGTGGCCGCGCGTAGAAGACCTGACCACCGAGCTCCTTGAGCATCTTCTCCAGGCCGCTGCGCAATGCCTGATTGGCACTCACGCCACCGGCGATAACCAGACTCTTCAAATGCGTGTGCTTCAGCGCGCGCTTGCATTTGATGGTCAGGGTTTCAACCACCGCCTGCTGAAACGCCAGGGCGATATCACAACGAACCTGCTCGTCAGCCTCGCCACCGGTGCGCTGTTGCTGCCAGGTATTCAGGGCAAAAGTCTTCAAGCCGCTGAAACTGAAGTCCAGCCCCGGCCGATCGGTCATCGGCCGGGGGAAAACAAACCGCCCAGGCACGCCACGTTCAGCCAGGCGCGCAATCTCTGGGCCGCCCGGATAGACCAGCCCGAGCATCTTGGCGGTCTTGTCGAAGGCCTCGCCAGCGGCATCGTCCAGCGACTCGCCGAGCAACGCATAACGGCCGATGCCATCCACGCGTACCAACTGGGTATGGCCACCCGACACCAACAAAGCGACGAACGGAAACTGCGGCGGCTGCTCTTCCAGCATTGGCGCCAGCAAATGACCTTCCATGTGGTGCACGCCCAGCGCCGGAATCTCCCAGGCAAACGCCAGCGCCTGGGCGCACGAAGCGCCCACCAGCAAGGCACCGACCAGGCCGGGGCCCGCGGTATAGGCAATGGCGTCAATATCCTGAGCCGTACACCCCGCCTCCTCCAGCACCTGGCGGATCAGCGGCAGCATGCGCTTGACGTGATCGCGCGAGGCCAACTCCGGCACCACGCCGCCGTAGGCACGGTGCAAATCAATTTGACTGAACAGCGCATCGGCCAACAGACCGCGCTCACTGTCGTATAACGCGACGCCGGTTTCGTCGCAGGAAGTCTCTAATCCCAGCACTAGCATGGGTTTGCGCCTTTAAGGGTGGGCAAAATCGAAGGCGCGCATGATAATGCCCACCCCGGGCACCGACCAGCGGTTTTCGATCAGAGGCTTTGCATTCCTCGCGCCAAGGGGTTAACATCCGCAACCCTTAAAAACCGACGTTCTCCCGTGCCATTTGCCAGGAGTGCGTTCACCATCGGTACATTGTGAAGGTAAGCCCTGGATGCCAGCCGTCAAAGTTAAAGAGAACGAACCCTTCGACGTAGCTCTGCGTCGCTTCAAGCGCTCCTGCGAAAAGGCCGGTGTACTGGCTGAAGTGCGCAGCCGCGAATTCTACGAAAAGCCCACCTCTGAGCGTAAGCGCAAGGCAGCAGCCGCTGTTAAGCGTCACGCGAAGAAAGTGCAGCGCGAACAGCGCCGTCACGTGCGCATGTACTAAGTTACACGTCGCACAGCTAGCGCTTCAGCACAATGCCCGACCTCGGTCGGGCATTGCGTTTTATTGAGCACCACTCCGCTTCGCAGATTCGCGAATGGCCGGAGTTTTTTTGTTTTATCCGCCTGCCCAGTCACCGCCTTCGAGCAGTATCCTGACCCCTTATGGCCGGCCTGATTCCACAATCGTTTATCGACGACCTCCTCAACCGCACCGACATCGTCGACGTGGTGAGTTCGCGCGTGCAACTGAAAAAAGCCGGCAAGAATTACAGCGCCTGCTGCCCGTTCCACAAGGAGAAAACTCCCTCCTTCAGCGTCAGCCCCGATAAACAGTTCTACTACTGCTTTGGCTGTGGCGCCGGCGGCAACGCCCTCGGCTTTATCATGGACCACGACCATCTGGACTTCGTCCAGGCCGTGGAAGACCTGGCCAAGCAGGCCGGCATGGAAGTGCCGCGCGAAGAAAGCGGCCGCCCGCACACACCGCGCCAGCCCACTGACTCACCGCTGTATCCGCTATTAACAGCCGCCGCCGAGTTTTACCGCCAGGCCCTGAAAAGCCACCCGACCCGCAAAGCGGCCGTCGACTACCTGAAAGGCCGCGGCCTGTCCGGCGAAATTGCCCGCGACTTCGGCCTCGGCTTCGCCCCGCCAGGCTGGGACAACCTCTACAAACATCTGGGTGGCGACAACCTGGCGCAGAAGCACCTGATCGACGCCGGCCTGCTGGTGGAAAACGCCGAGAACCCCGAGAAGGTCAAACGCTACGACCGCTTTCGCGACCGGGTGATTTTCCCCATTCGCGACAGCCGCGGACGCATCATCGCCTTCGGCGGCCGGGTACTGGGCGACGACAAACCCAAGTATTTGAACTCGCCGGAAACCCCGGTCTTCCATAAAGGCCAGGAACTCTACGGCCTGTATGAGGCGCGCCAGAGCAATCGCCATCTCGACGAGATCATGGTGGTTGAGGGCTACATGGACGTTATCGCCCTGGCCCAGCAAGGCCTGCGCAACGCCGTCGCCACGCTCGGCACCGCCACCAGCGAAGAACACCTCAAGCGCCTGTTTCGCATCGTGCCCAGCGTGCTGTTCTGTTTTGACGGCGACTCAGCCGGCCGCAAAGCCGCCTGGCGCGCACTCGAAGCGACCCTGCCCAGCCTGCAGGACGGTCGCCGCGCACGCTTTCTGTTTCTGCCCGAAGGCGAAGACCCCGACACCTTGGTTCGCGCCGAAGGCACAGACGCCTTTCGCGCCCGCATCACCCAGCAAGCTCAGCCACTGGCCGATTACTTCTTCCAGCAACTGACCCAGGAAGCCGACCCGCGCTCGCTGGAAGGCAAGGCTCACCTGATGACCCTGGCCGCCCCGCTGATCGACAAGATCCCCGGCGCCAACCTGCGCACATTGATGCGCCAACGCCTGAGCGAAATTACCGGCCTCAGCAACGACAACAGCGCACCCCCGGCAAGCCGCAGCACACCCGCCAGCCAATCCAGTGCCGCGCCCGACTACCCGGACTACAGCAACATCAGCACAGGCCAGCACGACAGCCCGCCGGATTATGGCGATATTGCCGACTACGCCCACTACATCGAACCGCCTGCCGCCGACTTCGAGTCACAAAAAACCTGGAAAAAAGGCGACGGCAAGAGCGGCTACAAAGACAAAAACTGGAAAAAGGGCGGCCGCGACGATCAACCGCGCGCACCGCGCAAGCCAGTCAGCGTCGAATCGCCCACCCTCACCGCCCTGCGCACACTGCTGCATCACCCAGCACTGGCGCATAAAGTTGAGGACGCCAGCCACTTCGCCGCCGAAGACGACACCTACGCCCAACTGCTGGTCGCGCTGCTCGGCGCCCTACAGAAAAACCCCAAGCTGCGCAGCCTGCAACTAATTGCGCGCTGGCACGGAACCGAGCAAGGCCGCCTGCTGCAGGCCCTGGCCGAGAAGGAATGGCTGATTTCAGCCGACAGCCTTGAACAACAGTTTTTCGACACTATAACTAGACTTGCAGCGCGCCAACGCGAGCGCAGCTTGGAACATTTGCTGCTCAAAGCCCGTCAAAGTGAACTGAGCCCCGAAGAAAAAGATCAGCTACGTAACCTGCTCAGCCGCAACACCGCCGCAATTACCTCGCCCCCAACTGGCGCATAAGGGGCTTTCTCGGGTATAATCCGCGGCTTGTTTTTTGCCCGCCAAGACCTTCAATGGATAGGGTGTTATGTCCGGAAAAGCGCAACAACAGTCCCGCCTCAAAGAGTTAATCAGCCGTGGTCGTGAGCAGGGTTACCTGACTTATGCGGACGTCAACGACCACCTGCCGGAAGAAATCTCCGATCCGGAACAGGTCGAAGACATCATCCGCATGATCAACGACATGGGCATCAACGTATTCGAAACCGCTCCGGATGCCGATGCCCTGCTCCTGGCTGAAGCTGATACCGACGAAGCTGCTGCCGAAGAAGCTGCTGCCGCACTGGCCGCCGTAGAAACCGACATTGGCCGCACCACTGACCCAGTGCGCATGTACATGCGTGAAATGGGCACCGTGGAGCTCCTCACCCGCGAAGGCGAGATCGAAATCGCCAAACGCATCGAGGAAGGTATCCGTGAAGTGATGGGCGCCATCGCCCACTTCCCAGGCACCGTTGACGGCATCCTGGCCGAGTACACCCGCGTCACCACCGAAGCCGGTCGCCTGACCGACGTCTTCAGCGGCTATATCGACCCGGATGACGGCATTCCGCCGCCGCCCGAAGCCGAGCCCGTTATCGAAATCGCCCCAGCGGCGGATAAAGCCGATGACGAAGAAGAGAAAGAAGGCGCCGAGGAAGAAGACGAGGTCGAAACCGGCCCCGATCCAGAGATCGCCCGCCAGCGTTTCGGCGCCGTTGCCGATCAGCTGGAGAAAACCAGAAAGGCCCTGAAGAAGCACGGTCGTGGCAGCAAGCAAGCCATTGCTGAACTGCTGGCCCTGGCCGAGCTGTTCATGCCGATCAAACTGGTACCGAAGCAATTCGACGTACTGGTGGTCAAGGTGCGCAGCGCCCTGGAGCGCATCCGCGCCCAAGAACGCGCCATCATGCAACTGTGTGTGCGTGACGCACGCATGCCTCGCGCCGACTTCCTGCGCCTGTTCCCAGGCAATGAAATCGACGAAAGCTGGAGCGACGCTCTGGCCAAAGGCAAAAGCAAGTACGCCGAAGCTATCGGTCGCGTGCAACCGGACATCCAGCGCTGCCAGCAAAAGCTGATCGCCCTGGAAGCCGAATGCAGCCTGACCATCGGCGAAATCAAAGACATCAACCGTCGCATGTCGATCGGTGAGGCCAAGGCCCGCCGCGCGAAGAAAGAGATGGTTGAAGCCAACTTGCGCCTGGTGATCTCGATCGCCAAAAAGTACACCAACCGCGGCCTGCAGTTCCTCGACCTGATTCAGGAAGGCAACATCGGCCTGATGAAAGCGGTGGACAAGTTCGAATACCGTCGCGGCTACAAGTTCTCGACCTATGCCACCTGGTGGATTCGTCAGGCAATCACTCGCTCGATCGCCGACCAGGCCCGCACCATCCGTATTCCGGTGCACATGATCGAGACGATCAACAAGCTCAACCGCATCTCCCGTCAGATGCTTCAGGAAATGGGCCGCGAGCCTACTCCAGAAGAACTGGGTGAGCGCATGGAAATGCCTGAGGACAAAATCCGCAAGGTATTGAAGATCGCCAAAGAGCCGATCTCCATGGAAACCCCGATCGGCGACGACGAAGACTCCCACCTGGGCGACTTCATTGAAGACTCCACCATGCAATCGCCGATCGACGTGGCGACCGTGGAAAGCCTCAAAGAAGCCACCCGCGAAGTCCTCGGCGGCCTCACCGCTCGCGAAGCCAAGGTCCTGCGCATGCGTTTCGGCATCGACATGAATACCGACCACACCCTCGAGGAAGTTGGTAAACAGTTCGATGTAACCCGCGAACGCATCCGCCAGATCGAAGCCAAGGCACTGCGTAAGCTGCGCCACCCGTCACGAAGCGAGCATCTACGCTCCTTCCTCGACGAGTAACACCAAAACCCCCAGCCCCGGCTGGGGGTTTTGCATTACGCCACTGGAAACCCCCGCAACCACCAGATAATTCCCCTGCGCACCGCGTAGCGTTGGCGCAAGCGCCAGGGCCTCGTTATAATCGCCCCGCTTTCTGGGGGCCTGTAGCTCAGTTGGTTAGAGCAGAGGACTCATAATCCTTTGGTCCACGGTTCAAGTCCGTGCAGGCCCACGATATGAAACAACGACTTAGGTCAGCCATCGTGCTGGCCTTTGGTCGTTTATAGGCCCGATAAACAATTTGCGCACCGTTTTGCGTACGATTTCTTTATCACTAGAGATTAAACACTTCATAGCTGGGCGAAGCTTAACGCCCTATCGGGATGTCCAGAATCATTGAGCCACAGCACTCTAGTTTTTATTGACGACGAAGGCTCAGAGAAAAGGGCGCTTATTCATCCTTCCTGCAAACTTGCAGGATCAAATCTCGAAGCCATCGATGAGCAGGATCTGCGCTGAATCGTGGATGCCACAACAAGGAGACAGTGAACGCCGTCGTACGCAAAGGAAGCGCAAAGCTATACATGCCTTCGCGCAAACTCGCGGTATGACGCTCGGGAACGCTGGCGATGAGGTCCGAGCCCCGAGCCAGCCCCAGCGCCGTCGAAAAACCACCGACGATGGTGGCTATCTTTCGCTGCAATCCAAGTTGCAGCAGCGCGTCATCTAAGGGGCCTTTTTCTAATCCTTCCCGTGACACGGAGATATGCATGCCCGCCGCATACTTTTCCGGGGTGATTGTGACGCGGCTCAGTGGATGCCTGGCTCGTACCACGCCAATGTAATGATCCCTGAACAACGCCTGGCCTCTCAGCTCGGGGGCAGAGGCCAGATCGATCACACCCGTTTCCAGATCCACGACTCCATCGCGTAGTGGCTTGCTGTCTTTGTCCGGCTTCTGCATAAAGAACAGCCGTACTCCAGGGGCCTGCCCCGCAATTCGTGCGATCAGAGCCGGGCCAAAGCTTTCAGCAAAACCTTCACTGCTCCTGATCGCGAACGTACGGTCGAGTTTTTCTAGATCAAGAAGTTCGGCTGGCCGCAAAACCTCCTGTGCATCCCGGACAAGCTGACTGACGCGATCACGAAGTTCGATTGCCCTGGGAGTAGGAACGAGCCCCCGTCCCGCCCTGACTAAAAGCGGATCTCCCGTGGTTTCTCTCAGCCGCGCAAGTGCCCGGCTCATGGCCGAAGGACTGAGCCGCAGGCGTTTGGCTGCACGCGCAACACTGCCCTCAGCCAGCACGGCGTCGAGGGTAATGAGCAGATTAAGGTCCGGATTCGACATGGCCTGATGGTAGCCCAACTTGTCCCTCACATAGCGTCATACGCAACAATAACGTGCAAACGCTGCGTCTTCCGCCACATCTGCGCGCTGCATACAGTTCCCTCCATCGGCACATTCGTACCGAAGTGAATGAGGAGAGACTGTATGAGCTCGTTGAACAGATGTGTTGCGCGTATCCAAGCAATCTGGGGACCGCTCAGTTCTGCAGTGGTCGCAGGCTGCCAGCAGCAGCTGGATGAACTCCTGAAGACACCTGTCACCGAACCCTGGCTGGCTGACCTGCACCAGCAAGCACTGGCCCAGCAAGAGATGCACCGAGACCCGGAGAACGGATTTGTACTGCTGGCACACACTGAGCCTGAAGGGCTCTACCGGCCACCTCATGATCATGGTCGGAGCTGGGTCATTTACGCGGTGCAGCACGGTGAAATAGAAATGGGCACCTACGCCAAAGTGCAGGGCTCGGATGGCCATGTGAAACTGGTAAAGCGCGGGTCCACAAGGGTGAGCGCCGGTCAAACGCAGGTCTACCTGCCGGGTGATATTCACGATACGCAGTGCATTAGCGGGCCAGCGCTGCTCTTTCGCTTCACCGAACGGGACTTGAAAAAGGAAGACCAAGAGGCCCGCACGCTGACACGGTATGTCGAGCAGGAGGGTGAGTGGGTTCCGGCGAGCCAGTGCGCGCCCGAGTGGTTGAAATCATGACCCATGGCCCTGCTCCCGAAACCGGCCGCCTCAGCACACAACCTGAACCGGCAGCTGTATCGGTGCATGCTGTGGACGCGCTCTCAGTGCGCGCACAACCGAGGCGTCTGGCTGCCGTCAGCTCAGTGCTGGCTGCCATGGTGCTGGTGGTGCTCAACACGGCGATAGCCAACATGGCCTTGCCAACGATTGCCCAATCGTTGCAAGTGCCTCCTGCGCTGTCCATCTGGATCATCACGGCCAACCAGGCGGCGCTCCTGATGGCGTTGCTCCCCTGCGCAGCGCTGGGTGAAAGCTTTGGCTACCGTCGGGTGTTCCGCTGGGGCGTGGCGCTCTTTCTGGCCGCCACGCTTGTATGCGCACTGGCCCCGACGCTGTCTTGGCTGATTGCTGCGCGGTTGCTGCAGGGACTGGGAGGTGCGGCAGTCATGGCGCTCGCCATTGCACTGCTGCGCCAAGTGGTGCCGAGTCAGCAGCTGGGTTCCGCTATCGGCTGGAATGCACTTGCAGTTGCTCTGTCATCAGCAGCAGGCCCTGCATTGGGAGCAGCGATGCTCAGCGTGGCAGACTGGCCATGGTTGTTTGCTGTGCTGCTTCCCTTCGGGTTCTGGGTGCTGCTATCGACCAGCGCGCTACCAGCACTGGACGGTACCGCGCGCAAAGTTGATCTGTTGAGCATGGCATTGAATGCCGGGGCCTTTGCATCACTGGTCATCGCCATTGGCGTCATCACCGAGCACCTCGTGCTGACTGCAGCGTTACTGTCCATCTCTGCCATCCAACTGGCGCTATTGGTTAAGCGGGAAAGGCAGAAGGAAGCGCCACTGATTCCGCTGGATCTGCTTAGAGCCACCTCATTCCGTATATCTGTTATTGCCTCGGTGCTCTGCTTTGCTGGGCAAACTGCAGGCTTGGTGGCGCTGCCCTTCTACCTTCAGCACAGCCTTGGACAAGAGGTGCTGATAACGGGCCTCTATATGATTCCCTGGCCTTTAACAGTCGCGCTGATCGCTCCGCTGGCGGGCAGCCTATCAAACCGATGGTCGGCTGCCTGGCTTTGCTCGGTGGGTGGCATTTGTCTCGCGACAGGATTAGCCGGGGCTGCGCTTTGGCCGCTGCGGGAAAATCTCATGACGCTGGTGCCACTGACCATGCTGTGCGGCCTCGGCTTCGGTCTCTTCAACGTAGCCAATAACCGCAACATGTTCCTCGCGGCGCCGCTGAGTCGGAGCGGTGCGGCTGGCGGC
This sequence comes from Pseudomonas sp. BGA-UO-ETr-WB11, assembly GCF_059567785.1. NCBI lineage: Bacteria > Pseudomonadati > Pseudomonadota > Gammaproteobacteria > Pseudomonadales > Pseudomonadaceae > Pseudomonas > Pseudomonas sp. BGA-UO-ETr-WB11. The sequence continues at coordinate 292,771 of NZ_JCAQOS010000003.1, read as the reverse complement.
ATGCAAGGGACCGCTCGCCTGCTCGGGCAAACGGCTGGCGCAGTCATCATGACACTGCTCTTTAACCTGCTCCCCGCCGATTCTGCGCCTCAGTTTGCCCTTTGCGTAGGAGCCTCATTGAACTTACTCGCGGCCCTTACAAGTACGCTGCAAGGCATGCCTAAAGCACCAGATCGTAAATTCAATTCCTGATCGACGAAGAGTTGTTGCGCGAACAGAGCGCGAGTGACGTCTAGCTGTAACGTCGCGACCCGAGCGGCAAACGGGTGATCAATCTGCTTGTCGACAAGGCCCAGGCAAACCTGACGGCCAGCCGTTTGTGCGCTTGGCCGCCAAGAGAGCATGCCGGCGGATGAGTCGCAGTGCATACACTGCGCCAGCCAGGCACACGGTTCGCAACGCCTCACAGCGCAAACGCTCTCATGCCCCACACCTATAATTTCAAAAAGTGAAATTAATCACTGACTAAAACATCTATTCCTCAACAATCTGATAATTGAGAAGCTTACTTCAACGCCGGAGACGGCAACTGACTTGAAGGAAAGCCAACATGAACCACCTCAACATAACTCGCCGTTTGACGCATACCCTGGCACTACTGGCCGTAATCAGCGCTAGCCAACTGCAGGCGAATGAAACCCTGCTAATTGTCGAAAACGGCAGCGAGCGCACTCTGGAAAACAGCCGAAAACTACGTCAGGAGCAGCACGTAAAATTGGCAGAGAACGGCAGCGAACGCACGCTGATAAACAGCCGAAAGCAGCGTCAGGAGCGGCGCGTAGAACTGACCGAGAATGGTAGCGAACGTACTCTGAAAAACAGCCGAAAACTGCGTCAAGAGCAGCGTGTAGAACTGGCGGAAAATGGCAGCGAGCGTACCCTGCAACACAACCGTCGTGCCTGATACCCAGCCTGACATCTACAGCTAGCCAATGAAAACACCGTTACCGCGTCTCGTCGGTAACGGTGTTTTCATTATTCAACTGCAATGCCCGGATCATCACGTTTGATCGAAACGGATCACATCCTCGCGGCAACACGCTGGCATAAACGGAAAATGCTGCAGGGCTCGCGCGCAATCGACTTCGGCGGCCAGCACCAGCCAGGATGGCAACTGGCGCTCCCATTCCACTACGACCGGCCGCTTGCCGATACGCCGCAGCAGATCGGTATACAGATCCCAACTGGCATCGGCCACCACGCTGGCGTGCTCATCTACCAGCAGATAAGCGCCGCTGGCCAGGCGCAGTTGGCTGTAACCGCCGAGATGAATTTCGCCGATCTGTTGCGCAGGCAGGCGGCGCAGATAGTCCTCGGCATTGCCGCCACAGTTATGACAGCTGATCAACAGATTGCCGATATCCAGCAACAAACCGCATGCAGTGCGTTGGCACAGCTCATGGAGAAAATCCGCTTCATCCATGTCACTTTCCATCAGACGTACATAGGCCGGCGGGTTCTCAATCAACAACTGACGGCCCAGGAGCGCTTGCACCTGATCGACATGCTCGGCCAAACGTTGCAGGGTGCTGGCGTTATACGCCAGAGGCAGATTGTCGCCGAGCAGGCTGGCCGCTTGCGGCGCACAGCCCAGATGGGCAGAAACCAGCGCTGGCTGGTAACGCCGGCAGAGTTGCTGCAACCCATGCAAATGCTCGCTGCTTAGAGCCGCTTCGCCACCCAGAGACAAGCCGATGCCATGCACCGAAAGTGGCAACAACTGGCGCAGGGCGAAGACCTGCATGTGTGCGACAGCATCGGTCGAATAATACTGTTCGGCCTGGATTTCGAAAAAATCCAGGCGTTGCGGGTCCGCCATAATGGCGGCGAAATGTTCTGCCTGAAACGCCACACCGGCGCCTTGCAACAGCGTACGGCTGTTCATCCTCACACCTCAAAAACGGCTGCAACGCCAGAGCCCGAGAACCTCTCAGGGACGTGACAACGGCATGAGTGAACCCATACCGTGGGGAGTCTCGATATGGGTACAAGTGCCTGTCGGCACGAGCTTCCAGGCATTGCCCTGGTAATCGATTTTTGCCGAACCGGCGCAGGACGTCCCAGCGCCTGCAGCACAATCATTTTGCCCAGCCTTGGAGATGCCATAGCATTTCTCCTTACCGGCATTTACCCCGCCATCAGCCGCACTCAGCGCCTGGCTGGTCAGCAACGCAGTGGTTAGCGACAACGCCAACGCGGCATGCACATTACGACGACTCATCATTAGCCCCTCTCAAAAATGGTGTTATTGCATGCGCGCCAACGCCCGCTGAACCGCGGGACGCTCGCTGATGGTGGCCACCCAGGCCGCCACCGCGGGAAACCTGGCCAGCTCGACACCGCCGTAATGGGCCATGCGCAACCAGGAGAAATTCATGATGTCGGCCAGTGAATACTCGCTGCCGGCCAGCCAGGGCTGCTCGCGCAAGCGCGCTTCAAGTACGCCAGTCAGGCGCAAGGCCTCGCCGCGAAAGCGCTCAATCGCCACCGCACAGGGCGTCGGTGTGGAGCGCAAAAACCAGCCGGCCTGACCAAACATCGGCCCGACACTGGCGACCTGTAGAAACAGGTACTCCATGGCCCGCAGCCGTTCGAGGGCATCTCGTGGAAGCAGACCACCGGCCTTTTCGGCCAGGTAGAGCAAAATCGCCCCGGACTCGAAGAGGCTCACCGTCTGCCCATCCGGCCCCTGATGATCGACAATCGCCGGAATGCGGCCATTGGGATTGATGGCGAGAAACTCCGGGCGGCTCTGCTCTCCAGCAGCCAGGTTGACGGTGATAAGCCGATACTCCAGCCCCAACTCTTCCAAGGCGATTGGCACCTTGATGCCGTTCGGTGTAAGTGCGGTGTAGACCTCAATCATTGCGGTGTCCTCAGGCATTGCTCGGGGTCAGCATGCTCGATACACGCATTGCCGCTCAGACGCTCATCGTCCCTGGCCAACCGCTTGCGCCAGTAAACACTCAGCAAGTGATCCAGCGATAAGCGTCCGGGGCCTTGAGCCAGCAGCAGTAACAACGCCACCGCCCAGGTGCCGTGGGTCGGCCAGGCGTCGGGATAGACAAACAGCTGGATCACCAGAGTCATGCCCAGTAACGCCAGAGCGGCCAGCCGCGAACCTAGGCCCAGCAGCAACAACAGAGGGAACAAATGTTCGGCAATAGCTGCCAGCACGGCAGCGCTGTACGGCGCCAGTAGGGGCAGCCGGTATTCGTTTGCAAACAGATAGAGCGCGCTGTCATTGAGCTGCCAACCATCCACCTTGGTGCGCCCGGATTGCCAGAAAATCGCTGCCGGTGCGACGCGCGCCAACAGCAATAAGACGTCGCGAGCCACTCCTGGCAAACGCAATAAAAGAGGGCAAGTACTCATATCGAACTCCAAGTCAGGGCAAACGGCCTGCCACCCTGGCGGGGGTGACAGGCCGAGTGGTGTTACAGGCTGTTGGCAGCCTTGTCCTTGATTGCAGGCCAGTTAGCGTTGGCTTTGGCAATGTTGCCCGGCACGTCCTCTGACCACTTCTTGAACACGTCGGCGTTAACGTTCAGGTACAGCTTGCCGTCGACCACTTTGTACTGGCTTGGGTCTACATCCAGCTTCTTGCCAAGGGCCGCGCCCATGGCGCAATAGCCGCCAAATTGCGGGGCGTACTTAGCCGGGTTGGCCTGGAAGGCTTTGAGGTTTTCCGCACTGGCGAAGTAATAGGTTGCGCCGTCATGAGCGGCGGCAAAGCGCTTGTCACCCTCGACCGGTTGGCCCTTGAAATAGGAGACGCTGTCATAGCCTTTGAGGATGACCTGGGCCGCATCGACGTTGATCGACGAGGTCGAGGCTTCGTCATAGGCAAAGCTGCTAGTCGCAGTCAGCAAGGCGCCGGCACCAAGGGACAGGGCAACAGCCAGGGAGCTGGCGATAAAAGAGTTCTTCAGGCTCATGAGGTAATTCCTTATTGACGCAATCGAGTGGGGTTGAGTGCGTCGAAACCAACTGCGTTCGACGTGGAGCCACTCTAGATCGCAACACTGCGCAGCTGAACGACCGCCTACTGCAAGGCTCTATTGCAGAAAATGAAACAAATCACGCACACTCGACGCAGACCTACAGGAGCCGCCGATGGATCGTTTTCAGGAAATGCAGGTGTTTTTGGCCGTCGCTGAAGAGCAAGGCTTTGCCGCCGCCGCGCGGCGCCTGAACATGTCACCACCCAGCGTGACCCGTGCCGTGGCGGCCCTGGAAGAGCGCATCGGCACCCTGCTACTGGCCCGCACCACCCGCAGCGTGCATGTCACCGAAGCGGGCCAGCGCTATGTGGAAGACTGCCGGCGGATCCTCGCCGAACTAGAGGAAGCCGAAGAGTCGGCCGCTGGCAGCCACGCCATCGCCCGCGGGCAACTCACCCTCTCTGCGCCAGTGCTGTTTGGCGAGTTGTTTGTCACTCCAGTGATGATCGACTACCTGGCCCAGCACCCAGCCGTGACCATCAAGGCCTTGCTGGTAGACCGGGTGGTGAGCATGGTCGATGAGGGCATCGATGTGGCCATCCGCATCGGCAACCTGCCCGACAGCGGTCTGCATGCCGTGAAAGTCGGCGAGGTACGTCGGGTGATCTGTGCGTCACCGACGTACCTGAACACCCACGGCCGACCGCAACACCCCGACGAACTGCTTCAGGCTCAGTTGGTGGTGGCAACCAGCAGTCCATTGCTGAGCAACTGGGAATTCAGCGGCCCTGACGGCGCCCTCAACATTCGCCCGCAGCCACGCCTGCTGGTCACCGCCAACCAGGCGGCCATCAATGCCGTCAGCCTGGGCTGGGGCCTGACCCGCGTGCTGTCCTATCAGGTGGCCAGCAAGGTGGCGGCCGGCGAGTTGGAAATTGTCCTGCAGAACTTCGAGCAACCGCCCCTGCCCATCCATGTGGTCTATCAAAGCGGCCGCAAGGTGCCGGCCAAGGTGCGCACCTTTGTCGACTTCTGCAGCGCGCAACTGAGCCAATCCAGCGCACTCAAGCCTGCCGGCCGAGACTGAGCACAATGGATCGCTACCAAGAAATGCGTATTTTCCAGGCGGTGGTCAGCGATCTCAGTCTGGCAGCAGCAGCCCGCCGCCTGAATATCTCGGCACCCACCGTGACCCGCGCAATGGCCGCACTGGAGCAACGCCTGGGTACGCCACTGCTGCAACGCAGTACCCGCGGCGTCAGCCTGACCGCGTCCGGTGAGCGCTTTGCCAGCGACTGCCAGCGCATCCTGCAAGATGTCAAAGAAGCCGAAGCCTCGGCCAGTGGCCTGCATGCCGAGCCGCGAGGCCATTTGCACCTGGCCATGCCACTGCTGTTTGGCCAGCAGATCATGACCGCCACCCTGCTCGACTATCTGCAGGCCTACCCCCATGTGGAGATGTTCGCCCAATACCTGGACCGCTTCCCAAACCTGCATGAAGAAGGCATTGACGTAGCCGTACTGGTCGGCGCCCTCCCGGACTCCTCACTGTTTGCCCTGCAGGTCGGCAGCATTCGCCGGGTGGTCTGCGCCAGCCCGGACTACCTGCAACGCCATGGCACACCCGAGCGCCCGCAGGCGTTGTCCACCCAGCAGATCATTCACTCCACCGCCGACTCACGCCTGCCGGAATGGCGCTTTCAGGACCAGGGCAACCCGCTCACCGTCAGCCTACGCCCGCGCCTGACCTGCGCCACCAACCAGGCGGCAATCGTGGCCGCCTGCGCTGCCAGCGGGGTGATCCGCTGCATGAGTTACCAGGTTCATGACCTCATTGAGCAAGGCCGCCTGTGTCGCTTACTGCAGGCCTATGAGCTGCCACCACTGCCGGTGTATCTGGCCTACCGGGAAGGGCGCAAAGCGGCCGCGCGGGTACGCAGCTTCGTCGACTTCACGGTGAGCAGGCTGCGCGAACACCCGGCGTTGCGTTAGGCCTTTGGGGGGCTTAGGGGCGCTTTATTGCAGCAGATGAAACAAAGGATTGCCATTTCTGGCGATTCTCCCGCAAAGACTGAAACGCGAAGATGGCTCCACCAGCACGGCAAGCCCCGGCACCTCGCCACCCCGTCGCTGCGGTACTACTGACTTCGGAGTTCACCATGTCCAACGCCATCAAACTGTTCCGTCACCCACTGTCCGGCCACGCCCATCGCGTCGAACTGCTGCTCTCGCTGCTCAACGTGCCGACCGAACTGGTCTTCGTCGACCTGGCCAAGGGCGCCCATAAGCAAGCCGAGTTTCTCGCCATCAACCCGTTTGGCCAGGTGCCGGCGATTGATGACAACGGCACCGTATTGAGCGATTCCAACGCCATCCTGGTGTACCTGGCGAAGAAGTACGACACCAGCGGCCGCTGGTTGCCGGCTGAACCAGTTGCCGCCGCCAAGGTGCAGCGCTGGTTGTCGGTGGCGGCTGGGCAGATCGCCTCCGGGCCGGCCACCGCGCGGCTGATTACCGTATTCGGTGCCCCCTACGATGCCGAGTCGACCATTGCCCGCAGCCATGCCCTGCTGCAGGTGGTAGAGAAGGAACTGACCAACAGCCCATTCCTGGCAGGCAACACGGCCACCCTGGCCGATGTGGCCGGCTATACCTACATAGCCCACGCCCCGGAAGGCAACGTCTCGCTGGCTGACTACCCGCAAGTGCGCGCCTGGCTGGCACGCATTGAAGCCCTGCCAGGCTTCGTGCCGATGCAGCGCACCGCCGTAGGCCTGCAAAGCGCTTAAGGGCCAAGCCGGACAGCGACTCAGGTGGCTGTCCGCGATGCCGTTCACTTAAGCCAAGTGAACGGCATCTTTGTAGTCCGGATGAAATCCGGGGAGGCTCGTTGACGTGCGCATTCGCCCCCGGATTTCATCCGGGCTACCGCTGTGGCGCCTTAAACGAACAACATTGGGTGCCTGTCCGGCCTTTTCTTTTTGATGTATGCGGAGCCCGAGCATGAACCCGCCCGACGAAAACACCCCCTCCCCCTGGCATGCCGGGGAAAAGCAGTTGCAGGCGCGCGCCGGCGTGGCCGAGCGCATGGAGGTGTTTGGCCGACGGGTGATTCGCGACCACATGCCCGAGCAGCACCGCCTTTTCTATCAGCAACTGCCGTTTATTTTGTTTGCCGCCGTGGATGATCAGGGCCGCCCTTGGGCCAGCATCGCCGAAGGCCCGCCAGGTTTCGTCCAGGCCCCTGAACCGCAGCAGCTAGAACTGCATGGCCCTCTGTCAGCGGACGATCCGGCCGCCGCCGCATTGGGTGCCGGCTCGGCAATCGGCCTACTGGGCATCGAACTGCACAGCCGCCGACGCAACCGGATCAATGGCCATGTGCTGACCCGTAATGCTGAGCAGTTGAGCATTGCCGTCGAGCATGCCTTTGGTAACTGCCCGCAATACATCCAACACCGTGAGGTGCGGGTCAACGCGGCTGAGCGCACGCCCCCACGGCCTCCTGCCCAGCGCCGCAGCGGCCTGGATGACGCGGCCCGCGCACTGATTGCCAACGCCGACACCTTCTTCGTCGCCAGTTACATCGAGCACGCCGATGGCAGCCGCTCGGTGGACATGTCCCACCGTGGCGGCCAGGCCGGCTTCGTCAGGGTCGAGGGCGACTGCCTGACCATCCCCGACTTTGCCGGCAACCTGCACTTCAACACCCTCGGCAACCTGCTGCTCAACCCACGCGCCGGCTTATTGTTTATCGACTTTGCCAGTGGCGACCTGCTGCAGGTCAGCGGACGCACCGAACTGATCCTCGACGGCCCGCAGGTCAAGGCGTTCCAGGGCGCCGAACGGCTCTGGCAGGTGCAGGTTGAGGAGCAGGTTTGGCGGCCGGCGGCCCTCAAGCTGCGCTGGGATTTTCATAGCTACTCGGCCAACAGCCTGATGACCGGCGACTGGGCCGATGCCCAAGCCCGCCTGGCCGCGCAGGCGCTACGCGATCAATGGCGGCCGTTACGGGTGGCACGCATCGTCGAGGAGAGCAGCCACATTCGCTCCTTCTATCTGGAGCCCGCCGACGGCGCCGGCTTGGCGGACTTTAGCGCCGGTCAGCACCTGCCCCTGCGTCTGTCGATTGCCGGCCAGGCCCAGCCGCTGATCCGCACGTACAGCCTGTCCAGCGCCCCCTCGGATAACTTCCTGCGCATCAGCGTCAAGCGCGAAGGCGTCGCTTCAAGCTACCTGCATGATCAGGTCGAGGTTGGCAGCCTGCTCGAGTCGCGTGCCCCGCAGGGCCGCTTCAGCCTGGATGCCGAGCAGCGCCGCCCACTGGTTCTGCTCGCCGCCGGGGTGGGTATTACTCCGCTGCTGTCGATGCTCCGTGAGGTCATTTTCCAGAACCAGCGGCTGCGTCGTTCGCGCCCGGTGTGGCTGCTGCAAAGCGCGCGCAGCCTGGCCGAACTGGCCTTTCGCGATGAACTGTTCAGCCTGCTGCAGCGCGGCGGTGACGCCGTCCACGCCGTGCGCCTGCTCAGCCAGCCCGAACCCCATGCGCGGGAAGGTCAGGACTTCGAGCTGGCCGGGCGCATCGATGTGGCGCTGCTCAAGGCCCTGCTGCCCTTTGACGACTATGACTTCTACCTGTGCGGCCCGAGCAGTTTCACCCAGGACCTGTATGACGGCCTGCGGGCCTTGAATATCAGCGACATGCGCATCCATGCCGAAACCTTCGGCCCCTCCAGCTTGCGCCGCCAGGCCGATCAGGGCAGCGCGCAACCGGTCTTGCCGGCCGCCGCCAGTGGCCCGGTGCCGGTGTTATTCGAACAGTCGGCCAAGGAAGCGCGCTGGACGCCAGACAGCGGCAGCTTGCTGGAACTGGCCGAAAGCCGTGGCCTGACACCCGACTTCAGCTGTCGCGGCGGTTCCTGCGGCACCTGCAAGACGCGCATTGTCAGCGGCGCAGTGACCTACCCGCAGCCACCGGCCGAAATGCCGGAAGCCGGCCAGGCGCTGATCTGCTGCGCCGTACCCGCGGCCAGTGCCGGCGCGGTACAACCTCTGATTCTGGACCTCTAACGAGCCGTATCGATGAAGATCATCCGTAGCAAACAATTCATCGCCGAGCGCGCCTGGGGCGCCCTCGACATCGCCAACATGCAGGGCATTACTACCCGCCTGCACTGGACTGATCAGCCTTACCGCTGGCACATCAACGACGGCCAAGAGGTATTTGTCGTACTCGATGGCCGAGTGCAGATGCACTACCGCGAGGACGGGCTGGAGCAGTCCTGCCTGCTGGAGTGCGGCGATATTTTCTACGCCAGCAGCGGCACCGAACACGTCGCCCACCCTCTCGGGGTGGCACGCGTTCTGGTGGTCGAGTCTGCCGGCAGCCCTTGAACCCAACCCCTTAAGGTAAACACCATGAGCAACGTTGAAGCCCGCCCACCCTTGCCGCCTTTCACCCGCGAAACCGCCATGCAGAAAGTGCGCATGGCAGAAGATGGCTGGAACAGCCGCGACCCCGAGCGCGTGGCGCTGGCGTATACACCGGACAGTCGCTGGCGCAATCGCCATGAGTTCCCGCTGGGCCGCGAACAGATCCGCGCCTTCCTCGCCAGCAAATGGCAGCGCGAGCACGAGTACCGCTTGATCAAGGAGCTCTGGGCCCACACTGACAACCGCATCGCCGTGCGCTTCGCCTATGAGTGGCACGACGCCAATGGCCAATGGTTTCGCTCCTACGGCAACGAGAACTGGGAGTTCGATGACCAGGGGCTGATGCAGGCACGTTACGCCAGCATCAACGACCTGCCGATTAGCAACGTTGAGCGACTGTTCCACTGGCCACAAGGCCGTCGTCCCGACGACCATCCGAGCCTCAGTGAACTGGGCCTTTGATCACCCCATGCTGAAAACCTGACCACGTATAAACGCAGGGCCAATGGCGAACTGTTCGACGCCCTGCTCAGGCTAAAAGCCCAGCGCAAGCACTCCCTCCCCTCTTGAATCATCCCAGTTATCCCCCCGCCAACGGGGGCGACTGGATGATGTGCCACGCCCGCACCAACAATTCCAAATCCTGAAACAGTCTATTAGAAAAGCTGGTCATTCTTTGAGCTAGAAGATATTGCGACACTTTCTCCGTCGGCGTCAGGCCACCTTAAATCAAGTTCGGAGACAGACAAATGAACAAACTTTTACTCACCTTGGTACTGCTCGCGCCCCTAGCTAATGCTGCGGAAATTGTCGGTAGCACCGAAGAAAATCGCGTCGGACAAACCTTCGGCAGTGGCACCGGCGTCTTGCTCGGCGGCGCAGCCGGCGGCCCAATCGGCGCCTTGGTTGGCGCGGCCATTGGTTACTTCAGTGGCGAGCAGATTCAGCATGGCAGTGGCCAGAGTGGGCGGGCCTATCTGGTCAGAAATGACGACGGCAGCCTTACCGAAGTACGCCCCAACCGCTTGCCACAGGAACTGCAGGACGATGCCGCACGACTCTCGGCGAGCAACTGAGGCAACAGCATCCAGGTAATGAATTGTGTGTGCTCCACGTTTGCAGGTCGTGGCCCTAACCTTTGACCTGATGGCGCCCTGGTGGCGCCTTTTTTTTGGAACGTGCAACCACTCGGTGATGCCGGATAAACAAGCAGCCCCAATGGTCGTACTTATCTCCGATGTCGAGTCTGACATTGGCCTGGCTGTTGCGAACGGACGCAGCGGGCATAGGCGTAATGCATGTTCACACGGCAGACGAAAGAAGCAGGGAGTTACGCCCCCACGGGCTTCACATAGCTCATTTACGCTATGCACCTGGGTGCTTAGATTCCAGGGCCGCGTTTGGTCCAAAGTCACCCGTCGTAACAGGCGAGATCAGCCTAAAGCGAACCATCAGAAGCGTTTACGAAACGCTAAACGATTCAGCAATTGATTTGCGTAATTGCACCCGCGATGGACGGGGCCTGCTGGATGCTGAAATACTCGTTTAACAAACGTCAGGCGACCGCCATCCACCTCCTTATCAGCAGATCAAACAGTGCCTAAGCACAAAAGAAAGGCACCTCAAAAATCCATGCCGCCACACTCATCGGCAACCGTCAGGCCGACGAGCACTCGCTGGAATTGGTATTTGCTGGCGGCGCTCGCGCTATTGCTTGTCACGGGCATCGCCTATTTCAAGCTGAGCAGCGCGCCTGCTGTCCGCAGCACCCCAGTAGCGAGCCCAGCGCCTCAATCTACTGCTCCGGCCCCGCGCGAAAAACCGCTGACCTATGTCGGCGGCGAAACCTGCGCCGGCTGCCACAGCCAGCAACACGACCTGTGGCAAGGCTCACACCACGACATGGCCATGCAGATCGCCACGGCCAGCAGCGTGCTGGGCAATTTCAACAATGCCCACTTCAGCTACAACGGCATTACCAGCACCTTCTTCAGCCGTGCCGGCAAATTCTTCGTCAACACCGACGGCCCGGACGGCAAGCTCGCCGACTTCGAGATCAAATACACCTTCGGCTTTACCCCGCTGCAGCAATACCTGATCGAATTTCCCGGCGGCCGCCTGCAGGCCTTCGGCATTGCCTGGGACAGCCGCCCGCAAGAGAAAGGCGGCCAACGCTGGTTCCACCTCTACCCGGAGCAGAAGCTCAAGGCCGGCGACTACCTGCACTGGACCAGCATCGACCAAAACTGGAACTACCAGTGCGCCGACTGCCACTCCACTAATCTGCAAAAGAACTACAACGCTGAAACCAAGACCTTCAACACCCAGTGGTCAGAGATCAACGTGTCCTGCGAGGCCTGCCATGGTCCCGGCTCCAATCACCTGACCTGGGCCAAGCATGAGCCCGGCGCAGAAGCCTTCAGCGGGCCGGGCAAAGGCCTGCCGCACGTGCTCGACGAACGCCGCGGCATCAGTTGGCGCAGCGAGCTGAAAACCGGTAACGCCACGCGCAGCGAACCCCGCAAAGGCACAGTGGAAATCGAAACCTGTGCCACCTGCCACTCGCGCCGCGGCCAGAACAGCGACACCTTTGTCCACGGCCAGCGCCTGGCCGACAACTATCACCCCGCGCTGCTGGATGACGGTCTGTATTGGCCAGACGGCCAGCAACGCGATGAGGTGTTCAACCACGGCTCCTTCCTGCAGAGCAAAATGTTCGCCAAGGGCGTGACCTGCAGCGACTGCCACGAGCCGCACTCGTTGAAACTGCGCGCCGAAGGCAACGGCGTCTGTGCCCAGTGCCACCTGCCGAGCAAATACGACGGCCCGCAGCACAGCTTTCACCCCCAAGGCTCCAAGGGTTCGCAGTGCGTCAGCTGCCATATGCCGACCACTACCTATATGCAGATCGACCCGCGCAACGATCACTCGCTGCGCATTCCGCGCCCCGATCTGTCCGTTACCCTGGGCACGCCCAACGCCTGCAACAGCTGTCATACCGACAAGCAGCCGCAGTGGGCCGCCGACAAGGTGCAGCAGTGGTACCCGCACCCACCTGCCGGCCATCAACGTTATGCCGAGGCCTTTGCGGCTGCCTCCCAAGGCTTGCCATCCGCCCATACGGCCCTGATGGCCGTGGCGACCGACAAGGACCAGCCGGCCATTGCCCGCGCCACAGCGCTGTCGCGCCTGAATGAAAGCCGCGACCAACAAACCTTCAGCCTCCTGGTCGACGGCCTGTATGACGACAATGATACGGTCCGCCTGGCGGCCGTCGAAGCCGTCGCCCGCATCGCCCCCGCGATGAGTTCGCAAGCCCTACCGCCGTTGCTCAACGATCCACTGCGCAGCGTACGCATGGCTGCCGCACGCGGCCTGGTCGGCGCCGCCGAACAACAGCTCAACCCCGCGCAGCGCGCCGCCTTCGAAAGAGGCCTGGATGAATACATCGCCGCTCAGCAATTCAATGCCGACCGACCGGAATCCCTGACCAACCTCGGCGCGCTGTATGCCGAGCGCGGCGACGCGGCCCAGGCCGAAGCCTATTTGCGCCGAGCCATTGCGCTCGACCCCTTCCCTCCAGCCGTGATCAACCTGGCCAACGTCTATCAAAGCCAGGGCCTGGAGCCACAGGCCGAAAAAACCCTGCGCGAAGGGCTGACTCGCAGCCCACAAGAAGCCAGCCTGCACCACGTGCTCGGCCTGGCGCTGGCACGGCAAAAGCGCCTGCCGGAAGCGCTCAGTGAATTGGCCAAGGCCAGTCAGCTGGCACCGGACAACTCGCGCTATCGCTATGTGTATGCGGTGGCGTTAAACAGCGCTGGCCAACCCAATGATGCGATCAAGGTGCTAGAGACAGCGCACCAGGACTTCCCGCAGGATCAGGACATTCTGCTCGGGCTGATCACCTTCAACCGCGATATGGGCGCACACGCTGTCGCCCGCCAGTGGGCCGATGCGCTGCTATTGCTGATACCGAACGATCGGGGCGCGCGCCAGCTGCGTGACTCGCTGAATCGGTAGCCGCCCACGTGTGATGGGGATGGGTACGGTGGACAACGCGAAGCGTGTCCACCGATGTTTATGCGCGGGGGAAATCACTCAAGTTGAATCGCCCCGATCAGCTACCAACGCCCTTCAATTGCTAACTAAACGCGCACTAAGCAAAGGTCTGGATGAACGGTGCAGCACATCGCCTGATCGCCGCGACCACATGCGGAGCCTGCTCGCCCAGCTCAGTTGAGCGAGCCAGCACGCGCTCCAGCGCACTCAACTGCTCGCGGATCACGTCTTCTGGGCGCGCCACATCGCAGACCTTAGCGAAGTCCAGGAGCCCTTGGCGCGAGGCAAACAGCGACTTATTGCCGACAAGATCCAACGCCAATACATCCTCTGGAATGTAGGCCGTGGTGTTGGCGATATCGTAGGCCGGTGCGCTGAGGGGTTTGTGAGCCGAATGGCCGAACTACTCGGCTCACGCAATAAGCCGAATGTCGTTATTGAATACGTTCGTCAAATTACCCTCACTTTCGGTACTATCCGAAATATCGAAGGATTACGGATAGTTGAGAGATGGATTTCACTCCGATCATTGCCCAGGTCTGGGGCACGTTTAGCTGGTTTATCCCGCTGATGCTGCTGGTTGGCCTGCTCAAGTCGCCTTGGGCCAAGGGCCATATTGGCGAACTCTTGGTGCGGCTGTTTGCCCATTGGCAGTTGAATAAGCAGACCTACCGCCGCCTGCACAATGTCACCCTGAACACGCCAGACGGCACCACACAGATCGACCACGTATTCCTCTCGCCCTACGGCATCTTCGTGCTGGAAACGAAGAACATGAGCGGCTGGATCTTCGGCAGCGAGAAGCAGGCGCAGTGGACGCAGAAGCTCTACAAACGCACCTTCAAATTCCAGAACCCGCTGCGGCAGAACTACAAACACCTCAAAGCCCTAGAAGCCACCCTTGGCGTAAACCCCGAGCACCTGCATTCGGTTATCACCTTTGTCGGCGGCAGCACCTTCAAAACCGAAGTGCCGGCCAACGTGACCGAGGGCATCGGCTTTATCCGCTACATCAAGTCATTCCAGCAGCGGGTATTTAGCGAGACTGAAGTCAGCGCCATGGTGAAAGCCCTGCAAACCGGCCGCCGAGCGCCGACGCTCGCCACCCAGCGCGAGCATGTGCAAAACCTCAAACGCCGTAGTGATCCGACTGCCGAGCGGCAATGCCCGAAATGCGGCAGTGCCCTGGTTATTCGCACCCGTAAAACAGGGACCAATGCCGGCCAACAATTCTGGGGCTGCTCAACCTTCCCTAAATGCCGCACCGTGCAAAACCTCTGACACCCTCTAGTGATACGCAGGATGCTCATCATGCAGTCAATCAAACACCGTTTACTGACCATCGCCTTAACAGCCATCAGCCTTAGCGTGAGTGCGGCAGACGATGGCTACAGCGCAACCTACACCAGCTGCATGGATGCCTCCGGCGGCGTGACCATGAATATGCTCGATTGCATGGGCAGCGAAACCGAGCAGCACGACGCCCGCCTAAATCAGAACTACAAGGCCGCCATGCAGGCGCTGGATAAAGGCCAGCAAAACCAACTGCGAGACGCCCAGCGACTATGGCTCAAGTTTCGCGATGCCGACTGCGCCCTGCTCGGCAACCTCACGGGCGGCAGCATCGACCGTATTAACAGCGCTTCGTGCTTTCTGGATATGACCAAGCAGCGTGCCGATGACCTTGCGCGATTGGCCGAGCCAAGCCTGTAACTACAGACCAATCCTAACGACATATTCACCCTGCGCCTGGAGCTGCAATGTCCGTCCCTACCTACGACCAGTTCATTGAACCGATCCTGCGCTACCTGGCCGCCAAGCCCGAAGGCGCGACAGCACGCGACGCCCATGAAGCCGCGGCTGATGCACTGAATCTGTCGGAGGCACAGCGCCAGGAGCTGATTGCCAGCGGCCAGGCCATCTACAAAAACCGCGCAGGCTGGGCCCATGACCGTCTCAAGCGCGCCGGTTTGTCCAGCAGCGCCAAACGTGGGTACTGGAAGCTGACTGACACAGGCATTACCTATGCCGCCCAGCACCCCGCCTCTCTAACTGCGGATAAGATCGAACAGCTCGCCATCGGCTTTATGAATGTAAAACTCAATACCCCGACTGATGCTGTCCCACTCGATGGGCAAGAGCAGCCGGCGCTTAGCTCAGCCACTGTTAGCCCTGACGATCGCCTGGAGCAGGCTCTACGTGAGCTACGCGAGGCAACAGCTGCAGACCTGCTGGATAGCCTCCTGCAAGTCAGCCCTAACCGCTTTGAAGTCATCGTGCTGGATGTGCTGCATAGCCTTGGCTACGGCGCTAGCCGCAACGATCTGCAGCGTGTTGGCGGCAGCGGTGATGGCGGCATCGATGGCGTGATCTCACTCGACAAGCTGGGCCTGGAAAAGGTCTACGTCCAAGCAAAGCGCTGGCAGGGCACGGTTGGCCGACCAGAGTTGCAAGCCTTCTATGGCGCTCTTGCAGGGCAAAAGGCCAAGCGCGGCGTGTTTATTACCACCTCAGGCTTTACCGCCCAGGCAATCGACTTCTCCCGCTCCGTGGAAGGCATGGTGCTGGTTGATGGCCGTCGACTGGTCAATTTGATGATGGATCACGAGGTCGGAGTAACGTCGCGCCTACTAAAGTTGCCAAAGCTCGACAGTGATTATTTCGATGAAGAATAAGGCAACCTAGAACCCTCCCGGCACCATTAATGGCCAGTAATCATGATCGACTTAAATAAGGCCAATCCACCAAGCTCGTTACGCGGCATGGGGACGCTGGCGAGCGGGCTTGCCCCATCTGACACAATCGTGGGAGGACTCAGCTTTGCCGATATTGCCACCCATTCGTGCGGGTGTGCCTACCGTGTGGGGAAGGTCTCACCTAACCAAGCGTTCTGCATTGAAGCTAAAGGTGGATACTATTTATATGTCCACTACTCCTACAGCGGATACCGCCATCTTGCACAGAAACTGTTTGGTGCCCACCCCAGTTTCGACATTGATCATGTCCTAGCTCGCAACCTCGCGGGCAGGATTAGTCTTCCTTACACTCTATTGGCCCTCGTACCTCGAAAAGTAAATAGGTCTCACGGCGCAGTGGAGAAGCTCGGCGTAACACCTCACGGAACAACCTCAAGTCAAGTGGCCTTCCTAGACCAACGAATGTTCCACAAGGTGCTCGGACGTCGCCCATATGCCCGTCAATCGCGATCTGAGCTTGTACATGGGTACGCTCCGGATGGACGCGTAGATCTTGGCCTTACCCTCAAGCAGAAGGGCCTTTGGTGCATTGCATTTCACCTGCATTCGCGCCCCCCTCAGAAATTCCTCAGCTCATTGAGTCCACTCCACACCAATAGCCGCCTCACTTGAAGAACAAAAGACGGTGGTTTGTTCAGTACAAGAACTGGATTTTCTTCCCTCAACCTCGGGAAGAAGTACTGATACACCTGCAAGCGCTGGATCAACGCCCCTGACCAGGCGCGCTCATCAAGCCAAACAACCCGGCTTGAGGATTAGACAATGAGCCGAATAGCCGGCATTATCGGCTCACTTAATGAGCCGAATAGACCCGCTAATCGGCTCACAGATGAGCAAGCCCATGAATCACCCCTTCTGGATTTGGCAGCAGCCCAACTGGCCACACTTCAGCTGGCAAGCCGAACCGCTTGCCCCGCTGCTGCGCGCCTGCACTCAGGCCCAGGGGCATTTGCTTGGCATGCTCGGTGCTGTCGGTAGCGATACCGAGGCGCAGAGCAGCCTAGATGCCCTGCTACAGAACATAGTCACCTCATCAGCTATCGAGGGTGAGCAACTGAATGTCGGCTCAGTGCGCTCCTCCCTGGCAAGGCGTTTGGGAATCAGCGAAGAAGGCCGAGTCAGCGCACGCTCCGAAGGCCTAGCGGAATTGCTGCTCGATGCCACCAGCGCACACCAACCGTCGCTTGACCAACAGAGGCTATATCGCTGGCACTGCTGGCTGTTCCCTAGTGACGATAACCTGCTGGCTCGCCCGTTACGGGTTGGCACGCTACGCGGCGAAGAGCCCATGCAGGTTGTTTCCGGCAGAGTCGACCGCCCCATCGTGCATTTTGAAGCCCCACCGCGCGTGGGACTAGAAGAACAGCTCGCAGATTTCCTCACCTGGTTCGAGAGTAGCCGCAACGAGACCGGTCTCGACCCGTTATTGCGCGCCGGCATTGCCCATTTCTGGTTCGTCACCCTGCACCCCTTCGATGACGGTAACGGTCGCCTTACCCGCGCCATTACCGATATGGCACTGGCACAGGGCGAGCAGCAGGCCATCCGCTTTTACGCCATGTCGGCGAGCATCCTCGACGACCGGGCCCGCTATTACCGCATCCTCGAAGCAAGCCAGAAAGGCAGCCTGGATATCACCTCCTGGCTGCAGTGGTTTCTCGCGACACTACTCAAGAGTTTGGAGCAAGCGCTTGCCCGAATTGACCGAGTTTTGGCCAAGGCGCGCTTTTGGCAAACACACCGAACAGACTCGCTCCCCGCCGAACAGATCAAAGTACTCAATCGACTGCTTGACGGGGGCGAGAATGGCTTCGAGGAAGGTATAAGCGCTGCACAGTACCAAAGCGTGGCGCAGGTCTCGAAGGCCACCGCCACTCGGCATTTGAGCGACCTGCTGGAGAAAGGCTGCCTGCGGCGCCTGCCCGGCGGAGGCCGCAGCACCCGTTATCAGATCAACCAGCCCGGCAGCTTCTTGCCTGGCCTAGACACCGAGTAAACCATGACCAACACCGACATCGTCCAAAAACTCTGGAGCCTGTGCGACGTACTGCGCGACGATGGGATCAACTACAGCGACTACGTTACTGAACTGGTTCTGCTGCTGTTCATTAAGATGGAATACGAGCAGGTGCAGAATAACGCCAGCTTTGAACATAAGTTGCCGGACGGCTGCCGCTGGTCAGACCTCACTGGTAAGGCCGGACACATCCGACTGAGCCATTACAGGCAGATGTTGCTAGGTCTGGGCAAAAGCAGCGATCCGATAATCGCCGAAATCTATGCCGATGCTCAGACCCGTATTAAAGAGCCACGCCACTTTGACCATCTCATCAAGAGCCTGGACGCCATCAACTGGTTTAATGCCCGCCAGGATGGCCTAGGCGACCTCTACGAAGGGCTGTTAGAAAAGAACGCAAGCGAAACCAAGTCCGGTGCTGGGCAATATTTCACGAAGCGCTCGTTGATCGACAGCATCATCCGCGTCATACGCCCCAGAGCGGGCGAAGTAATCCAAGATCCGGCGGCAGGAACTGCAGGCTTTCTCATTGCTGCCGACGCCTACATCAAGCAAAACACAAATGATCACTCTGATCTGGATGATAAAGCCCGCCACTTCCAACGCAATCTCGCCTTCGTCGGCGTCGAACTAGTACCTGGAACCCGCCGTCTAGCGCTGATGAACTGTCTGTTGCACGGTATGGAAGGCAACGCCGAAGGCGTAGTACGGCTGGGCAATACCCTCAGCCGGGCCGGAATGAGTCTACCCAAAGCCGACCTAATTCTTTCCAACCCTCCGTTCGGCACTGCTAAGGGCGGAGGTGCCCCGACTCGTGGCGACCTCACCTACAAGACCAGCAACAAACAATTGGCCTTTCTCCAGCACATCTACCATAGCCTTAAGCCCGGTGGTCGCGCTGCCGTGGTGCTACCAGACAACGTGTTATTCGAAGCCGGCGTCGGTGCCGAGGTGCGCCACGATCTGATGGAAAAATGCAACCTTCACACCATCCTTCGTCTACCCACAGGCATTTTCTACGCCCAAGGCGTCAAGACTAACGTTCTGTTTTTTCAGAAAGGCACCACCGACAACCCACGCCAAAAACACGGCTGCACCCGGCGAGTATGGGTATATGACCTGCGCAGCAATATGCCCAGCTTTGGCAAGCGAACACCATTCGACGCACAGTACCTCAAGCCCTTCGAGGACGCCTACGGTACCGACCCCAACGGAAGCAGCGCGCGCGCCGAAAATGTCGAGGGCATCGGCGAAAACAGCCGTTTCCGCGTATTTTCCCGCGAGCAAATCCGCGATCGCGGTGACTCGATGGATATTAGCTGGCTCAAGGATGCCAACAGGCTGGATGCCGCCGATCTACCCACCCCAGAAGTGCTGGCCGGAGAAACCATGGTCGAACTGGCCGAGGCACTGCATGAGCTGGAAGAACTGATGAACGCGCTGGGGGCTGGAGATGAAGTTGCGGTGCAGAAACAGTTGATGGCAGAAGTGATGGGGTTAACGGTGGCGCAGGCGACTCGGGATGAGTGAGTTTCCAAAGGAGTGGATGACAACCAACCTAGGCTACGTCGCAGTTGATATTCAGGGTGGAGGTACACCACCTAAAAATATCGCCGAGAATTTCAAAGGCGACATTCCCTTTATGACCGTAAAGGATATGAAGACTTATCGCCCCTCCGACACAAAGGACAAAATTACGGAGGCTGCTCTTCAGTCCTGCTCCAGCAAGCTAATACCAGCTGGAACCCCTATCGTCTGCACAAGAATGGGGCTAGGGAAAATTGTAGTTGCCAGTTTTGCGACAGCCATCAACCAAGACCTTAAGGCTGTTTTTTTGGAGGTAGAGCTAGTTAATATCCGGTACTTCGATTACTGGTATCGCAGTATGTCCAAAGAAATCAACTCGATGGGCACTGGTACTACAGTTAAAGGCATCACCTTAAAACAGCTGAAGGAGCTTCAACTTCCTTTGCCGCCTGTCGCCGAACAAACCTACATTGCCCAAAAAGTCGACGAGCTGCTGGCACTGGTCGACTCCCTCAAAGCTCGCATCGACTCCATTCTTGTCCTGCTCAAACGCTTTCGGCAATCCGTCCTCGCGGCAGCGGTTTCCGGACGGTTGACAGCGGATTGGCGTGCACAAATCAGCCTACCCGCTGAAACCACAACTTATAAACTCGGTTCTATTGCTCGTTTTATCGACTACAGAGGAAAAACACCTATCAAGGTGGACTCTGGCATTCCTTTGATAACGGCGAAAAATATCCGCCAAGGTTATATTTCAAGAGAACCAAGAGAATATATTCGCTCCGATGACTACGAAGCATGGATGACCAGAGGAGTACCAAATGTCGGAGATGTTTTAATTACAACAGAAGCCCCTCTGGGCAACGTTGCAGTAATTGATATAAGCGAAAAATTTGCACTGGCTCAGCGGGCTATTTGCATGCAGTTCATTAACGAAGTCAACTCAAAATACGTTGCCATAGAGCTGCAATCATCTCATTTTCAAGAAGAGCTCTTAGAAAAGGCAACTGGTACTACCGTCAAAGGCATCAAAGCATCTGTTTTGAAAGAAATGGATATCTCTTGCCCTCCACATGCAGAACAAACCGAAATTGTCCGTCGCGTCGAGGAACTCTTCGCTTCCTCCTTCAAATTGGAAAAAAAAATCACCTCGGCCAAGACCCGTATTGACTATTTGACACAAAGTGTCTTCTCAAAAGCCTTTAGCGGCGAACTCACCGCCGAATGGCGGGCTGCTAATCCCGATCTAGTCAGTGGAAAAAATTCGGCAGATGCGTTACTGGCAAAAATTAAAGCGGCACGTGAAACAAACAAAAACAAACCAAAATCCACGCGAACGACATCAAAGAAAAACAACATGAATAAGCTAACTAAAGATGAGTTAACCGCATGGGTATTAAACCATCCCAAAGCGATATTTTCTTTCGAAGATCTTAAAAACTCATTAAGCGCAGACTACGAACTACTGAAGGACTGTCTATTTGATTCGCTGCATGATGAAAACCCAGCCTTCAAACAAGATTTCGACAAAAATACAAAATCAATTATTTTCACTAAGGTGATCAGATGAAGCTAATACGACTAGCTATTATCGATGCTAACACCTGCGGCGGACTGCTAAATGGCGTACAAGTTATATTTAGAAGCGGCAAATTCGACACCGACAGCTTCTCACCAATCTGTTTAATTGGCCCTAACGGTGCAGGCAAGTCACAGGTACTGCAAATAATTGCGGAAATATTCCAAGCAGTATTCGCACACTACTTACCACGCGAAGAGCAAGGAACACCAAATACGCAGATACAATTTGAACTCGAATACCTTATTAAGAGTGAAAAAAATGAAGACCAAAAAGTAAAGATTCAACGCAAAAAAGATGGAAGAAAAGCATCCACCATCCTTATCGAAAAATCAGAAAATGGCAGCTGGGTAAAAGTAGAAACCATATCTGAAATTGAACAACTGCTGCCTTCTAAAGTTATCGGCTACACCTCTGGCGACAATGAAACACTTAGCATCCCATTCTTTGTTAGCCGTGCAGGCTACGCCAAGCAAGTCAGCCTGAATGCTCTCGATGAAAAAAAAGTATCTTTACCAATTGCAGACTCTAGGATGCTGCTTATCGACTACAGCACAAACCTAGAAGTATTGATCGCAAATTTACTCCTCAACCCTACAAATGTCCGCGATCACCTTATACAAGAACCCAATTTAAAAAAACTGAGATCTTTTCGCTGCATTATACAGCTCAAGTACGGCACTTCAGCTACTAAAACAGTTAAGTTAACCGACGAGCTTCACCAGTACATTGACTACTTGAAATCCTGCGCCACTTGTTACAATTATGACGAAAAGTCATTTTCTTATACATTTGACTTTCTTGTTCAAGATGCCACTCATAAGGCCTTCTCAAACTATTGGAAGGGAGGCGCATTAGAGCTTTACTCGTGTTTTCACAAGCTAGCGATGCTGAATGACCTAGTAATTCAAAAACAGGACAGAGATGCTTTTGCAAAAGGCGTTGAGCAAAGACGGTTTGCATCTCGTTTACCTGAACCGATGGAGCGACAGAAAATATTCCGTTTTGAGCGAGTGGAGTTTCTATCGCAAAAAAGTGAGCACCCAGTAGATTACGTCTCGTTATCTGACGGAGAGCACCAGCTCACTCAACTGCTAGGCACGTTATGCATGGCTTCCTTCCCAAATGTTCTATTTCTACTGGACGAACCAGAAAGTCACTTCAACCCCAAGTGGCGAGTAGAGTTCATTTCAAAAATATTAAATTTACCAACCACCTCAAAAATTAACTGCACAAATGAAGGCAAGCGCTCTGCTAATTCGCTCGCAAGTCGACAAGACTGCTTACTAACCACACACTCTCCATTCGTGCCATCAGACATGAGCAGCGACAACGTTTTAATATTTAAGAAGAATATTGAAACGGGCGAAATCTCAGCCCGCAACCCAAACATTCAAACCTATGGCAGCACATTTGATACCATCCTTGAAGAATGTTTCGATATTTCGCCTCCGATTTCCAACATCCCGAAACTAGAAATAGAAAGCCTATTAAAATCAGAAAACATTGACGAGATTAGGACCGCAATTGGAAACCTTGGCGATTCTGTCGAACGCATGTATTTGGCAGACAGACTTAGGATGTTAAAAGCTAAGGAAAGCTAATTTATGCGAAAATGTTATCCAATCGTATCCACGCAAGAAAACTGGCTTCATGACGCCATAACAAATATCATTATGCTCGTCCATGAAAAACTCGACGCAGGAGAGACTATAGAGAACAGTCACGATGTCTGGTTGAATATAGTTGAAAACTCCGTCGCAGAAGAAAAAATAGATGCAATCAAAAGCCTTACGGGCATCCGCGATCGTCTATTTAAATACAAAGATGAAGTTTGCAAGCTGACGCAAAAACGAAGACAAACAATATTGAAGGCTATGGCCAGCCAAAACGAGATAGAAAATCTACTCAACGGCACAGAGCAGATCAAGCTGATAAACAAATCTTATCCGAAGGTACATACAGCAGCAAAAGAACTATTCGTATTTTGCTTTGAGAAATTGACAGACCTGAGCATAAGAGAGAATCAATACAAAATCATATTTGACTCACTACCCGACAAAATTTGCTCTTTTTGCGGAATTGAACGAATTATGAATCCTGAAGAAACGGCGCAAGATCAAGATCATTATCTAGCAAAAAGCATCTACCCTTTTGCAGCTACAAACATGCGCAATCTGACCCCTATGTGCAGGTGCTGCAATCGTGACTATAAGAAAGGTACCAACATAATAATAGGGAGTAACAACACCAGAAGAAAGGCGTTCAACCCTTACAACTGCGCACCTCCAGACATTTCATTATATTCATCAGTACTAATCCTAGACAGCTCACCGATAAGATTCCAGTGGGAAATTGATTTTCTGTCATCCACGGAGGAATCAGAAACTTG
Source organism: Pseudomonas sp. BGA-UO-ETr-WB11 (assembly GCF_059567785.1). Taxonomy (NCBI): domain Bacteria; kingdom Pseudomonadati; phylum Pseudomonadota; class Gammaproteobacteria; order Pseudomonadales; family Pseudomonadaceae; genus Pseudomonas; species Pseudomonas sp. BGA-UO-ETr-WB11. The sequence goes on along the minus strand of NZ_JCAQOS010000003.1, from coordinate 269,061 downwards.
GGACAACGTCTTTTCTATCCGCACTCGATATAAACGCGATGTGCTCGATCAATATTTTGATAAATGGCTAAGCGGCTTTTCCCAAAAATGCGCTAAAGAGCGAAGAAGAGGAAAAATTCACGCCAACTCTACTTCAGACCAAGTCAGAGAGCATCTTCAATTCTATCAAGAAGACAAGGCAGACAATCCTAGTACTGGCCTTGCCGGCTTTCTTGAGCCATTAGTCTTCAGCCTTCTTCTTAAGCTCTACGACGAAGATAATGAGCGAATTGTTAAGCTCATCCGAGATGCGGTACTGGGCGTATCGTTAGATGACGTAGCTTAACCATGCGGTCACTTCAACAACCTGCTGGTGTTCGCTCCTTCACTGCTCAACCGCTACGGTCACGTTGCAATTATTGCCAGTGTCGACAACAACATTTGGCAAATCGCCCAGCAAAACTCAGGCCCCTTCGGCAGCTCCAGAGAGAATCTGGCGCTGATCCAACGCGAGGGCCGCTGGCATATCGAGCAGTCACGGGTACTGGGCTGGCTCCGCCTGCCGCCCGCTGAGGGATTTTCATTACCTGGGTCCGGTTACAGTCAGAACCATTAACCTTTTGTCATCTAGAAACTTAGTAGTAGACACGGCCCTGCGGAGGAGAAAACCTGACCGTTTCGCGGTACAAAAAACAGTACGCTGGCGGTACACTGCCCAGCTTTTACAGTTTTCGCTAAATTACGCTTAACCAGCTCTACGACGATACTTTCAGCTAACTGTACCTGCGCTAAGCTACGCCCGATTTCACTGGGCTTGCAGCGTTTCCAGGCAACTCATAATCCTTTGGTCCACGGTTCAAGTCCGAGCAGGCCCACCCATTAAAAAGCCCCGTTATGCGGGGCTTTTTTGTTTCTACTGGGAGGTCAAATGCGCTTTTAGCTTCGGCCTACTTCGAGGTTATTCCTCCAGCAGGCTGCGCAGCATCCAGGCGGTTTTTTCGTGGACTTCAAGGCGTTGGGTGAGCAGGTCTGCCGTGGGTTGGTCGTCGGCGGCGCTGACCACGGGGAAGAGTTTGCGCGCCGTGCGGGCGGTGGCTTCCTGGGCGGCGACGAGGTGGCGAACCATGTCGTCGGCTTTCGGTACACCCTCGACCTCTTTGATGGAGGCCAGCTTGACGAACTCTTTGTAAGTGCCGGGGGCCGGATGGCCGAGGGCGCGGATTCGCTCTGCGATCATGTCCAGGGCATTCCACTGTTCGGTGTATTGCAGCATGAACATCTGATGCAGGCTGTTGAACTGCGGGCCTTTGACGTTCCAATGGAAGTTGTGGGTCATCAGGTAGAGGGTGTAGCTGTCGGCCAGCAGACCGGACAAGCCTTTGACGATGTCGGCGCGCTCAGTCGCGCTGAGGCCGATGTCGATTTCCTTGATTTTTTTGCCAGCCATGGTGTTTTCCTTGTCGAAAAGTGGGCTCGGCCCAACGGTGTACCTGACACCATCATCACGGCAAAGCGATGTGCAGACCAAGCGTTACCGACGCCTGCGGGCCATGAAGAGCGGTTTCAGGTGTGACTGCATGTGATAGCACAAAAAGCATAGAGCCAACGGCCGCGCCAAGCCCAGCATGACGGGCAATTGTTATCCGTGATGGTGCACTGCGGGTGGGTGTACGTGCGGTGCTTCCCGCCCGTGCTCCAGGGTCTCCAGGGCGACCTGCGGGGCGAGGGTTTTCAGGGCTTGGAATTGGCTGATAAACACCTGGCCGCCAAACCGCTGCAGGAAGTCGGAGCGCTTGAGTTGGTCCATCACCGGCCCTTTGACCTCGGACAGGTGCAGCTGCACGCCAGCCGCCGCCAGGCGCTCGACAATGGCGTCCAGCGAGTCGAGGGCACTGGCGTCGATCAGGTTGACGCCAGGGCACATCAGCACCAGATGCCGAACCTGCGGCCTGGCGGCGATCAGTTCGCCAATGCGTTCTTCAAGGAAGCGCGCATTGGGAAAGTACAGACTCTCATCCACCCGTAACGACAACACGCTGGGCGACTCGACCACGGCAAAACGCTCGACATTGCGAAAGTGCTCGCTGCCCGGCACCTGACCCACCACGGCCATGTGCGGCTTGCTGGTGCGCCATAGGAACAACAGCAGCGACAGGCCGACACCCAGCAAAATGCCGACCTCCACGCCGATCAGCAGCACCCCGAGCAGGGTGGCTGCTTGCGCCGCGCCGTCCTGGGGCGAATAGCGCCAGGTACGCTTGAGCGACCCCAGATCAACCAGGCTCAGCACAGCCACGATGATGGTTGCCGCCAATACGGCTTGGGGCAAATTGTGCAGCAAGGGCGTCAGCAGCATGACGCTCAGGCCGATGCCGATGGCGGTAAAAACCCCGGCCATGGGCGTTTGCGCCCCGGCGTCATAATTGACCACCGAACGGGCGAAGCCGCCGGTAACTGGGAAGCCGCCACTGAACGCCGCGCTCAGGTTGGCCGCGCCCAGGCCGAGCAATTCGCTGTCCGGCTCGATGCGCTGGCGGCGTTTGGCGGCCAGGGTTTGGCCGACGGAAACAGACTCGACAAAGCCCACCAAGCTGATCAACAGCGCCGCCGGCAGCAGTTGCAGCGCCAACTGCAGATCCAGCGTGGGCAGCACCAACCCTGGCAGCCCCTGAGGAATGACGCCCACCACCTTGACCCCGGCCTGCTGCAACTGCAGAACAGACACGGCGACAATGGCGACGATAATCGCCAGCACCGGCCCCGCCTTGGCCAGGTTGCCGGCGCCCTGTGCAGACAGGCCCAGGCGCTGCAGCAGCGGTTTGAGGCGCCCGCGTGCCCACCATAACCAGGCCAGGCTAAGCACACCGATCAGCAGGGTCGCACCCTGTGTATGCGGGAGCGCGCGCACCAGCGCCGGCACGATCTGCAGCAGGCTTTCGCCAGAGGCCGAGACGCCGAGGATGTGCTTGAGCTGACCGCAGGCGATGAGAATGCCCGAGGCACTAATAAAGCCGGAAATCACCGGGTGACTGAGGAAGTTGGCGAGAAAGCCCAGGCGCATGACGGCCATGAGGCTGAGGATCAGGCCCGAGAGCATGGCCAGCAACATCGCCGCACCGATGTATGCCGCGCTGCCGGCAGGAAACAGCGGGCCCAGCGCGGCGGCAGTCATCAGCGAAACCACCGCCACAGGCCCCACGGCCAGCGCCCGGCTGGAACCGAATAACGCATAGGCCAACAGCGGCAGGATGCTCGCATACAACCCCGTGACCGGCGGCAAACCGGCGAGCATGGCGTACGCCAGGCTCTGCGGGATCAGCATCAGGGTGACGATCAGCGCCGCCAGGCCATCCTGGCTGGCGGTAGCCCGGTTATAACGCCGCCCCCAGTCCAGGCAGGGCAGCCAACGGCGCAGGTTCATTGGACTGTTTCCTCAGCGAGGCCGCGGGGCTGGCGTTTGAGCACGCTCATTGCAGGCGCCTCAGAGCACATCGAGGGGGATTTTCAGGTAGCGGGTGCCGTTCGCTTCTGCGGGCGGCAGCTGGCCGGCGCGCATGTTCACCTGCACCGACGGCAGGATCAGCATCGGCATACCGAGCGTGGCGTCGCGGGCGCTGCGCATAGCCACGAACTCGGCCTCACCAATGCCTTCATGCACGTGCACGTTGTGTGCGCGCTGCTCGGCAACGGTGGTCTGAAAGCGGAAATCATCGCGTCCAGGGGCTTTGTAGTCGTGGCACATGAACAGGCGCGTGTCATCCGGCAGGCTGAACAACCTATGGATCGACTGGAACAGCGTGCGCGCATCACCACCCGGAAAGTCGCAACGCGCTGTGCCGTAGTCGGGCATAAACAAGGTGTCGCCGACAAAGCCGGCATCGCCGATCAGGTAGGTCATGCACGCCGGCGTGTGGCCGGGAGTGTGAATGGCACGGGCCTCCAGGCTACCGATCTGGAAGGTGTCGCCATCCTTGAACAGGTGATCGAACTGGCGGCCATCGGTGGCGAACTCGCTGCCAGCGTTGAACAGCTTGCCAAAGGTGTTCTGCACAACGGTGATGTTTTCCCCAATGGCCAACTGCCCACCTAACTCACGCTTGAGATACGGCGCGGCGGACAGATGGTCGGCGTGCACATGGGTTTCCAGCAGCCAGTCCACCTGTAGGTGCTGCTCGCGGACATAGGCGATCAAACGATCTGCACTCGCGTAGGAGGTCCGCCCAGCAGCGGGATCGTAGTCGAGCACCGAGTCGATGATGGCGCAGCGCTTACTCGTCGGGTCGGTCACGACGTAGCTGTAGGTAAAGGTGGCAGGGTCAAAAAAAACTTCGACGTGGGGCTGCATGATCTGGCTCCATTAGCATACCCATGGGGGTATTCAATTAAGATAAATCGTAACTGTTTTTTCCGCTGCATACTTAGAATAAAAACGAATAGCGTGAGGACGAGCGGCTGTGGCAAGCCACAGTAACGACGCGCCTGGCAGACTCATCGCGGGCAGGCAGGTGCGCTAACGTGACCCGCAAAGCCCTGCCCACGGGGTGAAAAAATGACGGGCCTGTGGAGTTTTCTCGGGGGGCTGGTGAAGGTCGATCCGGTGCCCGGCGCGGACATGATGCAGATGCTGCAAACCGCCGCGAAATAGCGCTACAAGAATGGCTAACGACCCTATAGCCATTCTCAATCTCCCCTCGGCGTGGCAAGCAGTCATCATCTGCTAGCGTTGATAACGAGCTAATGACCGCTGGCTGACACCGTCGCCAGCGGTAAACCCGATCAGCCTCCAGCACATGCTGTTGAGCTGATCCACGGAAAACTCCGGGAGTTTGCTATGGATCCGAAAACCCCAAACACCGCCGGCCAATGCCCTGTAATGCATGGCGGCAACACCTCATCGAGTCAGACGAGCATGGCGTGGTGGCCGAACGCCCTCAACCTCGACATCCTGCACCAGCACGACAGCAAGACCAATCCGCTGGGACACGGCTTTGACTACCGCGAGGCGGTGAAAAAACTCGATGTGGCTGCCCTGAAACGCGACCTCACCGCGCTGATGACCGACAGCCAGGATTGGTGGCCGGCAGACTGGGGCCACTACGGCGGCCTGATGATTCGCCTGACCTGGCACGCGGCGGGTACTTACCGCATCGCCGACGGCCGTGGCGGTGCTGGCAGTGGCAGCCAGCGTTTTGCCCCGCTCAACTCCTGGCCGGATAACGCCAACCTGGACAAAGCCCGTCGCCTACTCTGGCCGATCAAGAAAAAGTACGGCAACAGCGTCAGCTGGGCTGACCTGCTGGCCCTGGCCGGCACCATCGCGTATGAGTCCATGGGCCTGAAGACTTTCGGTTTCGCCTTTGGCCGCGAGGACATCTGGCACCCGGAAAAAGACATCTACTGGGGTTCGGAAAAACAATGGCTGGCGCCAACCGGCAGCGAAGGCAGCCGCTACTCTGGTGAGCGTGACCTGGCCAACCCGCTGGCAGCCGTGATGATGGGCCTGATTTACGTCAACCCAGAAGGCGTGGATGGCAAGTCCGACCCGCTGAAAACCGCCCATGACGTGCGCATTACCTTCGCCCGCATGGCCATGAATGACGAAGAAACCGTGGCCCTGACCGCCGGTGGTCACACCGTGGGGAAAGCGCACGGTAATGGCAATGCGAAGAACCTCGGCCCTGAGCCAGAGGGTGCGGACATTGAAGAACAAGGCCTGGGCTGGAACAACCACGTCAGCCGTGGCGTAGGCCGCGACACCGTGACCAGCGGCATTGAAGGGGCCTGGACCACCAACCCGACCCAGTGGGACAACGGCTACTTCCACCTGCTGCTCAACTACGACTGGGAGCTGAAAAAGAGCCCGGCCGGTGCCTCGCAGTGGGAGCCGATCAATATCAAGGAAGAAGACAAACCGGTGGACGTGGAAGATCCGAGCATTCGCTTGAATCCGATCATGACCGACGCCGACATGGCGATGAAGATGGACCCGGAGTACCGCAAAATCTCCGAGCGGTTCTACAACGATCCGGCCTATTTCTCGGACGTGTTCGCCCGCGCCTGGTTCAAACTGACCCACCGCGACATGGGCCCTAAAGCCCGTTATTTGGGCCCGGATGTGCCAGCGGAAGACCTCATCTGGCAAGACCCGGTGCCAGCCGGTCGCAGCGATTACGATGTGGCTGCCGTGGCGGCGAAAATTGCCGCCAGCGGGCTGTCCATCAGCGAACGTGCCAGCACCGCGTGGGACAGCGCCCGCACGTTCCGTCACTCGGACAAACGTGGTGGCGCCAACGGTGCACGCATTCGTCTGGCCCCACAGAAGGACTGGGACGGCAACGAGCCGGCGCGTCTGGCCAAGGTGTTAGCGGTGTATGAAAAAATCGCCAGCGAAACCGGTGCCAGCGTTGCTGATGTGATCGTGCTGGGTGGCAACCTGGCCATCGAAGAAGCCGCCAAAGCCGCTGGCGTGACCGTCAAGGTGCCGTTTGCAGCCGGGCGTGGTGATGCCAGCCAGGAACACACCGATGTCGAGTCATTCGACGTGCTGGAGCCGCTGCACGACGGCTTCCGTAACTGGCAAAAGCAGCACTACGTGGTGCAACCCGAAGAGATGCTCCTCGACCGCGCGCAACTGATGGGCCTGACGGCAGCGGAAATGACCGCACTGGTCGGCGGTATGCGTGTACTGGGCACCAACCATGGCGGCAGCCAACATGGCGTGTTCACCGATCGGGTCGGAGTGCTGAGCAACGACTTCTTCGTCAACCTGACCGACATGGCCTACAACTGGAAACCCACCGGACGTAACAGCTACGCCATTGTCGAACGTAAGAGCGGTGCCACCAAATGGACAGCCACACGCGTCGATCTGGTGTTCGGTTCCAACTCAATCCTGCGTGCCTACGCCGAGGTCTACGCCCAGGACGATAACCGCGAGAAGTTCGTTCAGGACTTCGTGGCCGCCTGGACCAAGGTGATGAACGCCGACCGCTTCGACCTCACGTAAGCGCCACCCCCGCGCGCCGCAGGGCGCGCGGGGGACGCTTTGTCACACACCGAAGGTACTCGCTGTAGACGTGACTTCAAACGCGCCTACAACGAGCTGCTGATGCCTACAGAATCCGTGGGAGCGGTCTTGACCGCGAAGCTTTTGCCCGAGGGGCTGATCGCGGCCATCCCATCCTTAAGTGAACAGCCTTCCTGTAGCCCGGATGAAATCCGGGCTACGCCTGTGGCGCGTTAAGTGAACAGCTCTGCGCAGCTTTTCCGTTACTGCCCACTGCACACCATCAAGCGCCGCTAACACCCCAGACGCTGCCCAGGCTGTTAAGCAATGCGCCTTGCACGCCTTGCTGACCGAAGTACTGCAGCAGCAAGGGCGCGATCTGGCCGATCATGCCGCTGTCCATGCCCAAGGCGCTAAAGGCCTGATTGAGCTGCTGGGTGTTGTTGACGTTGCTCAGCGCCGCCGTGGCTTCGGCGCTGAGCGGTGCGCCCGCCGATTTGCCCAGCAGGCCGCTGAGGCCATTCAGTTGCTGCAGGCCGTTGCTGCCTTCCAGCTTGTTCAAACCGGGAATGCTTTGATTCAGCTGGTTGTATTCAGCGCTCGGCAATTGATTTTTCGCGAGGCCAAGCAACGCGCCCGTGCCGCCCAGCGCCTGTTGCGGGCTGAGCTTGAGGCTGCTCAGAGCCTGCAACAACTCCAGGCTCTGCGGGTTACCCAACAGGTTCGCGGCCTCCCCGCCCGCATTGGCGCCGCCGGCTGCCGAGACCACATTGGCGGCGTCGCTCAAGCTAAACGCCAGGGCCGGAAACGTGGTCATCGACAGGGCGCCGAGCAGTAACAGGCGGTGGGCAGTTTTCATCGTTAAAACCTCAAAAGAATTAAGTCGCCGCCAGACTGGCGAGCCGGTGCACCCGCCGTTGGACTGCTGCGCCTGGGCGGATGTTCCCACTCAGGCGCGATTATCACGCGGGCACTTTATGCCGGGCAGCGTATAGACAGAGCATCTCCATGGCCACATAAGAGGCCGCCAGGGCCGTGACTTCGGCGTGGTCGTAGGGTGGCGAAACTTCCACCACGTCCATGCCCACCAAGTTGATCCCGCGCAGGGCACGGAGAATTTCCAGGGCCTGATGGCTGCTCAGGCCACCCGGCACAGGGGTGCCGGTACCGGGCGCATAGGCCGGGTCCAGGCAGTCGATGTCGAAGGTCAGGTACACCGGATTATCGCCAACCCGCGCCCGGATCAGCTCGGCGATCTGCTCGGGGCTGCAGCGGTGCACCTGGCGGGCGTCCAGCACCTGAAAGCCCATGACGTCATCGTTGGTGGTGCGCAGGCCGATCTGTACCGAGCGCGCCGGATCGACCAGGCCCTGCTTGGCGGCGTAATAAAACATGGTGCCGTGGTTGATGCCTTGCGGGCCTTCGTCGGTATCCGGCCAGGTGTCGCTGTGGGCGTCGAAGTGCACCAGCGACAGCGTGCCGTGCTGCTTGGCATGGGCCTTGAGCAGCGGGTAACTGATGAAGTGGTCGCCGCCCAGGGTGAGCATGGCGCAACCGGCAGCGAGGATGATGTCGGCATGCGCTTCGATCGCCGCCGGGGTCTGCTGGGGCTGGCTGTGGTCGAAGTCGCAATCGCCATAATCGATTACCGCCAGGTGATCGAAGGGATCGAACTCCCACGGCCAGTGCCGTTCCCAGGCGCTGGTGACCGATGCCGCGCGGATCGCCCGCGGGCCAAAGCGGGTGCCCGGTCGATTGGTGGCAGCGGTGTCGAACGGCACACCGCTGACCACCACATCCACGCCCGTCAGATCGCGGCTGTAGCGCCGGCGCATAAAGCTGGTGACGCCGGCGTAGGTCGCTTCGGAATAGGTGCCGTACAGGCTGGTACGGGTCATGGCCTGGTCGTTGCCCTGAAAAGCTTCCATGGTCAGCTCCTTAATAGTGTGTACGGAAGGTGGTCCAGAGTCGCGTGCGCTCACGCTGGCTGCGCAGCGGCAGTAACTCTTCGGTGAACAAGCGCTCGCGCAGCGCCTGATCGGGATAGATATCGGGGTCACCACTGACTGCCGCGTCAACCAGAGCCGTGGCCTCGCGGTTGGCGTTGGCGAAGAACACACTGTTGGTCAGCTCGGCAATCGCCTCCGGACGCAGCATGTAGTCGATAAACGCGTGGGCAGCCTGGGGGTGCGGCGCATCCACCGGGATGGCCAGGGTGTCGAACCACAACAGCGTGCCCTCACGGGGGATGCGGTAGATCACCTCGAAGGCTTGCTGGCTTTCCTGAGCACGCGCGGCGGCCATGGCGGCATCACCGCTATAGGTCAGGGCCAGGCACACCTCGCCTTTGGCCAGGTCGTTGATGTGCCGGCCCGTGGCGACGTAACGAATGTTCGGCTGCAGTTGGGCGAGCAGCGTCTGCACCTGCGCCAGCTCACTGGCGGTTGTGCTGTAGGGTTTGAAGCCGAGGTAATTGAGCGCAACGCTGATTACCTCCTGGGGCGAATCGAGCATGGCGATACCACAGTCTTTCAACCGGCTGGCGTACTCGGGTTTGAACAGCAGGTCGAGGCTGTTCAACGGCGCATTGGGGATGCGCTTTGCCAGCGCCTGCTTGTTGATGCCCAAGCCCACAGTGCCCCAGGTGTAAGGCACGCCGTACTGGTTGCCGGGGTCGGCGCTGGCCAGCTTGCCGAGCAGTTCGGCATCCAGATTGGCGAAATGTGGCAGTTGCTCGCGCTGCACCGGCTGCAACGCCTTGGCCTTGATCGCCCGGGCCAATCCGCCGGATGAGGGGAACACCACATCGTAGCCACTGGCGCCAGTCAGCAGCTTGCTCTCCAGGGCTTCGCTGCTGTCAAAGATGTCGTATTTGACCGCAATACCGGTCTCGTCCTTGAAGCGCTGCAACGCTTGCTCCGGCAGATAGGCGGACCAGCTGTAGATGTTCAATTGTTTTTCTTCGGCCTGGGCGACAACCCCCAACCCCAGGCACAACACGGCAATCACGGCACGCATGGCAACACTCCTCGGCAAGCAACGGTTGAGGGCATCCTGCGCCGGGCCATGCTTCGGATAAATATGAAGCATGCTACTTTGGCATTCATCGCCATCAATGTTTAACCCGCGCCAGGAGTGCCCATGCTCAGCCAATTACGCGATCTTGACCTGCAACTGCTGCGTCTGTTTGTCTGCGTGGTGGAGTGCGGTGGCTTCAGCGCGGCGCAAGGCGAGCTGGGCATCGGTCAGTCGACCATCAGCACGCAAATGGCCAAGCTGGAGACCCGCCTGGGCTATCGCCTGTGCGAACGCGGCAAGGCCGGGTTTCGCCTGACACCCAAAGGTGAGCAAGTGTTGGCCGCCACGCGCCGCTTGTTCGCTGCCATCGAGCAGTTCAAGGGCGAAGCCCAGGGCATGGCCGACAAGTTGCTGGGCGAGCTGCGCATTGGTTTGTCAGAAGCCCTGGATGCTCAGGTGCTGGAACGAGTAGCCGCTGCCATCGGCAGCTTTCGCCAGCGCAACCAGGCGGTGCAGATCGAACTGCTCAGCGCCATGCCGGCGGAGCTGGAACGGCGCCTGCTGCAAGACCAGTTGCACCTCGCCATCGGCTACTTCGCCGGGCAGCAGCACACCCTGGATTACCAGCCGCTGTTCAGCGAACAACAGCGCCTGTATTGCGCCAAGGCCCATCCGCTGTTCGACGTGGCGCAACCCAGCCAGGCGCAACTCGACGCCTGCGACGGCGTGCTGCATCCGTATCGCTTTATCAGCGCCGCCGAGCCCTTCCAGCCAACCAGCAGCAGCGCGCGCAGCGAACAGGTGGAAGGCTGCCTGAGTTTTATCCTCTCCGGCGCCCATATCGGCTACCTGCCCCGACACATTGCCGCGCCCTGGCAGGCTCGCGGCTTGCTCAAAGCGCTGGGGCCAGAGGAGCTGGCCTTCACGGTGCAATTTCACCTGGCCCAGCACCGCGGCCGGGCGCCCAGCGAAGCGCAGCTGGCGCTGGTTGAAGACCTACACGTGGCCTTCAGCGCCTGACCACTTGTCTGGATAGATGACCGCAGGGCGTGCCTACCTATACTCATTACCACTCAGCGAAAAACGTCTCGGCACCGAAAGGCGACGCCCATGGACATACAGCGCTATTTGCTCGCAACACTTCTGTCTGCACTGATGACTGCAGCTCATGCCGAAAAAATTTTGATTGCGGCTGAAGATGATTGGCCGCCCTACTCGGCCAAGCAGGCCAACAGCGCTGAACCTGAAGGGTTTACCCCCGCGCTGGTACGCGAGATTTTTGCCCGCCGCGACATTGCGGTTGAGTTTATTACCGTACCTTTTTCCCGCTGCCTGCATTACGCCCAAACCGGCCACGCCGTGGCCTGTTTCAACGTCACCATTACCGATGCCAACCGCAATGAGTTCTTTTGGCACCCCACCCCCATGTTTCATGAAGGCTTAGCCATTTTTGCCCTACGAGGCCGCTTTCAGCCGGAGTTAAACAGCCGCGATTTAGAAAACCACATCGTGGGCATTACTAACGCCTACACCTATCCGAGCGAGTTTATGGAGAACCCGAAAATTGAACGCGCGGTGGCGCAATCCGATGCCTATTTACTGAACATGCTGATCAAGCGTCGCGTGGACTTCATCATCATGAATACCCTGCCAGGACAGCTGCGGATTCTCGACGAAAAACTCGGCACAGAAATCGAACGCGTCGGGATGATCTCCCTCGATGGCTTCTGGCTGAGTTTTTCCAGAAATCATCCTGATGGCGAGCGCCTGTCAAAAATATTCGAAGAAGAACTGGTCAGACTCATGGCCAGCGGGCGCGTTGCCGAACTGGAGTTAAATATGAAGGCGCGCCTGGGGCTAAAAATCCCACAAGATGCCCAAGTGCGGCATTAACTAACCCTGAATGCCCTGCAGCCGTTTAACCATCCGCAACGAGTAAATGCTAAGCCAGGAGGCGTGCCGACAGAGGCATCATCTTCAATGAACCTGCCGGGCGCAATGACGGAACAGAAGCTAACCTTGCCAACAAAGGTCGCTTACCCGGCCCAGATCCAACCTGCCCTCGGCACATGGCATGATGCCCAGCAATGGCCTCACTTACGCCAATTGTTCCGCAGTCCAACGCTCACCCTGGCTTCATTCCCATGACTCGCCGCGAGATCATCAATGCAACCACACGTCGTATTGCCTCCTATCGATGACCTCAGCGCGGAATCAGCAACGTTGAAATGGGGCCTTGCCCTGCGGCGTTTCCCGCCCGAGCTGGAAGCTGAGTACCTGCGCTTTGCCTTCCAGAACTATCAGCAGACACGCCACAAAGCCATCGTCCTGCTGCTGCTCAGCATCGTGGCCTTTATCGGCTTTGATCTGCTGCTGAGTCAGCACTTGGTCAGCCCCACAATCACCCTACCGGCCATGGTCCTGCGCCTGTGCGCACTGCTGATTATCGTGTTCGCTGCCAGCCGCGTGCTGAAGTCCCCTGATGTGGCCACCGGCGACCTCTGGATCCCCATTGCCATGGGCAGTCTCAGTCTCGCCATGCTGCTAATCACGGTGCTGTATCTGCCGGTAGTGGAACAGATGCAACTGCCCTTCGGCCTGGAAGGCATGATGCTGATCCAGATGGTGATTTTCTTTCCTATTGGTTACAGCTACCGCAAGAGCCTGTATCTCGCCCTCGCCACACTGTTGCTCACCTACGTGGCGGTATACCTGGCGACTGCCGATGCACTGTCGATACAGTTTCACGTGTCAATGGCCTATCTGGTGGTGGCCAGCATTGCCGCGGGCGCAGCAGGGTATTGCCACGAACACTCGATGCGCACGCTCTTCCTGACCAAGCGCACTCTGCGCAACATGGCCGACACTGACGGCCTGACTCAGCTATATAACCGCCGCAGTTTTGACCTGCTGTTGCAACGCGCCCTCCAGGAAGCTCAGCGCGAGCACAATTGCATTGCCTTGATCATGCTCGACCTCGACCACTTCAAGGCCTACAACGACCTCTACGGCCACCCTGCCGGTGACCTCGCCCTGCAGCGCATTGCTGGCGTCCTGGCCGGCAATGCGCGCCGGGGCCTGGATTTTGCCGCACGCCTGGGCGGCGAGGAATTTGCCCTGGTGCTGCACAACCCGGACCGCACCTACTTAGCCAGTGTCTGCGAAAGCATCCGCCAACAAATTCACAGCGGGCTGGCCATCGAACACCTGAAGAACCCGGCCCAGGTAATGACTGCCAGCCTCGGCGCCTGCTTCAGCCAAGCCGACGACAGCCCGACCAGCCTCTATCAGCGCGCCGACGAGGCGTTGTACCGGGCCAAAGCCGGCGGCCGCAATCGCGTGGAAATCGACTGATCCAGAGCCCGCCTCCGTGCCCGCTCAGCCAAGGTGCCCATACGCTCAACACGCACAGAGACATCAGGCGCCACCAGCGTTTCAGCGTGATTCTCCACGTGCCTACAACGCTGCAATGGTCGGATATTCTTAACAAAGAACACTGATTTGTTTGACATATTTTACAGCCAAGGCAAACTGAGCCACGGTTCCGTCTGCTCTTCAGCTACCCTTTAGCGACCCTCTGGGCGCTTTCACTCGGCCAGCTGATGCACGCAACATGGCTATTGCGCGAGGCTGCAGCAAGGCAGACAGCACCAGTAAAAACAGGAAGCACCGCGGCAACACAGGTACTTCCTGCACAGAAACGGCAGGCGCCGGCCTGCCCTAAGGTGACATATGTCCAACAACAACACTGGCAACACCCAGAACGCAAAACGTAAACCTGTAGTCCTGATGTCCATGGGCGCCCAAGAGCGCAAAGGCCACGACTACCAAGTGATGACCAACAAGTACATCCGTCCCCTGGTCGAAATATCTGGCTGCGTGCCCCTGCTGGCACCCACCTGCTTCGGCACCGATGACCTTGAGCAATACCTGTCGATGGTCGATGGCGTCTACCTCACTGGCGCCGGCAGCAACATCGACCCGACGCTCTACGGTCAGGAAAACCTCACGCCAAGCAAGGCCCAGGACCAGGACCGCGACAACTTCGACCTGCCACTGATTCACGCCGCATTGGCCAAGGGCCTGCCGATCTTCGGTATCTGCCGCGGCATGCAGGAAATGAACGTGGCCCTCGGCGGCGACATGCACCAGAAACTCTATGAAGTTGAGGGCATGAACGACCACCGCGAAGACGACACCACGCCTCCGGCCGAGCAATACGCCGAAGCCCACAGCATCCGCCTGGTGCCCGGCACCTGGCTGGCCGAGTTGCTGGGTCTGGAAGAAATTCCGGTCAACTCCCTGCACGGCCAGGGCATCAAAACCCTGGGCAAAGGCCTGGAAGCACTGGCCCATGCCGAAGACGGCGTGATCGAAGCCATTCACCTGCCGCAAGCACCGCAGTTCACCCTGGGTGTGCAATGGCACCCCGAGTGGCAAGCCTCGCAAAACCCGCAATCGGTGCGCCTGTTCGAGGCCTTCGGTGCGGCCTGCCGTAAGCGCGTAGCCGAGCAAAACGGCTAAGTACCCGCTTAGCGGCATAAATGAATAGCGCAGGCCTTGGCCTGCGCTATTCATTTCTAGCGAAGCAACATCGACTACACACAACAAGCGCTCTAGGTTTATGCGTCAAAGCCTTGCCTGGGCGTTGACTGCGATCGAGCGCTCGTAGGAGCGGCTTTAGCCGCGAACCCTCCAACTCTCAACACCCACTTCGCGGCTGAAGCCGCTCCTACGGGAATGGCGGCGGCGTTGCCGATCTATCCCACTGCGCGCTCACGCTAATCCAGAGAATTGCGNAGCGCTCTAGGTTTATGCGTCAAAGCCTTGCCTGGGCGTTGACTGCGATCGAGCGCTCGTAGGAGCGGCTTTAGCCGCGAACCCTCCAACTCTCAACACCCACTTCGCGGCTGAAGCCGCTCCTACGGGAATGGCGGCGGCGTTGCCGATCTATCCCACTGCGCGCTCACGCTAATCCAGAGAATTGCGCTGCTTGTGTGCACGGCGACCAGACTTTTGTAGGAGCGGCTTTAGCCGCGAACCCTCCAACTCTCAACACCCACTTCGCGGCTGAAGCCGCTCCTACGGGAATGGCGGCGGCGTTGCCGATCTAGCCCACTGCGCGCTCACGCCAATCCAGAGAATTGCGCTGCTTGTGTGCACGGCGACCAGGCTTTTGTAGGAGCGGCTTTAGCCGCGAACCCTCCAACCCTCAACGCCCACTTCGCGGCTGAAGCCGCTCCTACGGGAATGAAGGTGTGGGCGGCGATTGTTGAGCTGGGCATAGCCTCGACTAGCCCCGCTTTACCCAATGCTGCTCTGCGCTGGCTCAGCTACCAATCACCCCGCCATCGAGTTTAGTGATCAACACTGTGGTCGAGCGCGGGCGGGTTTTGCCGTCGCTGGCCGGGAAGCTGATGCCGGGGTGCTGGATATTCGCCCACATCACCTTGCCATCCGGGCTCCAGGCCAGGCCGGTGATTTCGCAGCCGCGTGGGCCGACCAGAAAACGCCGCACCTCGCGACTGCTGGGGTCGGCACACAGCAATTGGTTGCAGCCCATGGCCTGCATAGCCGGCTCGGCATCGTCGTAGTCGGTTTGAATCCACAGGCGCCCGGCCGCATCAAACGCCACCCCGTCCGGTGAAGAAAACAAATCGCCATTGATGGTACCTGTGAGGTTGGCCGGCACTGGCTGGCCATCCTTGCCCTTGGCGCCGCGCGCCTCACCGGCGAGCAGGAACAACTCCCAGGTAAAGGTGGTGGCAGTCGGGTCTGCGCCCTGCTCGTTAAAGCGCAGAATCTGCCCGTGCAGGTTGTTCGGCCGCGGGTTGGCCTTGTCCACGGGTTGCTTGCTGCCGCGCCCGTCGTTGTTGGTCAGGGTGACGTAAACCTCACGGCTCTTGGGATGCACGGCGGCCCATTCCGGGCGGTCCATCGGCGTGGCACCGGCGCGGTCGGCGGCGGCGCGGGCGTTAACCAGCACCTCGGCCTGGCTGGGAAAGCCATGCTCGGCGCTAAGGCCATTTTGCCCATGCACCAGCGCCAGCCACTGGCCGCTGCCATCGGCATTCAGCTTGGCCACATACAACGTGCCGTGATCCAGCAGGTCGCGGCTGGCCTTGGGGTTGGCGGCATCAAAGCGTCCGCTGGGCACGAATTTGTACAGGTACTCGCCCTTGGCATCGTCGCCGGAATAGAACGCCATGCGTCCGTCATCGCCCAAACTCAGGGCCGCGCACTCACGGCTGAAACGGCCGAAGGCGGTGCGTTTGATTGGCTGCGCCTGTGGGTCGAAGGGATCGATTTCCACCACCCAGCCAAAGCGGTTGGGCTCGTTGACGTGGCCGCCATGGGCCTGATCCGGGTACGGCGTGGCGTCGAAGCGCGGGTCGGCGGTTTCCCAGGCGTAGTTTTTACTGGTGCCGCTGCTGGCCAGGCCATAGCGCTTGTGCGCCACCCGCGCGGCGTAATCGGCCGGGTCGCGGTTGATAAAGTAGTTGGGCCAGTTTTCCTCGCAGGTGAGGAAGGTGCCCCAGGGGGTGATGCCGGTGGCGCAGTTGTTCAGGGTGCCGAGCACCTCCAGGCCGCGCGGGTCGCTGGCGGTCTGCATCAGCGCATGGGCCGCCAGCGGGCCGGCCAAACGCATCGGCGTGAGCATGCTGATACGGCGGTTATAGGCCGAGTCCATGACCCGCTGCCATTGACCATCGGCGCCCTTGCGCACTTCGATCACCGACACGCCGTGGGCCGCCTGTTCCTTGCGCACCTCGTTGAGCGGCCGTGGTTTGCTCTGATCGATCTTGCCGGACGGGTGCAGTGGCGGGTTGATGTACTCGTGGTTCATCACCAGCAGGCCACGGTCGCTTTCACCGGGGAAAGCGAAGAAATCCATACCGTCGTGGTTGTCGCCGGCCTGCTTGAGCTGAGCCTGCCAGTCGTCGCTGGCGTCCGGGTTCCAAGCGGGGGCGCCCGCTTCCACCGGGTCGCCCCAGGAGAAGAACGGCACGGCGCGGTAGCCCTCGGCTACCAGCACGCGGTCAAAGGCCGGATCGATCTGCACCGGCACGCCCTTGAAGTTCAGCAACGGGCTGGCGCTGGCCTTGCCGCAGGCGCTGATACCACCGGCGAAGAAGCCCAATGCCGCCAGGGTCAGGCCGCCCTTGAGCACGTTGCGCCGACTCGGATTGAGCAGCTCGGCCAGCGGCGGATTGGCGCTGGGGTTGATGGTGATGTCGTCGTGGGCTTCCAGGCGGGCGTGGAATTGGCTGTGCTCGTTCATCACGGAGTCTCGATGGCTGTGAGTGGTGGTCCCGGAGTGCATCCGGGCTACGGCCCCCTCGCCCATCAATGGCAGAGGGGGCTGGCGGTTCGGGGTTATTCGATGCGGTAGTGGAAGGTGTTCTTTACCCCGACCACGGCCACCGCCTGGCCCGCGACGATGCGCGGCTGGTAGCGGAAGGTCTTGGCTGCCGCCAGGGACGGACGCACGAACAGCGGATGGCAGTCGCCAGCCACCTGCGGGTCGGCCACCCGGCCTTGAGGCGTGACGGTGTAGGTCACGCTGCAATCGCCTTCGATGCCTTTGTCCAGGGCGCGATCGGGGTAATCCGGTGCCTCCTTGGCAATCGGCAGGTACTGACGACTAGCGGCCGCAGCAGCCTCGGCCTGGCGCGCACGCTCGTCAGCCTGAGCTTGCAGCTCGGCCAGACGCTGCTGTGCCTGTTGCTGGGCGAGTTGCTCGGCGGCGGCACGGCGTTGCTGGTGGAGGCGCTGCTGCTCTTGCACCTGACGCTCCTGCTTCTGTTTCTGCTCACGCTCGGCAACCCGCTGACGCGCCAGCGCGGCCTGTTCGAGCTGTTGCGGCTGCACGCGCGGCTCGACGGGCGGGGCAACCGCAGGTTTGACCGGCGCAGGCTCAGGCGCGACGACGACCGGTTCGGGAGGGGGCGGTGCCGGGGCGACAGGCGGCGACAGGCTAATCAGTTGGGTGGTCAGGGTGCGCACCTCAGGCTCCTGCACCGGGCTGCTCTGCCACTGGCCGAGCAGCCCCACCAGCACCAGCCCGTGCAGCGCCAGCGCGCCGAGCGCCGCACCGGCGTTGCGACACCAGCCGCACGCCGGACGTGGCGCGCGCAGCAGCGGCATAACCGGCAGCAGCGCGGCCGTCATTGCGGCGCCTCGGTGATCAGCCCGAGGTTGCTCACCCCGCCCTGCTGCAGGGCAGCGATGCCGGCCACCACATGCACATAAGCGGCGTTCTGGTCGGCGCGCACATACACCTGGGTGTCGCCACGGGCGGCGATGATGGCGCCAACCTTGGCGGTCATTTCCTCCAGGCTCACGGCGCTGTCGGTCTGGCCTTCGGTCTTCAACTCGCTACCGAGGTTCCAGTAGTAACCGCCATCGGCCTGCACCGAGAGGGTCAGGATCTGCTGCTCGACGTTGCTGGTCAGCGCCTGGGCGGCGACCTTGGGCAGTTCGATTTTCACCCCCTGGGTGAGCATCGGCGCGGTGACCATAAAGATCACCAGCAGCACCAGCATCACGTCGATATAGGGCACCACATTCATTTCGGCCTTGGGCCCGTGCTTCTTCGCTGGCTTGCGCATGGCGCCTCCTCAGGCCGCGCGGGCGAGGCTGGTGGCGGCTTGCAGCTTGCGGTGCAGGCGCCCCTGCAGCTCGTTGCCGAAGGCGTAATAGCGCGTACCGAGGGTTTCCACCCGCGCCGCGAAGCGGTTGTAGGCGACCACCGCCGGAATGGCTGCGAACAGGCCGATGGCAGTAGCAATCAGCGCCTCGGCAATCCCCGGCGCCACGGTACTGAGGGTGGCCTGCTGCACCTGGGACAGGCCGATAAAGGCATTCATGATCCCCCACACGGTGCCGAACAGGCCGATATAGGGGCTCACCGAGCCGACCGTGGCGAGAAACGCCAGGCCCTTTTCCAGGCGTTCCTGCTCTTCGCTGATGGTCACCAGCAGGCGTCGCTCGACACCGTCGATTACCGCCTCGCCGCTGATCCCCGGCTCACTTTTCAGGTGACTGAACTCGCCGAAACCATCACGAAAAATCCGCTCCAGGCCCGCATCATCGTCGGCTGTGGCATCGCCCTCGCGGTACAGCTGGGCCAGGTCGGCGCTGGCGCGGAACTGCTGCTGAAACTGTTTCAGCAAGCGCTCGCTGCGCCCCAGCAACAGGCTGCGCTGGACGATCAGGTACCAGCTGGTCAACGAGGCCAGCAGCAGGGTCAGCATCACCCCTTTGACCAGCGGCGTGGCGCCGCTGATCAGGCTCCAGATGGTCATATGTTCAAGTGTGGCGTGCATAACAGGGTTACCTCTTGGCGCTCGACCCGCTGCTAGGCAGCGGGCGTATCCGGCGTATTGAATGATGTTGCTCTTACCGAGTGATGACAGCGGCTAGGACAGCCTTATGGCAGCCCCAAGACCTTGGCCACCTCGGCCCAGGGCACAAACTTGAAGTTCTGGGTGCTCTCGGGCAGGCGCTTGCGCCCGTCCTGGACCACCAGCAGACCGGCGCTCCAGGGCCCGCCGAGGTTGGCCGAGGTGACCTCCAGGCCATCGGTTTCCGAGGCACCGTCGATGCCCAGGGCACCGTTCAGGCCCACCCGGAAGGCGCCCTGCGGGGCAAAGGGCGGCGCGGCGTCGAGCACCACATAGCTGTCGTTACCCTGGCTGGAAATCACCAGGTAGTCGCGCTCGGCGCCCTGATACAGGCCCAGGCCCTCGACATCGGCCTGCAGCAACTCGCCGACCTTGAGCACGCTGACCAGCTCGGCCGGTTGCTCGGCGCGGGCGTCCAGGGTCCATACGCCGGCGTCTTCTTCGCCGACAAACAGGCGCTGGTTGCGGTCGTCGGCGACGCAGCCTTCCGGCTGGCTGGCGACCTGGAAGCGGCGCACCTGCTCGCCCTGCACCTGGCCCTGGGCATCGCTGCGCAGGCGGTATTGCAGGAAGGTGCCGTCCTTGCCATTGGCGAAGGCGTACAGCTCGTCGCGGTTAGGCTGGAACAGGCAGATGCCGTAGATTTCCTTGAGCGACGTGCGGATCTCGCCGGCCTCGCGCAGCTCACCGCTGGCGCGGTCGATGGCGAACAGGCTGATGCTGTTGTGGTCACGATTGCTGGCCACGGCGAGGTCGACGCGCTGGTTGCCGAGGGCAAAGTCGCCGCGCACATCGACGTTGTTCAGGCGCCCGACCGGCAGCTCCTGCAGCAACTTGCCGTCGAGGTCATAGCTGAGCAGCCCCTGTTTCTTGTTGGTGCCCAACACCCGCGACAACGCTGGATCTGTGGGGTGCAGCCAGATCGCCGGGTCATCGGCGGCGTCGCCATGGCGACCCACCGGCTCGCTCTGGCGCAGCGCCGGCACATTGGCCAGCACCGGCGGCAGGGCCACCGGCGTCGGCAGCCAGTTCAGTTCGCCCTGATAGAAACGCCCGCTGCCGTCATCTTGAATCAATAACTCCAGCCCCTTGGCGGTTGGCCGGACTGTCAGGCGCTCAGGCTCCTGCAAGCCGTCCAACGCCAGACTGGCGACGCTCTGCCAGGTATCGCCCTGTTGCTGATAGAGGTGCAGGCGCGCCGCCTCCGGGTCCAGCGCCAGCACGCCGCCAGGCTGGCTGTGCATGGCGCCGATGCTGGCCTGCAAACCGCCAAAGGGCGCACGCAGGTCGACCGGCTGGCGCGCTACGTCGGCTTCCGGCTGGGCCGCATAGGCCCACAGGCCGACGCCTTCTTCGTTGACGAACAGGCGGTTGGCGGCGTCGTCGGCCTGGCAATACTCGGCGCCCGGCGGCGTCGGCAGGCCACGCAGGCGCAGCGGCGTGGCATTCAGCCCGGCGCCGTTGCCGACCAGCCATTGCTCGCCCTGGCCGTCTTCGCCGAGCAGAAACAGGTGCAGGTTGCTCGCTTCATCGCGGTACAGGCACAGCCCGGACACGGCGTAGTCGCGGGCCGGCAGTGCTTGCACCGCGCCCCACTGGCGAGTGGCCGGGTCGAGCGGCACCAGGACCGCCTGCTGGGTGGCGCTGTCCAGGCTGGCAACGATCAGTTGCTGGCCCTGCGCGCGGCTGTCCAAGCCTGCATAAGTGCCCGGCAAGCGAGCCAGCGGCTGACCGTCGACGGCCAGCAGCAGCAAGCCTTTGCGCTCACTGGCGGCCAGGCGCAGGTCATGGCCCAGGCTGCCCAACTCGGCGGGCAGAAAGCGCACATCCTCGGCCTTGACCTGCGCCGAGGCACCCCAGGGGCTGAGTTGCAGCGTCGGTTTGCCCGCCGACTTGTCGCAGCCGGCCAGCAAGGCGCTGGCCAGCAGCACGGCCAGTGGCGTGTGTTTTAGCAATGCAGTTTTCAAGCAGTCATCCTTACCCGGCGCCGCGCAGTGAGGGGCGCCGCCGGGGTTCAATCAGAAGTGGGTGAAGGTCAGACCGAGCTTGTAGCTGGGGCCGTACTCTTCGTACTGGGCGTTGTAGCTGCTGCTGCCGGTGGAGACGTAGTAGGACTCGTCGGTGAGGTTCTGCGCCTCAAAGGACAGTTGCAGCTCGTCGGTCAGGAAGTAGCGCGCGGTGAAGTCGACAAAGGTCTGGTCGTCGACGCTGAGGTCGTGGGCCGCGTCGTCGACCGCCGCCACTTCCTGCAGGTAGTCGGACTTGTAGTTGGCCGACAGGCGCAGGCTGAGTTTGTCGTTCTCCCAGCCGAGCATCAGGTTGCCGACGCTGTCGGACTGGAACGGCAGGTCGATGTCGCGGCTCAGGCCACGGCTTTCGATGCTCGCCTCGGAGCGGCTGAAGGTAGCGTTGGCGCCCACCAGCAGGCCGTTCCAGGGCGCCGGCAGCCAGTTGAATTTTTGCGAGTAGGCCAGTTCCAGGCCATACAGGTCGGCGCTGTCGCCGTTGGCGAAGGTGTTGGCCTCGTCAAAGTTGAGCCACTGGCCGCTGCCGGCCAGGTCGCTGTTGTAGACGAAGTTCTGGATGTCCTTGTAGAACACGAACGCCGAAACCACGCCGGCCGAACCCAGGTAGTGCTCGATGCCGAGGTCGAAGTTGCTCGACTCCAGCGGGTCGAGGTTGGGGTTGCCAAACTCGGCCTCGTCGCCGTCGATGACAAAGCCCGGCGCCAGTTGTTCGAAGGTCGGACGGACCACGGCGTTGGTCCAGGCGGCGCGCAGCTGGGTGTTTTTGTCCAACTGATAGCGGGCGTGCAGGCCCGGTAACCAGTGGTCGTAGTCATGGCTGGCGTCGCTGGCAACATAGTCGCCATCGTTGATGCCCGTACCCTTGGCCTGGAACTCGGTGCCCTCGTAGCGCAGGCCGGCAATCAGGCGCCAGTCGTCGATGTCCAGGGTGTGCATCAGGTAGCCGGCGTTAATGTCTTCGCGCATGTCGAAGTCATTCACCCGCGACTGTTCCTCGTCATAGAACGCGCTGCGATCCAGGCGGCCGAGCAGATTCTCCACCGCGTTGGCGCTGATCCCCGTACCGAACGGGCCGAGGCCGTAGTCGACGCTGCCCTTCTGGTAATGGCTGAGCAGCAGCTCGTCGTCGCTGATGCCGAAGGTGTCGAAGTCTTCGTACTTCCACACCTCGGTGTCGTTGTCCTTGTCGCGGCGACTGAGCTTGCCGCCGAACTTGAACTGCGCAGCATTGCCGGCCAGGTCGTAGTCACGGGCCAGGTCGAGCTTGATGTTTTTCTCGGTGTCGGTGGTGTTCTGCTCTTCGCGCTCAACATCCTTGAGGCTGAAGTTGGTCGGGTCGTAGAAGGCGTCTTCGATGTGCAGGCGCGGCTTGCGCGTGTCACTAAAGCCGGCGCTGGTGAAGTCGTCATTGCCCTCGAAGGTGGCGCTGGCGATATGTTCCGGGGTGTCTTCGCTGGACTGGCTCCAGCCGGCCTGGGTATTCAGCGTCCAGGGCCCGCGCAGGTGCTCGCTGCCAAGGACGTAGGACTGAATCTCCTGGGTTTCCTCGCGGTCTTTTAGCTCGCGAAAGCCCTCGGCTTCGCCGCTCTGGCCTTCGGCCTGGGCATCGGCAAACTCGACGCCGGCGGCGTTGCGGGTTTCAGTGTCCTTGTAGCGGCTGTACAGGGTGCGCAGGAAATAGCTGTTGAGGTCATCGGCCTGGTAGTCGAAGTTCAGGCCCAGGCCACTGCGCTCGCGGCTGATTTCGTAATCGCGCTGCTCGAACTGCTCCAGCTTGGCGCCGTCGCTGAAGTCCCAGTCGCCACCGGTCTCGACGTTGTCGGAGCCGAAATCGCGTTTACCCCAACTGGCCGCAGCGGCCACGCCGAAGTTGTCGGTGCCGTCGCCAAGGCTGAAGCGGTCACTGGCCGCACCGGAGAATTTCGGGCTGGTCTCGCTGGTGTTTTCGTCGTAGCTGCCCTCGGCACTGCCGGTGTAGAACAGCCCCTCGTGATCGAACGCCGACAGGCTTTCCACCGCCACGGTACCGCCCAGGGAGTTGGCGTCCATGTCCGGGGTCAGGGTCTTGATCACCGACAGCGACTGCACCAATTCGGCGGGCAGAACATCCAGGGCCACCGCGCGACTGCCGCTGTTGGGCGACGGGATCAGGGTGCCGTTGATGGTCACGCTGTTGAGGTCCGGACCCAGGCCACGCACGCTGACAAAGCGGCCTTCGCCCTGATCACGCTCGACGCTGACACCAGGCAGACGCTGGGCCGCCTCGGCCACGTTCTCGTCCGGCAACTGGGCCACACCGTCGGCACTGACCACGCTTTCGACACTGTCGGAGCGGCGTTGCTGCTTCAACGACTTGTCGATGCTGACGGCCTGGCCGACCACATTGACGTGTTCACTGCGCTCGGTGCTGGTTTCCGCCGCCAGCAGCGAACTGGCTGCCACGGCCAGCGCCAAGGCACTGAGTGCATGGCCCGCACGGCGGGCGGAAGTACGGCGATTGCGCGTCATCAGAATCTCCCCTGGTAATGATGGCCAGGCAAATGGCCCGGCTAACTTGGGAGGGCACGCTAGAAGCCGGGCATGACGCTTCTGTGACAGCGCTGCCGCCAAGCCACGAAAAACGGGGCTTTGCGACGTTTTTAACGGGTAAATGGGCTGCAATGACCCGCCTTTTTGAGCTGCTTGAACCCGCCCGCCGCCGTAGCGTGCGCCGCCCATTGGCCGGCGACCCGCTATCGGCAAAATACTCAACACAACGCCTGAGCCGATTTGACCTCCCTGCCTGCAACCAAACCGTCACATCGCTCTGTTGAGCTGGCGCCCATACGCTGAAACGGAGCCTACTGGCCATGTCCTCTTTGCTGCATCTACACCGTCTGAAACTGGCCGCCCTGCTGCTGGCCGCCAACCTTGCCCTGCTCCTGCACCTGGCCGCCGGCGACCTGAAACCCATGGCCGAATGGGTCTGGCTGGACATCCTCGGCGAAGGTGGCTCAGCCCTGCTGGCCCTGGCCTGGCTGGTGCTGATCCTCAAGAGTCGACCGGCGGGACGGGTCAGCAGCCTGCTGGCCCTGGGCCTGGGCTGCGTGTTCTTTTCCTGGTGGGTGGATGCCCTGGATGAGTTCATCCGCCTGCCCGACAGCCTCACCTGGGACAGCTGGCTGGAGTCGGCGCCAATGCCCATCGGCCTGCTGCTGATGACGGTCGGCCTGTACCACTGGCACCACGAGCAACTGGCGATCAGCGCCCAACTGGAAAAGCGCGAGCGGCTGTTCCGCGAGCACCGGCTGTTCGACAAGCTCACCCCGCTGGGCGCCGCCGAGTACCTGCGCCGCCAGTTGCAGCTGAGCCTGCAGCACGCCGGGCAGGCGCAACCGCTGTCGCTGGTGGCGGTGGATCTGGACAACTTCAGTGCGCTGAATCAGCGCTTCGGCCATGCCGAGGGCGATGCCGTGCTGCAGGCCATCAGCCAGCAACTGCTGCTCAACCTGCGCTGCCAGGACCTGCTCTGCCGGCTGGCCGGCGACCGCTTCGTGGTGCTGCTGCCGAACACCGGCGAGACCTTGGCCCGTCAACTGGCCGGCGAGCTGCAACAGGCCGTCGCCCATCTGGCCCACAAGACCCGCCAGCACGGCGAACGCCTGCATCTGCGCGCCACGGTGGCGGTGGTGATGGCCGTCGACGAAGACCCGCAAACCCTGTTGCAGCGCCTAAACCTGGCCCTGGCCAGGGCCAAGCAACCGCTGGCCTTGAGCGCCTAAACAGCCATGGCCAGCAAACCCGACTGGTATGAGCGCGACAGCCGCTTTATTGCCGCGCACCAGCAACCGGCCTGCCTGATCGATTTGTGCCTGTCGCGGGGCATCGACAGCCATCGCCTGCTGCGCGGCACCGGCCTGTTTCACGCCGATATTCTGGCCGGCAACACCCTGATCAGCCCGGAGCAGTTTCTCCTGCTGATCGATAATGCCCAGCGCCTGCTGGGCGCCGATGACAGCAGTTTTCTGTTTGGTCAGCGCCTGTTGCCCGGCCACCATGGCGCTGCCAGCCAGGCCCTGGCCCTGGCGGGCAATCTGCAACAGGCGCTGGAGCTGCTCGGCGAGCTGCGCGCCTTGCTGGCGCCCTTGCACAGCCCACGCCTGCTGCTGGACGAGCACTACGCCTATGTCTATTGGCTGGACAGTTGCGGTGCCGGCGTTCAGCAACGCTTTCTGCTGGAGGCGAGCATGACCGCGGTGGTGGCTCTCGCTCGGCAGCTGTGCGGCGAGCGCCTGCCCTGGCAGTTTCACTTCACCCACGCGCAACCACGCTATGTCGAGCAGTACTGGGTGCACCTGGGCGAAGACCTGCACTTCAACAGCCCCTACAACTTGCTGCGCCTGCCACGCCACTACCTGACCCGTGCCCTGCCCCAGGCCGCCCTGACCACTGCGGTGGTGGCCTGCCAACAAGCCCGTGAACAGCTGCTCGCCAACGGCCCACGGGCCAGCCTGTTGGATTGCCTGCAACGCTGGCTGCTGCGCCATGTGCGCGAGGCGCCGAGCCTGGAACGTGCGGCGGCCGCCTTTGCCATGAGTCCAGCGACCTTCAAGCGCAAGCTGCACAAACATGCCACCAGCTATCAGCAACAGCATGATCAGGTGCGTCTGCAGGTGGCACTGTACCTCTATCAGGTCAAGGGTTACAGCAACGACCAGGTGGCCAGCCACCTGCACTTTCACGATGCGACCAATTTTCGTCGCTCGTTCAAGCGCTGGACTGGCGTGCCGCCGAGTGCCCTGCGTCGCTGGCTGACCGGCGAGGTCTAGCTCCGAAAATTTTGGGCGGGCAAAAAGAAAACCCCGCCGAAGCGGGGTTTGCAGACTGTGTCCTGACATCCATGTTCAGACCGCCATCCTGGCGGAGCTCCAGCATTTCCGTGCTGGCGGCTTGCGCTTCCTGCGCGACGTCCTTGGGGCACAGATTAGTCAGTGGCAAATTTCGGCGATAGCGCCAATCGGCAGCACGCCTTGTAAGCCAAAGCCTACAAGAAAACCAAGCAACCGCTTGTTCGCCTTTATTTTGTGACGCAGGTCTTGTTAGACTGCTTTTGTCCTACAAAATAACAGGCCGCGCTCACGTGGCCACAGGGTCAAGACCATGCGCGCAGTTGCGATTGCCCTTGGCTGCCTGGCGGCAGTCAGCACCATCACTCCCGCCCTTGCCGGCGGCCAAAGTCAGCTAGGCGACCCTAAGGCCAGCGCCGAACAGGTGTTCTGGGGCCAGTTGTATGCCAGCGGCGGCAGTTCGCTGTATTGCGCCAAGGCCTTCGACCAGAGCCATGGCCAACTGATGCCCAGCCCTGTCTATGCCAGCAAGCAGATCAAAAGCGCCCTGCGTTGCGTCACCGACTCGCAATGCCTGGCCGCCAACCCGCAATACCCCTACATGCTCGCCGACCTGCACAACCTCTACCCGGAGCTGACCCGCGTCGAACTGGCCCGCCGCAGCGCTCAGTTCGGTGATTTGGGTGACGATATACCGAGCAAGTTCGACGCCATCGGCTGTGACCTGAAGAGCAGCTTCCAACTGGTGGAACCGCGCGATGCGGCCAAGGGCAACGTTGCCCGCGCCATCTTCTATATGCACATTGAGTACGGCCTGCCGATTGTCGGCCAACTGCAGATGTTCAAGCAGTGGCATCAGATGGACCCGCCCGATGCCGAAGAGAAAGCGCGCAACGACAAGATCGCCAGCCTGCAAGGCAACCGCAATCGCTTTATCGACGACCCAAGCCAGGTCGAACTGCTGATCAAGGACTGAGCGCATAGGCACAGCCCTATCCAGGTAAAAAATTCGCATAAAAAAACGCCCCGAACCAGTCGGGGCGTTTTTGCTACTGCGTCAACAGACTTAGCCGTTGAACACGTCATCCACGGACGTCAGCGGGTAGTGCTTCGGATACGGCAGGGTCGCCACACCACTTTCGATCGCAGCCTTGGCCACCGCATCGCAAACCACGTTGATCAGACGCTTGTCCATCGGCTTCGGAATGATGTACTCACGGCCGAACGCCAGCGGCGCACCGCCGTAGGCGTCACACACGTCCTGCGGTACCGGTTGCTTGGCCAGGTCACGCAGGGCCAGGGCAGCGGCAATCTTCATTTCTTCGTTGATGCGAGTAGCGCGAACATCCAGAGCGCCACGGAAGATGAAGGGGAAGCCGAGTACGTTGTTAACCTGGTTCGGGTAGTCCGAACGACCGGTGGCCATGATCACGTCGTCGCGCGTGGCGTGGGCCAGGGCCGGGCTGATTTCCGGGTCCGGGTTGGAGCAAGCGAACACGATCGGATTGGCCGCCATGCGCTTCAGGCCGTCGGCCTCCAGCAGATTGGCACCCGACAGGCCAACAAACACATCGGCACCGTCGAGGGCATCGAACAGGCTGCGCTTATCGGTTTCGTGGGCGAAGGCTGCTTTGTACTGGTTCAGGTCGTCGCGACCAGCGTGAATCACGCCTTTGCGGTCGACCATAAAGATGTTCTCGATCTTGGCGCCCATGCTGACCAGCAACTTCATGCATGAGGTCGCGGCAGCGCCAGCACCCAGGCAGACGATCTTGGCTTCAGGCAGGGTCTTACCGACGATTTCCAGAGCGTTGAGCATGCCGGCCGCGGTAACGATGGCGGTACCGTGCTGATCATCGTGGAACACCGGAATGTCGCACTGTTCGATCAGTGTGCGCTCGATTTCAAAGCACTCGGGTGCCTTGATGTCTTCCAGGTTGATGCCACCAAAGGTGATAGAAATACGACGTACGGTGTCGATAAACGCCTGCGGGCTCTCGGCTTCAACTTCGATATCGAACACGTCGATACCGGCGAAACGCTTGAACAGCACGCCTTTGCCTTCCATCACTGGCTTGGACGCCAGCGGGCCGAGGTTGCCCAGACCGAGGATGGCCGTACCGTCTGAAATGACTGCGACCAGGTTGCCTTTGCCGGTGTATTTGTAAGCCAGCTCAGGGTCTCGGGCGATTTCTCGCACTGGTTCCGCCACACCCGGACTGTACGCCAGCGCGAGGTCGCGGGCCGTTGCAGTGGGCTTGGTCAGCTCGACACTCAGCTTCCCCGGACGAGGATTGGCGTGGTATTCGAGAGCGGCAGTTTTCAGATCAGACATGGTGGCATTTCCGCTTTGGGGGCTGTGAAACAGACAAGAGGTCGAGGATACGGCAAGAGGCCCAGGCCTCACAAGACCGTTGAGCCAGCCGGACCATGGGGCTCTAACGCAATATTTTCAGCCAGTCACCGGGACGCGGCTCACCATCGGGATAGAGTCCGTTGAGAAGACGCAGCGTCGCCTCGGGGTCCTCCGGCCACTTGCTGGCCGTGGCCAGGGCGGCCATTTTGTCGCCCGCTTTGGCCTTGCGCAGATGCACGCGCAGCGGCTGCGCCAGCTTGGCTTCGGCGGCGGCCAGCGGGCGGAAACTGTTGATCACCTGCATAAAGTGTTGGTCCTCGCTCTCCAGCGAGCCGCGACCTTTGACGGCAGCAATAAACTGATAGGCGCGTGAATCCTTGTAGATGATCGCCACGCGCTTGGCCGGCGAGCCCGCGATGATCCCGGTATAACCGTGCAAACCGCCGCCCTTGAGGGCTTGCTCCTGCACCAGGCGCTGGCCCTTGGCGCGCTGGCGGAGCAACTCTTCGGGGCTCAAGCCCGGCTCCGCGGCGCTCACTGTCATGGCGACAAAAGCTTGCTGATCGGCGGTGTGGACAATGACCGCCTCGGGGCGATTGAGCAGCCTCCAGCCAGCGGGAAAGTCCAAGGCGATGCCCAGCTCGGCATGGTAGAAGTGCTGGCCGCGGCGCACGCCGGTGGCCGCCGAATCACCGAAGGGCAAACCTTCCAGGTGCTGCAGAAACACCTCGCGATTGACCTCCTGCTTACCGCCGGCCAGGGCGCGGGCCGGGCCGATCACCTCCTGCAGGCGGCGATCATTGTCCGGGTGGCTGTCGAACACACCGTGGTAACTGCTCTCGGGCACGGCCTGGCCGCGCTTGGCGGCCTGGTCGCGGGCGAACACTTCCTGATTCTTCAGCACCTTGACCACTTCGATCATCGCCTGCGGGTCGTAGCCGCTGCGCGCCAGGTACTGGGCACCAAGGCCGTCGGCCTCCAGTTCCATGTCCCGACCATAGCCGCTGACCACCGCGGTGCCGAGCACATTGGTGACATCCGCCGCCGCGCTGACGCCGGTGCCGATGGCCACTGCCTGGCCGAGAATGCCCCAGGCCGTCGACTGGCTTTGCTGCTGCACGCTGTGCCGCGCCGTGACATGGCCGACTTCGTGACCAAGCACCGCAGCCAGCTCGGCTTCAGAACTGAGGTAGGCCAGCAAGCCGCGATGGATATAGATGTAGCCGCCGGGCAGAGCGAAGGCGTTGATGTCCGGCGAATCGACCACAGTGAAGTGGTAGCTCAGGTTGCTGCGATGGCTGTTCTTGGCCACCCGCTCGCCCACCTGCTGCACATAGGCCTGCAGCTTCTCGTCGGCGTAGCGCGGGTTCTCCTTGAGAATCTGCTGGTTGTAGCTGTGCCCCAGGGCCAGCTCCTGCTGCTCGCTCATCATCACGAAATCGGTGCGCCCGGTGGCCGGGTTATGCGCACAACCCGTCAGCAGAGCGCAGCCCAGCAGCATCAGGACAATTCGCACACTCATGGCAACTCCTCAAACATGGCCGGATGACTCAAGGGCAGCAGCCAGCGCGCCTGGCCGTTTTTTACGCCGCCACGCTTGGCACGGTCAATCACCCAGCCTCGCGCCTCGACCTGCTGGCCAGGCAGACGTTGCAGCGCCGCCTGATCGAAGCCAGCCAATTGCGCCGGGCTGATACGCAGCACCAGCGGTCCGTGCAATTCGATCCACAGGCCACCACGATTGCGTTGAACGCGCTCAACGCGCCCACGCAGCATGGCGAAACCCGAGTTACGCAGCTGTTCGGGCGTCAGGACTGGCGACTTTTTCCACAGACCCTGACGGGCTTGGCGCGCCTGCTGCTCAGCAACGCGCTGGCAAACGACCTGGGCGGTATTGGGCGGGATGGCCACCAGATAGCCCAGGCCTTCGGCCAACAACTGAGCTTCCAGATTCTGCCCATGGCTGTCGTAGGCGTGGGCCAGGGTGCGACCGTAATGGTCCTTGGCCTGACTGCCGAGCTGCAAACCCACGCGCCCGTCATTGGCCGCCACCAGTGCCTGCAACCGGCGCAGGGCCTGCACCGCGAACGGCTCGACCGGGCGACCGTGATGGCCCAGCTCCGGCGTATTGACACCGATCAGGCGCACATTGCGGCCATCCTGCAGGCGCAGGGTATCGCCATCCAGCACCTTGCTGACCCGCACCTGCGTAAGCGTACCCGGCGCCAGGCACGCAGCCGGCGCCGCCAACGTGGTCAGCAGGCAAACAAAAAAGGCGCCCACGAGGGACGCCTTTTTCAGTAGTGCGGTACAACCCATGGGGGCTGCCGTCACTGCGCGCAAGCTTACTGCTTGGCGCCGAACATGCCGAAACGCTGCTTGAAGCGATCAACACGGCCGCCGGTGTCGAGCATCTTCTGCTTACCGGTGTAGAACGGGTGGCACTCGGAGCACACGTCGAGGCTCAGTGGCTTGCACAGAGTCGAACGGGTCTTGATCACGTTGCCGCAGCTGCAGGTTGCGTCGATAGCGTCGTATTGCGGGTGGATTTCAGCTTTCATGGTACATCCTCGGGTTATGTGTGCCGCCACCCGACCCCTGTCGAGTACCGCACGGAAATAGGCCGCGGATGATACCAGAGCAGCAGGTCGATGCAAGCGCCCCCGGCACGCCTGGCGACGCACGGCCGTGCTAGGATCGCCGGGCCATTTTCGGAGCCCGCTGTGCCTGCCACCATCCTGCGCCTTGCCTTGCCCTCACCGCTGCGCCGCCTGTTCGATTACGCGGTGCCGGCCGACCTGCAACACATCGCCTGGCAACCGGGCATGCGCCTGCGGGTGCCGTTTGGCCGCCGCGAGATCATCGGCATTCTGGTGGAAGTCAGTCAGCACAGCGAGGTGCCGGCCGACAAGCTCAAACCCGCACTGGCCTTGCTTGACGCCCAAAGCCCGCTGCCGCCGGCGCTGTTCAAGCTGTGCCTGTGGACCGCCCAGTATTACCAGCACAGCCTCGGCGACACCCTAAGCTGGGCCTTGCCGGTGCTGCTGCGCCAGGGCGAACCAGCTGAAGCGCGCCAGGAGCGCTTCTGGCAGATCGCCGCTGGCGCCCAGCTGGACGACCCGCGCCTTGCCCGCGCACCGCGCCAGCGCGAAGCCCTGCAAACCCTGGCCCAGCACCCCCACGGCGTGCCGCACCGGTTGCTCAGCCAATTGCAGCTGAACAAGGACAGCCTCGACCTGCTGCTGGAAAAAGCCCTGGTCACCTGCGAAGCACGCCGCCATCCGCTCCCGGCGCGCCACCTGAACTGGCTGGCGCAGCCAGAACTGCCGCTAAACCCCGAACAGCAAAGCGCCGTCTCGGCGATCCAGTCGGCGGGCGGCCACTTCAATGCCTTTTTGCTGGCCGGCGTCACCGGCAGCGGCAAGACCGAGGTCTACCTGCAGCTGATCCACCAGACCCTGGCAGCCGGCAAACAAGCGCTGGTGCTGATCCCGGAGATCAACCTCGGCCCCCAGACCCTGGCGCGCTTCGAACAGCGTTTTAATGCGCGGATCGCCCTGCTGCACTCCAACGTCAACGACCGCGAACGCCTGGATGCTTGGCTGGCCGCCCGCGACGGCGAGGCCGACATCATCATCGGCACCCGTTCGGCGCTGTTCACGCCGATGTTCAAGCCCGGCCTGATCATCATCGATGAGGAGCACGACGCCTCCTATAAACAGCAGGAAGGCCTGCGCTACCACGCCCGCGATTTGGCCCTGGTGCGCGCCCGCCAGGAGAACATCCCGATCGTGCTCGGCTCCGCCACACCATCGTTGGAAAGCCTGCACAACGCCCACGCTGGCCGCTACGCCCTGCTCAAACTCACCCAACGGGCCGGCGGCGCCCAGCCACCGCGCTTTCTACGCCTGGACATCAAGAGCCTGCCGCTCGACAGCGGCATCTCCGGCCCACTGCAGCAGGCGATCAAGCAAACCCTGGCTGCCGGTCAGCAGGTGCTGGTGTTTCTCAACCGCCGCGGCTTTGCCCCCACCCTGCTCTGCCACGATTGCGGCTGGATCAGCCAGTGCCCGCGCTGTGATGCTCGAATGACTGTGCACCAACGCTCCGGCGAACTGCGCTGCCACCACTGCGGCTACAGCGAGCGCTCGCCGCGCAATTGCCCGGACTGCGGCAAGGTCGACCTGCGCCCGCTCGGCGCCGGCACCGAACGGGCCGAAGAACGCCTGGAAATCCTCTTCCCGGACACCCCCGTGCTGCGCATCGACCGCGACAGCACCACGCGCAAAGGCGCTATGGACCAATTGCTCACCACCATCCACCACGGTGAACCGTGCATTTTGGTCGGCACCCAGATGCTCGCCAAAGGCCATCACTTCCCGCGCGTGACCCTGGTGGCGATTCTGGATGCCGACGGCGGCCTGTTCTCCGCGGACTTTCGCGCCAGCGAGCGCATGGCCCAATTGATCGTGCAGGTCGCCGGCCGCGCCGGACGGGCCGAAGAGGCCGGCCGGGTGATCATCCAGACCCACCTGGCCGACCATCCGCTGCTGGTGCAACTGACCGAGCAGGGTTATTTCGCCTTTGCCGAGCAGGCCTTGAGCGAGCGCCGCAGCACCGGCCTGCCGCCGTTCTCGCATCTCGCCCTGCTACGCGCCGAGGCCCATAAACCAGGGCAGGCCGAGGAATTTCTCGACCAGGCCTGCAGCGAAGCCGAACACCTGTTGGCGGAATTAGCCCTGCATGGTGTCGAGCTGCTCGGGCCGATTCCCGCACCGATGGAGCGCCGCGCCGGGCGCTACCGCGCGCAATTGTTGTTGCAGGCCAACGCCCGCGCGCCGCTGCACCGTTTATTGGCAGCGCTGCTGGCGGCACTGGAGCGCATGCCCAGCGGCCGCGCGGTGCGCTGGTCGCTGGATGTCGACCCCATCGACCTGTTCTGAGCCACCCACCTGGGCCGATAAATCGCCATCTACCGCTTAACCCTTGAAGCACCGGGCGAAGCACGCCGATAATGCCCGGCTTTAATCCCGCGCCATGGCGCCGCCGCTTGCCGGCCTGAGAGCAGATCATGAAAGACACCATTCGCCAGCTGATCCAGCAAGCCCTCGCCAACCTGACCACTGCAGGTGTGCTGCCGGCAGGCCTGAGCCCGGCGATCCAGGTGGAAAACACCAAGGACAAGACCCACGGCGACTTCGCCAGCAACATCGCCATGATGCTGGCCAAGCCGGCCGGCATGAAGCCGCGCGACCTCGCCGAGCAGCTGATCGCCGCCCTGCCGGCCGATGCAGCCATCAGCAAGGTCGAGATCGCTGGCCCCGGCTTCCTCAATTTCTATCAAGACAACCAGGCCCTGGCCCAGCGCCTGGAAGTCGCCCTGGCGGACCCTCAGTTGAATGTGCGCAAGATCGGCCCGGCGCAGCGCGTAGTGGTCGATCTGTCCGCCCCCAACCTGGCCAAAGAGATGCACGTCGGCCATCTGCGCTCGACCATCATCGGCGACGGCGTCGCCCGTGTGCTCGAATTTCTCGGCGACGAGGTGATCCGCCAGAACCACGTTGGCGACTGGGGTACCCAGTTCGGCATGCTGTTGGCCTATATGCAGGAAAACCCAGCCGCCGCCGACAGCGAACTGTCCGACCTGGAGAACTTCTACCGCGCCGCGAAGAAGCGCTTCGACGAGTCGCCCGAGTTCGCCGAGCGCGCTCGCGAACTGGTGGTGCAGCTGCAAGCCGGCGATGCCGAATGCCTGCGCCTGTGGACCCGTTTCAACGATATTTCCCTGAGCCACTGCCAGGCACTCTACGACCGCCTGGGCGTGAAACTGAGCATGGCCGACGTGAAGGGCGAGAGCGCCTACAACGACGACTTGGCCAACGTGGTTGCTGACCTCAAGGCCAAGGGCCTGCTCAGCGAAAGCGACGGCGCCCAGTGCGTGTTCATGGACGAGTTCAAGAACGCCGAAGGCAACCCATTGCCACTGATCGTGCAAAAAGCCGGCGGCGGCTACCTGTATGCCACCACTGACCTGGCTGCCACCCGCTATCGCGCCAATGTACTGAAGGCCGATCGCGCCCTGTACTTCGTCGACCAGCGCCAAGCCCTGCACTTCCAGATGGTCTTCAGCGCTGCACGCCTGGCCGGCTTCGTCCCAGCCAGCATGCAGTTGGAGCACATGGGGTTCGGCACCATGAACGGCGCCGACGGCCGCCCATTCAAGACCCGCGACGGCGGCACGGTGAAACTGGTCGACCTGATCAATGAAGCCGAAGAACGTGCCTACAGCCTGGTCAAGAGCAAGAACCCGGAACTGGACGAAGCCGAACTGCGCCAGATCGCCAACGCCGTGGGCGTGAGCGCAGTCAAATACGCCGACCTGTCCAAGCACCGCGCCAGCGACTACAGCTTCAACTTCGAGCTGATGCTCAGCTTTGAGGGCAACACCGCGCCCTACCTGCTGTACGCCTACACCCGTGTGGCCAGTGTGTTCCGCAAACTGGGCAAGGACTTCAGCGAAGTCGAGGGCCAGATCCGCCTGGAAGCGCCGCAGGAAATCGACCTGGCGACCAAGCTCGCCCAGTTCGGCGAAGTGCTGAACAACGTTGCCGACAAGGGCACGCCGCACATTCTCTGCGCCTACCTGTACGACCTGGCAGGGCTGTTCTCCAGCTTCTACGAGCACTGCCCGATCCTCAGTGCCGACGACCAAGCCACCCAGCAAAGCCGCCTGCGCCTGGCCGCCCTGAGTGGTCGCACCCTCAAGCAGGGCCTGGAACTGCTAGGCCTGCACACCCTGGAGCGCATGTAAGGTGGCAGCCAAGAAGAAGCCGGCACCCAAACGCGGCGCCAGCCGCTACCAGGCACCACCGCGCAAGCCGGTGCCGGGCTGGGTGTGGCTGACGTGCGGCCTGCTGATCGGCGCCTTTGTGGTGTTTTTGCTGCAACTTGAACCGGGCCGCGATGAGATCAAGCGCATCAAGGACGAGAAGCCGCGCCAGACCAGCAGCCAGGCCAACAAGCCGACACCTAACGCGCAACCGGCGGGCCCGGCCAAGCCGAAGTACGACTTCTACACCCTGCTGCCGGAATCCGAGGTCATCGTGCCGCCGGATGCCGTACCGCCGCCACCGGCCGCCGCTCTGACCCCGGAGCAATTGGCCAAAGCCGATGCCGCCCGTGCCGAAGCCGCCCTCAACGGTCAGGTCCCTCCGGCATTGCCGACCGCCAGCACCACGCCACCAACAGGCACGCCGACCCCGCCACCGAGCGTGGCCAAGGCACCGCTGACGACGCAGTTCTTCCTCCAGGCGGGCTCGTTCCGCAAACAAGCGGATGCCGACAAGGTGCGCGCGCAGATCATTCTGCTCGGGCAGAACGTGCAGGTTGAATCCGGCACAGTGCGCGAAGAAATCTGGTACCGGGTGCTCGTCGGCCCCTTTGCCAGCCGTGAACAGCTCGGCGCCGCGCAGAAGCAACTGGCCGCCAGCGGCTTCGGTAATCTGTTGTTACAGCAGCGCCAAAGCCGCTAAAACCAAGCCTTGCCGGTCTGTCAGTAGCCTCTAACAGACCGGCAAAGCCGATTCACGCTTGAAGCCGGCCACCCCCGTCCCCATATCTGCTGGCATCAGGGCATTTCGCCCAACAGCGTGGAGACGCCTCTCTTGACCACCATCGTTTCAGTGCGCCGCAACGGCAAAGTCGTCATGGGCGGCGACGGCCAGGTTTCCTTGGGTAACACCGTGATGAAAGGCAACGCGAAGAAGGTTCGCCGCCTCTACCACGGCCAGGTGCTGGCCGGCTTTGCCGGCGCCACTGCCGACGCCTTCACCCTGTTCGAACGCTTCGAAGGCCAACTGGAAAAACATCAAGGCAACCTGGTGCGCGCCGCCGTCGAACTGGCCAAAGACTGGCGCACCGACCGCTCCCTGAGTCGTCTGGAAGCCATGCTGGCAGTCGCCAACAAAGATGCCTCGCTGATCATCACCGGCAACGGTGACGTGGTCGAACCCGAGCACGGCCTGATCGCCATGGGCTCCGGCGGCGGTTTCGCCCAGGCCGCGGCCATGGCGCTGCTGCAGAAAACCGACTTGAGCGCCCGTGAAATCACCGAAACCGCGCTGAATATCGCCGGCTCCATCTGCGTATTCACCAACCAAAATCTGACTATTGAAGAAGAAGACTGCGCTGAATAAGCGCGTCTTCTTCTGGAGTACGCCTGCATGTCCATGACGCCCCGCGAGATCGTTCACGAACTCAATCGCCACATCATCGGCCAGGATGACGCCAAGCGCGCCGTGGCCATTGCTCTGCGCAACCGCTGGCGGCGCATGCAGCTGCCGGCCGAGCTGCGCGCTGAAGTGACGCCGAAGAACATTCTGATGATCGGCCCCACAGGCGTCGGCAAGACCGAAATCGCCCGCCGCCTGGCCAAACTGGCCAACGCGCCGTTTATCAAGGTGGAAGCGACCAAGTTCACCGAAGTCGGCTATGTCGGCCGTGACGTCGAGTCGATCATCCGCGACCTCGCCGATGCGGCGATCAAGATGATGCGCGAGCAGGAAATGCGCAAAGTCAGCTTCCGCGCCGAAGATGCCGCCGAAGAGCGCATCCTCGATGCCCTGCTGCCGCCGGCACGCAGCGGTTTCGGCGATGAGCCGGCACGCAGCGAAGACAGCAACACCCGCCAGCTGTTCCGCAAGCGCCTGCGCGAAGGCCAGCTGGACGACAAGGAAATCGACATCGAGGTGGCCGAATCGCCGGCCGGCGTCGAGATCATGTCGCCACCGGGCATGGAGGAAATGACCAACCAGCTGCAGAGCCTGTTCGCCAACATGGGCAAGGGCAAGAAGAAGAGCCGCAAGCTCAAGGTCAAGGAAGCTCTCAAGCTGGTGCGCGATGAAGAAGCCGCGCGCCTGGTCAACGAGGAAGAGCTGAAAGCCGCCGCCCTGGAAGCGGTCGAGCAGCACGGCATCGTGTTTATCGACGAAATCGACAAGGTCGCCAAACGCGGCAACACCGGCGGTGCCGACGTGTCCCGCGAAGGCGTGCAGCGCGACCTGCTGCCACTGATCGAAGGCTGCACGGTGAACACTAAGCTGGGTATGGTCAAAACCGACCACATCCTGTTTATCGCCTCCGGCGCCTTCCACCTGAGCAAACCCAGCGACCTGGTGCCCGAGCTACAAGGCCGCCTGCCGATCCGCGTCGAGCTCAAAGCCCTGACGCCCCACGACTTCGAGCGCATCCTCAGCGAACCGCACGCCTCGCTCACCGAGCAATACTGCGCGCTGCTGAAGACCGAAGGCCTGCATATCGAGTTCGCCGCCGACGGCATCCGCCGCCTCGCCGAGATCGCCTGGCAGGTCAATGAGAAGACCGAGAACATTGGCGCCCGCCGCCTGCACACGCTGCTCGAACGCCTGCTCGAAGAGGTGTCCTTCAGCGCCGGCGACCTGGCCAACAGCCAGGCCGAGGCGATCCAGATCGACGCCGCCTACGTCAACAGCCACCTGGGTGAGCTGGCCCAGGACGAAGACCTGTCGCGCTATATTCTTTAATCGCGCCGTGTAGCCCGGATGCAATCCGGGGCATTCGCCATGAAGCCCCGGATTGCATCCGGGCTACACAATGTCAGGAGCACCGCCAATGCGCATCCCCAGCTCAATCAAACTGCACAAGGCCTCGCGCACCCTGGAGTTGAACTACGACGACGGCCAGCACTACTGCTTTCCCGCTGAATTCCTGCGCGTGCATTCGCCCTCGGCGGAGGTCCAGGGTCACGGCAAGCCGGTGCTGCAAACCGGCAAGCTCAACGTTGCCTTGCAGCGGATCGAACCGGCCGGCAGTTATGCACTGAAACTGTGCTTCGACGACGGCCATGACAGCGGTCTGTTCACCTGGGACTACCTTGACCAACTCGGTCAACGCCAGGCGCAATTGTGGGACGACTACCTGGCGGCCCTCAGCGCCGCCCGACAATCGCGCGACCCGAACGAGTCGGCGATCAAATTGATGCTCTAAGAACTCGTCTAGCACGCGGCTTGTGGCGCAATGCCAGAAGCCGTGCACAGAGTTAGGGCGACCTTTCTAATCTGTCTCGGCATACTGCTCGCGCGCACGGCGACTTAATGCCGAACTTGCACAAAATCACAAACTCGGGTAACCAAGGAGCTGGCAGATTTCCTGCATTCAGGCCGACTGAATGCCAGAAGATGCACGGAGTTCGCTCCGCCTACGGTAACCCGATCAGTATTCGTTTCTGCCCACTGGGGCGAGCGCAAATCACCGTCGCTCGATGAATACTGCAAAGGACAATGGAGTGTTGTAGATGACTAATAAAGATAATGAAGACCTGAAGCGCCAAGCGATGGACAACACGCTGGGCCTCAACCCGGTGATCGGCATTCGCGGCAAAGACATTCTGTCGGCAGCGCGCACGGTAATGATTCAGGCCATCAAACAACCCTTCCTCAGCGCCAAGCACGTCGCCCACTTCAGCCTGGAGCTGAAGAACGTAGTACTCGGCCAGTCGCCCATGGAGCCAGATGCCGGCGATCGACGCTTTGCCGACCCGACCTGGAGCCAGAACCCGTTGTACAAACGCTACATGCAGACCTACCTGGCCTGGAGCAAGGAGCTGCATGAGTGGATCGACGACAGCAAGCTGTCGGCCGAAGACATCAGCCGCGGTCACTTCGTCATCAAGCTGGTGACCGACGCCATGGCGCCGACCAACACCATGGCCAACCCGGCAGCCGTCAAACGCTTCTTCGAAACCGGCGGCAAAAGCCTGCTGGACGGCCTCTCGCACCTGGCCAAAGACATGGTCAACAACGGCGGCATGCCGAGCCAGGTCAACATGTCGGTGTTCGAGGTCGGCAAGAGCCTGGCCACCACCGAAGGCGCCGTGGTGTTTCGCAACGACGTGCTGGAACTGATCCAGTACAAGCCGGTGACCGAGCAAGTGCACGAGCGCCCGCTGCTGGTGGTGCCGCCGCAAATCAACAAGTTCTACGTATTCGATCTGTCGCCGGAAAAGAGCGTCGCCAAGTTCTGCGTGCGCAATAACCTGCAGACCTTCGTGATCAGCTGGCGCAACCCGACCAAGGCCCAACGCGAGTGGGGCCTATCGACCTACATCGAGGCACTCAAAGAAGCCATCGACGTGGTCTGCGCCATCACCGGCAGCAGTGACATCAACATGCTCGGCGCCTGCTCCGGCGGCATGACCACCGCGTCGCTGCTGGGCCACTATGCCGCCCTGGGTGAGACCAAGGTGCATGCCCTGACCCTGCTGGTCAGCGTGCTGGACAACCGCCTGGAAACCGAAGTCGCGCTGTTTGCCGACGAGAAGAGCCTGGAGGCCGCCAAGCGCCGCTCCTATCAGGCTGGCGTGCTGGAAGGTGCCGACCTGGCCAAGGTGTTCGCCTGGATGCGCCCCAACGACCTGATCTGGAACTACTGGGTGAACAACTACCTGCTCGGCAACGAGCCGCCGGTGTTCGACATCCTGCACTGGAACAACGACACCACGCGTCTGCCGGCGGCCTTGCATGGCGAGTTTATCGACATGTTCAAGAACAACCCGCTGACCCGCGCTGGCGCCCTGGAGGTCTGCGGCACGCCG
This sequence comes from Pseudomonas sp. BGA-UO-ETr-WB11, assembly GCF_059567785.1. Lineage (NCBI taxonomy): Bacteria > Pseudomonadati > Pseudomonadota > Gammaproteobacteria > Pseudomonadales > Pseudomonadaceae > Pseudomonas > Pseudomonas sp. BGA-UO-ETr-WB11. The sequence goes on along the minus strand of NZ_JCAQOS010000003.1, from coordinate 228,813 downwards.
GTGGACCTCAAGCAAGTCACCTGCGACCTGTTCTGCGTGGCGGGCACCACTGACCACATCACGCCGTGGGAAGCCTGCTACAAGTCGGCCCACCTGTTTGGTGGCAAGTGCGAGTTCGTGCTGTCCAACAGCGGCCACATCCAGAGCATTCTCAACCCGCCGGGCAACCCCAAAGGCCGCTACATGACCAACAGCGACCTGCCGGTAGACCCGAAAGCCTGGTTGGCCAGCTGCACCAAGCATGCCGACTCCTGGTGGCTGCATTGGCAACTGTGGCAAACCGAGCGCGCCGGCAAATTGAAGAAAACCCCCAGCGCATTGGGCAACAAGGCGTTCCCGGCCCGCGAAGCTGCGCCCGGCACCTACGTGCACGAGCGTTAATCGCACACCTGCAACAACCGACGCCCGCCACGACGGGCGTCAACAGCCCTGGCAGTGAGCGCCAGGGATGCAGCAGTAACGCGAACCGCAGCCCCGCTGCCTCGCGTCACGCTGGGAGGACTCGGGATGGTTACTCCCAGCAGTACACTTCATAGGGCTGCGCATATGCCGTTACCATTTATTTTTCGCACCATCGACCTGGACGGCAACACCATCCGTACTGCCGTACGCCCAGGCAAACCGCACCTGACCCCACTGCTGGTGTTCAACGGCATTGGCGCCAACCTGGAGCTGGTGTTCCCGTTCGTTAACGCCCTGGACCCGGACCTGGAAGTCATCGCCTTCGACGTCCCCGGTGTGGGTGGCTCATCCACGCCCAGCTCGCCCTACCGCTTCCCGGGCCTGGCCAAGCTGGCCGCGCGCATGCTCGACTACCTCGACTACGGCCAGGTCAGCGTGATTGGCGTGTCCTGGGGCGGCGCACTGGCGCAACAGTTCGCCCATGACTACCCCGAGCGCTGCAAAAAGCTGATTCTCGCCGCCACCGCGGCCGGCGCGGTCATGGTCCCTGGCAAACCCAAAGTGCTCTGGCGCATGGCCAGTCCACGCCGCTATATCCAGCCCTCCTATGGCGCCCATATCGCCCCAGACATCTATGGCGGCGCCTTTCGCCGCGACAAGAACCTGGCCCTGTCGTTCGCCAGCAAGGTGCGTTCCTCGGGCAAGCTGGGGTACTACTGGCAACTGTTCGCCGGCCTCGGCTGGACCAGCATTCACTGGCTGCACAAGATCAAGCAGCCGACCCTGGTGCTGGCGGGCGACGACGACCCACTGATCCCGCTGGTGAACATGCGCATGCTGGCCTGGCGAATTCCCAACTCGCAACTGCATGTTCTCGATGACGGCCACCTGTTCCTGATTACCCGCGCGGAAACCGTGGCGCCGATCATCATGAAGTTCCTCCAGGAAGAGCGTCAGCGCGCCGTGATGCACCCGCAGCCAACAACCGTACGCAGTCATTGAGCGCCCGATCAAAGCGCAGCCGAGAAACACTTGACCCATTCAGGGGCGAGGTGTAACACAGGCAGTCCTGTGTGCGCCTCGGGATCAGTGGGCACGCACGTTGGTACAAGCCTTGCTGTTTGGCTTGGGACGGTTTGACGACGGAGTGTTGCCCCCATGCAAGAAAAAGCAGCAACAGATTCCCCACCTGCCCCGCAGACCTACCTCAACGTGCACAACGCCATGCTTGGCCTGCACGGCAAAGACCTTTATTCGACCCTGCGCACCCTCGCCTTCCAGGGCCTGCGCCAGCCCCTACACAGTGCTCGCCACGCCCTGGCACTGGGTGGTCAACTGAGTCGCGTACTGCTGGGCGACACCCTCTATCGACTCGACCCTAACGACGTGCGTTTCAGCGATCCGACCTGGCGCCTGAACCCGTTTTACCGCCGCAGCCTGCAGGCCTACCTGGCCTGGCAACACCAGCTGCAGCAGTGGGTCGAACAGAGCAATCTGCCGGAAGATGACCGCGCGCGGGCACGCTTTATTCTGGCCATGCTCACCGACGCCATCGCGCCCTCCAACAGCCCGCTTAATCCGCTGGCGCTCAAGGAGCTGTTCAATACCGGCGGCAACAGCCTGGTTAAAGGACTGCGCCAGTTGCTCGACGATGTCGTCAACAACGGCGGCATGCCCCGTCAGGTCAACAAGCTGGCCTTCGAAGTGGGCCGCAACCTGGCCACGACCGCCGGCGCCGTGGTTTATCGCAACGAGCTGCTGGAGCTGATCCAGTACAAGTCGATGAGCGAAAAGCAGTACGAGCGACCGCTGCTGATCGTGCCGCCACAGATCAACAAGTACTACATCTTCGATCTCAGCGCGGACAAAAGTTTCGTTCAGTACGCCCTGAAAAATGACCTGCAAGTGTTTGTCATCAGTTGGCGCAACCCTGATGCACGCCACCGCGAGTGGGGCTTGTCGACCTATGTCGAGGCCCTGGAACAGGCCATGGATGTGTGCCGGGAAATCACCGGCAGTCGCTCGGTGAACCTCCTCGGCGCCTGCGCCGGCGGCCTCACCAACGCCGCCCTGCAAGGCCACCTGCAAGCCAAGCGGCAATTGCGCAAAGTCAGCAGCGCCACCTACCTGGTCAGCCTGTTGGACAGCCAGATCGACAGTACACCGATGCTGTTTGCCGACGAAAAAACCCTGGAGGCCGCCAAGCGCCGCTCTTACCAGCAGGGCGTGCTCGACGGCCGCGACATGGCCAAGGTGTTCGCCTGGATGCGCCCCAACGATCTGGTGTGGAACTACTGGATCAACAATTACCTGCTCGGCAAACAGCCGCCGGCGTTCGACATTCTCTACTGGAACAACGACAACACCCGCCTGCCGGCAGCGTTGCACGGCGACATCCTCGACTTCTTCAAACTTAACCCGCTCAAACATGCCGGCGGCCTGGAGATTTGCGGCACACCGGTAAACCTGCAGAAGGTCACGGTCGACAGTTTCAATGTGGCCGGCGTCAACGACCACATCACGCCCTGGGCTGCGGTGTATCGCTCGACCCAACTGCTCGGCGGTCACAAGCGCTTCCTGCTGTCCAACAGCGGGCATATCCAGAGCATTCTCAACCCGCCCAGCAACCCCAAGGCCAACTATTACGAAGGCAGTCACCTGAATGGCAACGCCAATGAATGGCACTCAGAGGCCAATAATCTGCACGGAAGCTGGTGGCCGACCTGGCTGGAATGGGTGCAGAAGCGCTCCGGTGAACAACGCCCAACCCTCAGCACCCTGGGCAATCAGCACTATCCGCCACAGGAGAAAGCGCCCGGCACCTACGTGCACATGCGCTGAGCGCAACCTTACTCGCAGACCTAAATAAGAAGACTGGATGAAAACCCGCGACCGTATCCTTGAGTGTGCCCTGGCGCTGTTCAACCAGGAGGGCGAACCCAATGTCTCCACCCTGGAGATCGCCAATGAACTGGGCATCAGCCCAGGCAACCTGTACTACCACTTCCACGGCAAGGAGCCGCTGGTGCTGGAGCTGTTCGAACGCTTCCAGGCTGAAATGGCACCACTGCTGAACCCGCCCGCCGAGGCGCAACTGGAGGCGGAAGATTACTGGCTGTTCCTGCACCTGATCGTCGAACGCCTGGCGCTGTTCCGCTTCCTGTTTCAGGACCTGTCCAACCTGGCCGGGCGCCTGCCGAAACTGGCCCGTGGCATCCGCGCCTGGCTCAACACCCTGAAGCGCACCCTCGCCTCCCTGCTGGCCAGCCTCAAGGCGCAAGGCCTGCTGATCAGCGACACCCAGGCCCTTGGTCAGTTGGTTGAGCAGATCACTCTGACCCTACTGTTTTCCCTCGACTATCAACGCATCATCGGCAACAGCGGCGAGATCCGCCTGGTGGTCTATCAGGTCATGATGCTGGTGGCCCCGCACCTAACGCCCGTTCCACGGCACACCGCCGAACAACTGGCCCAGCGTTACCTGCAGGCCTAAACGAAAAAGCCCGGCACTAGGCCGGGCTTTTCTATTCCTGAAGAACTCAGGACGGTGTAACAGGACTCGCCGGGGCAGCAGGCGCTGCGACCGGAGCTGCGGCTGCAACCGGAGCTGCCGGCTTGGCGACTGGCGCCTTTTTCACCGCAGGCTTTTTCACCGCAGCCGGCTTGGCCGCAGCGGGTTTAGCTGCTGCCGGTTTAGCCGCTGCAGGTTTGGCTGCAGGCTTAGCAGCAACCGGCTTGGCTGCAGCTTTGACCGCAGGTTTAGCCGCTGGCTTTTTCACTGCTGGTTTGGCGGCAGCTTTCAGCGCTGGCTTAACCGACGAAGCAGAAATACCGGTGAGTTTCTCGATCTGCTTGGTCAGGCTTTCAACCTTGCTGTGCAGGTCTTTAACTTCATTGCGGCTCGGTACACCAAGGCGCGAGATGGCGCTGTTCAGGCGCTTGTCGAACGCGTCTTCCAACTCGCTCCACTTGCCCATGGCCTTGTCTTTGACTTCTTCAACGCGGGACTTGGCCGAGTCAACGGTGTGCTTGACCACGCCGACTTGCTTGTCCACTTCAGCCTTGGCTTGCTTCTCGGCTTTTTCGCCGTCCTTGACCAGGCCATCAAACAGCTTTTCGCCGTCTTTGCTGACCTTGGAGTATGCACCTAGACCGGCCAACCAGATTTGACGCGAGTACTTCTCTACTTCGCTAATCCAGGTGCTGGTTTCTTTTTCGACTTTTTTCTTGCCTGCCATGATCTGTTCTCCTTATTGAGCTTTGGCTGCGCGTTCAAGCATTGCATTGAGCACATCGAGCTTAGCAGAGAGTGCATCAACGTCTTGCTTGGAAGGAATGCCCAGACGATTGAGACCGCTGGCAACGCGACGATCAAAGGCTTTTTCGACTTTTTCGAACTGGCCTTCAACTTTGCCCTTCACTTCGGCAACGCGATCTTTCACGTTGTCTTTAACGCTGTCGATCTGGCTGTTCGCAGCTTCAACCTGCTCATCAACCAGTTGCTTGCCTTGCTTCTCGACGCTCTCGCCAGCCTTGACCAGGTCCTTCAGGTAACCCGCGCCTTCCTTGCCAGCTTTGGCGTATGCGCCCAGGCCAGCCAGGTAGATCTTGCGCGCATAGCCTTTAACATCGGCAAGCACGGTAGTTTCGTTTTTGCTTACGGCTTTCTTGACTGCGACTTTAGCCACGATACACCTCACACAGAGTGATAAATGGGTCGCCCTTTCTCAGGGCTTGTGTGCAAGGTATCGAGGAAAATTAGAAACCACATACTAAGAAGCCATTTGATTGCACCGCGCCGTTAGCCGCACATGGCCAAGGGCGCGAAAGCGGGCCAAGGTCCGGCATGCACTCAGGCCTGCAGCGACTCATCGAGGGTCTTCTCGATTTCGCGCTTGATGCTGCCGCCCAATGCCGACAACAACAGGCCCAGGTTCAGTTCAACCTGCACCCGGTCTTCTGTTACGGCAATCCGCCCATCGGCGCCACTGCGCTTGAATTCCAGGCTGTCACCCACCCAGCGATAACGCACCTCGTATTCACGGGCCAGGCGCTCGGCCAGCAATTCGGCTTTCGCCCGCGCGGCCGGCAGGCCAAGGGAATGGGGGCGTTCGACTTTGATCCGGGCCATCGGCTAACTCCTGACTGCGACCTTAGGTCGCGCGACTATAACAGGCCGTAGCCAGCCATCGGGCAAATGCGCCGCCGTGGCGCCGCGACAAAGGCCGCCGCCGGGATTAGAATGGCCGGCACTTTCTTGTGGTGACAGTGAAATGAACGACCCACGCAACGCCAACGACGCGGAACCGACCACCCACTTCGGCTTTCAGAACGTACCAGAAAGCCAGAAGGCCGATAAGGTCGCCGAGGTGTTCCATTCGGTAGCCGCCAAATACGACCTGATGAACGACCTGCTTTCCGGCGGCATGCACCGCCTGTGGAAGCGCTTCACCATCGAATTGTCTGGCGTGCGCAGCGGCAACCGCGTGCTCGACATCGCTGGCGGCACCGGCGACCTGACGCGCAAGTTCTCCAGCCTGGTGGGCCCCACCGGCGAAGTGGTTCTGGCCGACATCAACGACTCGATGCTCAAGGTCGGCCGCGACCGCCTGCTCGACAAGGGCGTGGCCGGCAACGTGGTCTTCGTTCAGGCCGACGCCGAGAAGCTGCCGTTCCCGGACAACCACTTCGACGTGGTCACCATCGCCTTCGGTTTGCGCAACGTCACCCATAAAGAAGACGCCCTGCGCTCCATGCTGCGGGTGCTCAAGCCCGGTGGCCGCCTGCTGGTGCTGGAGTTCTCCAAGCCATCCAGCCAGATGCTGTCCAAGTTTTACGACACTTACTCGTTCAACTTCATGCCGCTGATGGGCAAGCTGATCACCAACGACGCCGAAAGCTACCGCTACCTGGCCGAGTCGATCCGCATGCACCCGGATCAGGAAACCCTCAAAGCGATGATGAGCGAGGCCGGCTTCGAGCGCACCAGCTACCACAACATGACCGGCGGCATCGTCGCCCTGCACCGCGGCATCAAGCCCTGATGCTACTGACCGGGCTGCTGGCAGGCGTCGAGCTGGGCCTCAATCGCGTCCTGCAAATGGACAGCACCGCGCTGCCGCGCCTGGCGCGGCTGAGCGGCAAGGTGATTGCCGTCGACGGCCAGAGCCCGCTGCTGCAGCTGTTCATCCTGCCCAGCGGCAGTGGCCTGCAACTGGCGGCCAACTGGCAAGCGCCGGCTGATTGCCAGCTGCGCGCCAGCGCCAGCAGCTTGCTGCAACTGGCCGTGGCCAAGGACAAAACCGCCATCCTGCATCGCCCCGAAGTCAGCCTCAGCGGCGACAGCGCTGTGTTGATGGAGCTGGCAGCAATCCTCCAGGACCTGGAACTGGACTGGGAATATGAGCTGTCACGCTGGCTCGGCCCAGTCGCCAGCCCGATGCTGGCCGGTCACTTGCGCAGCCGCGCACGCTGGACCAGCACCAGCCTCGACAGCCTGCGCCTGAACCTGGCCGATTACCTCAGCGAAGAATCCCGCAGCCTGGTGGGCCAGCGTGAAGCCGATGCGCGCTTTGCCGAACTGGACCAGCTGAAACTCGCCCTTGAGCGCCTCGACGCCCGCGTCGCCCGCCTCCACCTCAAATCCGACGATCCCGCATGAAGCTGCTCGCTGTCCGCCGTCTGTTTCGCATCCTGCGCGTGGTGATCCGCTACCGCCTCGACGACCTCTTGTTCGCCCTGCCGCTGCCGTTCTGGCTGCGCGCCCTCGGCACGGTCCTGCCGTGGCGCTGGTTGCCACGCCCGGCGCTGAATGAGTCGCGCGGCGCCTGCCTGCGCCTGGCCCTGGAAGACCTCGGACCGATCTTTATCAAGTTTGGCCAGCTGCTCTCCACCCGCCGCGACCTGCTGCCAATGGACATCGCCGACGAACTGGCCAAGCTGCAGGATCAGGTGCCACCGTTCGACGCCAAGCTCTCGGTGGCGCGCATCGAAGAACAGCTCGGGGCTCCGGTGGCCGAAGTGTTCGCCCGCTTCGACAAGCAACCCATGGCCTCGGCGTCGATCGCCCAGGTGCATGCGGCGCAGCTGAAAAGCGGCGAAGAAGTGGTGGTAAAGGTCATACGCCCAGGCCTGAAGCCAATCATCCGCCAAGACCTAGCGTGGCTGTTTCTGCTCGCCCGCCTGGCCGAGAAACTGTCCGCCGAAGCCCGTCGCCTGCGACCGATGGAAGTGGTCAGCGACTACGAAAAAACCATCTACGACGAACTCGATCTGCTGCGCGAAGCCGCCAACGCCAGCCAGCTGCGGCGTAACTTTGCCGGCTCCGAGCAGCTGTATGTGCCGCAGGTGTACTGGGACCTGTGCCGCCCCAAGGTGCTGGTCATGGAGCGCATTTACGGCGTTGCCGTGACCGACCTCGCGACCCTCGCCGACCAGCGCACAGACATGAAACTGCTGGCCGAACGCGGTGTGGAAATCTTCTTCACCCAGGTGTTCCGCGACAGTTTCTTCCATGCCGACATGCACCCCGGCAACATCTTCGTCAGCACCCGCACGCCGTGGAGTCCGCAGTACATCGCCATTGACTGCGGCATCGTCGGCAGCCTCACCCCCGAGGACCAGGACTACCTGGCGCGCAACTTGATCGCCTTCTTCAAGCGCGATTATCGCCGCGTAGCCCAGCTGCACATCGACTCCGGCTGGGTGCCGGCCGACACCAAGGTTAATGATTTCGAGGCGGCGATCCGTACCGTTTGCGAGCCAATCTTCGAGAAGCCGCTGAAGGACATCTCCTTCGGCCAACTGCTGCTGCGCCTGTTCCAGACCGCGCGGCGGTTTAACATGGAAATCCAGCCACAGCTTGTTCTGCTGCAGAAAACCCTGCTCAACATTGAAGGCCTGGGCCGTCAGTTGTACCCCGACCTCGACCTGTGGAACACCGCCCAGCCGTTCCTCGAACGCTGGATGCGCGAGCGCATCAGCCCACGCAGCTTGCTGCGCAACCTGCAGCAACAAGCCGAGCAAGTGCCGCACCTGTCGCAGATGGCCCGCGACACCCTGGAGCGCCTCAACCAACAAGGTCAACAGCCCGTCGTGACGCCGGTGGTGCAGCGCCATTGGCCGGCACAGCTGCTGGGCGCAGCCCTGATCGGCGGCGCCGTCAGCCAGGGTTTGCTGCTCAGCCTGCTGGCCTGGCCGAGCTGGCTGATGCTGGCCGGTGGTCTTTACCTGGTGCTGCGCCGATAGCCAGCCCGCCAGCGGACTGGCAGACTTGACCCTCTTTTATTCCTGGCCGCCGACGCGGCCCGTTATGGATCTGATATGAGCGACTGGCTGGATGCAATCAAATGGGACGCCGACGGCCTGATACCGGCCATCGCCCAGGACCATAAAACCCAGCGTGTGCTGATGATGGCGTGGATGAACCGCGAGTCATTACAGCTCACCGTCAATGAAGGCCGTGCCATCTATTGGTCACGCTCGCGCGGCAAACTGTGGCGCAAGGGCGAAGAGTCCGGCCACGTGCAAAAGCTGCATGAACTGCGCCTGGACTGCGATGCTGACGTGATCATCCTGATGGTCGAGCAACTCGGCGGCATCGCCTGCCACACGGGCCGGCAGAGCTGCTTTTATCGCGTCTACGACAATGCCAGCTGGAAAATCGTCGAGCCGGTGCTCAAAGACCCGGCCGCCATCTACGCCACAGGACACAGCCATGAGTGACACCCTCACCCGCCTCGCCGCTGTACTGGAAGCGCGCAAAGGCGCCGCGCCCGACAGCTCCTACGTGGCCAGCCTATACCACAAGGGCCTGAACAAGATTCTGGAAAAGGTCGGCGAAGAGTCGGTGGAAACCATCCTCGCCGCCAAAGACGCCGCCAGCAGCGGTGACTGCAGTGACCTGATCTACGAAACGGCCGATCTGTGGTTTCACAGCCTGGTCATGCTCGCCGCCCTCGGCCAGCACCCGCAGGCCGTACTGGACGAACTGGACCGCCGCTTCGGCCTGTCCGGACACGACGAAAAAGCCGCGCGCTCCGACGCCAACTAACAACTACGAGGTATTGCTGTCATGGGTATTTTCGACTGGAAACACTGGGTAGTCATTCTGATCGTCGTGGTGCTGGTATTCGGCACCAAAAAGCTCAAGGGTTTGGGCAGCGACATCGGCGAATCGATCAAGGGCTTTCGCAAAGCCATGAACGATGAAGAAAAGCCGGCCGAGGCCACCACCCCGCCCGCCGCTGCCCCCCTCAATCAGCCGACCACCATCGACGCCCAGGCGCAGAAAGTCGAAGAGCCGGCTCGCAAGGACTAACGCGCCATGTTCGGTATCAGCTTTGGTGAATTGCTCCTGGTCGCCCTGATCGCCCTGCTGGTGCTCGGCCCCGAGCGCCTGCCTGGCGCGGCGCGCACCGCCGGCCTGTGGGTCGGGCGCCTGAAGCGCAGCTTCAATGCGATCAAGCAGGAGGTCGAGCGCGAAATCGGCGCCGACGACATTCGCCGGCAGCTGCACAACGAAGAAATCATGGCCCTGGAACAGCAGAACAAAAGCCTGCTGCCGAACGCCGCACCCGCCAGCGACAGCCTGCCGAATCCAGTCCCGACCGGCACACCAATGGCCGTCGGTAGCCCGGTCGCCAGCGCGCCTATCAGCCACGATTCGCCACCGCCGCCGCGAGCCCCATGAGCAGCCAGACTCCGCACAACGACCAGGAAATGCCCCTGGTAGCCCACCTCACCGAACTGCGCACGCGCCTGCTGCGCTGCGTCGGCGCGGTGTTTCTGATCTTCGCCACGCTGTTCTACTTTGCCCGCGAGATCTACACCCTGGTGTCCGAGCCGCTGCGCCGCTTCCTGCCGGAAGGCGCCACGATGATCGCCATCGACCCGGCCTCGGCGTTTCTCGCCCCGCTCAAGCTGACCATGGTCATCGCCCTGTTCGTCAGCATGCCGGTGATCCTGCATCAGGTCTGGGGATTTATCGCGCCCGGCCTGTACAAGCACGAAAAACGCATCGCCGTGCCGCTGCTGACTTCCAGCGTGCTGCTGTTCTATGCCGGTATGGCCTTCGCCTACTTCCTCGTACTGCCGCTGATGTACCACTTCCTGATTGGCGCGGCGCCGGAAGGCGTCACGCCGATGACCGACATCAACAGCTACCTGGACTCGGTGCTGACCCTATTCTTCGCCTTTGGCGTGGCCTTCGAGATCCCGGTGGCGGTGGTGCTGTTGATCTGGATCGGCATCGTCGACGTCGCCTATCTACAGAAGATTCGCCCCTACGTGATCATCGGCTGCTTCGTGGTCGGCATGGTCCTGACGCCGCCCGATCCGTTGTCGCAGACCCTACTGGCGGTGCCTATGTGGCTGCTGTTTGAGGTCGGCTTATTCTTCGGCCGGCTGATCCGCAAGCGTCCGGCCGATGAGGCTGCGGACGACGCGGACAACGATCAGCCGCCTGCCGTCCAGCCATGAACCTGCTTCTGCTAGAAGACGGCGACTTTATTGCTGCCGATCGCGTATTGCTGCAAGGCCGACGCCTCAAGCACTTGCAGGAGGTGCACCGCGCCGAAGTGGGCGACAGCCTGCGGGTCGGGCGCCTCGGCGGCCTGATGGGCCAGGGCCAGTTGCTGCGCCTGGACAGCGACGCCGCCGAACTGCAGATCAGCCTCGAACAAACCGCTCCAGCCAAACTACCGCTGACCCTGCTGCTGGCCCTGCCACGGCCAAAAATGCTCAAACGTGTGCTGCAGACCGTGGCCAGCATGGGCGTGCCCAGGCTGATTCTGCTCAACAGCTATCGGGTGGAGAAGAGCTTCTGGCAGACGCCGTTTCTGCAACCCGAGGCGATCCGCGAGCAGCTGATTCTCGGCCTGGAACAGGCCCGTGATACGGTCTTGCCAGAGGTCATCATCGAGAAGCGCTTCAAGCCCTTTGTCGAAGACCAGCTGCCACAACTGGCCGCCGGCAGCCTCGGCCTGGTCGGCCATCCCGGTGACTATCCCGCCTGTCCGCGCGCCGTCACCCAGCCGGTGACCCTGGCCATCGGCCCGGAAGGCGGCTGGATTCCTTATGAAGTGGAAAAACTCGCCGCCGCCGGCCTGCAACCGGTGCAACTGGGCGAACGCATTCTGCGGGTAGAAACTGCCGTTACTGCCCTACTCGCCCGCCTGTTCTGAGCCTGTAGCCCGAATGCAATCCGGGCTAGCTGTCCGCCGTCTTCTGCGCATGCCAGTGCGCCGGCAATAACTGCCCTTGCAACGCTGGCGCCTCGCGCAGCGTCATGTCGCGCGCCAACAGCGGCTCGCCACAGTCGGAACACACCAACACCCCGTGCACTTCATGGCCGCAGCTTTTGTGTACATGGCGCACCGGCGCGCCCTCGGCACCGCTCATATGCCGATCGCCCCAGTTCACCAGCGCCAGCACCGCCGGATACAAGTCATGACCTTTCTCGGTCAGCCGGTATTCCTCGCGCAGTGGCCGCTGCTGATAGGCCTGCTTGCTCAACACGCCGGCCTCGACGAGCTTTTTCAGGCGCTCTGCCAGCACATGGCGGGTAATGCCCAGGCGTTTTTCGAACTCATCGAAACGCCGCACCCCAAGAAAACACTCGCGCAGCACCAGCAAGGTCCAGCGGTCGCCAACCACCGACAGCGTGCGCGCCAGTGAGCAGGGTTGTTGCTCAAGTTCTTCCCACCGCATCAGCAATCCTCTGCAAAGCCATGGGCCTACGATAGCTTGACAGGTTCCAAAAAGGAACCGAGTATTTAGCTAAGTTCCAAAAAGGAACCAAGGAGAAAGTGATGACTGAACGTAAAGCGATACTGGTCATGGGCGCTGGCGATGCCACCGGTGGAGCAATCGCCAAACGCTTCGCCCGTGAGGGCTACGTGGCCTGCGTGGCACGGCGTAATGCCGACAAGCTGACCAGCCTGGTGGATGACATCACCGCCGCTGGCGGCACGGCACGTGCCTTCGGCTGCGATGCACGGGTAGAAGAGCAAGTGCTGGAGCTGTTCGCCACCATCGAGCGGGAGGTCGGGCCACTGGAAGTGGTGGTGTTCAATATCGGCGCCAACGTACGCTTTTCGATTACCGAGACCACCGAACGGGTGTACCGCAAGGTCTGGGAAATGGCCGCCCTGGCGGGCTTCCTCACCGGCCGCGAAGCCGCGCGGGTGATGCTGCCACGCCAACGCGGCACAATCATTTTCACCGGCGCCACGGCGTCCTTGCGTGGCAGCAAGCACTTCGCAGCCTTTGCCAGCGCCAAGTTCGCCCTGCGCGCCACCGCTCAGAGCATGGCGCGCGAACTCGGCCCCCAGGGCATCCACGTCGCCCACCCGATCATCGACGGCGCCATCGACACCGCGTTTATCCGCGACACCTTCCCCGAGATGTACCAGCTCAAGGAACGCGACGGCATCCTCAATCCCGACCATATCGCCGACAGCTACTGGCAGATCCACTGCCAGCCACGGGACTGCTGGGTGCATGAGATGGATCTGCGGCCTTGGCTAGAAACCTTCTAATTGACGATCAAGTATCGGCCGTAGCCGTAGGATGGGTTGAGCACAGCGATACCCATCACGAGCTTGCTTACGAACAGATACCGATGGGTATCGCAGGCTCAACCCATCCTACAAAAGCGCCATACGACCTCACACAAGCCCAGCCCCAACCGAGAACCATGCCATGAGCAAATCCCTGGAATTCTTTTTCGACTTTGGCAGCCCAACCACATACTTGGCCTGGACCCAACTGCCGAAGATCGCCGCCGAGGCGGGCGCCACCATCATCTGGCGGCCCATGCTGCTGGGCGGCGTATTCAAGGCCACCGGCAACCAATCGCCAGTCAACATCCCGGCCAAGGCGCGCTACATGCTCCAGGACCTGGCCCGCTATGCACGCCGTTACGGTGTGCCGATGACCTTCAACCCGCACTTCCCAATCAATACCCTGACCCTGATGCGCGGCGCGGCGGGCTATCTGGATACACCGCAATTTGCGACCTATGTGACGGCGATATTCAACGCCCTGTGGGTCGAGCAGAAGAACCTCGGCAAGCCCGAAGTGGTGGCCGACGTATTACGCGCCGCAGGTCTCGACCCCGCCGAATTCGAGCGACTGGTAAATGATGATGGCGTTAAAGAACGCCTGAAGAGCAGCACCGAGGAGGCGATACGCCGCGGCACCTTTGGTGCGCCGACGTTTTTTATCGGAGAGGAAATGCACTTCGGCCAGGACCGCCTCGACTTTGTCGCCGAGGCGTTGCGTAACTGATGCAGGTAGCCCGGATGCAATCCGGGAGAGGCGGCAATCCGGACCCATAGCCCCGGATTGCATCCGGGCTACGGGGCCGAACTCGACCTACAACACCTGCTTGAGGAACGCCTGGGCCCGCGGGTCTTGCGGCCGGGTGAAGAACTGCGCCGGCGGCGCGTCTTCCAGCAGTTTGCCGTGGTCGAAGAACAGCACGCGGTCAGCCACTTCGCGGGCGAAGCCCATTTCGTGGGTAACGCAGACCATGGTCATGCCTTCCAGGGCCAGGGTCTTCATCACGTCCAGCACCTCGCCGACCATTTCCGGGTCAAGCGCCGAGGTCGGCTCGTCGAACAGCATGACCTTGGGCTCCATGGCCAATGCGCGGGCGATCGCCACCCGTTGCTGCTGACCACCAGACAAGCGCGCGGGGAACTCGTTGGCCTTCTGCGCGATACCGACCTTTTCCAGCAGGGCCAGGGCCTTGGCTTCACGCTCGGCCTTGCCGCGCTTGCGCACTACTTTCTGCGCCAGGCAGAGGTTTTCCAGCACAGTCATGTGCGGGAACAGGTTGAAGTGCTGGAACACCATACCGACTTCGCGGCGGTAGGCGTTGACGTCGGTTTTCGGATTGGCCAGGTCCAGGCCATCGATGCTCACCGAGCCGGAGTCCAGTTGCTCCAGGCCATTCAGGCAGCGCAAAAAGGTCGACTTGCCGGAACCGGACGGGCCGATCACCACCAGCACTTCGCCCTTGCCCACCTGGGTGGTGACATTGTCGACCGCGCGTACCTGCTGGCCGCGGGCGTCGAATACTTTGATCAGCTCACGAACTTCAATCACTTTGCGCCAACCTCCGCTCCAGCCGGCTGGCGATCTGCGACAGCGGCAAGTTGATTACCAGGTACAGGGCCGCCACACAGAACCAGATCTCGAACGTCGAGAACGAGGTGGTGATGGCTTCGCGACCGCTTTTGGTCAGTTCGGTGATAGCGATCACCGAGACCAGCGAGGTGTCCTTGACCAAACTGATGAACTGCCCGGCCAGCGCCGGCAGCGCCCGTTTGAACGCCTGCGGCAATACCACGTAGCGCATTGCCTGCCCAGCCGTCAGGCCCAGGGAGCGGGCCGCTTCGGCCTGGCCCTTGACGATCGACTGCACGCCGCCGCGGACGATCTCGGCCACGTAGGCGCCGGTAAACAGCGCCAACGCCGCCACCCCGGCGAACTCGCGGGACAGGTTGAGCACCGTGCCGATAAAGAAGTAGAAGATAAAAATCTGCACCAGCAGCGGCGTGCCACGCACCAACTCGACATACACCGTCGACAAGTCGCGCAGGGTCGGGTTGCTCGACAGCCGGCACAGGCCGGTCACCACGCCAATCAGCAGCCCCATGGCACCGGCGGCCAGGGAAATCCACAAAGTGGTCAGTAGGCCCCAGGCCAGCGGGCCAGCGGCCCAGTGACGAGTCACGCCGACCTGATCACCTTCCTCGACCTCGTCACCCAGCGACAACTGCAGGCTGTCGCTGTCCACGCTCAGTACCTGTTCGGCGCCCTCGCTGCTGCGCAGGGTCACCTCGGTTTGCGTGCCCTGCACCGTTAGGGTTGCCACCTCGGCCAACTCGGCCGCGCGCTGCGACTCCTCGGCCTGATAGACGAAGTACTGCGGCACGCGGTTCCAGCGCCACTCATAGGCAATCATCGAGGTAGCGAACCACAGGCTGCCAGCCAACACGATGAGAATCAGCCCGGTCAGCAGATGCCAGGGCCATTGGGCTTGTTTCAATTTAGCCACGAAGCAATTCCATAAATGCGAACGCGCAGCCGGGCTGCGCGTTGGGTATCACCAGCGGAGTAAGTCAGAGAACCTTGTTCAAGGTCTCGCGAGCTAGAGCCAGACAAGGCAAAAATGACCGAGGGAGCGGAGTTTACGGGTTGTAAATGAGCATCCCGAGGTCATTTTTAACGCCGCATGGCCGACGCGCAGCAGACGTTGAACAGGTTCTAAAGCTTATTCCATGTCTTTTAGCCAGGCAGTGCTCTTAAACCACTTGGCGTGCAGGCGATCATAGGTACCGTCGTGACGGATCTGCTGCAGCCAGTTGTTGATCCAGTTGATGCTGTCGTAGTCGCCCTTCTTCAGGCCAAACGCCAGCGGCTCGTAGGTGAAGGGTTCGTCCAGGTACACCAGCTTGCCGGCGCCGGCCTTGTTCACCGCCACTACGTTGTACGGAGCGTCGTAGATAAAGGCATCGGCTTTGCCGTTGACCACATCGAGTACTGCTTCTTGCTCATTATCAAAACCGTTGTACTTGGCTTTGCTGATCAGCTTCTTGGCGACCATTTCACCGGTAGTGCCAATCTTCGAGGTGATGCGGTACTGCGGATCGTTGAGGTCTTTGTAGGTCTTGATCTTGCCTTCCAGGTCCTTGCGAATCAGCAGGGTCTGGCCGACGACGATAAAGGGCTCGGAGAAGTTCAGGCGCAGGTTGCGTTCCTGGGTCAGGGTCATGCCGGAACCGATCATGTCGAACTTGTTGGTCAGCAGGGCCGGGATGATGCCGTCATAACCGGTGGACACCAGCTCCAGCTTGACGCCCATGGCCTTGGCCATGGCTTTCAGCAGGTCGACTTCGAAGCCGATGATTTCACCGCGCTTGTTGGTCATTTCGAACGGCATATAGGTCGGGTCCATGCCGACGCGCAGGGCACCGGCTTTCACCGCATCATCGATGGCACCGGCCTGGGCGGAAAAACCGGTCAGCGTGGCGGCGGCAAACAAAACTGTCGCAAGAAACTTTTTCATCGGCGTTCCTGACAAAGTGGAGGGAATAGGTTTGCTTGCCGGCGCGTAAACACCGGCAATCCATGGGCGCGCATGCTAACCGCTGAGGGCAGTGCTGGCCAGTCGGTCAACTGCCGCCGCGTGAGCTAAGCGACGACTTGCCGGTTCAGGTTTGCAGCAAAAAGGTCACCGGACCATCGTTGATCAGGTGCACCTGCATGTCCGCACCAAACTGCCCGCAGGCCACCGTGGCATGCTGCTGGCGGGCCTGGGCGAGCAGATAATCGAACAGCTCGGCACCCAGTGCCGGCGTTGCAGCAGTGGAGAACCCCGGACGCAGGCCACTTTTGGTGTCGGCCGCCAGGGTGAACTGGGACACCAGCAGCAAGCCGCCCGCCACATCCTTGAGCGACAGGTTCATCTTGCCCGCCGCATCGTTGAACACCCGGTAATTGAGCAGTTTGTGCAGCAGCTTGTCGGCGCTGGCCGGGGTGTCTTGGGGTTCGACACCGACCAGCACCAGCAAACCGCCAGCAATGGCGCCGACACACTCACCGGCTACGTCGACCCGCGCCTGGCTGACGCGTTGCAGCAGAGCCTTCATGCCTCGTCGGGCGCCAGGTCGAGCAGGCGTCGAGCCATGTCATCGGCACCGCGCACCAAGGCATCGGTGATGCCCACTTCCGAGGCGGCGTGGCCGGCATCGCGGATGATCTGCAACTCGCTGTTGGGCCAGGCCTGGTGCAGCGCATAGGCATTGTCTAGCGGGCAGATCACGTCATAGCGACCGTGCACGATCAGGCCCGGCAGATGGGCAATCTTGGGCATGTCGCGAAGCAACTGGTCGGCGTCGAGAAAGGCGTTGTTGACGAAGTAGTGACACTCGATCCGGGCAATCGACAGGGCCCGATGGCTGTCACTGAAACGGTCGACCACCTGGGGATTGGGACGCAGCGTGGCGGTACGGCCCTCCCAGGTCGACCAGGCCTTGGCCGCATGCATCTGAGCAATCTGGTCCTGACCGGTGAGGCGCTTGTAGAACGCCTGCATCAGATCGCCGCGCTCGTCCGCCGGGATCGGCGCCAGGTAATCTTCCCAGTAGTCAGGGAACAGGCGGCTGGCACCTTCCTGGTAGAACCACTGGAAGTCTTGCGGGCGGCAGAGAAAGATCCCCCGCAGCAGCAGAGCATGCACACGTTCCGGATGGGTCTGGGCATAGGCCAAGGCCAGGGTCGAACCCCAGGAGCCGCCGAACAGCACCCACTTGTCGATGCCTAGGTGCTCACGAATGCGCTCAAGGTCGGCAACCAAGTCCCAGGTGGTGTTGTTGTCCAGGCTAGCGTGGGGCGTCGAGCGCCCGCAACCACGCTGGTCGAAGGTGACGATGCGGTACAGGTTAGGGTCGAAGAAGCGCCGACTCAGGGCATCACAACCCGCCCCCGGGCCACCATGGATAAACACCACCGGCAAACCATCCGCATAACCGCTTTCGTCGACATACAGCACGTGCGGTTCCGTCACGGCTAACTCGTGACGGGCGTAAGGTTTAATCTCCGGATATAGCGTCTGCATGCTGCACTCCCGAATCGGCGGCTGCGGGCCCTGTTGGACGCCGCTCTGATACTGTTGCGGCCATCATAACCATGAAACGGTGCTTCGACATGCCGCTGCGACTATTTACCCTACCCTTGGTAATGTTTTGTCTCCTGCTTGGCGGCTGTCGTGGCGATGACCCGCAAGCCGCGCTGGAAAAAGCCGTACAGCAGTTGCAAGACAACCTCGAACACAAACGCAGCAGCGCCGTGCTGGAACAACTGCACGGGCAGTTCAGTGCCCAGCAGCAATACGACCGCGACTGGGCCAAGCGCACCATGCTGATGCTGTTTATGCGCCATCAGAATGTGCGCGTGCTAGCGCTAAGCCAGAACAGTTATCTCGACCCCACCTACCGCGAGCGTGGCCACAGCGACCTGCAGGTGGCGCTGACCGGCGCCGAGGGTTTGCTCCCGGACAGCGCCAGTCATTACAAGGTCAAACTGGACTGGTGGCTGGAAGACGGCCAGTGGCAGCTGGCGCGTCTTAACTGGGAGTGAGCCACGAACTCACTCAGGGCTGGCCGATAGACTGATCAGCGACTCGCCAGATCAGCCCTTCAGTGGCATAACCGCGCTCGCGGGCGATGCTCAGCAACTGCTCACGGGTCTTGGCCGACACCTGCGGCGTGCGCGACAGCAGCCACAGGTACTGACGATCCGGATTACCCACCAGGGCCACATGGTAATCGTCATCCAGGTACAGCACCCAGTAATCGCCACGGGTCAGGTCGGGGAACAGGCGACTGAACCAGTTATCGAAGCGCACCCACAGTTTATCGGTCTGCCCCGCCTGCTGAGCAAAGGCCTGGCCGCTGGCCTCCTGCCACTCGCCCTGTAGGGTCCGGCAGCGATTGCGCACCGCCACCGTGCCATCGCCCTGCAACGCGTAATGAGCCTCGGACTGGGCGCAGTTGCGCTGGAAGAACATCGGCAGACGCGCCAGCTCGTACCAGGTGCCCTGGTAGCGGGACAGGTCCACCTGATCGACCGTCTGCGGCGGAGCCAATGTCCCACCCGAGGCGACACAGGCGCTCAACAACAGGGCCGCGCACAAACCGGTAAGCGTACGCATAACGGCTCCTACTTCAGCCCCTGGCCGGAGAACAGCAGCACTTTGTCGCCCGCGTACTGCACGCTGATAAAGGTCTTCTCGTCGCCCCAATTGCAGCTGCTGATGCCGACGGCACCGGAGCACTCAGTGGGCGCGCCGAGCAAGGCTTCCACCTCAGCTTTGGCCATACCGGCCTGCAACTTGGCGTAGTTTTCCTGATTGATCTTGCTGCAGGCGCTCAGGCACAGCACCGCACCCAGCAGCATTAGCGTACGCAGGGACATGTCAGACTCCTTGGGGATTCGTTTGAGCGCTTGAGCATCGCACACTGTGCGTCATCTGCCTAAATCAGCAGTGCCCCGACCTTGCGCCGGGGCATGCGAGCGGCCATCGCAGCCGCTCGTCTGTAACCGTACTCAGGCCGAGTGATAGGCCGTGACGCGCTCGACTTCTTCTTTCGAGCCGAGGAACACCGCCACACGCTGGTGCAACGAGGTCGGCTGAATGTCGAGAATGCGCTCGTGACCGTTGGTGGCCATGCCACCTGCCTGCTCGATGATGAACGACATCGGGTTGGCTTCGTACATCAGGCGCAGCTTGCCCGGCTTCTCTGGCTCGCGGGAATCGCGCGGGTACATAAACAGGCCGCCACGGGTGAGGATACGGTGCACGTCAGCCACCATGGCCGCGACCCAGCGCATGTTGTAATCCTTGCCCAGAGGCCCGGTTTTGCCGGCCAGCAACTCGTCGACGTAACGGGTAACGGGCGCTTCCCAGTGACGCTGGTTGGACATGTTGATGGCGAATTCTGCGGTGCTTTCCGGCACACGAATATTGTCGTGGGTCAGCTCGAAGCTGCCCAGCTCGCTGTCCAGGGTGAAACCTTTGACACCGTCGCCGAGGGTTAGCATCAGCATGGTCTGTGGGCCGTAGATGGCGTAGCCCGCAGCGACCTGCTCGGTGCCCGGCTGGAGGAATGCATCCTCACCCAGATCACCCTCATCGCCATTACGATCCGGGCAACGCAGCACCGAAAAGATGGTGCCGACCGAAACGTTGACGTCGATATTGGAGGAGCCGTCCAGCGGGTCGAATACCAGCAGGTAGGCGCCTTTCGGGTATTGACCAGGAATCTGATAGGCATTGTCCATCTCTTCCGACGCCATGCCGGCCAGGTGACCGCCCCACTCGTTGGCCTCCAGCAAAATTTCGTTGGACAGCACGTCGAGCTTCTTCTGCACTTCGCCCTGGATGTTCTCGGTCCCCATGCTGCCGAGCACGCCGCCCAGTGCACCTTTGGAAACAGCGTGGCTGATTTCCTTGCAGGCACGGGCCACTACTTCGATAAGAAACCGCAAATCCGCCGGGGTATTGTTGCTGCGGGTTTGTTCAATCAGGTAGCGGCTGAGGGTAACGCGAGACATGACGAGGCTCCGGAGAGGAATAAATTGCGCGCAGTTTACCCTTAATGGGCCGGTAGCGCCTCACACTACCGACCCAACTGACTTACCAGTCCAGCGCCAGGGAAACACTCACCCCTTGCTGGCTTTGATCATCAGACTGGCTGTAGCTGTAGCCACCGCGCAGAGACAGGTCCCGAGTCAACTGGTGGCTAACGCCAACGCTGGCACTGTCGAGGCTGTCGCCAGGGGTATAGCCGCGCAGCTCGAAGCCGATCCCCGGCAGGCTGTTCAGCTCGGAACGCACCTCGCTGGTGTCATCTTCGTACTCACGTTCGTGACTGTACTCGGCAAACAGCGCCGTGGCCGGGCTTAGCTGGTAACGCCCTTGAATGCCGGCACCGAGACGACGAGAGTCACGCTGCTGGTCATCGAAGGTCAAGGCGGTGGAGCGGCTGCCGTCCTCGGCGTAGCCATCGACATCGACTTCGACATAGTCGGCGCTCAGGAACGGGCTCAGGTGCCACTCGCTACCTGGCTGAGCGATGTCATACCCCACACGGCCACTGGCGCCCCAGAGATTGCCATCAGTATCGCCTTGCTCAGTGCGCGTAACCTGGCCCAGCTGGATGGAGCGCTCAAGATTGTCGTAATCCAGGCTGCCGGCACTCAGGGCCAGATCCGCCCACCAGCGATTGTCCTGATACTGGGCAAATGCCGTGGCCAGATAACTGTTGAGGTTGTAGTCAGAGTTGGCGGCGCCCGCCTCCAGGTCCTGACCATAAAGCCCCAGCGCCACGCCAACTCGCCAGGCGTCATCAAGACGATAGCTACCACCCAGATTGAGGCTGTAGCCGTCGCCGTCGGCACTGCTGGCGTTATCCTGGCTGTCAAAATCCTGCTGCTGCCCACCGGCCGCAACGAAACCACGCCACTGGTCGACCGCCTGCCAGGCGTTCCAATCGGCCTGCCACTGGCTACGCAATTGACCCTGATGCGCTCGCAGATTACCCAAGGCCATTTCCGGCAGCAGGCTTAGCTCTTGTGAAGCACTGAGCAGCGAATACGCGTAATCGGCAGCAATCTGCTGCACCGCTGTGGTCGGGTGCACGCTGTCGTTGAACATCAACTTGCTCGGATCCGGCGTCGCGCTATTGATGCCCCAGGTGGTGTTGACGTTAGCGCAACCGTTGAAACAGGTACCGGTCAGGTCCTGCGTGGCATCAAAGCCATACGCGCCTGGGGTGGCGAGCACTTCAGTCACCAGCAGCGGCAGGTTCAGCGGGATGATATTGGCGTCAATGCCGCGCAACTGGCTGACCAGCTCGGTATTCAAGTCGCCGGCCAGACCACCAATAAAACTATTACCGCCCCCCAGGGCCGGGGTATTGCCGACATTGGGCAACAACGAAACCATGATGTAGCGTGCGCCCGCAGTTTGCAGGGCCTCGACACTGTCGACCAGTCGACCCGCGGCAGCCTGGGCCTGCGCTGTACTCAGCACCTGACCCTGGAGGAAGTCATTACCGCCGCCATTGACGTAATACAAGGCATTGGCGTCGAGGCTCAGGCCGCGATTGGCCAGATCGACCAGGAAACCATCACGGGTGCGAGTGCCCGCTACCGAACCGCCTGCCTGAGTGATCGAGTCAAGAACCTGATCGGTTCGATAACCGCCCACCGCCCAGTTGTTGCCGTCCTCCCAGCCATTGTCCTCAAACACGGATGACGTCGAGGGTGACTGAGCTCCAAGCCCCAGCAATTCACCGATCAGCATCGGCGAAGTCTTGCCATACACCTCACCACTGGCATCGGTAAACAGCGGGCCGACACGGTTGGTGAAACGGCGGGTTTGGGTCGTGGAGTTGACCGAGTCAGGGAATTGTCCGGCGTCGCTCAAACTATCGCCGAACACGTACAGCCCGCTATAGGGCGCCGCTGACAGGGAGGGAGCTACGGTAGCCATGCAGCAGGCTACCGCCAACGGAGAAAGAAGGCGTTTCATGGGCAGTCCTTATTGTTATTGGCGTGACTTGCGCCTTGGACTTTAGCCATTTTCAAACAACAAAGCAGCCATCTTCGATGAACAAGATTGTAACTAGCCTGCGCTAGCTGCCCTGACTCACAAGCACCCGATCACGGCCATCACGCTTGGCCTGGTACAGCGCGCGGTCGGCCGCCTGCATCAGCTCTTCCAGCGTATGCCCGTGGCTGGGCCACAGCGCTACACCGGCCGAAAGGGTAACGCGCAGAGCACCGGCGCGGGTCGGCAAGTCGCAAGCAGCCAGTTGCTCGCGCAGACAGTCGACACGGCTTACCGCCTCGGCCAACTCGACATCCGGCAGGATCAACAAAAACTCTTCACCACCGATGCGAAACACCGCGTCAGTGCTGCGCAGGTTACCTTGCAGGTGCTGGGCCACCGCTTGCAGCACTTCATCGCCGACCAGATGGCCATGGCTGTCATTGAGCCGCTTGAAATGATCGAGATCGATCATCGCCAACGCCAAACTACTGCGCTCACGCAGTGCTCGCGCCTGCTCGCGCTGGAAGAACTCAACGAGATAGCGGCGGTTGAACAGCCCGGTTAATGGATCGTGCAACGCCTGCTCACTCAGTTGCGCGTGCAGGGCCGAGATGGTGTGCAGACGCTCTTCACTGAGGCTCAGCGCCTCGGCCAGTTGCCGCTCGCTGAGGTAGCGCTGGGTCACGTCGCGTAGATAAAGCATTTCCCCCAGCACAATTCGCTCGGCGCGCACGCTGCGCTCGATGGCACGCTGGCGCACTTCGAAATAGCGGGAAGGCTCAGTGAGCGCCAAGAGCGGCGCCTCGGCGCTCGCCACCTGCGGCTGCAGCAAGGCGTGCAAGTCACGCCCAATGATCGGCCATTCAACCAGCAGACGCCCCTGCCAGCCATCGTGCACGCCGGCCAATTGCAGGGCGGCCGGATTGGCCTCGATTACTCGCTGGCGCGGATCAATGACCAGGACCGGATCGACCAGCGCCTTCAGCAGTAGATCGCGGGCCACGGGCAACACATCAAACAGACGTACGCCGATGATCAACCAGGTCAGGGCCAGCAAGGTGAAAGCAAAGCTGAAGGGCGTCGGGTCAAAGCCGAAAACCGTCCAGCCAAACACCACATAACCGATGTTCCCAGCCCAAGGCACGGCGGTCAGCGCAACGAATGCCAGGTAATGCCGACGATACAAGCCCTGACTGGCAAAGGCCGCGCGCAGCACGATCAGCAAACAGAAGGACATAAACAGGTAAACGTAAACGGCTGTGGCAAAGAACAATGGGCCGTGCTCATAGCGAATCGGCGCCCCCACCTCAGCTGAAATCGGCCCACTGCCAGGGCCGTAAAACAGCCCGTGCCACGGATTGCTCAACGCCAATAGCCAGACCAGCACGGGCACCAGGGTCAGCACACACACCCGGCGCAGGGAAATCGGCAGCCGCTCAGTGTTTACGTATTGCCAGAGGAACACCGCCCAGAAGGTCGGCACGGCAAGAATTCCCGGCCAAGCCATGGAGGCCCATAACATTTTGCAATGCGGCCCTTGCGAGGCCATTTCCAATGCAGCGGCCAGCAGCCACCAGAGCGTGCCTACATGCAGCATGAAAAAACTGCGCTGACCGGGAAAATGCGACTGGCGACTGACCCAGGCCGACAGGAAGGCCACCCCCACACAGACGGCCAGGGTCAACAGCACCGGGGCTGACAGCGCCCAACCCGCACTGCAGCTAGTCATTCACACCACCCCACGCACGGCACTGAACAGAACTCATGGTTTGACCTGCGTCGTGCGCAACACGCTCATGGCCATCAGCACCAAGAGGCCGACGCCCAGCAACAGGACCGCCCACAGGCCGATACGTTTCCAGTCAATCGCCGCACTGGCGGGCGCCGGCGGCTCAACGCTGGCTGCCGTCGCAAGTGCCACATTGGCCACACCCAGCTGGCTGAGACGCGCCGGCTCGTAGCCAGGAATCAACGTGCTCAACGGCAAGTTGGCGGCTTGCGCGGCCTGATTGCCCAACGCCAACTGATACGGCGGCGTACCACGGGCGAGAAACACCAGTTCAGTGGCACGCAGGCCCACGGTGATCTGCGGGGAACTGATACCCAAGCCACCGCCGCGTTCATCCACTACCAATTTGAGCTGCTGCACCGGCGCACCATACAAGTCGATGTGTTCCTGCACTGATTCCTTGCCGCCGTGGGGCACGCGGTACAGCAGGCTGCGATTGAGCACCTGCCACTGCAAGGTGCTATCACGACGGCCATAAAGCGTTACCGGCGCCAGGGTATTGGCTTGAGGCAAGCTGATGTGTACACGCTCCAAGGGCAACGCCAATGGCAGCTCCCAGGTGTATTCACCCGGCTTGCTGCTGCTCGCCGACAACGCGGCCGACCAGGCCATGGGCGCCACCTTGGCCTGCCGGTCGCTGCTGCTCAATTCGGCCGCCAACAACTGCGGGGCTTGCTGCGGCGCCAGCCAGAGCAGGCGCAGGTAGCGCGCCGACTGACCGGGTAGGTTGACCCGACGCTGCTGCAATTGCTCATCAGCAAACGCCAGTCGGGCGATCTGCCCTTCGCCCCAGCTTTGCCAATGCTGCAGGTCATCGCTGGCCTCGATGCGGAAACGCTGGAAGCCGTCGCTGTCGCTACTCCAATCAAGCTGCAACTGCTCAAGAGGCGCCTTAATGGCGCTGGCATCCAGCAGCCAACCGCGCAGGATTTGCTGCTCAGGCTTGCCGCTCGTCTCGCTCAACACCTCCACCAGGGTGCCGCCATCGCTGCGCTGCACGCGAATACCCGGCGCTTCGGCGCTGCCATCCTTGGCCCCGTGCAACGGGAACCACTTCACCGCCGTCTGGCGCACCTGCACCTGCTGCTCGGCACGCCCCAGGGTCAGGGCATAGGCCTGCGCCTGGTCTTCGGCATTGAATACGCGAATGTCGCGCAGGTCCGCATAGCGGGCGGCAAACTGCAGGGCCATCGGCACCTGCAGCCGATACCAGGGGCCTTCCCCAGTCAATGTGAGGGCCGCCTGGGTGGTGAAGTCGGCCGGAGCGTCCTGAGCGACCGCTACTGGCAATAACAGGCTGGCGACCAGCCCGACCAATAGGCGACGCTTGCTGGCGAAGATGCCCTTCATAACTTGACCTGCTCGACGTCTGGCACCGCCTGCCGAGGTGGCAGTGGCGCGAAATAACCCACGATCAGCAGCAAAACGCCGACCCCAATAAACGACACGATACGTTCCAGCCCACCCTGGTTGCCCAGCTCGACGAAGAACAGCTTGGCCACCACCAGGGCAATCAGCGCCGCGCCCACCAGCCACAACTCGCGACGACCACGGCGGTGGGCGAAGATCATCAGCGGCAAGGCGATCAGCGTCCACACCAGCGACAAACCCGCCTGCACCAGCATCGACTGCAGCAGCGGCTGCACGGCATAAGGCACAGCGGCCCAGTGATGCACGGCGCGCAGCACCGCCGCCGTGAGCAAGGCGAACAGTGAAGCACCGGCCAGCAGTTGCACCAACGTGGCGGTGCGCTCAGGGCTCCAGCCCAGTGCCGGCAGACCACTGCGCAACCACTGGGTCACGCCGAACAGGGCAAACAGCAAACCCAACTCCAGCGGGTTAATCAGCGGTAGATAAGGCAACGGCTCGGCGGCGCCATCGCTGGCGATATTAGCCAACCAGAACCACGCCAGCATCAGCGCAGCCAGAGGTGCAGCCGCCAGCAGCCGGTACTCGCGCCCATACACCGCCACCGGCCAGGGTAGACGCCGCGGCTGCGCCATCAGCCACAAGTAGGCGCTCGGCAGCAGCGCCCAGCCCAGCCAACGCCAGGCGTTGTAGTGCTCGGCCAGCAGCGCCAGTAAGTAACGCAACTCCAGCGCCAGCACACCGAGGAGTAACCAGCAGCCGAGCACATGGCTGGCACTCCGGGCGCGCGTGGGCAGCAACGCCGCCAACTGACGCAGGCCAACAAAATGCACGGCAAACACCAGTGACCAGGCCAGCCAGCCAAAGTGCCCCGCCGGGTTCCAGCTGCTCGACCAGCTCAAGGCCAAGAGCACGCTGGCGACCGGGATGTGCAAGGTCTGCAGCCGGGCCAGCGCACGCCAATCGCAGCGTTTGGCCAGCAAGGTGACAAGTGCCGCGCTGCCGGCCAGGGCCAGCAACAGCAACGTGGCCTGCCAAGGGCCCGGCACAAACCGCCAGACCTCACTGGCCCAGGCCAGGGCCCACCAGCCTGTACCCCAGACCAGCAACAGTTGCGACAAACGCTCCAGGCTCAAACGGCCCAAGTCGCCGGCACTCTCGCGGCGCACCACCTGCTGCAGGCGCCAGGCGCCAACCAATGCGGCCAACCCCAGCACCAAGGGCGTCCAGAAACCGGCATGGGCCAGCGGACGCAAACCGACACCAGTCAACATGCCCAACAGCAGCGGGCTAGCACCCAGGAAGGCCACACCGCCCACCACCTGCAGCAGCAGGCCGAAGATAAAACTGGCGCGCTGTTGCAGGTGCAGACTGAGCCAGATGATCAGCAAACCACTGCCGCCCCACACCGAGCTGGCGGTTTGCCAGGGCAGCACGAACAGCACCGCCAGATTGATTAGCAGTAGGCCGGCCAGCAACACCAGCGACAGCCCACGCAACAGGCGCACATCGCTGCGCACCAGCTGATCACGGGCGGCAAACAGCATGCCGCCGATCAGCGCCAGGCCAATCAGCGAGGCCGTCATCAAGCCGCGCCAACCGGCGCTGAATACCCCACTGGCGCCATCCTGGGCGGTATCCAACTGCAACAGGAACAGCGCGCCACCTAGCAACTGCACGGCAAAGGCGCTGAACAGAAAACTGCGTGACTGGATGCGCAGGCCGACGATCAGCGTCGCCAGCCCGGCCAGCGCCCAGCAGATGGCCGTCACTTCCGCGGCGAAGTTCAGCGGCGCGATCAGGTAGAGGAACGCCAACCCGGCACAGGCCAGCAGCGGCAGGCCATGGCGCTCCCAAGCCTGGCTCAGCGCGGGTGCAGCCAAACGCAGCTGACGATGGCTGAACAGCAGCGCCGCACCAAGCATCAACGCACCGAGCGGCGCACCGTTGAGCACGGTATCGCTCCCACCCTGCAAACTGCCAAGAAAGGCCAGCCCGGCCGCCGCCTGCAGGAACAGGGCAAAGGCTCGTGCCAGGCGCCGTTGCTGACGCAAGCCAAGCCAGAAAATACCAGCACCCTCCACCGCCCAGGCCGCCGACGTCCAGCGTGCATCGAGGCCGAGGGGAATGGCCAGCGTGGCAAAGATCACCCCCAGCGCCAGGCAGGTTTCCACCAGCAGCAGCGCGCGACCCGGCACCTTGGCGCTCAGCAGCCGCGCCAGCAGCAGGTAAAACAGGCCCAGACCTAGGGCACTGAAGGCCGCGGCGAACTCGATATGCTGAACCAGCCCGTACTGCAGGCCAAAGCCAATCAGCGGCGGGCCGAAGAGGATGGTGCCGTCGACATAATCACCCTGGCGAGCCGACCAGCGCAGCAGTTCGCTGCGACTGCCATCCACCGGCAAGCCCGCGGCTTCCAGCAACTTGCGCCGGGCGAACAGCAGACCGATGCCGACGTACATGAGAAAGAACAGGACCAGGAACGGCTCAGTGCTGGCCAGCAGCTCCGGTTTATAGGAGCGCAGGCCCCAGGCGAAACCAATACCGAAGGTGCCGACGAAGCCGATCAGGTTAAGTAGGCGCCAGGCCTTGAACCAGGCAATGGCGAAGATGCCGGCATTCAGCAGGGCAAAGTAGCTGAACAGCGCCACATGGTTGCCGCTGCCAGTGGAGGTCAGAATCGGCGCGGCAAAACCGCCCAACGCGGCGGCAGCGGCCAGCCCAAGCGCATCCTGGGCAATCGCCAGAATGGCCGAACAGAGGGTGATTACCACCAACAAGCCCAGGGCTTCCCCGGAGCTCAGCAGAGGATGCAAGCGCATCGCGGCAAACACCGTCAGGTACAGCACGGCGATGCCAGTGCCTTGCAGCATCAAGCCATAGTTGGCATTGCGCAGACGCAACCACCAACCCAGGCCAAGCAGTGCCACGGCGCTGGCCGCGACCCCGGCATAACGCACCTGCACCGGCACCACCATGCCTTCGGTGGCATAGCGCAGGAGAAAGGCCAGGCCGAGAAACAACAGCACCACACCAACCCGCAGCACGGTATTGCCGCCAAACAACCAGGCTTGTGCGGCGTCGATGGCGCGCTCCAGCGGCGAAGGCTCGCGCGGCACTGGCGCAGCCTTGGGCAGCACCGGCTGCGGCGCCACCACGACCGGCTCGGCCATCCACACATTGGCGGGCAACGGGCTCGACGCCGCCATGGCTGGGCGCTCAAGCAGTTCGTCGGGCAGCTCCCAGACCAGCTCGTCATCGGCGGGTGCCGCAACAATCTCCGTCAGCACGGCACTGGCCGCTGCCGGTGGCTCAGCGACCTCATCGGGGGGCGTCTGCCCCGCCTCCAGCTGGCGCAGGCGCTCCTGCAACGCGACGCCGGCCTGTTCAAAGCGCGCGGCGAAGGCCAGCAGCTCCTTGCGCAACTCGCTGTTCTGCAGCTCCAACCCCTGCAGACGCAGGGTCTGTCCCAACGCTAGGCCGATCAGGCCACCGAGCAATCCGGCGCTGAGCGATTCGTCGGCCAAGGCGCCGAGCACCAAGCCAACCAGCATGAAGATCCATTGCATGCGTTGTGTTCCCAATTCGGTTGCGACAAATACGGCGGTCCCTGGACTGCGCGCGAGAGTATAGGGCTGCACCTGCATCCCCTGACAGAGACGAATGGGCGACAGCGCACAGACACACAACACATTTATCCATGCTTATTGCCCGCCACCGGGCGGAAGAGCGTTCATAAATGCGCGGACGTCGGTATCATCGCGCGCCCAACGCTTTCCACATACAGGTGCACTGAGTCATGACCAAGCTGTTGATCGTCGGCGCCGACCTGGATCGCACCGACACCTGGATCAAATACGAACGCACCATGTGCAGCAGCTGCGTGTCCTCGTGCTGCACCATGCCGGTGGAAGTGCGCTTCAACGACCTGCTGCGCCTCGGCCTGGTGCAGGAGTTCGAGCGCGAAGAGCCGCGCAAGAACATCGCCAAGCGTCTGCAGAAAGAAGGCATCGTCGAGCGCTTTCACCAGAAGTCGGAAATTTTCACCCTGGTGCGCATGGGCAATAACGACTGCCTGTACCTGGACCGCAAGACGCGCCTATGCACCGTCTACGACCTGCGCCCGGAAACCTGCCGAAATCACCCGAAAATCGGTCCACGCCCAGGCTTCTGCGCTTACAAACCCAAGTAAGCCGGCAAACAGCAGATAAAAAACGCCCCGACAGTTGCCGGGGCGTTTTTGTTTAGGCGGCGGTTTACTTCTGCGCCAGGTCAGCCGGCCTGGCCGGCGCTGGTGCCTTGGGCTTGATCAGACTGAAGTCGATCAGCGACTTGGGCTGGTAAGGGTCGCCAATCATCAGCGGCCGCTCCTTGAAGTTGGCACTGACCAAGCTCTTGCTCGGGTCCAGCTCAGCCGCTCGCAGGCCAGCCA
This sequence comes from Pseudomonas sp. BGA-UO-ETr-WB11, assembly GCF_059567785.1. Taxonomy (NCBI): domain Bacteria; kingdom Pseudomonadati; phylum Pseudomonadota; class Gammaproteobacteria; order Pseudomonadales; family Pseudomonadaceae; genus Pseudomonas; species Pseudomonas sp. BGA-UO-ETr-WB11. The sequence goes on along the minus strand of NZ_JCAQOS010000003.1, from coordinate 198,693 downwards.
GATCGGCCCAGGTATGGATCAAATTCGAGCTGCTATACGGACGGCTGAGTTCGGCCTGATAACTAGCAGGGCTATGACTGCGCCACTGCTCGGAGGTCCAGAGCATAAACGGGATGGTGTACATCGGCGCCGTCGGCTTGCCCTCGTTGCGGCCCAGCACGTTGCCCTTGGGCGAATCGAACACCGCTTCGCCATGATCCGCCAGGTACAGCAGGAAGCCGTTGGGTTTGCTTGCCGAAAACTGCTCGATCAGGCTGGAGACCACAAAGTCGTTGTACAGCACGGCATTGTCGTAGCTGTTGTAGGTCGGCAGCTGGTCATCGGTGACCCAGCCCGGCACGCCCTTGCGGTCGGTGAACTGGTCGTATTCCGCTGGGTAGCGGTACTTGTAGCTCATGTGCGTGCCCAGCAAGTGGATGATGACGAACTTGCGCGGCGCACTGTCAGCCAGAATCTTGCCGAAAGGTTTGAGTACGTCACCGTCGTACTGACGGGCGTTCTGGTTGAGGTTGTTGTTCAGATAGACCTGCTCATCGGCCTGCTTGGAGAAGGTGGTGAGCATGGTGTTGCGCTTGGTCATGGTCTGCTGGTTGGTGATCCAGTAGGTCTTGTAACCCGCCTGCTTCATCATGTTCATGATCGACGGCGTGGTCAGGTAGGCGTCCGGGTTCTGCTCATCGGCAAAGGTCAGCACCTGCTGCAAGGCCTCGATGGTGTAAGGCCGCGGCGTCACCACGTTGTCAAACACCGCCAGTTGCTCGCGCAATTTATCCAGCTTCGGCGTGGTCGCCCGCGGATAGCCGTACAGGCTCATGCGCTGGCGATTGGTCGACTCGCCGATCACCAGCACCAAGGTGCTGGGTTGACCGGCCTGGGCATCCTGCAACTGCTGCAGTGGCGCAACCTTGGCATTGCCATCCAGAAGCAGTTGCATGTCACCCAGCTGCTCCAGATATTTGCGATAGCCCACCACCAGCTGCCATGGCACCGCCGGTTCGACCCGCGCCTCGAACTTTTCCAGGGCAGTTGGCCAGTTACCGTGCTTGTAGACCTGCTTGCCGAGCGGGTAAGCCAGCAAAGCAACAAACAGTGCCAGGCTCAGCAGCAACGCCTGGTTGCGGCTGAATTCGAGGGGCCTCACACGCTTCCACAACAACCAGGCGCCGAGGGTGTAGAGCAGGTAAACCGGCACCATCCACCAGGCGAAATACTGGGCAAAGTACTCGCTGCTTTCGGCCATGTTCGACTCGAACATGATAAAGATCACGCTCTGCGAGAACTGCTGGCCATAAATGCAGAAGTAGCCCAGCCCCACCAGGGAGCAGGCCCACAGCAGCAGGCCGATGCTGCCGGCAATCGCTCGCGCTCGCGCCGGAAACAGCAACACCGGAATCAGCCAGAGGGCACTGAGCAGAAACGCCTGGCGAAAACTGGCAAAGCCGGTGGTGCCGGTCAGCTGGATCAACAGGTGCGTCACCCCGGAGAAATACCAGAAGAACAGGAACAGCCAGCCCAGGCCTGCCCAATCCCAACGCTGCCGCCCACTCATCACCTGCGCCTGCATACCACTCACTCTCCACCAGCTATTGTCGCGTCTGCGCCCGTGCAACCTGATTGCACCACAGGCATCAGCCGCCATTTTGTCCAGCACACTAACGCTGGTTCTGTGAAAACTATGTGAGCCGCCCTCCAGCGTGCAGCCCGAACAACGCGCAAAAAAAAGCCCCCGGCCTTGCGGCAGGGGGCTTCTTCAAGCGGGGTAACGGGTTACTTAGTTACCGCTTTTCTTGTTAGCGCGGGTGCGCTCGCTTTCGCCAAGAATTTTCTTACGCAGACGAATCGACTTCGGCGTCACTTCACAGAGCTCGTCGTCCTGGATGAACTCCAGTGCCTGCTCCAGGGTGAAACGGACTGGCGGAACCAGAGCGATGGTTTCGTCTTTGCCGGAAGCACGCATGTTGTCGAGCTTCTTGCCTTTGGTTGGGTTCACACCCAGGTCGTTGTCACGGCTGTTGAGACCGACGATTTGACCTTCGTAGATTTCCTGGCCGTGCTCAACGAACAGCTTGCCACGGGCCTGCAGGGTTTCCAGCGAGTAGGTCAGTGCCTTACCAGTAGCAACCGATACCAGTACGCCGTTCTGACGGCCAGACATGTCGCCGGACTTCATCACATCGTAACGATCGAAGATCGAAGTCAGGATGCCGCCACCGCAGGTCAGGGTCAGGAACTCGTTACGGAAACCGATCAGACCACGAGCAGGGATGTTGTACTCCAGGCGCACACGGCCTTTGCCATCCGGAACCATGTTGGTCAGGTCGCCTTTACGCACGCCCATCTGTTCCATGATCGCGCCCTGGGATTCTTCCGGCAGGTCGATGGTGACGTTTTCGAACGGTTCGTGCTTAACGCCGTCAACCATGCGGATGATCACTTCTGGACGGCCAACGCCCATTTCGAAGCCTTCGCGACGCATGGTTTCGATCAGTACCGAGAGGTGCAGCTCACCACGGCCAGAAACCTTGAACTTGTCAGCCGAGTCGCCTTCTTCAACGCGCAAAGCAACGTTGTACAGCAGCTCTTTGTCCAGACGCTCTTTGATGTTACGGCTGGTGACGAACTTGCCTTCTTTACCGCAGAACGGCGAATCGTTGACCTGGAAGGTCATGGATACGGTCGGCTCGTCGACGGTCAGCGGCTTCATCGCTTCAACATTGTTGATGTCGCACAGGGTGTCGGAGATGAACAGCTGGTCCATGCCGCTGACGCAGACGATGTCACCGGCGGTGGCTTCTTCAACGTCGATGCGGTGCAGGCCGTGGTGACCCATCAGCTTGAGGATACGACCATTACGCTTCTTGCCGTCAGCGTCGATAGCGACCACCGGGGTATTCGGCTTGACGCGACCACGGGCGATACGGCCAACACCGATAATGCCGAGGAAGCTGTTGTAGTCCAGTGCCGAGATTTGCATCTGGAACGGACCATCGATATCAACCTGCGGGGACGGCACGTTGTCGACGATGGACTGGTACAGCGGGGTCATGTCTTCAGCCATGTCGGTGTGATCCAGACCGGCAATACCGTTCAGGGCCGAGGCGTAGACAACTTTGAAGTCCAGCTGTTCTTCGGTGGCACCGAGGTTGTCGAACAGGTCGAAAATCTGGTCCAGAACCCAGTCCGGACGCGCGCCTGGACGGTCAACCTTGTTGATGACCACGATTGGCTTCAGGCCGGCTTCGAAGGCCTTTTTGGTCACGAAGCGGGTTTGCGGCATCGGGCCGTCTTGGGCGTCGACCAGCAGCAGCACCGAGTCAACCATCGACATTACGCGCTCAACTTCACCGCCGAAGTCGGCGTGGCCGGGGGTGTCGACGATGTTGATGTGGTAGCCGTTCCAGTTGATCGCGGTGTTCTTGGCAAGAATGGTAATGCCGCGCTCTTTTTCCTGGTCATTGCTGTCCATTACGCGCTCGTCGTTGAGCTCGTTACGCTCAAGGGTGCCGGACTGGCGCAGGAGTTTGTCTACCAGGGTGGTCTTACCATGGTCAACGTGAGCAATGATGGCGATGTTGCGTAGATTTTCGATCACTTTTGTATCTCGATCAGAGGATTCGGGGTGCCGCTAAGTCTAGGCGGCGAGTATGCAAAACGAGTGACTCAACCGGCCCGTCGGTCGGGAGGGCGATGGCGGATACTGCCGCCATTGAGCCCTGGAGTCTTATGCCGGACGATAAACGCGCACATTGGCATGTCCCTCGCTCAGCAGGTGATGGGCATGCAGACGACTCATCACGCCCTTGTCGCAATACAGCAGGTACTGGCGCGTAGCATCCAGCTCCTTGAAACGGTTATTCAGCGCATAAAACGGCAGTGCCTGAATGTCGATACCGGGCAACTCCAGTGGCGCATCTTCCTGCGCATCCGGGTGGCGGATATCCAGCACGATCTGCCCGGCGAGGGCCTCACGCACTTCTTCCACCTGCAGGTCTTCGCCCAGCTCATCAATCACCCGATCGATGGCCACTTGCCGAGTACGCTCCATGGCGCGCTCGAACACCGCCATGTCGAACTGGGCTTCTTCGTATTCAACCCGGTTGCGCTTGGCACGGGTGGTCGGGTTTACCGAGATCACGCCGCAGTACTCAGGCATGTTCTTGGCGAACTCGGCGGTGCCGATCTGTTCGGCGGTGTCGATGATGTCTTGCTTGTGGCTGGCGATCAGCGGACGCAGCACCAGCATGTCGGTCGCCGCGTCGATGACCGAGAGGTTCGGCAGGGTCTGGCTGGACACCTGGGAGATCGCTTCGCCGGTGACCAAAGCATCAATCTGCAAACGCTCGGCGATTTGCGTCGCGGCGCGCAGCATCATGCGTTTGAGCACCACGCCCATGTGGCTGTTGTCGACCTTGCCGAGAATTTCGCCGACCACTTCCTCGAACGGCACGCTGATAAACAATACGCGGTGAGAGCTGCCGTATTTGTTCCACAGGTAATGCGCCACTTCCATCACGCCCAACTCGTGGGCACGGCCGCCGAGATTGAAGAAGCAGAAGTGGGTCAGCAGGCCACGGCGCATCATCTGAAAAGCCGCCACGGTGGAGTCGAAACCACCGGACATCAGCACCAGGCTCTGTTCCAGCGCACCCAGCGGGTAACCGCCAACGCCGTTGTGCTGGTGGTGAATGACAAACAGGCGCTGGTCGCGGATTTCCATGCGAACCAGCAGCTCGGGGTCTTTCAGCGAAATACCGGCGGCGCCGCACTGCTGACGCAGCTGGCTGCCGACGTAGCGCTCGACGTCCATCGAGCTGAAGCTGTGCTTGCCACCACGCTTGCAGCGCACGGCAAAGACCTTACCCGGCAGCAGGTCGGCGTAGTGGGTTTTGCACTTCGCGGTGATGTCGTCTAGATCACCAAGGGGGTACTCGTTAACTTCCAGGAAGTGCACGATGCCCGGTGTGCAGCACAGCCGCTCGGTCATCTCGCGCAGCACTTTCGTATCCGTCAGCTGCGTCTCAACTTCGAGATTGTCCCAGACACCACTGACCTTCAGGGCCGGATCGAGATCACGCAGCACCGAACGGATGTTCTTCCCCAACTGCCGGATAAAGTGCTTACGCACTGGCCGGCTTTTGATGGTGATTTCTGGAAAAACTTTAACGATAAGTTTCATGAAAGCTGCGCGTGACAAAGCGGCCAAAAAGAGGGGCGCGGATTATAGCGGAAATTGTTCAAGCTTTGACCAACTATCTGCAGCAATCCGCATTACGCACCAGAACAATGCACAACCAAACAATCAAGCACCATTAAAGTGCGCGACACACCCAAAAACCCGCATCGCCGCCGCAAAGGGCCTGATATTTCGCTGCCCGGCCCAAAAAAGAGCACTGGCATACATTTTGCTGCCTTGCGAGACAGGTTGTCATGACCGAGTATTCTGGCCGGCAACATATACATAGCAGGGGCAACGAACTGCCCTTATCCACCTGGAGAACAGCATGTCCAAGGCAATTCAACTGATCAAAGAACACGACGTGAAGTGGGTAGACCTGCGCTTCACCGACATTCGCGGCAAGCAGCACCACATCAGCATGCCGGCACGCGACGCTCTGGACGAAGACTTCTTTGAAGTCGGCAAGATGTTCGATGGTTCCTCCATCGAAGGTTGGAAAGGCATCGAAGCCTCCGACATGATTCTGCTGCCAGACGACTCTACCGCCGTACTGGACCCGTTCACCGAAGAGCCGACCCTGATCCTGGTCTGCGACGTGATCGAGCCGTCCACTATGCAGGGCTACGAGCGCGACCCACGCGCCATCGCCAAGCGTGCCGAAGAGTTCCTGAAAACCACCGGCATCGGTGACACCGTATTCGTTGGCCCGGAGCCAGAATTCTTCATCTTTGACTCCGTGAAATACAAGTCGGACATGTCCGGCTCGATGTTCAAAATCTTCTCCGAACAAGCCTCGTGGAACAGCGACGCTGACAACGACGGTCGCCAGGGCAACAACGGCCACCGCATCGGCGTGAAAGGTGGCTACCTGCCGACTCCGCCAGCTGACTCGGACCACGAAATCCGTACCGCCATGTGCAACGCTCTGGAAGAAATGGGCCAGATCGTTGAAGTGCACCACCACGAAGTGGCTGCCGGCCAGAACGAAATCGGGGTTAAGTTCAACACCCTGGTTGCCAAAGCTGACGAAGTGCAGACCCTCAAGTACTGCGTGCACAACGTTGCCGAAGCTTACGGCCGCACCGCGACCTTCATGCCGAAGCCGCTGTATGGCGACAACGGCTCGGGCATGCACGTACACATGTCCATCGCTAAAGATGGCAAGAACACCTTCGCGGGCGAAGGCTATGCCGGCCTGTCCGACACCGCCCTGTACTTCGTTGGCGGCATCATCAAGCACGGTAAGGCACTGAACGCCCTGACCAACCCGGCTACCAACTCCTACAAGCGTCTGGTACCTGGCTTCGAAGCACCGGTCATGCTGGCCTACTCGGCCCGTAACCGTTCCGCCTCGATCCGTATTCCTTACGTCGCCAGCCCACGCGGCCGTCGTATCGAAGCACGCTTCCCGGATCCAGCTGCCAACCCGTACCTGGCTTTCGCTGCCCTGCTGATGGCTGGTATCGACGGTATCCAGAACAAGATCCACCCTGGCGATGCTGCCGACAAGAACCTCTACGACTTGCCGCCAGAAGAGTCCAAGCTGATCCCGCAAGTGTGCGGCAGCCTGAAAGAAGCCCTGGAATCCCTGGAAGCCGACCACGACTTCCTGCTGAAAGGTGATGTATTCACCAAGGACTTCCTGGAATCCTTCACCGAGCTGAAATCGGAAGAAGAAGTCAAGGTTCGCACCTTCGTACACCCACTGGAATACGACCTGTACTACAGCGTCTAAACCAGTCTTAGCCGCCTCGGCAGCTAATGAAAGGCCTCCCTCGGGAGGCCTTTTTTGTTAGTGCAGAGCACAGCTCCACGTCGCATAACTTGCCAGCTGCCGCCAGCAGTGCAAGGCTTAGCCATCCAACCCGCTGCGGGAGACGCTTGATGCGCACCCTTCTGACCTGCCTGCTGCTCGCCCTGAGCCTGCCAGCAACCGCCCAGATCTACAGTTACACCGATGCCAACGGCAACACGGTGTACACCAATCAACCGCCTGAAGGCATTGATACCAAGACCATCGACCTGCCGCCGACCAACAGCGTCGCCGCCCAGCCCATCAGCGCACCGAGCACGACAACAGACAGCACCGTCGCCGGCAACGCCTACCGCGTCCTGCAACTGACAGACATTCCCGATGACGAAGCCATGCGCGCCAACAACGGCACCTTCAGCGTCGGCGTTATCTTGCAGCCCGCCCTCGCCGCCGGCCATCAACTGCAATTGCTGCTCGACGGCCAACCCAGCGGCCCGCCCAGCAGCCGCCCACCGCTGCAACTGACCAACGTACCGCGCGGCACCCATCAGTTGGCCGTACAGGTACTCAGTGCAGGCCGGGTGCTGCAGCAAAGCGCGGTGATTACCTTCACCGTGCAACGGGTGAACACTCAGAGCCCAGCGCTACGACCTAAACCCACACCCAAGCCAGCTGGTTAATCCATGCGCGCATTACTGCTTAGCCTGCTGATGCTTGCCAGCCCGGCCTTTGCCCAGGTGTATACCTATGTCGACGCCGAGGGGAACCGGGTCTTTACCGACCAGCCCAAGGCCGGCAACGCACGACATGTACCGCTGGCGCCCACCAACGGCATGGCGCAGATCACGCCGAACGTGGCCGCCCCCAGCGCTCCCGCCGTAGCGGCGCCACCCAGCTATCAAATGTTGCGCATTCTGGTGCCCGAGCCAGACGCCGTACTCAATGATGGCACCGGCGATATCATCGTCAGCGCCACCAGCGAACCCGCCCTGCTGGCCGCCCACAACTACCGTCTGATCCTCGACGGCCAACCTGCGAGCGAGCCCGGCCGCAGTCCGGTATTTCCCCTGCAAGGGCTCAGTCGCGGCACCCATCAACTGGCAGTGGAGATTCTCGACAGCGAAGGCCGCACACTGGAACGCACCCCCAGCCAGCCCCTGCATGTGCGCCTGATTTCGCTGGACCAGAAGCGCAAAGCCAGACCGTGCAAAAAGGCTGATTACGGCGTGCGTCCCGAATGCCCGATCAAGGACAAACCCATCGAACCTCGCGACATTCCCTTCGTTCCTTTTATCTAGCCCACCTCAATGCGCACTCTATTGGTGCGCACAATTCTGGTGCTGCCTGCTAAAGTCCCCATTTTGGTTCGCCTAACCACCTGCGGCTGCGCCGGATTCGGCCGTTCGCCCTGAATACACGCATTTATCGCGTCGTTTCGGGGCTTTGGTTTGCTTCTTGCATTTTCAGCCCTAGACCTGGGATGCCCAAAATGACCATCGACGACGCACTGCACCGGCTACTGCTGGACAACCTCACCACCGCGACCATTCTGCTCAATGCCAACCTGCGCCTTGAGTACATGAATCCGGCGGCGGAAATGCTCCTGGCTGTCAGCGGCCAACGCAGCCACGGTCAATTCATCAGCGAGTTGTTCAGCGAGTCACCGGAAGCCCTCAGCGCTTTGCGCCACGCGGTCGAGCATGCCCATCCGTTCACCAAGCGCGAAGCCCTGCTCACCGCACTGACGGGCCAGACCCTGACCGTCGACTATGCCGTCACGCCAATCCTCAATCGCAGCACTACGCTGCTGCTGCTGGAAGTGCACCCACGTGATCGCCTACTGCGTATCACCAAGGAAGAGGCCCAGCTGTCCAAGCAGGAAACCACCAAGATGCTGGTGCGCGGCCTGGCCCACGAGATCAAGAACCCCCTTGGTGGCATTCGGGGTGCGGCGCAACTGCTGGCCCGCGAGCTGCCCAGCGAAGACCTCAAGGACTACACCAACGTCATCATCGAAGAGGCCGACCGGTTAAGAAATCTAGTGGACCGTATGCTCGGCTCGAACAAGCTGCCGTCCCTGGCCATGACCAATATTCACGAAGTGCTGGAGCGCGTCAGCAGCCTGGTCGCCGCCGAAACCCAGGGCGGCATCACCCTCGTGCGCGACTACGACCCAAGCATCCCGGACGTCTTGATCGACCGTGAGCAGATGATCCAGGCCGTGCTCAATATCGTGCGCAACGCCATGCAAGCCCTCAGCGCGCAAAATGAACTGCGCCTGGGCCGCATCACCCTGCGCACCCGCACCCTGCGCCAATTCACCATCGGCCATGTGCGCCATCGCCTGGTGGCCAAGGTGGAAATCATCGACAACGGGCCGGGCATCCCCACCGAGCTGCAGGACACCATCTTTTATCCCATGGTCAGTGGCCGCGCCGATGGCACCGGCCTCGGCCTGGCCATTACCCAGAACATCATCAGTCAGCACCAGGGCCTGATCGAGTGCGAAAGCCATCCTGGCCACACCGTATTTTCGATCTTCCTGCCGCTGGAACAAGGAGCCGCTTCGTCATGAGTCGCACTGAAACCGTCTGGATCGTCGACGACGACCGCTCCATCCGCTGGGTACTGGAAAAGGCCCTGCAACAGGAAGGCCTGACCACTGTCAGCTTTGAAAACGCCGACAGCGTGATGCAGCGCCTGGGCCGCCAGCAGCCGGATGTGATCATCTCCGACATCCGCATGCCCGGCTCCAGCGGCCTCGACCTGCTGGCCAAGCTGCGCGAGCAATACCCGCGCCTGCCGGTGATCATCATGACCGCCCATTCGGACCTCGACAGCGCCGTGGCCTCCTATCAGGGCGGCGCCTTCGAGTACTTGCCCAAGCCGTTCGACGTCGACGAGGCCGTGTCGCTGGTCAAGCGCGCCCTGCAGCATGCGCAAGAACAGCAAAGCCTGGCGGCCCCGGCCGAAGTCGCACGCACCCCAGAAATCATCGGTGAAGCGCCGGCCATGCAGGAGGTGTTCCGCGCCATCGGCCGCCTCAGCCACTCCAACATCACCGTACTGATCAACGGCGAGTCGGGCACCGGCAAAGAGCTGGTCGCCCACGCCCTGCACCGCCACAGCCCACGCGCCAGCTCGCCGTTTATTGCCCTGAACATGGCGGCGATCCCCAAAGACCTGATGGAATCCGAGCTGTTCGGCCACGAAAAAGGCGCCTTTACCGGTGCGGCCAACCAGCGCCGTGGGCGCTTCGAACAAGCCGACGGCGGCAGCCTGTTTCTCGATGAGATCGGTGACATGCCCGCTGATACTCAGACGCGCCTGCTGCGCGTGCTGGCCGATGGCGAGTTCTACCGGGTCGGCGGCCACACGCCGGTCAAGGTCGACGTGCGCATCATCGCCGCTACCCACCAGAACCTGGAAAGCCTGGTGCAGGCCGGCAAGTTCCGTGAAGACCTGTTCCACCGCCTCAACGTCATCCGCATTCATATCCCGCGCCTGGCCGACCGCCGCGAGGACATCCCTACCCTGGCCCGTCACTTCCTCGCTCGCGCCGCGCAAGAGCTGTCGGTCGAACCCAAGCTGCTGAAGACGGAAACCGAGGAATACCTGAAGAACCTGCCATGGCCTGGCAACGTGCGGCAGATGGAGAACACCTGTCGCTGGATCACGGTCATGGCCTCCGGCCGCGAAGTGCATATCGACGACCTGCCCCCCGAGCTGCTGACCCAGCCGCAGGAGCTGTCGCCGGTGAGCAACTGGGAACAGGCCCTGCGCCACTGGGCCGACCAATCCCTGGCCCGCGGCCAGACCAGCCTGCTGGACAGTGCCGTGCCAACCTTCGAGCGGATCATGATCGAAACCGCCCTCAAGCACACCGCCGGCCGCCGCCGCGACGCGGCACTGCTGCTGGGCTGGGGCCGCAACACCCTGACCCGTAAGATCAAAGAACTGGGGATGAAAATCGACGGCGACGAAGACGAAGGCGACGAATAAGCCACGTAATCACCGCCACCTTGAATACGGGCCCAATCGGGCCCGTTTTTTATGGCCGCAACACAATGCGGTCCGCCTGGCAGCGCCTCGCGGCTGAAGCCCTAGACCCAATGCATTTAGCCCCCTCCGCTGCTTACGGGAAGGCATAAACGCGCCTTTACTCAACCCACCCGTAGGAGCGGCTTCAGCCGCGAACCCCAGAACACAAAAATGCGCCAGAGCAATGCACCCGCATCAACCCGGTGCACATACACCGCCCAGCAGGCCCCCAACCCTCCCACCACAGGCACCCCAAAGAACCGCTAAAACCCAGCATTCACGCGGCCTGCAGCCAGCGTAATAAAACTGGCATACAGTCTGCATAGACTCTAGCAATCCCGGTTTTGGGGACCTTGGTACAGGCAGGCCGGGGATTCCCCTCTTTTACACCGCCAACAAAAAGGCCACCTACTCAGGTGGCCTTTTTGCTTTCTAGCGATCTAGCGGTAGAGCTCACGACGGAAGATCAGCGGTGCGGCGCCTTTGTAGATACCGAAGGTGGCCAGGCCAGTGGGCTTATCCAGAACACCATCGCCATTCCAGTCATATTGCAGCCAAGCGGGTGCGCCGTCGTAGGTCAGCAACACGCTGCCACTGCTCCTCTGGCCTGGCGCGCGCAGCAGATAGCCCCCCGCGCCCGCCGCCACCTGGTAGGCACCAGATGCCAGCACTGGCGTGCCCGTACCTGTGTCCGTTCGTTGATACGCGCCCAGGCTGGCTGGCGTGAACACCGTGCAATTATCCAGTGGGTTCGGTGCATAGCCGCTGCCGTTGAAATAACTCGCAGTAAACGGCAAGGACAAATCCTGCAACTCCGACCCATGGGCATTATTGATACGTGCCTGCCCCAGGCGGAAGTCCGGAAGCGTGCCAGGAATCGGGTTACCGACATCCACAATACTGCCCGTCACCCCGTCACTGTCTGTCGCCCGAGTCAGGATCGCCAGTGGATAAGGCTCTCGCGGTGCGCCGAAGAGGAAGCTAGGCGAGCTGGCGCTGTAATCCAGATTGCCAACGCCAGCGGCGCCAGGCTCTGTCAGCCCACTGCCCGCCACGCTGATGACACCCACGTTGCCAGAGTCGGTGTAACTGATCCCACCGGCGCTTAACTTGACGAAGCTACCTGTGTAATTGCGGGTCAGCGCGCCGCCACGGTTGCGAGCAGACAATGCCCCCATGAAGGCAAACGTCTGGCCCGCTTTGACGCCCTGAGAAGGCGGCCCGGCCTGCGCTGATAGCCCCCCATAGGTCGAACCGTTGCAGGCAGGGGTCAGCAACGGATCTGCAAGAAGAAAACTGGCCGGATAGAAACGGCCAATATTGGCGCTAACACTGACAATATCGACATCACCATCACCATCGCTGTCACCCACACCCGGGCCACTGAGGTAGCTGCCCGGCGGCGTAGCGGTGACGGTGAAAACACCCACCTCGGAAATGCTCTGGGTGGTGAGAATCTTTTCGCCGGTATCGGCAGCGGCAATGTCGAGGCCGGTCACCCCTAAATTGCCTGTACTGCCTCCGCTCGGCGCCACTAATGCATGACTAAGGGCGATGGCTGTCGCCGGGGCAACCCCAACCTGCCGGTAATTGGGTGTATTCAGATTACCGCTGCACAGGTCAGCGGCGGCATCAGCCTGCCAGGCAACGCCACCGACGCGCAGGCGAAAAGGATCGCCCGCCACTACAAACTTCGAGCAACTGGCATCGCCTGTCGTGCAATCACTGTTGGCCGTGTCGCTGTAGACACAGAGCCCGGCCGGGCGAGCGATGAAGGCGTCGGAACCGGTCATCACCAAGTCGGTCTCATCCCCACTGGTTGGCGCATAACGAGCATTGAGAGTCATCTGTCCTGCATCCGGGTAGCGCACCTTGAAGCTGGCCCTCGCCTGCGGTCCGAACGTCAGGTTGATATCCGTTCCGGGCGAAGCTGCGGCGATATTACTGCCCTCGACGGCAACGCTGCGCGTACCGCTGTTTGGATTGTTGTAGGTGGACCAGAACTTGACCGTACGCGTCCCGGACTCAAAAGCCGGCACGCACAGCTGGCTCGTATCGCTGGTACGCACGGCCTGCAAACTAACGGTGCGCTCGGTATTGGCCACCATATTAGGCACATCGAAAATAAAGCCGCTGTCATAGAAGCTCAGCGGGCAAGTGCTCAGCGCGCCGCCATTGGCACACTGGTGCGCGGAACCGTAGGGCTTGAGCGTCGCACTGACACCGGCGACGCCGAAGACGACATCGCCTGCCGTCGTACGCCGGTACTGACCAGTGCCCACACCTCCCGTCAACGCCAGGTTATTACCACCCACCCACCCGGCGCTCGGGCTCAGCGTGACAGTGACCGGGTCGGGATAGGTGCTGCTGCAAGTGGCATCCATGCAAGCCTTCACCGTCACTGTCTCCGGCTGACAGGTCAACGCACTGCCATCATGTTCGATGCGGACATGATCAATTTGCAGCCCCACCGGATTCATCTGCGTGGCACATATCTTGAAATCGTCCAGCTCATGTATGTTGTTCGAGCCGCCCGTCGAACCGGTTAGGGACATGAAAAAGTTGCTCGGCAACCCCGTCTGACCGCTTTGGGCCAGGGCATCGAAGGACGGCACCAGCGTGGCAAACCCCGCGCCGGTATTACGCTCAACGGTGACCATGGTCTTACCGCTCACGGTGCTGTCGAGGGTAATGCGATAGGTGTGACCTGGACCGGCCGTAGAGCCAGAGACATCAATGCCCGGATTCAGGTTTGCCGCCGTACCGGCCAGGTAACGGTAGCCCGAGGTGCCGCTGCCCGAGCCACGGATCGACACCGAGTCAGCACGCTGCCCAGGGCCGCCATTACGGGTCTCGGTAGGGTTGGAAAAGTTGCCGAACTCGTCCAGCGCCACCCCCAGCCAGCCCCCGGCGAAACCACTGGCACCATTGAGCTGCGCATAACCCAACGAGCCACCGTAACCACCCGGCTGCGGCGTGATCGATGCGTCAGAAAAGATCACGGCAACCCCGTCTGCGCCATCACCGTTGTAGGCGTAGTACTTGAACTGCACCTGCACATAGTTACCGGTGGCCGGCAGCAAGCGCTGGAAGGTCGATGCAGTGGCCACGTTACCGCTGTTGTCAGTCAGTCGCAGTCGATTACCCACAATCCGCGGATCGCCAAATGAGCCATTGCGGTTGGTCACCGTCCAATCGCTGCTGCCCAGGCTGCTGCGATTGAAGTTGTCGGTTACGCAGGTAGGTCCAACCACGGCCTGACACAAATCGGCCGGCGAAGTCAGGCTGGGCGTGCAGGTACCCACGACCTTGCTGGTACCGGTGCCCGTAATGGTGCTCCAGGATGCCGCCGTGACATTACCGGTGACGCTGGTATTGGCCAGGCTGATGACATTGGTGGAGGTCAGATTACCCGTGATGCTACTGCCGCTGATAAGCAGATTATTGCTGGTGGTGGACACGTTTCCGGTGAGCGTCACGCCCGTCAGGCTGACTTGGCAGCAGCCATCAGTGATGTTGCCGATGATGGTGCCTGCGCTTAACGAGATGGCACCGTTCGACGCCACGACATCGCCGGAAATATTGGTGTTGTTCGAGGTAACCCCGTTGGGACCGGTGATTTTGCCACCGACACTGCCGCCACTAAGACTGACCAAACCGTAGCTACTGGTGATCGCACCACCGATGGTTGTGCCATTGGTAGTGGTGACATCACCGGCAACGTTCAAAAAGCCGGCGACGCTACCGCCACTGAGCGTGGCCGTACTGCTGCCGGTCACGTTGCTGGAAAATGTTGTTCCGCTCGCGCCTAGCGCACCGCTCACCTGTGCGGCACCAACAACGGTGCCACCGGCTAACTGGGCCGTACTGGAAACGGTGAGTGCGCTGTTGAATCGCGTGGCACTGGCCACCAGCGTGTTGTTGATCTGCGCGGTGCCGCCGACCGTGGCATTGGTCAGATTGCTGGCCCCGTTGCTGGTCAGGGTGCCATTCACCGTTGTGCCGTTCAGGGTGATCGAGCCACTGCTGGATTCCAGCGCCCCGGTAATAGTCCCGGTGGCAAGTGCGACGCTGTCGCTGCCGCCGCGCACCGAACCATAAATGTTATTGGTGCCTGTGCCGGTGAGGGTGCTGTAATCGGTACGCAAAGAAATGTTCTTACCGCTAGTACCGATGGTATTGCCAGCCAGGGTAAAACCGCCGTTGGCAACCAGGGTGATACTCCCCAATGGCTCAAAGATCGCTGTTGATACGATGACCGTATCGCCTGCAGCGAGCACCATCCGACCCGAGCAGGTGTAGGTACTCGCGCCATTGTAAGACCAGCTGCCGCCCTGACAGGGCGGAGGGTTGTAGACGGAAAACCAGCCTTCGCCAAAGCTGTAAGTCGCAGCCAGGGCAAGCTGTGGCAATAGCAGGCCGAAACACAGGATGAACAGCCGGGGGAGGCGCCACGTTTTGCGCATAAGGCTATCTCTCCACCACTGCGGTCAGTTGCCGATAGGCGTAATCGGGGTTGCCCGTAGTGCCGTACTGAGCAGCGGCAGTGATGGTATAGAACGTCACCAGGTCGTTTTCTTCAGGCACTGAGATGGAAGTTTGCGCCACGCACGTCACGCCGACAGCAAAACCATCCAGGCTAAAGCTGCTACAGCCCCCGCCAGCCAGCACCCGCGCAACCCCGTACTCCAATCCCGCACGCGCCGCTTGATAGGCCCGAGCCTGCTGGATTGCCATGCTATTGGTAGCGTTTTGAGTTTCGGCCAGGCGGGCCATGGCGGTAATCACCGCCGTAATGATGATGATCACGAACATCGCCGCGACCAGGCCAAAGCCGTGCTGTCTCGATTTAGGGCGCATTGTCGACATGGACCTGTTGCAGCAGGGTAATGGTTTCGCCGTCTTGGGTCAGCGTCAGGCGCAAGGCAACCAGACCACCCCGACTGCTGGTGCCCGGATCGTAACTGAAAGAGCAACCGCTGACGGCATCGACCACCAGCGACTCACTAGCGCTAGAACCATTTAGATTTTCTGAGACGCCACGCCAGAGCTTGCCACTGCTATCACAGCGATAACTCAGCGCCTCCTTGACCAGATAAAAACGGTGCTGCGGTGAGGCATATTTGAAGCGAAAGTTTTGCAGGTTGGCGCTTAGCGTAGTGGTCGTCCAGGTGAAGCTTTTCGGCGATATCACCGACGGCGATGCAACACTGCCCAGCTCGCTGACATCGGTGTTATAGATAATCAGCCAGTGCGGGGTGGCGTTTGCCGTGATCGGACTGAGAATGTCGATGCTGCAACTGGGCCCGAGCTGAGTGCATTGCGGCGGGTCCAGACGCGGGCCCGAACCATTCGGTTGATTGGCGCGGTATCGGCCAGCGGCGGCAATCGGCAACATATTCAGCGTGGTACCGGTAACCGTCAGCGAGTTGGGCACCGCCAGGCGGATATCGCGGGCCATGCGGTTAAGCGCCATGCTGGCTTTATCCACCAATTCGGCGCGGCGGCTCTGGTCGACCAAGCTTTGCAGCGGGTTCGACATCACCGTACTGATCAGCACCGCAACCAGACCCGCAATGGCGATAACCATCACCAATTCGACCAGGGTAAAGCCGCGCTGGCAGACGACAGCTCTTGGCAAAGCAGGAACGACCGTAGCCCGGATCCCATCCGGGGAATGTGCCTCCCCGGATGGGATCCGGGCTACGGTCTTGGCTGGACGCGTCATCAGTAGCTGGTCCGATAACCGTCAAGCACCAGCGGCTGACCCGTGGAATCAGTGACAGTGACCTGAATATGTCGAGCAGCAACGCCAGGAGCGGGGCCAAGAGCCTGCGCAGATACTGCCACTTGCACCTGGTAGCTACTCAGCACATCGATGGCGTCACCACGCGCGTCATGGGGCGCCTCGTCAAGGCCGTGATAATCGCCAACATCATCAAAACAACTTCGCCCGCAATCGGCCAGACCATCTGGATCACTAAACGCCTGCAGAGTGATTTCCTCCATATACGCCTCGGCAATTGCCAGGCTCTGCTGGCGCAGCATGGGGTCGGCTGAGCGGCCATTGATCGCGGCCATGGCCGAGAACAGCGCAGCAGCGGCAATGCCAAGAATGACGATAGTCATGACCAGCTCGACCAATGTCATGCCGTGCTGAGCCTGAGGGTGAGCAGGCCGGGTCATGGCGTGGTCTCGATAAAACCAGTCGCCAGATTAACCGTGAGGGTAAAAGTACCGCTGGCAAATTTGGCCGAGTTCTCGGCACCTGAAGCGGCGGCGGCGCCAAGGGAGTCGAAGGTCACATTCAGCGCTGAAGAAACGCTGACATTGTGTGAGTTACCAGCGGCGTATGCGCCCCCGGAAGGATTCGCCACAGCACTGTTGGCGGCAATCCCGCCACAGGCAGCAGCATACGACAGCGCGTAACCAGAATTACTGACCTGAGCCTTAATTGAACAGCCGCTGGCCACGGCCAGCTTCTGCGCGTAACGCACCGCACTCAGGCTTTCCTCGAAAAACAGGCGATCATCGAATACCTGTCGATCGAAGAAACGCGGCCCCACCACGGCGGCGAGAATGCCGATGATCACGATCACCATCAGCAACTCGATCAGCGTGAAGCCGCGCATATGCCTCAATTACGGAGCGCAAGACGATGGAGGAGTGCCAGTCGCACCAGTGATAGCAGTGATTACCGCTGCGTCGCCCGCAGCAGCGCCTGTATAAGTGAAGCTACAAGCACCCAACTTGATGGTTCCTGCTGTTGTAGTGTCGAAGTCATTGCTCAACTGTGCCGCCGTCAAGATCGACGCCTGAGTGGCATAACCATTTACTAAGGCAATTGCCGTGCCTTCTAGGGTCACAGTACCTGTAGCACCTGTCTGATTACCGGCAATAGCAGCAGAGTGCACGATGGCATTGGCAGAACGAACGGAGCCCAACGCACCGTTAATTGTCGAATAGCGAGCCTGGCCGCTGAAATCCGCAAACTTCGGCAACGCAAACGCCGCCAAAATCCCCAGAATCACGATAACCATGATCAGCTCGATCAGGGTGAAGCCACCTTGTTGTCTTTTCATTTTCACTACTTCCAGGTTGGTTTTGCTTAGTTAAAGGTACGTGTTACGACGCCGGTACTGGTGTCGTAAACGATGCTGTCGTCGCCGCCGTCGCGCTGGTAGGTGTAGGTACAGCTGTTGGTCGGTGCTGCGGTGGCGATGTAATCCGGGTCGCTGCCAGTCAGGGTGGGGGCGGTGCCTTGCAGCACACCGCGCCAGATGTTCTGGCATTCAGCCGCGCTGGGCGTGGCTACGGCTGGCGGGTTGCCGGCGCCGTCGGTGCCCATGGGCCAGAAGTTGGCATTGACGTCGACCGTGCCGTCGCCAAAGCCGGCCACGTTGATATAGCAGTTGTTGCTGGCGCAGCCGTTCAGGCCACCGCCACGGTTAACTTCGACCTGGGCACGCACCAGCGCTACCGCCGCCGCCAAGCCACCGGCGGCGCCATTCAGGGCGGAGCGGTGCGCATCGCGAGTGGCGCTCATAAAGCGCGGCAACGCCACGGCGGCGAGGATGCCGAGGATGGCAATCACCACCACCAGCTCGATCAGGGTGAAACCTTTGCTGCGTTGCATCCGTGTTTCTCCTTACCGGTAAGCCTGGGCCAATGCTGCAACTTGTGCGGCTGGCACGCGGTCAAGCTCCATGCTGATAAAGCGTCCTGTTGATTGTGGTTCAGCGGACGGCAAATTGGGAACTGCCCGCAGCTGAAAAACCTGTAGTTGCCCGTCCATTCCTTGCCCTGCGTCAGTAAAACGGCTGCGGTGCAGCAGCCAACCCTGTGCGGGCAGGTAGTACCAGCAACCGCGCCTGGGCTGCTCGCCCTCGCTCAACTCGCCGCAATAATCCTCGCTCGGCCAACTGAGCAACTCGAACGGATTGCGTCGCAGCCAACTGGCCTCCAGCATCTGCCCACGGGCCATGTGCTCGACCGCCAGGGCACTGAGGCTGGCGGCGATGTTCTCCCGCGTGGCACTCACCGCCCGCGCCTCGCTGACGCGCAATATCTTGGCCGTCAGCAGCCACAGCACCACCAGCAACAGCACCCCACTCACCGCCCAAACCAGCCAGCGCAGCTGCTGCACATCACGGGCGCTGGCGTACTCCGCGCGCATCAGCGGCCCTTGGCTGCCGAGGCCAGTTCCCACATCGGCAGGAACACGCCAAGGGCGAGAATCAGCACCATCACACCCATGGCCACGATCAGGATGGGCTCGATGGCATCGGCCAGCTGCTTAAGGTCGTAGTCCACTTCTTGCTCGTAAAAATCAGCCACTTCGACGAACAGGTCGTCCAGGGCGCCGGTCTCTTCGCCGACCGCCATCATCTGCAGCACCAGCGGGGTAAACAGGCCGCTGGCCGAAGCAGAACGGGTCAGGGCTTCGCCGCGTTCGACGCTCTCGCGCATGCCGAGAATGGCCTGGCCAATGTACTTGTTGCCGACACTGGCGCTGTTGATCGACAGGGTTTGCAGCAACGGCACGCCGGCTTTGTACATCATGGCGAAGGTGCGGGTGAAACGGGCCAGGGCGATGCGCTCAAAGATGCCGCCGACAATCGGCAGGCGCAGCTTGAGTTGGTCCCACTTCAGGGCGCCGGCCTCGGTCTCGATCCATTTGAAAAAGGCATACAGGCTGCCGCCCAGCAGCAAGGCCAGCAGCCACCAGTAGTCCTGAAAGAACTGCGAGGTGGCGATCAGAATTCGAGTCGGCAGCGGCAGTTGCGCCTGGAACTGGGCAAACACTTTGCTGAAGGCCGGGATCACGAACAGGTTGATCACCGTCAACGCCACCGCCATGGCACTGAGCACGAACAGCGGGTAGCGGGTGGCTTGCTTGATGCGCTTGCGGGTTTCGCGCTCCAGCTCCAGGTAGCTGGCCAGCTGGCGAAAGGCCTGATCCAGCTGGCCGGTGTTCTCGCCGACGCTGATCATGCTGACAAACAGGGTGCCGAAGACTTTCGGGTGGGCATTGAGGGCCACGGCCATGCTCACGCCGCCCTCCAGGTCACTGCGGACCTTTTGCAGCACCTCACGGAAATACAGGTTGCGATTGGACTCGCCGAGGCCGGCGATGGCGCGAATGATCGGCACCCCGGCCTTGGCCAGGCTGTACATCTGCCGGCAGAAGATGATCAGCTCGTCGAGATCAACATGCTTGCGGCGCAGGAACTCGCCAATGCTGGCGAACACGTCGGCATCGACCGCGTTCTGCGCCTCGATGGTCAGCGGTGTAATGCTCTGACCCAGCAGCTCACTGGCCACCGCCTCGGCGCTGTTGCCGTCGACAATCCCGGCCACCTTGGCGCCCTCGGCGTTGCGGCCGCTGTAACGGAACGTCGCCATCAGCCGCGCCCTCCGACCAAGCCGTAGCCCGGATGCAATCCGGGGCAGTGCCGGTCCCGGATTGCATCCGGGCTACGGGCATTGATCATCACGCCAACACCTCATCGGTCAAAGTGGCGCAAACCTTCAGCACTTCCTCGACGCTGGTGACGCCGGCCAGGGCATAGTCCAGGGCACAGGCCGCCAGCGGGCGGTAATGGGGATTGGCCTTGGCCGCTTCGGCAAAGCCTTGCGGGTCGCTGCGGCGCAGCGCGGCAATCATCGGCTCGTCCATTTCCAGCAACTCGTAGACACCGACCCGACCGGCGTAGCCGCTGTTATGACACTGGTGGCAACCCGTGCCGCGCTTGAAGCGGCGCCCGGCCAGTGCGCCGCCGTAGAGGTTCTCCAGCCAAACCAGCTCACGCGGTTCGGCCTCGTGTTCTTCCATGCAGTTTTCGCACACCCGCCGGACCAGACGCTGGGCCAGCACAGCATTCAGAGCCGTGGCCACCAGAAACGGCTCGGCGCCCATGTCGATCAAGCGCATGGCCGAGGTCAGGGCGTCGTTGGTGTGCAGGGTGGACAGCACCAAGTGACCGGTAAGTGCGGCGCGCAGGCCGATTTCGGCGGTTTCCTGATCGCGCATCTCGCCGACCAGAACGATGTCCGGGTCCTGACGCAAGGCGGCGCGCAAAACGCGGCCGAAGGTCAGGTCGATCTTGGTGTTGACCTGCACTTGATTGACCCGTGGCAGGCGGTATTCCACCGGGTCTTCCACGGTGATGATTTTCTTCTCCGGGCTGTTCAGCTCGGACAGCCCCGCATACAGGGTGGTGGTTTTACCCGAGCCCGTGGGGCCGGTCACCAGCACCATGCCAAACGGCCGTTGCAGCAGACGCCGGAAGCGCACCAGCAAGTCAGTCGGCATGCCCGTGCCTTCGAGCTGGAACACACCGCCGCTCTGGTCGAGCAAACGCATCACCACCGACTCGCCGAACTGCACGGGCATGGTCGAAACCCGCACATCGATGTTGCGACCCTTGACCCGGATATTGAAGCGACCGTCCTGGGGCAGGCGCTTCTCGGAGATATCCAGGCCGGACATGATCTTCAGGCGCATCACCAGCGCCGAGGCAATGCGATGCTCCTTCATCACCTGCTCGCTGAGCACGCCGTCGATCCGCTGGCGAATTCGCACCAGGCCCTCATCGGGCTCGATGTGAATGTCTGACGCCTGCATCTGCACGGCTTCTTCAAACAGGGTTTGCAGCAGGCGCACCACCGGCGCCTCGCTGTTGTTATCGGCGCCCAGCTTGGACAGGTCGAAATCGCTTTCCTGCAGGTCGCCTTCCAGCTCGCCGGCAATCGAGGCGATCTCGCTGGTGCGCCGGTACACCGTGTCCAGGGTGGCCAGCAGCTCGGCCTCGCGCACCACGGCCGGGTGCACGCGGGTCTTGAGCAGGCGCTCCATTTCATCGAGGGCGAACAGGTCCAGCGGGTCGGACATGCCGACCAGCAGCCCACCGGCCTCGCGGGTCAGGATGATGGCGCGAAAACGCCGGGCCATGGCTTCTGGCAGGCTCTGCACAAGAACGTTGTCGAACTTGAAGTGGCGCAGTTCGACAAACGGAATCTTCATCTGCTCGGACAACGCCGTGAGCAGCCGCACCTCGGCGACAAAGCCGAGATCGATCACCGCGCGGCCGAGCTTCGAGCCGCTGCGCTTTTGCTCCTGCAGGGCCAGTTGCAGCTGCGCGTCGGTCAGTAGACCGGCCTGAATCAGCAGGTCGCCGAGGCGCAGCTTGCGCTGGCGAAGGTCATCGCTCATGAGGGCTCCTTCAACGCGCCAGCTCGCTCGCTGGCAAACCGCCGCGAGCTTTCGTCCAAGCCTTGGCCTTGCAGGGCCAGGCGATAATGTTTAACGGCTGCAGCCGGCTGCTCCAGTTGCTCCAGGGCAATGGCCAGGCCCAACTGCCAGGTGGCTTGGGCGGGACGCAGGGCGACCAGCTGACGATACACCGCCGCGCTCTGCGCCCATTGCCGGGTCTGCTGATAACTGGCCGCCAGCAAGGCGTGATAGCCCGGCTCACTGCTCAAGGCCGGTGCATGTTGACTAAGGGTGGCCACAGCAGCGGCCATGGCACCGCTCTGTAACTGGGCGCGGGCCAATAGCATGCGCAACTCGGCATCCTGCGGATGTTGGCGCAGCTGCGTCGGCAACCAAGCGAGCAACTGGGCCGACTGGCCGGCACCTTGATAGGCCTGGGCCAACCAGCGCACCACCTCAAGGTCACGGCTTTGGCTGGCATGCAGGGCTTCCAGCTCGCGAATGGCGCGCGGGTAATCCTGCTCCAGCAAGTGCTGATGGGCCTGACTACGCGGATTGACCTGATGGCTGCTGATGCGCACCTGCGGCGGCCCGCTGGGCTGCTCCACGGCGGGTTGTTTAGCAATAGGGGCCGGCGCGGCGGTGGGTGAGCGGGGTTTGTCGGCCGGCACCGGACGACTGGCCCAGTCCGGCATTGGCGCCTCGACCTCGACTGGCGCGGCCGTCGCCGGGGCAAAAGCCTCAGTGGCAGGCTCAACCACCTCGGCAGCAGCGGCCTGCAGCGGCACTTCCAGCCACAACAGCCAACGGTCGCCGGCCGGCTCCAGGCGATCACTCAACTGCAGCTGCTCGCCGAGACCGACCAGCAGGATCTGCACACCATCGCCCTTGGCCTCGACGCGCCAAGACAAGCTGCGCCCAGCGTTTTGCACGCGGCCTTGATAAGGCTCGGCGCCCATCCGCACGCCCGGCAAGAACAGGCTGACAGCGCCGCTCTCTTCGCTGCGCTGGTAGGCCACGGAGCTGTCCAGCAGTACCTGCAGCAGCAGGCGTCGCCCGTCATTCTGCGGCAACACTTCGAGCACCCGCGGCGCCGGCGCAACAACCGGCGCGCTGACCACGGGCTCAGGGGCAAACAACGACGGCGGTTCGCCATTTACCACCCGACCGATCATCAAGCCGACCATCACTCCGATCAGGATCACCGCACCCAGCCAGATCAACCCGCGGCGCAAGCGTTCAATCCGCTCACGGCGCGCCGCCCCGGCTTCATCCACCGCTTGCAAGCTGTCGCGCAGCGGCCATTCGCCCGGTGCTGCCCGGCGCGCTTCGAGGTCGCGCAGCATGTCGTTGACCAAACTCATGACCACAGCTCCCGCAACGGCGCCAACCATGGCCAGGCACCCAGCACCAGCAAGGCCAGCGCGCTGGCGGCCAAGCCCCAGCGCAGCCAGGACGGCACTATTTGCAGCAACGAAGGCGCGCCGTCGGTATCGGCCAAGGCACGGCGCACTTGCGCCACACCCACCTGCCGGCGCCCTTCGCCATAAGTGGCCATCAATGCTTTGTTGCCGAGAATATTCAGCAGCCGCGGAATACCGCCACTGCCACGCACTAAAAGGCGCACGGCCGCCGGGCTGAACAAGGGGTCACCACGATAACCGGCCACACTCAGGCGCTCTTGCAGGTAGCGTCCGGTGTCGGTGACATCCAGCGGCCGCAGGCGATAGGCAAAGGTGATGCGCTGGCGCAGCTGGCGAAATTCATGGCGCGCCAGAGTGGCATCTAGCTCAGGCTGGCCAAACAGCACCACTTGCAGCAGCTTGTGCTGCTCGGTTTCCAGATTGGTCAGCAGGCGCAGGGCCTCAAGGGTTTTATCCGGTAGGGCCTGGGCCTCGTCGATCAGCAATACGGTGCTTTTGCCCTGCGCCGCCAGCTCAATCAGGCGGTGATGCAGGGCATCCAGCAAGCTCATGGCATCGTGGCTTTCGATATCCTCGATGCGCAGTTCGCGAGCCAGGGCCTGGCGCAAATCCAGCGGCGACAGGCACGGATTGGGCAGGTAGGCCAGTTGGTAGCGCTCGGTGTCCAACAGGTTGAGCAGCGCCCGGCACAGCAGGGTTTTGCCGGTACCAACCTCGCCGGTCACCTTGATAAAGCCCTCGCCTTCGCCCAACGCCACCCGCAACAGGTTCAGGCAGGCCTGATAAGGCGCCAGCTGAACCAGAAACTCGGTGTTGGGGGTCAGCGCGAAAGGCTTTTCACGCAGCCCGAAGTAGGCCTGATACATGGGTTATCTCAGCTCTTTGAAGGCCGCGGCGCTCTTCTGGATTTCGTTGATCCAGGTGTCGTCGGCTACCACTTGCGGGCGCATAAGAATCACCAGCTCGCTCTTCTTCAGGCTCTTGCGCTGCTGCTGGAACAGCCAGCCGACGAAGGGCAAGTCCGAGAGCCAGGGCACATTGGCATCAAGGTTTTCGTTGTCGTTCTGCAACAAGCCACCGATTACCACCACCTGACCACTGCGGGCGCGGACGATAGAGTCCGATTGCCGCGAGGTGGTACGGGCGGTCGGCAGGTTGAGGGTACCGAAGGTGTCGCCCAGGTTGATCTGGGTATCGTCCTCGGTGACCTTGCTCACCGACGGCCGCACATGCAGGGTGACCTGGCCCTGGCTATCGATCTGCGGCGTGACATCAAGGGAAATACCGGAGAAGAACGGTGTCAGGGTGATGTCGGGCGTCGAGTTGCCATCGCCGTTGGTGCTGGTGGTGGTGCTGGAGGAGACGTCGGTGACGAAGTACTCGTCAGTGCCGACCTTGATCACCGCCTTTTGATTGTTCAGGGTGGAAATCCGCGGGGTGGACAGCACGCGCACTTCGCCCTGGGTTTCCAACAACTCCAGCACGCCCTCGAAGTCGCCGACATTCAGTGCAGCACTGAATACGCCACCGATGGTCTGCGGACCGGACAAAGCATCGCCTTTGACACGAATACCGCCATCACTCCCCGTGCCACTCCAGTTCACCCCAGCCTGAAATTTATCATTGAGGTTAACTTCAAGAATCTTGGTTTCCAGGATCACCTGGCGTTGCAGGTTGATATGCGCCTGCTTGAGAAAACCCTCGACACTTTGCTGGTCGGCACTGGACGCACGCACCACCATCAGCCCGGCCTGAGGGTTGATCACCACGCTGTTGGCCTCCTCGTTGCCGACGATCATGCTGACCACACTGTTGAGCTCCTTCCAGAAATCCACATTGCTGGTGGTGATCAACTGGGTCGATGGCCGAGTGGTCGACGAGGTGCTGTTGCTGGTGGTGCCGTTGTTGCTGTCAGTGTTGTCGCTGGTGGTCACCTGCCCGGAACTGACCTCGGTGTCAGTGATGCCCTGGCGCTGCAGGTTGAGGTAATTGATGTCATAGGTGCGGGTGATCGCCTGATTGGGCAGGATCTGATAGCCGTAGCTGGTGCGGGCGAAGTCATAGCCGTAGCTGTCGCGCACCGCGGCGAGCACTTCTTCGAGGGTGACGTTGCGCAGACTGAAGGTGATGTTGCCGGTCACCTCGGGATGCACCACCAGGTTCTGCCCGGCGCCATCCATCAGGCTGAGGAAGAAGTCCCGCGCCGGCATGTCTTTGACCGCCACATCCAGCCGGGCGCCACGCCGTGGCTGAGCCTCCAGCAGCGGCGGAGCCATCAGCGCGGCCTGCACCGCAGCCGGCGGCGCCACTTTGGCGCGACTTTGCGCCAGGCTTTCATCCAACAGGCGATTGCTCTGGTCGTAGAGCTGCTGATCGCCATCGGTAAAGGTCTGGCACGAGGCCAGCAGGCTCAGCGAGCCGAGCAGTGCCAGGCGGGTCAGGGTGAGACGCAGCGGAGGAATGGACTGCATGGCGTTATCGACTCAATTTCATGATGGGTTCGACCAGGCGCAGGACTTCCTGCTGACCTTGCCGCTCAAGAACGACGGAGTGAGCATAAATAGCCCGCAAACGGGCGCCGCCGAGGTCGTCACCGACCTTGACCTGCTGACCACTGATGACTGCATGGGCCTGGCCATTGCTGCGCATGATTGCCTGCAGCACCAGGGCTGGCTGGGCGCTATCCGTGCGCGCTTCCGAGCGCAGGTCAGCGGGCGCCTGAGTAGGATCGAGGGCCGCGTGGGCGCCCGCGCTGCAGGCCAGCAACAAAACCAGATAAACAGACTTAAACACCGATCCACCCCGCTTCACGGCTAAGGGTATAGAGCACCAGGGTGATGGTGGCTGGTGCGCCGGCTTCCTTGCCAACCTGATAATCGAGGCTATCCCAATGCAGGCGCCAGCCGCTGGCCTGAATCGCCTGCAGGTAGCTGAGCAGATCGAAATAACCGCCTTCCAGGCTGAGTTTGAGGCCGTGCTTGTAGAGGGTCAGGGGGGCTTCAGCGGCAGTGGCCGGGTTGCCTGCTGCTGCCGCAGTGGCGACTGCCGGTAGCTGTAACGGCTCGCTAAAGCTCTGCAGGCTGAGCAAACGCAGGTTCGCCTGGGTGCGCAGTAACTCTTCCAGCACGCCGCGCATTTTCGCGGCGGGCATCAGCCCGGCGGTGTCGCGGTCGATCTCGCCAATCAGTTGTTCGCCGCCTGCCTGGGCCGCCAGCAACGCCGTGCGATAGGGCAGATTGGGATCAGCCGCCAACTGCGCCTGCAAATCGGCCAGACCCACTTGCGCCGCCTGCTGGCGGGCCTCGGCACTGCGTAACAATGCCTGCTGTTGAGCGCCGCGCTGAGTCAGCGGGTCGCCCAGCAGCAACATATACAGCATGCCCACCAGCGCCACGGCACCGGCATAGCTCAGCCACTGCTCGCGCGGCGCCAGCAGCAACCAGCGTTGCAACAGATTATTCATGCTCCGGGCCCTCATCCTTCAGGCGCGACGCCAGGCGAAAACTCAGCACGCCGGTCTCATTGCGCTGCAACTCAAAATCGGCAAAGGCACGACCGCTAAATACCGGGCTGACGCCGAGGCTTTGCAGGTACAGCGGCAGTAACTCCTGATCCTGACTGAAGCCCTGCAAGCTCATCTGATTGCCACCCTCGGCCAGGCGAATGCGACTGAGCCACAAACCGCTGGGCGGATGACGCTCGGACAACGCGGCCAGTGGCGCAACAAAGCCGCTGCGCTGCTGGGCGCCAAGCCGCTGCAAATGGCTCACCAGGCGCTGCAATTGCTGATTGGCAGCCTCCTGTTTGGCCAACTGCAGCGGCAAGCCAGGGTCCAGTTGCGGCGCGCGAAAGCTGGTCTTGGCGCGCTCGAATTCTTCCTCAAGCTGCTGGGCACGCACCTGGGCTGCATCGGCTTTCGCGGTGTGCTCACGCAACTGCCAGGCCTGCCAGCCGCCGTGCACAAGCATCAGAGTAAACAGTGCAATCCAGCCCAGGGTCATCTGCCGCGGGCGGGGGCCGTCACGGCGTTTGTGCTCGACTTGGTAGAGGTTGATATTTTGCATCAGGCCTCCTGGCGCAGCGCTGCGCCGACGGCGGCCAGGCAGTAGGCCTGCTGCTGCTGATCCAGCTCGGCGGCGGCCTGACCGACAAACAGCTCGCGCAGGTCGAGGGCTTGCAGGTTAACCGCCAGCCCTGCCGTCAGCGCCGCCAACATCGCAGCACCGTCGCGCTTCATCGGCAGCAGCAACAAACGGTTGATATAGCCCTTGCCCAACTGGCTTTCGAAGTAATCCAGCGAGCGCTGGATTTCCAGGGTTACCCCAGCGAAGCCCTCATCGACCCGATCCAGGCCCTGCTCAATCCGCCGTGCCATGTAAAGATCGGCACCCTGCTGGATGCATATCAGCCCTTCACTGGAGCGCAGGCGCAACAAACCCAGGTTGAGACCCTCAGCACCGGCCTGCAGGCCAAGATTGCGAAAGGCCATCTCGGTGATATCGATACTCTGCAGGCGCAGGCCTGCGTGTTTGAGCAGTGCTCTCCAGGCCGCCACGTGGGACTTGGCCAGTACCGCGCAATAGGCCATGCGCGAACGGCCACGGTAAGCGTCTTCAGGCAGGGCGAAGGCATCGACCACCACCTGATCCAGCGGTTCGCTGATCAATTCCTTGATGCGCCAACGCAGCGCATCACGCAGCTCGTCAGCCGGCACTTCTGGGCAATCAAGCAGAAGCATCTGGTAGAGCGCCGGGTGCAGCACGAAGTTGACCGGCATACCCGCCAGCCCCAACTCTGCCACCAGGCTCTTGAGCAACTCGGGGTGTTGCTCCGGCGCGCCCGGGCGAAACAGGCAGTTGCGCAGCTGCACCGGCTGGCCGGGATTGCGCTGCACATGGGCCAGGGCGATGCCTTCCGGGCCGATTTCGATACCCAGTAAGCCGCCTGCTACCTGCTTGTTGTTTTTCAACCACGCCAACAAGGTCGTTCCCTCAAGCTGTTGCGCCAGGCGCAATCTCCACGATGGCCAAGGATTCACCAGCGGCACGCTGTAGAATGAATTTTTCGACTCGACCTTGAGCCCAATCATGTTCCATGTAGTGCTGTTTCAGCCGGAAATCCCACCCAATACCGGCAACATCATTCGCCTGTGCGCCAACAGCGGCTGCCAGCTGCACCTGATCGAGCCACTGGGCTTCGAGCTAGACGACAAACGCCTGCGGCGGGCTGGTTTGGACTATCACGAATACGCAACATTGAAACGACATCAAACACTTAGCGACTGTATAGCAGAAATCGCTGGAGGTCGGATATTCGCCTTTACCACTAAAGGCAGCCACACCTACGCCAACGTCGAGTTCCAGCCCGGCGATATCTTCCTGTTTGGCCCGGAAAGCCGTGGCCTGCCGGCGGAAATTATCGACAGCCTGCCTGCCGAACAGCGCCTGCGTCTGCCCATGCAGGCCGGCTGCCGCAGCCTCAACCTGTCTAACACCGTAGCCATCGCCGTATATGAAGCCTGGCGCCAGCAGGGTTTCGCCCTGACCTAAAGCAACCGCCCATAAAAAAAGCGCCCCGTAGGGCGCTTCCTTTTGTCGCAGCCAGACTCAGATGTTGCCAGCAGTCTGCACGCGCGCCAGTTCTTGCTGATATATCGCACCCCAAAAAGCCAAAATCAATTTGCGTTAACAATGTGTGGGATCAGCGGCCCAACAAATAAGTCCCCCCAAACACATTTGGCAACGTTCCTTTTTTCACCAGTCTTAAGCCAACCTACAGGAATTTTCTGCCCAGGGCATATATCCAACATTGCCATATTGGCAGTTCTCGTAACCTCCCACACAACATTCGGGCCACGATAACCAGAAGTCCGACATACAACACCCGCATTTCCTGTACCAGTAACAAGAAATCCAGGCGGCAAGGTTTGATTTGAGCAGACGGTTACAACTCGCTTCCCTGAAGTATTAGTAATCTTCATCGCATACTTATCTCCACAAGTACCAGGTGAATTAAACACCCGGATCACCAACCAGTTGGCAGGCACTGGCTGCCCGGAACAAATAGTAGCGCTATCAAGAGCAAGAGCACTATGTGAACAGATCATCAACACTAAAGCCACCAACACACCACGAATCGAAATCATAAATTAGCTCCTTTAAGTTATTTTCGACTTCCAACGACAAAAAAATTCACAGACATACAAATAACCTCTAACGCTCCAATACAAAAAAGATTATTTGTGAACCTATTTTATTAGCCAAGCTTTCAGGCGTTACCAGCGGCCTGCATACGACCCAGTTCCTGGGCGTACAGCGCATCGAAGTTCACCGGGGCCAGCATCAGGGCCGGGAACGAACCACGGGTCACCAGGTTGTCCAAGGCTTCACGGGCATACGGGAAGAGGATGTTCGGGCAGAAAGCACCGAGGGTGTGGCTCATGGCCGCGGCATCCAGACCGGAGATCAGGAAGATACCGGCTTGCTGCACTTCAGCGATGAACGCGGTTTCACCGGCGGTTTTCACGGTCACCGAGAGGGTCAGTACCACTTCGTGGAAATCGCCTTCCAACGGCTTCTGCCGGGTGTTCAGGTCCAGCTCAACGCTCGGGGTCCATTCCTGACGAAAGATCTCCGGGCTCTTGGGTGCTTCAAACGACAGATCCCGCACGTAGATACGCTGCAGGGAAAATTGCGGGCCTTGTGCTTCTTGGGCGGCGCCGGTGGTTGCTTGATCAGTCATGACAGAGCCTTATTGTTGATACACAGGTTGAGTGATGGAGTGGGTAATCAGCCTTTGAGCAGTGCGTCGAGCTTGCCGGCGCGCTCCAGGGCATGCAGATCATCGCAGCCGCCAACATGGGTGCTGCCGATCCAGATTTGCGGCACCGAGGTCTTGCCGGCCTTGCGCACCATTTCCGCCCGCAGGGCTGGTTCGCCGTCGACCTTGATCTCGTTGAACGCCACGCCCTTGTTGTTCAGCAGTTGCTTGGCGCGCATGCAGTAGGGGCAATAGTCGCTGGAGTAGATGACGACGTCGACCATCTCACTTCACCAACGGCAGATTTTCGCCGCGCCAGCTGGAGATCCCGCCGCCCAGCTTGGCAGCGGTATAACCAGCCTGCTGCAGCTCGCGGCAAACGGTGCCAGCGTGCTGACCGAGGGCGTCGACGACGATGATGGTCTTGGCCTTGTGCTTATCCAGCTCGACCATGCGCTCGGCGACTTTCTCGTAAGGGATGTTCAGCGCGTCGATGATATGACCGGCGGCGAAGTCCTTGTGTGCGCGCACATCAACAATCACGCCTTGCTCGCTATTGACCAGCGCAGTCAGTTCGCGACAGCTGAGGCTTTTGCCGCCACGCTGCAGCTCGGAAAAGATCAGCAGGGCCAACGCAACCGCGAAGGCACCGGTCAGCAGGTAGTGATTGGTGGCAAATTCAAGCAGATGAGCAAGCATCAATAAATTCCAGAACGCTTAAGATAGCGGCCAGTATACACAGCCCCCAAGGTCGGCCAAACCCCGCCGGACGGTGACTTGAACAGCATCCGGGATTAAAATGCCCGGCTACTTTTACCTCTCCACTACATGGGTCGTACTTATGCCTGCCACGCCAAAACCTCTGGTGCTGATCATCCTGGATGGCTTCGGTCACAGCGACAATCCCGAGTACAACGCCATTTATGCGGCCAACACCCCGGTTTACGACCACCTGCTCGCCACCCAGCCGCACAGCTTGATCTCCGGCTCCGGCATGGATGTGGGCCTGCCGGACGGGCAAATGGGCAACTCCGAGGTCGGCCATATGAACCTCGGTGCCGGCCGTGTGGTGTATCAGGACTTCACCCGAGTGACCAAGGCGATCCGTGACGGCGAGTTCTTCACCAATGCCGCCATCACTGACGCCGTGGATAAGGCCGTCGGCGCGGGCAAGGCCGTGCATATCCTCGGTCTGCTGTCGGATGGCGGCGTGCACAGTCACCAGGACCACTTGGTGGCCATGGCCGAGTTGGCCGCCCAGCGTGGCGCAGACAACATCTACCTGCACGCGTTCCTCGACGGCCGCGACACCCCGCCGAAAAGCGCCCAACCGTCCATCGAGCTGCTCGACGCTACCTTCGCCAAGCTGGGCAAGGGCCGCATCGCCAGCCTTAGCGGTCGCTACTTCGCCATGGACCGCGACAATCGCTGGGACCGTGTCGAGCAGGCCTACAACCTGATCGTCGAAGGCCAGGGCCAGTTCCACGCCGCCACGGCCCTCGAAGGCCTGCAGGCAGCCTATGCCCGTGAAGAAAGCGACGAGTTCGTCAAAGCCACCACCATCGGCGAGGCGGTCAAGGTCGAAGATGGCGATGCTGTGATCTTCATGAACTTCCGCGCCGACCGTGCCCGCGAACTCAGCCGCGCCTTTGTCGAAAGCGACTTTGCCGAGTTTCCGCGCTCGCGCCAGCCGCAACTGGCCGGCTTCGTCACGCTTACCCAGTACGCGGCGAGCATCAAGACCCCCAGCGCCTTCAAACCTGAGCCGCTGACCAACGTGCTCGGCGAATACCTGGCCAAGCAGGGCAAGACCCAGCTGCGCATCGCCGAAACCGAGAAATACGCCCACGTTACCTTCTTCTTCTCCGGCGGCCGCGAAGAGCCGTTCGAGGGCGAAGAGCGCATCCTGATTCCGTCGCCGAACGTCGCCACCTACGACCTGCAGCCGGAGATGAACGCACCGATCGTCACCGACCGCATCGTTGAGGCCATTGAGCAGCTGCGTTATGACGTGATCATCGTCAACTACGCCAACGGCGACATGGTCGGCCACACCGGGGTGTTCAGCGCCGCCGTGGCCGCCGTGGAATGCCTGGACACCTGCGTCGGCCGCATTGTCGCGGCCCTCGACAAGGTTGGCGGCGAAGCCCTGATCACCGCCGACCACGGCAACGTCGAGCAGATGGAAGACGAGTGCACCGGCCAGGCGCACACCGCCCACACCTGCGAGCCGGTGCCGTTCATCTATGTCGGCAAGCGCCCGCTCAGCCTGCGCGAAGGCGGCGTACTGGCGGACGTGGCGCCGACCCTGCTGACCCTGCTGGGCCTGCCGCAACCGACAGAAATGACCGGCAAATCGATCATCAGCTTCAGCTAACCCTGGCCAAGCCAAGAAAACGCCCCCTACGTCAAGTTGGGGGCGTTCTTTTTGTGCCATACCGCGGGCATACTAGGCCGTCGCCCATTCTGGTACCGCACTCCCCATGTTCCGCACCCTGACCGCCCTCCTGTTTGCCTGCCTGCTCAGCCCGGTAATGGCTGACCAGCGCGCCGAAACCCAGCAACAGCTGGATGCCGCGCAGAAAGACGTGGCCGAACTGAAAAAGCTGCTGGAAGCGATCCAGAAGGAGAAATCCGGGGTCCAGGGCGAGCTGAAAAAAACCGAAAGCGAGATGGGCCAGCTGGAGAAGCAGGTCAAAGGCCTGCAGCAAGAGCTGAACAAGAGCAACGAAGAGCTCAAGCGCCTCGACACTGAGAAAAAAAAACTCCAGCAATCACGCCTTGAACAGCAACGCCTGATCGGCATCCAGGCCCGCGCGGCCTACCAGGGCGGCCAGCAGGAATACCTCAAGCTGCTGCTCAACCAGCAAAACCCGGAAAAATTCTCCCGCACCCTCACCTATTACGACTACCTGAGCCAGGCGCGCCTGGAGCAGTTGGCCACCTTCAATGAAACCCTGCGCCAGTTGGCCAATGTCGAGCAGGACATCGCCAACCAGCAGAACCAGCTCAACGAGCAGAAAAGCGCCCTCGATGGCCGCCGCGAACAGCTGGCCGAAGCCCGCAAGGAACGCCAGCTGGCCCTGGCCAAGCTGAACAAGGACCTCTCCGCCCGCGACCAGAAGCTCAAGGCGCGCCAGCAGGAACAGGCGCAACTGGGCAATGTGCTGAAAACCATCGAGGCCACCCTCGCCCGCCAGGCCCGTGAAGCAGCCGAAGCGCGCAAGCTGGAACTGGCCGCCGAACAAGCCCGCCTCAAGGGGGACAAGGCCGGCCCAGGCGCCAATGGCCCGCTGGTGTCCAGCAGCGGCGCCACCTATGGCGGCAATTTTGCCAGCGCCCGCGGCAAGCTGCCGTGGCCGGTCGATGGCCGTCTGGCCGCGCGCTTCGGCACCGTCCGCGGTGGTGATGAGCGGACCAAATGGGACGGCGTACTAATAAGCGCCGGCGCCGGCAGCCAGGTACATGCCGTGCATGGCGGTCGCGTGGTGTTTGCTGACTGGTTGCGCGGCGCCGGCCTTCTGGTCATCCTCGACCATGGCAACGGCTACCTGAGCCTCTATGGCCACAACCAGAGCCTGCTGAAAGACGCCGGACAGATTGTCAAAGCCGGCGAAGCCATCGCCACCGTCGGCACCAGCGGCGGACAGAACACCCCGGCCCTGTATTTCGCCATCCGCCAGCAGGGTCGCCCCAGCGACCCGGCCCAATGGTGTCGCCGCCAAGGCTAGGCCCAGCCGAGCCGAGCCAAGCGCCCCTTATTCTGGAGTTAGTTCGACATGCCGCAGACTTTCCGCCCCACCTCACTGGCCCTCGCGCTCGCCCTGCTGATTGGCTCGCCGGCGCTGCTGGCCAGCGAAAAGACGGTGGAAAAGGTCGCAGCCCCTGCGCCGATCAGCGATGACAAGGCGCCGCTGCCGCTGGAAGAGCTGCGCACCTTCGCCGAGGTCATGGACCGCATCAAGGCCGCCTACGTCGAGCCGGTGGACGACAAGACTCTGCTGGAAAATGCTATCAAGGGCATGCTCAGCAACCTCGATCCGCACTCCGCCTACCTGGAGCCCGAGGCCTATGCCGAGCTGCAGGAAAGCACCAGCGGCGAATTCGGTGGCCTCGGTGTCGAGGTCGGCATCGAAGACGGCTTTATCAAGATCATCTCGCCCATCGACGACACCCCCGCCTCCCAGGCCGGCATCCAGCCCGGTGATCTGATCATCAAAATCGACGGCCAGCCAACCAAGGGCCTGAGCATGACCGAGGCCGTCGACAAGATGCGCGGTAAGGCCGGCAGCAAAATCCTTCTGACCCTGGTGCGCGAAGGCGGCCAGCCGTTCGACGTGGAGTTGATCCGCGCGGTGATCAAGGTCAAGAGCGTGAAGAGCCAGCTGCTCGAAGACCACTACGGCTACCTGCGTATCTCGCAGTTCCAGGTCAACAGCGGCGAAGAAGTCGGCAAGGCCCTGGCAGCCCTGAAGAAGCAGAACGACGGCAAAAAACTACGCGGCATCGTCCTCGACCTGCGCAACAACCCCGGCGGCGTGCTGCAGGCGGCCGTGGAGGTCACCGATCACTTCCTGAAGAAGGGCTTGATCGTCTACACCAAGGGCCGCATCGCCAACTCCGAACTGCGCTTCTCTGCCGACCCGGCCGACGCCAGCGAAGGCGTGCCACTGGTGGTATTGATCAACGGCGGCAGCGCCTCGGCCTCGGAAATCGTCGCCGGCGCCCTGCAGGATCACAAGCGCGGCGTGCTGATGGGCACCGACAGCTTCGGCAAAGGTTCGGTACAGACCGTGCTGCCGCTGAACAACGACCGCGCCCTGAAGATCACCACCGCGCTGTACTTCACTCCCAACGGCCGCTCCATCCAGGCCCAGGGCATCGTGCCGGACATCGAAGTCAGCCGCGCCAAGGTCACCCGCGAACAGGACGACGAGAACTTCAAGGAAGCCGACCTCGCCGGCCACCTGGGCAACGGCAACGGCGGCGCGGACAAACCGTCCAACGGTAAAGGCAAAGCCGCCGGCCAGCCACCAAGACCGCAAGACGACGACTTCCAATTGAGCCAGGCCCTCAACCTGCTCAAGGGCCTGAGCGTCACCCGCGGCGAGTAAATCGCAGAGGTAAAAAAACCGGGCTAGCCCGGTTTTTTTCTGCCGCCAAAACGCCTTAGAGGTAGCGTTTCTCCACCTCAGCGGCAAAGCCGTCGGCGCGCATGGCATCCAGCGCCGCCTGCAGTTTTTGCACCACGGCATCCGGGGTGTCTTTGTTCAGTGCCAGGTAGAGCTGGGCGCTGTCGAAACGCAGGACATTCTTCAAGCCGCTGATGCCTTGCTGCTTGGCCAGGTAACGACCGGCAGGATCGCCGGTGGCCCACAGGTCGATCTCGCCCTTCATCAGCTTCAGCGGGTTTTCCTGATCGCGCAGGGCGCTAAGCGGCTGCACGCCTTGCTTGTTTAGGTGTTCGGAGATGGCATCGCCCTTGTAGGCACCCACTTTGTAGGCCTTGGCCTCTTCCAAACTGGTCAGACTGATGGTGCTGTCGGCGCGCGCCAGCATCACCCAGTCATCCGGCCCCAGAGGCCCAACCCACTTGAAGTCATTCTCACGCTCGGGCAGGCGCGCAGTGCAGAACACCCCGTAACCTGGCTGCTCCAGGGCCATCTTGTAGATGCGCTCCCAAGGGAAACGCAGGGTCAGGCTGTAGTTCACCCCAGCGCGCTTGAACATCTCGCGCACGAGCTCAACGGCGATGCCGCTGATCTTGTCATCACGGGCGAAGTTCTTGCCTTCTGCCGCCATGTTGTAGGGCGGGAAGTTTTCCGTGAGCAATACCAGGCTGGCAGGCTCCTCGGCGCGCACAGCCGCAGTAGACAACAGGCTGACCGCGGTCAGGGCCAGCAGAAGACGTTTGAACATGGTTCGCTACCTTGTATTGAACAACCAATGAAACGGCAAAAGACCCTAGCGCACCACGATGCCGCGGCTGGCCAGATAGGCCTTGGCCTCAGGCACAGTGTATTCGCCAAAGTGGAAAATGCTCGCCGCCAGCACCGCCGCCGCCTTGCCTTCGAGAATGCCGGCGGCCAGGTGTTCGAGGTTGCCGACACCGCCCGACGCAATTACCGGGATTCCGACGGTCTCACTGATGGCGCGCGTCACACCGAGGTCATAACCGCTCTTCACGCCGTCCTGATCCATGCTGGTCAGCAGAATCTCGCCAGCGCCCAGGTCTTCCATCTTCTTCGCCCACAGCACCGCGTCCAGTCCGGTGGGTTTGCGCCCGCCATGGGTGAAGATTTCCCAGCGCGGGGTTTCACCGGGCTTAGAGACCTTCTTCGCGTCGATGGCCACGACAATGCACTGCGAGCCAAAGCGTGCCGCTGCTTCACCGACGAACTCCGGGTTGAACACCGCAGCCGTGTTGATCGACACCTTATCGGCGCCGGCATTCAGCAGGTTGCGGATGTCCTGCACGGTGCGCACGCCGCCACCGACGGTGAGCGGGATAAACACCTGGCTGGCCATGCGCTCAACCGTGTGCAACGTGGTGTCGCGGCCATCGACGCTGGCGGTGATGTCGAGAAAGGTAATCTCGTCGGCGCCCTGCTCGTCATACAGACGGGCGATTTCCACCGGGTCACCGGCATCGCGGATGTTCTCGAACTTGACGCCCTTGACCACCCGACCGTTGTCGACGTCGAGGCAGGGGATGATGCGTTTGGCCAGGGCCATAGTGGTGTCCTCAGCCTTGGTAGGCGTCGCAGAAGGCTTGCGCCTCGGCGACATCCAGGGTGCCTTCGTAGATCGCTCGGCCAGTGATGGCGCCGATGATGCCGGGCGCCTTGGCGGCCAGCAGGGTCTGAATGTCGCCGAGGTTATGGATACCGCCGGAAGCGATTACCGGAATCTTGGTGGCATTGGCCAGCGCAGCGGTAAAGCTCACGTTGCAGCCCTGCATCATGCCGTCTTTGGCGATGTCGGTATAAACGATGGCGGACACGCCGTCCGCTTCAAAGCGCTTGGCCAGGTCGATGACCTGCACGGTGCTGATCTCAGCCCAGCCGTCGGTAGCGACGAAACCGTCCTTGGCATCCAAACCAACAATCACCTTGCCCGGAAACGCCTTGCAGGCGTCTGTCACGAACTGCGGGTCTTTAACCGCCTTGGTGCCGATGATCACGTAGCTAACGCCGGCCTTGACGTAGGCCTCGATGGTTTCCAGCGAGCGGATGCCGCCGCCGATCTGAATCGGCAACTGCGGGTAGCGCTTGGCGATGGCGGTGACCACTTCGCCGTTAACCGGCTGACCTTCGAAGGCGCCGTTCAGGTCGACCAGATGCAAACGCCGGCAACCGCCATCCACCCACTTGGCTGCCATGCTCACCGGGTCATCGGAAAACACCGTGGAGTCGTCCATGCGGCCCTGGCGCAAGCGCACGCAGGCGCCGTCTTTCAGATCGATAGCGGGAATAATCAGCATCGGGTGAACCTGTTCAAGTCGATAAATGGGGTAACGGGTCAGCTCTTCTCGAGCGACCACACGTCGCTTTCGAGGCTGGCGAAGCGCTCGGACAGCAGCGCCTGCACATCGGCAACCGCTTTGTTGTAGTAGTGCGGGGCAATCTCGCTGCTGAACAGATCGAGCACTTCCTGCACCTCGAAGCTGCCCAGTTGCAGCTCGAAGCGCTCATCGAGAAAGCGCTTGAGCAACTGCAACGCGGCCTGTTCCTCACTGGCCTGCAGGCGCAGGATCGGCGCCTTCGCCTTGCCCCGGCTCATTTACCAGCGACCATTCCAGCTGGCGAAGTTCTGCAGCAATTGCAGGCCGTGGGTGTGGCTCTTCTCCGGGTGGAACTGCACGGCAAAACGCGAGCCTTCGGCCAGCGCCGCAGCGAAATCCTTACCGTAGTGCCCGCGCCCGGCCACCTGAGCCTGATTGCCGGCCTCGATGTAGTAGCTGTGCACGAAGTAGAAGCGCGCCATATCGGGAATGTCATGCCACAGCGGGTGCTCAATGCTCTGCTGCACCTGGTTCCAGCCCATGTGCGGCACTTTCAGCTGCTCGCCATCCTCAACCATGCCCTTGCCAAAGAAGCGCACTTGTCCGGGGAACAGGCCGATGCAATCGACACCGTCGTTCTCCTCGCTGCGCTCCATCAGCGCCTGCATGCCGACGCAAATGCCGAGAAACGGCCGGTCGGCACTGACTTCCTGCACCAACTGGTCGAAGCCCAGGCGCTTGATCTCGGCCATGCAATCGCGGATCGCACCAACACCGGGAAACACCACGCGATCGGCTTCACGAATCACCGCCGCATCGCTGGTCACCAGCACTTTGCCGGCGCCAACGTGCTCCAGCGCCTTGGCCACCGAGTGCAGGTTGCCCATGCCGTAATCGATTACTGCTACCGTCTGCATAAGAACCTGCCCGCCCAAAAATCATGCCCGCGTTGCAGCTCAAAAGCGTGCCAGGCAAGGCGTGGAACGCAGCCAATGGTTGTTCCATTGGCAAGTTCCACAACGCTGCATGGCGCGCTTTTGAGCGCAACCCTACGGGACGGGGCCGTTTTTCCGCAGCCCTGCGTTAATCGTCGTTCATTTGGAATAACCAAACTTCTCTCCTCTTGCCTTGCGCTGCGGAAAAACGGCCTCCGGCGCGGGCATGATTTTTGGGCGGGGCAGGTTCTATAGGCAACCCTTGGTCGACGGCATCTGCCCGGCCATGCGCGGGTCCAGCTCGATGGCCATGCGCAGAGCGCGGCCGAAAGCCTTGAACACGGTTTCGATCTGGTGGTGGGTGTTGGTGCCACGCAGGTTGTCGATGTGCAGGCTGACCAGGGCGTGATTGACGAAGCCCTGGAAGAATTCCTGGAACAGATCCACATCGAAGCCGCCGACCACCGCGCGGGTGAACGGCACGTGCATCTGCAGGCCTGGACGCCCAGAGAAGTCGATGACCACGCGCGACAGCGCCTCGTCCAGCGGCACATAGGAGTGGCCGTAACGGGTCATGCCCTTCTTGTCGCCGATGGCCTTGGTAAAGGCCTGGCCAAGGGTGATGCCGACGTCTTCGACGGTGTGGTGGTCGTCGATATGCAGGTCACCGTGACACTCGATATCCAGGTCGATCAGGCCATGACGGGCGATCTGGTCAAGCATGTGTTCAAGGAAGGGAACGCCGATGGCGAACCGCGCCTTGCCCGTGCCGTCCAGGTTGATCGAGACCTTGATCTGCGTCTCCAGGGTGTTGCGCTCGACGCATGCCGTACGTTCGGCCATCACCAGCTCCCAAAATTGGCTTGCGGAAAAGGTCGGCATTATAGGCGGGCCGAGCCTTTGGCGGCTACCGGCGACGGTCGGCCAGGTTTACACTCGCGCGCCATCCCGCCGTCCGAGGAGTCGCCCATGCCGGTTTACGTCGAATTTGTCCGCCAGCCCAGCGCCCAGGACCGCAGCGATCTGGCCAAGGTCTACGCCGATGCGCCGGCCTGGTTGCTGGCCCCGCACGCCGATGCCGACACCCTGATTGCCGTCGGCATCGCCAGCGGCAGGCTGATCGCCGGCCGCTTCAACGACCGCCTGCTGGGCGCCGCGTTGCTCGAACAGGGCGCAGATTGCTGGCGCCTGTCGCATTTGTGCGTGCGCCAGATCACCCGCCAGCGCGGCGTCGGCCGCCGCTTGCTGGATGAAAGCCAGCGCCTGGCCAGCGCAGCCGGCCGGCCTCTGCACCTCGCCGCCCCGGCCGGTCATCTGGAAAGCCAAGCCCTGGCCGCACGCACCGGCCTGCCGCTACAGAGCTACTGAGCCACCGCCCGAAATGGCGCGCCCCGCAGCAGATAGTGCAAACCGAGCAGGCTGCCCAGGCAAAACCCCGCCACCCCGACGCCGACCCACCACTGCGCCGGAGCCAGATAAGCGCCCCAGGCCAGTGCCAGCAGGGCCACACTCAGCAATCGCGCGGCTTCCAGACGCCACAGTCGGCGCCCCTCGAACAGTCGCCCCAAACTGATGCAACCAACCACGATCGCCACCGCCAGCAGCCAGGGCTCCCAGGCGGCAGCCCGTTTGACGCTGGCGAGAAAGGCCAAGGTCAGGGCGTTGATCGCCAGAAACTGAATAAACGCGTACAGCTTGAGGTTGGCCGGATAAGCGCAGTCAAAAACCTGCGCACCCATCTTCGGCCACGGCCGCTGGCGAACATCGGCCGGGCGCCAGCCGGTGGGCATCCACCACAGGCGCAA
Organism: Pseudomonas sp. BGA-UO-ETr-WB11; assembly: GCF_059567785.1. Lineage (NCBI taxonomy): Bacteria > Pseudomonadati > Pseudomonadota > Gammaproteobacteria > Pseudomonadales > Pseudomonadaceae > Pseudomonas > Pseudomonas sp. BGA-UO-ETr-WB11. The sequence continues at coordinate 158,081 of NZ_JCAQOS010000003.1, read as the reverse complement.
CTTGTCCCACCATGAGTGAGTGGCCCGCGCATCGGCCCAGAGCAGGCGCCACCAACTGAGCTGCAGGCGCAGCGGATCGAAGCTGTTGACGGGCGTAGTCACCCCGTAGCGCACCGGCTCACGCTCCTCGGCAAAGGTGCCGAACAGCTTGTCCCAGACGATAAACACCCCGCCGTGGTTCTTGTCGATGTAGCAGTCGTTCTGGCCGTGGTGCACACGGTGATGGCTGGGCGTGACAAATATCTGCTCCAGCCAGCCCAGGCGCTCGATGTGCTGGGTATGAATCCAGAACTGATAGGCCAGCTGAATCCCCAGCAGGAGCAGAAACAACGGCAATGGCACGCCTAGCAGGGCCAGCGGTAAATAAAACGGCCAGTCGAAGGCGGTTTGAAAGGCGCCTTTGCGCAGTGCCGTCGACAGGTTGAAGTCTTCACTGGAGTGATGGGGTTGATGGGCGCCCCACAGCAGGTTGTAGCGATGCAGGCTGCGGTGCGCCCAGTAGAAGCACAGGTCCACCGCGACAAAGCCGCCCAACCAGACCCAGGGCGAGCCCGCATCCAGCTCCAGCACGCGCGCATGCTCATACAGCCAGGCGTACGGGATCAGCAGCAACAAGCGCAGCGGCCCCTCCAGCACCAGCCGCAGCACGGCACTGTTGATGCTGGTTACGCTGTCTGCCAGACGCCAGGTGTGACGCCCCGTGTGGCGTTCATAGGCGAGCTCCAACAGTATCAGCAGGATGTACAACGGCAACGCCATTACCGCGATATTCACGCTCATTTTGACCCGTACTCGACTTATTCTTGTCACCCAAGCCTAACCCCCACCGCCGTGATGCGCATGGCCGTAGCCGCCAAAGCGCGCCACCAAAGACGCCATCTCGGCCCATCTACCCGGCACAGGGAACCGCGCCAGCACTTCAAGCCTCCAAGGCTACTGACTCGCGGCCGCAAACCGTGGCCCGCGCATTTGCCATCTGTCGATGGTGACGCGCGCGGCCGACGGTATACTCGCGGCCTCACCTGTATGGCTCTCACCACAAGGATTCGTCCATGAAAGCGCTCGGCAAAGTTCTGGGTCTGATATTTCTCGGATTATTGCTGCTGGTTGTCGCCCTCGGCTTCGCCCTCACCCAGCTGTTCGATCCCAACGACTACAAGGACGAAATCCGCCAACTGGCCCGCGACAAGGCCAACTTGGAACTGAGCATCAACGGCGATATTGGCTGGAGCCTGTTCCCCTGGCTGGGCCTGGAGCTGACCGACACCACCCTGGCCAGCGCCGCCACGCCGAACCAGCCGTTTGCCGACCTGCGCCTGCTCGGCCTGTCGGTGCGCGTGTTGCCGCTGCTGCGCAAAGAAGTGCAGATGAGCGATATCCGCATCGACGGCCTCAACCTGACCCTGCAGCGCGACGAAAAAGGCCATGGCAACTGGCAGGACATCGGCCGCCCCGCCAAGCCCGCCAAAGCGCCTGATGCCGGTACCGCCCCCGCCAGCCCGACAACCGCTAGCAGCACTGAAGCAAACGCCAGTCAGCCGCTGCGCCTGGACATCGACAGCCTGACCCTGAGCAACGCGCGCATCGACTACCGCGACGCCAAAAGCGGCCAGCAGTACAGCGCCGAGAATATCCAGCTGAGCACCGGTGCCGTGCGCGAAGGCGCCAGCATCCCCGTGCAACTGAGCGCCTTCTTCGCCAGCAATCAACCCGTGCTGCGCGCCCGCGCCGAGCTGCAAGGCCAGCTGCGCTTCGACCGCGCCCTCAAGCGCTACCAGCTGGAAGACCTGAAACTGTCCGGCGAAGCCTCGGGCGAACCCTTCCAGGGCAAAACCCTGACCTTCGCCACCCAGGGTCAGTTGCTGCTCGACCAAGCCGCACAGATCGCCGAATGGAACGGCCTGAAGCTGTCGGCCAACCAGCTGCGCGCCCTCGGCGAACTCAAGCTGCGTAACCTGGACAAACAGCCGGCCCTGGAAGGCGGCCTGTCGATTGCCCAGTTCAACCTGCGCGAGTTTCTCGACGGCATTGGCCAGCCCGTACCGGCCATGAGCGACAGCAGCGCCCTGGGCAGCGTCGAGCTGGTCAGCCGCCTGCAAGGCAGCGCCAACAGCCTGACCCTGCAAGAGCTGACCCTGAAACTGGACGAGAGCACCTTTACCGGCAACCTGAGTGTCAGCGACTTCGCCAAGCAGGCCGTGCGCGCCCAACTCAAGGGCGACCGCCTGAACCTCGACCGCTACCTGCCGAGCACCAGCAAAGAAGGCGCCAGCGCCCGCCAGAACGAGGTGAAAAACACCCTGGCCGCCGCCGGCCAGGCCGGCACCACCGACCTGCCACAAGCCCCAAGCCAACAGGCCTGGAGTGAAGTCAGCCTGCTGCCCATCGAACGTCTGCGCCGGCTGGATGCCCAGTTCGACCTGAGCCTGGGGCAACTGACCCTGAAGCAATTGCCGATGACCACGGTCACCCTCAAGGCCAGCGGCAAAGACGGCCTGCTCAGCCTCAGCGAACTGCGCGGCGAGCTGTACAACGGCAACTTCAACCACAGCGCCAGCCTCGACGTGCGCCCGGACAGCCCGCAGTTCAAAGTACAGAAAAACATCAGCCGAGTGGACGCTGCCAAGCTGCTCAAAGCCCTGGGGCAAAAACCCACCATCACCGGCACCCTCGACCTCAATGCCGACCTGCAGACCCAAGGCAACAGTCAAAAGGCCTGGATCGACAACCTCAACGGCAAAGCCCACTTCAACCTGCGCGACGGCGTACTCAGCAACGCCAACCTCGAACAGCAACTGTGCCAGGCCATCGCCACCCTCAACCGCAAAAGCCTGAGCGGCGAAACCCGCGGCAAGGACACCGCCTTTGAGTCCCTCGGCGGCAACCTGACCATCACCAACGGCGTGGCTTACAACCCCGACCTCAAGGCCCGCATCCAGGGCCTGAGCGTGAATGGCGACGGCAGCCTCGACCTGCGCGTATTGGGCATGGACTACCGCGTCGGCATCATCATCGAAGGCGACAAGAGCGAAATGCCCGACCCGGCCTGCCAGATCAACCCACGCTATGTCGGCCTCGAATGGCCGCTGCGCTGCCGCGGCCCGCTGGAACTCGGCGCCAAAGCCTGCCGCGTGGACAAAGAAGACCTGGGCAAAGTCGGCGCCAAGCTGGCCACGGAAAAACTCGGCGAGAAGATCGAAGAAAAACTCGGCGACAAAGTCAGCCCCGAGCTGAAAGATGCCCTCAAAGGCCTGTTCAACCGATGACACCTGAGCACTTCGGCAACGCCGTACTCGACTGGTACGACCAGCACGGGCGCAAAGACCTGCCCTGGCAGCAAGGCATCACGCCCTACCGGGTGTGGGTCTCGGAAATCATGCTGCAGCAGACCCAGGTCAGCACCGTGCTTGGCTATTTCGGCCGCTTTATGGATGCCCTGCCCAACGTCCAGGCCCTGGCCGCCGCGCCGGTCGACGAAGTGTTGCACCTGTGGACCGGCCTGGGCTACTACACCCGCGCGCGCAACCTGCAAAAGACCGCGCAGATCGTCGTCGCCGAGCATGGCGCCGAGTTTCCCGCCTCAGTCACCCAGCTCACCGAGCTGCCCGGCATCGGCCGCTCCACTGCAGGCGCCATCGCCAGCCTGAGCATGGGCCTGCGCGCGCCGATTCTGGACGGCAACGTCAAGCGCGTGCTGGCCCGCTACAGCGCCCAGGAAGGCTATCCCGGCGAGCCCAAAGTAGCGGCACAACTGTGGGCACTGGCCGAACAGCTCACCCCCGCCGCACGGGTCAACCATTACACCCAGGCGATGATGGACCTCGGCGCCACCCTCTGCACCCGCAGTAAGCCCAACTGCCTGCTGTGCCCGCTGCAGCGTGGCTGCCAGGCGCACCTGCTGGGCCTGCAAAGCCGCTACCCGATTCCCAAGCCGCGCAAGGTCCTGCCGCAAAAAAGCACCCTGATGCCACTGCTGGCCAACCGCGACGGCGCCATCCTGCTCTACCGCCGTCCGGCCAGCGGCCTGTGGGGCGGCCTCTGGAGTCTGCCCGAGCTACTCGCCGGCGAAGAACTCGACGGCCTGGCCCTGCAGCACGGCCTCATACTCGGCGAACGCCAGGCCTTGCCGGCCCTGACCCACACCTTCAGCCACTTCCAACTGGCCATCGAACCCTGGCTGGTGCACGTCGAACAGGCCAGCAGCGCCGTGGCCGAGGGCGACTGGCTCTGGTATAACCTCGCCACCCCGCCGCGCCTGGGCCTGGCCGCACCGGTCAAAAAGCTGCTGAAACGCGCCGCCGACGAATTGAACGCAGGAGAGTTGTCATGACCCGCACCGTGAATTGCCGCAAGCACAAACAAGAACTGCCAGGCCTGGAGCGTCCGCCGTATCCGGGCGCCAAAGGCGAAGACATCTTCAACAACGTCTCCAAGCAAGCCTGGGACGAGTGGCAGAAGCACCAGACCATGCTGATCAACGAACGCCGCCTGAACATGATGAATGTCGAGGATCGCAAGTTCCTCCAGGGCGAGATGGACAAGTTCCTCTCGGGCCAGGAATACGCCCTGGCGGAAGGCTACGTGCCGCCCAGCGAGTAAGGCATTTGGGCGTAAGCGACGGTAATAGTTAAATATTTTCCAGCTCGCGCTTGACAGGCCAGCGCAAAATCCGTCTAATGCGCCCCGTTGCCCAGATAGCTCAGTCGGTAGAGCAGGGGATTGAAAATCCCCGTGTCGGCGGTTCGATTCCGTCTCTGGGCACCACTAATACCGAGAAACCCCAAGCGAAGTTAAATTCCTTGGGGTTTTTTATTGCCTGCAATCCCTGCTCACTGCCGCCAGCAGATGCAGAGTCGATACTCCCCGGCAACTCGCTGACGCATGCTCACAACCACAGACCAAGCCGCAACGGTCAGGATTTTGTGTTGGCGCGACAGCCAGCATTAGCGATGCGACAAGCTGTCACATGGCTGGCACTTAGCCCTGTTTGGCCGCTTGGCGCTCGCGGAAGCGCTATGCTAGCTTGACGCCTCGCCAGGAAGGCCAGCCCGCTGCCGGAGCGCATTCGAACAAGAAGAGGACACCCCATGGCCGAGGCCACGCCCGCGCTGGAAATTCGCAACCTGCATAAACGCTATGGCGATCTCGAAGTGCTCAAGGGCATCTCCCTGACCGCCCGCGACGGCGATGTGATCTCGATCCTCGGCTCGTCTGGCTCCGGCAAGTCGACCTTTCTGCGCTGCATCAACCTGCTGGAGAACCCTCATCAGGGCCAAATCCTGGTTGCCGGCGAAGAGCTCAAGCTCAAAGCCAGCAAGAATGGCGAGCTGGTGGCTGCCGACAACAAGCAGATCAATCGTATGCGCAGCGAAATCGGCTTCGTGTTCCAGAACTTCAACCTCTGGCCGCACATGAGCGTACTCGACAACATCATCGAGGCACCGCGCCGTGTATTGGGGCAGAGCCGCGCTGAAGCCACCGAAATGGCTGAGGCCTTGCTGGCCAAGGTTGGCATCGCCGACAAGCGCCACGTTTACCCCGCCCAGCTCTCCGGTGGCCAGCAGCAACGTGCCGCGATTGCCCGCACGCTGGCCATGCAACCGAAAGTGATCCTGTTCGATGAGCCAACTTCGGCCCTCGACCCGGAAATGGTACAAGAAGTGCTTAATGTGATCCGCGCGCTCGCCGACGAAGGTCGCACGATGCTGCTGGTTACCCACGAGATGAACTTCGCCCGCCAAGTCTCCAGCGAGGTGGTATTTCTCCACCAGGGGCTGGTTGAAGAACAGGGCTCACCCGAGCAGGTGTTCAACAACCCCAGTTCGGCGCGCTGCAAACAATTCATGTCCAGCAATCACTAACGGAGCTCTATCGCATGCAGAACTACAAAAAAATCCTGCTCGCCGCTGCCGCCACTCTGGCTTTTGGCAGCAGCGCTATGGCCGCCGAAAAAATCAAAATCGGCACCGAAGGCGCCTACCCACCGTTCAACCTGATTGATGCCAGCGGCAAACCGGGCGGCTTCGACGTCGACATCGGCATGGCCCTGTGCGCCCAAATGAAAGCCGAGTGTGAAGTCGTTACTTCCGACTGGGACGGCATCATCCCGGCCCTGAACGCGAAGAAATTCGACGCCATCATCGCCTCCATGTCGATCACCGAAGAGCGCAAGGCTGCAGTCGATTTCACCGACGCTTACTACACCAACAAGCTGCAGTTCATCGCCCCTAAAGGCGGCGACTTCAAAATCGACAAAGCTAGCCTGAAGGGCAAAGTGATCGGCGCCCAACGCGCCACCATCGCTGGCACCTGGCTGGAAGACAACATGGCTGACAGCGTAGAAATCAAACTCTACGACACCCAGGAAAACGCCTACCTCGACCTGACCTCGGGCCGTGTTGACGGTGTGCTGGCTGACAAGTTCGTCAACTGGGAATGGCTGAAGAGCGATGCCGGCAAAGGCTTCGAATTCAAAGGCGACCCAGTATTCGACAACGACAAGATCGGTATTGCCGTGCGCAAGGGCGACCCCCTGCAAGGCAAGCTGAACGAGGCACTGAAAGCCATCGTGGCTGACGGCACCTACAAGAAGATCAACGACAAATACTTCCCGTTCAGCATCTACTGATGCCTGACCGGCGCAGCCTCGCGGCTGCGCCGGCACCACGTAGTATCCCTTGATGACTCTCGACCTCTACGGCTTCGGCCCGGCCCTGCTGGCCGGCACCCTGATGACCATCCAGCTGGCGCTCTGCGCGCTTGCTCTGGGCTTGGTACTTGGGCTGCTTGGCGCACTGGCCAAAACCTCCCCAAACAAGTTTCTGCAATGGCTTGGCGGGACCTATTCGACCATCGTCCGCGGCGTACCCGAACTGCTCTGGGTACTGCTGATCTACTTCGGCACGGTCAACCTGATGCGCGAGCTGGGCACCCTGCTCGGTTATCCGGAGCTTGAACTCAACGCGTTTGCTGCCGGCGTCATCGCCCTCGGCCTGTGCTTCGGCGCTTATGCCACGGAAGTATTCCGCGGCGCGATCCTGGCGATTCCACGCGGTCACCGCGAAGCCGGCCAAGCCCTCGGTCTCTCTAAGGCACGCATTTTCTGGCGCCTCATACTGCCGCAAATGTGGCGTATCGCCCTGCCTGGCCTGGGCAACCTGTTCATGATCCTGATGAAGGACACTGCCCTGGTCTCGGTCATTGGCCTGGAAGAAATCATGCGCCGCTCGCAGATCGCCGTCAGCCTGAGCAAAGAGCCGTTCCACTTCTTCCTGATTGCCGCATTTATCTACTTGAGCCTGACTGTGCTGGCAATGACCGCCATGCACTTCCTTGAAAAACGCGCCAGCCGCGGCTTCAAACGGAGCGCCTCATGAACTGGGAAGTGATCTACAAATTCCTGCCCAAGCTGCTGGAAGGCGCCTGGCTGACGCTGGAGCTGGTGGGCATCGCCGTAATCGCCGGCCTGATCCTCGCCATTCCACTGGGCATCGCCCGCGCTTCCAAGCATTGGTATGTGCGCGCCCTGCCGTATGGCTACATGTTCTTCTTCCGCGGTACTCCGCTGCTGGTGCAGCTGTTTTTGGTCTATTACGGCCTGGCCCAGTTCGACGCCGTGCGCCAGGGGCCGCTGTGGCCGTACCTGCGCGACCCATTCTGGTGCGCCATCATCACCATGACCCTGCACACCGCGGCCTACATCGCAGAGATCCTGCGCGGCGCCATCCAGGCCATTCCACCGGGCGAACTGGAAGCAGCGCGCGCCCTCGGCATGTCGAAAACCCAGACGCTGTTCTGCATCACCCTGCCCCGCGCCGCACGCATCGGCATGCCGGCTTACAGCAACGAAGTGATCCTGATGCTCAAGGCCAGCTCCCTGGCCAGCACCATCACCCTGCTGGAGTTGACCGGCATGTCGCGCACCATCATTGCTCGCACGTACCTGCCAGTAGAGATTTTCTTTGCCGCCGGCATGTTCTACTTGGTGATTGCCTACGCCATGGTCCGCGCCTTCAAAGTGCTGGAGCGGCGTCTACGGGTGGACGCCTGCCAGGGTCGTTGAAACCCCGGGCGCCTGGCGCCCAGGACTTTTCTTCATCCGCAACAGGCTGACTACCCGCGATGCCCACACCCCTGAGTGGTTCCGTACTGCGCCAGCGCTTCGTCGCGCTGGATGCTTTCCTGCTCGCCCACCAGGCGCTCTGGCGACCCAAACCCTTCACCCATCTGCACCTGCCCTGGGAAAACCAGCACCGCTCATTGGCCGACTGGCTGCGCGCGCGCTCACTGGCGCAGGCCGAGGCTGAGCATAACCACCCCGAGCAACTGGCGGCACCAGCGCCCTTCCCGGAGCTGGCGCAGCAGGCCAGCGCACTGAGTGCCGTCGGTGCCTTGCCCAGGACCACGCGTAAAACGCCGCCGGCGCGTCTCAGCGTCGATGTGCCGGGGCGCAAATGGCAACAGATCGACGCCTTCGCCAGCAGCCTGCAATTTCGCCAGCCCACTCGGCATTGGCTCGACTGGTGCGCCGGCAAAGGCCACCTCGGCCGCCTGCTGACGCAGGACGGACAAAGTCTGCGCTGCCTGGAGTACAACGCCGAACTGGTTGAGGCCGGCCAGCGCCTCAGCCAGCGTCACGGCATCACGGCCGAGCACCGCCTGCAAGACGTCCTCTGCGCCAGCACCGCCAACCACTTGCAGGCCATGCACAGCCCTGTGGCTCTGCACGCCTGTGGCGACCTGCATGTACGCCTGTTGCAACTGGCCAGCCACACGGGCTGCCTGCAACTGGCCGTGGCACCCTGCTGCTACAACCGCATCCAGGGCGATAGCTACCAAGCCCTTTCAACCGCGGCCCAAGCCTCGATCCTGCGACTGTCGAAAGACGACCTCGGCCTACCCCTGAGCGAGACAGTCACTGCCGGCACCCGCGTGCGCCGCCTGCGTGATCAGTCCATGGCCCGCCGCCTGGGCTTCGACCTGCTGCAACGAGAACTGCGCGGCATTGATGAGTACCTACCTACACCTTCACTGCCACCGGCTTGGCTGGACAAAAGCTACGCCGACTACTGCTGCGACCTGGCCGCCCTGAAAAACCTGCCCAGCCCATCGGCACGAGACTGGCTCGCCCTCGAAGCCCGTGGCTGGCAACGCCTCGCCGAAGTGCGCAACCTAGAACTGCTGCGCAGCCTGTTCCGCAGACCATTGGAACTCTGGCTGGTACTCGACCGCGCCCTGTATCTGCAAGAACAAGGCTTTCAGGTCACTCTGGGCACCTTCTGCGCCGCCCAACTGTCACCCCGCAACTTATTGCTGCTCGCCGAGCGGGATGCAGTTGCCCACAAAAGCTGTGGATAAGTGTGTGGATGAACGCTGGGCAACTCACGCAAAAGCCCACCAGCCATGGCCTGCGGCTTTTTGCGCACTTTCCAACCAAGAATAAAAATTCAATTAAAACAATGAGTTGAAAATATGCGCAGATTCCAGCGCAAGAGGGCCCACACCCGCACTCGCCCAACGCATTTTGTGCATAACCTTCCTGACCCCACCCACAGCACGCATTTACACCAGTAGAAACAAAGGTTTACAGCCGTCGGCAAATAGCTATAATCACGCCCCACAAATGCCGGTATAGCTCAGTTGGTAGAGCAACTGACTTGTAATCAGTAGGTCCCGGGTTCGACTCCTGGTGCCGGCACCATACGAAACACCGAAAAGGCTCACCGCAAGGTGGGCCTTTTTTGTTTCAGCGCTGCGCACCCGACGCTAGCGCCTCCACCGGCCGAGTATCTGCCAGGCGGTCGATGTTTTTCCGCCGATTGAACTGCGCCATGGCGCCGCGATTCCTTTAAAATCGCCGCCTCTCCATTGCCGGCCCTGGCGTGCGTTGCGCCGCTGGATCGTCCCTTGCCCACGGTTGAAGCTGATCATCATGTCCCTGCCCAAGCACCACCTCGAACTGCTCAGCCCGGCGCGCGATGCCGCTATCGCCAAGGAAGCCATCCTGCATGGCGCCGATGCCGTGTATATCGGTGGGCCGAGCTTCGGCGCGCGGCATAACGCCAGCAACAGCGTGGCGGACATTGCCGGCCTGGTGGAGTTTGCCCACCTGTTCCACGCCAAGGTGTTTGTCACCATCAACACCATCCTGCATGACGACGAGGTGGAGCCGGCGCGTCAGTTGATTCACCAGCTCTACGACGCCGGCGTTGATGCGCTGATCGTGCAGGACATGGGCATTCTCGAGCTGGATATTCCACCGATTGAACTGCATGCCAGCACCCAGACCGATATCCGCACCCTGGAAAAAGCCAAGTTCCTGGCTCAAGCAGGCTTCTCCCAGTTGGTGCTGGCCCGCGAGTTGAACCTGGAAGAAATCCGCACAATCAGCAGCAACGTTGACTCGGCCATCGAGTTCTTTATCCACGGTGCGCTGTGCGTGGCATTTTCCGGGCAGTGCAACATCTCCCACGCGCAGACCGGGCGCAGCGCCAACCGGGGCGACTGCTCGCAGGCCTGCCGCCTGCCGTACACCCTGAAGGACGACCAAGGCCGCGTGGTGGCCTATGACAAGCACCTGCTGTCGATGAAGGACAACAACCAGACCGCCAACCTGATTCACTTGGTGGATGCCGGCGTGCGCTCGTTCAAGATCGAGGGCCGCTACAAGGACATGAGCTATGTGAAGAACATCACCGCTCATTACCGTCAGGAGCTGGATGCGATTCTTACCCAGCGCCCTGAACTGGCGCGCAGCTCCAGCGGACGCACCGAGCACTTCTTCACCCCGGACACGGAAAAGACCTTCCACCGCGGCAGCACCGACTATTTCGTCAGCGACCGCAAGATCGACATCGGCGCGTTCGAGTCGCCCAAATTTGTCGGCTTGCAGGTGGGCGAAGTGCTCAAGGTCGGCAAGCACGATCTAACCGTACAAACCACTGAGCAGTTGAATAACGGTGACGGCCTCAACGTGCTGATCAAACGTGAAGTGGTGGGCTTTCGCGCCAACACTGCCGAGCAACTGGCTCAGTTTGAACAGGACGGCGTAAACGTGTGGCAGTACCGCGTGGTGCCCAACGAGATGCCGGCCGAGCTCAAACAGCTGCGCCCGCAGCATGTGCTCAACCGCAACCTCGACCACAACTGGCAGCAGGCGCTGTTGAAGACCTCCTCCGAACGCCGCGTGGCGGTCAGTTGGCAGGCCCGATTGAGCGAGGCGCAGCTGTGCCTGAGCGTCACCAGCGAGGAGGGGATTTGCGTTGAGGTCAGCCTCAACGGTCCGTTCGGCCCAGCCAAGGATGCCGAGCAGGCCCGCGCCCAACTGAGCGACACCCTGAGCAAGCTGGGCACCACGATGTATTACGTCACCGCTGTGCAGATCGATGCGCCGCAGGCGCTGTTCGTGCCTAACTCGCAACTCAAGGCCCTACGCCGCGAGGCCATCGAGGCGTTGACCGCTGCACGAATTGCAGGCCACCCGCATGGCAGCCGCAAGCCGGTCAGCGTGCCGCCGCCGGTGTACCCGGAGTCACACCTGACCTTCCTCGCCAACGTTTACAACGACAAGGCGCGGGCATTTTATCAGCGCTATGGCGTGCAACTGATTGATGCCGCCTACGAGGCCCATGAGGAAGCCGGCGAGGTGCCGGTGATGATCACCAAGCACTGCCTGCGTTTCTCCTTCAACCTGTGCCCCAAGCAGGCCAAGGGCGTTACCGGCGTGCGCACCAAGGTGGCGGACATGCAGCTGATTCACCAGGACGAAGTGCTGACCCTGAAGTTCGACTGCAAGCCGTGCGAGATGCACATCATCGGCAAGATGAAGGGCCACATCCTCCATCAGCCACAACCCGGCAGCGCCGCCAGCTCGGGCGGCATGGTTGGTTACATCAGCCCTGACGACCTGCTCAAGACCATCAAGCGCAAGCCAGCCAACAAGCCGCACTGATGGCGCTGCCACGCTAACCGAGGCTTAATCCAGCTCGCCGGCCCGCAGCACTTGGCCGTGCATGTCGGTGATGCCGCGCAGGCCGACGCCGAAGGTGGCGAAACCCAGGCGCTGGCGGTGGCTGCGGTAGTCCAGGCGGTCATGATGATGGCCATGGAAGACCGTGCGCACACCAAGGCTTTGGCCCAACTCATCAAGCACGCTGAAGCCATGGGGATGGGCGCTGGGCGCCTCATGGGTCACCAGAATGTCGGCCTGGGTGCTGAACAACGCGGCCAGGTCGCTGGGGAAGATGGTGCTGCGGTGCTTACGCGGCACCCCGTCGCGCCACAGATTGCCCTTGCCGCAACGCGTCGAAAAGGCCTGCGGTGTCAGGTAATTCCACGGCTGTGGCGGCATCCATACCTGCCCGCGAAACACCCCGCCCAGGCCGGCCACTCGCACGCCAGCAATCTCCACCACCCGGCCATGCAGGTTTCTGTCGGCCAGTTGCGAGCCAAACAGGTTGTCGTAATAGAGGTCGTTGTCGGTGTCGTGATTACCGTGGATAAACCACACCTCGGTGAGATCAAGAATGCTCGCCAGCTCAACGTCCAGCGGTCGCCGGGCCTGAATATCGCCCAGCAACACGATGGCCGCAGGACGGTGCAGCATGACGGCATCGAGCACATGGCCGAAGCGCGTATGGGGATCACCGAAGAACAGGATCACCTGGCGGCCCCGCTCAATGGCTGGAGCATCAGAGCGGCCTGCGCATGGCGCCGAACCGTCATCATGGGGTAGCGGCCGGCACCCGGATCAGCCGGGAAAAGTCATCCGCTTCACCAGCCGCCAGCGCCCGCGGATTGAGCAGGGCCTTGCGCTGCAACTCGGCAAACGGCAGGCCGTCGTCATGCACAAGCCCTTTCTCGTAGAGGTATTCCGGCACATAGCCGCTGGCCAGAATCTTCCAGCTGAAGGGCACATGCTGCGGATTGACCCGCGCACTCATCCAGATACCGGTGGTGCAATTGGTGGTCAGTGAGTTGTAGAACTCGGGGTGCTGCTTAAGCGCATTGATGCGCTGCATGTATTCAAGAAACAATTGCCGACCACTGCCCGCGGGCGCCTGGAGGCGATACAGGTAGGTCTGCTCGGGCGGGTCTTGGCGGTAGTTGGTGCGCAGCTTGATCACGTCGCGCTCATCGGCCACCACATAGAACAATTCGTATTGGCGGAAGAAGCCCTTGAGCGTCGAGTAGGCTTCGTGTTTTTCCTTGCGCGTTTCAATCGAGATGGCCAGGTGCTTGCCATCGGCAAAGGCAAAACTGAGAAACACATGGGCTATGGCCGGCCCCATCCAGTAGGACGCGATCAGGTCTACGCCCTGCAATTGGCTCAGGTCGAAATCCTGGTCGTAATAGGCCGGCTGGTAGTCGTACTCGCTGCGGTAGGAAAAATTGCGGATGTTGTGCACCCGCACCCGCTCGCCCGTGATGGTCGCATAGGGCAGCACGGCGACATCGGCTTGCCAGTCACGCTCGTTGGAGGGTTCCAGGGTCTGCCACCACAGCAGAAAACCGCCGAGCGGGAGCAGATAGACCAGCAGCGCCGGCCGCCGCCAGCGTCGCGAGAACAGGCCGAGCAAGGCCACCAGTGAGCACAGGGCAAAAGCGCCGGCCAAAGCCAGGCGTAGGCCACTCTGCACGCCGGTCAGCAGGATCGCCAACGTCCCCCAGATGGCAAAGGCGCTGATGGCCAGACCAAGCAGGCAGAGCGCAACGAGAGCGGTAAGGCGCTTCACGGACATAGGGGCAACTCGGGCAATAAGGCTAAACGACAGCGCCGTTAGGCATAGGTCTCGGCGCTGGCCAGCGGCAGGCCTTGCTGATCTTTGCCCGACAACTGCAACGCCACGCCCTCCAGCCGCGCCAATGGCCAGTCGATGGCCACCTGAGCGTCGTTCCACTGCAGGCAACGCTCATGCTGCGGCGCGTAATAGTCAGTGGTTTTGTAGAGAAACTCGGCGCTGTCCGACAACACCAGAAACCCATGGGCGAAGCCTTCCGGCACCCACATCTGGCGTTTGTTCTCGGCGCTCAGCAGCTCACCCACCCATTGGCCAAACGTCTTTGATCCAGCACGCAAGTCCACCGCCACATCGAAGACCTCGCCGGCCACCACCCGCACCAGCTTGCCCTGGGGTTGCTGCACCTGGTAATGCAGGCCGCGCAGCACGCCCTTGGCCGAGCAGGAGTGGTTGTCCTGAACGAACGGCACGCTGCGACCAATCGCCTCTTCAAAGCGTTGCTGATTGAAGCTCTCGTAGAAGAACCCGCGCTCGTCACCAAAGACTTTCGGTTGCAGCAGCACCACCTCGGGGATGGCCAGGCGTGTGGCTTTCATCAGAATACGGTCTCCACCAGCAGGCGTTTGAGGTATTTGCCGTAGCCATTCTTGGCCAGCGGTGCAGCCAGCGCCTCCAGCTGTTCGGCGCTGATCCAGCGCTGGCGGAAAGCAATCTCTTCCGGACAGGCCACCTTCAGGCCCTGGCGATTTTCCAGGGTGGCGATGAACTGGCTGGCTTCCAGCAACGACTCATGGGTGCCAGTGTCCAGCCAGGCGTAGCCACGGCCCATAATTTCCACCGAGAGGTTGCCCTGCTCCAGATAGATACGGTTGAGGTCGGTGATCTCCAGCTCGCCACGGGCTGACGGCTTGATGCTCTTGGCAATGTCCACCACCTGCTGGTCGTAGAAATACAGGCCAGTGACCGCGTAGTTGGACTTGGGCTTGAGCGGTTTTTCTTCGAGGCTGATGGCCTTACCCTGCCCGTCGAACTCGACCACGCCGTAACGCTCCGGGTCCTGCACGTGATAAGCAAACACGCTGCCGCCCTGCTCGCGGGCCATGGCATTGCTGAGTAGGTCCTGGAAGTCGTGGCCATGGTAGATGTTGTCGCCCAGCACCAATGCCGACAGGTCATTGCCAATAAAGTCTTCGCCAATCAGAAAGGCCTGAGCCAAACCATCCGGCGAAGCCTGCACGGCGTAGCTGATATTCAGCCCCCAGCGCGCGCCGTCACCGAGCAGTTGCTCGAAACGCGGGGTGTCCTGCGGGGTGGAGATGATCAAGATGTCGCGAATCCCCGCCAGCATCAGGGTGGTCAGCGGGTAGTAAATCATCGGCTTGTCGTACACCGGCAGCAACTGTTTGGAAATTGCCAGAGTGGCCGGGTGCAGGCGGGTGCCGGAACCGCCAGCGAGGATGATGCCTTTGCGCTTGATCATGAGGTTGTCTCCAGAACTTCAGTGAGCATCCGTGCCACCCCCACCTGCCAGTGCGGCAAGTGCAGGGCGAAGGCCTTTTGCAGTTTTTGCGTATTCAGCCGTGAATTGGCCGGGCGTTTGGCGGGCGTTGGGTAGGCACTGGTGGCGATGGCGCCGACATGAGCAGCGGGCACCTTAAGTGCCACGCCGGCGGCTGCGGCCTGTTCAAGCACAAAGCACGCATAGGCATGCCAACTGGTCTCGCCGGCTGCAGCCAGGTGATACAAACCGCCCAGTGCAGGCTGCTGGCGCACGGCACGGATAGCATGGGCGCTGACATCCGCCAGCAGCTCGGCGCCGGTCGGCGCGCCAAACTGATCGGCGATCACATTCAGGCTGTCGCGCTCGCGGGCCAGGCGCAGCATGGTCTTGGCGAAGTTGTTACCCCGTGCGGCGTATACCCAGCTGGTGCGCAGGATCAGATGCTCACAGCCGCTGGCCAGGATCGTCTGTTCACCGGCCAGTTTGCTGGCGCCGTACTGGTTCAGCGGGGCGACGGCATCGTCTTCACCCCAGGGCTGCTCACCGTCACCGGCAAACACATAGTCGGTGGAGTAATGCACCAGCAAACTGCCCAGTTGCCGGGCTTCGCGGGCCAGTACGGCGACCGCCTCGGCATTCACCCGCTGGGCCTGCTCGGGCTCGCTCTCGGCCTTGTCCACCGCCGTATAGGCGGCGGCATTGACGATCACATCCGGTGCGAAGCGCTGCAGCGTCGCAGCCAGGCCGTCGAGGTCACGCAGGTCGCCACAGTAATCGCTACTTTTCGAGTCCAGCGCCAGCACCTCACCCAGCGGCGCCAGGCTGCGCTGCAGCTCCCAGCCGACCTGGCCGTTCTTGCCCAGCAGCAAAATCTTCATGCGCTGCGCCCGCTGTAGTTCTTCTCCACCCATTCGCGGTAGGCGCCGGACTGGATATGCGCGACCCAAGGCAGGTTATCCAGGTACCACTGCACAGTCTTGCGGATGCCGCTGTCGAAGGTTTCCGCCGGTTTCCAGCCCAACTCATTGGCCAGTTTGGTCGCATCGATGGCGTAACGACGGTCGTGGCCGGGGCGATCAGTGACGTAGGCAATCTGCTGCTGATACGGCTGGCCATCGGCGCGCGGGCGCAATTCGTCCAGCAGGGCACACACTGTGTGCACGATCTCCAGATTGGGCTTCTCATTCCAGCCGCCAACGTTGTAGGTCTCGCCCAACGCGCCGGCTTCCAGCACACGGCGGATGGCGCTGCAGTGGTCTTTGACATACAGCCAGTCGCGGATCTGCTGACCGTCGCCGTACACCGGCAGGGGCTTGCCGGCCAGGGCATTGACGATCATCAGCGGGATGAGTTTTTCCGGGAAGTGATACGGCCCGTAGTTGTTCGAGCAGTTGGTGGTCAGCACCGGCAGGCCGTAGGTGTGGTGATAGGCGCGCACCAGGTGGTCGCTGGCGGCCTTGCTGGCGGAATAAGGGCTGTTGGGTTCGTACTGATGGCGCTCGCTGAACGCCGGCTCGTCTTTGCTCAGGGAGCCATAGACCTCATCGGTCGACACGTGCAGGAAGCGAAACGCCTGCTGCGCCTCAGGCTCCAGGCCCTTCCAGTACGCACGCACGGCTTCCAGCAGGCGGAAGGTGCCGACGATATTGGTCTCGATAAAGTCTTCCGGGCCATGGATAGAGCGGTCGACATGGGACTCGGCGGCGAAATTAAGGATCGCTCGTGGCTGATGCTCGCTCAGCAAGCCTGCCACCAGGGCGCTGTCACCGATATCGCCGTGGACAAAGATATGCCGGGCATCGCCCTCCAGGCTGGTGAGGTTTTCCAGGTTGCCGGCGTAGGTCAACTTGTCCAGGTTGATCACCGGCTCAGCGGACTGGGCCAGCCAATCCAGAACAAAGTTCGCACCGATAAAGCCTGCACCGCCTGTCACCAGAATTGTCATGCCCTGAACCTCCCTGAAAAACCATCACAAACCCGGCCCAACGCCAGCCAACCCGTGCACAAGGCGCAGCAACAGCACACGCCGCACATATTATCCCGAGCCAGTAGGCATTCGCGAAGCACAGATTGCTGCAGATCAATGCTTCAGCCTTGCCTGACGCCCGTTTAGGGCTATTTTTTAACAGTCATAACAGTTGTCACACGGTTGCAATGCACCTACCCAGAATATTCGGTTACACCTGCCAAATGATCGGTGTGGTATCGAACTGACGTGTGTCAACAACACCTGCTAGCTTCAAGCGCCTACTAAAACCTGACTGACTGATCAACGGAGATGGGAATGACGGACTCGACGCAAAAACTCAGACTAGGTGCACTGATTGCGCTGGTCGTCGGCTCGATGGTCGGCGGCGGGATTTTCTCCCTACCGCAAAACATCGCCGCCAGCGCCAGCGCCGGTGCCACCTTGATCGGCTGGCTGATCACCGGGGTCGGCATGCTGACCCTGGCCTTCGTGTTCCAAACCCTGGCCAACCGCAAGCCACAGCTGGACGGCGGCGTGTATGTGTATGCCAAAGCCGGCTTTGGCGACTACATGGGCTTCTCCTCGGCCTGGGGTTACTGGATCAGCGCATGGATCGGCAACGTCAGCTACATGGTCCTGCTGTTCTCCACCCTTGGTTACATCTTCCCGAATGCCGGCTTTGGTGAAGGCAACACACTGGTAGCCATCATCTGCGCGTCGGTATTGCTGTGGTTGCTGCACTTTCTGGTCCTGCGCGGGATCAAGGAAGCGGCCTTTATTAACACCGTAACCACCGTCGCCAAGATGGTGCCGCTGGCCCTGTTTATCATCATCGCCGTGATCGCCTTCAAGCTGGACGTGTTTACCAGCGACTTCTGGGGCGAGAGCAACAGCGATCTGGGCAGCGTGATGGACCAAGTACGCAACATGATGCTGGTCACCGTTTGGGTGTTTATCGGTATTGAAGGTGCGAGCATCTTCTCGGCCCGCGCCGAAAAACGCTCCGATGTGGGCAAGGCCACGGTACTCGGCTTTATCGGCGTGTTGCTGCTGTTGGTGCTGGTTAACCTGCTGTCACAGGGCATCCTCGCCCAGGCCCAGTTGGCTGGCCTGAAGAACCCCTCAATGGCCGGCGTGCTGGAGCATGTGGTTGGCCCATGGGGCGCCATGCTGATCAGCATCGGCCTGATCGTTTCCCTGGCTGGTGCCCTGCTGTCCTGGACCTTGCTGTGCGCTGAAATTTTGTTTGCCAGCGCCAGCGACCACACCATGCCGGCGTTCCTGCGCAAGGAAAACGCCAACAAGGTGCCGGTCAATGCCCTGTGGCTGTCCAACGGCCTGATCCAGCTGTTCCTGATCATCACCCTGTTCAACGATGCCACCTACCTGAAGCTGCTGTACCTGGCCACGTCGATGATCTTGGTGCCGTACTTCTGGTCCAGCGCCTATGCCGTGCTGCTGGCCGTGCGTGGTGAAACCTACGAGAACGATGCAGGTCAACGTAACAAGGACCTGCTGATCGCCCTGATCTCGACCGTCTACGCCATCTGGCTGGTCTACGCGGCGGGCGTGCAGTACCTGCTGCTGTCGGCGCTGCTTTATGCGCCGGGGGCCATCCTGTTCGCCAAGGCTAAGCACGAGCTCGGCCAACCGGTATTTACCGGGGTGGAAAAACTGATTTTCCTGGGCGTACTGATCGGTGCCGGCATCGCCGCCTACGGTCTCTACGCGGGTTTCCTGAGTCTTTAAAGAGAAGGAGTTCGACAATGTCCAAACAGAAACTCGGCGTTCATTCCGAAGCCGGAAAACTGCACAAAGTGATGGTCTGCTCGCCCGGCCTCGCCCACCTGCGCCTGACGCCGAACAACTGCGATGAATTGCTGTTCGACGACGTTATCTGGGTGAACCAGGCCAAGCGTGACCACTTCGACTTCGTTACCAAGATGCGCGACCGCAATATCGAAGTGGTCGAGATGCACAACCTGCTCACCGACGTGGTGCAGAACCCCGAAGCCCTGAAATGGATTCTCGACCGCAAGACATCGCCCAATCAGGTCGGCATTGGTCTCGGGCAAGAGCTGCGCAGCTGGCTGGAAGGCCAGGAGCCGCGCAAGCTCGCCGAATACCTAATCGGTGGTGTCTCGGGTGCCGACTTGGCCGCCAACGGCGCCAGTGAGCTGGGCAAGATCTTCAACGACTTCATTGGCGAATCCAGCTTTATCCTGCCGCCACTGCCCAACACCCAGTTCACCCGCGACAACAGCTGCTGGATCTACGGTGGCGTGGTACTCAGCCCGATGTACTGGCCGGCGCGTCGCCAGGAAACCCTGCTGATGACGGCCATCTACAAATTCCACCCGGATTTCGTTAACGCCGACTTCAAGGTCTGGTACGGCGATCCCGACGAGGATCACGGCGCCGCCACCCTCGAAGGCGGTGACGTCATGCCCATCGGCAATGGCGTGGTACTGATCGGCATGGGCGAGCGCACCTCGCACCAGGCCATCGGCCAACTGGCCCAGTCGCTGTTCAAGAATGGCGCTGTGCAACGCGTAATCGTCGCCGGCCTGCCCAAGTCCCGTGCGGCTATGCACCTGGACACCGTGTTCAGCTTCTGCGACCGCGACCTGGTCACCATCTTCCCATCGGTGGTTAACCAGATCGTCGCCTTCAGCATTCGACCGGACGAGAAGAGCAAAGGCGGCATGGACATCCGCCGCGAGGCCAAGCCGTTCCTCGACGTGGTGGCCGAATCGCTGAACCTGAAGAAACTGCGCGTGGTGCAAACTGGCGGCGACAGCTACGAAGCTGAACGCGAGCAGTGGGACGACGGCAACAACGTGGTCTGCCTGGAGCCTGGTGTGGTGGTTGGCTACGACCGCAACACCTACACCAACACCTTGCTGCGCAAGGCCGGCGTGGAAGTCATCACCATCAGTGCCGGCGAACTCGGCCGTGGCCGTGGCGGCGGCCACTGCATGACCTGCCCAATCATCCGCGACCCAATCGACTACTAAGCCCCCAACGGCGGCCCCATCCGGGCCGCTGTTTACGCCAGAGCTTAAGCAGTGCTGGCGCTTTACCCCTATTTCTCAAGAGGAAATCTGTTATGGCTTTCAACATGCACAACCGCAACCTGCTCAGCCTGATGCACCACACCAAGCGTGAACTGATGTTCCTGCTCGACCTGTCGCGCGACCTCAAGCGCGCCAAGTACAGCGGCACTGAGACTCAGCACCTGAAAGGCAAAAACATCGCGCTGATCTTCGAAAAGACCTCGACCCGCACCCGTTGTGCCTTCGAAGTCGCGTCCTATGACCAGGGCGCCAACGTCACCTACATCGATCCGAACTCCTCGCAGATCGGTCACAAAGAAACCATGAAAGACACCGCCCGCGTGCTCGGGCGCATGTACGACGCCATCGAGTACCGCGGCTTCAAACAGGAAATCGTTGAAGACCTGGCCAAGTTCGCCGGCGTACCCGTTTTCAACGGCCTGACCGACGAATACCACCCGACCCAGATGCTCGCCGACGTGCTGACCATGCGTGAGCACAGCGACAAGCCTCTGCATGACATCAGCTACGCCTACCTGGGCGACGCGCGCAACAACATGGGTAACTCGCTGCTGCTGATCGGCGCCAAGCTGGGCATGGATGTGCGCATCGCCGCCCCGAAAGCCCTGTGGCCGCTGGAAGAGCTGGTTGAGCAGTGCAAGGCTTTCGCTGCCGAAAGCGGCGCGCGCATCACCCTCACCGAAGACCCGAAAGAAGCGGTCAAGGGCGTCGACTTTATCCACACCGACGTCTGGGTATCGATGGGCGAGCCCGTGGAAGCCTGGGCCGACCGCATCAAGCTGCTGCTGCCGTATCAGGTCAATGCCGAAATGATGAAGGCAAGCGGCACACCGCGCACTCAGTTCATGCACTGCCTGCCGGCGTTCCACAACACCGACACCAAGGTTGGCAAACAGCTGGTCGCGCAGTACCCATTCCTCGCCAACGGCGTGGAAGTGACCGAAGAAGTGTTCGAGTCGCCGGCCTGCATTGCCTTCGACCAGGCGGAAAACCGCATGCACACCATTAAAGCAGTCATGGTTGCCACCCTCGGCAACGTATAACCGTCGCTGCACGCGAGGCGGAGGTACAGCCAACGCCTCGCCCAGAAATTCCTCAGGGTGGAAAAGCGTACAACGCTTCTCCACCCGTTTTGATTCAGGAGATCAATATGCGTCTAGTGATCGCTTTGGGCGGCAACGCCCTGTTACGCCGCGGCGAAGCCATGACCGCCGAGAACCAGCGCGATAACGTGCGTATCGCCTGTGAGCAGATCGCCAAGATCGCCACCGGCAATGAGCTGGTGGTGGCCCACGGCAACGGCCCACAAGTGGGCCTACTGGCCCTGCAGGGCAATGCCTACGATGCCAAGAACCCCTACCCGCTGGACGTGCTCGGCGCCGAAACCGAAGGCATGATCGGCTACATGATCGAACAGGAGTTGGGCAACCTGCTGCCCGTCGAGGTGCCTTTCGCCACCCTGCTCACCCAGGTCGAAGTTGATCCCGCCGACCCGGCCTTCCAGCACATGACCAAGCCCATCGGCCCGGTTTACCCAAAAGCCGAAGCCGAACAACTGGCTGCTGAAAAAGGCTGGACCATTGCCCCGGATGGCGACAAGTTCCGTCGCGTGGTGGCCAGCCCACGGCCCAAGCGTATTTTCGAGATCCGTCCGATCAAGTGGCTGCTGGAAAAAGGCACCATTGTGATTGCCGCAGGCGGTGGCGGCATCCCGACCATGTACCAAGACAACAAACTGGTGGGCGTGGAAGCGGTGATCGACAAAGACCTCTGCTCGGCGTTTTTGGCTGCCGAACTGGAAGCCGAATTACTGGTGATCGCCACCGACGTGGACGCTGTGTACATCGACTGGGGTAAACCGACCCAGAAGGCGGTAGCCCAAGCTCATCCGGACGAGCTGGAGAAGCTCGGTTTTGCCGCGGGTTCCATGGGGCCCAAGGTGCAAGCGGCCTGTGAATTCGCCCGCGAAACGGGCAAAGTCGCAGTGATCGGCTCGCTGCCAGATATCGAGGCTATCGTGCAGGGCACGGCGGGCACCCGGATCAGTACCGCCCAACCCGGCATCAGCTACCGCTAGACTCGCTAAAGCAGTACCGCTCAGGCCCGCACGGCAACCGCCTGCGGGCCTGAGTGCTGTTCGCCATAACGAGAACCACGCCAGACCACAAGGATGCCGCCATGGCCGAGTCAAACAAGAAGATGGGCCTGGTGGCCCTGACCACGCTGGTCACGGTCAATATGATGGGTTCAGGCATCATCCTGCTACCCTCGAGCATGGCCCAACTCGGCGCCGTGTCACTGCTGTCCTGGATCATCACCGCCGCCGGTTCGATGGCCATTGCCTACTGCTTTGCCCAGTGCGGCATCTATTGCACGCGCTCCGGCGGGATGTCGGCCTACAGCGAGGAAGCCCACGGTAGATCGGCGTTCTTCCTCTGTTCCTATTTGTATTTCCTCTCGTTGGTGATCAGCAACGTGGCCATCAGCATCGCCGCGGTGGGTTACCTGACGCCCTTCGTGCCCTGGCTCGGCAGCGGCTCGATTCCGCTGTTTGTCGGCACGCTGAGCATGATCTGGCTGACCACGTTCGCCAATTTCGGCGGCGCCAGCCTGACTGGACGCCTGGGTTCGATCACTGTCTGGGGGATCATCATTCCAGTGGCAGGCCTGTGCGTGATCGGCTGGTTCTGGTTCTCCCCCGCAGTATTCAGCGCCGCCTGGAACCCGAATAAACTCGAGGTCAGCGATGCCATCACCCAGAGCATCCCGCTGACCCTGTGGGCCTTCCTCGGCATGGAATCAGCGGCACAAAACTCCGATGCCGTCGAAAACCCCAAGCGCAACGTGCCGCTGGCCTGCCTGTTCGGCACCCTCGGCGCGGCGGTGGTCTACGTGCTCTCGACCACCGTCATTCAAGGCATCGTGCCCAACGCCGAGCTGGCCAACTCCAGCGCGCCGTTCGCCCTGGTGTATGCGCAGATGTTCAATGACGGCATCGGCAACATCGTCATGGGCCTGGCCGTGCTGGCCTGCGTCGGCTCCCTGCTCGGCTGGCAGTTCACCCTGGCGCAAACCGCCAAGGTCACCGCCGACCAAGGTCTGTTCCCGCGCCTCTTCGCTCGCGTTAATCGCTTCGACGCGCCACTGCTGGGCCTCTTGTGCTGCGCCATCCTACAGAGCCTGATTGCCCTGTCGACCATCTCGCCGAACGTCAGCGAGCAGTTCGGCAAACTGGTCAACCTGGCGGCCGTCACCAACCTGATTCCGTACGTCACCGCCCTCTCGGGCTTGCTGGTGATCATGTACAAGGCCCGCGTGCCACTCGAGGTGTTCCGCCGCAACAGCCTGATCCTGCTGATTGGCATGCTCTACTGCTTCTACGCCCTGTATGCCTCTGGTTTGGAAGCCGTGTTCGGCGCCGCCCTGGTGATGATCGCTGGCTACTTGCTGTTCGGCATCATCGCCAAACGCCTGGTCGCCGAACTGGATAAGAAGGAGCGCGCCCTATGATCGCCCGGCAACCCTACCTGCGCGGCCTCGCCGCCCTGCTACTGACCAGCGCCCTACTGCCTGCTCACGCCGCCGACCACCTGGCGCAGATTCGCGCCAGCGAGACCCTCACCCTCGGCTTCGTCGCCGGTGATGCGCCCTTCTCGGCCGGCACGGCCGAGCAACCCAGCGGCTATGCCATCGAGATGTGCGGCCTGCTCGGTGAGCAGCTCAAGCAACAACTCGCTCTGCCGGCGCTGAAGCTGCACTTTCAACCCCTGACAGCGGCCACGATGCTCAAGGCCGTGGCCGAAGGGCAGGTCGATACGGTGTGCAGCGCGGTGGGCGATACCCTCAAACGCCGCGAGCAGGTGAGTTTTTCTCTGCCCTACTTCGCCGCTGGCCTGGGCGTGGTGGTGCGCCGCGACGCGCCAGCCAGCCTGCTTACGCCCATCAATGAAGGCGCCCAACCACGCGGCCCGGTATGGCGCGCCAGCATCAACCAGGGGCTCAGCCGACACAGCTTCGCGGTACTCAAAGACAGCGTCAGCGTCGACTGGGCAAGGGCGCGGATGCGCGCCCTCGGCCTGCAGTCGGAGCTGCGCGAAGTACCCAGCAATGCCGAAGGACTGGCCATGGTGGTGAACGGCCAGGTCGATGCGTTCTTTGCCGATCGCCTGGTGCTGCTCAACTACCAGGCCGAAAATCCGCGCGGCAGCGAACTGCTGGTGCCCGAGCGCTTGTTCGATGTACTGCCCGTTGCTTTGCCCCTAGCCCGCGGCGACGACGCCTGGCGTCTGGCCGTGGACCGCGGCTTAAGTGCCGTACAACGCAGCGCCGCCGGTCAGGCCCTGTATATCCGCTACTTCGGCCCGCCGAGTGAGCAGAACCAACTGCTGATGAAGCTGTTCCAGCGCCCCGAGTAGTCCGATGGATAGCGCCGTAGGATGGGTGAGCCCGCGATACCCATCGAATAACCAACGGCGCATAAACTCCTGATGGATATCGCTACGCTCCACCCATCCTACCGCCTAGGTGCGGGCGGCTGAGCAAAGGCTAAGCCAGCGCCCGCGCCTGCTCACGCAACAAGAACTTCTGCACCTTGCCGGTGGAGGTCTTGATCAACGGGCCGAACACCACTTTGCCGGGCACCTTGAAGCGCGCCATGTGCTGCTCGCACCAGGCAATCACCTGGGCCTCGCTGAGTTCGGCGCCAACACGCGGGGTGACGAAGGCGCACGGAGTTTCGCCCCACTTGGCGTGGGGCATGGCCACCACCGCGGCTTCGAGAATCTGCGGATGGCGGTACAACACGTCTTCGACTTCGATGGATGAGATGTTTTCACCCCCGGAAATGATGATGTCCTTGCTGCGGTCCTTGATCTCCACATAGCCATCGGCATGCCACACGGCCAGGTCACCGGAGTGGAACCAGCCGCCAGCGAAGGCCTCGGCGGTGGCGCTGGGGTTTTTCAGGTAACCCTTCATCACCACGTTGCCACGCATCATGATCTCGCCAATGGTCTGGCCATCTTTCGGCACCGCCTGCAGGGTGTCCGGATCGGCCACCATCAGGCCGTCCAGCAAGGTGGCGCGCACGCCTTGGCGCGACTTGAGCTTGGCGCGGGCGGCAGGCTCCTGGGCATCCCACTCGCTCTTCCACTCGCAGACCACGCTGGGGCCGTAGGTTTCGGTCAGGCCGTAAACATGGGTAACGCGAAAATCCAGCGCCTCCATGGCCTGGATCACCGCCGCGGGTGGCGCTGCGCCGGCGGTCAGCACCTTGACCGGCCGGGTCTTTAGCGCCTGCAACTCGGCCGGGGCATTGGCCAGCATATTGAGCACGATGGGCGCACCGCAGAAGTGATCGACGCCATGCTCGGCAATCGCCGGGTAGATCGCCTCGGCGCGCACATGGCGCAGGCACACACTGGTGCCGACGGTGGCCGCCAGCGCCCAGGGGAAGCACCAGCCGTTGCAATGGAACATCGGCAGGGTCCACAAGTACACCGGGTTGCGGCCCATGTCCCAGCACAGCACGTTGGACAGCGCATTAAGGTGCGCACCACGGTGGTGATAGACCACGCCCTTGGGGTTGCCGGTGGTACCGGAGGTGTAGTTGAGGGCGATGGCCTGCCACTCGTCAGCGGGCATCTGCCAGGCATAATCCGGGTCACCCTCAGCCAGCAGCGCCTCATAATCCAGCTCGCCGATCAGCTGGCCCTCGCTGTAGGTCGGATCATCGATGCCCACCAGCAACGGGCGGCGAGGCAAATGACTGGTGGCGCGCAGGGCCACTTCGGCAAACTCCTTGTCCACCAGCAGCACCTTGGCCTCGCCGTGCTGGAGGATAAACGCGATGGCCTCGGCATCCAGACGGGTGTTGATGGCATTGATCACCGCGCCGCACATGGGGATGCCGAAGTGCGCTTCGAACAGCGCCGGGCCATTGGGCGCTAACAGCGCCACCGTGTCGCCCACGCCAATGCCGCGCTGACTGAGCGCCGCGGCCAGTTGCGTGCAACGCCGGTAGGTCTGCCCCCAGGTCTGCCGCTGGTCGCCATTGATCAGCGCCGGATGCTCGGGGCAAACGCTCGCCGCCCGCGCCAGAAAGCCCAGTGGGCTGAGTGCCTGAAAGTTCGCCGCATCCCGCGGCATCCCGTATTCATAGGGGTTGAGGGCATTCATGGGCGGCTCCTTGGCGGTGAGTTTATGTCTGTTAGACCATATCAGGCCTGCCCGCCGCCAGCCCCAAGACCTTGGTCGAAAGCGTGACTCAACAGTCAGCCCCCGCGTCAGCTACGCACGAATCAGATTGAGCCACCGCCCTGGGTGCTTGATGGCTGGTGATGCTCGCGGACCAATCCCCCGCCTGTCGCAACCCTTGCAGGGTCGCCAGAAGCCTCACGCAGCCTGCACCTGCCAGGCCATTTTCAGGAGTCTTTGCGTGATGTCTCGTTTACCGGTGATTGTTGGTTTTGGTGGCTATAACGCTGCCGGTCGCAGCTCTGCCCACCACGGTTTCCGCCGCACGGTGATCGAATCGATGAGCCCGACTGACCGCCAGGAAACGCTCGCCAGCCTGGCCATCCTGATGAAGCTGGTGACCTTCAGCGCCGGTCAGTACCACGACCACGACGGCCAGCCGCTGGACCTGGCGGAACTGGAGCAACGCTTCGGCGCGCAGATTCTTGCGTCCACCCTGGTGCGCCGGATCGAGAAGAATCACCTGGATGTGGACGCCGCGCCCTGGCAGAAAAACCTCACGGTCACCGGCCCCGCCGGCAAGCCGCTGAGCTTTATCACCCTGCGCAAGCAACTGCCGGAACCGCTGCCCAGCGACTGGACGGTGGAAGCACTGAACGACAACGACGTGCAGGTCACCCTCTACGACGGCTGTGACATCAAGGTCGACAGCTACCGCAACCTGCCAGTGAAATCCGCCGGCCAGCTGCCGACCGGTTTCGAGCCAGGCGAGCTGTACGCCTCGCGCTTTCACCCGCGCGGCTTGCAGATGACCATCGTCGCGGCCACCGACGCCCTGCGTTCAATCGGCCTGCCGTGGCAGAACATCGTCGACCAGGTGGCTCCCGACGAAATCGCCGTCTACGCCAGCAGTGCTATGAGCCAGCTGGATGAAAATAGCTTCGGTGGCCTGATGCAATCGCGCCTGAAAGGCGGCCGAGTCACCGCAAAACAACTCGCCCTGGGCCTCAACAGCATGCCGGCGGACTTTATCAACGCCTATGTGTTGGGTAGCGTCGGCAGCACCAGCAGCATCACCGGCGCCTGCGCCAGTTTCCTCTACAACCTGCAGAAAGCCACCGACATGATCAGTGCCGGTAAAGCCCGCGTCGTGATTGTTGGCAACAGCGAAGCACCGATTACCCAGGAATGCCTCGACGGTTACGGCGCCATGGGCGCCCTGGCCACCGAAGACGGCCTGCGCCAGATTGAAGGTCAGGAGCAGGTCGACTTCCGCCGCGCCAGCCGCCCATTCGGGCAGAACTGCGGCTTCACCCTGGCGGAGTCCAGCCAGTTTCTGGTGCTGATGGACGACGAGTTGGCCCTGCAACTGGGCGCCGACATCCACGGCGCGGTGCCGGATGTGTTTATCAACGCCGACGGCTTCAAGAAGTCCATCTCCGCCCCCGGCCCTGGCAACTACCTGTGCATGGCCAAGGCCGTGGCCAGCGCCATGCAACTGGTGGGTGAAGACGGCGTGCGCCTGCGCAGCTTCGTGCACGCCCACGGCTCCAGCACCCCGGCCAACCGCGTCACCGAATCGGAGCTGCTGGACCGCGTGGCCGCCAGCTTCGGCATTGCCGACTGGCCGGTGGCGGCGGTCAAATCCTACGTCGGTCACTCACTGGCCAGCGCCAGCGCCGACCAACTGATCTCCGCCCTGGGCAGCTTCAAGTACCAGCTGATTCCAGGGATCAAGACCATCGACGCCGTAGCCGACGACGTACACCGCCAGCACCTGCGCATCTCCCAGGTCGACGTGCCGCGCACCGAGCAGCCCCTGGAGGTGTGCTTTATCAACTCCAAGGGCTTTGGCGGCAACAACGCCAGCGGCGTGGTGCTGGCGCCGCAGGTGGTCGAGCGCATGCTGCGCAAACGCTACGGTGCCGAACGCTTCACCGCCTATGTCGCACAACGCGAACAAACCCGCGCCGCCGCCCAGGCCTACGACCAACAGGCGCTGCAAGGTCAGCTGGAGATCATCTACAACTTCGGCCACGACCTGATCGACGACCAAGGCATCGCCATCAACGGCGAACAGATTCAGGTGCCGGGCTTCAACCAGCCGCTGGTGTTCGACAAGACCTCACGCTTCGCCGACATGCTCGACTGACCCGCTACCAGGACTTGCAGCCCCCGTGGAACCACTCGTTCCGCGGGGCTGGGACGAGTCCGTGTGCAGGCCGAGACACTGCATTTCAGCTATATCAATCAAACTCTTTCGTATAAAAAATTATAAATAAAATTGCTATGATCCCGGCCCGCCATTTTATCTAAGCCAGGCCCTGGCCCATGGGAACGCAATAATGGAAGTCGGTGTACTGGGTTTTATCGTGGCCGGATTGGTGGTCGGTTTTATCGTCGGCATGACCGGTGTCGGCGGTGGCTCACTGATGACGCCGATCCTATTGTGGTTCGGCATCAACCCGGCCACGGCCGTGGGCACTGACTTGCTGTATGCGGCGATCACCAAATCCGGCGGCATTTTTGTTCATCAGAAGAACAAGAACATCGACTGGTCCATCACCGGCTGGCTGACCCTCGGCAGCGTCCCGGCGGCGGCCCTGACCCTGTGGCTGTTGAGCACCCTGCACACCGATACCCAGGCGATGAACGCCATCATCCGTCAGGCACTGGGCTTTGTGCTGTTACTGACGGCCCTGGCCATTCTGTTTAAACAGCAGCTGCTGACCTTTGCCCACAAACATGCCGGCGACCATTACCACCTCAGCGGCCGCAGCCTGAATGCGCTGACCGTAGTTACCGGTGTGATGCTCGGCGTCATGGTCACCCTGACCTCGATTGGCGCCGGCGCCCTGGGCACGGTGGCGTTGTTTCTGCTCTATCCGTTCCTGGCCACCAAGCGCCTGGTCGGCACCGAGATTGCCCACGCCGTACCCCTGACCCTGGTGGCCGGTCTCGGCCATGCCGGCATGGGTAATATGGACTGGGCCCTGCTCGGTTACCTGCTGATGGGCTCGCTGCCGGGCATCTACTTCGGCAGCCACCTGTCCGGGCGCATTCCCGACCAAATCCTGCGGCCGTGCCTGGCCACCATGCTGGTGTTTATCGGCTACAAGCTGGCGTTCTGATCAAGCTGAGCGGCGCTCAATCCAGGGCGCGCGCCAGTTGCACCAACTCGTCACGCCAGGCGGCCGCTTGCGGCAGGGCGAGGAACGACGGGTTGAGGAAGGATTCGCGCGCCTCGTAGGTCAACGCCAGACCCTTGAGGTCGAGCACCTCACCACCTGCGCCTTCGAGCACGCCCTGAGCGGCAGCGGTGTCCCACTGCGAAGTGGGCGCCAGACGCGGGTAGCAATCAGCATTGCCCTCGGCCAACAGACAGAACTTCAGCGAACTGCCGACATTGGCCATGTCCAGGTCACCAAACTGCTCGCTCAAACCGGCGAGCAAGCACTCCTGGGCCGGGCTGGAGTGACGCTTGCTGGCCACCACGGTGAAGGCTTCGCTAGGCGCAATGCGCACGCTGATCGGTTGTGCCTCGGCCTCGACTTCGCTGCGCCAGGCGCCTAGGCCGGCGCCACCGAAATAGCAGCGTCCAGTGGTGGGGATGCCGACCACACCGAACACCACCCGGCCTTGCTCAATCAGTGCGACGTTGACGGTGAACTCCTCGGAACCTGCGATAAATTCCTTGGTGCCGTCCAACGGGTCCACCAGCCACCAGCGGGTCCATTGCGCGCGCTCGCTCAGGGCAATGTCGGCGGCCTCTTCCGAGAGCACCGGGATCTCCGGCGCCAGGGCGTTGAGGCCGGCCAGCAGCAGGTGGTGCGCGGCCAGGTCGGCGGCGGTCACCGGCGAGTCATCAAGCTTGGCGGTCACTGCCGTATCGCAACGCCAGAACGGCAGGGTGACGACACCGGCCTGGCGCACCAGATCGATAACGGCGGGCAGATAGGGATGGCTCATAGGGTGAATTCTCCTCGCTGGGTCAGCAGGTCGCGGACCAGATACAGGGCGGCCAGGGCACGGCCCTCGCTGAATTGCGGATGCTCGACCAGTGCCGACAGTTCGCCGAGGTCGACCCGGTCAACCCGCAGCGGCTCCGGCTCGTCGCCCGGCAGGCTCTGCTCATACAGATCACGGGCCAGGACCACCTGAATCTTCTGGCTCATATAACCCGGCGACAGGCTCAACTCGGCCAGCAGTTCGAGCTGGTGGGCGCCAAAGCCGGCCTCTTCCATCAACTCACGGTTGGCCGCCACCAACACATCTTCGCCCGGTTCAATCAGGCCCTTGGGCAGGGAAATCTGATAGTCGTCGGTGCCGGCGCAGTACTCTTCGACCAGCAGGGCATGACGCGCATCGGCCATCGCCACGATCATCACCGCGCCATAGCCCGTGCCCTTGCTGGCCAGACGCTCGTAGGTGCGCTCAACGCCATTGGCGAAGCGCAACTGCAGTTGCTCAACGCGAAACAGGCGGCTGCTGGCGACAATCTCGCTGGCGAGGACGGTGGGTTTCTGGCGCATGACGGGGCTCCTTGGCGTGGCCGGCGCGTTATCATAGCGCGCTGACGTTACTGCCGCGCTGGCCGTGCGAGCTTTCGCCCTGGCGCCCCAACGAGAATTGCCCATGACCCCGTTGCCCTGGTCCGACATCGATACCGTGCTGCTCGACATGGACGGCACCCTGCTGGACCTGCATTTCGACAACCACTTTTGGCTCGAACACCTGCCCCAGCGCTACGCCGAGCTGCATGGCATCAGCCGCCAGCAGGCCGATGACGAACTGCTGCCGCTGTTCCACCAGCATGCTGGCCAGCTCAACTGGTACTGCACGGATTTCTGGAGCCGCGAGCTGAACCTCTCGGTGCGTGAGCTCAAGCGCGAAGTGGCGCACCTGATCGCCCTGCGCCCGGATGCCGACACCTTTCTGGCGGCCATCCGCGCCGCCGGCAAACGGGTGGTACTGATCACCAATGCCCATCGCGACTCGCTGTCGCTGAAGCTCGAACGGATCGAGCTGGCGCCTTACTTCGACCGTCTGATCAGCTCCCACGACTACGGTTTCCCCAAGGAAGACCAGCAGTTCTGGAGCGCCCTGCAAGCCGACTTCGCCTTCGAGCCGGCACGCGCCCTGTTTATCGACGACAGCCTGCCGATCCTGCGCAGCGCTCGCACTTTCGGCGTCGCCCATCTGTTGGCCGTGCGCCACCCGGACAGCCGTCAACCCGCCAAGGACAGCCAGGAGTTCGCTGCCGTGGACGACTATCGCGACCTGCTGCCGTAGCGACCGATAACGACAGAATCGCGACCTGTGGTTGGTGTCGGCACAAGACCCAGGCGTACACTCCGGCACCTCCTTTTGGCGAGTTACTGAATGCGCGGTTACTGCCTCACCCTTGCCCTGCTGTTGGTCGGCAGCCTGCTCAGCGCCACGAGCCAGGCCGACCACGGCGTACGAGTCTGTCAGCATGCCGTGCAAAAATATGCCTACCGCATTGAGTTGGCAGAGCTGATCCTGGCGCGCACCGCCGCCCAGTATGGGAAAGCCCACATCCACCCCAGCACCCTGCCCGACCCGACACAAGAGCGTTGCCTGAACATGCTTCGCGAAGGCCAGGTCGACCTGGCCTTTGTGCCGCCCAGTGTCGAGCGCCTGCGCGACTTCGCAGTGATCCCCTTCGACCTGCACAACGGCATGCTCGGTTACCGCGTGCTGCTGGTTCGCAAAACCGACGTCGAACGCTTTGCCCAGGTCAACACCCTGGACGACCTGCGCCAACTGCGCGGCGGCTTCGGCAGCCAGTGGAGCGACTTCAGCCTGTTCGCCCGCAACCAGTTGCCGGTGGAAGGCCAGGCCAACCCCGACAACCTGCTGGCAATGCTCGGCAAGCGCCGCTTCGACTACTACCACCGCGGTCTGCACGAGGCCTGGCGTGAGCTGGATGAAGACCCCATCGCCGGCGCCGAACTGATGGTCGAACCGCACTTGGCGCTGGTCTATCACCTACCGGTGTACTTCACCTTCAACCGCAACGACCCGCTGCTCAAGCGCCGCTTCGAACAAGGGCTGGCGATGATTCAGGCCGACGGCAGCCTGCACGCGCTGTTTTCGCGCCACTTCGGCCAACTGGCTAAACAAGCCGGGCTGGAACAACGCACCCTGATCCCACTCGACTACCCCAACCCGCCCGGCCTACCCGCGCCCGACACCCACCTGTGGCTGCAACGCTGACGCGACTCCCGCCGAGCCTGCGAGTTCCCGTACTGCGCGCACAGAATTAAAGGCCGTGACAGGCCTAACACACCCAGATGAACGGGCTTGCAGTCCGCCCCTGGAGCGCCGAGCATTCGCGCCACGTCCACCCGCGAGAGTCATGTCATGAAGTTTGCTTTTTTCCTCCTTCCCCTCAGCCTGACCGCCAGTCTGGCCATGGCCGGCAACAACACCGAAAGCGCCGTTGGCGGTGCCCTCGGCGGCGTACTCGGCACCGTGGTCGGTGAGCAAATCGGCGGTAGCACCGGTGCTGTGATCGGCGCTGGCGTCGGTGGCGCGGCGGGCAGTGCCGTCGGCGCCGACAAGCGCAATCGCACAGAAGCAGCCATCGGCGGCGGCATCGGCGCAGCGGGCGGCCAGGTGATCGGCAGCAAGGTCGGCGGTTCCACTGGCGGCATAATCGGTGCCGGTGTTGGCGGCGCGGCGGGCGGTGCCCTGGGCAACGAATACGGCGACAATAGCCGCAGCCGTGACGACGATGATGATGACTATCGCCGTCATCACGACAACGGCAATCACTACGGCGAGCACAAACACAAGAAGCACAAAAAGCACCGCGACTAAGCACGCGGCGCTACCGACAAAGCCCGGCCACTGTGCCGGGCTTTGTGTTTTCAACTCCGGACGCCAGCCCAACAGCACCCTAAAATCACTCCTGTCTAAGCCTGAAACAGCTATCGCCAATGCGTATAACCAACGCCCGCATATCCATCTAGGATTGGCTTAACCGCACTGCAAAGGAGGAGTCGTATGCAGGTAGCCGGATCCACCAGCAGCTTGCCGATCTCGACCCAGATCATCAAAAAAGCCGGGCAAGCGGCGCAGGCACCTGAAGCCCCGGCCAGCCCGGAGCAGGTCAACCGCGCCGTCGACCGTGCCAGTGATCGAGTCACAGAGAACCAAGCCAGCCGGGAACAAACCCAGACTGATCGCCGTACGTATGCCACACAAATTTACAGTGCCAATAGCCAGCAAAAGCAGATCGACACTTACCTGGCTGTTGCCAGCGAGGGCAAGGTTGACAGCACCTCTGGACCTACGTCAGCCGCACTGCAACTGCGTGACAACGCCACCGGTACAGATCTGCCGGACATACGCGACAACCCAGGCCAGCAACGGCCACCCGCTGAACCGGTTAAACCCGAACCGTACGTTGACACCCGCGCCTGATCTGCCCCGCAGACACGCACAAAAAACCGCCTACGGGCGGTTTTCTTATGTGGGTCTGCCGCCAACGCATGCACTGACAGTGCACCGCACACCCATCCACCCACGTCCATTCAGCCACTATTAGCGGTGTCCACAGCGGCGCACTCAGGCTAGGCTAGCGCCTGTCCTTTGCCTTTGAGAGCCCCGTCATGAGCGACCTGCCCGAGTCCCTGCCCAGCCAGAATCCATTGGCTGCCGAGCCGCTGACCAGCATCGAAGCACGCGTGTTGGGCTGCCTGATCGAGAAACAGGCCACCACCCCGGAAACCTACCCACTGACCCTCAATGCCGTGGTCTTGGCCTGCAACCAGAAGACCAGCCGCGAGCCAGTACTCAACCTCAGCCCTGGCGAGGTCGGCCACGCCTTGCGCAGCCTCGAAGGCCGCGGCCTGTCGCGCCTAGTGATGGGCAGCCGCGCCGACCGCTGGGAGCAACGCACGGAAAAACAGCTGGAGCTGGTGCACGCCCAGGTCATCCTCCTCGGCCTGTTGCTGCTGCGCGGCCCGCAGACGCTTAACGAACTGCTGACCCGCAGCCAGCGCATGCACGACTTCGACGATGTGGCCGACCTGCAACATCAACTCGAACGCCTGATCAGCCGCGACCTGGCATGCCTGCTACCGCGTCAGGCCGGGCAGCGCGAAGATCGCTATATGCACCTACTCGGCAACCCGGATGACCTGCAAGCTGCACTCAGTGCCAGGCCAGCCGAACGCCACGACAGCCAAACCCAGGACAGCCGCTACGAGCAACTGGAGGCGCGCATCGCTGCCCTGGAAGAGCGTCTGAGCCGCCTCGAAGCGCCAGACGACAACCTCTAGGCACTGTGGCCGACAAAAAAGGCGTGCCACTGGCACGCCTTTTTTATTCACCGCGATTGCCCATCGCGCCTTAGCTGGCCAAAGAGAAACGCGCCACCGAGCCATTCAGGGCCGCGGCCATACGTGATAGCTCCTGCCCGGCAATATCGGTATGCCGCGCGCCGTCCAGCACCTGCTGAGACAGGTCGCGAATGCCGATCAGGTTGCGGTCCACCTCACGGGCCACCTGCGCCTGCTGCTCCGAAGCGCTGGCGATCATCAGGTTGCGCTCGTTGATCTGCGAGATCGACAGGGTGATTTCCTCCAGCGCTTCACCCGCTGAACGCGCCACATCCAGCGTCGCACTGGCCAGGCTGTTACTGCTGTGCATGGCCGTGACCGCCTCGTCGGTGTCATGGCGAATACCGCCGATCATCTGTTCGATCTCTTCGGTGGACTGCTGGGTGCGATGGGCCAAGGCCCGCACCTCGTCGGCCACCACGGCAAAACCCCGTCCGGCATCGCCAGCTCGCGCCGCTTCGATGGCCGCGTTGAGGGCCAGCAGGTTGGTCTGATCGGCAATCGCACGGATCACTTCCAGCACCCGACTGATCTCGTGCACACGGCCCGCCAGGTGCTCGATGCATTGCGAGGTGTCGGTGACACCACTGGCCAGGGCACCGATCGACTCCACGGTTTTCAGCACTTGCACGCGCCCGCGCTGGGCGGCTTGTTCGGATTGCCGCGAGGCTTCGGAAGTGCTCACCGCATTGCGCGCCACATCATCCACCGCCGCCGTCATCTGGTTAACCGCTGTGGCAGCCTGTTCAATTTCCTCGCTCTGACGTTGCAGGTTGGCCGTGGTTTCACTGCTTACAGCACTTAACTCCTCCGAAGAAGACGCCACCTGATCGACGGAATGGGAAATCTGCTTAACGATCTGACTCAGGCTTTGCTGCATGCCCTGCATGTCGGCCATCAGGCTGTCGGTATCGCCACTGCGCACCGGCACCTGGCCAGTCAGATCACCCTTGGCAATCTGCCGGACGATCTGCGCGGCAGTCAGTGGCTCGCCACCCAGCGGCCGAGTCACACTGCGGGTGACGATCAGTGCCGCAGCCACCACCAACGCCAGACACACTAGAAGAATACCGATCATGGTGGCGCGCACATTGGTGTAGATCACCACCGCCGTGGTACCACGCTGGGCAAATACCTCGGACTGCAACGCCATCAGACCATTCAGGCTGTCGTAGACCTGCAGCTCAGCGGGCACCACCTGCGTCTGTAACAGCTCGCTGGCCTGTCCCACCTGACCCAGCTCGACCAGCGCCAGTACGGCGCTGAAGGCCGCTACATAAGCCTCACGGTGCGCCTTGAGCTGACGAAACAGTGCTTGGCCCTTAGGCTGATAAAGCAACGGCCCGAGGGTGTCCATGGCCTGAGTGATGCGCTGCTTAGTCACCTGTACCGCTTCACGGGCCTGGACATCATCCTTGTTCAGCAACAGATCCCGGGTGTTGCGCGCGTTGTCGCGCACGCCCGTGGCGATCTGCATGATCGGCTCGACCTTCGGCCAGTCCTGACTGACGATGCTGGTGGCCTGATCGCGTAGGGTAGCCAGATTGCTTAATCCGTATAGCGCCAGCAACAGCAACCCAAGGGGCGCAATGCTGAAACCGAGGAACATACGCACTGCCGTTGTCAGCTTGACGTTCATATGAGTGTTCCTTGCGTGAGCCCGACGCTTGGTTAAGGGCTAGTCAAAGCGAGGTCGTTGACCGTCAGTGCCGACGGACCGCGGGCCAGCAAACATGACTGATCTCGCAGCTTAATCCCGCGTGCGGACGACGCCTCTTGACCAAAGTCAATTAGCTCCCCGGCATGCAGCTTTACCCATTAGCGGCAATGCCTTCTAATCGCCCTACCGTGTGCCCGGTTACGCGGCATAGCCCACACACCCAGGAAATACCCATGGCCGGAAGTAGCCTGTTTACCCTGATCGACGATATCGCCAGCGTCCTCGACGATGTAGCCCTGATGAGCAAGGTGGCGGCCAAGAAGACGGCCGGCGTACTGGGCGACGACCTGGCCCTCAACGCCCAGCAGGTCGCCGGCGTGAGTGCCGACCGTGAGCTGCCGGTGGTTTGGGCGGTGGCCAAGGGCTCGTTCAAAAACAAACTGATTCTGGTGCCGGCGGCCCTGCTGATCGGCACTTTTGCGCCCTGGGCGGTGATCCCACTTCTGATGCTCGGCGGCGCGTTTTTGTGCTTCGAGGGTTTCGAGAAACTCGCACACAAATACCTGCATGACAGTGCCGCCGAGCACGAGGAACTGCGCCAGGCCCTAAGCGATCCTCAGGTAGACCTGCTGGCCTTCGAGAAGGACAAGATTGCCGGCGCCATCCGCACCGACTTTATCCTCTCGGCGGAAATTATCGTCATCACCCTCGGCACCGTGGCCGGCGAACCCTTTATCAAACAGCTGAGCGTGTTGGCCCTGATCGCCGTGGTGATGACCATCGGCGTCTATGGCCTGGTGGCCGGCATCGTCAAGCTCGACGACGCCGGGCTCTATCTCAGCCGCAAGACCTCCAGCCTGCTGCGCGGCGTCGGCAACCTGTTGCTCAGCGCCGCCCCCTGGCTGATGAAAAGCCTGTCAGTGATCGGCACCGCGGCAATGTTCATGGTAGGCGGCGGCATCCTCACCCACGGCATCCCGGCCGCCCACCACCTGATTGAGCAACTGGCCGCCAGCGCTGCCAGCCTGCCCGCCCTCGGCAGCGTGCTGAGCGTGCTCACTGCGCCACTGCTCAATGGCCTGGCCGGCATCGTTGCCGGTGCGCTGGTGCTGGCACTGGTCAGCGGCGCTCAACGTGTATGGATGATGTTCAAGAGTAGGTAACCCGCCGTGAGTGCTGGCCGAGCCCCAAAGCTCGGCTACGCTCAACCACGTTACTTGGCCGATATTCGGACTACCTACTCGAAGCCGCTTCGAAGGGCGGCAGACGTCATATCAATGGAGTATTGATCCATGCGCAAACTCGCCTTGCTCGCAGTTACTGCCGCCTGCCTCTTCACCACACCGGTTTTCGCCAACGAATTTGCAGCACCGCTACAAGCCCAGGCTGAAGCGGCCAAGGCGTGGTTAGGCGACGCCATCATCATTGACTCGCTCAAAGCCCAAAACACTGCGCACGGCAATCTGACCCAGGCAGATATCGACACCCTGGACAAACAGTGGCGTGCAGAAACGACTGCCGCTGAGCAGCCCTTGATCCAGAAGGTGTTGGGCAACCCCCTATCGGCCTATCTCAAACAGAAACAAGCCGCCAGTAACGGGCTGTACGCGGAAATTTTCGTGATGGACAGCAAAGGCCTCAACGCCGGGCAAAGCGCTATCACCTCCGATTACTGGCAAGGCGATGAGGACAAATGGCTGAAGACCTTCTCCGCGGGCGCTAACGCGATCCATTTGGGGGATGTCGAGCAGGACGAATCCACCCAGGCATTTCAGTCGCAACTTAGCCTGCCAATCGTCGACCCTGCCTCCGGAGCAGTGATCGGCGCCATCACCATTGGCATCAACGTCGAGGCGCTGTAATCCCCTCCGCGCATGCAGCATCGCGCGACCTCGAATAGCGGGCTGACGCCAAGGAGCTTGACCATGCAGGGCCTGAGCACACGCTTTAACCCGCGAAACTGGACCATAAACCGCAAGATGGCTGTCGCCGTCGGCAGCCTGGTGGCGATAGGTCTCGCAGTGGTCACGCTGGTCTGCGTGCAGAGCTTCCGCGATGGCATGCTGCGCGAAAACAGCCTCAACAACCTGATCATTTCCAAGCTGGTCGCTGATCGCATTGCCGCGCCCCTGCGCTTTCGCAAGCTCGACAATATCCAACTGGAGGTGAATGCATTGCTGGCACAGAAAGGCTCGGCAATTGAAGTGTTAACGGTCTTTGAGCAAAAAAACGGCTCCTTGGTCAGTCACGACAGTGGCCGTGACCATGCCGTGGACCTGCGCAAACACCTTGAGGCCTCACGCCAGCAATTGGAAAAGGGGCAGCCGTGGTCCGTGCAGACCAATGACCATCTGCTGACCCTATTGCCTGTGATGAGCGGCCAACCCGCGACCTACATCGGCGCCCTAGGCGTGGCCTGGAGCATGCGGCCCATTCAGGAAACCATTCAGCACAGCATCCAGGTCAGCGTGCTGATTTCCAGCCTGGTGGTGCTGGTAATGATTGCCATGGTGGTACTGCTGGTAAGGCTGCTGGTCGTCAAACCCATTGCTGGAATCGTCAAAATCGCCGAGAACATGGCAATGGGTGAAGGCGATCTGACGCAACGAATTCGCTACCAGCGCCAAGATGAGCTGCAAGCACTGACGCAGGCCGTCAACGCGTTCATCGACAAGGTCCATAACGTAGTCA
Organism: Pseudomonas sp. BGA-UO-ETr-WB11; assembly: GCF_059567785.1. Lineage (NCBI taxonomy): Bacteria > Pseudomonadati > Pseudomonadota > Gammaproteobacteria > Pseudomonadales > Pseudomonadaceae > Pseudomonas > Pseudomonas sp. BGA-UO-ETr-WB11. Next base: position 118,877 of record NZ_JCAQOS010000003.1, on the reverse strand, counting down.
AAAACCTTGCCGAACAAACCGGCGCGTTGACTCACATCGTCAGCAGCTCAAAACGAGTTTCCGACCAAGCCAATGACGCCATTCAGCAGCAGCGCCAACGCCTTGAGCAAATTGCCACAGCCGTGATGCAGATGTCGGTATCCATCAACGACGTCGCCACCAATGCGGGCGAGGCCGACACCGCAGCCGAGGCTGCCGACGCCACATCGCAAGAAGGACAACGAACCGTCGATATTGCCGTGACCAGCATTCGCGCCCTGTCCGACGCTGTCGACCAAGCAAACACGGTCATTGCTCAAGTCGAAAAAGACTCGCAAAGCATCGGTTCCATCGTCGACGTGATCCAAGGCATTGCCGAACAAACCAACCTGCTCGCCCTGAATGCTGCAATTGAGGCGGCCCGCGCGGGCGAGGCGGGAAGAGGATTCGCCGTGGTGGCCGACGAAGTGCGGGCACTGGCCAACAAAACGCAGCAATCGACCGAAACCATCAAGCACATGATCGACAAGCTGCAACTCGGCGCCAAGCAGGCCTGCAGCGTCATGCAAGACGGTCAGGGCCGCGTCAGCGGGGCAGTAGAGATCAGCCAGCATGCCGGCCAGGCGCTCGCCTCCATACGCCAGGTTGTCAGCAATATCACGGGGCGCAATCACTCGATCGTAGCGGCGGCCCGCTCACAGTCCAAAGTCGCGGGGGATATTTCCAACGACCTCAATGAGGTCAGTGCCCTGTCTCAGCACTCGGCCAATAGCGCCGCAGAGTCGGCACGCCTCGGTGGCGAGCTCAGCGAGCTGGCCGCCAAAAGCCAGGCCACCCTGGAACGCTTCAAGATTTAACCGACAGCCGTCCAGCGACACCTGTCAGACCAGCAACCTTAAAGCAGTCTCGGATAAGCACGTCTCTCACGGCCACGTGGCCGGCGAACCCTTTATAAAACAGCTCAGCATGCTGGCCCTGATCGCCGTGGTGATGACCATCGGCGTCTATGGCCTGGCCGGCATCGTTGCCGTGACCACTGGCGCCAGCCGTGGCTGACTCGCACTCAAGGGCGCATAGCCTGCGCAAGCCCTGTTAACCTAAGTAAACAGCCGCTCTGGAGTCTCGCCATGCACCCATTCAATGCCGCACAACCACCGCGCCTGGCCATCCTGCTCGGCTATGCCGGGCTGATCCCGTTTATCAGTGGCGCCATCGGTATCTGGATCACCCCGTCAGCCTGGCGCACGGATGTGTTGACGGCGCTGTTGCACTACGCCGCCGTGATTCTGGCCTTTATGGGGGCAATTCACTGGGGCCTGGCCATGGCCCGCGAGCGCCAAGACGATGCCGCGCACCGGCAGCTAGGGCTGTCGGTGTTGCCCGCCTTGTTGGGATGGTTGGCGATCAGCAGTGGCCTGCCCGCGCTGTTGGCGCTGGCTTTGCTGATCAGCGGCTTTATCGGCCTGTACCTGGCCGATGTGCACGCGGTCAAACTGCAGTTGGCACCCCGCTGGTACACCGCGCTGCGCAAACCCCTAACCGCCGTGGTGCTGATATCACTGCTGGCGGCCTGGGTAGGCGTTCTCGTTCACTAGCCAGGCGGCTTGCCCGCCTGACCTGCGGCGCGCCTAGAAGCGGTCGCGAATAATCACTTCACTGACGGGCAACTTGCCGATGCGTGGCTTGGCATCAACCACCTTCTTACCCACGGCCACCATCAGGGCGATGACATGGTTGTCCGGCAGGTTGATCAGCTTGCCCACGGCGTCGAAATCGAAGCCGTCCATCGGGCAAGAGTCCAGGCCTTTGCCACGGGCGGCGAGCATCAAGGTCTGAGCCATCAGGCCGCTGCTGCGCATCACCTCGTCACGCTGCACCTGGGGCTTGTCGCGGTAGTAGTTGTCGATGGCGCCAGCCATATAGCTCTGCACCTCGGCCGCAGCGCCTTCCCAGACGCGGCCAACATTTGCACTCCAGCTGTCGAGCTGGGCACACACCACCACCAGCATCGAAGCATCGGTCACTTGCGCCTGACCCCAGGCCGCCTCACGGATCTGCGCGCGCAGGGCCGGATCGCTGACCTCAACAAAGCGCACGTGTTGCAGGTTGAATGCCGAAGGGGCGAACAGTGCCAGTTGCAGCAGTTCGTCTTTCTGCTCGCGGCTTAGGGCAAAGGCCGGGTCGAAACCCTTGATGGCGCGGCGAGTGCTGATGGCTTCTTCGATATGCATGCTGGCTCCGGATCGCGGGAAGTAATTGGCCTTAATGGTAGGTGGCAGGCGCAGGCAAAACCATCCGCGATTGCTGATCGAAATCATCGAGCGAGCCGATGACTGCACGCAACACCGACCCCTTAAGTCAAGCAAATGGCTTTTTGTAGCCCGGATGAAATCCGGGGCACTGGAGGCCGAATGCGCCCCGGATTTCATCCGGGCTACCCTCACGCCGTAGGACGCTTGCGCCGCGAATTGCACGGATACATCGGCACCCACAAAAGCCCTGCGCACAACCGGAACATAGCTGGCCAGCCGACCTCAACCGACCGCAGACTGCTCCTGCACCCAGGCGCGCACGGCGGCGTAGGGATAGTTTTCCAGCGCTGCAAAGCCGGGCATACCGCGCGCCTTGAGCTTGCTCAGCAGCGGCACGCTGATACCGCAGAGGAAGCGGGTCAGGCATTCGGCACTCGGCGCCAGTCCGTTGAATTCCAGGTGCCGCTGGCTGAACACCTCACAGAGGGCATTCAGGCTGTGCTCGCTCAATGGCGCCAAGGTGGGCGGCGCGGGCAATCGGGCGATCTGACCATGGCACACCGAGCAATGCCCACAGCGCTGCGGCGCCTGGGCATCGCCAAAATATGCGGCCAGGCGCTGGCTCAGGCATTGCTCGGTGGCGAACAGGTCGAGCATGGCGTGGATACGGGCGATCTCGCTTGCTTCCTGCTGCTGGAAATAGCCATGCAGCTCGGCGCTCAGGGCGGCGGAATCGAAGCGCGCGTCGAGCACGGCATAGACCTCAGTCATCTGCTTGCTTTCCAGCTCAATCCAGCCGCGCTCTTGAAACCAGTCCAGAGCCTTGACCACCCGACCGCGCTCGGCCTGATGCTGGCTGTAGAGGCTGTCGAAATCCACCGTGCACCAGGTCCGCGCCCGCGCCGAGGTGGCGACGATGGCTGCGACAAACTGGCGGCGCTCACCCTCGAACTTATCCAGCAACGCTTCGGGCTCGATCAGGTACTTGAAACGGTATTCGGCGAAGTAGGCATAGCGCGGGGCAATGATGCCGCGCAGTTCCAGCTGCACCAGCAAGGTTTTCAACGGCAACTGACGAATATTGCTCTGCTCGGAAAGCTGATTGAGCATCAACTCCCATTCGCCGCCTTCGCCTGCGCCACGCAGCTCATCCAGCACGCAACGGATACCGGCCAGCTCTGGCGTATCGCCGTAGACGAAATTCTCCAGCACGTTGAGGCTGTCGCGGTTGGCCAACACCAGGCAATCAGAAGGTTGACCATCGCGGCCGGCGCGGCCGATTTCCTGGCTGTAGTTCTCGATGGATTTGGGCAGGTCGAAGTGCACCACGTTGCGAATGTCGGCTTTATCGATGCCCATGCCGAAGGCGATGGTGGCGACGATGCAGTTGATTGCCCCGGCCATGAACTGGCGCTGAATCGCCTCGCGTGCCTCATGCGGCATACCGGCGTGGTAGGCGCTGGCGGCGATGCCACGCTGGCTGAGCTGCGCCGCCACCTGCTCGGCGGTCTTCTGCTGAGTGACGTAGACGATGCTCGGCTCACCGGCCTTGGCGCCCAGCCACTCGACCAACCGCCGCTGCTTGTCACGCCCGGCCACCGGCTCCACCAGCAGATTGAGATTGGCGCGGTAGAAGCCAGTGGTGACCACGTCGTCTGCGGCAATCGCAAACTTCTTCTGCATATCGGCAATCACCGGCGGGGTGGCCGTGGCGGTGAGCAGCAGCACCTGCGGGATAGCGAACTGGTGCTGGTAGTCAGGCAGTTTGAGGTAGTCGGGACGGAAGTTGTGGCCCCACTCGGAGATACAGTGGGCCTCATCGACCACCAGCAGGGAGATCGGCACCTGGCTGATGAAGTTGCGAAAGCGCTCGTTCTTCAAGCGCTCGACCGAAATCATCAGAATCTTCAGCTCGCCGGATTTAGCCTTGGCCATCGTTTCGGCGGCCTGCTCGCGGCTCTGCGCCGAGTCGATGCTGGCGGCGCTGATGCCGCGGGCATGCAGGAACGCCAGTTGGTCCTGCATCAGCGCCAGCAGTGGCGACACCACCAGGGTCAGGTGCGGCAGGTGCAGCGCCGGCAACTGGTAGCACAACGACTTGCCCGAACCGGTGGGAAAGATGGCCGCCGCCGAACGGCCGTCCAGCACGGCCTCGACCACCCGTTGCTGGCCGGGGCGCAGCTGGGTGAAGCCGAAGACGCGGGAAAGGGTAGCCAACATCAGCGCTCACTCCATGATCAAAAAGGTTCAGCCAAGGACAATAGACGCGCCCACAAAAAAACCGCCCGAAGGCGGTTTTTTCACTCAAGGCGCAACGGCTTACAACTGCGGGCCGGCGTTCTTGATGGCGTCGGAAACATCGAACTTCTTGAAGTTGTCGATGAACTTGGCCGCCAGTTCCTTGGCTGCTGCATCGTAGGCTGCCGAATCTGCCCAAGTGTTGCGCGGGTTGAGCAGGTTGGTTTCTACGCCCGGTACGGCTTTCGGCACGTCCAGGTTGATCAGTGGCAGGTGTTCGGTTTCAGCACCGATCAACGCGCCGCTCTGGATCGCTGCGATCACAGCACGGGTAGTCGGGATGTTGAAGCGCTTGCCGACGCCGTAGCCACCGCCAGTCCAGCCGGTGTTGACCAGGTACACCTTGGAGCCGAAGCCCTGGATCCGCTTGATCAGCAGTTCAGCGTACTCGCCAGCCGGACGCGGGAAGAACGGCGCGCCGAAGCAGGTGGAGAAGGTCGACTTGATGCCGCTGCCCGAACCCATTTCGGTGGAACCGACCAGGGCGGTGTAGCCGGACAGGAAGTGATAAGCCGCCTGCTCGTTGTTGAGGATTGACACAGGCGGCAATACGCCGGTCAGGTCGCAGGTCAGGAAGATCACCGCATTCGGCTCGCCGGCACGGTTGGCCTCGACGCGCTTCTCGATCAGCTCCAGCGGGTAAGCGGCACGGCTGTTCTGGGTCAGGCTGGCGTCAGCGTAATCCGGCAGACGGGTAACCGGGTTGAGCACCACGTTTTCCAGCACGGCGCCAAATTGAATGGCTTTCCAGATAACGGGCTCGTTCTTGGCCGACAGGTCGATGCACTTGGCATAGCAACCGCCTTCGATGTTGAACACGGTGCCCACACCCCAGCCGTGCTCGTCGTCACCGATCAGGTAACGGCTTTCGTCGGCCGACAGGGTGGTTTTGCCGGTGCCCGACAGACCGAAGAACAGAGTGGTGTCGCCATCTTCGCCAACGTTAGCCGCGCAGTGCATCGGCAGCACGTCAACGTCTGGCAGCAGGAAGTTCTGCACCGAGAACATGGCTTTCTTCATTTCGCCAGCGTACTGCATGCCCGCCAACAGCACTTTTTTGTCGACAAAGTTGATGATCACGCAACCATCGGAGTTGGTGCCGTCACGCTCTGGCACGCACTCGAAGAACGGCGCGTTGATGATCTGCCACTCGCGCTTGGTGCTTGGGTTGAACTGTTCCGGGTTGATGAACAGGCAACGGCCAAACAGGTTGTGCCACGCGGTTTCGGTGGTCATCTTGACCGCCAGGTAGTGCTCAGGGTGGGCACCTACATGGACGTGGGAGACGAAGCTTTCGCGACCGGCCACATAAGCCTCAACGCGTTCCCACAGGGCGGCGAACTTGTCGGCCGGGAACGGACGGTTGATGCCGCCCCAGGCGATGGCCGCCTCGGTGGTGGATTCTTGCACGATGAAACGGTCAGCCGGGGAACGACCGGTACGGTGACCGGTTTTCACTACCAGCGAACCGTTGGCGGCCAGTTCACCTTCGCCACGCCGGATCGCTTCTTCGATCAGTTGTGCGGCACTAATGTCGGTGTACACGGCGGTATTGGCTTGAGTCATGCGGGTCCCCGTCGGCCAGTGGCCGAGTCCTCCATACGTTTTGTAGTGCCCAGCAAGCAACACTACAGCTGAAAAAGTGCCGGCGATTATGCCAGAAAAGCCCGACTTGGGCGAAAAACACTCAATTTACGCTCTAGCAGGCCGTTGAAAAATGTAGGCGAGGCCGCCGAGACAAGGCAAAAACAGGCGAAGAAGCGGAGTTTACGTGCTGTAAATGAGCATTCTGAGCCTGTTTTTAACGCCGTATCGGCAACGCAGGTAGTTTTTCAACGGCCTGCAAGCCCGAGGGCTTGAGCGCTTTTTAGTGCCGCGTATCCGCTGGCGCCTGGCTGCCGCCACCGGCGAACAGCTGTGCGACGTCAGCCGCATCGAACGAGTAACGCTCGTTGCAGAATTGGCAATCAATCACTACCGCGCCGCCCTGCTCGGCCACCAGGTTCTCGGCATCTTCCAGCCCAAGGCTGACCAAGGCATTACCAGAACGCTCACGCGAGCAGCTGCAGCGAAAGCTCAGGTTATTGGGCTCAAACAGGCGCAGGGTCTCTTCGTGATACAGGCGGTGCAGTAGCGTTTCGTTATCCAGCGCCAACAGTTCTTCGGCGCTCAGGGTGTTGGCTAGGGTCAGCAGGTGCAACCAACTTTCCTGACGTTCATCGGCATCGAGCAGGCGATCAGCCGGCAACTGCTGCAACAGCAGGCCACGGGCACGCCGACCGTCGGCATGCAGCCAGAAACGGGTGGCCAACTGCTCGGAGGTCTGGAAATAGTTGGTCAGGCAGGCGGCCAGGTCAGCGCCGTCCAGATCAACGATGCCTTGGTAGCGTTGGCCCTGAGTGGGCTCAACGGTAATCGCCAGCACACCATCGGGCATCAATTCGCTCAGCGTCGCCAGCTCACCGAGCTGTGCGCTTTCGTAGCGGGCGATGCCACGCAACTCACGGGCACTGGAGCACTCGACCATCAGCAACGGCACAGCACCGTTGGAGCGCGCCTGCAGCACCAGCAAACCGTCGAACTTCAGGGTGCCCACCAGCAAGGCCGCGGCGGCCATCAGCTCGCCCAGCAACTGAGCCACAGCCGGCGGGTAGTCGTGCTTGGCCAATACGTGCTGATAGCTTTCATGCAGCGCGACCAGCTCGCCACGCACATCGCTGTCATCAAAAAGAAAACGCTGGGAGAAATCAGCCATGCCGCAATCGCCGTGTTCAGTCAGGGCCGGCGATTTTAGGCGCAAACCCGCAGTGGCACCAAGCGCCGGTTGTCTATCGGTGTCAGCTAGAAAATCTATTGCTCCTGCGCACCGCGGAAATGCTCGATTTGCCGGCGCTGTTTCTTGCTCGGCCGGCCGTCGGTGGTCATGCCGAGGGCCCCGGCCTTGCGCAGGGCGGCGGCGTTCTCACGTTTGAGCACACTGTCAGGCGTTTCGGTGTACAGCGCCTGGGCCTCGGCGGCGCCACGGCGCACCGCTGACAACGCTTCAACCTTTATTCGGCGCTCATCGAAGCCCTGGCGAATGCTCAGTTCATCGCCGACTTTCGGCTCTTTGCCGGGCTTGCAGCGCTCGCCCTGGCAATGCACCTTACCGCCTTCGATAGCCTCCTTGGCCAGGGCGCGGGTCTTGAAAAAACGCGCGGCCCACAGCCATTTATCCAGGCGAATTTTGTCATCCAAGGATGGCTTGGCAGTCATTGGCACTACTCTGTCAGTGAAACGGCAAGGCGAGATACTCTCGCCATTAGTCAAAGCCGCTGGCTAGGCTCACACTAGCGAACAACCCTTAAGCTTGAGAAGCGTATTGCGCCGGAGTCGATGTGACTAAATTCCCTCAATCCCTAACCTCAACCGGTCCCTGCACGGGCTGCCAGACGGGCCAGGATCTGGATTTTGATTTCGCCTTTGCCTTCCAGCCGATTGTCGACCTGCGTGACCAGTCCATCTTCGCCAACGAGGCCCTGGTTCGCGGCAGCAACGGCGAAGGCGCGCTGTCGGTGCTCAGCCGGGTCAACGATGATAACCGCTACCGTTTCGACCAGCGCTGCCGGACCACCGCGATTGCTCAGGCCAAGGAGCTGGGCATGGACTCTTATTTATCGATCAATTTCCTGCCCAATGCCGTGTATCGCCCGGAGTTGTGCATCCGCAGCACGCTGGAAGCCGCGCGCACCCACAACTTCCCCCTCGACCGGCTGATTTTCGAAACCATCGAAACGGAGCAAGTGGACAACAACAGCCACCTCACCAACATCCTCCGTGAATACCGCGAGTTCGGTTTCAAGACCGCCATCGATGACTTTGGCGCCGGCTATTCCGGTCTCAATTTGCTGGCCGATTTCCAGCCCGACCTGATCAAGCTGGACATGGCGCTGATCCGTAATATCGATCGTGACAAGGCGCGCCAGGCGATCGTCCGCGGGATTGTCACAATGTGTGCGGATCTGGCTGTTACCGTGATCGCCGAGGGCATTGAAACCGCTGGCGAACGCGACTTCCTCGCGGACGCCGGCATCTACCTGATGCAGGGTTACTGGTTTGCCAAACCGGCGTTCAAAGCCCTGGCCGAGATTCCTGCCACGGCCTGGCGCTAAGCCAAGCGCCGTGGCCGCCATGCGGAAAGCGTTTTGAAAACATTCGATCAACTCAGTGTGATTGGCCTGCGCGAGTGGGTAGCCCTGCCCGACCTCGGGGTGGCCGGCCTGCGCGCCAAGATCGACACCGGCGCCAGCACCTCAAGCCTGCATGCCACCGATATTCAGCCCTTCGAACGCGACGGCCATAGCTGGGTGCGTTTCACCGCCCACCTCGGCACCGTCATGCAACTGCGCCATCGCCACTGCGAGGCACCGCTGCTGACGCTAAAAACCATAAAAAGCTCCAACGGCCATACCCAGAGCCGCTATGTGATTCGCACCACCCTGAGCCTGGGTGACCGCAGCTGGCCGGTGGACTTCACACTGACCTGTCGCAAAGCCATGCGCTACCGCTTGCTGATCGGCGCCAATGCCTTGGTGGACGGGCAACTGGTGGTCAATCCGGCACTTTCATATATTCAGGACAAGCCGGCGATCCCGGCTGCCAACTCTACCGTTACGGGTGTTCAATGAAGATCGCTGTGCTGTCGCGCAACCCGCGCCTGTATTCCACCCGCCGCCTGGTCGAAGCCGGCACCGAGCGCGGACATGAGATGGTGGTGATCGACACCCTGCGCGCCTATATGAACATCGCCAGCCACAAGCCGCAGATCCACTACCGCGGCCAGGCGCTGGAAGGCTTCGATGCGGTGATCCCGCGGATCGGCGCTTCGGTGACCTTCTACGGCTGCGCCGTGCTGCGCCAATTCGAGATGATGGGCGTGTTCCCGCTCAACGAATCGGTGGCCATCAGCCGTTCGCGCGACAAGCTGCGCTCATTGCAATTGCTGTCACGGCGCGGCGTCGGCCTGCCGGTGACCGGCTTTGCCCACTCACCGGACGACATCCCCGACCTGATCCGCATGGTCAGCGGCGCGCCGCTGGTGATCAAGGTGCTGGAAGGCACCCAGGGCATCGGCGTGGTGCTGTGCGAAACCGAAACGGCAGCCGAGTCGGTGATCGAGGCCTTTATGGGCCTCAAGCAGAACATCATGGTGCAGGAGTACATCAAGGAAGCCGGCGGTGCCGACATCCGCTGCTTCGTGGTCGGCGACAAAGTGATCGCAGCCATGAAACGCCAGGCCAAGCCCGGTGAATTTCGCTCCAACCTGCACCGTGGTGGTACCGCCAGCCTGATCAAAATCACCCCGGAAGAACGCATGACCGCGATCCGTGCCGCCAAGGTCATGGGCCTGTCGGTGGCCGGCGTCGACATCCTGCGTTCCAATCACGGCCCCTTGGTGATGGAAGTGAACTCCTCACCGGGCCTGGAGGGCATCGAAGTCACCACCAACAAGGACGTGGCCTCGATGATCATCCAGTACATCGAGAAAAACGGCGGCCCGCACCTGACCCGCACCAAGGGCAAGGGCTAAGCGGTGAGCGCTGGGTCAGCCACGTAGGATGGGTTGAGCGCAGCGCTACCCATCAAGGCTTGGGGCGCTACGTCTGGCTCGTCACACCGCGTCGCGCGGCAACATCAGGCCGATCGGCAAACACACCCGGGCTTCCATGCCACCGCCGGAGCGGTTGCGCAGTTCAACACTGCCGCCGTGCAGGGCGGCGATGCGTTTGACGATGGCCAGGCCGAGGCCCGTGCCTTTGCCACCGCGGGCACGGTCGCCACGGATAAACGGATTGAAGATCGCATCCAGCTCCGTCGGATCAACGCCAGCACCACGGTCCAGCACGCTCAGGACCACATAAGGAGCGCCGCAGCTGCCCGTCACGTAAGCCGCCACTTCGACCCCATGGCCGCCGTAGCGCAGGGCGTTTTCGATCAGATTGACCAGCAGGCGTTTGATCGACACGCGGCGTAACGGCAGCGGCGGCATGGCCTCCAGACACAGGCGCACGCGCTCCTGCTGCTGGTTGTAGGGCGCCACCACGTCGTGAATCAGGGCGCCGAGGTCGATCTCTTCCGGCGCCTCGTCGCGGCCGTCGCGGATAAAAGCGAGGAACTGGTCGAGGATGGCGTCCATGTCTTCGATGTCGCGGACCATGTCTTCGGTCAGTTCGGCATCGCTGTGCAGCAATTCCAACGCCAAACGCAGGCGCGTCAGCGGTGTGCGCAGGTCATGGGATACGCCTGCCAGCATCAACTCACGCTCGCGTGCACCCTGCTCAACATCTTCGGCCATCTGGTTAAAGGCGCGGTACACCTCGGCCATCTCGCTCGGTGTATCGCTGGCCGGCAGGCGCACACTGCGCCCCTGGCCGAGCTGGCGAGCGGCGAATACCAGGCGTTTAAGCGGCGCACTGAGCTGGCGTACGAAGATCCAGGCAGCGCCGGTGGACAGCACGCCGATGGCCAGGAACCAGCCCAGCACGCTCCAGATCCGCTGGCCACGCAGCGGGTGCGGATACAGCGGCACGATCAACCACTCTGGGCCCAGACTCGGCGCCCGCACCCATAGGGCCGGTGGGCTCTGCACGCGCACACGCACCTCGGTGTCAGCACCCAACTCGTCCTGCATCTGCCGCTCGAACACCTCGCTGTAGGGCCAATGGTGCTCGCCGGCCGGCACGCTCTCAACTGGCGCGATGCGCAGCCCCGAAGCCTTGGCGATGGCCACCCGCGATTTATCATCCGCCGCCCAGTAGGCGCGCAAGGTCAAGGCGGTGCCGTGGCTGTACTGGCGGTCCACCAGCATGTCCTCGTTCATCATCAGATAAACCAGGGTCAGCGCCTTGGAGAACAGCACCACGCCCAACACCAGCAACAAGGTGCGGGCGAAGAAGCTTTGCGGGAACCACAGCGGGGTTTTCATTAATGCCTAACCACAAAGAGCGGAGGAAACAGGACTGTTGCGTCGCGTCAGTGCCTACTTATTGCCATCCGGCACAAACACATAGCCCACGCCCCAGACCGTCTGGATATAGCGCGGCTTGGACGGGTCCGGCTCGATAAGCCGGCGCAGACGGGAGATCTGCACGTCGATAGAGCGCTCCAGCGCATCCCACTCGCGACCGCGGGCCAGGTTCATCAGCTTGTCGCGGGTCAACGGTTCGCGGGCGTGCTGCACCAGCGCCTTGAGCACGGCGAACTCACCAGTGGTGAGCATGTGTACTTCGTCGCCCTTCTTCAGCTCGCGGGTGGCGAGAAACAGCACGTAGTCACCGAAGCTGACGGTTTCGTCGGCGCTGGTCGGCGCACCCGGCACCACCGGTGCCTGGCGACGCAACACGGCCTTGATCCGCGCCAGCAATTCACGCGGGTTGAACGGCTTGCCGAGGTAGTCGTCAGCGCCCTGCTCAAGGCCCTGGATACGACTGCCCTCGTCGCCCTTGGCGGTGAGCATGATGATCGGCATCTGGTTGTTGCCATCGCGCAGACGCTTGCACGCGGCCATGCCATCTTCGCCCGGCAGCATCAGGTCGAGCACCAACAGGTGAAACAGCTCGCGGCTGAGCATGCGGTCCATCTGCTCGGTGTTTTCCACCGCGCGCACGCGGTAACCCTGCTCGCTGAGGAAGCGTTCAAGCAAACGACGCAGGCCGGGATCGTCATCGACGATGAGGATTTTTTCGCCTTCGACCACGGCAACTTTCGATTCAGGGGGCATAACGGCTCCTTTCATGATTAGGCGATTATGGCGCAGCCACCGTCCGCCTGTACGGCGGCCATTGTTAGCAGATTTGTCCTGCCCGGTGCAGGGCGCCCCGCAGCATGCCGCGCTGGGTATAATGCCGGCCATTTTGCGACGGGCCTGCCGGCCTGCCTGTGTTCACTTTGCGTCAGGTGTCTCTATGCTCAGCATCAACAACCGCATCGCCGAAGAACTGGGCGTGCGCCCGCAACAGGTGGCTGCCGCCGTAGCGCTGCTGGATGAAGGCTCAACCGTGCCCTTTATCGCCCGCTACCGCAAAGAGGTCACCGGCAGCCTCGACGACACCCAACTGCGTAACCTGGAAGAGCGCCTGCGCTACCTGCGCGAGCTGGACGACCGCCGCGCCAGCATCCTCGCCAGCATCGACGAGCAGGGCAAGCTGACCCCCGAGCTGACCCGCGAGATTAACCTGGCCGACACCAAGACCCGCCTCGAAGACTTGTACCTGCCCTACAAGCAAAAGCGCCGCACCAAGGGCCAGATCGCCCTGGAAGCCGGCCTCGGCGAGCTGGCCGACGCCTTGTTCAACGACCCATCGCTGGCCCCGGAAAGCGAAGCGGCGCGCTTTATCGACGCCGAAAAAGGCTTCGCCGACATCAAGGCCGTGCTCGAAGGCGCCAAGTACATCCTCATGGAACGCTTCGCCGAAGACGCCACCCTGCTCGCCAGCCTGCGCAACTTCCTCAAGCAGGAAGCCACCCTGAGCGCGCGCCTGGTGGCCGGCAAGGAAGAAGAAGGGGCAAAGTTTCGCGACTACTTCGAACATGACGAACGCTTCAAGGGCGTGCCGTCGCACCGCGCCCTGGCGATCTTCCGTGGCCGCAACGAAGGCTTCCTCAGCGCCAGCCTGAAAGTCGGCGATGAGCTGCCAGGCAGCATGCACCCCTGCGAGGGCATGATCGGCGAGCGTTTCGGCATCAGCAACCAGGGCCGCCCGGCAGACAAATGGCTGGGCGAAGTGGTGCGTTGGACCTGGAAGGTCAAGCTCTACACCCACCTGGAAACCGACCTGTTCGGTGAGCTGCGCGAAGGCGCCGAAGACGAGGCGATCATGGTCTTTGCCCGCAACCTGCACGACTTGCTGCTGGCTGCGCCGGCCGGTCCGCGGGCGACCCTGGCCCTCGATCCGGGCCTGCGCACCGGCTGCAAGGTGGCGGTAGTGGATGCCACCGGCAAAGTGCTGGACACCGCCACCGTCTACCCGCACGCGCCGCGCAACGACTGGGACGGCACCCTGATGACCCTGGCCAAGTTGTGCGCCAAGCATAAGGTCGACCTGATCTCGATCGGCAACGGCACCGCCAGCCGCGAGACCGACAAACTGGCCGCCGACCTGATCAAGCAACTGCCGAGCCTGAAGCTGACCAAGGTCATGGTGTCTGAGGCCGGCGCCTCGGTGTACTCGGCCTCCGAGCTGGCCGCCAAGGAATTCCCCGACCTCGACGTGTCGCTGCGTGGCGCGGTGTCCATTGCCCGCCGCCTGCAAGACCCGCTGGCCGAACTGGTGAAGATCGACCCGAAATCCATCGGCGTCGGCCAGTACCAACATGACGTCTCGCAACTGAAACTGGCCCGTGGCCTGGACGCGGTGGTGGAAGACTGCGTGAACGCCGTCGGCGTCGATGTAAACACCGCCTCGGTGGCCCTGCTGGCGCGCATCTCCGGCCTGAATACGACGCTGGCGCAGAACATCGTCGCCCACCGCGACGCCCACGGCGCATTCAAGACCCGCGCAGCACTGAAGAAAGTCCCGCGCCTGGGCGACAAGACCTTCGAACAAGCCGCCGGCTTCCTGCGCGTAATGAACGGCGACAACCCGTTGGACGCCTCCGCCGTGCACCCGGAAACCTACCCGCTGGTGGAGCGTATCGCCGCCAACACCGGCCGTGACATTCGCTCGCTGATCGGCGACGCCGGCACCCTCAAGCGCCTCGACCCCAAGCAGTTCACCGACGAGCAGTTCGGCCTGACCACGGTCAGTGACATCCTCGTCGAGCTGGAAAAACCCGGCCGCGACCCGCGCCCGGAGTTCAAGACCGCCGAGTTCCAGGAAGGTGTAGAAAGCCTCAAGGACCTCAAACTGGGCATGCAGCTGGAAGGCGTGGTCACCAACGTGACCAACTTCGGCGCCTTCGTCGATATCGGCGTGCACCAGGACGGCCTGGTACATATTTCGGCGCTGTCAGAGAAGTTCGTTAAAGACCCTTACGAAGTGGTCAAAGCCGGTGACATCGTGCGAGTCAAAGTCATGGAAGTGGACATCCCACGCAACCGCGTAGCCCTGAGCATGCGCATGGGCGATACGCCCGGCGAGAAAGTCGAAGGTCCACGTGGCGGCGCACGTGGCAGTAAGCCGGGCGGCAACACCCCGCGCACCGAACGCCACTCCAGCCAGGACAAGCCTGCCCCGGCCAACGCCGGCATGGCCGCGTTGTTCGCCAACGCCAAGAACATGAGGAAGTAGCCATGAGCGAGCAAGCTTCTGTCGGCAAGAACAGCGCCTTCAGCGATTTGTTGGGCATGTGCATCGACAAAGCCGAGAACGGCGAAGCCCAGGTACGCATGAGCATGCAACCACAACTGCTCAACCTGCACGGGCGGATGCACGGCGGCGCGTTGTTTTCGCTGATCGACACCGCCCTCGGCCAGGCCAGCCACAGCCTGTTCGGCGGCGAAGCCGGCAGCATGACCCTGGAATGCAAGATCAACTACATCCGCGCCGTCAGCGACGGCGAGGTGATCTGCCATGCCAAGGTGCTGAATGCCGGGCGCAAGGTGCACGTGCTGGAGGCCCGCGCCCTGCAGGGCGACAAGCTGGTGGCCACGGCCCAGGCGACCTTTATCTGCAAATAAACCGGCAAACGTAGGATGGGTTGAGCGTAGCGATACCCATCATCACCCCGATGGGTATCACCGCTGCGCGCCTCAACCCATCCCACGACTAAAGCATCCCGTGATTAATTCACTCCGGCCGCCACGCTGCCCCCTTGTAGTGCGCCGCAAGCATCCCCATATTGGCGGGTCAGCCGCGTAAAGGAATTCGACTTTGAGCCCTCTTTTGTCCCGTCGCCTGGCCCTGCTCGGCGAGCGCGCCAACCAGCCTCTGCTCAGCCAGTGCCTGCACGGCATCGAACGCGAATGCCTGCGCGTTGACGGCCACGGCCAGCTGGCCCTGACCCCGCACCCGCAAGCGCTGGGCTCGGCCCTGACCCACCCGCAGATCACCACCGACTATTCCGAGTCGCTGCTGGAATTCATCACCGCGGCGCGCCCCGACCCGGCGCAGACCCTGGATGAACTGCAGCGCATCCATCGCTTCGCCTACAGCCAGCTCGGTGACGAGTACCTGTGGAGCCCATCGATGCCCTGCCCGTTGCCAGAGGAAGAGGTGATTCCGATCGCCCGCTACGGCAACTCCAATATCGGCCGCCTGAAGTACGTGTACCGCCAGGGCCTGGCCCTGCGCTACGGCAAGACCATGCAGTGCATTGCCGGCATTCACTACAATTTCTCCCTGCCGGAAGCGCTGTGGCCCCTGCTGCATGCCGACGAAGGCGAAACCCTCGGCGACCGCGATTACCAGTCGGCGCGCTATATCGCCCTGATCCGCAACTTCCGTCGTTACAGCTGGCTGCTGATGTACCTGTTCGGCGCCTCGCCGGCCCTGGATGCCGGCTTTATGCGCGGCCGCCCGCACCAGTTGCAGCAACTGGATGCCGACACCCTGTACCTGCCCTATGCCACCAGCCTGCGGATGAGCGACCTGGGCTACCAGAGCAGCGCCCAGAGCGGCCTGACGCCCTGCTACGACAACCTCAAGAGCTACACCGACAGCCTGCGCCAGGCCGTGGCCACGCCCTACCCCGCCTACGCCGCGATCGGCACGCAGAAAGACGGTGAGTGGCTGCAGCTGAACAGCAACATCCTGCAGATCGAGAACGAGTACTACTCGACCATCCGCCCAAAGCGCGTCACCGACAGCGGCGAGCGGCCGATCCAGGCGCTGATGGCCCGCGGCGTGCAGTACATCGAAGTACGCTGTCTGGACATCAACCCGTTCCTGCCGCTGGGTATCGACCTGGCCGAAGCACGCTTCCTCGACGCCTTCCTGCTGTTCTGCGCCCTTGAAGACAGCCCGAGCCTGGCCAGCGCCGAATGCCGTGCGGCCAGCGCCAACTTCCTCACCGTGGTCAAGGAAGGTCGGCGCCCCGGCCTGCAACTGCTGCACGAAGGGCAAAACGTTGAACTGAGCACCCTGGCCGCGCAGCTGCTGGACAGCATCGCGCCGCTGGCTGACCTGCTGGACCAGAGCCACGGCGGCGACGCCCACGCCGCCAGCCTGGCGCTGCAGAGGGCCAAGGTCGCCGACCCAAGCCTGACGCCATCGGCGCAGGTTCTGGCGCAGCTCCAGGAGAACGGCGAGAGCTTCGCCCAATTCGCCCTGCGCCACAGCCGCGCCCATGCCGAAACCCTGCGCAGCCAGCCGCTGAGCGCCGCCGAACAGGCTGCCTTTGCCGCCTCGGTAGCCGAATCACTGCAGCAACAGCAAGCCATGGAGGCCGAACCCCAGGGTGATTTCGATGCCTTTGTGGCCGCTTACCAGGCCAGCATCCTGCAGGTTTGACGGCTCACTGACCGGACGTCGACCGACGGCCGGTGCGCAAGCTGGTGCGAGCGTCGATGCCATCACAAAAGCCGACACTGGCGCAGGCAAAGCGCACGTCGGCCTCGGCTTGCTGTCGGGAGAGCGCTAGCATTAGCGCAGTCCTCTCATTGCGAGCTCAGCCATGGCGCCTGTCGCGCTTCCCGACCACGACCAGCACTGGAGTCTGGAAAGCCTCAACAAGGCTTACCAGCAAGGTTACATGGCGGGCCTCACCGGCCACGGCCTGAACCGTCAGCCATATCCGGCAGACGTGCTCGCGGCAGCATGGGAAGCGGGCTGGGACGATGGCGCTGAGCAGTTGCAACGCCAGCAGCGCAGCGCCTGAGTCACCCCGGCGCCGCGCGCAGCAAGTGCCTTACAAGGCCTTTTCGAAGATCTGCGAATTACGCTGATAGTTATACAGCGAGGCACGCGCGGCGGGCAGACGCTCGACGCTGCTGGGCTGAAAGCCGCGCTCGCGAAACCAGTGGGCGGTGCGGGTGGTGAGTACAAACAAGGTGTTCAGGCCCAGATCCCGAGCACGTTCCTCGATGCGTTCCAGCAACTCGTCACCGCGGCCACCGTGGCGATACTCCGGATTAACCGCCAGACACGCCAACTCACCTGCCTGCGAATCGGCAATCGGATACAGCGCCGCGCAGGCGATGATCAGGCCATCACGCTCGACGATGCTGAACTGGCCAATCTCGCGCTCCAGCACCTCACGGGAACGGCGCACCAGAATGCCCTGCTCTTCCAGCGGACTGATCAGGTCGATCAACCCCCCCACATCTTCGATGGTCGCCTCACGCAGCGACTCGAACTGCTCCTGACTGACCAGGGTGCCACCACCGTCGCGGGTGAACAGCTCGGTGAGCAAGGCGCCATCGGCGCTGTAGCTGACGATATGACTGCGCGCCACGCCGGCCCGGCAAGCCTGGGCGGCAGCATCCAGCAGCTCGGCCTGGTAATCGCTACCCAGCCGCGCCAGATGGGCTGGCACCTGCTGCGGACGCAGTTCGCGGATCAGCGCACCGGTGTCATCCAGCAAGCCACGCTCGCTGCTGAACAACAGCAGTTTGTCCGCCTGCAGGTCGATGGCCGCGCGCATGGCCACGTCTTCGCAGGCGAGGTTGAAAATCTCCCCGGTGGGCGAATAGCCCAACGGCGACAACAGCACGATGCTGCGCTCGTCCAGCAAGCGACCAATGCCCTTGCGGTCGACCCGGCGCACTTCGCCGGTGTGGTGATAGTCGACCCCCTCGAGCACGCCGATTGGCCGCGCGGTGACGAAGTTGCCGCCGGACACCCGCAAGCGCGCACCCTGCATCGGCGAAGCGGCCATGTCCATGGACAGGCGCGCCTCGATGGCGATGCGCATCTGGCCGACGGCGTCGATCACGCATTCCAAAGTCGAGCTGTCGGTAATCCGCAAATTGTGGTGAAAGTGCGGCGTCAGGCCACGGGCCGCCAGCCGGGTTTCGATCTGCGGGCGCGAGCCATGCACCAGTACCAGGCGCACGCCAAGACTGTGCAGCAGCACCAGGTCGTGGACGATATTGCCAAAATTGGCATCGGCCACACCCTCACCGGGCAACATCACCACAAAGGTGCAGTCGCGGTGGGCGTTGATATAGGGGGACGCGTGACGGAGCCAGTTAACGTAGTCGTGCATGAGCAAATGAGCCTGTGTTGCACTGCGAGAAAGCGCGAATTTGCCGCGCCAGTTCCAAGTTCGGGCCGAAGCAAGAGGTCACGGCGTTATCGTCGAAGTTGGGGCAGCAGCACGCTCAAGCTCCTTGATACAGATAAATGACAGCGCCGGCTCACAGGCTCGGCCGCAGGCAGTAGTGGTCGATCAGCTGGCGCAGAATCTGCACCGTCGGTTCGATCCGCGCAAGCTCCAGGTACTCGTTGGGCTGGTGCGCGCAAGCGATGTCGCCAGGCCCAAGAATCAGGGTTTCGCAACCGAGCTGCTGAAGATACGGCGCTTCGGTGCCAAAGGCTACCGCATCGGCGGCCTGGCCAGTAAGACGCTCGGCCAGGCGCACCAATTCGCTGTCGGCGGCCTGCTCGAAAGGCGGCACACCGGGGAAGATCGGCCCGTACTCGATGCGCACCTGACGCTGCTCGGCCAGCGGTTGCAGCTTCTGCCGAATCGCCGCACGCAGCACCTCAGGGTCCATGCCCGGCAGCGGCCGCAGGTCGAACTCCAGGGAACACTGGCCACAGATGCGGTTGGGGTTATCGCCACCATGAATGCAACCGAGGTTGAGGGTCGGCTGGGGCACGTTGAACAGGGGATTGAGGTATTCCTGCTGCCATTGCTGGCGCAGCACCAGCAGCTCGCCGATAGCCGCATGCATGGCATCCATAGCATTGCGACCCAGACTCGGGTCGGAGGAGTGGCCGCTCTGACCGAGGATATCGATACGCTCCATCATCACGCCTTTATGCAGGCGGATGGGCTTCAATCCCGTCGGTTCACCAATCACCGCCGCCCGCCCCAGGGGCCGACCGGCTTCGGCCAGGGCGCGAGCGCCGGACATCGAGCTTTCCTCGTCGCAGGTGGCGAGAATCAACAAGGGCTGCTTGAACGGCTGATCGAGCAAAGTGCGCACCGCTTCGATCACCAGCGGGAAGAAGCCCTTCATGTCGCACACGCCCAGGCCCACCCAGCGGTCACCTGACTCAGTGAGGGCCAGCGGGTCGCTCTGCCACAACGCTGCGTCGAACGGCACGGTGTCACTGTGACCAGCCAGCACCAAGCCGCCGGGGCCACTGCCATAGGTGGCGAGGAGATTGGCCTTGCCCGGGGCGATGGTTTGCACCTCGCAGGCGAAGCCGAGGTCACCCAGCCAGCTGGCCAGCAACTCGATAACCGCCAGGTTGGACTGATCCCAGGCGGGCTGGGTGCAGCTCACCGAAGGCGCGGCAATCAAGGCGGCAAACTGCTCTTTGAGAGAAGGCAGGGGCATGGGCGGTCTCCTGTAACCAAGGGCCATCATGCCGCCTTGGCCAGGCAAAAGAAACGCCCAACGCACAGCCGCAAACGCCCGCCTCCCATGGCCTGACGATACGTTCGGCGGATCGCGTCAGCAAAGCCAGTGACGTTCTGGCATAATTCGCGCCCCCTAACTTCCATCGGTCACAAAACCGTCATGTTCGATATCTTCAGTGGGCTTGATGCCTGGGTCGCTGTGAGCTTGTTACTGGCTCTGGCCTTTGTCCTGACCTTCGAATTCATTAATGGTTTCCATGACACTGCTAACGCGGTGGCCACGGTGATCTACACCAAGGCAATGCCACCCCACCTGGCGGTGATTTTGTCCGGTTGCTTCAACTTCCTCGGCGTTTTGCTCGGTGGCGTCGGCGTCGCCTATGCCATCGTCCACCTGCTGCCGGTCGAACTGCTGATCAGCACCAACACCGCCTATGGCTTGGTGATGGTGTTCTCCATGCTCAGCGCCGCCATCGCCTGGAACCTCGGCACTTGGTACTTCGGCATTCCGGCCTCCAGTTCGCACACCCTGATCGGCTCGATCCTCGGGGTTGGCCTGGCCAACGCCCTGATCGCCGACATCCCCCTGAGCACCGGGGTGAACTGGCAAAAAGCGATCGATATCGCCCTGTCGCTGCTGCTCTCGCCGGCCGCCGGCTTTATCGTCGCCGCCCTGATCCTGCTCGGCCTCAAGTGGCTGCGCCGTGAATCGAAGATGCACACCAACCCCGAGCAACGCCTGAGCATCGACGGCAAGAAGCACCCACCGTTCTGGAACCGCCTGGTGCTGGTCCTGTCGGCCATGGGCGTGAGCTTCGTGCACGGCTCCAACGACGGCCAGAAGGGTATCGGCCTGATCATGTTGGTGCTGATCGGCATCGTGCCGGCCAAGTTCGTCCTCGACCTCAACAGCACCACCTACCAGATCGAGCGTACCCGCGACGCGGCCCAGCACTTGAGCGAGTTCTACACCCGTAACAACGACTCGCTGAATGAGTACCTGGCCCTCGGCAAGAACGGCACCACCGAACTGCCAAAGCAGTTCCGCTGCGACGTCAAACTCACCGAACCGACCATCGCCGCGCTGATCAAGAGCCTCGACGGGGTGACCGACTACAACAGCATGGCGCAACAGGATCGCACCCAGGTGCGCCGTTACCTGCTGTGCCTGGACGACACCGCGAAGAAGGTCAGCAAGCTCAAAGAGCTGCCCAAGCGTGAAGTCGCCGACCTCGACAAGCTGCGTAAAGACCTCACTGCTACCACCGAATATGCCCCGTTCTGGGTCATCCTCGCGGTCGCTCTGGCCCTCGGCCTGGGCACCATGATCGGCTGGAAGCGCGTGGTACTGACCGTCGGCGAGAAGATCGGCAAGCAGGGCATGACCTACGCCCAGGGCATGAGTGCGCAGATCACCGCCGCTATTGCCATCGGCATGGCCAACATCTACAGCCTGCCGGTGTCCACCACCCACGTCTTGTCCTCGGGCGTCGCCGGCACCATGGTGGCGAACAAGAGCGGCTTGCAACTGGGCACCGTGCGCACCATCCTGATGGCCTGGGTGTTGACCCTGCCGGCCACCATTGCACTGTCCGCCGGCCTGTTCTGGCTGGGCGTGAAACTGTTCGTCTAAGCTCGCCTGCAGCGTTACTGCACAAAGCCGCCACATGGGCGGCTTTGTGCGCTTGAGCCACCCCATTTTTCGCGAGACTCGATCATGCAGAAAGAAACCGAAATCAAGCTGCGAGTCAGTCGCGAGACCCTCGCTGCCCTGCGCGAGCACCCGTTGCTGAAGAAGCGCAACAAGAGTGGCTGGACCCGCCACGAACTGCTCAACCAGTACTTCGACACCCCGGCACGTGACCTGGCCCAGGCCAAGGTGGCCCTGCGCATCCGCCGCGACGGCGACGATATCATCCAGACCCTGAAGACCCGCGGGCACAGCGTGGCCGGCCTGTCCGAACGCAATGAATACGACTGGCCGCTGAGCAAAGCCAAGCTGGATGCCAAGAAGCTGACCGCCGACTGCTGGCCGGCAAGCCTGGCCGAACTGGACAAGAAGCAGCTGCAAGCCATCTTCAGCACCGACTTCGTCCGTGAAAAAGCCGAAATCGCCTGGGGCCGCGGCAAAGCCAAGGTGGTCATCGAGGCCGCCCTCGACCTCGGCAAAGTCGTCGCCGGCAAGCTCGAAGAAGAAATCTGCGAGCTGGAGCTGGAGCTGCGCGAAGGCGAACCCTCCGCCCTGCTGGAGCTGGCCGCCGAACTGGCTGCTGACCTGGCGCTGATGCCCTGCGATATCAGCAAGGCCGAGCGCGGTTATCGCCTGTTCGACGCCAACAGCTACAGCCTCAGCCTGCCAGCGCCGACCATCGACGCCGAGCAACCGCTGGACGACGCCTTCGCAGCGCTGGCCTGGCATCTGCTGGGCAGCAGCCAGCGCCTGGCCGAGCAATACCGCTTCAATGGCCACTGGCGCCTGCTGGTCGACTGGGTCGCGCAACTCAGCGAACTGCGCGCCTTGCTCGGCAGCCTCGGCCAGGCTGCCCCGCGCAGCAGCAGCAGCGAGCTGCGCAGCCTGCTCGACGCCCTGCTCAACGAGTGGCGCCCACGGGTGCAGGCCGGCGTGCTCGACGACAGCACCCGTCAGGCCGCCCCGGCGCAGTTCGCCGCAGAGCTGCAGGGCACCCGCTGGGGCCTGTTCTCGCTCAACCTGTCGCGCTGGCTGCTAGCCCGCGCCTGGACCGCCGAGCGCAACAACCGCGGCAACCGCCAGGGCGCCGCAGCACTGGGCAACTGGCTGCCGACCCTACTTAAAGACGAAGGCAACGACCTGCAACTGAAGCGCTACCAGCAACAACCGGAAGACCTGGCCGAGCAGCTGCCGCGCCTCGAACGTCTGCTGACCTGGCTGCACCTGGCCCGCAATGTGTTGGACGTGCCGGAAGTCGACCGCCTGTACGGTGAGCTGTGCAAGCTCAGCGAGCTGGCCCAGCGCCCGATCAGCCCGGAGCTGTTGGATGAGCGCATGAGCCAGGCGCAAACTGTGCAAAGCCTCAAAGCCTGGAAAGTGCTGGTCAAGTAAGCTCACAGGCACTGCCGATGTGCCCGCGCCGCGGCCGGTTAAAACCCACCACGGCGCCGGCAAACGCGCTAAATTGACCGCCTGTCGTCACACCCCAAGGATGCTTTATGCCTGCCCACGCCTCGTCTGCCCCGGATCGCTTGCTGGATCTCAACGACCTGCTGCGTGAGCTGGTCAGCCAGGGCTACCTGACCCAGGCCACGGCCGAACAGTGCCTGACCATCCGCCGCAGCGCGGTCAACAACCAGCAGCACCCCCTGGAATTTATCGCCAGCCAGCAGTTGGACAACCTGCGCCATCCAGGCAAGAAGCTCGAACTGGAACACCTCACCGTCTGGCTCGCCGCCCTGGCCAACCAGCCGTACCTGCGCATCGACCCGCTGAAGATCGACGTGGCCGCCGTCACCCCGCTGATGTCCTACGCCTTCGCCCAACGGCACAAGATCCTCGCCGTGGCGGTGGACAAGGACGCCGTGACCATCGCCAGCGCCCAGCCGTTTATGCACAAGTGGGAAAGCGACTTGATGCACGTGCTCAAGCGCCCGATCAAGCGCGTAGTGGCCAACCCCGGCGACATTCAGCGTTTCACCGTGGAGTTCTTCCGCCTGGCCAAGTCGGTCAGCGGCGCCAACAGCATCGACCAGAAGCTCAGTAATTTCGGCAACTTCGAGCAACTGCTCAAGCTCGGCGCCAGCGACCAGGAGCCGGACGCCAACGACTCGCACATCGTCAACATCGTCGACTGGCTGTTCCAGTACGCCTTCCAGCAACGCGCCAGTGACATCCATATTGAACCGCGGCGCGAACAGGGCAGCGTGCGTTTTCGCATCGACGGCGTATTGCACACCGTCTACCAATTCCCCCCGCAAGTGACCATGGCCATCGTCAGTCGCCTGAAATCCCTGGGGCGGATGAACATCGCAGAAAAGCGCAAACCCCAGGACGGCCGGGTAAAAACCAAGACCCCGGACGGCGGCGAGGTGGAGCTGCGCCTGTCCACTCTGCCCACCGCCTTCGGCGAAAAGATGGTGATGCGGATCTTCGACCCGGAAGTGCTGCTGAAAAGCTTCGACCAGTTGGGTTTCTCCCCGGATGACCTGCGCCGCTGGGAGTTCATGACCGCCCAGCCCAACGGCATCATCCTGGTCACCGGCCCCACCGGCTCGGGTAAAACCACCACGCTGTACACCACCCTAAAAAAGCTGGCGACCAGCGAAGTTAACCTGTGCACCATCGAAGACCCGATTGAGATGGTCGAGCCGGCCTTCAACCAGATGCAGGTGCAGGCCAACATCGACCTGACCTTCGCCAGCGGCGTGCGCGCCCTTATGCGCCAAGACCCGGACATCATCATGGTCGGCGAAATCCGCGACCTGGAAACCGCCGAGATGGCCATCCAGGCGGCGCTTACCGGCCACCTGGTGCTCTCCACCCTGCACACCAACGATGCGCCCAGCGCCATCACCCGCCTGCTAGAACTCGGCGTGCCGCACTACCTGCTCAAGGCCACCCTGCTCGGCGTGATGGCCCAGCGCCTGGTGCGCACCCTGTGCCCGCATTGCAAAGTGCCCCACGAGATTGCCGAGGACGACTGGCAGAGCCTGACCAAGCCCTGGAGCTCACCGGTACCGACCGGCGCGCACAAAGCCGTGGGCTGCCTGGAGTGCCGCGACACAGGCTACCGTGGCCGCGCCGGCGTGTATGAAATCATGCAGCTGAACGACAATATCAAGACCCTGATCACCGAAGGCACCGACCTGGTGGCCCTGCGCCGTCAGGCCTTCAAGGAAGGCATGCGCAGCCTGCGCCTGTCCGGCGCACAGAAGGTCGCCGCCGGCCTGACTACCATTGAAGAAGTGCTGCGCGTCACGCCGCAGAGCGAGCAGAGGTAGCTCGGCGGCAGCAGACGCCGCCAGGCACTCCGACTTAACGGCATAACGACGCGCCGTTCAGCAACAAATGGACTTAGCTCGCCCCCGCAACAGCGCTGGCGGGCAGGTACACTGGATCTCTGACCACCCCCATTACAAGGAATCGTTATGCAAATCGGCAGTGTCATGTTGCTCTTCGTCGGCCTCGCAGTGGCCATTCTGTTCATGGGTTTCAAGGTCGTGCCGCAGGGCTACGAATGGACGGTGGAGCGCTTCGGCCGCTACACCAACACCCTGAAACCGGGCCTGAACATCATCGTGCCGGTGATGGACCGCATCGGTCGCAAGCTCAACGTGATGGAAAGCGTGCTGGATA
This sequence comes from Pseudomonas sp. BGA-UO-ETr-WB11, assembly GCF_059567785.1. Classification (NCBI taxonomy): domain Bacteria; kingdom Pseudomonadati; phylum Pseudomonadota; class Gammaproteobacteria; order Pseudomonadales; family Pseudomonadaceae; genus Pseudomonas; species Pseudomonas sp. BGA-UO-ETr-WB11. The sequence goes on along the minus strand of NZ_JCAQOS010000003.1, from coordinate 93,569 downwards.
TTCCGCCCCAGGAAGTCATCACCGCCGACAACGCCACGGTGCAGATCGACGCCATTTGCTTCTTCCAGATCATCAATTCAGCCCAGGCCGCTTACGAGGTCAACAACCTCGAACACGCGATCCGCAACCTGGTGATGACCAATATCCGCACCGTGCTCGGCTCCATGGAACTGGATGCGATGCTCGGCCAGCGCGACGCGATCAACGAGAAACTGCTGAAGACCGTGGATGAAGCCACCGCGCCCTGGGGCATCAAGATCACCCGCATCGAGATCAAGGACATCAGCCCGCCCGCCGACCTGATGGCCGCCATGTCCGGACAGATGAAAGCCGAACGGATCAAGCGTGCCCAGATCCTCGAAGCTGAGGGCCTGCGCGCCGCGGCGATTCTGACGGCTGAAGGCAAGAAGCAGGGGCAGATTCTCGAAGCCGAAGGCCAGCGCCAGGCCGCGTTCCTCGAAGCCGAAGCCCGCGAACGTGCGGCCCAGGCTGAAGCGGAAGCCACGCGCATGGTGTCGGAGGCGATTGCCGCCGGTAACGTGCAGGCGGTCAACTACTTCGTCGCGCAGAAATACATCGACGCCCTCGGCAAGCTGGCCAGCGCCAACAACAGCAAGGTGATCCTGATGCCGTTGGAAGCCAGCCAGATGATCGGCTCCATCGGCGGCATCGGTGAAATCGTCAAAGCCACCTTCGGCGACAAGAAGGCCTGATTATGTGGGATTACCTGCAAAACCTGTCCTTCTGGGACTGGCTGGCCTTCGGCAGCGTGCTGCTGATCCTCGAAGTGTTCGGTGTTGGCGGCTACTTGCTGTGGACGGGCCTGGCCGCCGCCATTGTCGGCGCCTTGCTGTACCTGTTCCCCGAACTGCCCTGGGCCTGGCAGCTGCTGCTGTTTGGCTGCCTGTCGATCCTCACCGCGGTGTTCTGGTGGCGGCGCCAGCGCGCAGCGGCCAAGCCTTCGGACCAACCGGGGCTGAACCAGCGCGGCAGTGAGCTACAGGGCCGGCAGTTCGTGCTGCACGAAGCCATCGTCGGCGGCCGCGGCAAGATCAAGGCCGGCGACAGTTTGTGGCTGGTAATCGGTCCCGACCTGCCCGTCGGCACACCGATCAAAGTGGTCGGCCAGGACGGCGTACTGCTCAAGGTCCAGCAGGCCGACTGATCCGCCGCTGGTGCTAATCCAGCATCAGGATTAGCGCCAGCACCGCTCGACATTGGCACGTCTGTCCCACACTCTTATGCTTGGTAATTGCCCGATCACAAGAATAAGAGACAGGCCATGCAGCATGAGATCGTAGAACAGCTCCCGCTTCTGCAAGCCAACGGCACCCTGACCGAGCCCGGCTGGGCCCGCCATCCTTACTGGCAATACCAGCGCCAGGCCGTTGCCGCGAGCAGCTGGCGGATCAAGGAGTGGGACTACTACGCCGTGGTCTCCCCCGAGCAATTCGCCATCTGCCTGACCGCCAGCAATCTCGGCTATATCGGGCTTTATGCGATCTGCCTGGTCGACCTGGCGCAAGGCCGCAGCTGGCAAATCGACACCCTGCAGCCGCTGCCACTGGGCCGCCACGCCTTCCCGGAAACTGCCGACAGCGGCGCCATCCAGTTCAGCAATGGGCAGCTGAGCCTGCAGATTGAGCGCGTCGGCGGCGAACATCGCGTGCATTTCTCCAGCACGCAGTTCCAGGGTCCCCATGGCCGCGGCATCGAAGGTGAGCTGACCTTACGCCTGCCCGCGCAGCATGAGTCGATGAACATCGCCACCTCCTGGGCCGAGCAGCGCAAAGCCTTCTACTACAACACCAAGCTCAACTGCCTGCAGGCCAGCGGCCAATTCCGCCAGGCCGGCAAGCATTACCACCTCAGTCCGGTGCGTGACCTTGGCGTGCTCGACTGGGGCCGCGGCGTGTGGACCTACAACAACACCTGGTACTGGGCCTCGGCGTCCGGCTATGTCGACGGCGAGCCCTTTGGCCTCAACCTCGGCTACGGCTTCAGCGACCGCAGCCCGGCCAGCGAGAACCTGCTGCTGTACCGCGGCGTGGCCCATAAGCTGGATCAGGTGGCATTCCATTTCGACCGTAAGAACTGGCTCAAGCCCTGGCAGATGCGCAGCAACGATGGCCGTCTGCAGCTGGACTTCACCCCCTGTGTCGACCGCAACAGCAAACTCAACCTGCTGCTCCTGGCCTCCGAACAGCATCAGGTGTTCGGCCATTACCGCGGCCACGTCACCCTGGAAAACGGCCAGGTCCTGCAACTCAACCACCTGCCCGGCTTTGCCGAAGAAGTGCGCAACCGCTGGTAGGCAGCAGGCACGTCCTAGAGCAGCTTTTGTAGGCTGGGTTGAGCTGGCGATACCCAGCAAATCATCGCCGGCGAGTAAACCCCTGATGGGTATCGCTGCGCTCCACGCCATCCTACGACTGGCGCGCCAGCGCTTAACAGAGGTCAACACACCAGAAACGACAAGGCCGCCCAGTGGGCGGCCTTGTCGTTTGTGGCTAACGCTTAACGGTAGTCATCCACCGGCACACAGGCGCAGTGCAGATTACGGTCGCCATAGACGTTGTCGACGCGGTTCACCGTTGGCCAGTACTTGTGGTCACGGGTGTGCTGCGACGGAGTAACCGCCTCGGCGATGCTGTACGGCCGCTCCCACACGCCAGTGACATCGGCCAGCGAATGCGGCGCGCCCTTGAGCGGGTTGCTCTCGGCTGGCCACTCGCCGGCTTCGACCTTGGCGATCTCGGCGCGGATGCTGAGCATGGCTTCGATAAAGCGATCCAGTTCATGCTTGGACTCACTTTCAGTCGGCTCGATCATCAGCGTGCCCGGCACCGGGAACGACATGGTCGGAGCGTGGAAGCCGTAGTCCATCAGGCGCTTGGCCACGTCTTCTTCGCTGATCCCGGTCTGTGCCTTGAGCGGGCGGATATCGATGATGCACTCGTGGGCCACTCGGCCATTACGGCCGCTGAACAGCACCGGGTAAGCGGCGCTGAGTTTTTCTTTCAGGTAGTTGGCGTTGAGGATCGCCACTTCGGTGGCGTCGGCCAGCTGCGGGCCCATCATGGCGATGTACATCCAGCTGATCGGCAGGATGCTCGCGCTGCCCCAAGGTGCGGCACTGACCGCGCCGTTGCCGGGGTTCGGACCGTCGATCTTGACCACCGGGTGATCGGCTACGAACGGCGCCAGATGCGCACGCACGCCGATCGGGCCCATGCCTGGGCCGCCACCGCCGTGAGGGATACAGAAGGTCTTGTGCAGGTTCATGTGCGACACGTCGGCACCGATGTCGGCCGGACGGGTCAGGCCCACCTGGGCGTTCAAGTTGGCGCCGTCCATGTATACCTGGCCGCCGTGAGCGTGGATAACTTCGCAGATTTCGCGAATGCCTTCCTCGTACACACCGTGGGTCGACGGGTAGGTGGCCATCAGGCAAGACAACTGGTCGCCAGCTTCGGCGGCTTTCTTCTTCAGGTCGTCGAGGTCGACGTTGCCCTGAGTGTCGCACTCGACGATCTGCACCCGCATGCTGGCCATCTGTGCCGACGCCGGGTTGGTGCCGTGGGCCGAGGCCGGGATCAGACAGATATTGCGGTGCGCATCACCACGGCTCTCGTGGTATTTGCGGATTGCCAGCAGGCCGGCGTATTCACCTTGGGCACCCGAGTTGGGCTGCATGCAGATGGCGTCAAAACCGGTGACCGCGCGCAGCCAGGCATCCAGTTCGTCGATCATCAGCTTGTAGCCTTCGGCCTGTTCAGCTGGCACGAAGGGGTGCAGGTTGGCGAATTCCGGCCAGGTGATCGGGATCATCTCGCTGGTGGCGTTGAGCTTCATGGTGCAGGAGCCGAGCGGGATCATCGACTGGTTCAGAGCCAGGTCCTTGATCTCCAGCTGCTTCAGGTAACGCAGCATTTCGGTTTCGCTGTGGTGGGTGTTGAACACCGGGTGGGTCAGGTACGCCGAGGTACGCACCAGCGCAGCCGGGATGCCCGAAGCAACGTCGGTAGCGTCCAGGGCGGCGACATCCAGACCGTGCTCTTCGCCGAGGAACAGGTCGAACAGATTGGCCACGGTGTCAGCGTTGCAGGTTTCGTCCAGGCTGACGCCCAGAGTCGTAGCGTCAACCACGCGCAGGTTGATGCACTGCACATGGGCGCGAGCAAGGATCGCCGCCTGCTGGTCAGCGACGTCGATGGTCAGGGTGTCGAAGAAGTGCGCATTACGGCGCTTCAAGCCTTTCTGCTCAAGGCCGGCCGCCAGCAAGGCGGTCAGGCGCTGCACACGCTGGGCTATGTTCTTCAGGCCCGCCGGGCCATGGTAGACGGCGTAGAAGCTGGCGATATTGGCCAGCAGCGCCTGGGCGGTGCAGATGTTGGAGTTGGCCTTCTCGCGGCGGATGTGTTGCTCGCGGGTTTGCAGGGCCATACGCAGGGCGGTGTTGCCACGGGCGTCTTTCGACACGCCGATGATGCGGCCGGGCATGGCGCGCTTGTACTCGTCGCGGCAGGCGAAGAAGGCGGCGTGCGGGCCACCGTAGCCCATTGGTACGCCGAAACGCTGGGCGCTGCCGAGCACGATGTCGGCACCCAACTCACCCGGCGGGGTCAGCAGCAGCAGGCTGAGCAGGTCGGCCGCCACGCATGCCAGGGCTTGCTGGGCGTGCAGTTGCTCGATGAGCGGGCGCAGGTCGCGGATTTCGCCGAAGCTGTCCGGGTACTGCAGCAAGGCACCAAACACCTGATGGCTGGCGAGGTTGTCGACGCTGTCGATGACCACGTCAAAGCCAAAGGCCTCGGCGCGGGTCTGCACCACGGAGATGGTTTGCGGGTGGCAGTTCTGGTCAACAAAGAACAGGTTGCTCTTGCTCTTGGCTACGCGCTTGGCCATGGCCATGGCTTCGGCAGCGGCGGTGGCTTCGTCGAGCAACGAGGCGCTGGCCAAGTCCAGACCGGTGAGGTCGATGGTCAGTTGCTGGAAGTTCAGCAGCGCTTCCAGGCGACCCTGGGCAATTTCCGGCTGATAAGGGGTGTAGGCGGTGTACCAGCCCGGGCTCATCAGCACGTTGCGGACGATCACGGCCGGGGTCACGGTGCCGTTGTAGCCCATGCCGATCAGGCTGGTCCACAGCTGGTTCTGCTCGGCATAACCACGCAGTTTGGCCAGGGCGGCTTCCTCGTCCAGCGCCGGCGGCAGGTCCAGCGGGCGATTCAGGCGAATCGCCGGCGGCACGGTCTGCTCGATCAGCTCGGCACGGCTGCTCAGGCCCAGGGCCGCAAGCATGGCTTGCTGCTCAGGCGCATCGGGGCCGAGGTGACGGCGCAAAAACGCAGCGGACTGCTGCAGTTGGGACAAGGACTGGGACATGTTCATGCTCTCAAAATGCACAAAGCCTCGAAGGACGAGGCTTTGTGGAATTAACCGGTAATCAGGCTTCGGCAGCGCAGGCAGCGGCATAGCCAGCAGCGTCGAGCAGCGCTTCTATATCAGCGCCATTGCTCGGCTGCAGCTTGAAGAACCAGCTGGCGTACGGGTCGCTGTTGACCAGCTCAGGGCTGTCGGTCAGCACGTCGTTGACGGCCAGCACGGTACCGGCGATCGGCGCGTAGATGTCCGAAGCGGCTTTCACCGACTCCACCACACCGGCTTCCTGGCCGGCAGCCAGTTCGGCACCGACTTCTGGCAGCTCAACGAAAACCACGTCACCCAGGGCTTCCTGAGCGTGGTCGGAAATACCCACGGTGACCGAACCATCGGCTTCCAGGCGGGCCCATTCGTGGCTGGCGGCAAAACGCAGATCGGCGGGGATATTGCTCATGTGAAGCTCCTCAGTAACAGGGATGGGCAACGCAGTGCCCGAATAAAGTTAGCAGGTCAACGATGCCCGCCACCGCAGCGGCGGGCACCGACCGTCGATCAGATCAAGGCCTTACCGTGGCGAACAAAGTTCGCCTGCACCACACGTACCGGGTACCACTTGCCGCGAATTTCCACCTCGGCGCGCTCGCCAGTGGCCGCCGGCACCCGCGCCAGGGCAATCGACTTGCCGAGGGTGGGCGAGAAGCTACCGCTGGTGATTTCGCCTTCGCCGGCGCCTTCGACGCGCACCACCTGGTGAGCGCGCAGCACGCCGCGCTCTTCCAGCACCAGGCCGACCAGTTTGTCGGCCACGCCGGCGTCTTGCTGGGCCTGCAAGGCAGCACGGCCGACGAAGTCACGGCTGGCCGGCTCCCAAGCAATGGTCCAGGCCATGTTGGCGGCCAGGGGCGAAATCTCTTCGCTCATGTCCTGACCGTAGAGGTTCATCCCAGCTTCCAGGCGCAGGGTGTCGCGCGCGCCCAAGCCAATCGGGGCGATACCGGCGCCAACCAGCTCGGCCAGGAAGGCCGGCGCTTCGGCGGCAGGCAGCATGATTTCCAAGCCGTCTTCACCGGTGTAGCCGGTGCGCGCGATAAACCACTCGCCGTCGGGCAGACCCTGGAACGGCTTGAGGCCGTGGATCAGGGTGGCGCGGGCGGTACTGACCAGTTCGGCCGTCTTGGCGCGTGCCTGGGGGCCTTGAATGGCGAGCATGGCCAGATCGGCGCGCTCGTTGAGCACCACGTCAAAACCGGCGGTCTGCTTCTCCATCCAGGCGATGTCTTTGTCGCGGGTCGAAGCATTGACCACCACGCGGTAGCCGTCGGCCGCCAGGTAGACGATCAGGTCGTCGATCACCCCGCCCTGCTCGTTGAGCATGCCGCTGTACAGGGCCTTGCCGAGCAGTTGCAGGCGCTCCACGTCGTTGGCCAGCAGATGCTGCAGGTAGGCCTTGGCCTGGGCACCGCTAACATCCACCACGGTCATGTGCGACACGTCGAACACCCCGCAGTCACGGCGCACCTGATGGTGCTCCTCAACTTGCGAACCGTAATGCAGCGGCATGTCCCAGCCGCCGAAATCGACCATTTTGGCACCCAGAGCCAGGTGCTGATCGTAGAGGGGTGTGCGCTGTCCCATGGAGGACTCCTTGCGGGCGTGGCAACGCTGCGGGCGGCTCTGGCCTGGGCTTTGGCGCGCCTTGAGCGACACCGTGAAAGCCTCGGCAGAGCCAGTTTATTTCTCTGGGCCGCAGCAAATGGCGCGCATTGTAGCCGCTGAGTCGGCCACTGGACACCCGTCAGCCAGTGCCACGGGCCGAACGGCGGATCAGCACTATGACCGGCAGCAGGCCGACCAGCACCACACTCAGGGCCGGCAAGGCGGCGCGGGCCCATTCGCCTTCGCTGGTCATTTCAAAGATGCGCACCGCCAAGGTGTCCCAACCGAAGGGGCGCATCAGCAGGGTGGCGGGCATTTCCTTGAGCACATCGACAAACACCAGCAAGGCCGCCGACAACACACCCGGCAACAGCAACGGCAGGTAAAGACGCACAAACAAACCGGCGCCACCGACCCCGAGGCTGCGCGAGGCTTCCGGCAAGGACGGCCGGATACGTGCCAGGGCACCTTCCAGCGGGCCGTAGGCGACCGCCATAAAGCGCACCAGATACGCCAGCAGCAAGGCTGCCAGGCTGCCCAGCAGCAACGGCTTGCCGGCGCCGCCGAGCAGGCTCGACAGCGGTATCACCAAGGTCTTGTCCAGGTAACTGAACGCCAGCATCAGCGCCACCGCCAGCACCGAACCCGGCAGGGCATAACCGAGGTTGGCCACCGCCACGGCACTGCGCACCGTACGGGTCGGCGCTAAACGGCGAGCAAACACCAGCAGCAAGGCTGCCACCACCGTCAGCAGGGCGGCCAGGCCTCCCAGATAGAGGCTGTGCAGGATCAGGCCGATATAACGCTCATCCAGGTCAAAACGACCGCGCTGCCAGACCCACACCAACAACTGCAGCACAGGGATGACGAAGGCACAGGCGAACACCAGGCCGCACCAGCCGCTGGCCGCCAGCGCTTGCACGCCACGCAGGTGATACAGCGCCTTGCCGCGCGGCCGCTCATTCATGGGTCGCGCGGCACCACGGGCGCGGCGCTCGCCATAGACCAGTAAGGCCACCGCCAGCAGCAACAGGCTGGCCAGTTGGGTGGCGCTGCCAAGGCTGTAGAAGCCGTACCAGGTCTTGTAAATGGCGGTGGTGAAGGTGTCGAAGTTGAACACCGACACCGCGCCGAAATCCGCCAGGGTTTCCATCAGCGCCAGGGCCAGACCTGCACCAATGGCTGGCCGCGCCACCGGCAAGGCCACCCGCCAGAACGCCTGCCAAGGCGACTGACCGAGCACCCGCGCCGCTTCCAGCAAGCCGCGCCCCTGGGCCTGAAAGGCCGCCCGGGCGAGCAGATAGACGTAGGGATAGAACACCAGCACCAACACCACGATCACCCCGCCGGTGGAGCGCACCCGCGGCAGGCGCAGACTGCTGTCCACATACTCGCGCAGCAGGCTCTGCAGCGGCCCGGCATAATCCAGCAGGCCGACAAAGACAAACGCCAGCACATAGGCGGGGATCGCGAACGGCAGCATCAGCGCCCAGTCCAGCCAGCGCCGACCGGGAAATTCGCAGAGGCTGGTCAGCCAGGCCAGGCTGACCCCCAGCAGGGTCACGCCGACGCCAACGCCGAGCAGCAACGTTAGGGTATTGCCCAGCAGGCGCGGCATCTGGGTTTGCCACAGGTGCGCCCAGATCTCGCCATCGACTTCCTGCCAACTGAGCAACAGCACGCTGAGCGGCAACAGCACCAGGCCAGCAATGGCAAAAACGATGGGGTACCAGCGACGCTGGGCACGATGGGCCACGCAAGCTCCTCAAACACAAATCCGCCGGGCAGGGCTCGCACGGCGGCGCAGTATAACCGTGGTGCGCGGACCTTGGCCGCATCAGCAACGACCGAGGTGCCAGCAGCAACAGCTTTCGGCTACCATCGAAGCCTTCTGTGCACCTCAGATAGCCCGCCGTTCCGTCGCCCTGATGACCCGACTTGCAAGGAGCAACCTCATGCAGCCCACGCCACTCCCCGACAAAGTGCTGTCCCGCGGTCTACTGGACGTGCTGATCCGCGCCGGTCTTATCGCCATCCTGGTGATCAGTTGCTACCAGATTTTCCGCCCGTTTCTCGACCTGATGCTCTGGTCGATGATTCTCGCCATCACCCTGTACCCGTTGCACGGCATGCTCCGAGGCAGACTGGGCAGCGACGCGCGCGCCGCCAGCCTGATCGTACTGATCGCCATCACTATCCTGCTGATCCCGGTGTACCTGCTCGGCGACTCGGTGGCCGAGTCGATCCAGCAGACCATCGCAGTGGTCAAAAACGACGCCTTCCGCATTCCGCCGCCAGCCGATTCGGTAGCCACCTGGCCGCTGGTGGGTGAAACCCTGCATGGCTTCTGGCAGCAAGCCGCCACCGACCTTACCGGCCTGCTGCAAAAAGTCGCGCCGCAACTCAAGGGCGTGAGCCTGACGGTGCTGGGCAAGCTGGCCGGGGTTGGCATCGGCTTTCTGATGTTTATCTTTGCCCTGGTGATTGCCGGCATCTTCATGGCCTACGGCGCCAACGGCAGCCACAGCGCGGTGCAGATTGCCGTGCGGGTTTCCGGCCCGGAGCGTGGCCCGCAGATTGCCGAACTGTGCACCGCGACCATTCGCGCCGTGGCCCAGGGCGTGGTCGGCATTGCCTTTATCCAGATGCTGCTGGTCGGTGGCGGCTTCGTCGTCATGGGCATTCCCGGCGCCGGCCTGCTGGCCCTCGCCGTGCTGCTGTTGGGCATCATGCAGTTACCGGCGACCCTGGTGACCATTCCGGTGATCGCCTTCGTGTTTGCCACCGAAGGCGCTACCGCGGCGAGCATTGCCTTTGCCATCTACACCTTCGTCGCCGGCATGGTCGACAACGTGCTCAAGCCGCTGCTGCTAGCGCGCGGCGTGGCCGTACCGATGCCGGTGATCCTCATCGGCGCCCTCGGTGGCATGGTCACCAGCGGCATCATCGGCCTGTTTATCGGCCCGGTGCTGCTGGCGGTCGGTTATCAGCTGTTCTGGCAGTGGGTCGATGATCAGCCCGAAGCCACAGCGCCGGCGGCTGACGACCAGCAACCCACCTGAGCACCCGCCGGGAGCCCCATGGGTTCCCGGCCCTTGCGGAGTCGCGCCCTTGGCCATTGCCCCCACCCGCCTGCTGCTGTTGGCGGCCCTCGGCCTGAGCGGCTGTGTGCGCCTGGGCCCGGATTTCCAGACCGAGCCCGTGACATGGATCGAACACTGGAACAGCCCAGCACTGGAACACGCCAGCCAGCGTCAGCCCCAGGCTGACACCCAACAATGGTGGACGGTGTTCGCCGACCCGGTGCTTAACCGCCTGATCGCCGAGGCCGATGCGCACAACCCGAGCCTGAAGATTGCCGGCCTGCGAGTCATCGAGGCTCGCGCGCAACTGGGCATCGCCCAGAGCGGCCGCTACCCGCAAGTGCAGCAGGCCAGCGCCGACAGCCTGTACCTGGACCGTAATCAATTCGGCGGACGCAACCCGCAGGACAGCAGTTTCTGGCAGCACAGTGCCGGTTTCGACGTGGGCTGGGAGCTGGATTTCTGGGGTCGTTTCAGCCGCGCCATTGAGTCCGCCGACGCCAGCTACTTCGCCGCCCAGGCCAATTATGAAGACGTGCTGGTGCTGCTGCGCGCGCAAATGGCCGACAGCTATTTCGCCCTGCGCACCGCCGAAGCGCGCCTGCAGATCGCCCGCGACAACGCCAAACTGCAAAAACGCAGCTTCGAGATCACCGAACGGCTGTTCAACAGCGGCAACAACGCCGAACTCGACCTGCAACAGGCCAAGACCCAATACCTGGGCACCCTCAGCAGCATTCCCGAGATCGAGAGCCAGGTGCTGCGCACGCGCAACGCCCTGGCCGTGCTGATCGGCCGACCGCCCAGCCAGCTGCCGGAACTGGCGACCAACACCGGACTGATTCCGCTGCTTGAACAGGCCGTGCTCGACGACGTACCCGCCAATCTGCTGCTACGGCGCCCGGATATCCGCGCTGCCGAACTCAAGGTAGCGGCCCAGTCCGCGCGTATCGGTATCGCCGAGGCCGACCTCTACCCAGCCATCACCCTGCTGGGCAGCATTGGCTGGTCGGCCAGCAGCGTCGACGGCGCCGCCGATAACCTCGACCTCGGTGGTGGCCCCAGCCTGCGCTGGAACGTCTTCGACTACGGCCGCCTAACCGACAACGTGCGGGTTCAGGATGCGCGACTGCAACAACTGCTGGTGGCCTATCAGGACAGCGTGCTGCAAGCCGCCCGCGAGGCCGACGACGCCGCCACCGGGCTGAGCAAGGCCCTGGAGCGCGAGCGCATCCTCCGTGAAGCGGCGTTCTCGGCCCAGCGCTCGCTGACCCTGGCCAGCGCCCAGTACCGCGAAGGCTACTCCGACTTCCAGCGCGTGCTGGACGCCCAGCGCGCGCTGTTCGTGCAGCAGGACAGCTACCTGCTCAGCCGCAGCAGCGCGGTCAGCAACCTGATCGCCCTGTACAAGGCCCTCGGCGGCGGCTGGTACAGCCCGCAACCGCTGCTGGATGACGCCACCCGCAAGCAGATGCAGGCCCGCACCGACTGGGGCGATATGCTCGACCCGCCAGCCCCAACCACCGCCAACCAGGTAACCCGCGATGAGTGACACCCCTGCCACCGCTCAATCGGCACCCGCACCCGCCGCCGACCCAGTGAAGAAAGGCGCCCGCTGGGTGGCCATCCTGATCGCCCTGAGCCTGCTCTGGTACTTCCTCGCCGACCGCTTCACCCCTTACACCCAGCAAGCGCGGGTGCAAGCCTACGTGGTGCCGGTGGCCAGCGAAGTGTCCGGACGGGTGATCAAGGTGCAGGCGCACAACAACCAGGACGTCAACGCCGGCGATCTGCTGTTCGAGATCGATCCCGCGCAGTACCAGATCGTCGTCGACCGCGCCCGCGCCGACCTCGAATCAATGCGCCGGCAGATCGGCGCCAGCACCGCCGGCATCGACTCGGCCCTGGCCTCTCTGCGCGCCTATCAGGCCAACGAACTGAAGGCCCGGCAAGACCGCGACCGCCTCGAACGCCTGTATCGCGAGGATGCAGGGACTATCTCCCTGCGCCGCCTGGAGGTTTCCCGCGCCACCCACGAACAGGCCGTCAGCCAGGTCGCCGCCGCCCACGCCGAGGTACAACGGGCCCGCGAACAACAAGGCGGCAGCGAGGACGACAACGCCAAGCTGCGCAGCGCCGCCACGGCACTGAGCAAGGCCGAACTGGACCTGGCCAACACCCAGGTGCGCGCCCGCTCCGCCGGGCTGATCACCGACCTGCGCAGCGATGTCGGCCAGTTCGCCGCCGCCGGCAGCCCGCAGATGACCCTGATCGCCATCCACGACGTGTGGGTGAATGCCGAAATGACCGAGAACAACCTCGGCAAGGTTGAGCCGGGCACACCGGTGGCCATCGTTCTCGACGCCTTCCCCGGCCAGGTCTTTGCCGGCCGCGTGCGCAGCGTCGGCTATGGCGTCAGCGTCGGCAGCAGCACCGCCCCCGGCACCCTGCCGACGGTGCAAAACAGCCGCGATTGGCTGCGTCCGGCACAACGCTTTCCGGTGGTGGTGGAATTCATTCCCGACGAACTGGAAGCACGACGCGGTATCCGCGTTGGCGGTCAGGCCGAGGTAATGGCCTTCCCCAGCAGCGGCAACCCGCTCAACCCGCTGGGGCGGCTGTTTCTACGCCTCATGAGCCTGCTGTCCTATGCCTACTAGGCCCTGGCATGCCGACTAACCGCGACTGGCGCAGCCAGCGCGCGCTGCGCCTGGCCAGTGGCACGGCCCTGTGCCTGGCGATCAGCTTTGGTCTGGCGCTGCCGATCCCGTTTATCGCCCCGCTGATCTGCCTGGTGCTGTTGGCCACCCTACCCCGCCCGCTGCCCCTGAAAGCCGGCATTGGCCTGGCCGTGCTGGCGGCCCTGACCACCGGCAGCGGTCTGTTGCTGATCCCGCTGCTGCGCTATTACCCGGCCAGCGGCGTGGCGATCATCGGCCTGTGTCTGTTTCTAGCCTTTCGCTATGGCCTGCGCGGCGGTAATCCGCTGCTGGTGAAGTTTCTGGTGATTGGCCTGACCATGATCTCGGCCGCCGGCACCGCCGACTTCGGCCTCGCCGTGATGGTCATCGAGGCCTTGGTCAAGGGCCTGCTGCTGGCGGTGCTGGTAGTGGGCCTCAGCCACTGGCTGTTCCCGGAACCCGCCAACAGCCCAGCACCGCCCCAACCCACCCCGCTGCCTGCCGAAGTGGCTAGCTGGGTGGCCCTGCGCGCCGCCCTGGTGGTGCTGCCGGCGTTTCTGCTGGCGCTGATCAACCCCGCCAGCTACATGCCGTTGATCATGCAGGCGGTCAACCTCGGCCAACAAAGTTGCACCACCTCGGCGCGCAACGCCGGCCGCGAACTGCTCGGCTCGACCCTGCTTGGCGGGGTATTGGCGATCACCCTGTGGTATGCCCTCGGCCTGTTCGTGCATCTGTGGATGTTTTTTCTGTGGCTGCTGCTGTTCGGCCTGCTGCTGGCGCGCAAGCTGTTCGCCCTGAGCGCGAGCCGACAGAGCCCGGCCTTCTGGCTGAACAGCTTCACCACGATGATCATTCTGCTCGGCCAGTCAGTGCAGGACAGCGCCAACGGCAAGGACGTGGTCCAGGCCTTTGCCGTGCGCATGAGCCTGTTTATCGCCGTAACCCTATACGCCTGCCTGATGGTTCAGTGGCTGGATCGCCAGCGCCAACCCTCTTCCTTGCCCACTCCTCCCTGACGAGCCGCCCATGCTGATCAACCTGCTCACCGGCCTGCCGGTCATTCTTATCTGCCTGGTCCTGCAGGCGCTGTTTATCGCCGGGTGCATGCGCACCTACCTGCGCTTTCGCCCCTACACCCGAGCCTCCAACGCCGTGCTGCCGGACATCCTGGTGCTGTCAGCGGTGATGCTTCTGCTGATGCTCGGCAACTGCCTGCAAATGGCCCTGTGGGCTGGCCTGTTCGTGCTGTTGGGCGAGTTCGACAGCCTGGTCACGGCACTGTATTTCTCCGGAGTGACCTTTGCCACCCTCGGCTATGGCGACCTGGTGCTGTCGCCGCAATGGCGCCTGCTCAGCGCCCTGGAAGCCGCCAATGGCATCCTCATGTTTGGCGTCTCCACCGCGGTGATGACCGCCGCCGTCAGCGACGTGTTCAAGCACAACCTGACCCGCCATCTGCGACAGCAGCCCTAAATACGGTTAACAGCTTCGCGGTCAAGACCGCTCCCACCAGATCCCGCCTGGAGGCGTAGCCCGGATAAAATCCGGGGGCGAACCTGCAGGGCAACGAGCTCTCCCTGATTTCATCCGGGCTACAAAGAATGCTTAAAACACCAGCCCTAAACGCAAACGCCCCGCACAAGGCGGGGCGTTTTTTTTAACCGGTGCGGATTAGTTCCAGCCGGCGCGGTCCATCAACTTGATGGCTTCCACCTGACGCTTGCCAGCCACTTCCATCGGCACGCTGTCGGCCTTGAAGCTGCCCCAGGCGGCGACTTCTGCCGACGGCTTGATCGCCGGATTGGCCGGGAATTCCTGGTTGATATCGGCAAACAGGTTCTGCGCCTCGGGGCCGGTCATCCACTCCAGCAGCTTTTGCGCCTCGGCGGCATGGGGCGCGTACTTGGTCACGCCAGCGCCGGACAGGTTGACGTGCACGCCACGGTCAGCCTGGTTGGGCCAGAACAGTTTGACCTTGAGGTCCGGGTCCTGCTTGTGCAGACGGGCGAAGTAATAAGTGTTGACCAGGCCCACATCGCACTGGCCGGCGTCGATGGCCTGCAGCAAGGCGGTATCGTCGGCGAACACGTCGGTGGCCAGGTTATCCACCCACCCCTTGAGGATGGTTTCGGTCTTGGCCGCGCCGTGAGTTTCAATCAGGGTAGCGGTCAGCGACTGGTTGTAGACCTTCTTGCTGGTGCGCAGGCACAGGCGGCTGGCCCAGCTCTTGTCGGCCAAGGCTTCGTAGGTCGATAGCTCTGCCGGTTTAACCCGCTCGGTGGAATAGACGATGGTGCGCGCACGCAGCGACAGGCCGGTCCAACTGCCGGTGCTGGAGCGGTACTGAGGCGGAATATTTTGTTCGATGACCGCCGACTGCAGCGGCTTAAGAATGCCCATCTGCTCGGCCTGCCAGAGGTTGCCGGCATCCACGGTGATCAACAGGTCAGCCGGGGTATTGGCGCCTTCGGCCTGCAGTCGCGCCATCAGCGGCGCTTCCTTGTCGGTGATGAACTTGACCTTGACCCCGGTCTTGGCCGTGTAGGCATCGAAGGCCGGTTTGATCAGCTCATCGATTCGCGCGGTGTAAACCACCACTTCGTCGGCCGCCAACAGCGGCATCGACAGGGCGGAAAGGGTCAGGCTGGCAAGCAACGTCTGGCGCAGGCGCATGAAAACGACCTCGGGGAATGGAAACGGGACGAATAGTAATGAATGCTATTTAGGTTAGCAATTACTCTACTCCCATCCCGCACCGATCAATTGTCGCCAATCAATTCCAACGTAACTGTGGCTCGACTAGCAGGCCGTTGAAAACGTAGGCGAGGCAGGCAAGACAAGGCAAAAACGGCCGCAACGTAGCGAAGCGCAGTAACAGCCATAGGCTGGCCCACAGGGCGAGCGTAGCGAGTCAAAAGCGGAATTTACGAGTTGTAAATGAGCATTTGATTCGCTTCGCTCACCCCTTTGGGGTCGTGCTGAAGCACGTTCAGCCTTCGGCTGTGAGGCCGTTTTTAACGCAGTATTGCCAACGCAGGTAGTTCTTCAACGGCCTGCTACAGACGCGCCAACTCCGGCAGATCACCGGACAAGCCCAGGGCCTGGCGGACGAACAGCGCCTTGGCCTCGTTGGCGCCATCGACCAGATTCAGACCACTGTTGCGCAGCCAGCGCAGCGGCAACGGATCGGCCTGGAACAGCCGCTCGAAGCCTTCCATGGCCGCCATCATCGCCAGGTTGTGCGGCATGCGACGGCGTTCGAAGCGACCAAGCACTTTGATATCGGCGAGATTTTCGCCCCGCTCCAATGCGTGCAGCAGCACTTCGGCAAGCACGGCGGCATCGAGGAAACCGAGGTTAACTCCCTGCCCGGCCAGCGGGTGAATGGTGTGGGCGGCATCGCCGATCAGCGCCAGGCCAGGCTCCACATAGCGCTTGGCGTGGCGTTGACGCAGCGGAATGCAATGCCGTGGATCGCTCTCCAGCACATCGCCCAAGCGCCATTCAAAGGCTTTGCCCAACTCGTGGCAGAAGGCGGCATCGTCCAGCGCCATCAGCCGTTCAGCCTCGGCCGGAGTGGTCGACCAGACAATCGAGCACCAGTGCTCGGCATCATCAGCCTTGGCCAGCGGCAGGAAGGCCAATGGACCGTCATCAGTGAAACGCTGCCAGGCAGTCTGCTGGTGAGGTTTGCTGCAGCGCACGCTGGTGACGATGGCGTGGTGCAGGTAATACCACTCACGGGTGGCGCAGCCGGCCAGGCGACGCACCGCTGAATTGGCACCGTCGGCAGCGATCACCAACGGCGCGCGCAACTCGCGGCCATCGGTGAGGGTCAGCAGCCAGTCATCACCGGAGCGGCGCAGCTGCTCCAGGCGAGCGCCCGGCAACAGGCCGAGATCAGCTTCGTAAAGCGCGTCCAGCAGGCCATCCTGCACCACGCGATTTTCGACGATATGGCCGAGCACCTCGGCATGCACGCTGGCGGCGGAAAAATGCACCTGACCGGTGCCGGAACCGTCCCACACCTGCATCTCGCCGTAGGGGCTGGTGCGCCGTGCGGCGATCCCATCCCAGGCGCCGAGGCGCTCAAGAATGCGCTGGCTGGCCGCCGACAAGGCACTGACCCGCGGCTCGAACGCCGCGTTCTGATCGAAGGGTTTGACGCTCAGCGGCCCGCCATCCAGCAGCAGGATTTGCAGCCCGCTGTGTTGCAGGGCCAACGCCAGGGCGCTGCCAACCATACCGGCGCCCACAATGATCAGATCCGCACGCATGTGTATTCCTTAGGCTGCCTGCCGCTCACGCGGCTTGAGTCGTACGTAAAGGGTCTTGTGCACCCGCGCCACCAGCGTACCCTCGCCGTCCCGCACATCCACGTGCAGTTCGGGCAGGTACTTGTCGCCTGCGGCGGTGTGGGTGCGAATGTCCGTCAACAGCGCTTCGTCGATGGCAAAGTTGGCGAACACCGGGCCTTTGCCTGGGGCGATAAAGTCGATACGCGCCGCCTTGTCCCAGACGATGTACTGGCGGCCGAGGCACTCCATCACCATCAGCATGAAAAACGGATCAGTCATCGAATACAGGCTGCCGCCGAACTGGGTGCCGACATAGTTGCGGTTGTACCAGCCCAGGCCCATTTTTACCTGCACCTGTTGGAAGTCCGCGCTGATATGCCGCACCCGCACGCCGGCGCCGATATAGGGCGGATAGAAGTTCAGCGCCCAGCGCAGGAAGCGGGCCTTGCGGGCTAAGGTGCGTGCTTTCATCAATGCGCTCTCAAACGGAACGAGGCCCCAGGCCCATGGCCTGGCGAGCAAACCAGCGCTTGGCTGGCGGTAACAGGTCGAGGCCCAGCAGGCCCAGGTTACGCCCGGCCACCAGCAGCGGCTGGCCGGTGGTGAACAGTTTGGTGACCTGATCGGAGAAGCCCACGGTCATCTGCTGATCGAGGCGCTGACGGTCGAGATAACCCTGCAGGCACGCCAGCTCGCCCAGGGGCGCGGTGCTGGCCAGCAAGCTCTCGGCCAACTCCAGAGTATCGCGCAGGGACAGGTTGTAACCCTGCCCGGCAATCGGATGCAGGCTGTGGGCGGCGTTGCCGAGCACCACCAGATGGGGACGCACCTGCTCCTGGGCCTCGACCAGCGCCAGTGGATACAGATGACGCGCACCGACCTTGCGCAAGGCACCGAGGCGATAGCCAAAGGCGGCTTGCAGCTCATCCAGAAACGCCCGTTCGGGCAGCGCCGCCAGACGCTCAGCATCGGCACCCGGACGGGTCCAGACCAGCGCGCAGCGGTTGTCCGCCAACGGCAGCATGGCCATCGGGCCAGCCTCGGTGAAGCGCTCGAAGGCCTGGCCCTGGTGCGCTTCACTGGGGGTGATATTGGCGATCAGGGCGCTCTGCTGATAGGGCCGTTGGGTCACGGCAATGCCCAGTTGCTCACGCAGACCAGAGCGGCCGCCGTCGGCCAGAATGGCCAGGTCACACTCAAGGCTGGCGCCGTCCTTGAGGGTCAGGCGATAGCCATCGCCAAGGTTATGCATGGCCACCACTTCGTCGGGGCAACGCCAGCTGATGACGTCTTTATCCAGGGCCTGCCACAGGCAATGGCCGAGCCAGGCGTTTTCCACCACATAACCCAGGGCCGGCACACCTTCGTCAGCGGCACTCAAACGTGCGGCGCCGAAGCGGCCACGGTCGGACACATGGATCTGCGCAATCGGCTCGGCGCGCTCGCTGATGCTCGGCCAGATACCCAGACGCTGGTAGATCTGCCGAGTGCCGTAGGACAGCGCGGTGGAACGCGCATCGTAGCTAGGCTGATAACTGTCGCCGGGGGCGAAGGGCTCGATCAGCACGATCTGCCAGCCGCGGGCCTTGGCGCCGGCTTGCAGGGCCAGGGCCAGGCTGGCGCCAACCAGGCCGCCGCCGATGATCGCAAGCTGTACGCGACTCATCAGGCGACCACTGCGCGGGCGGACTGCGCCTCGGCCATCAGGGCTTCGACTTCAGCCACGGTCTTGGGTACGCCGCCGGTGAGAATCTCGCAGCCGCCCTTGGTTACTACCACATCGTCTTCGATACGCACGCCAATACCGCGCCATTTCTTCGCCACGTTCTGGTTGTCGACGGCGATGTAGATGCCCGGCTCCACGGTCATGGCCATGCCGACTTCCAGCTCACGCCATTCGCCGCCGATCTTGTAGTCGCCAACGTCGTGCACATCCATACCCAGCCAGTGGCCGGCGCGGTGCATATAGAAGGGTTTGTAGGCTTCGCTGGCGATCAGCTCATCCACGGCACCGCTCAGCAGGCCCAACTCCACCAGGCCGGCGGTGATCACTTGCACGGTGGCTTCATGGGCGGCGTTCCAGTGTTTGCCGGGGGCGATTTCCTTGAATGCGGCTTCCTGGGAGGCCAGCACCAGCTCGTAGATGGCCTTCTGCTCGGGCGAAAAGGTGCCACTGACCGGGAAGGTGCGGGTGATGTCACTGGCGTAGCAGTCGATCTCGCAGGCGGCGTCGATCAACACCAGATCGCCGTCTTTCAGCAGCGCGTCGTTCTCGCGGTAATGCAGGATGCAGGCGTTTTTGCCGGTGGCGACGATCGAGCCGTAGGCCGGCATTTTCGCGCCGCCCTTGCGGAATTCGTAATCCAGCTCGGCTTCCAGGCTGTACTCATACAATCCGGCGCGGCAGGCCTGCATGGCGCGTACGTGGGCACGGGCGGAAATGTCGGCAGCGGCCTTCATCACCTTCACTTCCGCCGCCGACTTGTACAAGCGCATGTCGTGCAACAGGTGGTCAAGGGCGACAAACTCATTCGGCGGCTGTGCACCCTGACGGGCCTTGGAGCGGATCACGTTGATCCACTCCATCAGGTGACGGTCGAATTCCTGATGGATGCCGAGGGCGTAATAGACCCGCTCACGGCCCTCGATCAGGCCCGGCAGGATCTCGTCGATGTCGCTGATCGGGAAGGCATCATCGGCGCCGAACTGGCTGATGGCGCCATCCTGGCCAGCCCGCAAACCATCCCACAGCTCGCGCTCGGGGTTGCGCTCGCGGCAGAACAGCACGTACTCGCCATGCTCACGACCGGGGATCAGGGCCAGCACCGCTTCCGGCTCGGGGAAGCCGGTGAGGTACTGGAAATCGCTGTCCTGGCGGTAGATATGTTCCACATCGCGGTTGCGGATATACACCGGCGCGGCCGGCAGAATGGCAATGCTGTTGGGCTCCATCTGCGCCATCAGCGCCTTGCGCCGACGGGCATATTCCGCTTTCGGGATGCAGGTCATAACGACTCTCGACTGATCAGTGCAGGGATGGTTTCGGCGCGGCGGCCAGCGGCTTGGCGCACTCGGCGAACAGCAGCAGCGGCGCTACGCGCAGGTACTCCATGACTTCCATGTAGTCGTTCTCGCCGTCTTCGGATTCTTCCAGGGCGCTCTGCACCTGGGCGATAGCGGCCAGGTCCTGCAGCACTTCCATGGCCTCGGCCGACAACGCGGTGTCGCGGGCGGTCAGACCAAAACCACCGAGGAAACCCTGACACCACAAGCCCAAGGCCTGAGCGCGTTCCACCAGCGGCGCATCGTCGCCCGGCAACAGCAGCACCACGGTAACCTCGGAGCCGGACAGCTCGCCTTTGACCATTTCCTGCAGGCCAATCAGCGCCTGACGCACGTTGTCTTGCGGCTCGCTGCCGAGCAGTTCGGTGGCATCCACCAGCCAAGGTTCAAGGTCGAAGCCGGAACCGGCGCAACTGCGACCGAGCAACAGGCCATGCAGCTCGGCCGGCGAAACGGGTTGACCGCTGCTGGCGAGCAGGGTGGCGAAAGCGGCGTACGGGGAATTTTGAGTGGTCATCGGAATAGGTATCTGAACTAGGCGCCAGACGGCGCAATGACTAGAATGAAGGCCTCGTATCCTAGCACCGGCAGACGCGCCAAGACCATTCAAGGCGCTCGACGGGTTTGACCTCACGCCGAGCCGGACCTATATAGTTCCGCTCATTTATCGCCAAGTAGAGAGCCAATGGAAGACGCCGATCTGCGCGCACTGACGGCCAAACTGGAGCTACTGATCCAGAGCGTCGAGCACCTCAAGGTTCAGAACCGGCACCTGCGGGCGAGCGAAAAGGCCTGGCGCGAGGAACGCGCCCATCTGATCGAAAAGAACGAAATGGCCCGGCATAAGGTCGAATCAATGATTTCGCGCCTGAAAGCCCTGGAGCAAGACACATGACCCAAGCCAAGACCCTCACCGTGCAGATCCTCGACAAGGACTACTGCATTGCTTGCCCGGCTGACGAGCGCGCCAACCTGGAAAACGCCGCCCGTTACCTGGACGGCAAGATGCGCGAGATCCGCTCCGGCGGCAAAGTCATCGGTGCCGATCGGGTGGCCGTGATGGCCGCGCTGAACATCACCCACGACCTGCTGCACAAAAAGCAGCGCCTCGATCAACAGGCCGACGAAACCCGCGATTGCGTGCGCGACCTGCTCGGCCGCGTCGACAAGGCCCTGGCCACCCATCCGGATGACCAATAAGGCTGATGGCAGTCCCGCATATTTGGGTATACTGGCCTCACCTCCCTGGTGTGTGCGCCAGTTGGCGATGTCCCTGAGCCGATTCGCACTACCCTGGGGGTTGCAAGTTGAGACCGGTGCGCATGTCCGCCAGACGGAAAGCCTAAAGGTTTCCTGCAACCTCCACCTTGAACTTTCGGGTTCAAGGGCCAAGCCGACAGCGGCACTCCGGGGAGTCATCTTTCTGCCTGCAGCGCCTGTAACATCAAACCGCGCTGCCGTTCGACAAACCCCGCAACACCGCCCACGCAAACAGCCATCGCCATGAACAATGCCGCCGCGCCAAATCGCGCTCAGTTGCGCCGCCAATTGCGCGCTGCTCGTCGTGCCCTCAGCCGCGCTCAGCAACAATGCGCGGCCCGCAATCTGTACAAGCAACTGGCCCAGCACCCGACCTTTCGCCGCGCCCAGCACATTGCCCTGTACCTGCCCAACGATGGCGAGATCGATCCCGGCTGGCTGCTGCGCGCCGCCCAGCGCCGAGGCAAGATCACCTACCTACCGGTACTCAGCGCCTGGCCAAAAACCAAGATGGTGTTTCAGCGCATCAGCCCACGAGACAAGCTGCGCCGCAACCGCTTCAGGATTGCCGAGCCATTAGCCAACCGCGCACGTCAGCGCAAGGTCTGGGCCCTGGACCTGATCTTGTTACCGCTGGTGGGGTTTGATGCCCACGGCGGGCGCCTGGGCATGGGGGGCGGCTTCTATGACCGCAGCCTGGCGCACAAAACGCGCCACCCAGGCATGCACAAGCCGCGGCTGCTAGGCCTGGCCCATGAATGTCAGAAAGTCGAGAAGTTGCCCACGGCCAGCTGGGATGTGCCTTTGCAGGCAACGGTGACCGATCGAGGCTGGTATGGCGTGGCGCGTCGTCCGGGTTGACGCGCAGGGGTTCAGGGTTGCTGCACCTGACTGACCGGCGCCGCGTCCTGGCGCTCCCACAAGCTCTGGGTGTAGCCGGTGGTGACCACCCCCAGACCAAAGACAATAACCAATACCCACAGTAAATCTGGCTTGCGTTTCATCGATTGCCCCCCCTTAAACTTGGCAAACTTCGCACGATGACCGGCGTTATTATTATTTTTCGCCGCAGAACGCAGCATAAGCGAGACTATCGTCCAACAACGTGAAGGCCTGCGCAAGTTCTGGCGTCAGTCAACTGTCGGTCTGTCACATTTTTATTGCAGAGAGCTCCCACCGTGGCCCATTGGCTGATGAAATCGGAACCCGACGAACTGTCCATCCATGACCTGCAACGCCTGGGCCGTGCGCGCTGGGACGGCGTGCGCAACTATCAGGCACGCAACTTCTTGCGCAGCATGCAGGTCGGTGAACTGTTCTTCTTCTATCACTCCAGCTGCCCGCAACCGGGAATTGCCGGTATTGGTCGGATTGCTGCCAGCGCCTATCCCGACCCCACCGCCCTCGAACCCGAGAGCCATTACTTCGACGCCAAGGCCAGCGCCGAGAAGAACCCCTGGAGCGCGATTGACGTCGAGTTCGTGGCCGCCTTTCCAGGCGTTCTCAGCCTGGCACTGCTGCGCAGCCAACTGGCGTTGAGCGACATGGCTCTGCTGCAAAAGGGCAGTCGCCTGTCAGTGATGCCAGTGAGCGCCGAGCAGTGGCAGGCCATTCTCGCCTTGAGCTCCGAGGGGCGTTGATAAGTATCAACACAACTTTTGGCCAAAACCGGCAGACTGCAGGTACTTGCTGCAGAAGGAACTCACATGTCTAGCTCGCACCGCCCCTCGCGTTTATTGGCGATTCCCCTGGTTCTGTTACTGGTCGCCGTCGCGGCCTTTGGCTACTGGCGCTCAGTCAGCAGCCAGCTGCCAGAAGGCCTGAGCATGGCCAACGGCCGCCTCGAAGCCACCGAAGTGCAGATCGCCAGCAAAACCCCTGGGCGTCTGGCCGAAGTGCTGGTCAACGAGGGCGACCGGGTGAGCAAGGATCAGCTGCTCGCACGCCTCGACACCCGCACCCTGGAAGCCAGCCGTACCCAGGCCGAAGCCGAAGTACTGCGGGCCAAACAGACCCTGGCGGCAGCCGAAGCCAATGTGCAGCTGCGCCTCAGCGAACATCACCTGGCCGGCCAGGAGCTCAAGCGCACCACCGAACTGTTCCGCCGTAACTACGCCAGCCGGCAGCTGCTCGACCAGCAGCAATCACGCCTGGAAACCAGCGATGCCGCCGTGAATGCGGCCCAAGCCCAGGTCGGCGCCTTGCAGGCAGCCATAGGCGCCGCCGAGGCCCAGGTGGCGCAGCTCACCAGCGAAATCGACGACAGCAGCCTGCTGGCACCGATCGACGGCATCGTCCAGCTGCGCCTCGCCGAGCCCGGCGAAGTGCTCGGCGCCGGCGGTCGTGTGCTGCTGCTGATCGACGCCAACGATCAGTACATGAACCTCTACCTGCCCGCCGCCCAGGCCGGCGCCCTGGCGGTTGGCGATGAGGCGCGAGTGCTGCTCGACGCCCTACCGGAGCGCCCGCTGCCGGCCAAAATCACCTTTGTCGCGGCCAAATCGCAGTTCACCCCGAAAGAGGTGGAGACCCGCGATGAGCGGCAGAAGCTGGTATTTCGGGTCAAGTTGCGCCTGACTGATCCCGCCGCCGTACCCCAGGCCAAGCCCGGCATGCCCGGCGCCGGTTATGTGCGCACCCAGGCAATGGACTGGCCGGCCAACCTGCAATGAGCGAGCTCGCGGTTAAGGCCAGCGGCCTGGGCCATCGCTACGGGAAACAAACGGCGCTGGAAGGCATTCAGTTCAGCATCGAAGCCGGCACCCGCTGCGCCCTGATCGGCCCGGATGGCGCGGGTAAATCCAGTCTGCTGGGCTTGATCGCCGGGGTGAAAATCCTCCAGCAGGGCGAGCTGGACGTGCTCGGCGGCAGCATCAGCGCGCGCCGCCACCGCACCAGCCTGTACCCGCGCATCGCCTATATGCCGCAAGGGTTGGGGCAGAACCTCTATCCGGAACTGTCGATCCGCGAAAACATCCAGTTCTTTGCCACCCTGTTCGGTCTCAGCAAAGCCGACTTTGAGCAGCGCCTGCCCCAACTGCTCAGCGCCACCGACCTGACCCGCTTTGCCGAGCGCCCGGCCGGCAAACTCTCCGGCGGCATGAAGCAGAAGCTCGGTCTGTGTTGCGCGCTGATCCACGACCCCGACCTGCTGATCCTCGACGAGCCCACCACCGGCGTCGACCCGTTGTCACGGCGCAGCTTCTGGGAGCTGGTCGAGCAGGTACGCCGCGAGCGTCCGCAACTGACCCTGCTGGTGGCCACCGCCTATATGGAAGAGGCCGCACAGTTCGAGCAATGCCTGATGCTCGACCGCGGCAAGCTGATCGCTCAAGGCCCGACGGCCGAGCTCGCCGCCGCCACCCCGAGCGGCAAACTCGACGCCGCCTTTACCCACTTCCAGGGTGCCCAAGCCGGCCAACATCAGGCTCTGGTGATTCCGCCACTGGCGGCTGGCGAGGCAGAAACCGCTATCGAAGCCACGGACCTGACCCTGCGCTTTGGCGATTTCACTGCCGTCGACAAGGTCAGCTTTGCCATTCGCCGCGGCGAGATCTTTGGCTTTCTCGGCTCCAACGGCTGCGGCAAGACCACCACCATGAAGGTCCTCACTGGCCTGCTGGCCGCCACGGAGGGCAGTGCCAAGTTGTTTGGCAAACAGGTGGATGCCAAGGACCTGGAAACCCGCAAGCGCGTTGGCTTTATGTCGCAGAGTTTCTCGCTCTACGGCGAGCTCAGCGTGCAGCAGAACCTGGAGCTGCACGCGCGCCTGTTCGACCTGCCCGCTGCCGAAGGCGTGGCCCGTAGCCAGGCGCTGATGCAGCGCTTCAGCCTCAGCGAGGTGGCCCAGCAGCAGTCCGGCGAGCTGCCTCTCGGCGTGCGTCAGCGGTTATCCCTGGCGGTGGCGGTGCTGCATAAACCGGAGGTGCTGATCCTCGATGAGCCCACGTCCGGGGTCGACCCAGCCGCCCGCGATGATTTCTGGCGGCTGCTGATCGAACTGTCACGCGAGCAGGGCGTGACCATCTTTCTCTCCACCCACTTTATGAACGAAGCCGAACGCTGCGACCGCATCTCGCTGATGCACGCCGGCCAGGTGCTTGCCTGCGACACCCCGGCCGCGCTGCAGCAGCAGTTCGCCGGCGCCACCCTGGAAGATGCCTTTATCACCTGCCTGGAGCAGGCCCAGGCTGCAGCTCCGACTGACAAAGCCGGCCAACCCGCCGAGCCCAGCGAGAAGGCGGCCCCCGAGCACGAACCCAAAACCACGGCCACCGCCAACACCCCGGTGCCGGTCAGCCCGCGTTTCAGCGTGCGCCGTCTGCGTGCGGTGGCGGTGCGCGAAGGCAAGGAGCTGCGCCGCGACCCGGTGCGCCTGGCGTTCGCCCTGCTCGGCTCGATGTTTATGATGGTGATTTTCGGCTATGGCATCTCCCTCGACGTGGAGAACCTGCGCTTCGCCGCTTTCGACCAGGACAACTCGGCGCAGAGTCGCAGTTATCTGGAAGCCTTCCGCGGCTCACGCTACTTCGAGGAGCACGCCCCGGTCAGCTCGCCGCAGGAGCTGCACCAGCGCCTGCAACGCTCGGAGGTGAAGATCGTCCTGGAAATCCCGCCCGGCTTCGGCCGCGACCTGTATGCCGGACGTCAGCCGCAAGTGGCAGTGTGGCTGGATGGCAGCATGCCGTTCCGCGCCGAAACCAGCCGCAACTACATCGAAGCCGTGCACTTGGAAAACCTCACCGCCCTGGCCGCCAACAGCAGCACATCGAGCACAGCAACGGCCAGCGCCGGCCTGGAAACCCGCTTTCGCTACAACCAGGACGTGGTCAGCGTAAACGCCATCGGCCCCGGCGTGATGGCGCTGATTCTGGTGTTTATCCCGGCCATGCTCACCGCCCTCGGCGTGGTGCGCGAGAAGGAGCTGGGCTCGATCAGCAACTTCTACTCCACCCCGCTCAGCCGCCTGGAGTTCCTGTTCGGCAAGCAGCTGCCCTATATCGCCGTCAGCCTGCTCAACCTGGCATTGCTGGTGGCCATCAACCGCTGGCTGTTTGGCGTGCCGCTCAAGGGCAGCGTGCTGACCCTGGCCTTCGGCGGCCTGCTGTATGTGCTGGCGACCACCAGCCTCGGCCTGCTCATCTCGGCGTTCACCAAGACCCAGATCGCGGCAATCCTAGGCACCATGATTCTTACCAGCCTGCCGACCATCCAGTTTTCCGGGCTGATCGTGCCGCGCTCATCCCTGGCCGGCGGCGCGGCACTGATGGGCGATCTGTTCCCGGCCGGTTACTTTCTCGACATCGCCGTCGGCACCTTCACCAAGGCCCTCGATATACGCCAACTGTGGCCCCAGTGCCTGGCCCTGTTCGGCTTCTTTGTGGTGTTCACCGGCCTCAGCGTGGCCTTGCTGAAAAAGCAGGAGGCTTGAGATGAAACGTCTGGCGCACATCTACCGCCTCGGCCTGAAGGAACTCACCAGCCTGCGCCACGACAGCGTGCTGCTGGTCTTCCTGCTGTATGCCTTCAGCGTGGCCATCTACATGCCGGCCAAGGGTTCGATCATGGGCGTGCACAACGCCAGCGTAGCGATCGTCGACGAGGACCGCAGCGCTCTCTCGCGCAAGCTCGCCGACGCCCTGCTGCCACCGGAGTTCCAGGCACCCGTACCGCTGGCCTACGACAAGATGGACAGCGCCCTGGACAACGCCGACTTCACTTTCGTCCTCAACGTGCCGCCCAACTTCCAGAGCGACCTGCTGGCCGGCCGCCAGCCGCAGGTGCAACTCAACGTCGACGCCACCGCCATGAGCCAAGCCTTTATGGGCGCCGGTTACCTGGGGCGAATTTTCCAGCGTGAGCTGCTGGAGTACAGCCAGCAGACGACACCCAGCCCGATCGGCATGACCACCCGTGCGCTGTTCAACCCCAATCTGGAGGGCGGCTGGTTCCTGGCGGTGATTCAGATCGTCAACAACATCACCATTCTCGCCATCATCCTCACCGGCACCGCGCTGCTGCGCGAGCGCGAGCATGGCACCCTCGATCACCTGTTGGTGCTGCCGCTGACGGCGCTGGAGATCATGCTGGCGAAGATTCTCAGCAACGCTCTGGTGGTGGTGCTGTGCACCTGGGTGTCACTGGAGTTGGTAGTGAAAGGCTTGATTGGCGTGCCGCTGGCCGGGCCGCAGCCGATGTTTCTCGCGGTGACCGCGCTGTACCTGTTTGCCAGCACGGCGCTGGGGATTTTCCTCGCCACCCTGGCACGCTCGATCCCGCAGTTCGGCCTGCTGAGCATCCCAGTGATTATCCCGATGCTGCTGCTCTCGGGCGGCACCACACCGCTGGACAGCATGCCGACCTGGCTGCAGTGGGTGATGCAGGTGTCGCCCTCGACCCACTTTGTCAGCCTGTCCCAGGCGATCCTGTTCCGCCATGCCAGCCTGGAGCTGATCTGGCCGGAGCTGCTGGCCCTGACCAGCATCGGCTTGGTGTTCTTCGCCATCGCCCTGGGGCGCTTCCGCAAGAGTTTGGCGGCCTAAAAGCGCTATGAAGGTATTGCCCCGGATTGCATCCGGGCTACAGGTCTGCGCGGGAGTTTGACAGCCTGACGATGGAGAAAGCGTAGCGAGCGAAGGTTAAGCAAGGCGGCGGAGCTGGGAAAAAGCGGAGTTGGCTGGTGCCAATGAGCATTTGTCCCAGCTCCGCCAACGCCGCATAACCGAGCGCAGTAGCTTCCCTATTGCAGGATCAGGTTGTTGAACAGCAGGTCTTCAACATAGGGCTTGCCCTCTTCCTGCTCCAGCACCTGCTGCACTTGCTTAAGGGCTTCCTGGCGGAGCTTCTCTTTGGCATCCATGCTGCCGAGGGTTTCGTCGGTCTGCTGGGAAAACAGCTGCACCAGCTGATTGCGGATCAGCGGTTCGTGGTATTTAACCTTCTCCTCAGCCTCGCTGCCGGTGACTTTCAGGGCGATGTCGGCCTTGTAGAACTTCATCTTCATGCCGGAGCTGTAGTTGCCCACCAGCGCCGGGATGATGCCGACGTACATGACTTTCGGCGCGGCGTTTTCGCCTTCTTCCTTTTTCTCTTCCTGGGCGTGGGCGGCAAACGGCAAGGACAGGGCCAGCAGCAGTGCGATGAAAGCTTTCACAGAGGTCATTCCTGAGAGGGGTGGTGCCTAGAGTAGGTCCTAGCATAGCCATTGCCGCCGTCGCACCCAAGCCCAATGCTTATACAGTGCCATCAGAAGCGACCATGCTCGTTGACCAGCGACCACCGCTGCCTACACTGGGCGACCATAACAACTAACGGAGTAACCCCATGAAAGCCGTGCTGTGCAAAGCCTTCGGCCCTGCCGAAACCCTGGTATTGGAAGACGTTGCCAGCCCTGAGGTGAAGAAAACCGAGATCGTGCTGGACGTGCATGCTGCCGGGGTCAACTTCCCGGACACCCTGATCATCGAAGGCAAGTATCAGTTCAAGCCGCCTTTCCCATTTTCTCCGGGTGGCGAAGCGGCCGGCGTAGTGGCGGCAGTCGGCGAAAAAGTCAGTCATGTCAAAGTCGGTGACCGGGTCATGGCCCTGACCGGCTGGGGCAGCTTTGCCGAACAGGTGGCGGTGCCGGGTTACAACGTCATGCCGATTCCGGCCGGCATGGACTTCAACAGCGCTGCCGCCTTCGGCATGACCTACGGCACCTCGATGCACGCCCTCAAGCAGCGCGCCAACCTGCAGCCGGGCGAAACCCTGCTGGTACTCGGTGCCTCCGGCGGTGTCGGCCTGGCCGCAGTGGAAATTGGCAAGGCCATGGGTGCCAAGGTGATCGCCGCCGCCAGCAGCGCAGAGAAACTGGCCGTGGCCAAAGCCGCTGGCGCCGATGAGCTGATCAACTACAGCGAAACCAGCCTGAAGGACGAAGTGAAGCGCCTGACCGGCGGCCAGGGTGTGGACGTGATCTACGATCCGGTGGGCGGCGACCTGTTCGACCAGGCCATTCGCAGCATCGCCTGGAACGGCCGCCTGCTGGTGGTAGGTTTTGCCAGCGGGCGCATCCCGGAACTGCCGGTCAACCTCTGCCTACTCAAGGGCGCAGCAGTGCTCGGGGTGTTCTGGGGCGCGTTCGCCCAGCGCCAGCCGCAGGACAACGCGGCCAACTTCCAGCAGCTGTTCGCCTGGCACGCCGAAGGCAAGGTCACACCGCTGGTGTCGCAAGTCTTCCCGCTGGAACAGGCCGCCGAAGCGATCAATGCCCTCGGTCAGCGCAAGGCAGTCGGCAAAGTCGTGGTGCAGGTACGCTGAACTGCGTTTTGTAGGATGGGTTGAGCCTGCGATACCCATCGGTTGCGGCCCATGGGTATCGCTGCGCTCAACCCATCCTACGCAAAGAAAAAGGCCGCCCGAGGGCGGCCTTTTCTATTCCAGCGATTCAATCGCGCGGCGCGTAGGCAAATACGTCGGCGCGCATCTGCTGGGCATCCATACCCGCTTCCACCAGGGCATCCAGGGTCGCGTAGACCATCCCTGGCGAGCCACTGGCATACACGTGCAAGGGCTTGAGGTCGGCAAAGTCTTCACGCACCGCCGCATGCAGTAAACCCCGACGGCCCGGCCAGCGCGGGTCTTCACTGACCACGCGCTGTACACGCAGATTGGCCAGGGTCTGCCACTCCTGCCAATGCGGCAGCTCATAGAAATCCGCCGCCGTACGCGCGCCCCAGTAGAGGTGCACCGGGTATTTGAAGCCGGCCGCACGACAGTGCTCGATCAGGCTGTGCATCTGCGCCATGCCCGTGCCCGCGGCAATCAGCACCAACGGCCCTTCCGGCAACTCGGCCAAATGGGTGTCGCCGAAAGGCAATTGAATGCGCGCCAGCCCGTCGCGCTGCAATTGGGCCAGCAACTCCAGGCTGCTGGCTTCGCGCCCGAGGATATGCAACTCCAGCTCGCGCCCGCAGTGCGGTGCCGAGGCCAGGGAAAAGGCCGCCGGCTCGCTGCCCGCCCGCTCTATCAACAGATACTGCCCAGCGTGGTAGCGCGGCACCTTGCCCGCCGGCGTACGCAAGCGCACCCGCCAGACATCACCGCCAATCTCGGCACACTCAATCAACTGACAGCTGAGCCGGTGCTGCGGCAATTCGCCCGGTGCCAGCACGCCATCCCAGTGCAACAGGCAGTCTTCCAACGGCTCGGCCAGGCAGGTAAACAGCTCGCCATGCTCGCGCTCCTCACCACTCTGGCGCACCCGCCCCTGAATCAGCAGGGCCGCGCAGATATGGCAATTGCCGTTGCGACAGCTTTGCGGGCAGTCATAACCGAGGCGTCGCGCGCCATCGAGGATGCGCTCGCCGGGTTGCAACACAAGCACTGCACCTGAGGGTTGCAGGGTGACGTTCATCAGTCGATCCCCAACTCGGCCCACATGGCGTCAACGCGCTGCTTGATGGCCTCGTCCTGAACGATGGCGCGGCCCCATTCGCGATTGGTTTCGCCCGGCCATTTGTTCGTCGCATCCAGGCCCATTTTCGAGCCCAGGCCGGAGATCGGCGAAGCGAAGTCGAGGTAGTCGATTGGCGTGTTGTCGATCAGCACCGTGTCGCGCTTGGGGTCCATGCGCGTGGTGATGGCCCAAATCACGTCATTCCAGTCGCGGGCATTGATGTCGTCATCGGTGACGATAACGAACTTGGTGTACATAAACTGGCGCAGGAAACTCCACACCCCAAGCATCACGCGCTTGGCGTGGCCGGGGTACTGCTTCTTGATGGTGACCACCGCCATACGGTACGAGCAACCTTCCGGCGGCAGGTAGAAGTCGACAATCTCGGGAAACTGCTTCTGCAGGATCGGCACGAACACTTCGTTCAGCGCCACGCCGAGAATTGCCGGCTCATCCGGCGGACGGCCGGTGTAGGTGCTGTGGTAGATCGGCTTTTGCCGGCGGGTAATGCGCTCGACAGTAAACACCGGAAAGGTATCGACTTCGTTGTAGTAACCGGTGTGGTCGCCGTAAGGCCCTTCCGGCGCAGTTTCGCCAGGATGAATCACCCCTTCGAGGACGATCTCAGCACTGGCCGGCACCTGCAGGTCGCTGCCACGGGCCTTGACCAGTTCGGTGCGATGACCGCGCAGCAGGCCAGCAAACGCATACTCGGACAAGGTGTCCGGCACTGGCGTAACAGCACCGAGAATGGTCGCCGGATCGGCACCGAGGGCCACGCACACCGGGTAGGGACGATCCGGGTACTTCTCGCACCACTCACGGAAATCCAGGGCGCCGCCACGGTG
This sequence comes from Pseudomonas sp. BGA-UO-ETr-WB11, assembly GCF_059567785.1. NCBI lineage: Bacteria > Pseudomonadati > Pseudomonadota > Gammaproteobacteria > Pseudomonadales > Pseudomonadaceae > Pseudomonas > Pseudomonas sp. BGA-UO-ETr-WB11. Next base: position 61,856 of record NZ_JCAQOS010000003.1, on the reverse strand, counting down.
GCTGAGCCAGCGCATGATCACCTTGTTGCGGCCGATCACCTGCTGACGATAAATACCGAGGTTCTGCCGCTCTTTATTCGGCCCCTTGGTGATGGTCAGGCCCCAGGTAATCAACGGGCCAACATCGCCCGGCCAGCAGGTTTGCACCGGCAGCTTGGTGAGGTCGACATCATCGCCCTCCTCGATCACTTCCTGGCAGGGCGCGTCCTTGACCACCTTGGGCGCCATGGCCAGCACCTTGCGAAAGATCGGCAACTTGCTCCAGGCATCCTTCAGCCCTTTGGGCGGCTCCGGCTCCTTGAGAAAGGCCAGCAGCTTGCCGATTTCGCGCAGCTCGCTGACTTCTTCCGCGCCCATGCCCAAGGCCACGCGCTTGGGTGTGCCGAACAGGTTGCCGAGCACCGGCATGTCGAAACCCGTGGGGTTTTCAAACAGCAGCGCCGGGCCGCCCTTGCGCAGGGTGCGGTCGCAGATTTCAGTCATTTCCAGCACGGGTGAAACTGGCGCGCTGATACGCTTGAGTTCGCCGCGCTGTTCAAGACCGCGGATAAAGTCGCGAAGGTCGCGATACTGCATGCTAGAGCCCCATTTGCGGCGCACGAGTCGAAGGCTAAAGTTTAGCGCCGAACTCGGTTATTCAGAAGAAGCAATCGGCCAGCGCCAGTGGCAGACAGACAAAAGCCGGGTTTCCCCGGCTCTTGTGCGCTGCAACATACTGACGCTTATTTGCGCTTCATGGACATGAAGAACTCTTCGTTAGTCTTGGTCTGCTTCAGCTTGTCGAGCAGGAAGTCGATCGCTGCGATTTCGTCCATCGGGTGCAGCAGCTTGCGCAGAATCCACATGCGCTGCAGCTCGTCTTCGGCCGTCAGCAACTCTTCGCGGCGGGTACCGGATTTGTTGATGTTGATGGCCGGGAATACGCGCTTCTCGGAAACACGGCGATCAAGGATCAGCTCCATGTTGCCGGTGCCCTTGAACTCTTCGTAGATCACTTCGTCCATCTTCGAGCCGGTTTCCACCAGCGCAGTGGCGATGATGGTCAGCGAACCGCCTTCTTCGATGTTACGCGCGGCGCCAAAGAAGCGTTTCGGCTTCTCTAGGGCGTGGGCGTCGACACCACCGGTGAGGACCTTGCCGGAGCTCGGGATCACGGTGTTGTAGGCACGCGCCAGACGGGTGATGGAGTCGAGCAGGATGACCACGTCTTTCTTGTGCTCAACCAGGCGCTTGGCCTTCTCGATCACCATTTCGGCCACTTGCACGTGGCGAGTTGGCGGCTCGTCGAAGGTCGAGGCAACCACTTCGCCGCGCACAGTGCGCTGCATCTCGGTTACTTCTTCCGGACGCTCATCGATCAACAGAACGATCAGGTGGCATTCCGGGTTGTTGCGCGCGATGTTGGCGGCAATGTTCTGCAGCATGATGGTCTTGCCCGCTTTCGGCGGAGCAACGATCAGGCCGCGCTGACCTTTACCGATGGGTGCACACAGGTCGATGACCCGGCCGGTAAGGTCTTCTGTGGAGCCGTTACCGGCTTCCATCACCAGACGCTTGGTGGGGAACAACGGCGTCAGGTTTTCGAACAGGATCTTGTTCTTGGCGTTTTCCGGACGGTCGTAGTTGATCGTGTCGACCTTGAGCAGGGCGAAATAACGCTCGCCTTCTTTCGGCGGGCGGATCTTGCCAACGATGGTGTCGCCGGTACGCAGGTTGAAACGACGGATCTGGCTGGGCGACACATAGATGTCGTCTGGGCCAGCCAGGTAGGACGAGTCAGCGGAGCGCAGGAAGCCGAAGCCGTCCTGGAGAATCTCCAGCACGCCATCACCGGAAATTTCCTCGCCGCCTTTAGCGTGTTTTTTCAACAACGAGAAAATCACATCTTGCTTGCGCGAACGGGCCATATTTTCTATGCCCAGTTGTTCGGCCATTTCCAGCAGTTCGGTAATCGGCTTTTGCTTGAGTTCGGTCAGATTCATAGGAATGACGTAATCACGAGGAGAGAGGTAAGCACTTGGCTTAAGAGGCCGCGCCGCGAGGAAGGCGACAAGATCGCTACACTGGATTCGCATTCAGAATGCGTCGGCGACGGCTGGTAGAGGGCAACGGAGAAACCGTTGCGAGCCGAATGTAACACCGGCTTTAGGCAGCCGTCCAGCCTTCCAATAGAAAAAGCCCCGCAGTTTGCGGGGCTTTTAGCACAACGCTGATCGGCGGCAGCGCCGCACGCAATCAGATGTTGGCGTCGAGGAACGCAGCCAGTTGCGACTTGGACAGGGCGCCCACTTTAGTGGCTTCGACGTTGCCGTTCTTGAACAGCATCAGGGTCGGAATGCCACGTACGCCAAACTTCGGCGGAGTGTCCTGGTTTTCATCGATGTTCAATTTGCACACTTTCAGTTTGCCCTGGTAGGTCTGGGCAATTTCGTCCAGTACCGGCGCAATCATCTTGCACGGGCCACACCATTCAGCCCAGTAATCGACCAGTACTGCGCCTTCAGCCTTGAGTACATCTTGTTCGAAGCTGGCGTCAGTAACATTGGTGATGAATTCGCTCATGGAAAATCTCCGCGGTCGCAAGCAATAAGTGACGCGCATGATAGCCCGCCTTGACGCTCGCTGAAAGGCGCAGACGATTAAGCCTAGCTATCGCCATAGCGGTTAGAATCGATCAACCGCCCAGACGCGCGGCGCGACATTGCGCCGCGGCCACCTGACGCGACCGGGCATAAACCCCTATCATGGCGAGATCTTGCCGTTCCGCATCGAGACCTATCAACCATGCTGCAAGCCGCTGCCAAGCACTTTTCCATGATCGCCGCCATTGACCTGGGCTCCAACAGCTTCCATATGGTTCTGGCCAAAGCCGATCATGGCGAGATCCGCATCCTTGAGCGCCTCGGCGAAAAGGTTCAGCTGGCTGCCGGCATCGATGAGCAACGCTTAATGAGCGAAGAAGCCATGCAGCGCGGCCTCGACTGCCTGCGTCGCTTTGCCCAGCTGATCATCGGCCTACCGGAAGGTGCGGTGCGCATCGTCGGCACCAACGCCCTGCGCGAAGCGCGCAACCGCGGCGAATTTATCCGCCGCGCCGAAGCCATTCTGGGCCACCCGGTGGAAGTTATTTCTGGCCGCGAAGAGGCACGCCTGATCTACCTCGGCGTCTCCCACAGCAGTGCCGACACCCCCGGCAAACGCCTGGTGGTGGACATCGGCGGCGGCAGCACCGAATTCATCGTCGGCCAACGCTTTGAGCCGCTGCTGCGCGAAAGCCTGCAGATGGGCTGTGTCAGCTTCACGCAGCGTTATTTCCGCGACGGCAAGATCACCCCTGCACGCTATGCCCAGGCCTACACCGCCGCCCGCCTGGAGCTGATGGGCATCGAGCACGCCCTGCGCCGTCTCGGCTGGCAGGAAGCCCTGGGCGCCTCGGGCACCATTCGCGCCATTGGCCTGGTGCTCAAGGAAGCCGGGCAAGGCAACGGCGGGATCAACCCGACCGGGCTGACCTGGCTCAAGCGCAAAGTGCTGAAGCTCGGCGAAGTCGACAAACTGGATTTGCCCGGCATCAAACCCGACCGCCGGAGTATTTTCCCGGCCGGCCTGGCGATCATGGAAGCCATCTCCGACGCCCTGTCGCTGGAAGGCATGAGCCACTCCGAAGGCGCGCTGCGTGAGGGCGTGCTTTATGACCTGCTAGGCCGTCATCAGCACGAGGACGTGCGTGAGCGCACCCTCAGCGCTCTGCAGGAGCGCTACCACGTCGACCTGGAGCAAGCCACGCGGGTCGAGGAAAAAGCCTTGTCGGCATTCGATCAAGTGGCAACCGACTGGCAGCTGGACGACGAGTGGCGCGACCTGTTGATCTGGGCCGCACGGGTCCACGAAATCGGCCTGGATATCGCCCACTACCACTACCACAAACACGGTGCTTACCTGATTGAGCACTCGGACCTGGCCGGTTTCTCGCGCCTCGACCAGCAGATGCTGGCCCTGCTGGTGCGTGGCCATCGGCGCAATATCCCCAAAGACAAGCTCAGCGACTTCGCCGATCAAGGGCAAAGCCTGCTGCGCCTCTGCGTGCTGCTGCGCTTCGCCATCCTCTTCCACCACATCCGTGGCAGTCAGGAAATGCCCAAGGTCGCTCTCCAGGCCGGCCCGCAGAGCCTCGACATACGCTTCCCTGCCGACTGGCTTGAGGCCAACCCACTGACCCAGGCCGACTTCGCCCAAGAAGCCGACTGGCTGAAACGCATCGGTTTTACCCTGCGCATCAGCTAACCCGCCGCTTAAGTTCACCACCACTCAGCAATCAGGCACAAAAAAGCCCCGGCAGACGCGCTGCGCGGGGCCTGTTCAGGCGTGCGGCGTTTATCGCACCGGCGGCAAGCTGGTGAGCTTCTCCAGCAAGGTCGCCTGGGCATTGCGGTGGTGCTGATTGCCGCTGGGCGTATGGCGCACATAACGGCCATCAGGCTGCAGAATCCAGCTCTGGGTGTTGTCCGTCAGGTAGGTTTCAAGCTCCTTCTTGACGCGCAGGATCAGGCGCTTGCCTTCGATCGGGAAGCAAGTCTCGACGCGCTTGTCGAGGTTGCGCTCCATCAGGTCGGCACTCGACAGATACAGCTGCTCTTCACCACCGTTGTAGAAGTAGTAGATGCGGCTGTGCTCGAGGAAGCGACCGATGATCGAGCGCACCTGAATGTTGTGCGACACGCCCGGCACACCTGGACGCAGGCAGCACATGCCGCGCACCACCAGGTCGATCTTCACCCCGCACTGACTGGCTTTGTACAACGCACGGATGATCTTCGGATCAGTCAGCGAGTTGATCTTGGCCATGATGTGCGCCGGCTTGCCATCGCTGGCGAACTGGGTTTCCCGCGCGATCATGTCGAGAATGCCCTTCTTCAGGGTGAAGGGTGCGTGCAGCAGCTTCTTCATGCGCAAGGTCTTGCCCATGCCGATCAGCTGACTAAACAGCTTGGACACGTCCTCACACAGCGCCTCATCCGAGGTCAGCAGGCTGTAGTCGGTGTACAACTTGGCATTGCCGGCGTGGTAGTTGCCGGTGCCGAGGTGGGCATAGCGAACGATCTCGCCGCTCTCGCGACGCAGAATCAGCATCATCTTGGCGTGGGTCTTGAAGCCGACCACACCGTAAATCACCACCGCACCGGCGGCCTGCAGGCGACTGGCCAGGGCCAGGTTGGACTCTTCATCGAAGCGCGCACGCAGCTCGATCACCGCAGTGACTTCCTTGCCGTTACGGGCAGCCTCCACCAGTGCATCGACGATTTCCGAGTTAGCCCCGGAACGGTACAGGGTCTGTTTGATGGCCAGCACGTGCGGGTCTTTGGCGGCCTGGCGCAGCAGGTCGACCACTGGGGTGAACGACTCGAACGGGTGCAACAAGAGGATGTCCTGCTTGCTCACCACGTTGAAGATGTTCTCGCTGTTCTGCAGTGCCTTGGGGATCACCGGGGTAAACGGCTTGCACTGCAGCTCCGGGTGGCTGGCCAGACCGGTGATGCTGAACAGACGCGTAAGGTTGACCGGGCCATTGACCCGATACAGCTCGCTGTCGCTCAGGCTGAACTGCTTGAGCAGGTAATTCGACAAATGCTGCGGACAGGTGTCTGCCACTTCTAGGCGCACCGCATCGCCATAACGGCGCGAGAACAACTCGCCACGCAGGGCACGGGCCAGGTCTTCGACGTCCTCGGTGTCCACCGACAAATCGGCGTTACGGGTCAGACGGAACTGGTAGCAGCCTTTAACCTTCATGCCCTGGAACAGGTCATCGGCGTGGGCGTGGATCATCGACGAGAGGAACACGTAGTTGTCACCGGGACCGCCGACGTCCTCAGGCACCTTGATCACCCGCGGCAGCAAACGCGGCGCCGGGATGATGGCCAAACCGGAGTCGCGGCCGAAGGCATCCACACCTTCCAGCTCAACGATAAAGTTCAGGCTCTTGTTCACCAGCAGCGGGAACGGGTGCGTCGGATCGAGGCCGATGGGGGTGATGATCGGCGCAATTTCGTCACGGAAATAACGGCGCACCCAGGTCTTCAGCTTCAGGGTCCAGTTGCGCCGGCGGATAAAGTTGATGTGATGTTTGGCCATTGCCGGCAGCAGCACATCGTTGAGGATGGCGTACTGGCGATCGACCTGCTCATGCACCAGCTCGGCAATCCGCGCCAGCGCCTGATGGGGCTGCAGGCCATCGGCACCGGCCTGTTCACGGGCGAAGGTGATCTGCTTCTTCAGACCCGCCACACGAATCTCGAAGAACTCATCCAGGTTGCTGGAGAAGATCAGCAGGAACTTCAACCGCTCCAGCAGCGGATAGGACTCATCCAGCGCCTGTTCCAGCACGCGGATATTGAACTTCAGCTGCGACAACTCGCGGTGGATATACAGGCTGCTGTCATCCAGCCCCGGCACCACGTAGGCGGCCGGGGTCTGAGCCACCACCTCCGGCGCGGCTGGCGTCTCCACTACGGGCGCCTCCACGGGCAGTTCGTCGGGGGTCAAATCAGCGCTGGGTCCTTCGGTATTCATGGGTTCTTCCTGTGGGCGTTCTAGCCCTGTTTAAGCAACTGCGCCGCGCGTTTGGCGAAATAGGTAAGGATGCCATCGGCACCCGCGCGCTTGAAAGCGGTCAGGGATTCGAGGATCACCGCCTCGCTCAGCCAGCCATTCTGAATGGCGGCCATGTGCATGGCGTACTCACCGCTGACCTGGTAGACAAATGTCGGCACGCGAAATTCCGTCTTCACCCGCTGCAGGATATCCAGATATGGCATGCCTGGCTTGACCATAACCATATCGGCGCCTTCGGCGAGGTCCGCCGCCACTTCATGCAGGGCCTCGTCGCCGTTGGCCGGGTCCATCTGGTAGGTGTTCTTACTGCCCTTGCCGAGGTTGGCGGCCGAGCCGACGGCATCACGGAACGGCCCGTAGTAGGCGCTGGCATACTTGGCCGAGTAGGCCATGATCCGCACGTTGGGGTAATCGGCCAGCTCCAGGGCTTCGCGAATCGCCTGCACACGGCCATCCATCATGTCCGACGGCGCCACAACCTGGGCACCAGCGGCGGCATGGGACAGCGCCTGCTTGACCAGCGCATCGACGGTGATGTCGTTCTGCACGTAGCCAGCCTCATCAAGGATGCCGTCCTGACCGTGAGTGGTGAACGGGTCCAGGGCCACGTCAGTGATGACGCCCAACTCGGGAAACTTGGCACGCAACGCACGGGTGGCGCGTTGGGCGATGCCCTCGGGGTTCCAGGCTTCCTCGGCGAGCAGTGATTTCTTTTCCAGCGCCGTCACCGGAAACAGTGCCAGCGCCGGAATGCCCAGAGCCACCCACTCTTCGGCTTCTTGCAGCAGCAGGTCGATGGACAGACGCTCCACCCCCGGCATCGAGGCCACGGCTTCACGGCGGTTTTCACCGTCGAGCACGAACACCGGCAGGATCAGGTCATCCACCGTCAACACATTCTCACGCACCAGACGACGGGAAAACTCGTCACGGCGATTGCGCCGCAGGCGGGTGGCGGGGAACAGACGATTGGCGGGGGTAAAGCTCACGGCAGACTCCTGAGCCCGCGCTGGCGGGCGAGTGTGACAGTTATAAGCGGGCATTATGACCAAAGCATGACAGCCTGCGCCGGCCTGCGGCTAGTGGTCGCAGCAGCGCCGCGCAAGCCACTGCCGCCATTGTCCACAGCCAGGCAATCGGCGGCCAGCGCTTTCCCACATAAGCAGGAAGGGTTAGTCTGCCAGCCCTCTTCTTCAATGCGCCGCCATCATGCTCGAACAATTTCTCCAGGATTTTGGCTACCTCGCCCTGTTTATCGGTACGTTTTTCGAGGGCGAAACCATCCTGGTGCTGGCCGGCGTTGCAGCCTCGTTTGGCAAGCTGGAACTCAACTGGGTCATGCTCACGGCGTTTTGCGGCAGCTATGCCGGCGACCAGCTCTGGTATTACATGGGTCGCCACAAAGGCCGCCAGCTGCTGGAGCGCAACCCGCGCTGGCATAACATGGGCGAGCGCGCCCTGCGCCTGATCAAGCGCCACCCTGACCTGTGGGTGCTGAGTTTTCGCTTCTTCTACGGCCTGCGCACCGTGATGCCGGTGGCCATTGGCCTGTCGGGCTATCCGCCGCTGCGCTATCTGGTCCTCAATGGCATTGGTGCCATCGTCTGGGCCGTGGCGCTGGGCTATGCCGCCTTCTACTTTGGCGCCGCCCTGGAGACCATGCTAGGCGACATCAAGCGCTACGAGCTGTGGATTCTCGCCGCGCTGGTGCTGATCGGCGCAGGCCTGTGGCTGCGCCGCTGGTTGAAGGGCAACAAAAGCGCCGACTGATCAGGCGGCCTGCAGCCCCTGAGCTGACGCAGGCAGGCGCCACAACCACAAAGCACTCGCCAGTGCGTACAACGCCAGCACGCTCCAACCCGCCGCATCCACCGGCAACAGCGCAGCCTGCTGCAGAGCCAACAGCAATGGCACGCTCGACAGCAGGCGCAGCACTTCCAGCAGCCGCGCCAACGGACGGTTTTCCAGCCAAACGCCCAAGCTGTACAAACCAAACGCCACCCAGGCCCAGCTCGCGATCAGCAAGCCCAGCGTCAGACTTTCACTGATCGCCAGCAGGTAAGTGCCACCGACGAGATACAGGGCGAACTGCACCCCGGCATAGACCTTTTGCCCAGCACTCAGCGGCACCTCGAATTTAACGAACTGGCTCAGCTCCGACTTACTCAGCGGGTACTTGGCCGCCACGTCGGCGGGGCGCCAACCGGTAGGCATAAACCAGATGCGCAGTTTGTCCCACCAGGACGCTGCCCGCGCCGCATCCCGCCACAGCTGCACGTAAAACTGCAGGTTGGCCCACAGCGGATTCCAGCTAGCCAGCGGCGTGGTCACCCCGAAGATCACCGGCTCCTCATCCAGCTCTTCCTGGAAGGTGCCGAACAGCCGATCCCAGATGATAAAGACACCGCCGTAGTTACGGTCCATGTAGATCGCGTTCTGTGCATGATGGGCACGGTGATTGGACGGCGTGACGAAGGCCCATTCGTACCAGCCGAGCTTGGGCACATGACGGGTGTGCACCCAGAATTGATAGAGCAGGTTGAGTGCCGCCACCGTGAGGAACACCAACAGCGGCACCCCGAGCACAGCCAGGGGTAGGTAGAAGATCCAACCAAACAGAAAGCCGCTGCTGGTCTGGCGCAGGGCCGTCGACAGGTTGTAGTCCTCACTCTGGTGATGCACCGAGTGCGCCGCCCACAGCACATTGCGCTCGTGGCCTAAGCGGTGGTTCCAGTAGTAGCAGAAGTCGTACAGCACAAACGCCAGCACCCAGATCCAGGTCTGCTGCGCCGACAGCTCAAACAGCGCCAAGTGCTGCACGGCAAAGCCGTAAGTGAGCAACCCCAGGCCCTTGGTCAGCAAGCCACTGACCTGTGACAGCACGCCCGCACTCAAGCTGTTGATGCTGTCCGCCAGACGATAGGTGCTGACCCCGCGCCAGCGATCCAGCAGCAGCTCAAGGCCAATCAGCACAAAGAAAAACGGTATTGCATAGAGAACGTAATTCATCAGTCACCCATAGCGTCACGCGGTGGTGGGCCCCAAGGTACGCGGCCATTTCATTTGCTTGCGATGAAACGGGAACAGCCCCTAGGATGGCCCTATTGCTTGCATCCTAGCCCAAGCCCTGCGGCGCGCCGCGACGGCAAATGCCAACCTGGGGGGCATTTGGCGACACCCGTGGCGCCAGCACATCAAGCCCCAGGCGATTTATCAGGAGATCACCATGCACAAGAAAGTCGCTGTCATTCTTTCCGGCTGTGGCGTTTACGACGGCGCGGAAATTCACGAAAGCGTGCTCACCCTGCTGCGCCTCGATCAGCGCGGCGCCCAGGTGCAGTGCTTTGCGCCGGACATCGCACAGCACCACGTGATCAATCACCTGAGCGGTGAAGTGATGAACGAAAGCCGCAACGTGCTGGTGGAGTCGGCGCGCATTGCCCGTGGCCAAGTCCTCGACGTGCGCGAACTGCAGGCCAGCGAGTTCGACGCGTTGATCCTGCCCGGCGGCTTCGGCGTGGCCAAGAACCTCTCCGACTTCGCCAGCCAGGGCGCCGCCTGCAGCGTGCAAGCCGATGTGCTGCGCACTACACAAAGCTTTGTCGCCGCGCACAAACCGATCGGCCTGCTGTGCATCGCCCCTGTGCTGGCCGCGAAAATCTTCGGCCCCGGCGTGTTCTGCAGCATCGGCCAGGATGTCGACACTGCGGCGGCCATCGAGCAAATGGGCGGCGTGCACCAGGCCTGTGAAGTCAGCGAAATCTGCGAAGACCCGGCGCGCAAACTGGTGACCACCCCAGCGTACATGCTGGCCCATTCGATCAGCGAAGCCGCCAGTGGCATCAACAAACTGGTCGATCGGGTGCTGGAACTGGCCAATCCGCAGCAGCCCGGCTAAAAACCGGGCATACCGGCCAACCCTCCGGCCACTCCCGCCGCGGCGCTGGTCAACGCCGCGGCGATGCACCAGCGTAGGCCAACCTCCATCGCATCTTGCAGGTGCCCCATGCACAAAGCCCCCTTTGAACTGACCGCCGAGCTGCAAGAGGCGGTGCGTGGCTTCTTCGAACGCATCCCCTTCAATCAATCACTGGGCATCCAGATTGGCGAGCTGACCGTCGACAAGGTCAGCATGCACCTGCCGATGAAGCCCGAGCTGATTGGTAACTTCGTCCAGGGCATTCTTCACGGTGGGGTGATCTCCGCGCTGCTGGATGTCACCGGCGGCGCTATGGCCCTGATTGGGGCGTTCGAGCGCCACCATCATCTGTCGGCCGCCGAGCGCATGGCCAAGCTGTCCAAGCTCGGCACCATCGACCTGCGCATCGACTACCTGCGCCCAGGTCGCGGCCAGCACTTCACCGCCCAGGCGGTGCTGCTGCGCTCGGGCAACAAAGTGGCAGTGGTACGTTCTGAATTGCACGCCGATGACGGCACCCTGGTGGCGGTGGGCACCGGCACCTATCTGTGCGGCTGAGCCCACGCCCGGTTTGGCTGGCAATAGGTAGGATGGGTTGAGCTTGCGATACCCATCAAGCTTGATGGGTTACACCGCTACGCGGCTAACCCATCCTACAACGAACACTCAGACCTGCCGCTGCAGACGAGTGAGAATCCGATCCAGCGCATTGGCGAAGGCCTGCTTTTCGCGCTCGCCATAGGCGCCCTGACCGCCGCCCATCTGCCCCTGCTCGCGCAGCTCAGTAAACAGATTGCGCACCGCCAGCCGCTCGCCCATGTTGCCGGCGTCGAACTCCTTGCCGCGTGGGTCGAGGGCAGCTACGCCCTTCTTCACCAGGCGGTCGGCCAACGGAATGTCGCTGCAAATCACCAGCTCGCCGGGTTGGGCATGCTCGACCAGATAATCGTCGGCGGCATCAGGGCCGCTGGGCACTACGATTAAGCGCACGCAAGCGAACGCCGGCTTGATCTGCCCCTGACCGGCTACCAAGACCACCTGTAACTGGCGCTTGAGGGCGAATTTAACCAGCTGATCCTTGGCCAGTTTCGGACAGGCGTCGGCATCGACCCAAACGCGCAGCCCCGTCATGCCGGGCTCTGACGCAGCCAGCTGCGCCCGTAGAGCACCAACACGCCGGCCAGGGCCAGACCCTGTGCCGCCAGCGACCAGGCATCCGGGTGAATGCCCAGCCAGTCAAACTCGAAGAACGCCACCGGGTGGGCGCCGAAGATTCCGGCCTCCTGCAGGGCTTTGACCCCGTGGCCGGCATACACCACCGACAGCACGCAGAGCAGCACCGCGTTGACGCTGAAGAAGGTCGCCAGCGGCAATTTTGCCGAGCCGCGCAAAATCACCCAAGCCAGCACCAGCAACAGCAGCAGCGCCGCACCGGCACCCGCCAGCACCATGCTGTGGCCGCCAGGGCCGGCCTGCAGCCAGAGGGTTTCGTAGAACAGGATGACCTCGAACAGCTCGCGGTACACGGCAAAGAACGCCAGCGCGGCAAAACCGAAACGCCCACCGCCGCCCTGTAGATGGCCACGGATACTGGCCTGCCAAGCGGCGGCGTGGCGGCGGTCGTGCATCCACACGCCGACCCAAAGCAGCACCACACTGGCAAACAGCGCGGTGCCACCCTCCAGCAGCTCGCGCTGGGCGCCACTGACATCAATCACATAAGCCGCCAGCGCCCAAGTCGCCACGCCCGCCAACAGCGCCAAGCCCCAGCCCGCGTGCACACTGCGCAGCGAGTGCTGCTGGCCGGTGTTGCGCAGGAAGGCGAGGATCGCCGCAAGCACCAGAATCGCCTCCAGGCCCTCGCGCAGGAGAATCATCAGGCTGGAGATAAAGCTCAGTGAGGCGCTCATGCCGCCACCCTTGAGCAGCTCGGCACAACTGTTCAGTTTGAGTTTGGCCTGCTGCAGCAAGGCCTCGGCCTCGGTAATCGGCAGACCGTCCTGCAGGGCCTGTCGATAGGCCATCAGGGCTTTCTCGGTGTCCTTGCGCAGCTGCGGATCGAGGTTGTTGAGGCCGCTTTCCACCAGTTCGAAGCCTTCCAGATAAGCGCCCACCGCCAGGTCATAGGCCTGCTCGGGCTCGCCGTTGGCATAGGCCGCCAGGCTCTGGTCGAGGGTTTGCACGGTGTGCTCAATCAGCTGCTGCGGGCCGCGCTGGGGTTGCGGTGGCGTGGCGCGCTGGGCACGGAACGCGGCGGCCTGCTCGGCACCCTGAGTCGCGAGGATTTGTGCGGGCGTTTGTTCAACCAGTTCGCCGAGGCTGAAAGGGGTCGTACCGGCGGTCGCTGGATCGGCACTGAAGCCGGCCACGTAACTGGCCAGGTCCCAGCGCTGACGCTCGTCCAGTTGATCGCTGAAAGCGGCCATCTCGGTGCCGTCGATGCCCAGGCTGAGGGTATTGAACAGGTCATACAGGCTCAGGCTGTCGAGCCGCGCCTGGTGCTGGAAATTGCTCGGTGGCGGCTGCAAGCCTAAGCCTGCCGGACCATCGCCAGCCCCGGCATTGCCGTGGCACACGCTGCACTGTTCGGCATACAGGGCCTGACCGCGCTGCGGGTCGGGCGTGATCGCGGGCAACAGGCTGAGCTGGTAGATCTGTCGCAGGCGTTCGGCCAGATGACGGGCCTGGCCAGCCACCTCAACCCCAGGTGCGCGCTGCGTCACCGCTTGCTGCAACTGCACCACACCGCGTTCCAGTTCGACCCGCTGCGGGTGGGCCGGCAGGCTTAGCAACAGCTCCTGCAACACCCCGAGAAACTCCAGCTGCTCGCGGTACTCGCTGGCATCGACCACCTCGCCATTGGCTACGGTGGCCGGGTAATCAGCGCCCAGGTAACCCAGCAGGTGCAGGGCCCGCGCGGCAGGCTCGGCGGCGGCGGCCCATAACGGCGCACTCATGAAGGTCAGCAAAGAAAACACAACACAACGGACCAGACGAGCAGACATAAACAAAGCCAAATGAGAATCGGATTGATTTATTATCCGCCTCACAGCCCAGCCACTCAAGCCTGATGGCTTGTGACCGGATGTCACAGCGCTAGTTAGAACCCCGGTGAATGGTCGCCAGCAACCCCGCGGCGGCGACAAACATCAGAGCAAAACTGCGATTGAGCAGCCGCTGCTGGCGTGGCGAGCGCAAGGCGCGCAGGACCTTGGCCGCCAGGCCGGTGTAACCGGCCATGACGATCAGGTCGACGCCAACCATGGTCGCCGTCATGCTCAGGTACTGCGGCAACAGCGGCGCCTCGGGCTGCAGAAACTGCGGCAGCACGGCGAGGATAAACACCACCGCCTTGGGGTTACTGGCATTCACCAGAAAGCCACGCAGCACCAGGGTCAGCGGCCGGCCCACGGGCCGCGGTGCGGACTCGTCCGCCAGATTGCCAGGCAAGGCCCGCCACTGCGCCAGCGCCAGCCAGAGCAGATAGACCACACCAAACCACTTGATCAGGCCGAAGGCCATGGCCGAGGTCGCCAACAGCGCGCCGACACCGGCGGCGACAATGGCGATCTGCAGCACCAACGCCAGCTGCAGGCCGATGGCATTCCAGTAGCCGCGGCGAAAGCCGTACTGCAGGCCACACGACATCGAGGCGATCGCCCCGGCACCCGGCGACAGACTAATCAGCCAACACGCCACGAAGAAGGCCAGCCAGGTCTCGAAAACCATAATTACACTCGCAGAAAAAACAAAGGGCAGGCTCGTAAGCCTACCCCTTGTGGTGTCACGCGCCCAGTCGCCTGGGCATTGCCGGACTCAGTCCGGCAGGTCTTTACGCAGATGCACCGGCTCCTGGCCGAGCTTGCGGCTGCGCGCGCCGCGCATGCGGATATTCACCGCCTCTACCGCCAGCGAGAAGGCCATGGCGAAGTACACGTAGCCTTTTGGCACATGCACGTCGAAGGCTTCGGCAATCAGCACGGTACCGACCACGATCAGGAACGACAGGGCGAGCATTTTCAGCGACGGGTGCTTGTCGATGAAATCGCTGATGGTGCCAGCCGACAGCATCATCACGATGACCGAGATGATGATGGCCGCGACCATTACTGGCACGTTGTCCACCAGGCCAACGGCGGTGATCACCGAGTCCAGGGAGAAGACGATGTCGATGATCGCGATCTGCACAATGATGCCCATAAAGCCGTAGGCCTTGCCGCCGCTCTGCGCCGTTTCTTCCTCGCCTTCCAGGCCGTGGTAGATCTCCGAACTGCTCTTGAACAGCAGGAACAGACCACCGAAGAACAGGATCAGGTCGCGACCGGAGAAGCCCTCGCCGAATACATGGAACAGATCGTTGGTCAGCTGCATGACCCAGCTGATCGACAGCAGCAAGAGAATGCGCGTACCCATGGCGAGGCCAAGACCAAAGAAGCGCGCCTTAGGCTGCTGCTCTTTGGGCAAACGGCTGACCAAAATCGAGATGAAGATGATGTTGTCGATCCCCAGAACGATTTCCAGGGCCGTCAGGGTGAGAAAGGCAACCCAGATTTCCGGGTTCATCAGCCATTCCATGTGTCAGTGCCTCGATAGTGTGGATTTAAAAAAGCCGCGCATTTAACTACAGGCGCCACTCAGTCGGCTTGCGCCAATTGTTGCTCAAGTGTTTCAAGCTGTTCCAAAGCCGCCATCCACGCCTCTTCCAACTCGCCCTCGCGGCTCTTCAGCTTAGCCTGCTCGGCCAGGGCATCGCGCAACTCGTCCTTGCGCGCGGCCTCGTAGATGGCCCCATCGCCGAGCTTGGCTTCGACGCTGGCGAGCTGCTCGTGCAGTTGACCGAGAGCCTTTTCCAGCTTGTCGGCTTCACGCTTGTGCGGCGCCAGCTGCTGGCGCAAGGCCGCGGCGGCCTGGCGCTGGGCGCGCTTGTCAGTCTTGTCGGCGGCGGGTTCGCTACTGCTGCCCGGCTGCTGCCGCAGACGGAAGTCGATCAACCAGCGGGCGTAGTCTTCAAGGTCGCCATCGAACTCCTGCACGCGGCCATCGGCCACCAGCAGAAACTCATCGGTGGTGCTTTTCAACAGATGACGGTCGTGGGAAACCACCAGTACCGCACCAGCGAAATCCTGCAAAGCCATGGTCAGGGCCAGGCGCATTTCCAGGTCAAGGTGGTTGGTCGGTTCGTCGAGCAGCAACAGGTTTGGCTTGTCCCAGGCAATCAGGGCCAGGGCCAGGCGGGCTTTTTCGCCACCGGAGAAATTCACCACCGGCTCGTCGCAACGCGGGCCACGGAAGTCGAAACCACCGAGGAAATCGCGCAAGATCTGTTCGCGCTCGGTGGGCGCCAGGCGCTGCAGGTGCAGCAGTGGGCTGGCACGGTCGTCGAGGGAGTCCAGCTGGTGCTGGGCAAAATAGCCGACCACCAGGTTTTCGCCGCGCTGCAAGCGCCCGGACAACGGCTGCAACTCGCCGGCCAGGGTCTTGATCAGGGTCGATTTACCGGCGCCGTTGGGGCCCAGCAGGCCGATGCGCGCACCCGGCGTCAGCTGCAGTTTGACCTTCTCCAGCACGGCGCGTTCGCCGTAGCCGAGGCGGCCTTCGCTCAAGTCCAGCAGCGGGCTGGAAATCTTGTCGGCTTCACGGAAGCTGAAATCGAAGGGCGAGTCGACATGGGCCGGCGCCAGCTCTTCCAGGCGCTCCAGGGCCTTGATCCGGCTTTGAGCCTGACGGGCTTTGGTGGCCTGGGCCTTGAAGCGGGCAATGAATTTCTCCATGTGCGCGCGCTGCACCTGCTGCTTGTCGTAGGCCTGCTGCTGCTGCGCCAGACGCTCGGCACGGGCGCGCTCGAACGCCGAATAGCCGCCGCGGTAGAGATTGATGCGCTGCTGCTCCAGGTGCGCGACCTGATCGACCACCGCATCGAGAAAATCGCGGTCGTGGGAGATCAGCAGCAAGGTGCCCGGATAGCTCTTCAGCCAGCCTTCCAGCCAGATGATTGCATCGAGGTCCAAGTGGTTGGTCGGCTCATCGAGCAGCAACAAGTCGGACGGACACATCAGCGCCTGCGCCAGGCTCAGACGCATACGCCAGCCGCCGGAAAAATCGCCGACCGGCAGGCTCATCTGCGCATTGCTGAAACCCAAGCCGGCCAGCAGCTTGCGTGCCCGCGCATCGGCACTGTAGCCGTCGGCGCTGTCCAGTTCGGCATGCAGGCGCGCCAGGGCGCTGCCGTCATGGGCCAGCTCGGCGGCAGCCAAATCATGCTGCACCCGGCGCAAGCGCTCGTCGCCGTCCAGCACATAGTCCACGGCCAGGCGGTCGAGGGTCTCGACCTCCTGACGCATGTGGGCAATGCGCCAATCGGCAGGCAGCAGGCAATTGCCGGCGTCCGGCGTCAGCTCGCCACGCAAGAGGGCGAACAGACTGGATTTGCCGGCGCCGTTGGCACCGATCAAGCCGACTTTCTGGCCGGGGTGCAGGGTCAGCTCGGCGTCTTCTAGCAGACGCAGCGGGCCACGCTGTAGAGTGAGGTTCTCGAGTCGAATCATAATGGCGGCGGAGTCTACCAGCTTCGTCCTGCCCTTGCCCGGGAAGCACCATGCCATCTGACCTGTGGGATTTTGCCCAACGCCTGTACGGACGTCCGGGTGTCGAGCACGCCTGCCTGCAGTTGCAAGAGGCCGGCGCCGATGTCTGCCTGCTGCTCTGCGGCGCCTGGCTGCAGCGACACGGCATGGCCTGCACACCGGCGCGCCTGGCCCACCTGCAGGCCATCGCCCAGCCATGGCAAATAGAGGTGATCAGCCCGCTGCGGCAACTGCGGCAAAACTGGCGCAAGGCTGCGCAGCAGCAAGCGCCATTGGCCGCACTACGGGAACGTCTGAAAGGGTTGGAGCTGGATGCCGAGCAGCAGCTGCTGCTGGCCCTGCAAGCCTGCGCACACGAATGGGCGCGAGCAAATAAAAGCGCTGTACCGACTTGGCTAGAGGCGCTGGCCGGCACAGACGCTGACCCCGACGCGCTGCAGTTGCTGCGCGACGAGGCGATGCAGGCTTAGGAAGCGCTGCTGGTGCTATCGGCAACTACCGGCTGAGCCGCAGCTGCTGGCGCGACCGGCTTGGCTGCCGGGGCTTTTTTCGCTGCTGCCGGACGGGCAGCAGGCTTGGCGGCTGCTTTTGCTGCAGCAGGCTTCACCGGCGCCTTAACGGCAGGTTTGGCTGCCGGCTTGCTGGCAACCGCTTTAGCTGCAGGTTTCGCCGCTGCAGGTTTAGCCACAGCCGGCGCTTTAGCGGCGACCGGCTTGGCAGCAGGCTTACGCGCTGCGGGTTTGGCCGCAGGCGCCTTGGCTACAGCGGCTTTTACTGCCGGCGCTTTGGCGGCAGGGGCTTTGGCCACAGGAGCTTTTTTCACGGCTGCTTTGGCGGCCGGAGCGGCCGATTTGGCGGCGCGCAGATCGAGGGCCTTGGCGGCCGCTTCCTTGACCTTGCCAACGCCTTGGGCCAGCTTCAGGCTTTCCTGGGCATCGCGCTTGAGCTGGGCGATGTAGGTGCGCGTCTCGGCCTGGCGCTCTTGCAGGCCATCCAGCAGCGACTCCAGCTCTTCAATGGCGTCCTTGGCTTTGGCTTGCGCTTTGGCCTTGCCCGCAACGGCGGCGTCTTGCAATTTGGTCCGTGCCTTGTGCAGCAGGTCCTGGCCTTTGCCGCGCTGCTTCTCCAACTTGGCGAGCATTTTCTCGGCGTCAACCAGGGCTTCGCTGCAAGCGTTTTCCAGGTGCTCGAGCAAGCTGTGGGAGAGGTGTTGCAACAAGTGCAGCGGCGTACTTACAGGGTTCTTTTTGGCGGACATGGAAAGCCTCCTGGCGTGTGATGTGCGCCCATCTTAGGCCGCCTGAGGTCACTCGCCAACCTCAGGTTGAGCGGCCGGTCAAGACTGGCATAATCAACCGACCCTTTCGCGGAGAACCCCCATGCCCCGTCGCCTGTTACTGCTCCTCTGTCTGCTTGCACCGCCGCTAATGGCAGCCGACGCCAGCGAAGAGCATGACTTGGCCTACAGCCTCGGCGCCCGACTGGGCGAACGCTTGCGCGACGAGGTGCCCGACCTGCAACTGGAGGCGCTGCTCGACGGCTTGCGTCAGGCCTACCGCGGACAACCGTTGAGTGTCGACAGCGCGCGCATCGAACAACTGCTGAATGAGCACGAACAGCGCTTGGCTGACTCACCCGCGACTGTCGATGCCGCGAGCGAACGGGCACGGCGCGCCGAAACGCGTTTTATGGTCAACGAAAAAGCCAAAGCCGGTATCCGTGAATTGTCCGGCGGCATCCTGCGCAGCGAGTTGCGCGCCGGCAGCGGAGTCAAACCCAAAGCCAACAGCAAGGTGCAGGTGCGCTATGTCGGGCGTCTGGCAGATGGCAGTGTGTTTGATCAGAGTGAAACGCCGCAGTGGTTCCGCCTGGATAGCGTGATCAACGGCTGGCGCGTGGCGCTGCAGGAAATGCCGGTCGGAGCCAAATGGCGCCTGGTGATCCCGTCGGCCCAGGCTTATGGCGCCGAGGGTGCGGGAGACTTGATAGCCCCTTACACACCCTTGGTCTTCGAGGTCGAGCTGCTGGGCACCGCCGATTAGGGCGGCGCGCACCACTCAGACTGCAGCAACTGCCTGTTGCTGATGGGAGTTGTGCAGCACTTCGATCAAGCAGTCTTCCAGCTCGAAACGCTCATGCAGCAACTGCCCCAGGCGTTTCAACTCCGCGTGCAGCGCAACGCTGTCAAAGCTGGCGCCCGTGTCGCAATGGTCATTGAAGGCCAGCGCCACTTCGGTAATGGCTTCGATACGTGGATAGATCTGCTTGGCCAGCTCAAGACCACGCTCGTCGCCAAAGGCTTTGGCTTCGTTGGTGAGCTGTTCGTAGACTTCGAAATGCCCTGCCGACACGTAGTCGACCAGAATTTCGCAGAAGCGTTGCACGTCGGCAGCGTTGACTTCAGGGGCTGGCGCGGTTTCGTTGAGGACGGCAAACGCCTTGACCAGTTCATGGCGCTCCTGCAACCAGCGATCGATCAGCAGGTGGACCCCGCCCCAGCGCTCTTGGGCGTTCTGACAGCTTTCAAGCATGACAACCTCACTTCCCGTTATTTGATTTTCTGATTTAGGTACAGGGTTGAGACGAACTTTTGTCGTTCACACGCCAAACCTGGGAAGGCACCACCTAATCGGCAGTTTACCGGCGACACTTGCGAGCCAGATTATGCTCGCCCCGCAGTACCAGCAAGGCACCCTCCAGAGAAACTTTCATACGAGTGTTTAATCCCTGACCACACAGCCAAGTGCCCTGCGCCAGTGCCTCGAAGAGATTCCAGCATACGCCGCCAGGGCCGCAGAAGCACGGCCCCTAAGCTGCCCTAGATCAAGCGCGGCGCAACAATTGGTAACCGGCAAACAGCAACATGCCGGCAAACGCCAACAGGCTCCACTCAGGAATGCTCATGCCGAGCAGGGTCCAATTGACCTCGGCGCAATCGGCCGAACCGTGCAGCACCAGGCGAATGATTTCCTGAAACGGCAGGGCCTCCAGCATGTAATCGAAACTCGGCAGACAGGCCGGCAATTCGTCCGCTGGGATGTTCTGCAGCCACACCTGCCGACCGGCCGTGCCAGCGCCAATCAGTGCTGCCAGCCCAGCCAGCCCGGCATAACCACGCTGACCACCACGACCCGGCGCATGGATGGCAGCCAGCAAGCAGACCAAACCGAAAACGATCACACAAACCCGCTGAATGATGCACAACGGGCATGGTTGCTGACCGAGCACATGCTCCAGATAGAGCGCACCGCCCATGATGGCGACGCAAGCGAGAAAGGCAAACAGGAATAGCGAACGCGGGCTGACCGGAGACATGACGGTTCCGTGGAAAAGTTAAGAGGCGGCTACGGTAGAGGAAAGCACCTGCGCCGGGCAAGGCGTAAGCCTGCTCAGAACAAGGTCGTTATCTGCGCTACGCCACCGGTCGTCCGATGGCGCAGCGCAGCCTATCAAGCGGGCAAGGGCAGATTGGGCAGACCTTGCTGCTGCAGGCCCAGGGCTTCCTGAAACAACTCATTGCTACGTGCCACTTCGCCCTGATGGGCCAGCAGTCGCGCCAGCTCGGCACAGGCTACGGCACTGCGGACCTGGCCCAGGCTCGCCTCGAAGTAATCGCGCGCTTTGCCCCACAGGCGATTGCGCAGGCACAAGCGGCCCAGCGCCAGCAGCAGCTCGGCATCTGCGGGCTGCTGTTTGAGCCAGTTTTCTGCCGCATGCAACTGACGCGTCGGATCAGCGCCAGCCAGCTCGCCGTACAGCGCCACTAGGCGGGCGTCGTACTGACGCTTGAGCGCCTTGCCCAACACCTCTTCGGCCTCAGGTTCAGCCCCCAGCGCGCGCAACTGCTCGGCGTAGGCCAGCAACAGCTGCGGGTCGTTACGCTGGGCACTGGTCAGTTGCTGCCAAGCCTGCGTCAACGGTTGCAACGCCGCTTCGCCAGCATTCAAGCCACTGCGACCGGCGTCAGCCAGCCGCCCGCGCCAGGCACGCTGCTCCAGCTCCAGCAGTGCAGCGTCACTCAATGCCTTGTTTTTACGCAGCTCGGGCAACAAACCCAGCAATGCCGACCAATCGCCTTGCTGCTCATACAGGGCTTGCAACTGGCGCAACACCTGGCGGTGACGCGGATGACGCTCACGCATCACCTGCAGGGTTTCCAGGGCGGCCGCAGGCTCGCCACGACCCACCTGCAACTCAGCATGGGCCAGGGCAATCGCCAGCTCTGCCTGCGGCTGACGGCGCAAGGCTTGCTCCAGCAAACTGTCGCTTTCCTCGTAGCGGCCCAACTCCTGGGCGGCGCGAGCGGCACCGAGGTAATGCATCAAGGGCTGAGCATCACCTTCGGCGGCGCGGCGCAAATGCCGCAGCGCGCGCTCCCAACGGCCTTCGGTCAGGTCCAGCAGACCTTGCTCCGCAGATAGTTGCACCCGTCGCGTACGGTTGCGCCGCGACCAAGGGTTGACCACCCGCCCAGACGCTGTGAGCAGGCGAAACAGCAGGCGCAAGCTGAACAGCAGCAGCCACAGGCTGGCCAGCAATACCAAGGTGCCCCACAGGCTCGACTCGTAACGGAAGCTTTTGTAAGCCACCAGCACGTAACCAGGCTGTTCAATCTGCACCAGGGCATAGCCGCCCGCCGCCAGAGCCAGCAGCACCAACAGGGTCAGCAGCAAAATGCGCTTCATGGCTGCGGGTCCTCAACAATGGCGGCCGGCAACGCTTCGGTGGGCGCCGGGCCGGACTCGCGCAGCTGCACATAGGCCTGTAGTGCCGCCATGGCCGCGGTCAAATCTGGCATGCCGACGCTTACCGGCTGGGTGACCAGCTCGCCCAAGCGGGCGCGCAAGGCCTGTACCGCCGGATTGTCCTGATTGAACTGCTCATCCAGCACGCCTTGGGCCTGCTGCAAGGACTTCTGATAGACCGCGCCATCGCCATTCAAAGCGCCCCACTGGGCCTGCTGCAGCGCCAGGGTCAGGGCCAGACGCACCTGCGCCAGGCTCTGCCCGGACAACACTGGGCGAATATCCTGGGCGGCGCTGAAATCGATACGGAAGTAATGCGACAGCCGTTCCAGCCACTCTGCCCACCAACTGCTGCCATCACCCTCGGCGGCCAGGCTGGCGAGCACGCCGCCGTTGTCGACAAACGCCGGCACGTGCGGGTTGAGCTGGGCAACTTGCTCGCGCAGGGCGCCCAGTTGCAGGAACATCCCCGTGCGGTCCGGCTGCTGCAGGCTGCGCAGCGCCTCCAGGCTCTTGGCCAACTCGGCGCGAGCGGCAAAAGAAGCGGGATCATCCTGCTCCAGCAGAATCTGGTCGGCGGCCTGCACCAGGGCCTTGGCGCTGTTGATTTCCTGCAACGCCGTCAGGCGCAGGCTGGCCAGGCGCAGCAGATGCTCGGCTTCAGCCAGACGCCAGTCCTGACGGCTGGCATTCAGCACATTATCCAGACGCTGGCCGAGGCGCTGCTGATCACCCTGGACGCTGGCCAGCAACTGCCGACGCTCTTCCAGTTGCTCCGGCGTGGGCAATTGCGCCAGCTGTGCACTGAGACTCTGCTCGCGCTGCACCAGGGTTTGGGCCTGGCTGCGGGTCTGCTCCAGCACCTCGCGCTGCTGTTCGCTCTGCAGGTGCAGGGCACGCACCTGCCAGACACCCCAACCCGCCAGACCGACACTGGCGGCTGCCAGCACCAGAGCCAACGAGGCCAGACCACGACCACGGGGTGCCGCTGTAACAGGCACAGGGCTCTGCACTGGGGCGACTTGCACTTCATCTTGCGCGGGGGCTGCTTCGCTCACGTATCCATCCTCTGTATCAGGGGGCCGGCTGCGGGGTAGCCCGCAACGCCGCCAACAGGGCCGCAGCGCTCGCGCCACGACAATCCACAACCATCTCGACACCCGCCGCGCAGGCTTGTTCAGCCACCCGTGCGCTGGGCACAAACATTACTCGGCGGGCCACTTGCGGCCAGTCATCCGCCGCCAGCTGGCGCAAACGGGCGAAGCCTTCGCCACTGCTGACCAGCACGGCATTCAGCTGCTGGCCGTCCAACTGCGCCAGCAAGGCCGTGCTCGGGTAGTCCGGCTGGCCACGGCGATAGAGTGGCAGATAGTCGACCGTAGCGCCTTGGCCGCGCAAGCAATCAGCCATGAATTCCCGGCCACCCTCGCCGCGCATGATCAACACCCGCGGACTGGGCACTGCCAGCGCTTGCTGCAGCGCCGGCAAAGCCAGCAAGGCCTCGCTGTCATCACCGCCACTGGGGTAGTTAACCGCCACGCCGGCATCGGCAAGAATTTGCGCCGTGGCGGCGCCGACGCTGAACCAGCGCGGCGCGGCAGGCACCTGTGGCCAGTAGCGGCGGAGCAGTTCAAGACCCAAACGGGCCGCTGGCTTGCTGACCACGATGACCGCGCTGTAACGCGGCAGCGCCAGGATCAGCTCACGTTGTTCGGCCGTTTCCGCCAGCGCCTCGATCTGCAGCAATGGCAGGCTGCTGCTGAACACCCCCTGCGCCGCCAGAGTTGCCGCCAGGGCGGCCGACTCTGGGGCCGGGCGGGTCAGCAGCAGGCGCCAGGCGTTCACGCCTGACCGGCCTCGCCATACACTGCCGCGAGAATGGCGTTGGCGCCTTGGGCCAGCAACGCCTCGGCCACCTGCACACCCAACGCTTCGGCGTCGGCGGCCGGCGCACGCCCTTCGGCACGCAACAACAGACCACCATCCGGTTGACCTACCAGGCCACGCAGCCACAACTGCTCGTCTTCAAGCAGGGCATAGCAGGCGATCGGCACTTGGCAGCCGCCATTCAGATGCTTGTTCAGAGCGCGCTCAGCGGTCACGCGCAGGGCCGTTTCGCGGTGGTGCAACGGCGCCAGCAAGGCGTGAATCTCGGCATCGGCACTGCGGCACTCGATGCCCACGGCACCCTGACCACCGGCTGGCAGGCTGGCTTCCACGCTGATCGAGGCACGAATCCGCGCGCCGAAGCCCAGGCGAATCAGGCCGGCAGCGGCGAGGATGATGGCGTCGTACTCGCCAGCATCCAGCTTGGCCAGGCGGGTGTTGACGTTGCCACGCAGGAAATGAATCTTCAGGTCCGGGCGCAGGGCCAGCAACTGGGCCTGGCGGCGTAGGCTGGAGGTGCCGACCACGCTGCCCGCCGGCAACTCGTCGAGGCTGGCGAAAGTGTTGGAAACGAAGGCATCACGCGGGTCTTCGCGCTCGCAGATGCAGAACAGGCCCAGGCCTTCGGGGAAGTCCATCGGCACATCCTTCATCGAATGCACGGCGATGTCGGCTTCATTGTCCAGCAGGGCGGTTTCCAGTTCCTTGACGAACAGGCCCTTGCCGCCGATTTTTGCCAGCGGTGCGTCCAGCAGCTTGTCGCCACGACTGACCATCGGCACCAGGCTGACCAACAGTCCCGGATGGGCCTGTTCCAGGCAAGCTTTGACGTATTCGGCCTGCCACAGGGCCAGGGCACTCTTGCGGGTAGCGATGCGGATTTCGCGGATAGACATGACGGCTCTCGAAACGAATGATCGCCGGCATGATAAGGCAGCCCGGCGGGTGGTGCACCCGCCGGACAACTCAGAGGTGGTTCATCAGCTTGCGCACACCCGCCACATGGCGGCGGCTGACGATCAGCGGATCGCCATGCAAACCTTTGAGATACAGCTGGAAGTGCCCTAACGGCGTGCGCTGCAGGCGCTCGATACGCTCACGGGCAACCAGGGCGTTGCGGTGAATACGCACGAAACGCTCGCCGAATTCGTCTTCCAGCGCCTTCAAGGGCTCGTCCAGCAGCACCTCGCCACCTTCGTGGCGCAGGGTCACGTATTTGTGGTCGGCGATAAAAAAGATCACATGCTCCAGCGGAATCAGCTCGATACCTTTGCGCGTACGCGCACTGATATGGCTGCGCGGGCCGCCGGCGTGATCCAGGGCCGGACGGGTCAGCGCCGCCAGCTGCACGCGATTGGGCCGCTCGGCTTTCTTCAGCGCTGCCGCCAAGCTTTCCGGGCGTACGGGCTTAACCAGGTAGCCAACCGCACTGACCTGAAAGGCTTCCAGGGCAAACTCGTCATGGGCGGTGCAGAAGATCACCGCCGGCGGGGCCTCCCGCTCGCACAGCTTGGCCGCCACTTGCAGGCCATCAAGGCCCGGCATGCGGATATCCAGCAGCACCACGTCGGGTTTCAGGCTGTCGATCAGCGCCAGCGCCTCTTCACCATTGCTGGCACAGGGCTGCAGCACGCGACAACCTTCCAGCTCCCCGACCATACGGCTAAGCCGCTCACGGGCCAGGGGTTCGTCATCAACGATCAGGACATTCATATTGCTCGGGCTTCCTGCATGAGTCTCGCACATGGATAGCGTAGACAGGTGAAGTGCCGTCCGTCACGGCGATCCACACTAAGACTTGCATTTGGACCAAAAAGTGCACTCAGACGCGCTTCAATATTAGCCAATGCCTGGTGCGTGCCGCGCGAAGGTTGCTGCTCGGCAAGTGGATCGCAGGGATTGCTGACGCACAACTGAAAGACACCCTCGGTGTATTCACCTTCAATACGTACCATACCGCCCTCGATGCGCGGCTGGATGCCGTAGATCAAGGCATTTTCCAATAGCGGCTGCAAGGTCAATTGCGGGATTGGCAAGTCATCGGGCAGGCCGTCAATCTGCCAGTCCAGCTGCAACCGGTCGCCCAGTCGGTATTGCTCGATCGACAGGTAGCGCCGCGACAGCTCCAGCTCATCGCTCCAGGCCACCAGACTGCCCGGTTTGGCCAGGCTGGCGCGAAACAGGTCAGACAAATCCAGCACCGCCTGCTCGGCCTTGAGCGGGTCGATGGTCACCAGACTGGCGATGCTGTTGAGACTATTGAACAGAAAATGTGGACGGATGCGCGCCTGCAAGGATTCCAGCCGCGCCCGCAACTCGGCCTGCTCCTGACGGCGCCACTGACTCTGCAAATAAAAGTAACGCAGCAACAAGGCCGACATGATCAAGCCGATCAAGGCGTGGCGCAGGTACAGATTGACCTCACCGGTACGCGGCAACGGCCCGCCCAGCTCGTAGTAATCGGCCACTGCCGTGCAGCCCAGGGTCAGCGCTACCACCAGGGCACAGCACAAACAGCCCGCCAGCACCGGCGACAACCGCGCCAGCCACGGGCGCAGCCGGCAGAACAGCGCCGCGCTGAGCAGCACAATCCACTGCACAAACAACGAGGTCAGGGCCAGGCGCACCCAGTTGAATCCCTCATGCATGGGCTCGGCCAGCACCAGCACCAGCACCAGCAGCTCGGCCAATAGCACCAGGCCCAGCAACGCCTCGGGCAGGCACAGCTCGGGAATGAAGAAATCGTCGTCGATAGGCGCGCTAACGCGGCCTTTTTGTAACCAGTCGATAGCCATCCGTGAAGTCTCTCCCGCGCCCCGACGGACGGCAAGCCAGTCCGGCATCACCGGCCAAAATAGTCCGCCGAAACACCCATGAGCCGATAAAAACGTGACCTGGCAGACAGATTCAGCCACCCAGCCCGCGACAAAGCTCGGCGGCGATTTAGCCGCCGACCCTGTTATTATTGCCGCACTTTGACTGCCGCGCTGGCTGCCACCGGTGGCCCGCCCGTTTTTCTGCACCTGCCGAGAGCCCTTCATGAGCAGCGAAAAAACCAACCAATCCTGGGGCGGCCGCTTCAGCGAGCCCGTCGACGCCTTTGTGGCGCGCTTTACCGCCTCCGTCGAATTCGACAAGCGCCTGTATCGCCACGACATCCTTGGCTCCATCGCCCATGCCACCATGCTGGCCAAAGTCGGCGTACTGACCCTGGAAGAGCGCGACGCCATCGAAGCGGGCCTCAAGCAGATCCAGAGCGAGATCGAGGCCGGCCAGTTCGAGTGGCGCGTCGACCTGGAAGACGTGCACATGAACATCGAAGCGCGTCTGACCGACCGCATCGGCGTTACCGGCAAAAAATTGCACACCGGCCGTAGCCGCAACGACCAGGTGGCCACCGACATCCGCCTGTGGCTGCGCGATGAGATCGATCTGATCCTGGCCGAAGTCACTCGCCTGCAGCAGGGCCTGCTCGGCCTGGCCGAAGCAGAAGCCGACACCATCATGCCCGGCTTCACCCACCTGCAAACCGCCCAGCCGGTAACCTTCGGTCATCACTTGCTGGCCTGGTTCGAGATGCTGTCGCGCGACTACGAGCGCCTGGTCGACTGCCGCAAGCGGGTCAATCGCCTGCCGCTGGGTTCGGCCGCACTGGCCGGCACCACCTACCCGATCGCCCGTGAAATCACCGCCGAGCTGCTGGGTTTCGACCAGGTTGGTGGCAACTCGCTGGACGGTGTGTCGGACCGCGATTTCGCCATCGAATTCTGCGCCGCCGCCTCACTGGCGATGATGCACCTGTCGCGTTTCTCCGAAGAGCTGGTGCTGTGGACATCTGCGCAGTTCCAGTTCATCGACCTACCGGACCGCTTCTGCACCGGCTCCTCGATCATGCCGCAAAAGAAAAACCCCGACGTGCCAGAGCTGGTGCGTGGCAAGACCGGTCGTGTGTTCGGTGCGCTGATGGGCCTGTTGACCCTGATGAAAGGCCAGCCGCTGGCCTACAACAAGGACAACCAGGAAGACAAAGAGCCGCTGTTCGACGCTGCCGACACCCTGCGCGACTCGCTGCGTGCCTTCGCCGACATGGTTCCAGCGATCAAGCCCAAGCGCGAGATCATGCGCGAAGCGGCCCGCCGCGGCTTCTCCACCGCCACGGACCTGGCCGACTACCTGGTACGCAAAGGCCTGCCGTTCCGCGATTGCCACGAGATCGTCGGCCACGCGGTGAAATACGGAGTGCAAAGCGGCAAGGACCTGGCCGAAATGAGCCTCGACGAACTGCGCCAGTTCAGCACCGAGATCACCGACGACGTGTTCGCCGTGCTGACCCTGGAGGGCTCCGTCAACGCCCGTGACCATATCGGCGGCACCGCCCCCAACCAGGTCCGCGCTGCTGTCGTGCGTGGTCAAAACCTGCTGGCCACACGCTGAGTCTGGCCAGTCAAGCAGGGGCCACCTCCGGGCTGGCCCCAGTCGCCAAACGCCTACGCGCTGCCGGGCTCTTGCTCGTGGCCACGCTGAGCCTGCTGCTAAACAGCGTGCCCAGCCTGGCCAGCGAACACTGCCCACGTCCTTACCGGGTTGGCGTCTCGCAAATCGGCTACAGCTATTACCTGCTGGACGACGGCACGCCCGCCGGTTCTTCATTCGATTTTTACGCCGAGCTCAGTCGCCGCACGGGCTGCACCTTCGAGATTGACCCGTTGCCACGGATGCGCGCCTGGCATGAAGCCAAGCTGCAACACCTGGACATTATCTCGCCGACCATCCGCACAACGGAACGCGACCAGGTGGGCGTATTCATCGAGTACTTCAAGGCGCGCAACGACATCCTGGTTGATCGCCGCGCGGGCGAGCACATCCAGTCACTGGAGCAACTGCTGGCTGACCCGAATGTGAAAATCGGCCTGGTTCGCGGCCATTCCAGCGGCCCCTACTTCGACGAGCGCCTGCAAACGCTGGAGAAACTGCGGCGTGTGGAGTTCTCCTCCTACCCCAGCAACATTTTTATCAAACTGCAGGCCGGACGTATTCAGGCCACCCTGATGACCGCCGGCATTTACCAAAAAGAGCTGGATCAACTGGGCCTGCAGGATCAGGTACGAATTATCCACGTACCGGAATCGGATGCCTTCAGCGTCGGCTTGTACCTCTCGCACCTGACCCTCGACGGCCAGGAAATCGACTGGCTCGGTCAGCATGTACGGGCCATGGTTAGCGATGGCACCCTGCGCAAACTGCTCAGCCGCAACCATGGCAAAGCCCTAACCGCCGAGTTTTACCAAGCCGCGCCCGCCCCTCAACAACCCGAGTGAGCCGCGCAGGCACAATCATCTTTTCAGGAGTTTTTATGAGCGAACAGAACGAGCCGGAAACCGACGAAGACGAAGTCTTTGCCGAGCAGACACTGACCCAGGCCATCGAAAACCAGTTGGAAGCCGACAGCCCTGCTGCTGCCAAGGCCACCTACAACAAGCTGACCCTGGTGGGTTACCCGCGCGAGGAAATTCTCGATCTGATGGCTCAGGTGCTGGCCTTTGAAGTGCGCGCCATGCTCGAAGCCGAGCGTCCGTTCGACCTCGCGTGGTACGAACAGGCACTGCGCGCGCTGCCGACCCTGCCGGAATAGCCTTACACTGGCGAACAGATAGCACCTAAACTGGCGGCCAATGGCCAACCTGACTTTTTCGTCGTAAGCGGAGCCGTTCGCGGATGTCTCTGAGCCGCCTTTTTCTGCACTGCTGGTCGCTGGTCCTGCTGTGCGGCACAGCGTCACTGGCGCATGCCGAGCCGCTGCGCATCGGCGCCGAAGACGACTGGTACCCGTACACCGCGTTGCGCAACGGTGAGGTCCAGGGCATGTCAGTGGACATCGTCAAAGCAGCCTTTGCTGCCACCTCCACTGAAATTGAGCTGCTGCCCTACCCCTATGCCCGCTGCATGCAGCTGACGCTGAAGGGCGAGCTGGTTGCCTGCTTCAACACCGCGCCCAATGCGCAAATCGCCCTCGACTATCAGTTACCGAAAACCGCCCTGTTTCACGACGACATCCTGCTGTGGGCGCGCAGCACCCAGGCCACCCCATTGAACGCGCTGGAGCAACTGGCCGGCAAACGCGTGGCCGTGACCATCGGCTACGAATACGGCGAGCGCTTCGACAGCAACCAGAAACTCGTGCGGGTGCCGGTGCGACAGGACCGTAATGGTTTTCTTATGCTGCAGCGCCAGCGCGTCGACTACGTGGTGGCCTATCGCGGCACCGCCACCCATTTGTTCCAACAATATCCAGAGCTGGCAGGCCAGTTCAGTCCGGTAGCGACGGTGCACGAGCCTCAGCTGCACTTGAGCTTTTCCCGCCATGCTGCGCACGCGACGGAGGCCCTGCAACGCTTCGAGCAAGGTATGCGCTTGATCCAGGACAATGGCCGCTATCAGCAGATTCTGCAGGATTGGCAACACGGCAGCGCAGACTCCGCACTGCCTCGCTACACTGCAAAAACCCCCGTCGCCACGCCGTGACGATGGCCCCTTCGCCGGGCAGTTAAGCCCCGGCGCCTTTCAAGAGCCTGGAGCACCTATGTCGTATACCCCTGAGTTGGTTGCCGAACTGGAAATTCTTGCGCTGTTCAACCTGGCCAACACCAAAGAGGGCCTCAAGGTTCATCACACCGCCGCCCCAAGCGCGATTGCCGCTGCCCAACGCCTGCATGACAAAGGCCTGACCACCCTCAATGACGGCGGCTACCTGACCAGCCTCGGCCTGGACGCCGCCGAACACGCCCAATCCCTGCTGACCATCCTCAGCGTCAGCGAAACCGCCTGACCCACCCGCTAAGCCGCCCACGCGCCTAAAACCCTCGCGGGTCGCGGGCGCCTCTGGCCCTTTTGTGGGAGCGGCTTCAGCCGCGAAGCTCTTTTGGCGCTTCAATGATTCGCGGCTAAAGCCGCTCCTACGAATCTGCGCCGCTTGCGGGTATTGGCTCAGCCCTGATCGCCAGCAAGCTGGCTCCAACAAAAACGGGCCTGCGAGCTGCTGACTGCCCACCTCGCCGGCGAACACCCCTGAATCACCACTAGACAGCCCACGCGCCTGCAAACCCTCGCAGGCCGCGGGCGCCTCGGGCGCTTTTGTGGGAGCGGCTTTATTTAGCCGCGAAGCTCTTTGGGCGCTTCAATGATTCGCGGCTAAAGCCTTCCACTCTCCATAAACGCCGACAGCGCCGCGTTTACGGCCGTTCGCCACGGGCCAGACGCTGCTCGATAGCGTCGAGCACAGCCGGTAATTCGGCGATGCTGGCAATCACATAATGGGCGCCCACCTGGTACAACTTGGCGGCGGCCGGACGGGCTCGCGCCGCTTGCTCAGCCGGAGTAAGCGCCGACCACTGGGCATGACTCAAGCCCACTTCGTTACCCGAAGCCGACAGGCCAACGGTCCACATGCCCGCCGCCAGCCCCTCATCAATCCCAGGTACGGTGTCGTCCACCTTGACGCAGGCGGCCACGTCGCTGGCGCCCAGGCGAATCAGGTTTTCCAGCGCCATCCACGGCCCCGGCCGGCCGCCGGCCGGCAGATCATCGGTCGCCACCACCCAATCCGGGGCGTAACCGGCCGCGGCCGAGATTGGCAGCAACGCGTCCATCACCACCCGCGGGTAACCCGAGCAGGAGCCGATTTTCAGACCGCGCTGGCGCAACGTAGCAATGCACTCCAGCGCCCCTGGAATCAGCGCCGAGTAGTCGCCCACCCGCTCAATCTGCAGGGGGATAAAGGCGGCATACAGTGCATCCACATCGGCATCGCTCATGGCCCGGCCAAAGCGCGCCTGCCAGCGTGCAGCCACGGCCGGCAAACGGCCGAGGGCCTGGATGTGGTCCCACTTGGCCAGCCCCATAGGGATGCGCGCCTCGGCCAGACTGACTTCGATATCGAAGCCGGCGAAAGCGTCAATCAGCACCTGGGTGGGTGCGAAGGAGCCGAAATCCACCACGGTACCGGCCCAGTCAAAGATCACCGCCTGCAGCGGGCCGGTGTAACGGCGTTGGTAGCGATAGCTCATGGTCTTACTCCTGATGATTCGTGGGCAGCCAGCCAAGGTCGGCCAGTGCCGCTCCCAGCGCGGCCAGGGCCTGGTCGATTTCAGCGTGATCAATGGCGCCGATACAGCCGACGCGGAAGGTTTCCAGACGGGTCAACTTGCCCGGATAGAGGATAAAACCGCGCTCACGCACGGCCTGGTACAGGGCCATAAACTGGTAGTCAGGATGCGCAGGCGCATGGGCGGTGTAGATGATCGGCGCCTGCACCGCTGCCGGCAGATAGGGCTGCAAGCCCAACGCCGCGAGCCCAGCGCGCAAGCGCTCGCCATTGGCCTGATAACGCGCCAGCCGCGCCGCTTGACCGCCCTCGGCGTGGTACTGATCGAGGGCACTGCGCAGTGCGGCCAACACATGGGTCGGTGGCGTGTAGCGCCACTGCCCGGTGCGCTGCAGGTAGGCGTACTGGTCGAACAAATCCAGGGACAACGAATGACTGTTGCCACGACTGGCCGCCAGCGCCTGTTTTTCCACCAGCACAAAGGCCATGCCGGGCACACCTTCCAGGCACTTGTTGGCCGATGACACCAGCGCCGCAAAGGGCAGCTCACGGGCATCCACTGGCAGGGCGCCGAAGCCGCTCATGCTGTCGATAATCAACTGACGGCCAGCCGCTGCCACCACTGCGGCGATCTCGGCCAGCGGATTCAGCAAGCCGGTGCTGGTTTCACAGTGAATAGCGCCGACATGGCTGATCTCAGGGTGCGCGGCCAGGTATGCCGCCACTTGCTGCGCACACACCGGCTGGTCGTCAGCAAACTCCAGGGTGGCCACCTGGCGGCCCATCACCTCAGCCAGCTGCGCCATGCGCTGGCCGTAGGCGCCATTGACCAGCACCAGCAACGTACCGTCGCGCGGCAACAGGGTGCCGATGGCCGCCTCCACGGCGAAGGTGCCGGAGCCTTGCAACGGCACGCAAACATGGCTGGCCTGGGCGTGAGCGATGGCCAGCAGATCAGCGCAAACACTCGCGGTCAGCGCATTGAAGCGCCCGTCCCAAGAGCCCCAGTCCTGCAGCATGGCGGTTTTGGTGGTCAGGCTGGTGGTCAGCGGACCGGGGGTAAGCAAAATGGCTTCGCGCATAACAGCGACCTTTGGCAGAGAAAGAAGTGGGGGGTTCACGCGGCGGCGTTCAGCCAGCGACACGCCCAGCCGCGGCGCTCCGCCTCGGCCGTCAGGCGCGCATTGGGATTGGTCGGACGCGGCTCGCTAACCCACTCCAGCAAGGGCAGATCGTTGTGCGAGTCGCTGTAGAAATAGCTCTGCTGCACCTCGACATGCTGGCGCATCAGCCAATTCTCCAGGCAATGCACCTTGCCCTCGGCGTACGTCAGCAAGCCCTGGGTACGACCGCTGTAACGGCCAGCGCGAACTTCGCAAGGCACGCCGTGGATATGTTCAAAACCCAGCGCCGTACCCATCGGCCGCACCAGAAACTCCTCGCTGGCCGACACCAGCAACAAGGTGTGCCCAGCGGCACGGTGGCTGGCGATCAGTTCCAAGGCCTCGGGGTACACCCGCGCCAGCAACTGCGTATTGATCAGCTGCTCAACCTCGCGAGCCACCTCCGCCTCGCTGCGCCCAACCAGCGGCGCCAGCGTCAGGTCCAGGTAGGCATGCATATCCAGGCCGCGCTCACCGTAATCGGCCATCAACGCGGCGTGCTGGGGGGCAAATTGCTCGCGGTCGGCCCACCCCAGGTTCTGCATGTGCGCGGCCCAGTGCGCCGAACAATCGGCATCCAGCAGGGTGTGATCGAGATCGAAAATAGCCAGGGTGAGCGCTTGCATGACGGGGGCCTTATGCACCGATGTGAATGGCAGCCAGTATCGGCATTGCCAGCGGTGCAGCCCACACAGCAGGGCTAGCGCCAAGCGCTAGGTTTTCTTATGCCGTGTAACAACAACGTCATTTACAGCCGTTTTACTGCCCGGACCCTTCCCCTGCGACCACACCCGCCACCATGTCCCGACTGCCCCCGCTGAATGCCCTGCGCGCCTTTGAAACCTCCGCGCGCCTGGGCAGCTTCACCCGCGCCGCCGACGAGCTGCACGTCACCCAAGCCGCCGTTAGCCAGCAGGTCAAGCAACTGGAGCAGCACCTCGGCAGCCCGCTGTTTATTCGCGAAGCCAAAGGCCTGCGCCTGACCGAGGCCGGCCGCAGCTACCTGCCCGCCCTCACCCAGGCCTTCCACACCCTGCGCAACAGCACCGAGGAACTGTTCGGCGAGCGCGGCCGCACCCAGCTCAGCGTGCGCGCCTCCAACTCCTTCGCCGAACACTTCCTGGCCCCACGCCTGCAGCGTTTTCTTGCCGACTACCCACGTTTTCGCGTGCGCATCAGCTCCTCGCCGTGGACTGCGTTTGCCGAAGAAAGCAACGTCGACGTTGAGATCTGCAACGGCTACGGCGACTGGAGCGACCGCCAGGTGGAGCGCCTGACCAACGAACACTGGCTGACCGTGTGCAGCCCGGCGACCCTTGAACGGCGCGGCTGGCCGGGCTCGGCCCAGGCGCTGATGAGCTGGCCGCTGTACAGCGTGCTTGGCTACCGCGAAGGCTGGAATGAATGGCTGACCCAGCAACAGAGCCACGGCCTGGCCACGGCGCCAAGCCTGGAATTCGACACCACCACCCTGGCCATGCAGGCCGTGCGTTATGGCGACGGCGTGCTGCTGACCCGTAGCTTTCTGGTCAGTGATGCCCTGCAGCGCGGCGAGCTGGTGCAGCCGCATCCGGGCATCCTGCCGACCCGCGGCGGTCATTACCTGGTCTGCCAGCGCGGCGACCAGCGCCCCAAGGTCACCGCCTTCTGCGACTGGCTGCGGCGCGAACTGCGCGGCCATCAGGCGGGCCTGCGCCTGCCTACGCCTGGTCTAGCCCAAGAATGATTGGCGCCAGCCATTAGCAAAACTAGGCCATTTGCCCGCTTGCCGTCACAAAGCCGCAACCCGCCGAGCCTAGCATCTGGGCACCGGGCAACCCGCAGCAACGCCCGCAGACCGGCCTGATGGCCACCTCACCCGCCAGTCTCCGGGCCCGCCCCGAGAGGAGATTTCCGTGAAATCGCTCAAGCCTTTGCGTTCCCTGCTCGCCGTTGCCATGACCGCCCTCTCGTTCTCGGCCCTGGCCGCCAGCGAGCTGACCGTTTACACCGCTCTCGAACCCGAAGACATGGGCAAGTACGCCGCGCGCTTCAACCAGGACCATCCGGACGTGAAGATCAACTGGGTGCGCGACTCCACTGGGGTGATCACTGCCCGCCTGCTGGCCGAGAAGGCCAACCCGCAGGCTGACGCGGTCTGGGGCCTGGCGGCTACCAGCCTGATGCTGCTGCAGAAAGACGGCATGCTGCAGGGCTACGCGGCGAAGGATGTCGACCAGCTCAAGCCGCTGTTCCGTGACAGCCAGAACCCACCCGAGTGGATCGGCATGGATGCCTGGATGGCCGCCATCTGTTTCAACACCGTGGAAGCCGCCAAGTACAACCTGCCGCAGCCAAAAACCTGGCAAGACCTGACCAACCCGGTGTACCGCGGCCATGTCGTGATGCCGCACCCGGCCTCCTCGGGCACCGGCTACCTGGACGTCTCGGCCTGGTTGCAGACCTTTGGTGCGGACAAGGGCTGGACCTTCATGGACGGCCTGCACCAGAACATCAAGAGCTACACCCACTCCGGCTCCAAGCCTTGCAAGATGGCCGCCACCGGTGAAGCACCAATCGGCATCTCCTTCGCCTACCGCGGCGCCAAAGAGAAAGCCGCCGGCGCGCCGCTGGAGCTGATCTTCCCAAGCGAAGGCCTGGGCTGGGAAATGGAAGCCGCTGGCATCCTCAAAGGCACCAAGCAACTGGCCGCCGCACAAACCCTAATGGACTGGGCCGCCAGCGAAAAAGCCAACCAGCTGTACAACGAAGGCTACGCCATCCTCGCCCGTCCAGGGATCGCCAAACCGGTCGCGCACTTCCCGGCCGAGCCAGAAAAACTGCTGATCAAGAATGACTTCAACTGGGCAGCGGAAAACCGCGACAGCATCCTCACCGAGTGGCAGAAACGCTACGAAGGTAAGGCCGAAGCCAAGTAAACCCCGCCTCGTATCGGCATCCCGCGGCCTGCGTTGTTATCAGGGCCCGCGGGTGTCGGTTACCTGCCATCACCTGCACCCCGCTACAGAGGTAACTGGCCATGACTCAAGGCTGCGGCAGCCGTTTGCAACTGCACGGCATCAACAAGCACTTCGGCGCCACCCAGGTACTGCGCGATATTCACCTGGATATCCAGCCGGGTGAGTTGTTGTGCTTTCTCGGCCCCTCGGGCTGCGGCAAGACCACCTTGCTGCGCATCATCGCCGGCCTCGAAGCCCAAAGCAGCGGCCGTCTGGTGCAAGGCGAGCGGGATATTTCCCTGCTGCCGCCGCGCCAGCGCGACTTCGGCATCGTGTTTCAATCCTATGCGCTGTTCCCCAATCTCAGCGTGCACGCCAACATCGCCTTCGGCCTGCGCAGTCAGCGCCTGGCCAAGGCCGCCATCAACCAGCGCGTAAGTGAACTGCTGGAACTGATTGGCCTGAGCGAGCACGCCAACAAATACCCCGCCCAACTGTCTGGCGGTCAGCAGCAGCGCGTCGCCCTGGCCCGCGCCCTGGCCCCTGCACCCGGCTTGCTGCTGCTCGATGAGCCGCTTTCGGCACTCGATGCACGGGTGCGCGGCCACCTGCGTAAAGAGATCCGCCGCCTGCAACAGCAGCTTGGCGTCACCACGATTCTGGTCACCCACGACCAGGAAGAAGCCCTGACCATGGCCGACCGCGTGGTAGTGATGAATCACGGCGTGATCGAGCAGATCGGTACGCCGGAACAGATCTACCGCCAACCGGCCAGCCCCTTCGTCGCCGAATTTATCGGTGCGATGAACTTCGTCGACTCCGAGCGCGATGCCTCCGGCCGAATCAGCCTCGGCGGTCAGCTGCTGGAAATGTCCCAACCCGATCAGCAACCCGGTCAGCGCCTGCGTCTGGCCTTTCGCCCGGAAGAAGTGCGCCTGGTGCCGCTGCACGAAGGGGGCCTGGCAGCGCATATCGAGCACCTGGAGTTTCTCGGTACTTTTATCCGTTTACGCATGCGCGTGGCCGGCCTGAGCGAAGCCCTGACCGTCGATGTCGACGCCCGCAGCGCCCGCCAGCTGGGCCTGTGCCAAGGCCTGCAACTGGGCATGCACCTGCCGGCCGAAGCCCTGAGTTGCTTCGCCGCCTGAGCCTATTGTTAGCCACGGGCGCCCACCGGCGTCCGTCCCCGTGTGGATTACCCTCGTCATGTTTGCGACATCCCAACCCCTGACTTCCGCTCGCTTGATCGTCCACGAGCGCCTGGGCCTGGCCCTGCTGTTTGCCCTGCTGATCGGCGTGTTTATCGTCCTCCTGCCGGCACCACTGTTGAGCTTGCTCGGCCGCAGCCTGAGCGACCGCGACGGTAACTTCGTCGGCCTGGCCAACTTCCACAGTTACTTCGCCAGTGGCGCCCTGTTGCGCGCCTTTGGCCACTCCTTGCTGGTCGCTAGCCTCAGCACCCTGCTGGTTTTGACCAGTGCCTTCGCCACCGCCTGGGCTCTGACCCGTACCCGCCTGCCCCTGCGCGGTTGGTTGCGCGGCGCCCTGTTGCTGCCGATTTTGGCGCCGTCGCTGCTGCCGGCCATCAGCCTGATCTACCTGTTCGGCGAGCAAGGCGTGCTCAAGGCCTGGCTGGGTGACAGCTCGATTTATGGCCCGCTGGGCATCGTCCTCGGCTCCTGCTTCTGGACCTTCCCTCACACCCTGATGATTCTGCTCACGGCCCTGTCCCAGGCCGATGCCCGGCATTACGAGGCGGCCGAAGTACTCGGTGCCTCGACCTGGCGCACCTTCTTCACCGTGACCCTGCCGAATGCCCGCTACGGCCTGGTCAGCGCCGGTTTTGTGGTGTTTATTCTGGTGTTCACCGACTTTGGCGTGCCCAAGGTGATCGGCGGCCAATACGCCATGCTCGCCACCGATGTGTACAAGCAGGTGATTGGCCAGCAGCGCTTCGAGATGGGCGCGGTGGTCAGCGTCTTGCTGCTACTCCCGGCCTTGCTGGCATTCCTCGCCGACCGCTGGGTGCAGCGCCGTCAGGCCGCCACCCTGACCGCCCGCGCGGTGCCCTGGCAGCCTAAGGTCAACCGGCTACGCGATCTGTGGGGCGCGGCCCTGTTGCTGCCGGCCTTGAGCTTTATCGGCGCGGTGATCGGCATGGCCATCTACGCCTCGCTGGTCACTTACTGGCCGTACAACCTCAACCTGAGCCTGAACAACTACCAGTTCGGCCGCCTGATCGGCGACGGCTGGGGCAGTTACTTCAACTCCCTGCAACTCGCCAGCCTGACCATGCTGGCGGGCACCGTGCTGGTATTTCTCAACACCTGGCTGAGCCAGCGCACGCCGCAACCGCGGGTGCTGACCGGACTCTTCCAGTTGCTCAGCCTGCTGCCCCTGGCGGTACCGGGGATGACCCTGGGCCTGGGCTATATCTTTTTCTTCAACCACCCGGACAACCCCCTCAACGGTTTGTATGGCGGTATGACGATTCTGGTGTTGTGCACCCTGACGCACTTCTACTCGGTGCCGCACCTCAATCTCGTCACGGCGTTCAAGCAGCTGGACAGCGAATTCGAGTCGGTGGGCGAATCGTTACGCGCCTCGCGCCTGCAGATTCTTTGCCGGGTCAGCCTGCCACTGAGCCTGCCGGCGCTGCTGGATGTGGCCCTGTATTTCTTCGTCAACGCCATGACCACGGTGTCGGCGGTGGTGTTTCTCTATGGGCCGCACACCAACCTGGCCGCGATCAGCGTGCTCAACCTGGATGACGCCGGGCAAACCGCCGCCGCGGCCGCCATGGCGGTGTGCATCATGGCCACCTGCGCCCTGGCCAAGTTAATCCACGGCCTGCTCGGCGCCGTATTGCACAGACAGCAACGCGCCTGGCGCGGCGCATGAGTGGCTTTACCCTACTGTTGGTGCTGCTCTCGGCCATCACCCATGCCGGCTGGAATCTGGCGGGCAAGAAGGCCGGGCCGAGCATCGGCTATTTCTGGCTGGCGAGCCTCTGGGGCTTTGTGCTCGGCCTGCCGCTGATACTGCCATTTACCTGGCCGCTGCTGCTGGCCCTGACGCCGCCGATCTGGGCCTGGCTGCTGCTCTCAGGATTATTCCAGGCCCTCTATATTTGGGGGCTGGCCGAGGCCTACCGGCGCGGTGAGCTGTCGACGCTGTACCCACTGATTCGCTCGTCACCGTTAATTTTGCTGCTGCTCGGCAGCCTGTTGCTGGGCAGCGCCGAGCGCATCACCGGCGGCGCGGTGCTCGGCATCGTACTGATCGTCGGCGGTTGCTTCTTCTTGCCGATGCAGCGCTTCGCCGATCTGCGCCTGAGCCATTACCTGAATGCCGCTACCTGCTTTGCCCTGCTGGCGGCCACTGCCACCGCGGGCTATTCGCTGATCGACGACCTGGCCACCCGGGCCATGCGTGAATTACCCGGCCTCGAACTGCACGACGCCTGGGTGGCACTCCTGTATGTGGTGCTGCAGGCCGGCAGCGCGGCGCTGTGGCTGGGCCTGGCGATGCTCTTGCCGGCGTTGCGCCGGCAATGGCGACACGCCCCGCCGCCGCTGGGCAGCAGCCTGTTTACCG
Source organism: Pseudomonas sp. BGA-UO-ETr-WB11 (assembly GCF_059567785.1). Lineage (NCBI taxonomy): Bacteria > Pseudomonadati > Pseudomonadota > Gammaproteobacteria > Pseudomonadales > Pseudomonadaceae > Pseudomonas > Pseudomonas sp. BGA-UO-ETr-WB11. The sequence continues at coordinate 22,309 of NZ_JCAQOS010000003.1, read as the reverse complement.
GGGTGATGATGCTGCTCACCTACGCCTTGGTAGTCTGGGCCATGGCCACTGCCCGCGATGTCAGTTATGTGGTCGCGTTCCGGCAGATCAGCATTCCGATCACCGTAGCCCTGGGCATCTGCCTACTCGGTGAACGCCTGAACCCACCCAAGGTGCTGGGTGTCGCCATCGTCGTGGCCGGCCTGCTGCTGGTGGTGCTCAACTAGCCGCGCACCGCTCTGGCAGTAGGCGGCGAAAATGCTTAGGCTTCGGGTATGACCCGCACCCAAGAAATCCGCCCGGACATCGACGACGGCATCGACCGCAAGGTGCTCACGCAGTTGCGCGGGCGCTTTCTCAAGGTCAACAGCGGGCGTTTGGCGCGTACCCTGCAGGCACTGTCGACGCGCCAGCAGTTGGTGCTCAAGCTGTTGCCTCTGTTGTTTCACGTCAACCATCCGCTGCTGCCGGGCTATGTCAGCAGCCGCACGCCAGCCGGACTGTCGGGCTTCGAGCCAGACGACACGCTGCTCGGCGAAGCCCAGCGCCTGACCCGCTCCTTCACCTACAAGCCCTACCGTGGCAATGCCGCGCTGCCGATTCACGGCCTGTTCCTAATGGGCAGCCTGGGCACCGTGGCCCAGGCCGAGCAGAGCGACATGGACCTGTGGGTCTGCCATGCCCCGAACCTGTCGGCCAGCGCCCTGCAGGAGTTGCAGCGCAAATGCAGCCTGCTGGAAAGCTGGGCGGCCACCCAGGGCGCCGAGGTGCACTGCTTTCTGGTCGACCCGGCACGCTTTACCGTCGGTGATCGCGAAGCCCAACTGACCTCCGACGACTGCGGCACCACTCAGCATTACCTGCTGCTGGACGAGTTCTACCGCACAGCCATCTGGCTCGGCGGGCGCACGCCGTTGTGGTGGCTGGTGCCGGTGTATGAAGAGGCGCGCTACGCCGAGTACACCCACACCCTGCTGAGCAAACGCTTTATCCGCGAGAGCGATGTGCTCGACCTCGGCCACCTGGCGCGGATTCCACCCGGTGAGTTTCTCGGCGCCGGCATGTGGCAGCTGTTCAAGGGCATAGAGTCGCCCTACAAATCGGTGCTCAAACTGCTGCTCACCGAGGTGTATGCCAGCCAGCACCCGCAGGTCGAGTGCCTGAGCCTGCGCTTCAAGCAGGCCGTGTTTAGCAACCAGCTCGACCTCGATGAACTCGACCCGTACGTCGTCGTCTACCGCCGCCTGGAGGAATACCTCAGCGCCCGCCATGAGCTGGAGCGTCTGGAGCTGATTCGCCGCTGCCTGTACCTGAAGGTCGGCAAGAAACTCAGCCTGCCACCCCGTGGACGCAGCAAAAGCTGGCAACGCCTGCTGCTCGAACGCCTGACCGAAAGCTGGGGCTGGGGCCCGCGCGAGCTCGCGCTGCTCGACAGCCGCAGCCAGTGGAAGGTGCGCCAGGCCAGCATCGAGCGCCGCGCGCTGGTCAACGAGCTGACCTACAGCTACCGCTTTCTCTCCGAGTTCGCCCGCAGCGTGCAGGCTGGCAGCATGCTCAACAGCCGCGACCTGGGCGTGCTCGGCCGCCGTCTGTACGCGGCCTTCGAGCGCAAGGCCGGCAAGATCGAATACATCAACCCGGGCATCGCCCCGGACCTCGCCGAAGACAGCCTGACCCTGGTCCATTGCCCCGTGGGCGAGCACAGCAACGAAACCCAGTGGGCGCTCTACAGCGGCAATCTGAATGGCCAGGAATGGCCGGACTTCGCCCCACTCAAACGCACGCGGCAACTCAGCGAACTGCTCGCCTGGTGCCATCGCAACACCATCATCGACCAGGCTACCGGCCTGTCGCTGCACGCCGGCAGTAGCGACCTCAGTGATTTCGAGCTGAGCAAGCTGCTCGACAGCCTGCGCCAGAGCCTGCCGCTGCCCCTGGCGGAAGTCAGCGAAAACGCCCTGCTGCAGGCCAGCGCCCCGACTCGGGTCTTGCTTCTGGTGAATGTCGGCCTCGACCCGCTGAAGCAGCACAGCCAGCTCAACGTGCACATGGCCAGCAGCCGCACCGACGCCCTCGGCTACGCCGGCACGCGGGAAAACCTGGTGCTGAGCCTGGACCAGATCACCCTCAACAGCTGGAACGAACTGCTGGTCAGCCGCTACGACGGCGCCAACGCCATGCTCGATTGCCTGCGCGACTTGCTCAACAGCCTGCCGGCCAAGGGTCCGCGACCAGAGCTGCAGGTGCGCTGCTTCTGCAAGAACCGCGCGGTGGCGATTGCCGAGCGGGTCGAAGGCTTGTTTCGCGACGTCCTTGAGCATCTCGACGCCGCCCAGCCCAGCCGTTACCTGTTGCAGATCCAGCAGCGCTACCACGTGCTCGACCTGCAACCGGGCCGGGTCAGTCATGCGGTGCTGACGGACCTCGCCAGCCTGCTCGAGCACCTCAGCGAGGAGCAGCCGCATTACAGCGCCCTGCACCTGGACAAACACGCCCTGGAAGGCAACGACCTGGCGCTGATCCTGCCCTTGGGACGGCCCGATTGCATTCAAGTGTTTTACCGCCTGCACGGTGATCAGGCGGAACTGAGCGTGCTGGATGAACACAATGCACTGTGGCGCCAACGCCTGCCGTTCCACGACGAACAGAACCTGCTGACCCCGCTGCAACGCTTCCTGCAATCGTTGTTCTACCGCCGCAATGCCCTGTTGGCGCTGGACAGCCAGAGCCTGGCGAGCACCCCGGAGGTGCTCTATTACCAGGTACTGCCAGCGGCACCGCTGCGCGCCCAGGCCATCGAGCGACGCCCCGAGCCACAACTGCCCGGCAGCCGGCCGTTCTATCAGGTGCAGGTGATTGTCGAGCCGGCGGACGCGGGCAACGTGCACGTCACCCTGTACTGCAACCACCGCGAGTTTTCCGAACTGGAATACGCCGGCGATCTGTTTGCCGCCGTGGCCCGCCACATCCTCAGCCAACGCCAGGATGCCGAGCGCTACCCCTGCTACATCACCGACCTCGACCTGTCGCGGGTGCTCGGCGATGGCCGTAGCCAGACCGTGCACTACCTGCGCTACAAGGCCGAACTGGAAGCGGCGCTGAACGCGGCCTTGCAGCAGGCCTGAAACGGCGCGCGATTACAGGCTGTACTGACCGGCCGCTTCGGGCTGATATTCGACCGCCAGCAGGGTCAACTGGATCAGCTTACCGGCGGGCGTTGGCCAATCGATGTGCTGGCCCACCGTCAGCCCCAGCAAGGCACTGCCAACCGGCGCGAGGACCGACACCGTTCCGGCCGGGCCGGCATCCTGTGGGTAGACCAGGGTCAGGTGATACTCCTTGCCGCTGCCCTCGTCGCGGCAGAACACCCGCGAATTCATGGTCACCACGCCCGCCGGCACCTCGTCGTGGCCAACCACGTTGGCGCGCGCCAGCTCCTGCTCCAGGGCCTCGACGCCGGGCGTTACGTCTTGCAGGCTGGCGAGCACGCGCTCCAGGCGCTGCAGGTCCAGACGGGTGATGGTGATTGAGGGTGCGCTCATGATGGCGGCCTAGCTCCTTGGGTTCGGGATAAAAAGCAAAAACCCCGACCGGACGGGCCGTGCATTGACCTCAAGAGCAGCCGTTGTGCAGGCCAATCGCGGCGATTGAAACGTTTGCCGACACACATCGGCACGCCTCATCACACCACGACTCAACACCGCATAACCGCGCGCGTCAGGTTTACACAACCAGCGAAGACGGGGTTCTGGGTGGCCTCACACACGCAAGGCCTGGTCCGACCGTATCACAGCAGAACAAATAAACAAGGCTAGTAAGTGCCGCCCCAAGACGGGCGCACGCGGCCCTCGGCGAGCTGGCAGATGGTGCGGCGGCGCTCATCGCTGGCACCGCCCCACTCGAGAATCTCGGCCAGCAGACGGCCGCAGCCCAGGCATATTTCCTGTTCGTCCAGACAACAGCGCCGGCGGCACGGTGAGGCCACCGGGCCGCTCGGCGACGGGCTGTCAGAGCTCTTCGAACTCAAGGTCGAGACCTGCTTGCTCAAGGGTGATGCGCGCCAGCATCTCGCCCAGCAATTCGGCGCTGGTGTCGCAGATCCAGCGCTCGCTGGCCTCGTCGTAGTCGAAGTGAAAACCGCCGGAGCGGGCGGCCAGCCACAGCTGGCGCAAGGGTTCCTGGCGACTGAGGATCACCTGGCTACCGTTCTCGAAACGCACGGTCAGCACGCCAGCGGAGTTTTCCAGATCGAGGTCCAGATCACTGTCATCGAACACGTCCTCCACCGCCAGTTGCGCGGCATCGACCAGATCGTGAAAGCGGGCTTCGGTCAAACTCATTACAACGTCCTCGGACAAATGATCTTTCAGTGAATCGCCTTGGCCAGCAGGCCGCGACGGAAATCGCCCGGGCTCTGCCCGGTCCAGCGCCGGAAGGCGCGGGCCAGCGAACCGGCCTCGCTGAAGCCGACCAGAAAGGCGATATCAGCCAGCTCCAGCGCCGGATCGCGCAGATAATGCAGCACCAACTGCTGGCGTGTCTCGTCCACCAGTTGACTGAAGCTTAAACCGGCCTCGCGCAGACGCCGCTGCAAAGTCCGCGGACTGAGGGCCAACCCGGCGGCCAGGCGCTCCAGATCAACACCCTCGCGGTCCAGTTGCGTGGCCAACAGGGTGCGCGCCCGCTCCAGCACGCTGTCACCCTGACGGATCACCGCCAGCTGCCGTTCGGCATAGGCATCCAGCATCCGCCGCATCTCGGCATCGGCCTGGCCTAGGGGCGTGCTGAGCAAGCGTTTGGGATAAACCAGGGCATTGTCGGCCTGGTCGAACAGCACCGGGCAGCGAAAGATGCGCAGGTGCTCGCTGATATCCGCCGGCGCAGGGTGTTGAAAGCGCACTTCACTGGGCTCGCTGTCGAGCCCGCTGACCCAGCGCCCGAAGGACACCCAGGCAGCCAGGGTTTCTTCGCTGCAATGCCGCTGCAGTTGCGGTAACAACGGCTGCCAGCGGTGCGCCACCTGGGCTTCCAGGCCGGGACGGGGCGGCTCATCGAGCAGTTCGACCTGACCAAGGCTACCCACCAGCACCGCATAACGGGCTTGCCGGTGCAGGGCATCGCCGAGGGTCGCGCAACTCATGATCAGGTAACCGAGCACACCGTAATAACCGGGGCGCACCGCTTCGCCCAAGTGCAGACCGAGGTTTTGATCGCCGCTCAAACGCAGGCCGTGACCCAGCAATTGCAGGTAGGTACTGGCAGCGATGCGCTGCTCGCGCTGGGCCAGAATCGCCGGCTCCAGCTGCACCAGCGCCAACAAGGCGGCCGGGTCTAGGCCCTGGCGCCCGAGGTAATCGAGCAGGCCCTGCAGGTAGGCCACCGAAACAGAACCGGCAAGCGGCGTGGGACTGGACATGCAGACTCCAAGGTTGACCTGTGTAGCCAGGCCATAGGTAACCACCCTAGCAGACCCCGGCGACACGCCAAAAGCCCCGCCGGACGGGAGCCGCGGCGCATAGGCAAGGCGCCGGGGGGCCGGTATACTCCGGCGCAATTACTGCTTTGACAAGGATTTTGCCATGAAGCGCCTGCTGCTTCCCCTAGTTGCTCTTGTTGTGCTCTCGGCAGCACTCGCCGGCTGCGGCCAGAAAGGCCCGCTGTACCACCCGGATGATGAAAAAGCCGCCAAGCAGCACGAAAAAGACGTCTACTGATTTCGGGGGTTTCCATGCAAGCTTTTACCAGCCGCGACGGCCAGCTGTTCGCGGAGGGCGTGGCCCTGTCCGCCATTGCCGAGCGCTTCGGCACGCCGACTTACGTCTATTCGCGCGCCCACATCGAGGCCCAGTACCGTGCCTATGCCGACGCCCTGCAGGGCATCGAGCACCTGGTGTGCTTTGCCGTCAAAGCCAACTCCAACCTCGGCGTGCTGAATGTCCTGGCCCGCCTCGGCGCTGGCTTCGACATCGTTTCCCGCGGTGAACTGGAGCGCGTACTGGCCGCCGGTGGCAAACCAGAAAAGATCGTTTTCTCCGGCGTTGGCAAGAGCCGCGATGACATGCGCCGCGCCCTGGAAGTGGGCGTGCACTGCTTCAACGTCGAGTCCACCGACGAGCTGGAGCGCCTGCAACTGGTCGCCGCCGAACTGGGCGTACAGGCGCCAGTCTCGCTACGGGTCAACCCGGACGTCGATGCCGGCACCCACCCGTACATCTCCACGGGTCTGAAAGAAAACAAGTTCGGCATCGCCATCAGCGATGCCGAAGCTGTGTATACCCGCGCCGCCGCCCTGCCGAACCTGCAGGTGCTGGGTGTCGATTGCCATATCGGCTCGCAGTTGACCACCTTGCCGCCGTTCCTTGACGCCCTCGACCGCCTGCTGGCGCTGATTGACCGCCTGGCCGCGCGCGACATCCACATCCGTCACCTCGACCTCGGTGGCGGCCTGGGCGTGCAATACCGTGACGAGCAACCGCCGCTGGCCGGCGACTACATCGCCGCCGTGCGCGAGCGAATTGCCGGTCGCAGCCTGGCCCTGGTGTTTGAGCCGGGTCGCTCGATCGTCGCCAATGCCGGCGTGCTGCTGACCCGCGTCGAGTACCTCAAGCACACCGAACACAAAGACTTCGCCATCGTCGATGCGGCGATGAACGACCTGATCCGCCCAGCCCTGTACCAAGCCTGGATGGACGTGGTGGCCGTGCAGCCGCGCGACGCCGTGGCGCGCCCCTATGACATCGTCGGGCCGATCTGCGAAACCGGCGACTTCCTGGCCAAGGGCCGCGAACTGGCCCTGGAAGAAGGCGACCTGCTGGCCATTCGCTCGGCGGGCGCTTACGGCTTCGTCATGAGTTCCAACTACAACACCCGCGGCCGCGCCGCCGAGGTGCTGGTGGACGGTGCGCAGAGCTTCGAAGTCCGCCGCCGCGAAAGCGTGCAGGAACTGTTCGCTGGCGAAAGCCTGCTGCCGCCTGCCGCGCAAGGATAAAGCCATGCTATTGCGCTTTACCAAGATGCACGGCCTGGGCAACGACTTCATGGTCCTCGACCTGATCAGCCAGCACGCGCATATCCAGCCCAAGCACGCCAAGCAGTGGGGCGACCGCCACACTGGCGTCGGCTTCGATCAGTTGCTGATCGTCGAGCCGCCGAGCAACCCGGATGTGGACTTCCGTTATCGCATCTTCAATTGCGACGGCACCGAAGTGGAGCAATGCGGTAATGGCGCGCGCTGCTTCGCCCGCTATGTGCTGGACAAGCGCCTGACGGTAAAACGCCAGCTGCGGGTGGAAACCAAGGGCGGCATCATCGAGCTGGATATCCGTAATGACGGCCAGATCGGCGTCAACATGGGCCCGCCGCGCCTGCAGCCGGCCGAGATTCCGTTCGTCGCCGACGCCCAGGCGCTCAGCTATGACGTTGAAGTCGACGGTCAGCTCATCGCTCTGGCCGCCGTGTCCATGGGCAACCCGCACGCGGTGCTGCGCGTCGACGATGTCGACAGTGCGCCGGTGCACAGCCTGGGGGCGAAGTTGGAACACCACCCGCGCTTTCCCAAGCGAGTGAATGTCGGCTTTATTCAGGTGCTTGATCGCCAGCATGCCAAGCTGCGCGTCTGGGAGCGCGGTGCCGGGGAAACCCAGGCCTGCGGCACCGGCGCCTGCGCGGCAGCAGTGGCAGCAATCAGCCAAGGCTGGATGGACTCGCCAGTGCAGATCGAACTGCCGGGCGGGCGTTTATCCATCGAGTGGGCAGGCCCCGGCCAGCCCGTTATGATGACCGGGCCGGCGATGCGCGTGTATGAAGGCCAAGTGCGGCTGTAATGCCGCCGGGCCTGGGTCTGTTCTCGCCACAACGCGGCTTGCGATGAAACGGGAACAGCCCCTACCATCCGGTTTCGCTTTTTTCCTCGCCACGTCGATGACCGAGCAGCAGCCATGACCGAACAACGCCAGGATCCGCCGCAATCCGCCGAGCTGCCCGCGCTGACCGCCGAGCAGGTGGCCAGCTATCTGCACGCTCACCCGGAGTTCTTCGTCGAACGTGACGAGCTGCTCGGCGAAATGCGCATCCCGCACCAGCCGGGCGATGCCGTGTCGCTGGTGGAGAGGCAGGTGCGCCTGCTGCGCGAGCGCAATATCGAGATGCGCCATCGCCTGTCGCAACTGATGGATGTGGCCCGCGACAACGACCGCCTGTTCGACAAAACCCGCCGCCTAGTGCTCGACCTGCTGGATGCGACCAGCCTGGAAGAAGTAGTCAGCGCCGTGGAAGACAGCCTGCGCCGTGAGTTCCAGGTGCCCTTTGTCAGCCTTATTCTGTTCAGCGAAGCCCCCATGCCAGTCGGCCGCTGGGTCAGCAGCGCCGAGGCCCACCAGGCCATCGGCGGCCTGCTGGCCGGCGGCAAAACCTTGTGCGGCGTGCTGCGCAGCCACGAACTGGCGTTCCTGTTCGGTGACGAGGAGCGCGACAGCGTAGGCTCGGCGGCCGTGGTCGCGCTGTCGTTCCAGGGCCTGCATGGCGTGCTGGCCATCGGCAGCCCCGATCCGCAGCACTACAAAAGCTCTTTGGGCACTCTGTTTCTTAGCTACATCGCCGAAGTGCTGGCCCGCGTGCTGCCGCGCTTCGCCACACCGCTCCGCTCCGTCCGCTAAATTCTGTCGCGCGCCGCTGGCCGCTTTCGGGCCGTCAGCTAGCAGGCCGTTGAAAAACGTAGCCGAGGCAGCCAGCGCAAGGCAAAAGCAGGCGAAAAAGCGGAGTTTACGAGCTGTAAATGAGCATTTTGAGACGCCGCGTCCCGGCCTGTTTTTAACGCTGCGATGGCCACGTAGGTAGTTTTTCAACAGCCAGCTAGAGGTCAGGCCCACCATGCACAGCCCGCTCGACGCCTACCTCGAACAATTGCGCTGCGAACGCCAGGTGTCACCGCACACCTTCAGCGCCTATCGCCTGGACCTGCGTAAGGTCCTCGATTATTGCCAGCAAGAGCAGCTCGCCGACTGGCGCGTACTCGACACGCCACGCCTGCGCCGCCTGATCGCCCGCCTGCACCAGCAGGGTCTGAGCGGCAAAAGCCTGGCGCGTCTGCTCTCGGCGGTGCGCGGCTTCTACCAGTACCTCAATCGCCAAGGCCTGTGCAGCCACGATCCGGCCAATGGCCTGACGCCACCGAAGGGTGAACGACGCCTGCCGAAAACGCTGGATGCCGACCGCGCCAAACAGCTGCTGGATGGCAACGTCGAAGACGACTTCCTCGGCCACCGCGACCAGGCCCTGCTGGAACTCTGCTATTCCAGCGGCCTGCGCCTGGCCGAACTGGTGAACCTGAACACCGACCAGCTTGACCTCGCCGACGGCCTGGTGAACGTGCGCGGCAAGGGCAACAAGATGCGTGTAGTGCCAGTTGGCAGCAAAGCCCGCGAGGCGCTGGAACTCTGGTTGCCGTTGCGCGCCCTGGCCAACCCGCTGGATGACGCGCTGTTTATCAGCCAGCAGGGCCGCCGCCTGGGGCCGCGCGCCATCCAACTGCGCATGCGCCAGGCCGGCGTGCGCGAACTGGGCCAGCACCTGCACCCGCACATGCTCCGCCACAGCTTTGCCAGCCATCTGCTGGAATCCTCCCAGGACCTACGCGCCGTACAGGAACTGCTTGGCCATGCCGACATCGCCACCACGCAGATCTACACCCACCTGGACTTCCAGCACCTGGCCACGGTTTACGACAGCGCCCACCCTCGGGCCAAACGCCGCACGAGCAGTGACGAATGACGATTCAACTGATCACCTTCGACCTCGACGACACCCTGTGGGACGTCGCCTCCGTGATGCACAGCGCGGAAAGCACCCTGCGCGACTGGCTGGCCACCCATGCGCCGCAACTCGGCGGCGTGCCCATCGAACACCTGTGGGCGATCCGTGCCCGCCTGCTGGCGGCCGAGCCAGGCCTCAAGCATCGCCTCAGCGCGCTGCGGCGAGGCATTCTTCTGTTGGCGCTGCAGGAGGCCGGTTATTCCGGCCATGAGGCCGAGCAACTGGCCGAAGCTGGGTTCCAGATATTTCTCGAAGCGCGCCACCAGGTCAGCCTGTTTGCCGAGGTGCACCCAACCCTTGAGCACCTGGCCAATCACTACCAACTGGGGGTGATCACCAACGGCAACGCCGACGTGCGCCGCCTCGGCCTGGCCGACTATTTCCAGTTCGCCTTGTGTGCCGAGGAGCTGGGCATCGGCAAACCCGATCCGCTGCCGTTCCAGCACGCCCTGGCGCGCGCCGGCGTAGCCGCCGAGCACGCCGTACACATCGGCGACCATCCCATTGACGATATCGCCGGCGCCCTCGCCGCCGGCCTGCGCGCCGTGTGGTTCAACCCGCTGGGCAAGCCCTGGGGCGATGCGCCGCGGGCCGACGGGGAAATCCGCAACCTCGCCGAACTGCCAGCCCTGCTCGCCAGCTGGCGCCACCCAGCGGCGTAATCGGCCGCAATCCCAGACAACAAAAAGGCTATGTCCGCCTTATGCACTGAGCTGCTGTAGGCGCGGAGGTATCCGCCAAATTCGCGGCTGAAGCCGCTCCTACAACGTGGCGCCAGCGCTCGATAAATCGCCAACAAAAAACCCGCCGGTGCGAACACGGGCGGGTTTTAGTCAGCGAGGCCGATCAGGCGTTGGCTGGGCGCAGCGAGTAGGTCTTGAGCTGTTCAGCAAACTCGCGCAGCGACTGGATGCCACTGGCCTCAGCATCACTGACCCACTGTTTAATGGCGTCGAGCATCTCGTGACCGTTGCTGCTGGTCTTGACCCAGATCTGCTGCAGGGCGATACGCTTTTCGTAAATCACCTTCAGCGCTTGGCTCTCTTCCAACAGACGCTGGATGCGGGCCTGGTGGGTTTCGTCGAGCAGGCTGGTTTCCCGCGACAGCAGGGCCTTGGCCCGACGGAAGTGATGGCGCACGGAGGCGTCGGCCTTGCCCAGCTCCTGTTTGACCAGCGGCGCGATCACCAACTTGCGGTACTGAGCCATGATCTGGAAGCGGTTGTTGAGGATCGCCATGGCGGTGTCCATGTCCAGATTGCCTTTGCCGGCAACCCGGTGGGCGATTGGCGCTACACGCTGCACCTTGGCCAGACCGAAGAAGCTGAACAGCTGAATCCAGGCCCAGCCCATGTCGAACTCCCACGGCTTGACCGACAGCTTGGCCGAGTTCGGGTAGGTGTGGTGATTGTTGTGCAGCTCTTCACCGCCGATGATGATGCCCCAAGGCGACAGGTTGGTCGCTGCGTCGCGGCATTCGAAGTTGCGGTAGCCGATGGCATGGCCCAGGCCATTGACCACGCCCGCCGCCCACACTGGAATCCACATCATCTGCACGGCCCAAACGGTCATGCCGAGCACGCCGAACAGGGCCAGGTCGATGACCGCCATAATGGCGATGCCGCCGACCGGGAAGCGCGAATAGACGTTACGTTCAACCCAGTCTTCCGGGCAATTCTTGCCGTAGATGCGCAGGGTTTCCGGGTTTTCGGCCTCGGCGCGGTACAGCTCGGCACCGGTCAACAGCACGGTGCGCAGGCCCTTGATCACCGGGCTGTGGGGGTCATCCACGGTTTCGCATTTGGCGTGGTGTTTGCGGTGGATGGCCGTCCACTCGCGGGTGTTCTGCGCCGTGGTCAGCCACAGCCAGAAACGGAAAAAGTGCTTGAGCGCAGGGTGCAGCTCCAGCGCGCGGTGCGCCGAATAACGATGCAGGTAGACCGTCACGCTGACGATGGTCACGTGCGTTATCAGCAAGGTCACTGCCAGCAATTGCCACGCCGAAAGGTCGAGCAAACCGTTGTACCACATGGATGAATGGCCTCTTGGAAAGGAAAACGCCGTCACCAGAACAAGCGTTCACTCATTATCTCCGAGCAAGGCACAAATGTCCCGACTGCTTTTCGATAGATGTAGGGGGATATAGACCCAGATCAACCAGTTTGTCCGCCCTGATCGCTGCAGATCGCGACACAGGGCGGACAACCGCGGCGCTACTGCGGCAGCTTGCGCGCCGTCAGATTGCGCAGGCAGGTGGGGCCGGCACGCTCCTCGACAGCGCGGCGCACGTCGTCACGCAAGCCCAGAAGGAATCCGAGCTCGGCCACCACAAACAGCGGACCAACGGCCAGGCCCATAATGTCATCGACGAACGCCGGCTTACGCCCCTCGTAGTAGTGGCCTACAAACTGGATGATCCAACCCAGCACGAAAAGCCCCAGGCCCCAGCCTAGCCACACACTCGTAGAACTTTGCGCCAGATCGGCAGCGAGCCACAGACTGAGCCCCAGCAGACCGCTCATCACCGCGCCAAAGCGCAGGTCGAGACGGCAATAGAACAGCCCCGCCGCGATGGCGGTGAGCAACGCGGGCGAACACCACAGGCCCCACAGCGCCGCCCCCGGCCGCGACAACAACACCGCGACGGCCAGGACGATCAGGGGAATGCCGATGAAATGGGTGGCGATATTGCGCCGATCACGGTGATACGCGGCGTATTGCGCCAGGTGGTCAGTCAGGGTTTTCATTATAGTTATCCGCAAAGGCCATGGGCCCACCATGATGCCCAGCCAGCGGCCGCCAGCTCTGTCAGCCAGGCGACAAACTCGCGGAATGACCATGCACGATGCCCACACCCAACGTACGCGCCTGCTCGGCGGTTACTGGTTCAACGGTTTACCCGTCGCCCTGCAGGACGCTCTGCTGCACGCTGCCAGCCTGCGCCAGCTGAGTGCCGGCCAGAGCCTGTTTCGCCGCGGCGACCCGCCCTGCGGCCTGTATGCCGTACTAAGCGGGGCCATGCGCATTGGCGCGGTCAACCCGGCCGGCAAGGAGGCGCTGCTGACCCTGGTGGAAGCACCCAACTGGTTTGGCGAAATCTCACTGTTCGACAATCAGCCACGCACCCACGACGCCAGCGCCGAAGGCCCGGTGACCTTGCTGCACATCCCCCAGGCCAGCCTGCAGCGCCTGCTCAGCGCAGAGCCGCAGCACTGGCGCGACTTTGCCCTGCTGCTCAGCCAGAAACTGCGCCTGGCGTTTATTGCGCTGGAAGACATGAGCCTGCTGCCGGCAGCACCACGCCTGGCCAGGCGCCTGCTGCAAATGGCCGAAGGTTATGGGGAAAGCAGCCATTCGCGGCGCGTGCTGCAACTGCCGCAGGAACAACTGGCGCTGATGCTGGCCATCTCCCGCCAGACCACCAACCAGATCCTCAAGGAGCTGCAAGCCCAAGGCATTGTGCAGCTGACCTACGGCGAAATCGAAATCCTCGACCTGCCGCGCCTGCAGCAAGCCGCCCAGGCTTAAGCCGCTGGCGTCCCTGGAACAGCACCGGGATTAGCGTCGGCCAGTTGCTGGCTGACGCGCTCGGACTGCAGCAACAATTGTTCGGCGGCCAGCGTCAGTTGCCGGGTCTGCGCTTCGCTGTCCTGAACATCGTCATGCAGCCGCTCAAGGCCGGCCACCAGACTGGCGAGTTGCTGCTGATGAGCCTGACTGCCGGCGCCAAACTGCACCACGTGCGCCTCCAGCGTGGCGGCCAGGGCGGTAATCCCAGCCAGTTGCTGACCGCTCTGCTCAAGCTGCGAGGACGCCTTGGCCTGCGCCAGGTTTTGCGCCTCGATGCGTGCACCAGCGGCCTGACTGCGCTGGCGAATATCGGCAACGATCTGGGTGACTTCCTCGGTCGCAGTGGCCGTGCGCTTGGCCAGGTTGCGCACCTCGTCGGCGACCACGGCAAAACCGCGGCCGTCATCTCCAGCCCGCGCGGCTTCGATCGCTGCATTCAGTGCCAGCAAGTTGGTTTGGCTGGCAATCGACTGAATCACTTGAGTGACCTTTTCGATCTGCTCGGTACTGCTGCTCAATCCCGCCATCAGCTCGCGGCCGGCATCGGCCTCAGCACTGAGTTGCTGCAAGGTGCTCAAGGCTTGCTGCAGACTGCCCTGGCCCTGCGCACTCTGCTCGCGCACGGCACTGACTAGCGTCAGGCCCTGCTCGGCGCGCTGGGCACTCGGCAATTCACTGTCGCCGAGCGCCTCGGCGCCCTGGCGCAGGTGCGCCAATACCTGCAACTGCAGGTGCAATTGATCCGCCAACTGGGCCACGGCAACCGCCTGCTGAGCCGCCACCAAGGCATTGTCGTCGGTACTGCGCGCGAGACTCTGGCGCACCGCGCTGAATGCTGCCACCGCGGCGTCCGGTGGTGGCGCATCCTCGGCGGGACGCTGCCAGGGACCGAACCAGGGCCATAGGGCCAGCAGCAGATACGCCGGGATGCTCAGATGCAGCGGCATCTGCCCCTGTTGATAAACCGTCATCAGAATGATCAGGCCAAGCCCGTGCAGCAGGCACGCTTGGGGATGACGAAGATAAGCGGAACGCATCGGCAAACCTCTTTGAATTGAGCACAACGGCAAGTAACTGCTCGGGCGCACCTGCATTCGAGCACGCCTACCGCGTCACCACCAGAGCCGCGGGCAGCACAGGCACGACAAAGGTCATACAAGGGGCGCGGCTGATCCCATCCAGGGCCTGCGCGAAACACGCAATGTGCAACAGGCCCGGCAGCAAATCCTGTTTCGACTAGAATTTCAATGCGCCTCGGATATCCGCGAACAGCTCATCTAGAAGCTCAGGCGCAGCATTTTCTGCCCCGAGGTTTCGTCCATGACGTCGTCGCGCCCCCTACTTGGCCTGCTGCTAGCCCTGTTGCTGATGGTTGGGGCCCAAGCACATGCCGCGCTGCCCAGCCTCAGCATAGACTCAGCCAACCTGCAGCAGCCGATTGCGCTGCTGCACAGCCAGGTACTGGAAGACCCCGATGCCAGCCTTGATGCCGCCCACGCAATGGCCCAACTGCGTAGCGGCGGCGTGCGGCAACAGGGCAACCCACGCCTGGGCTATTCCGGCAGCACTTGGTGGATCGCCTTTAGCCTCAACAACCCCGGCCGCGAAGCCCTGTCACTGGTGATCGACAACCCCTTTGTCGACAACGCCCAGCTGTGGGTCAGTGCGCCTGAATCGAGCCCACCCGCAGCACTGCTAGCAGCCGCCCAGGCCGGTGACCTTCAGCCGTTCAGCGCCCGCAGCGAGCCTTATCCGAACTTTATCCTGCCGTTGCCGGCGCTGGAGGCCGAGCGCGTTGACGTGCTCCTGCGCGTCAGCAGCAGCAGCGCCCTCAACCTGCCACTGGCCCTCGTCTCTGCCACCAGCAGTAAGCAACTGCTGGTTCGCAGCTGGCTGAAAAGCGGCTTGATCTGCGGCGCCCTGCTGATCATGGCGTTGTTCCACCTGGCCAAATTCAGCACGCTGCGCAACCGGCAGCTGGGCTACTACTGCGCCACCCTGCTGAGCGCCACAGTGTATTACAGCGCCATTCTTGGCCCGATAAACCTGTTATGGCCACACTACCCGGCGCTGCCAACCATCTTGCTGAATCTAGCGGGTGCCGCCACGCTGATCTTCAGCACGCTGTTTATCTGCAACCTGCTGGCGCTGCGTGAACCGCTGCTGCTCTACCTGCGCAATAGCCTGTTTCTGATCATCGGCCTGTGCGCGGCGCCGGCGGTGCTGGGCATCAATGACTATCGCCAGCAGCAGCTGATCAACGTCATATTCCTCCTCAATGGCGTGTTCCAGCTCAGCATCACCCTCTATGGCGTCAAGCAGCGCCGGCCATTCGCCAAGCCGTTGCTGCTGTTGTGGTCAGCGGTGTTCCTGCTGATGATCATCCTGCCGCTGAGCCGCATGGGCGTGTTGCCAAATGTGCCGCTACTCAATGAGCTGAGCATTTACCTGCCCGCCATCAGCTTCTTTATGTTTGGCATCCTCAGCGCCATGCAGCTGGAGCAGGTGCGCATCGACCTGCTGGGCAGCCAGCAACAAGCCATCGGTAATCTGCAGCGCTACCAGGCACTGTTCAATAATGCTGCCGAAGGCATCGTGCGCTGCACCCGCGAGGGCGCCATCCTCGAAGCCAACCCGAGCTTTATGCGCCTGCTCGGCCGCACCACCCGACAACTCAGCCTGGTCGGCCTGCCGATCCAGAGCCTGCTGAAAGCCGCGGACTGGAATCACCTGCTGCTGCAGCTCAGCGACAGCCATCCGACCGCCTGCGGCGAATGCCAGATCCACGATCACCACGGCAATGCCCTTTGGGTGTACCTGTCGCTGTACCTGCTGCCGGACCAAAACAGCATCGAAGCCATCGTCGTCGACATCAGCGAGCGCCATGCCCACCAGGAACACCTGCAAACCCTGGCCAGCCACGATTCACTCACCGGCCTGCTCAACCGTCGCGAGCTGGAGCGCCTGCTGCAAGAGTCGCTGAGCCACCCCGAGCGGCGTCGCTACAGCCACTTGCTGTACCTCGACCTGGACCAGTTCAAGCAGGTCAACGACCTCTGTGGCCACTCCGCAGGCGACCAGTTGCTGCGCCAACTGGCCCTGCACCTGCAGCATCACCTGCCGCGTCATGCCGAACTGGCGCGCATCGGTGGCGACGAATTTGCCGTGCTGCTGCGTGAAGTGGAGACCGCTGCGGCCATGGCCCATGCCGAGCACCTGCGAGCCTGTGTCGAGCAGTTTGTCTTTACCTGGCAAGGTCGACCGTTTCGCCTGTACGTGAGCATCGGTCTCTTGGAGCTGGACTCCGGCGTCAGCGACTGGGAAACCGCCCTGAACTGGGCCGACAACGCCAGCCAACGGGCGAAGAACCATGGGCGCAATCGCGTACACCGCTTCAACCAGGCCGATGGCGCCCTGCTCGAACACCAACGCCAGCTGCAGTGGATCACCCGCTTGCGCGCCGCCATTGAACAGCAACACTTCGAACTGTTCTTCCAGCCAGTGCTGCCCCTGCAGCACGCCCAGGAAGGCTGGCACTATGAAATCCTGCTGCGCTATCGCGACCCGCAAACCGGCGATTGGATTGCACCGGGGCAGTTTCTTACCGCGGCAGAACGCTACGGTTTTCTCGGCGCCATTGATCGCTGGGTGATCCGCCGCCTGTTCGACTGGATGGCGCAAAACCCCCGGCATCTGCAGCAGTTGGCCCAGGTCAACCTCAACCTCAGCGCCTCATCACTGCTGGACAGCGAAGTTCACCAGTTGCTCAAGGACATGCTGGCCCGCCAGCAACTGCCGGCCAGCAAACTGTGCATTGAAGTGACGGAAATGGTGGCACTTGGAGAGCTGGGTGTGTCCTCCGAATGGATCGCCCAACTGCGCGAGCAAGGCCTCAAGGTTGCCCTCGATGACTTCGGCAGCGGCTTTGCCTCCTACGCCTACCTGCGCCATTTACCGCTGGACCTGTTGAAGATCGACGGCAGTTTTATCAGCGGTATCGAGCACGATCCGATCAACCAGACCATGGTGCGCTCAATGCAACAGATAGCCGAGCAACTCGGCCTGAAGACCGTGGCCGAGTTCGTCGAGACCCAAGCCACCCTCGACTGCCTGCGGGAATTGGGCATTGATTTCGCCCAAGGCTATTTTATCGACCAGCCCCGCCCCCTGGAACACCTGGCCGACGGCCGTGCCACCGCCCAGGCCGAAGCACTGGCGACAGGCAGCAGCCAAGCCATCGACTAAAGCCCTAAAAAGCCATACCGCTGTCCAGCCAGGCACCGAAGACAAACAGCCCCACTTGCAACAGCGTCAGCTTGGCCAACCACGGCAACTCAGCATCCAGCTCAGCCTCCGGCAGCCAGCCTAGGCGCTGCCAGGCGCGAACATGGACCGGCAGCAACAGCAACGCCAGCCAGACCCAGCACCCGTCCTGCAGAAAGGCCTGCAGCGCCCAGAGGGCATCAGCCCCGAGCAGCAAGAACAGTTGATAGCGACGGCCGCTGCGCACGCCAAGACGCACCACCAGCGTGCGTTTGCCCGCTGCCGCATCGGCCTGCCAGTCGCGCAGATTATTGAGGTTGAGCACGCCGACACTCAGCAAGCCCAACGCCAGCGCCGGCCACCATGGCCACTGCGGTGCGACGGGCGCCTGCAACGCATAACTGCCGAGAGTTCCGAGCAAGCCGAAAAACACCAGCACGGCCAAATCGCCCAGACCGGCATAAGCATACGGCCGCGGCCCCAAGGTATAAGCCAGCGCCGCGGCAATCGCCAACAGCCCTGCCAACGGCCAAAGCCAGCGCCCCCAGTCTGCCATGGCCGGCCACGCCAGGAGCAACAGCGCAGCCCCACTCAGCGCCGCCAGCAGCCCGCACAGAGCAATCGCCCGACGCATCGCCGCGGGTTGTATCCAACCTTGTTGCATCGCCCGCGGCGGACCGATACGCAAGGGGCCATCGGCGCCATGCAAGGTGTCGCCATAGTCATTGGCCAGGTTGGCGAGGATCTGCAACAAGAAGGTGGTCAGCAACGCCAGCAGGCCGATGCGCCAACTGCCGCCGCCCTGCAAACCCGCCAAGCCACTGCCGAGCAAGATGCAGGCAGCCGCTAGCGGCAGCGTGCGCAGGCGAAAGGCATGCCGCCAGACAGCCAAGTTGGACGAGGGAAACGTGGGAACTGATGACATGCCTAACTCCGTGGACCTGCACGCTAGCCTGGCGTACATGGCCGAGGCCGTCACCGGGCCAGCACTAAAACCCAGGCAAAAAAAGACCCGCCGAAGCGGGTCTTAAAAACGCCTGACTGGTGAGCCTTAGGCGAGTTCGTCGAAGCACTCAGCGACAATGGCCAGGCCTTTGTCCAACTGTGCATCAGGAATGGTGACCGGCATCAGGAAGCGGATGACGTTGTAGTAGGTGCCGCACGACAGCAGGATCAGGCCTTTTTCGCGAGCGCGAACCACGATCTTGCCGACCAGTTCAGCAGCAGGCTTGTGCACGTCGCCGCCTTCGAACAGCTCGATAGCAATCATCGAACCCAGGCCACGGACGTCGCCTATGACCTTGTGCTTGGCCTGAATGGCGCGCAAACCAGCTTTAACGCGCTCGCCCAGAGCGCTGGAGCGCTCCAGCAGCTTCTCTTCGTCAAACACTTTCAATACGGCCAGAGCCGCTGCGCAGGCAATCGGGCTGCCGGCGTAAGTGCCGCCCAGGCCACCCGGAGCGATGGCGTCCATGATTTCCGCCTTGCCGCACACGCCAGAGATCGGGAAGCCGCCGCCGACCGATTTGGCGAAGGTGGTCAGGTCCGGAATCACGCCCAGTTGTTCGGTGGCGAAGAAGGTACCGGTGCGGCCAGCGCCAGTCTGTACTTCGTCAGCGATCAGCAGGATGCCGTGCTGGTCACACAGGGCACGCAGGCGCTTCATAAAGGCTGGAGAGTTGGTGTAGAAACCGCCTTCACCCTGCAC
The DNA here is from genome assembly GCF_059567785.1 of Pseudomonas sp. BGA-UO-ETr-WB11. NCBI lineage: Bacteria > Pseudomonadati > Pseudomonadota > Gammaproteobacteria > Pseudomonadales > Pseudomonadaceae > Pseudomonas > Pseudomonas sp. BGA-UO-ETr-WB11. Next base: position 2,979 of record NZ_JCAQOS010000003.1, on the reverse strand, counting down.
TGGCTCGATGATGATGGCCGCGATGTCGCTCGGCTGTGCATCGTTCTTGAAGATGCGTTCGATGCTGGCGATCGACTCGTCTTCGCTCACGCCATGCAGCTCGCACGGAGCCAGCGCACGGAAGATGCCGCCTGGCATCAGGCCCATGCCGGCCGAGTAAGGGACGACTTTACCGGTCAGACCCAGGGTCATCATGGTGCGGCCGTGGTAGGCGCCGGTGAAGGCGATCACGCCAGCACGGCCAGTGGCGGCACGGGCGATTTTTACGGCGTTCTCAACGGCTTCGGAGCCGGAGGTGACCAGCAGAGTCTTCTTGGCGAAGTCGCCCGGTACGCGCTTGGCGATTTCTTCGCAGAGCTCGATGTAGGGCTCGTAGGCCAGCACCTGGAAGCAGGTGTGCGACAGCTTGGTCAGCTGCTCTTGCACAGCGGCAACCACTTTCGGGTGCAGGTGACCGGTGTTCAGTACCGCGATACCGCCGGCGAAGTCGATGTACTCACGGCCTTCAACGTCCCAGACGGTGGCGTTTTCGGCGCGCTCGGCGACAACCGGGTGGATCTGCCCAACACCGCGCGGAACAGCTGCGGCACGGCGTTTCAGGATGGCTTCGTTAGTTTTGCTGGTCATGATGATCCTCGTTGGCTCGACTGCCGAGCCAGGTTACGCAATGTCGTTGTGTATTGAAGCCAGCCCCGCCGAGTACTCGGGCAGGGCTGGCAACCGAATCAGATACCGCCGAGGCAGACGTATTTGATTTCCAGATAATCTTCGATGCCGTACTTGGAACCTTCACGGCCCAGGCCCGAGGCCTTGATGCCGCCGAACGGCGCCACTTCGGTGGAAATGATCCCGGTGTTAACGCCAACGATGCCGTATTCCAGTGCTTCTGCGACGCGGAATACACGACCCAGATCACGTGCATAGAAGTACGAGGCTAGACCGAACTCGGTGTCGTTGGACTGGGCAATCACATCGGCTTCGTCTTTGAAGCGGAACAGTGGGGCCAGCGGACCGAAGGTTTCTTCCTTGGCCACGGCTGCGTTCTTCGGCACATCGACCAGAATGGTCGGCTCGAAGAAGTTGCCACCCAGAGCATTGCCGCCGGCGATAACGCGTGCGCCTTTGCTCACTGCATCAGCGATGTGCTCCTGCACCTTGGCCACTGCTTTTTCGTCAATCAGCGGGCCGGTGGTGATGCCATCTTCCAGGCCGTTACCGATCTTCAACTTGGCCACAGCAGCTTGCAGCTTGGCGGCGAAAGCGTCGTAAACACCGTCCTGCACGTACAGACGGTTGGCGCAGACGCAGGTCTGGCCGGCGTTGCGGTACTTGGACGCCAGCGCGCCATCGACGGCGGCATCGAGGTCAGCATCGTCAAACACGATGAACGGAGCGTTGCCGCCCAGCTCCAGAGAAACTTTCTTGATGTCCTTGGCGCATTCCTGCATCAGCTGACGACCAATTTCGGTCGAGCCGGTGAAGGACAGTTTGCGTACCAGCGGGTTGCCGGTCAGCTCGCTGCCGATGTCGCCTGCGCTGCCGGTCACCACGCTGAGCACGCCTTTCGGAATACCAGCACGTTCGGCCAGCTCCATCAGCGCCAGCGCCGAGAACGGCGTCTGGCTGGCTGGCTTGATCACCATTGTGCAACCGGCAGCCAGGGCCGGGCCGGCTTTACGGGTGATCATCGCGGACGGGAAGTTCCACGGGGTAATCGCGGCGGTCACACCGATTGGCTGCTTCATGACCAGCAGACGCTTGTCCGGTTGGTGGCCTGGAATGATGTCGCCATAGATGCGCTTGCCTTCTTCGGCAAACCATTCGATGAAAGAGGCGGCGTAAGCGATTTCGCCCTTGGCTTCGGCCAGTGGCTTGCCTTGCTCCATGGTCATCAGGCGGCCGAGGTCGTCCTGGTTTTCCATCATCAGTTCAAACCAGCGACGCAGCTTGGTAGCACGCTCTTTAGCGGTCAGGGCACGCCAGGCCGGCAAGGCACGTTCGGCCGCTTCGATGGCGCGGCGGGTTTCCGCAGCACCCATCTTCGGCACGGTACCAATGATTTCATTGGTGGCCGGGTTGTTCACCTTGATGGTCAGGCCACTGTCCGCATCCAGCCAGGTACCTTCGATGTATGCCTGCTGGCGGAACAGCCGAGCGTCTTTCAATTGCATAGCGGTCTCCTTGAGCTCAGCGCAGCGCACTGAGCGGTGTTAATCAGTCGACCGCGCGATGAGTGCTACAGTCGGGATTGCTCGCGCATATGATTGCGCCTGGATGGACCAAGCTCTGCGCCGAACACCCAGAAACGATAGTTCCTTATGCTGTTCGCGCTTTGCCGGCCAAAGCGTTTGAAATCTCAAACGAATCCTAGAGTCCGCGGCGATAAAGGGCAATAGCCTGTGCAGAAAAATTAACAAAACAATCTGAATACACCGTTTTATCAAGCCCATTGCGCCAAGCATACGACTTTCGTTCAATATCATGAACGATATATCCACCATGGACGCACACCCGCTAGATGCGTATGATGGCGGCCGCACTGCACCAGTAGCTCAGCTGGATAGAGTACTGCCCTCCGAAGGCAGGGGTCATGGGTTCGAATCCCGTCTGGTGCACCACATACAAAAAGGCCCCAAGCGCAAGCTTGGGGCCTTTTTTGCTTTTAGCCTGTCGAAACGCTCATCTTAGTCTGCAGAGTTCACCGGCAGGACCGACTCAGCGCCAGTATTTAGCGTGTCTCATCGCGTTCCGCGACCGAAAAATCATTTTTCAGAGCCTCTCCAACGTTCTAACTGGCGCTTATATGCACCGATACGCCCACAATAACCACTTTAATAAGCACATATAACGTCAATCAGAACTTTTCTTCGCGCAAAGACAAACCCCCGACCATCTTACGATGATCAGGGGTTTGGTGTAGAAGCTTGACGATGACCTACTCTCACATGGGGAAACCCCACACTACCATCGGCGATGAAT
>NZ_JCAQOS010000002.1:0-215207 GCF_059567785.1 Pseudomonas sp. BGA-UO-ETr-WB11 | reverse complement strand
AGTGGGGGCAACAGCAGCTGCGCTGGTAGACTTATCCACAGTTGCTGGTAAAAAAATCAGCAATCCGCCCTGGGTCAAATTTCAATCGGCAGGGTGGGTCAATTTTCCATCAGCGCCAACATTCCGCATGTTCCTCGAGAGTTGTGTGAGGAGCGCATGCTTGACCATCTGGCGCTGCTCTCCTTGAAAGGTCCGGAGTCCACCTTCAAGGATGTTTACCGGGTAGAGCCTGGGCATTTACTAATTCTTGAGGGCGGTGAGGTGAGCGGACGGCGCTTTCATCGCTTCGACTCACGCTATGAACTGAGTCTTCCCCGAGATAGCGATTATCTGGATGCGTTTGAGGAGCATCTGCAGCGTGCTGTAGCAAACTGCCTGCGCTCATCCGGCCCCATTGCATCGCACCTGAGTTCCGGTTTTGACAGTTCAACTGTCACGGCTTTGGCAGCGCAGCAGCTTGGCCATGTTAACCAGCGGCTTACAGCCTTTACTGCAGTGCCTCGTGAAGGTTTCGACGGGCCTGTGCCTCGTGGTCGGCACGGTGATGAGAGTAGAGGTGCGCGCGCCCTCGCGCTGCGTTTCACGAATATTGATCATGAGCTGGTGCGTATCGGTCATGGCTCTTATCTGGACGAAATGCGCGCGGACCATGAGGCTATGGATGTTGTCTCTAAGGCTCCTTTCAATATGGCTTGGGTGAATGCTATTCATGGCCGAGCACAGGCACTGGGCTGCAAGGTGTTGCTCACCGGGCAGCAGGGCAATATGAGCATTTCCTACACCGGTGAAACCTACCTTGCGGCGCTTTTACGAAGTGGCAGGGTGTTGGCGTGGTGGCGAGAGCTGTGTGCGTACCAGGCTACTCATAGGCGAAGCAAACTGAGGTTGATCGGTAAGTCTCTTTCGCCGTCCCTGCCACGCCCTCTGTGGGCTTTTTTGGCAAGGTATTTTGAACGTTCTCGGCCTCTGACCCATTACTCCGCAGTCAATCCCGTGTGGATGAGTCGCATGGCGCTGCAGAAGCGCGCGCACTCTTCCGGTTGGGATATTAACTATCAGCCTTGGCATAACGGTCGGCACATGCGCATAGCGACGCTTGAGCGCACTGATCCTGGCGAGCATTTCATGGCTGCCAATCTCTATGGTATTGAGATGCGTGACCCTACCAACGATTTACGCCTCCAGGAGTTTTGCCTGTCCGTACCTGATCACCAGTATTTGCGTAATGGTCAGACACGCTGGCTACTGCGCAGAATGATGGGCGGTATCTTGCCCGCTGAAATACTGTCCAATACCAGCAAGGGCTATCAATCCGCTGATTGGTATGAAGGGTTAGAGCGAGAGTTGCCAAAGCTGCGTGAAGAGTTGGAACGCTTATCAAAGCATCCACGCGCAGTACAGATGCTGGACCTGGCAAGCATGCAGCAGTTACTGGATGAGTGGCCCGAAACTGGCTGGGAAAAGCACGAGATTATCAGCCGTTACAGGCTCAAGCTTATGCGAGGCTTATCAGCCGGCAATTTCATTCGCTATGTGGAGGACACCAATCATTGACGGCAGCCGGTGCTCGTAAGCGTTGGAGATGCGGCGCGCAATGATCTAAATGGTGTGCTTGTGTTGGTGTCCTTGTTGACAACGACTCCTGCCGTGATGTCGCTGGGTTCAGGAGTAGTTAATGCCAGCATCGGGCCAGCCGCCGGGGGAGTTTCGCGTGGCTTCTATATCCAGTATCTCTAGACGAGGCGCGACATAAGGCTTCATGAGGTCGTTGATTTCAGTCGCTGGTTCGGCGATTGCTGGGCTGCCTCGCTCAGTGGTGTTTTTTTGGTGTTCCACAGTACCCGCCTATCAGTAAAATGATATTAAGTTTCAGGTGGGTATTTTTACGCGAAATTGTCTTTGAGGAAAACTCGTTCTTGTATTTTTCCTTCACGAAGTGGCCGCGTAGCGAGGTCTTTCTGCGAGAGCATCTTTGGAATCAGCCCTTGCAGGGTTTCAAGTGGTACTCAAGAAAAATCAATGCCGGCATCTGGAAACGCCCCAGGATTATTTCGAGTTGCCTCTATGTTCAGCACTTCGAGCCGCGGCGCAACATAGAGAGTCCCTGATGGGGTGGCTTCGGTAGAGATTTCTGAGGTGGTAGGGTTTTCTGGCGCTGTACGGTCTTCTTTGGCGTGCATAGTAATCTCCCTCAGTAATGTGAAGTTAAGCGCTCACGAGGTCAGCTGTAGTCGAAATTCTCAGTTGAAAAGCTGACTTCTTTTCCCCGCTACGGCCGCGTGTCCGTGTGGCCTGGACGAATCCTGATACACCCTCACTTAAAGAGCTGGTAGGCTCTCAAAGTCCCACTATAGATTGCTGATGATGGCCATGCTCGACGTTAACAAGAAAAGTTTGCTAGCTAGAAATCCAGATCTGGTCGCCGCTGTTATGGATGGCGATATCGTAATGATGAGCATCGAGAGGGGGCTGTATTTCGGGATTAGTGGCGTCGGTACCAGAATTTGGGCGTTACTTGAGACTCCTATGAGTGTCGAGGAACTGGTGCGGATCATCCGTTCCGAGTATGAAATCGATGAGGTTACCTGTCAGACGGATCTGCTTGCCTTTGCGCAGGATTTGGTTGGTAACGGCATCGTGCAAATCGCAGATTAATCCCTGTTGAGACGGCGGATCATCTCACTCAGGCTTCACCTAGATAGGCTTTGTCAGTTTTTCTCTATGACTCTTACGATCAAGACATGAAACCTTCGCGACGTTACCGGGCATATCAACTCCTGATCGATAGTGATCTCGTTCTTCCCGAGCTGCTAGATGCCGCTTCTGATGGTCAGGTTGAGCAAGTGGATGTATCCATCCGTCTAGGCGATGTCGGGCATGGTGCACATGCCAACCGCCAGCAGATAGGCCCCTATGCCTGGTGTGCGACAAATGAACTCTGGCTGGACGTTCCCAGTGTTGGGCGGTTTCTTGTTCAGCAAGGCACTAGCATTATCGTGCAGGTTCACCCTGGGGCTGATGAAGAGAGCGTGCGCCTGTTTTTGTTAGGGTCAGTGCTCGGCGCGCTGCTCGTGCAGCGAGGTTTACTGGTCTTACATGGTAATGCGATACGTATCGGTGATCAGTGCCTGGTGTGCGTTGGTTCCTCTGGTATTGGTAAGTCCACCTTGGCCGCTGGTTTCCTTGAGCGAGGCCACTCGATTCTTGCAGATGATGTCGTTCCGGTGGATGGGGCGTGTCGGGCGGTCCCAGGTTTTCCTAGGGTAAAGCTGTGGCGCGACTCAGCCGATCTCTTGGGGATCGATACCGAAAATCTATGTCAACTGCGTCCTGGTCTGAATAAGTTCAATTATCCCTTGGGGCCAATGTTTGAGTCCAAGGCGCTGCCAATACGTTGGATATATTTACTCGGTAAAGGTCCTGTGGAGCATCCGCAGTTCACGCTCATGCAGGGAATGCAGAGTTTCATGCCTTTATTTCACAATACGTATCGTCGACGTTTTCTTGAAGGAATGGGGGGGCAAGCCGACCACCTCAGGGTTTGTGGTGAGTTAGCAGCCAAAGCGCACGTGGTTCGGGTTCAACGTCCTAGCACAGGCTTCGACCTCAATGGTTTGATCGACGCCATGTTGGCTGACGCCCAGCGCCGAGGTTGATACGTGTCAGAGTTCTACTGGTTGGCATCCTACCCTAAGTCAGGCAATACCTGGTTTCGGGCCTTTCTGAGCAACTTGACTGCCAGCGAGCGTCAGCCATTTTCGATAAACATGATGGAGACTGGAGATATAGCCAGCCATCGAGAGTGGCTGGACGATGTGTTGGGGTTTGATACTGCTGACCTGACGGCCGATGAAATTGATGGCCTAAGGCATATCGTATATCGATGGACTGCTGCGTGCGGAGCGCATAGGTATTACAAGATTCATGATGCTTGTGTCATAGATGGGCTGAACGATCCGGCTTACCTGTCGGGCACCCTCTATATAGTGCGCAATCCCCTTGATGTGGCTCCCTCTTATGCTAACCAGATGGATTGCTCACTGGATGAGGCAATCCGGCAAATGGGCTCTGTTGATAAAACTTTCTGCGGCAGCAGCCAAGGCATCAGCCTGCAGGTTCGTCAGAAATTACTATCGTGGTCCGGGCATGTTGCCAGTTGGCTTGAGGCTCAAGGCTCAGCCCTTCATGTCATTCGTTATGAAGATATGCACGAAACTCCTTTAGAAACCTTTGCTGGTGCAGTCCGCTTTTTGGGGTTGTCTTGTGATATTCCGACTATCGAGCGTGCGATCTCGCATAGTTCCTTTGGTGAGCTGTCTGCTCAGGAAGCCAATAGTGGTTTTAGAGAGGGATTGGTCGCTGGTCGACGCTTTTTCCGACGAGGTGAGTGCGGGGGGTGGCGCGACACTTTGAGCGTTGAGCAGGTCAAGCGCATCGTCACAGATCATCAGCACATGATGGCGCGGTTTGGTTACCTCGATGAGGCTCTGAGCTGGATCTCGGAGGATAGATAATCGTGGCAAATGGATGCCCACTGTATCCATGAGGAGGCGCGGTTAGTGCGACGTAGATTTTTTTCGCGGCTTAATCGCTCGCGTTTCGAGCTGTTCTGGGCTCTGCCCGCGTGGGTGATGTTGGGGCTTGCCCGTTTGTTGCTGAAAGTGATTCCGTTTGTGAGGCTTGCACCATGGCTTGGTCGTGCAGTAGAGCTAGACACTGATATTCCATCGCTTGATCAGCGGCAACATCAACGAGCGCGCTTGATCGGCCGTACAATTCAATTTGCGGCACGCCACACGCCGTGGCTGTCTACTTGCTTCACTCAAGTAGTCGCTGCGCGTTGTTTGTTGCGATTGTATCGAGTGCCATATGTGATTTTTTTTGGTTTGGCGCGGGGCTCTGATGGTCTACAGGCCCATGCGTGGATTACTGCGGGAGAAGTTAAAGTAACCGGTGGCATTGGATTTGACCGATTTGTTGTCGTTGGCTGCTTTCTTGGTGGCGCTGGTGCCGTGGCTGCTACGTAAATGTCTCTCTTTCTCGATGTGTGCTCAGTTACTGAGTAAATAAGCCGGTGCGATTCGAAGTGTTTTTTTGTGGAAAAAACTGATCCAGTTTAGCAAAGTGTTATGTGCCATTTTTTCGGTGGGGCTCATTAGATTGCGCGGGGCGAGTGGGTGGGCTTAGGCCAATTATAAGACCTACCGGAAGCCAGAGGATAATCCAGTAAACGCTTGGACGATGAAAAACTGCATGGATGTCAGAAATCATCGCAACAATTGAAAATGTCAGCATTGCGAGTGCGATTCGTGCTTCAAACAGTTCGCGGAGTGTCCATGCTTTGCGCAGAAGTGTCGAAAGCATGGCCAGAAATAATGTTATTCCTATTATCCCGTACTCATACCATAACTGCAGATAAAGGCTGTGAGCATGGTGTACGGTGTCTCCCCAGGGGTAGCGATAGACTATTTCTGTTCCTGCTCCGTTGCCGAGTAGCCAGAACTCTGGCAGGCGGTGCAACCAGTTAAGCCAAATTAAACCACGCTGACTTGTCCCCAGGCGCCACTCGTTGTGGATCTGTTGCCAGAATATTGCACTGATACATAATAAAGTGAACGTGCCAATGAGTAGTAATGTTCGGGCGCGTGGTTTGGGGGAGATAATTAATAATGTTAGGCTTGCGGCGAGGGTGGAGAACCATGCCCCGCGTGAAAATGTCAGTAAGGTATAAAGAAGTAGGCCGGTTATGCCTGCTAGAGTAAGTAGTAACTGCAGCTTGTTCAGCTCTCGCTCGGCTAATAGGCTGAGTAGTATTATGGAGAAAAAACCATAGTACAGTCCAGCTGGAATTGGGTGGGAAAAATCTGCAAATCCATTCCAGCCCAACTCTGAAAGGCGCCCGGTATATCGTACGGTTTCGTAGTTTAGAGGCTTATCGAGAACGGCGAATTGATAGTATAGGGTAAACCATGAAAAAATAGCGCTTAATATTGTTGCTGCCAGTAAGGGGGTATGAATTTTTTTCTTGTGTAATAGGTAGGTGGTAGCGAATACATACAATATGACAAAACTGCACAGCTTTATCCAGTAGAGGGTAGAGTGGTCTGCATCTTTTGCTAGCGTTGCTCGGGCTAATACCCAGCCAATAAGCGCCAGGAATGTAAGTGAGCACGGCTGTTGCCATGTCTGTGGAGAAAAACGTTCCTTTATGAACAACGCTAGAGCTGGAGCAAATAGTAGTAAGTGAACCTGGGTGGCTTGGCGGCTGTCATCATTGTTAAAAAGAAATCCGCTGAGTTGGAAAAATAAGCCAATACTCAGCAGTGTCAGGGCTGTATCTGCTAATCTTTTTCTGTGCCGTTCAAGAAGCATGGGCAAGGGTGGCTCGTTGTTGTATGTGTTTTAGTCGGCAGTAAGTATCGCTGTTTTTATACAGGCGCGATCTACATCGCGCAGCAATCAGTATTTGCGTTTGCATGTGAGTTTGTTTCGGGCCTGCACAAGCAAAAAAAAGTAACGTGTGTTGGTTTTTATATAGCGCCACATCAGACGTCGCGGTTCTTGATAGAGCCGAAAAACCCATTCCATTCCTAGTGCTTGTATCCAGTATGGTGCGCGCTTCAAGCTGCCCGAAATAACATCAAACGAGCCACCAACCCCCATACCGATTTTGACCCCCAGGTGTGGCCAATGCTTTAGGAGTAGTAGCTCTTTCTTGGGTGAGCTTATACCGACGAACAACATATCTGCCCCACTGGCCCGAATGGCTTCAATCACCTCGGGTTCTTCTGATGCCTCGTAGTAACCATCACGCACGCCTGCAATACGCAGCTTGGGATTTTGGGCGACTAAGCGCTGAGCTACTAGTTCTGCGATCTCTTTTCGGGCACCAAGCAGATATATCGATGCTCCAGTTTCTGCGGCAAGAGTGCAGAGCTTTAGCATTAGATCAATCCCGGCGCAGCGCGGAGGTGCTGGTATGGCTAGAAGTTTGAGTCCGATGGAGATACCGGCGCCATCAATGTGCACGCGTTCGGCTTCCTGCAAGGCTCTCATCAGAAAAGGAGTTGTGCGGGCCTCGACAAGCTTGGCGACGTTCAACCCTTCTAAACGAAGACGGTGCTGGCCGTTCAGTGCGCTTTTGGCGTCTTCAATCAGAGCCTGTTCGGTGACTAGATCAAGTGGGCAGCCCAAGTAGTCGATACGGTCGCTAGGCGGTTTTGTGTTCATAAGTGGGGGCTGCGTAAAGGGTGGCTTTGGAGGTGCTGCGAACTGTTGCGCCGCATAGTAGCCAGAAGGCTGCGGTGCCTGAGACCGAGAGAACATGTTCAGAGCTGATCAATGTGGTGGCGATCCCGAGCGATAGCCAGAAGGTCGCCAGCGGCATAGGCTCACGATGTTGACGGTAACTGCTCCAAAGCGCTATCGAGACATTGCTGTAGAACCAGAGGAAAAGTAACGCTCCTGGCAAACCCAACTGAAAAGCGATGCTGAAAAAGGCGCCTTCCCCTCCGCCAACTAGCATCTGGCTTTTTTGTGCTGCCACTGCACCTTGCTGTCCGAGTCCTGCGCCGATCAACGCCACCTGAGGCAAATCTATAATGTTTTTTTGGAGTGCGACCCAATGGCCGATTGTTGAACCATCCAGGAAGTTGACACTGGTATGTACGATATTTTTAGCCGCCACTACGATTGCGAAAAATGCGCCACCGGTCATGACCAGGCGTGCCGCTGGTGAATAAAACAGCGATGAGCCCGTCGCCAGATACCCAACCAGTGCCAGGCTGGCTGCTAGCATTGCGCCACGTGTGCCGGACATCCAGATGCCAACGAACAGCAGGGCGCACAGGAGAAGACCGTAGTAGCGCGCTCGCCGCTCCAGCCAAGCGACAGAAGTTATGGCGACAACAGCTAGGAACATGCCCTGTGCCAGGGGCGATGCTAATAGGCCTGCAGCGCGGCGCTCTCGTTCGACACCACCGTAGAAATTCCAAGGAAGTCCGTTCTCGGGGTTGGCACCCAGTAGCATGCCTTTAACGTTGAGCATGTAGCTTGGAAAGGAAATCGTATCGGTCCAGAAAGTGGTGTTGCGCAGCTCCCATGCACCGAAGAGCATGCTCGCGATGCCCAGCACAACCATCAGTGCGGTGCAGGCGCTCAGCTCCGCAGGTCGTCTTACGCAATAGAAGCCGACTAAGAACAGCAGCACGGGAATCATCAACGTGCCATATGAGCCGATCAGAATGCTGAGTGGAGCATTACCTCTGTTAAGCAGCAGATAAAGCAGTGCCAGGCCGCTGTAACTCAGTATTGGTAGCAACAGACGCATGGGCATGCGGACACTGATCAGGCAGCAGCCAGCAATGAGGACGATCATCGCGTCGCGAAAGTAGCGCAGCATTCCCGCTGCCGACCAGGCACCACCGTCATATAGCCAGGCGCTGCCAAGGTCACCTAGGTGAATCCACAGTACAAGTAGTAGCAATGCGATGAATCTCATCGGCGGGTGTCCTGTGCCCGTCGGCTTCGATACTGTCGCCAGCGTTGAAACTCGCCTACCAGGCCTGCACCTAGCAGATTCAAAGCTTGTCTTTTCAACAGCGCTTTGAGGCGGTCCTTATTGCTCCAGCCCACTCTGTTGATCCACTCATCAATTTCCTTCACGCATGCGTCTAGCGCCGGCTGCAAAGGGGCCTTAACCAGCCGGTTGGGGCGTCGGGCTTCAAGCCACAAGGTGCCCGTTAGGGTGCTTAGCGGGTGGGGGCCGCAATGGGTAACTGATAGGCCTGCAGCTTCGGCAAGGCGTTTGAGGTTGTCAGCACAGAAATAACTCAGGTGCGCAGGGTGTACAAATAGCCTGGTGCGCCAGTCGCTCATCAGATCCGGCACTTCAATCCACAAGTATCCATCTGGCCGAAGCTTATGCGCAGCTGCCTCAAGGAAGCCGCGTGGGTCTAGCAGATGTTCGAGCACATGAAATGCCACTACAGCGTCAATGCTCGCAGGTTCTAGACTGGTGAAATTATCGACAAACTCTACGGTTGCGAGGCCCAGCAAGGCTTCGCGCTGATTCTTGTCGGGCTCGCTCGCGCCGAGATGTAAATCAGCGCGCAGGCTTGCCGCTTGTCCGAGAAAAGCGCCAAAGCCAGAGCCCATTTCGAACAGATATGCACCTTCGCGCAATTTCGGTGCTATCAGAGACAAGCGTTGCTGAGCAATTTCACGATCGCCGCGCCATGCAAAGAAGCGTTCAGTACTGTTCCAGGGCACTTCGGCGGGAAACAAGCGTCGATATGGGCCTGCATAAAAATGCGACAGGCCGGCTTCGCTAAAACCAGGGGCTAGATAGACGGCTGCACAATATCCGCAGCGTCGCAGGCACTGGCCCGAACCTGCGTACACTTCTGGCCAGAAGTGCCGTTGCGCCTGGGTGCTGCCGCATGTGCGGCACTGGCCAGTGTCTGCTGCCAACCCCCAGTCATTGATGCGTTCAGGCATAGAATCTCCGGTGCCAGAGTGCAACTGACAGTGCAAGCCAGAGGGTGCTGTGCTGATTGTCGGTGGCCAGGGCGCTGCGAAGTTTTTTGACCTCAATAAAGGCTGTCAGCTCGGGCGGTAAATCATTCAGCAGCTCGCGCCAGGGCAGTCGGCTGACGAGGAACTGTTCGGCATGGCCGAAACCGGTATTTTTCGGTGTACCGGTGACCGAGTCTGGTAATAGTCCTTTGAATGCGTCGCGTAAAAGCGATTTTGAGCGCCGCTCCCCCACGCGGTTTAGTGCGGGTGTGCTGAGGGCGCGCTCGACCAATCGATGGTCCATGAACGGGCTACGCAATTCGACTCCTGCATTCATGCTGTTGCGATCTGCTATCCGTAATGACATTGGTAGCAGATTATTGAGTTGGTCTTGGCGCAGCCTGCTTTCCAGATTGCTCCGCATCTCCTCTTGCAAGGCTTCGAGACGATGCTGCTGTGAGGTCCAGAGCTCGTCGCTCATTAAGCCAATGCTTGGCCTATGGCGCCGCAACAACACCCTTAGCAGCGGAAGAGGCAGGTCCCAAACCAGGCGATTGAGGAGAAGTGTCGGTGGAAATGCTCTATGCCTTAGCAGGTTCGCCAAGTGCACAAAGCGTCCTGACTTAAATGCATCTCGTGCCGCTAGGGATTGATAGCGGGCGGGGTAACCGCCGAACAGTTCGTCAGCGCCTTCTCCCGACAATACAACCTTGTATCCCTGCTCTCGGATGGCGCGATAGGTTCTGAAACTGGCCAATGCGGATGGGGTGCTAAAGGGCTCACCCTGTACGGTGACCAAACTCATCAACTCATCCGCAGTGGGGATGGGGGAAAAGCGCAATATATGATGCAGGTCGGCATGGCCGCTTGAGTTCATCAATGCTGCTGCGCTTGCTGTCTCATCAAAGCGCGATTGTTCAGCGTCGCTATAGCCGTAGGTGAACGCGCCTGTGAGCGACTGTCGGTGCTGCTGGCTGGCGTTGAGTGCAATACGTGTGATGATTGAGCTATCTAAGCCCCCAGATAGCAGGCTCGCTACTGGGACATCTGCCCGCAGGCGTAGGCTTATTGCATCTGCCAACAGTGTGCGCAGTTCAGTCGCGGATAGCGGCGCCATGCTGCCTGGCTCCGACCATTGATGGTAAGGCGTCATACTGAAACGGCCGGTTTTGCTCATTCGACAAACCATGCCGGGTGGAACTGCTTGAATACCGTCGAAAAAGGTGTCTGGTCCTTGTTCGGAAAAGCCTGTGATCAAGAAATCGAATATTTTTCCTGGGTTAGGGGCTGGATATCCGCCTCTCATGATGGCAATAGCACTAATCTCGCTGGCCAGTGTTGTCTGCCGGCCATCGTGGTGCAGATATAGAGGCTTTACACCAAGTCGATCACGGCAATATACGAGGTCGCCGCTCGGCGAGTCCCACAGCACCGCAGCCCACATGCCGTTGCATCGCGAGAAAACACCCTCACGCCAGATGCGCCAACCCTGCAACAGCACCTCCGTATCGCCATCTGTGACAAATACACAGCCAAGTGCACGCAACTCTTCGCGTAATTCGACAAAGTTATAGATTGCGCCGTTGAACACCAGTGTTGTGCCGCTTACTGGGCAACACATTGGTTGTTCAGATGCGCGACTGGTGTCGAGAATTGCCAGTCGTCGATGGCCGAGTAGGGTCGCTGGAGCCTGTTCGACCATGCGCAACCCTTCTGCGTCAGGGCCACGTCGGGCCAAGCTGCTAAGCGCCTGATAGGCTCGCTGTCGCAGATCATTCGACGCGCCAAGGTCGCGTACTGCTATCAGGCCGCACATGGCTGTCGCTCGGGCTTTTTCATGATTGATCCCTGTAACGAGGAGTGACGAGGTAGCAAGGGCGCTGCTGTAGAAGTCCTGTGAGCACAGGCAGTAAAAGTATCGCAGCAGTCGCCAAGTTCCATGCTGTATTCCCGGCAGCGCAGGCGATGAGCGACATCAATAAGGCGGCTATTCCCCAGTGACTCAAACGCATTTTTAGAACGCCGAAGAGTGCGGCCATTGTCAGTAGTCCGGCCAATAATCGGGCCCACAAGAGATAGGCGCCGTCCCCCGTCCAGGTCGCTAAAACTTGGAGTAGCACGCTTGCACCCAACGCTATAAGAAAAGGTCTTAGGAAGTAACGCTCCAAGCGAGCACTGATCAATAAAAGAGTCAGAAAGCCACTCGCTGCCGAGAGGCTCCAAATCATTACAACGATTGCCGATAGAGCCAGCCAGTAGCGGTGCTCCATGGATGGGGTCAAGTCTTGAATCAGCAAGCCTGCAAGCAACACATTGGCTGTAGCCCATGTGAGTAAGGATGCGACCGAGGCTATTTTTAAATGCCCTTGCTGGCTCGCAGCCTCAGCCAATAACAAGCGAGAGAGTTGGGCCTGTATGCCCGAGAGACCGCTGATGATGTGGTTCAGTATTAGATAGAAAGGCAGAAAGCTCGGCGCCAATGGCGCCAGCAGGAATGCTGTCAGGCGATCATGCAGCGTGCCGCATACTGTCATTATCGACAGGTGCATGGCTGCGCCAATGTTGCCTTTGCCGGGCAGCGGCAACCAGAGTATGGCTCGTCGGCTGTAGGCGATATTGGCAATCGCCTGTAGCAGATAGCCAAGGCTGACCGAAAGGCCTGCCGTGGTCGTAGCTGCCAGTGAAAGATTGCTGTGCAGCATCCACCAGCACAGCAGTGCTGCAGGCCAGGCGATTTGGCCAAGCAGCAAGCCAGTCAGGCGCTGCCCTGCCGCTATTGTTGGTGAAGAGAAATTGAACTGTGCAAACACGCATGCAGGTGCAGCGCTCAGTAGGTAGTGCCGACTGCTACCCTCACTGCCGAATAGCAGCCAGCCTGTGATGGCGAGTGCCAGTAGGACCAGGGTTGCGATGAGGCGGTGTCCAAGGGCGCAGCGCCATCCGCACTGCCAGTCGGCAGTGCGGATGGGTTCACGCAGGAACAGTGATGAGTAGCCAAGATCTGCAAGAAATATCAGCGTAATCAGCAGTAAATGAGCCAGTCCTACTGTCCCGTATTCTGCTGCACCGATCAGCTTGAGTAGATACAGCTGGAACAAAAGATTGGCTACTTGCCCTGCGCCGTAGGTCGAGGATGCGAGCAGGAACGATTGACTGATCCTTGCTGATCTTGAGGCATCACGGGTGCCATCTGGTGTGTGCTGAACTGGCTGTTTGGGTAAGCCGGAGGTCACTGCGAGCTATCCGGGAATACAACTCGCCGCAGAGCCTCATCGAATTGAAAGCGCGCTTGCCAGCCAAGCAGTTCAAGTGCCCTGCTGGGGTTGCCCAGTTGGCTGGGGCGGTCGACTCGTCTCTTGCGTGCCTGATCAATCTCTACATTGACTTCTAAGCCCACAATCTGGCCGAGTTGCTGCACAAGCTGCTCGACGGAGTGTTCTGTGCCTGTGCACAAATTGATGGCGTCAAATGCTGTGTCTTTACGAGGGTCATGAAGCATGGCGATCAATCCACGGGCGATGTCATCGGCATGCAGGTAGTCACGCCTTGGTGCCAAATTACCCAGGCGTATGCTGCCATCCGCTGATTGGCGAAGCTGCTTCAATACTTCCGGAATCAGATGGGCATTTGGATCGTCATGACCAACTGCGTTGAAAATACGTGCGGCCCTCCCGATGCGTTGGCCGCGACTGCTCCAGAATTGGAGTTGCTGTTCATTGCAGTATTTGGACAAGGCGTAGTTGTCGACAGGGGCTAGCGGGCTTGTAAGCTCTGATAATGGACCCTCTTGCCAGGCATACACGGCGCCGCTTGATGCGATCACGACATGACGTATATCGGCATCTTCTGCAGCTTTAAGCAAACGCTCTGTGCCGAGTACGTTGACGTCAAGGCAATGTGTGCGCTGATTTTCACATGTGGGAATGTGGTGGACTGCGGCCAAGTGCAAAATAGCCTCGGGCCGAAAGGCCGCTAAGACGTTTGCGAGTAACTCCTCATCGCGAACGTCTCCGCAGACGGCCAGGGTCGCCTCCTCAGGCATGGCTAAGCCACTGGATAGGTTATCCAATACAGCGACATTTCCTCCAGACTCACGCCATTGTTGAACGACCCTGCGGCCCAACATGCCAGCTCCACCGGTAACTAATAAGCGCATCATTGTGGTAACTCCACAATCAGCCAACGCCGCAGTATGTGTGGCATCCAATGGAGAAGAGCACGGTCTTTCCGTAGAAGCACGTGAATGGCGATGAGTATTGATAGCGCAATAAATGTTGCGCAGAAGGCAACGAAACCCACACCCCAAGGGTTGCGCGCTGCTATTGGCGAGGTCGAGATGGCTGAGCGGGTCTTGATGCCTATTGCCTGTTGGCGAGAGACAACTTGCGCCAAGTTCAAGTTAATTTCTTCTATAGCCTCTTGAACCATTGCCGGAGGCTGAGCGTGATTACTAAGAAGTGTTTCTCGATTTTTATGCAACTTATCGAAGATGTCGCTGCCGGAAGATGCAGTGCGTATTACCTGATCAATACCGGCTAACAGTGTCTCCATGGCAGCTAATTTTTCGAGTTCGCGCTGGCTCATGCGCAATTTGGCTTGCAATTCTGAAACTGTCGTCTCTAAGGCTACAATCTGCGGCAGTGGAGAAAGGTATTTGCCGCCACCGTTGCTTACCGAGAACAGTGTGCTGGTCTCAATATTGCGCAAGTCTGGGTAGCGCTCGAGCAAACTCCGCATGTCAGCGATACGCCTTTGGTTCTGTTCTATTTCAAATTCGGTTTTTAGAAGGTCCAGTTTTAGCTGTGGACGACGGTTTAATTCTGCTTGGTTTTTCCGAATTAACCCCGTCAGGCTATTTGCTAGGAATGTTTCCCGTACATGCTGTGTCAGAACGCTAAGGTACTTGCTTGCCTCCGCTTCGTTACTTACTCTCAGCGTAAATTCCAATCCTAGACCGCCGCTATTCTGGAATTGCGCTGCAGGTATGTCTCTTATATCGTCTCTGTTAAGGGATGGCCGATAGTGAAGTATGTTCCGCCAATACTCTGGGTCTAGAGTGCGTTTCTGCAGCAGCAGGTTAGGTGGGGTAATCTCTTCATTAGTGTTGTTGAATGAACGATTGATCCAGCGCTGATCCCATAAGAACGATTGAGTTTGTCGCCACTCCTCAAGTGTTATTCCCGGTACTTCAAGTAATGCCGTCACACTATAGAGAGGGCGGCTGGCAACCCAGCTGGCGATGCTTACGCCTGTCAGAAGCGCAAGCAAGACTATTAGCCTGCCGAACCGCTGATAAAATCTCAGCAGGCGAAGGACCAAGTCCCCTAGGAAAATCTCATCATGAGGGCTTTCAGAGCCTCTTTTCGGCGTTGTTTGCATTATTTAAACCTGGTGGGCGCTGATTTCTGCAGCTGATTTCAGGCAGCTCGATGGGCCGTAGTAAAGGCTCGTGAATGTGCCATAGCGGCCAGGTTGGTGCAATTCTCAAGGGTTTACTCCTAAGAGCACCGGCTCTGTATGGTTTTTTTGCCTGGCTAGGCAGACCGAGCACTGCACGTACAAAGGCAATCATCAGGCAGGGCGCCGCCGTGTGCGCGCCTAACTCAAGCGCAATATTGTCATTTGCCTTGCTAAGGACTGACACCTAAGCAAGGCGTGCTGAGCAGTCGGTGCAGCGGGACTGGCAGGCGTGGTTTTGTGAAAGCCAGCAGGTGCGAGTGGCATGGTGGCTGTCACGACAATACCGTGACTGAGGGGTTCTTTCAGGTGCTGAGGCGAGAGCGATTCACAGTAACTAAGCGACATGTCATATTGATGCCTAAGGGCCGTACAGTTTTTTCTTGGGGCTTTACGGATACATTTCGACCCTTATACGAATGAGCACTGATGCCAATTTACCAGTACACCTCCCTAATTGCCGAACTCCGTCAGCTAAATAATGACTTGGTGGCGCTTTCTTGCCCGTCCTGTGGTGGGCGTGACCCATCCTTGATCTGGCGTCGTGATCGCTATTTTCTCGATGTCAACCTCTCTGCTTGCCGGCAATGTGGCTTGGTCTATTTAGCTCGCGGACTCAGCGGTGAAGCCCAGTCTCGCTTCTATTCACATATTTATCCTCGTTTGATGCGTCAGCCCCCTCCAAGCAAAGCAATCTGTCACTACCGTTTGCTGGCTGGGTATCGCTATAGCGAGATTAACGCTGTCATTGGTGAGTTTCGTTCTGTATTGGACGTGGGGGCTGGGCTAGGTTTTTTCTTGGATGCTTGCAGGGGTCACGGCTGTAAACAATACATGGGTATTGAGCCAGGTGGTCCTCAGCGCGAACACGCGGTTAATGTTTTGGGGTTGGGCGAATGTGTACGAGCTGGATACCTGGATGAAGACACTCAGTTGCCGTTCACGCCCCATTTAGTCACCTTGTTTCATGTACTTGAACACCTGGATGAGCCAGGTAAGGCGCTGAGGCGAATTGCCCAATTTATTGATCCTGATGGCTGGCTGGTCATAGAGGTTCCCGATATTTTGGCTGAATGGCCAGAACTTGGTTTGCAGCAAGTTCATATTTCCCATCGAAGCTATTTTTGCTCGCGAACACTCGAGAGCTTGTTGAGAAGTAATGGCTTTGAAGTGCATCGTGTGTTTCGCGAGCCATATGGAATATACGAAGGCAATCTTCGAGTCTATGCCCGGCTAGGTGATGCGCAGGTAGCAGCGGAGCAGTCTGTAACGCATCAGGCACTTAACGAGCTAAAAGAGCATATTACCAAACAGATTCGGCCCTGGAGCTTGCGCAATGGCTACCCGCGGGCGGCCGTGCGTCTTTTGCGTTTATCTTTTCAAGGGGGGGGGGGGCGCGGCTAGCGAGTTTTGCTCGTTTATGGCTGTGATGTACTTTCGCGGTGTAGGTCGGCGCTAAAAATGATGCCCAGGCACCCTGGAGCCTGCTCACTGTTTATTCAGCCCACGTGATGGTTTGCTCACGTCGTGCCTAGAGTGGGCGAAGATATTAAGATTCGGAGGAGACGATGCGTCGACTGTTCAACGGTGTGGCTCTGGAGAAGTCGATATTTTCTCTCAAACGCATTAGTTAGTATTTAGGCGTGCGGCGCAAGGTTCGAAAGAGAAAATCAGATTACTGTTTACGCAGCCGTGTCATGAGCCGAGCCAGTCGAATGAGCGGGTAAAGGAAAAACAGTTTTTGTGGTAGTACCAGCCAATTGTTGTCTTTGGCTGTAGGGCTTAGCCAGCTTTTTAGTGCGTACCATTTTGCCAAGACGCTGTCCTGCAGGGCTATATCTATCAACATGCGCTTTAAGATTCCCTGCCGCACTGCCAGCTGATCGTCGGTAAGCGCTTCGCGAAGCCCGCAGAGGGCTATCCGGACCATTGCCTGGCTTGCCCTGCAGGGGCGACGAACTTGCTGCAGTGACTTATCTATCTGCGTACCAAACAATAGGGTGAGGAGGGTGAGGCAGGTATCAAACATGGCACAAGTGCCGGTTCGTCGTATTTGCGCGGCCAACTGCTCTTTATCCAAATCTGCTCGTAGTAACAGTGCATGAATGTCCACGAGCCAAATTAGTTTTCGGAAACTGTGTTGGTTGGCATGTGCAATAAGATATGGCAGGGCATGTATCGGTTTCAGGGTTGAGACGTTTGTGCCTTGCAAATCAATCTGCTGTGTCAGACAGTCCTTCGCAGGAAGTAAGTGTTGATTGCGTAATAGGCGTCTATGCAACTCGACTCTTGGCAGTCCCCCATGGTGAAGTAATACAAGCTCATGGTGAGCCTTGGGTAGTGGAAGCTGCTGTCCAGGGGCAACGGTATAACCCTGCTCATTGAAGATATTTAGTGCTTCAGGCCACTGATCTTCCCCAAGCAGGATATCCAGGTCTACGCCACCCCGCGCGCAGAGCTGGCCGTGTGCCTGTAGCGCTAGGGCTGGACCCTTTAAGGCTACGGGCTGTATTCCTTTGGTAGCGAACGCTAAGGTTAGACGTCTAAGGGTTGCGCCCAAGCTTAATGCTCGTAGCGCAATCGCTTTTCGCTCCAGCATAAGTGCAGCAGAGAAGCCTATGCCTTGAGCTTCCGTTCTGCTCTGATCAAGCAGGCCTGCGACCCCGTGGTGTCGAATGAACGTCGGCAGCTGGTCCACGCAGGACGCTGAGAGTTCGTGGTCAAAGCCCATCAACCAAAGTGTGGAGCTCAGCAATACATCGCCTGAAAGGTTTTCATGGCGTTCGGTTTGAGTAGCTTCGTGGTTTGCTGAACGCGAATGCGGAGTGAGCATTACTGGCGTTTACCCTTTTCAAGTGAATGGCGGGCCCGCTCGATTAGAGTTGGCAACTCACTGGTCCAGCTGTAGCGTAAAGTCATTCGATTTACGGATATTACCCTATGAAGTCATCAACTTGGCCACGGGGCGGGTTCTCAAAGCAGCATGTTGATTTGCTTCACCGCTTTGGTGATGAAGCCGCTGATGTTCGACATGAGCTGTTCTACTTGGCTGCAGGAAGGACTCCTGTAATGGCCGGGTTGCGCGCGTTAGCGGCTTTGGTGCGTGATATGTGGCTATTGCTGTGTCGCACAGGTCCTCGCACGCAGCATGCTGCCGGTACTCGGCAAGTCGTTATGCTTACCACTCTCGCAGGTGCTAGTGGTTGGGGAGCTCTAGAACGTAGCCTTCCTGATATTCTGTCTGCAGGCTATAAGCCTTTGATTCTTGCTCACCCGCGACTCGTCGCGCAGTCTTTTGCGCCGGATCAGCCTGTCATGCGACTTGCCCGAGCCGATGTCCAATCGTGGTTTTCCGCGCTGCATGTGTTGACCCTCACGCTGTGGCAGCGACGACCGTTGTTACTTGCCTGCTGTCTGGCTCGGCGCAGGCTTTGGGTCGGCAGCCTGCGCAGAACATTGTCTGGTCGGGTAGGGGTACTTTTACTGCACAATGATTTTGATCTGATGAGCAGTGCCGCGATTGGTCATGGTTTGCCGGCCATATGTTTGCAGCATGGAATACCTACAGACGAGTTTTTTCCGACGCGTGCTGATTGGTATGTAGTTTGGGGCAGCAGTAGTCGACGAGCGTTCGCAACACAATGCGATTCACACACCCAGTTTGTGGAGGATGCATTTGGTCGTGGCAACGCATTGGCGGGGTTAATGCTTACAGCCCCGTCAGGCGTCGCATTACTTTCCCAGACCCATGCGCAAGTACTGGGTGATGGTATCCACGAAATGCTGAATAATTTTGCCACCAGTCTGCTGCAAGCAATGCCGGATGCGAGCATTTTGTTACACCCACTGGAGGTGTCCCCCTACGTCGGTGCTGCTGCAGATGCTGCACTGCGCCCCCCTCACCCGGAATTGCAGCCGCAGGCATGTGCATGCCGTCTTGTAATCGGTTACTGCTCTACGGCAATGCTTGAAGCGGCACTTGCAGGGCACTGGGTGGTTGTGTTGCAGCTTCCCCTAGAGGACAACTCAGCCGCGCGTGATGTGCTGGCGGCTCCCTTGCGAGTTGAGACTGTCGATCAACTCTTGAGGTTGTATAAGCGCTTGCATGAGGACCTTGCCTTTCGTCGCGCTAGTGCAGAGGCTCAGGCTAAATGGCTTTCCGCTAGTTTTTCAAATACCCCCGGAGGGTTCGCAGATCTACTGCAACGAATAACGTTGAAACCACTGGCGGAGTGCTCTTAGTGACGGTACGTGTACTGCATGTCAGTAAGGAATTCGAGCCTTTGTCCAGTGGTGTGGCGCGCCATATTCAGGGGCTTGCTGAAGCAATGCAGGTTAACGATAAGGTTACGTTGACGATTCTTGCTCCAGTTATTGGCGCCACCTCCGATCATCTGAATATTCATAAAGGTGGTTACAGACATGTGTGGTCGGCAATAGGCAAAAGTGATGTGGTTCATGTGCATGGAGCCCGTTCACCACTGGCGGCACTGGCGGCTCTATTGGCTATGATTCGTGGCGTACCAATGGTCTACACACCGCATTGCTATTACGACGCTGGATCTCTGTTGTACCGCTTTGCAAAGCGCGTTTGGGATAAAACAGTTGAACGCATGATTGTGCGTAGTGCTGCAGCTGTGATTTTGCTTCATCAGGGATGGCGCAATGAGCTGGCTCAGCGTGGTCTGCACCCTGCGAAGGTGCTGATCATACCTAACTGTATTGATGATCGGCGCCAGACAAAAACTGTGACGCCTTATCATCTTGATGGGTCGCCAGCATTGCTTTCCGTCGGGCGCCTCGATCCGGTCAAGCGCCTCGATGATGTGATCGCAGCGTTGAGCTCGCCACAACTGGCACAGGCCGTTCTGCATGTCGTCGGCCAGGGTGGCGATCGTCCCCGGCTGGAAGCATTGACTGCAGAGTTGGGTCTTACGTCGCGTGTTCGTTTTCACGGTTGGCAGGATGACAGCGTTACACAGCTGATGATGGCGGGTTGCGGCTCGATGATTCTTGCCTCCGAGCGAGAGGGCATGCCGACCGTGGTGTTAGAAGCACTTTTGGCGGGCGTACCAATTGCCTGCTCGGATATCGAAGGCTGTCGATCCATCACAGATGCCGTCGGCTGGGACGTGCTTTTTCCTGTTGGAAATGCAACAGCGCTTGGCGAATGTGTGGCTCGTAGCGCACGCAGTGCTGTGCCGGTTGCCGTAATCGAGGCGGTCCGAGAAGGATTTACCTGGCAGCGTAAAGCACCAGAGCTTGCCGCTTTTTATACAGGTCTGGTTTCTGCCCCTCGGGCATCCGGGGAATGATGCGGCTGGCTAGATCCTTGAGCAACTATGACAATCCGAAATCGCTTGGAGTACGCAGGCGGGTCAAATTCATCGGCCCGCTACTGGCGATGATTGAGCAGGCGTATCATCGTTACGGTTGTGTCAATTTACTCGATGTGGACGGTATACCAAGATACTGGCATCAACTGCCCGAAGCGTATTTGGAGTCGCGTCGCGTATCGATCACCCTCGTTAACATTGGCCCGATTACCCCGTTTGTAGCGTGTTTTCGCTTTAAATTTATACGAGCGGATGGGTGCGATTTGCATGGTTTTGCTGATGGATCCTTCCACATTGCGCATTCAAATTCTGTCATTGAACATGTCGGTGGCTCCCCCTGCATTGAGCGCTTTGCGCGGGAAGTCAGGCGTGTCGCTGAAAAGTGCTTTATTCAAACTCCTGACTTTTGGTGCCCAATCGAACCCCATTGCATGACGCCATTGTTCCATTGGCTTCCGCGCCGAGTCAGGGGCTGGTTGGTTCGCCGTGTAGCACTTGGGCATTGGCCCCGCGCGGCCGACAGGCACCAAGCTGAGTGTTTAGTAGATAGTGCTCGCTTGCTGACACGCCGTGAGTTGCTGCTTTTATTTCCTGGCGCGCGGATTATCCGTGAACGCATCCTGAGGATGCCCAAGTCTTTAATCGTCATAATTTAATGAAAATTCAGAAAACTTTTTCAGTAGTTAGCATTCCGCTGCGGGCGTTGGCGTTTGTTAGGCAGTGTGGGGCGCGCTCATTGAGCATTGCTTCGATGGTTGTTCTGCTGTTAAGCAAAGCTGGGGTTGACGCCTTGTCTGCACTGTTACTCGCCGCTCTGCTGGGTGTGGTGCTGCCCATGGGCAGATACCCTGCTGGCTGGTACGTAGAGGTAGAGGCCCAGTGGGCCGGGTTTATGGGCGACGGATTATCTCCAGTTGTGATGCTCCTGGCGGGCTTGGTCTTATGCAAAGGGGGGCTAGCGCCTCTGCTGTCAGGTATCCGCGGGCGAGTCATAGACTCCTGGACGCTGTTGATATCCATGAAGGTTTTTGAGCATGAGCTGACGCGGGAAGCTCCTCTACGTATGGAGTTTCATACGCAGGGTAGCAATGTTGCGGTTAATTATTTGGTTCCCAAGATTGTTATGGGGACGGTATTGCCTGGTCTCGAGTTGCTCACCGAGCTTGTGGTGGTCAGTGTGCTGCTGAGTGTGCTGCTGGTATTGGAACCACTGGCGACCTCCATAATGATGGTGGCCTTGTTGGCTGCGCTCGTCGTCGGTAGCGTCCTTTCAACATACCTCGTACCTAGCAAGTCTGGGCGCACCAGCAAGCCCCAGGTGTTGATGCAGCGCTGGGTTTCAGACAGCGTTGCCTGCCTGCGGGAGATTCGTCTTTACCAACGGTTACCTGCCGTATTGGAAGGCTATCGTCCAATTGCTAAGCAGTTTTCTAAGGATACGGCGCGCGAGCGAACGTTTATGGATATTCAGTCACCGATCATGGAGCTGTTTTTGCTTTCAGCTCTGGGTGGCGCTGTGCTTATTGCCAGTGGATACAGCTGGCAAGCAGACCTGCATTCGCTGGTGCTATTTGCTGCTGTAGGATTACGGCTGATTCCGGGTTT
The DNA here is from genome assembly GCF_059567785.1 of Pseudomonas sp. BGA-UO-ETr-WB11. Classification (NCBI taxonomy): domain Bacteria; kingdom Pseudomonadati; phylum Pseudomonadota; class Gammaproteobacteria; order Pseudomonadales; family Pseudomonadaceae; genus Pseudomonas; species Pseudomonas sp. BGA-UO-ETr-WB11. The sequence goes on along the minus strand of NZ_JCAQOS010000002.1, from coordinate 193,293 downwards.
TCGGCGTATATCGTTTAGCTTGCTGACGATTAGATTTTCACGGCCATTTTTTGAACAGATATCCGCAAATGAACATCCGTCTTTAGCGCAAGTAATCGTCAAGCCTTGCCAAGCCCAGCCCCAGCTTTTAATGAGCTGTGAAGCACTGCATTTTGAGTATCCAGAGACTACTCAAAAGGTCATTGGCAGCCTGAATCTGCGCCTGTGCAAAGGTGACTGGGTAGGTTTAGTCGGCGAGTCAGGTGCAGGGAAATCTACTTTGGTAGATCTGCTTATCGGTGAGCTGATACCCACTGGCGGGCGGATACAGTGGTTTCATGCGTCGCGTGAGCATGGCTCCATTGGCTATATCGGTGCCTTTACAACGCTTATTCCAGGAACCTTGCGCGAGAATCTCGCTTTTCTTGGTACAGATTACAGCGATGACAGCCTGCTAAAGGCGCTGAAAATCACGGGTGTTGATGAGCTGGTGAAGCGTTTTCCGCAAGGGCTAGACACACCTGTGGAGGTTTTTGAGCAGCGAATCTCCAGTGGTGAACGGCAGCGTATCGGTCTTGCCCGTGCGCTTCTTCACTCGCGTGATTTGCTGATTCTTGACGAAGCGACTGCTTCCCTAGATCAGTTGACGGAAAATCGATTTCTACAGGCCTTGCGTTTTTCCAGGCCGGAGCTCGCGGTTTTGCTGATTACCCATCGACTGACAGCGTTACGTTATATGGATCGTGCTCTGCAATTGGCTAATGGTGTTCTGCAAGAATTTGCCCCTGAACTGCAATCAGTTCAGCCCATGGCCTTGTCAGGGCATACAGATCAATGCATATAGCGTTTGTACTCGGTACCCGTCCGGAGATCATCAAGCTTTCTTCGTTGATATCCGCCTGTATTCGCGATGGCGTTCGCTATACGTTGATTCATACCAATCAGCACTACGCTTTTGCCATGGATCGGGCGTTTTTCGAAGAGCTCGAATTACCTCTCCCTCATTTCAACCTTGGTGTTGGTTCAGATACTGCAGCTGTGCAGCTTGCTCGCATGGTCATGGGTATAGAGCCGATACTTCAGGAGTTGAAGCCAGACTATGTGCTTGTCCAAGGTGATACCAACAGTTCGCTGGCAGGAGGTCTTGCTGCCAGCAAAGCCAATATTCCTGTTGCGCATGTTGAGGCCGGGCTGCGCAGTTACGACAGGGCGATGCCGGAGGAAGTCAACCGAGTCTTGTTGGATCATCTATCTAGTTTCTGGTTTTGCCCTTCAGCACTGCAGGTAGCGCTACTGGGGAAGGAAGGTATTCAAGGGGCGAATGTTCATGTCACTGGCAATACCGGAAATGATGCGGTCTTGTTATATGCGGATCGCGCCCCAAAGCGCTCAAGTATCCTTTCGAGGCTAGGTCTACATCAGGAAAGTTATCTGTTGCTGACTTGTCATCGCCCGTCTAATACAGATAATTTCGATTCTTTTGAACAGCTTATGGACGCAGTTCAAGGGTTAGCTTACGAACAGAATAAATTGGTAGTCTTTCCTATCCATCCTAGGCTTGGCCCACGGTATCGGAAAGCCCTCTCTAGCTGGCCGCAAATAAAGGCTATTGAGCCGGTCGGTTACGTTGACATGCTTGCGTTGTTGCAAGGGGCCGATTTAGTTTTGACCGATAGTGGAGGATTGCAAGAGGAGGCGTGTGCACTTCGCCGGCACTGCTTAGTGCTTCGGCCCAACACCGAGCGTCCGGAAAGTCTAGAAAGTGGTGGGGCTCAGTTAGTTCCAGTCGTTACGGGGAATAATTTGATCGCCGCTGCGGATTTTGTGCGCCGGTCCCATCTTAGCTGGAGTAATCCATTTGGCGATGGGCAAGCCTGTCGGCGAATTCTACAAGTACTTATGGCTGATTTTACTTCGGATAAGATACGGTCTGAATAACGCCTGATTTGTGCCATTACTTAAATTATTACCCGGCTTAGTAATCTCGGCCTCTTGTGATTGTATGTCAGCTTTTTTAGTGAAATTTATTAATAAGAAGTTTAATTAGCTGCTGCACACAGTCTTCAATCGATAGGTTGTCGGTGTTCAGAATTAGGTTTGGTTGTCGCGGTGGTTCGTAGGGTGAGGATATGCCTGTGAAGTCTTCAAACTCTCCCTCCCTGGCTCGTCTGTAAAGCCCTTTTACATCCCGTGCCTCGCATACTTGCAAAGAGCACTCGAGATAAACCACGGAAAAATCTTCAGGGCTGATGATACTTCTAACCATTTCACGGTCATAACAGGTTGGAGATATGAAGGCTGCTATGCAGATCATTCCCATATCTACAAACAACTTGGCGGTTTCAGCAGCGCGCCGCAGGTTTTCATGTCGGGCCTGTGGTGTGAAACCTAGGTCAGCGCATAAGCCCCTTCGCAGGTTATCTCCATCGAGCACCACGCAGCGCCGCCCCAAATCATAAAGCTGTGCTTCGAGAGCATAAGCCAGCGTGGATTTCCCTGCGCCAGAGAGTCCTGTAAGCCAAAGTACGTGCCCGCGTTGATAGTTTAGTCGTTCTCTCTGCTCACGACTGACCAACTGTCCCTGTTGGGAGGATGACTGGTTAGAGCTCGCGTTGTTCATACAACTCACTCAGAATTTGCCTAAGGGCTTGACCAGAGAGTCCACTACAGTGCGCCCGCCGTTGTGGATATCAAACTTTGTCATCAGACAGAGGTGTCCAGCAGCTTGCCGGGATTGAGAGGGCGGTGTGCTGGTCAGGTTTAAACCAGCACTCTAATCGGTGTCGATAGGAAAACGGGTTTCTGTCTAGGCGCCCCGTTCTGACCCGGCTTTTGAGCGTTTCGTGGGTGGTGAAATAGAAAGCTTCGAATCGAACGGCCGTCTCTAGTGAGTCAGACACGCTGCGAAAAATAATTTCAGCACTCACGTTAGCTCCAATCATCCCGTGATCGCGTACCGACATGATCACTATTATTTTTTCAGCCGTTTTGAGTGCGCTCTCAATCTGAGCGACACGTATATTGTCCGACGCAGCGGCAGGTGTCAGTCGAACTGGCGCGCTTCTCGTTGCACTTGATAGACAAAACGCTCAATGCTGCGTTGGGCTAGGCCGTCTATGCGGTAAAAGCGCAGTCCGGCATAGGTCATGTCCACTTTGCTTTCGTAGCTTAAGTGGCGCAGCTCTGCTGCGGTGCTGATGGCGCCGAAGGGGAGCTTTATATTAAGGCGTTCATAGACTTGGCCCGCTTGCAGGCGGCTGCCGAGATCGCCTTGAAAGCGCAGTCGGCATCCCGTGGCGGAGATGTCCAGTAATTGACCTTTGATGCCGTTGCTGAGCTTGTCGCCTGACAAATCAATACTCAGCAGTTGTCCTTGCTTGAGTGGGGCGCGAAAGGCGTTGCGGCGCTGATGGTAGGTGACTTCGCTGGGCAGTCCGCTCCAATAGCAGCGGGCGCCATCCAGCTCGCCAATCTGGACGTTTTGCTGGCATTCCCAGGCTATACGGACGCCTTCATGGAAGCCTTCGACTTTGAACGTTTCGCCATTTTTGAGGAAGCGCTCGCCGTCGTTAGGTATTAGCTCGTCTAGCGCCAGCAGGCTGCGCTCACGATTGATCGCAACCAAGTAGCTTTGAAAGCGTTGGCTGCGCTCTGGGAAGCTGATGATCAGCGGGTCATGATTGTCTTGGAGGTGACGCAGATTGGCGAAGATTTCTGCAGCAGTTTTCAGCACCTTGGGTGGCTGTGGGCCGGTGTCTTCTGTGAATGGGGTGGACACGATCCGCGAATCTCCAAACGCAATTTTTGCGCATTAGCATACTGGCATTGTGCTGGTATGTCCCGGCGCTCGGTTTCAGGCCTGACTAAGTGGCCGCTGTTGCGCGATTCTAGCGGTACTGCCACGGCTGTCATAGAGATTGGGGGTTTCAGCGCCGCGCAAAATGCTGAGTACGCTGTTGGCGGCGGTTTGGCTGGTTCGAATCACTCGGCCATTGAGGAGATTGGCTGCGCGACACTGCTCGAGCAGTTCGCCCAGTTGCGCGCTGCGAGCAAGCAATTCGCTGCCTTGTTGGGAGTGTGTGGCCAGTTGCTCCAGGCCCTTTTGGTCAGCGCTCAGCTGTAGACTTTGAAGCAGTTCGCTGCGCTGCCTGCCGTGTTGCTCGAGCAGACTCAGGAGTGGCAACTTGCGGCCTAGGATTTGTTCAAGCTGTGGCAGGTCACGCTCTCCCAGCGCCTTGAACTCGTCCTGAATCAGCGCGAGCAGTTGCTGGCTTACGCTGATGTCGTCGTTAAATAACTGCAAAAGGGTTATGTCATGCATAGCGTGCTCTGGGAATTGGGCGTCCAGCTTCCCCGGCGCGGCCTTCGGCTTTAGCGGCGGGACTCGAAATCTAGCAGTTTGCTCGCGACCCGTTGGCTGTCTACGGTGTAGCTGCCGTCGCTTATGGCTTGCTTGAGGCGTGCCACCCGCTCTTTATCGACGCTTGGCAGTTCACTCAGTTTATTGGTGGCTTTTTGCAGCTGTTGGGCATCGGTGCTCAGTTGCACGGACTCGCCTGCTTTGCTTGCTGGTGCAGGCATGGCTTCCGGCGCGGTCTGGCGCAGGCTGTTCGCATCGCTGCGATTGGCTGCCTGAGTGTTGCCGGTGCGCCCGTTAGCGTTAGCTGCAGGGGGGTTGTTCGGCCTATTGATGTCGATGACCATGATGCGAAACCTCGAAGACTATTTTGGACGCTTGCCTGTTTTTCGGCAGCGCCGAGAAAAACTTTAGGGTGTTCGTTCATGTGTTACTGATCAGTGTAGGAAAACGTTACGCGTATGCGCCAGGTAAATCTGGCCTACATGGATACTTCAACTTGTCCTGGGCCGGTTACCCTGGCTTTTATCACGCGCTCAGAGCGCTGGTTGCGCACACGGATTTGCTCGCCTGTGGCGCCGTCGGACAACGCTTCGCCAGGCATGCGTACGCTAACACTCGCGCTGCGGGCGGTGATGACGACCTGGTCGCCCTTGCGAATGACTTCTGCTTGCTCTAAATGGCCGGCGGTCAATACTTGGTCAGGCAATATAGGGCGTGTCAATTTTTTGCCGGATGCTTGCTCGATAGCAGTCAAAAAACCTTGATTGAGCAGGCCAATGTCGCGCTCGACCAGAACCAGGTCTGTAGGGCTGAGCACTGACTTGCGCTTCAGGGGGCGGTTGGCGATAACCACCTGCCTATAGATGTGCACTTGCCCGGGCACGAAGACTGTCCAGGGGCTGCTGCCGGCACACCGTACCCTGACGGTGACCCTGCCGACTGGTTGTGCAGGGCTTTCTAGCTTGGCTGTCAGGCCCTGATCGCAGATAGGTAGTCGCAGCCGTGGGTCGATTTGCTGAATTTCGATCTCGTGTCGGGCTTGGATTTCGCTACGCTCTAAATGTGTGGTGACAGCCTGCTCAAGAAAATCCTGCGTTATGCCGATAAGCTGCTCAGGTAGTGTTGTAGCCGCTGCAACAGGCAGGCTATAGCCTAACCCGAGCAAAGCAGGTAAAACACGGAGCAGCTGAAGGCGCGTTGCCATCAGGTGTCGAATAAATGTCGGTTTTGCGTTCATGGCAATTGAAAAGCAAGGCTCGTGCCGCCTGCTACGCTAAGCGGTGCAGACGGTGACTTAAAATAAGGAGTCGGGGCATGGCCGGTGTAATGGATTCGGTTAACCAGCGTACGCAGCTGGTAGGGCAGAATCGTCTTGAGTTGCTGTTGTTTCGCCTCGATGGCAATCAGCTGTACGGGATCAACGTGTTTAAGGTGAAAGAGGTGCTGCAGTGCCCGAAACTCACCATCATGCCCAAGTCCAGTCCGGTTGTACGTGGAGTCGCGAATATTCGTGGCGGCACTATTCCTATTCTCGACCTGGCCATGGCCACGGGTCGTGTCGGTCTGGATGATCTGAAAAACAGTTTTGTGATCATCACCGAATACAACACCAAGGTTCAGGGTTTTCTGGTGCGTTCGGTTGAACGCATCGTCAACATGAACTGGGAAGAGATTCATCCGCCACCCAAGGGCACTGGGCGCGACCATTACCTGACGGCAGTGACGCGTCTGGATCAGCAGTTGGTGGAAATCATCGATGTTGAGAAGATTCTTGCTGAAGTTGCGCCTACCTCTGAGGTGATTTCAGCCGGTGTCATTGATGTCGAAACTCAGGCCAAGGCGGTGTCCAAGCGAGTGTTGATTTGCGATGACTCCTCGGTGGCGCGCAAGCAAGTGATTCGCTGTCTAGAGACCGTTGGGGTCGAGGTGGTGGCGCTTAACGATGGTCGTGAGGCGTACGAGTATCTGCGCAAGATGGTGGAGGAGGGTAAGCAGCCTGAGCACGAGTTTTTGATGCTGATTTCTGACATCGAAATGCCCGAAATGGACGGTTATACCTTGACCGCCGAAATACGCTCAGACCCCCGCATGCAGAAACTGCACATCATCCTGCATACTTCGCTTTCTGGCGTGTTTAACCAGGCTATGGTGAAGAAGGTCGGGGCGGATGATTTTCTCGCGAAGTTCCGGCCCGATGAGTTGGCCTCGCGGGTGGTTGAGCGCATTAATGCAGTAGACGGGAGCTGAGGGCCTGGCCTTCGGCAACGCACATGAACGGTGAGGCGGCTTTAGTGTCTTCAGGTAACTTGGATTTCGAGCAGTTCCGTGTCTTTCTAGAAAAGGCCTGTGGAATTTTGCTGGGCAGCAACAAGCAATACTTGGTGTCCAGTCGCCTTAATAAGTTGATGGAGCAGCAAGGAATCAAAACCCTGGGTGAGTTGGTGCAGCGCATGCAAGGCCAGCCGCGCAGTGGCTTGCGCGAGCAGGTAGTCGATGCAATGACGACCAATGAAACCCTCTGGTTCCGTGATACTTATCCGTTCGAGGTGCTGAAGAACCGGGTTTTCCCTGAGATGCTCAAGGCTAATGGTGGGCAGCGTTTGCGCATCTGGTCGGCGGCCTGTTCCTCCGGTCAAGAGCCCTATACCCTGTCGATGACCACTGACGAGTTCGAGCGCAGCAATCTCGGCCAGCTCAAGGCGGGCGTGCAGATTGTTGCGACCGATCTTTCCGGCTCCATGTTGGCGACCTGCAAGTCGGGTGAATACGACAGTCTGGCGATGGGGCGTGGCTTATCCCAGGAGCGGCTGCAGAAGTTTTTTGACCCTAAAGGCGCTGGGCGTTGGGCGATCAAGCCCGCGATCAAGAGCCGGGTTGAGTTTAGGGCGCTCAATTTGCTGGACAGTTACGCCAGCCTGGGCAAGTTTGACATCGTGTTCTGTCGCAATGTGTTGATTTACTTCTCGGCAGAGGTGAAGAAGGACATTTTGTTGCGCATCCATGGGACCCTCAAGCCTGGTGGATATCTGTTTCTCGGTGCCTCCGAGGCGCTTAATGGTCTGCCTGATCACTACCAGATGGTGCAGTGCAGTCCGGGGATCATTTACAAGGCTAAATAGCTGCGCCGGCCGTGGAGTCAAAAAACGGGAGACCTTAGGGTCTCCCGTTTTTTTGTGCGGCAAAAATACTGAGTGGATTGCCGCCTGCAGGGGATTAGGCGGAAAGGTATTGCCGCTTGAGTGCTTTTTCTACCTTGTTTATATAGTAAGGCATTGAAAAATAAGGATAAATTGTTTTGGCATAAGCTTTGCTTTGTCTTCGTCAAGCAAACTCTTGCGCAGGTTTACCGATCATGAGCATCAGCTTCGAAAGCGCCCTCAACGGTCATGACAAGGCACTCGGTTTTCGTGCCCAGCGCGCCGAAGTGTTGGCCAACAACATGGCCAATGCCGATACGCCTAACTTCAAAGCCCGTGACCTTGATTTTGCCTCGGTACTGGCGGAGCAAAATGCCAAGGCCAAGGGCGGCGAGTTTCAGCTCAATCGCAGCAACAGCAAACATATTGATGCTCAGGGTGTCGCCTCGGCTGATCCGGCCCTGCGTTATCGCATGCCGTCCGAGCCGTCCCTAGACCAAAACACCGTCGATTTGCAGGTCGAGCAATCTAAGTACGCCGAAAACTCGGTGCAATTTCAGGCCAGCTTTACCCTGCTTAACAGCAAGTTTAAAGGTCTGATCAGCGCCCTGCGCGGCGAATAACGGAGAAGCAGTCATGTCATTAGCCAGTGTATTCAATATCGCCGGAACCGGCATGAGTGCCCAAAGTACTCGGCTGAATACCATCTCCAGCAACATCGCCAACGCAGAGACCGTGTCATCAAGCATTGATCAGACTTACAGGGCCCGGCATCCGGTGTTCGCAACCGTATTTCAAGGCGCGCAACAGGGCGCTGGTGACTCGCTGTTTGCCGAGCAGGATCAATCCGGTGCGGGTGTGCAGGTGCTGGGTATTGTTGAGGAGCAAGGTAGCCTGACGCCGCGCTACGAGCCCAATCATCCCGCCGCAGACGCGGATGGTTATGTCTATTACCCGAACGTCAATGTGGTTGAGGAGATGGCCGACATGATATCCGCCAGTCGAGCCTTTCAGACCAACGTTGAAATGATGAATACCGCCAAGCAGATGATGCAGCGCGTACTGACCCTGGGCCAGTAAGCCGCGAGTGAGGAAAACAACATGAGCATCAGTAGCGTCAATGCGGCAAGCACGGTTCTGGATCAGTATCAGCTCAAAGATTCGGCGCCCAAGAGCAATGAGCTGGGCAAGAATGAGTTTCTCAACCTGCTGGTGGCGCAGTTGAATAACCAAGACCCGCTATCGCCCCAGGACAATGGTGAATTTATCGCTCAGCTGGCGCAGTTCAGTACGGTGGAAGGGGTCGATAAGCTTAATACCAGCATGGAATCGATGCTCTCTGGTTATCAGTCATCTCAAGCGTTGCAGGCATCGTCACTGGTTGGTCGCAAGGTCATTATTCCCACCGATAAAGCTGTGGTGGATACCAGTGAGACCTTCAAGGCCAGCTTGGTGGTGCCTGCAACCAGCAGCAATGTCTATGTGAATGTGTATGACAGTGCCGGTTCTGTGGTCAATCGCATCAACATGGGTCAGCAGGCTGCCGGTAATGTCAGTTTTATGTGGGACGGCAAAGATTCCAGCGGCAAGGTCTTGCCGCCAGGTACATACAAGTTCCAGGCCCAAGCCAGCTACGGTGCCGACACCAAAGCGTTGACCACTATGCTGCCGGCCAACGTCGATAGCGTCACTCTGGGTCAAAATGGCGGCGAGTTGATGCTCAACTTGGCCGGGCTCGGCAGTATCGGGCTCTCCAAAGTTCAGGTAATCGGTCAATAATTTAGCGGCTGTAAGCGCCGGTTCTACCGGCAAAGGAGTACTTCATGGCGTTTAATATCGGTCTCAGCGGTCTGCGGGCAGCCACCAGCGACCTTAACGTCACCGGCAACAATATTGCCAACGCTGGCACTGCCGGCTTTAAACAGTCGCGAGCTGAATTTGCTGATGTATATGCCGCTTCTGTGCTCGGTGGCGGTGCCAATCCGCAGGGGAGCGGCGTACTGCTGTCGGATGTTTCGCAGTTGTTCAATCAGGGTAATATCAACTACACGCAAAATGGCCTGGATCTGGCAGTTAACGGTAACGGGTTTTTTATCACCAGCAACAACGGTGATGTCAGCTACACCCGCGCCGGCTACTTTGGTACCGATAAAGAAGGCTTTGTGGTGAATAACTTCGGTTACAAGCTGCAGGGTTATGCCGTGGATGCCAACGGCAATTTGCAAAATGGCGTGGTCAGCGATGTGCAGATTCAAACTTCTAGCCAGGCGCCCAAGGCGACCACTGAGGTCAATCAGACCTTCAATCTCAACTCGACAAATAAGATACCAGCCAACGCTACTTTCGATCCGACAGATCCCACCAGTTATAACTCGGCGACCTCGACCAATATCTATGACTCGCAGGGTAACTCCCATGTGATGACGCAGTATTTTCTCAAGACCGGGCCGAATAATTGGCAGATGAATGTGCTGATTGATGGTCGAAATCCGGATAACCCTGGATTGGAGCCGCCGACACCGTCGACCATTCCGTTGCAATTCACGACATCGGGTCAGTTGGATGTAGCTGCGTTGGTGGCGTCCACACCTACGGGCTTTACTGTCGGTGCGGATGGCACCATTGATCTGACTACCTGGGTGCCTGCGGCGCCTGATACCGCAATACCACCGGTTTGGAGCAGTAATGGCGCGACCGCCAGCGCCACGGGGATCAATATCGATTTACGTCCATCGACACAGTTTTCCAGTGTGTTTGCCGTCAGTAGCGTCAGTCAGGATGGTTACACCACGGGTCAGCTCTCAGGGCTTGAGGTGGATGATACTGGTGTGATTTTTGCCCGCTACACCAATGGGCAATCCAAGGTGCAGGGGCAGGTGGTGTTGGCCAACTTTGCCAACCAGCAGGGGCTCACGCCTGCGGGCAAAACGGCCTGGACGCAATCGTTCGAGTCCGGTGAGCCGGTGGTTGGGACGCCGCGTAGTGGCACCATGGGAGCCCTGCAGTCTGGTGCGCTGGAGGACTCTAACGTCGAGTTGTCCGACCAGTTGGTGAACCTGATTGTGGCTCAACGTAATTATCAGGCCAACGCGAAAACCATCGAAACCGAGAGCGCGATTACCCAGACCATCATCAATCTGCGGTAACGCCTTGCGGTAGGTCTCGCAGTTCGCGGCAAGTCATCTGTCGCGGGCGGCAGATAGTCGCCGTCATGCTCATCCTAAAGCCCCTGTATGGGGCTTTTTTAATTTTAAAAAATATTGATTATCAAGTGGTTATGTTCATTTTTTGGGCGTGGCACGCCGTTTGCTGTGCAGTAGGTAATTGAGGGTTTTGCGTCAAGCATCTGGCCCTCTCAGCCCATACTGCGGAGCAATGCCATGGACAAGATGTTGTATGTCGCCATGACCGGCGCCAGCCAGAACACCCTGGCCCAGCGCGCCCATGCCAACAATCTGGCCAACGTCTCGACCAATGGCTTTCAGCGTGATCTGGAGCAGGCGCGTTCCATGCCGTTGTTCGGTGAGGTTCATCCGTCTCGGGTCTACGCGATGAGCGAGCGTCCGGGTACCGACTTTACTCCTGGCTCGCTTCAAGAAACCGGCAATGAACTGGACGTCGCCGTCGAGGGTGATGGTTGGCTGGCGGTGCAGTCGCCTGATGGCGGGGAGGCCTACGTGCGCAGCGCCAGCCTCAAGGTCGATGCGTTGGGTATGTTGCGTACCGGCAGTGGCTTGCCGGTGATCGGCAATGGTGGGCCGATTTCCGTGCCACCGGAGCAGAAGATCGAAATCGGCAAGGACGGCACCATCAGTATTCGCGCCTTGGGTGAGGGGCCGAGCGTGATCGCCGAGGTCGATCGTCTCAAGCTGGTTCGGCCGGATCCGGCGCAGCTGGAGAAGCAAACGGACGGCATGATCCACTTCAAAGGCACGGGCCAGGTGCAGGCGGACGCCAATGTGCAGGTCAGTTCGGGGTTCTTGCAGGCCAGCAACGTCAATGCGGTGGAGGAAATGACGGCGATTCTGTCCCTGTCCCGCCAGTTTGAGTTGCACGTGAAGATGATGCGCACCGCCGAAGACAACGACACGGCGATGGCGCGCGTTTTGCAATTCACCTAATTACCAAGGCGTAGCGCCATGATTCCGGCGCTCGAGGAGAATCATCATGCTTCCGGCTCTGTGGGTCAGTAAAACCGGGTTGTCCGCACAGGACATGAACCTGACGACCATTTCCAACAACCTGGCCAACGTTTCGACCACCGGCTTCAAACGCGATCGGGCTGAGTTCCAAGACCTGCTTTATCAGATTCGCCGCCAGCCTGGCGCGCAGTCCAGTCAGGACAGTCAGTTGCCCACCGGCTTGCAGCTGGGTACCGGTGTGCGCATTGTCGGTACCTCGAAGATGTTCACCGAGGGCAGCCTGCAGACCACCGAGCAGCCGTTGGATATGGCCGTGAATGGCCGCGGTTTTTTCCAGATTTTGCAGCCCGACGGTACGGTCTCTTACACCCGTGACGGCAGTTTTCACCTGGATTCCAATGGCCAGTTGGTGACTTCCCAGGGCTATTCCCTGGAGCCAGCCATCGTCCTGCCCGCTGAAGTGCAGACCTTCACCGTCGGCGAAGACGGTACCGTGTCAGTGACCGTCAGCGGTGATCCTGCTCCGCAGGTGATCGGCAACATCCAGACCGCCGACTTCGTCAACCCCGCGGGTTTGCAGGCGATCGGCAATAACCTGTTTCTCGAAACCGGTTCCAGCGGCGCGCCGCAGGTGGGTACGCCAGGTTTGACCGGCTTGGGCACGGTGCTGCAGAACACCCTGGAGAACTCCAACGTCAGCGTGGTGGAGGAGTTGGTCAACATGATCACCACCCAGCGCGCCTACGAGATGAACTCCAAGGTCATCTCGACGGCCGACCAGATGCTCTCCTTTATTACCCAGAATCTTTAATTCGCGGGTGGTGGTCGCTGTTTGACCCCACTCCAGTTGCAGCGCGCCGTGAGGTAGTAGGTATGAACCGGCTAATGATTGTTTGCTCGCTGTTTAGCGCTCTGGCGCTGAATGGTTGCGTGGCGCCAGCGGCCAAGCCGAATGACCCGTACTTCTCGCCCGTGCTACCGCGCACGCCCTTGCCGGCGGCGCAGAACAATGGCGCGATCTATCAGCCAGGGTTCGGCAACAACCTCTACGACGACCGTAAGGCGTATCGGGTGGGGGACATCATCACCATCACCCTGAATGAAAGAACCCAGGCGAGCAAAAAAGCCAACTCGCAAATTGCCAAGGACAGCACCGCGAAGATGGGTTTGACCTCGCTGTTTGGCTCGGCGGTATCAGTGGATAACCCCGATTCCGGTCTTAACCCACTGACGGGCGCCAACCTGAACCTGGATGTTGGCTACTCCGGCTCCCGTGACACCAAGGGCGACAGCCAGGCGGGGCAAAGCAACAGCTTGACCGGCTCGATCACCGTGACGGTGGCCGAAGTCTTGCCCAACGGCATTTTGTCGGTGCGCGGCGAGAAGTGGCTGACCCTCAATACCGGTGACGAGCTGGTGCGCATTGCCGGCCTGATCCGTCCCGACGACGTGGCCACCGACAACACAGTAGCGTCGACGCGAGTTGCGGATGCGCGCATTACCTATTCCGGTACCGGCACCTTTGCCGATGCCAGCCAGCCGGGTTGGTTTGATCGTTTCTTTATCAGCCCGCTGTGGCCGTTTTAAGGTGCCGCACATGAACCGATTGATCGCCTGCTTTTGCCTGCTGCTGGCCGCCAGTGCCGTGCAGGCCGAGCGCTTGAAAGACCTCGCCAGCATCCAGGGCGTGCGGGCCAACCAGTTGATTGGCTACGGCCTGGTGGTGGGCTTGAATGGTTCTGGTGACCAGACCACCCAAACGCCGTTCACCCTGCAGACCTTCAACAACATGCTCGCCCAGTTCGGCATCAAGGTGCCGGCCGGGGGGGGCAACGTGCAGCTGAAAAACGTTGCGGCGGTGGCCTTGTATGCCGACCTGCCGGCGTTTGCCAAGCCGGGGCAGAGTATCGATGTGACCGTGAACTCCATCGGTAACGCCAAGAGTCTGCGCGGTGGCAGCCTGTTGATGGCTCCGCTGAAAGGTATCGATGGCAACGTCTACGCCATCGCCCAAGGTAGCTTGGTGGTCGGTGGGTTTGACGCCGAGGGTGGCGACGGCTCGAAAATCACCGTCAATGTGCCATCCTCCGGACGCATTCCCGGTGGCGCCACCGTTGAGCGGCCGGTGCCGAGTGGTTTCGATCAGGGCAATACCCTGACCCTGAACCTCAATCGTGCCGACTTCACCACAGCCAAGCGAATTGTCGACAAAATCAACGAACTGCTCGGTCCAGGCGTGGCACAGGCTCTGGATGCGGGCTCGGTGCGGGTCAGTGCGCCGCTGGATCCGGGTCAGCGGGTCGACTACCTGTCGATCCTGGAAAACCTTGAAGTGGAAGCCGGGCAAGCTGTGGCCAAGGTCATCATCAATGCCCGCACCGGCACCATCGTTATCGGTCAGAACGTGAAAGTGCAGCCGGCGGCGGTGACCCACGGCAGCCTGACCGTGACCATTACCGAAGATCCGATTGTCAGCCAGCCCAATGCGTTGGCCGGTGGCGAGACGGTGGTGGTGCCTAAGTCGAAGGTCAGTGCCGATCAGGAAAACAAACCCATGTTCAAGTTCGGCCCCGGCACCTCACTGGATGAAATTGTGCGGGCGGTTAACCAAGTGGGCGCCTCGCCGAGTGACTTGATGGCGATTCTCGAAGCCCTGAAACAGGCCGGCGCGCTGCAAGCCGATCTGATTGTGATTTGAGGTGCGACTATGAACTCTCGACTCAGCGCAGGTATTGGCGTCGCCCACGACTCGGGGGCCGCGACCGACCTCAATCGTCTAAATCAGCTCAAGGTCGGCAAGAATCGCGACAGCGAAGCCAATGTGCACAAGGTGGCGCAGGAGTTCGAGTCGCTGTTTCTGAATGAAATGATGAAGGCCATGCGCGCGGCGAACGCGGTGTTCGCCGAAGGCAACTTCATGAACAGCAACGAAAGCAAAACCTACCAGGACATGCACGACCAGCAGTTGGCCATCACCATGTCCAAGCAGAACGGCGTAGGCCTGGCCGATGTGCTGGAGCGCCAGCTGTCGAAAACCTTGCATGGCGCCGGCAGCAGTCGGCCCAACCCCTTTGCCCAAGTAGCCGCCAGCAGCGGCGTCACAGCAGCGATTGAGCCGGCAGCTGGCGAGCCCGTTGTGCGTGATGACTCCAAGCTGCTCAACCAGCGCCGTATCTCCTTGCCGCCGCGCCTGGCGGATCGTCTGCTGGCGGGCATCGTACCGGCCGGTGGCAGCGAAGCGCAGGCTCAGGCGCCGCAGAACTGGCTGGCGGCGAAGAGCTACCCCGCGCCCGCCGACAAGTCACTGTCGATTGCCGATAGCGATGCCATCACCGGTCGCCGTCTGGCCCAGCCACCCTTGGCGCCGGGCAAGGCGGCGTTCAGCTCCCCTGAGGAATTTGTCGCCACCATGCTGCCGATGGCCCAGAGTGCGGCGGAGAAAATCGGTGTGGATGCGCGTTACCTGGTGGCCCAGGCCGCCCTGGAAACCGGCTGGGGCAAATCAATCATTCGCCAGCAGGATGGTTCCAGCAGCCACAACCTGTTCGGTATCAAGGCCGCCGATTGGCAGGGTGATTCGGCGCGGGTGCTGACCACTGAATATGTGGATGGCAAGCAGGTCAAAGAGTCGGCGTCGTTTCGCGCCTATGGCTCGTTCGAGCAAAGCTTCAACGATTACGTGAACTTTCTGCAGAACAACGAGCGCTACGACGACGCACTGGATTCAGCTGCTAACCCCAAGCGTTTTGTCAGTGAACTGCAACGTGCCGGTTATGCCACCGACCCTCAGTACGCCAACAAAATCGCCCAGATCGCCCGGCAAATGCAGACCTATCAAGCCGTCGCAGCGGCCGATACGGCAACCACCAGGACCTGAGGCTGAGCTATGGCGGACTTACTTAATATTGGCCTGTCGGGGCTGTCAGCGAACAAGACGTCGCTGTCGGTCACCGGCCATAACATCGCCAACGTCAATACGCCCGGCTTCTCGCGGCAGGAAACCGTGCAAGCCACGCGCACGCCTCAGTTCAGTGGTGCGGGTTATATTGGTTCAGGCACCTCCTTGGTGGATGTGCGGCGCATTTATAACGACTTTCTCAGCACTCAGGTTCGTAGCAGCACGGCCTTGAACAAGGACGTGGAAAGTTATCTCAGCCAGATCAATCAGTTGGACTCGCTGCTGGCGGGCAGTACTACTGGTATTACCCCGGGTCTGCAGCGGCTGTTCTCTTCATTGCAAACCGCGGCCGAAGATCCAGCCAATATCCCCGCCCGGCAGCTGGTGCTGTCGGAAGCCGAGGGTGTGGCCAAGCGGTTTAACACCGTTTACGACCGCTTGTATGAGCAAAATGGCTTTATTAACAAGCAACTGTCGGCGGTCAGTGAGCAAGTTAATCAGTTAGCCACCTCGATTGCCGGTTACAACGAGGCGATCGCTGTCGCGGCCTCCAATGGTCAGCAGCCCAATGACCTGCTCGATGCCCGTGAAGAGGCGGTGCGCAAACTCTCCGAATTCATCGGCGTCACTGTCGTACCCCAGGATGGCAACAGCCTTAACCTGTTTATCGGCTCTGGCCAGCCACTGGTAGTGGGCAGTACGGCGTCCCGTTTAGAGGTGGTTGCTGGTACCGCTGACCCGCTGCGCAGTGAGGTGCAGTTTGTCAGCGGCAACTCTCGCCAGGGGATTACTACCCTGATCACCGGCGGCGAGATGGGCGGGCTGATTCGCTACCGCGAAGATGTATTGGACGTGACCTTGAACTCGGTAGGTCGGCTAGCGCTGTCGGTGGCTGACCAGGTCAATACTCAGTTGGGGCAGGGCCTGGACCTGAAAGGTAATTTCGGTGCCGGCTTGTTTCGCAATATCAATGACGCTGACAGCATTGCTCAGCGCAGCCTGGCACGGCTCGGCAATAGCGATTCCACTGCCAACCTCAACGTCATGATTGAGGACAGCACTCAGCTGACCACCAGCGACTATGAAGTCACCTTTATCGATGCGACCAACTACACCGTACGTCGCATCTCCGACAGCACCAGCTTCGGTCCGCTGGATATTACCGGTGTGCCGCCGGCCACCGAGATTGACGGCTTCTCGCTGAATGTCGCCAGTGGCACCTTTGCTGCGGGTGATCGCTTTCTGGTGATGCCAACCCGTAATGGCGGCAGTGACATACGCGCTGATCTGCAGAAGGCCGATGAGTTGGCTTTTGCCGCGCCCTTAAAGGTTGATAAAAGCCCCGCCAACATTGGCACCGGAATCGTCAGCCAGCCGAGTCTCGTGACGGAGATCGATATTTACGACGCGACAGCTCAGGCGAACCTGCAAGCCAGCCTGCGCAATGCGCCGCCGTTGCGAGTTGTCATGGGCGCCGCGGGTGGTGCCACGCAAACCTACGATGTGCTGGATATCAATGGCACCTCGATTGCGAGCGGCAGCATTGTGCCGGGGCAGAACAACAAGTTGACGCTGACAGTGCCGGCCTCGGCCGGTCCTCCTGTTATCGCCAGCAGCTTTGACTTTGAGTTGACTATCAGTGGGCGCCCGGCAGCGGGTGACAATTTCACCGTGGCGTTCAACACCAATGGTGTTTCGGATAACCGCAATGCCTTGAAACTGGCCGATCTGCAAAACAAGAGTACGGTCGGTGTGGACCTGCTAAGCCCTACCACCACCGGGGCCAGCTTTACCGATGCTTATGGTGATCTGGTCGAGCGGGTCGGAACCTTGACCAGTCAGGCGCGAGTCGATGGTGAGGCGACCGGCTCAATTCTCAAGCAGGCGACCAATAACAGGGATTCGGTATCGGCGGTCAACCTCGATGAAGAGGCGGCCAAGTTGATCCAGTTTCAACAGTATTACCAGGCATCGGCACAAATCATCCAGGTGGCCCGTACCCTGTTTGATACGCTGATAAATACGTTCTGATGATTATCGCCTTCGGTTGAGGGTGCTGTGGGCCAGACGCCCGCGGATTAAGAGGTCAATGCTATGGTCATGCGCATTTCATCCGTCCAGTCGTTCAACAATGGCGTCAGTGGGCTGCAGCGCAACTATGCCAACGTGACCCGGACCCAGGAGCAGATCAGCAGCGGCAACCGCATCCTCACCCCGGCCGATGACCCGGTGGCCTCGGTGCGCCTGTTGCAGCTCGATCAACAGCAGGCGGTGCTGGGTCAATACAAGGACAACCTGACGGCGGCCAAGAACAGCCTGGCGCAGGAAGAAACCACCCTGACCTCCACCGTCAACGTATTGCAGCGGATTCGCGAACTGACGGTGCAGGCCGGCGGCGGCGCACTCTCGGCGGCCGATCGCAAGTCGATCGCCAAGGAGCTGGGCGAGCGCGAAAACGAGCTGCTCAGCCTGATGAACAGCCGTAATGCCCGTGGTGAATACCTGTTTTCCGGGTTCCTGGGCAAGACCGAGCCTTTTGTGCGCAATCCGGACAACACCTATTCCTATCAGGGTGACGAAGGGCAGCGCAGTGTGCAGGTGGCCAGCTCGACCAATGTGGCGATCAACGACAACGGTCGGCGTTTGTTTGAGTCGGCGATTAATGCGGACCGTGTCGACAGCGAATTATTGACGCCAGCAGCGCCAACGCCGCAGCGGATTTTCATGTCGCCGGGTCTGATCGATGACAATGATGCGTTCAACAGCAGTTTTCGTGCGGGCGAGCCTTATCGGCTGGAGTTCGTCAGTGGCACGGAGTTTCGCCTGTACGACAGCGCCAACACCGATGTGACCGCGGAAATTACCGGGGGCGGGGTTATCGACCCGGACACCAGCAGTGGCAACGTGATCAATTTTCGTGGCATGCGTTTTCAGCTGGATGTGGTGCTGCAACCGGGCGATAACGACCTCAATCTGGACAGCTTGCTGGCCGATACCGCCACGCCTGGCACGCCTGGGCCCAATACCCACAGCTTTACTCTGCAGACCACGCCGACCGATTTTGCCGTGACCCGCTCGTCGGCCAATACCTCGGCAGCGGTGGTCGGTAACGGGACAATTACCACACCGGCCGATCAGGCTCAGTTTGATGCCCGCTTCCCAACCTCTGGCGTACTGCTGCGCTTCAATGGCGCGAGCTTTGATGTCTATTCGCAGCCCTACAAAGCCGGTAATCCGATTCTCGATAGCCCGCCCGTCACTGTCGGCCCGCCGGACACGGTAAATGTCTTTGGTGTGACCTTGGAGGTCAATGGCACGCCCAATGCGGGCGACGATTTTGCCGTACAGCCGCAGTTTCAGGAGCAGCGCAGCATCCTCAACACCATCGCCCGCTTACGCCAGGCGCTGGA
Source organism: Pseudomonas sp. BGA-UO-ETr-WB11 (assembly GCF_059567785.1). Lineage (NCBI taxonomy): Bacteria > Pseudomonadati > Pseudomonadota > Gammaproteobacteria > Pseudomonadales > Pseudomonadaceae > Pseudomonas > Pseudomonas sp. BGA-UO-ETr-WB11. The sequence goes on along the minus strand of NZ_JCAQOS010000002.1, from coordinate 174,367 downwards.
GTCGAGCCCGAGCACGCCGGCCGGCAATCTAGCGACCAGGGATGAAGTGAATATCGCCCTGAAAAACCTCGATAACGGTCTCGGCCAGGTCTTGGAGGTGCAAACTGAGATCGGCGCACGCCTCAACCTTGTTGAGTCGACTGGGAACGACAACGAAGACGTAACCTTGGTCAACAAGTCTGTGCAGGCCGAGTTGCGCGAACTGGACTACGCCGAGGCATTGTCGCGCTTGTCGTTCCAGACCATCGTGCTGGAGGCTGCGCAGCAAAGCTATGTGAAGATCGCCGGCTTGAACTTGTTTGACCAACTGCGCTGAAGTGCTTGATTTGGCTGGCGTGTTAATTGCTAATCTCCTGCCAGTAGCGCCCAAAGCGCTGGAAATCTGACGGAGCAGGGCATGGTTATCGACACCGAATGGCTGGTGGACTTCTTTCGCAGGCAAGTGCGCCTGGGGTTTGATGAGGGCGACTACACCCGCACCCGCAATTGCTGCAACGGCGTGTTGCGCTACCTCCCTGACGATATCGAGACCTTGGCTCAGCTCGGCGAAGCCGCCCTGGCCAGCCATGACGGCGCCACCGCCCGGCGCGCCTTTGAAAAACTCTGCGAACTTGAGCCACTGCATGCTGAACATGCCATGCAGTTGGCCAAGGCGTATCTGCAATTGCAGGACTGGCCCGCGGCCCATGCAGCGTTGCTGCTGGCGCTGGAGTTAAATCCTGAACATGCCGAGGCGTTGGCCACGCGCGGCTTGGTCGAGCAACTGCACCAGCGCTTGCAGTTGATTGGTCAGGCACTAGCGCGTGAGCCCGGACGCAATGATCCTTGCCCGTGCGGCAGCGGTTTGAAGTACAAAAAATGTTGCTTGGCCAACAACACGCTTCAGGTACTTCGTCAGCGTCTCTTGGAGGCGGTGGCTGAAGCAAACTGGCAAAGCGTCTTGTCCTTGGCCGAAGAGCTCAATAGCGTCGATCCGCAGGTCCAGCGTGGCGAAGCCCTGGCGCGCTATTACCTGGGGCAGCGTAAACCGGCCTATGGACTGCTTCGACAAGCCAGCGAGCGCGACAGTGATGATCTGGAGTTGCTCGCGGCACTGGCTGACCTTGAATTGGACCACGATTTAGCCAAAGCGCAGCGGCTCGCTGGCCAGGTTTTGGCTATGGATGCTATGCAATGGAGGGCTGCATTGGTGCTGGCTGCCTGCTATGCCCGGCGCAATGAGGCCGATAAGGTTGAGCCGATCCTGCGCGAACTGACGCAGAGTCATCCGCAATGTGACCTCGCCTGGCAGCGCTTGTGGAGCTTTTTGAGCGGTGAGCGTCGGATTGACGAACAGCTGGCGGTGGCGCGGCTCTGGCCGCAAGTGTGTCCGCAGAACCCTCAGGCGTGGGTGCAGTTGGGGACGGCCTTGCTGATGATGGAGCAGGCCAGCGAGGAAGCACGAAACGCCCTCGAGCAAGCCCTGCAGTTGGATGAGCGCAATCACGAGGCCTATTGCTGGCTTGGCCTGTGGCACCAGAAGCAGCAAGCCCCTCAAGTGGCGGTTGGCTACCTGCTGCGTGGGTTGGAGTTGAAACCGGATTACCAGACCGGCTGGAATATTCTGGGCTCTGTCTATCATGCTGTTGGCCGTCAGCACGAAGCCGAAGGGTGCTTTATGCGTGCCCTCGCCATTGCCCCGGAACAAGCCAAGGCCTGGAACAACCTGGCCAACACCTACCTAGACGCGCAGCTCTTGGATGAGGCCGAAAAGGTCATGCAGGTGGGCTTGGCGCTGGATCCACAGGAACCGAACTTGTGGAATAACTACGGAAATATTCTCAGCGCCGGGCGACGTTTGAAGGAAGCTAAAGTGGCTTACCTGAAGGCGCTCGAAGTATGTCCAGAGTATCGGCCCGTATTGATCAACCTGGCCGGGGTCGAGGCTGATTTTGGCAATCTGGATGGTGCTATCGATTTGCTTCGTGGGGTTCTGGATGCCACTCAGGCGCGCACCAATATTCTGTTCTTTGCCAACTACCATGCAGATTGGAGCGGTGAGCAGGTATTTGGAGTCTATCGCGATGTTGTGCGCGACTACTTCGCCCCGCGGCAGTACTTCACGTATGCCAATGACAAGACGCCCACTCGACGTTTGCGCATCGGTTATGTCACCCCTGATTTTCGCCACCATGTTGGCGTGCATTTCACTGAGCCGTTGCTGAGCCAGCATGATCATCGTGAGGTTGAGGTTTTCGTCTATTCCATGGTGCGCCGTGAAGACCTGGTCACCGAGCGGTTTGTCGGTTATGCCGATCATTGGCGTCACTGCGTGGGGATGGCGGACCAGGCCGTCGCCGAGCAGGTGCGTGCCGATGGCATCGATATTCTGATCGACCTGGCTGCCCATACCGCGGGTAATGGTCTGGGCGTTTTTGCCCTCAAGCCTGCGCCCGTGCAGGTCTGCTGGTGGGTGGGGTTTGCCTTCGGTACGGGCTTGAAGCAGATGGACTACTTTCTGGCCGATGAGCAAATGTTGCCGCCGGGCTGTGAGTCGTCGTTTGCCGAGTCGTTGTGGCGTATGCCGGCGCCCTCAATTGCCTATCAGGCAAACCCATCGATGCCTGATGTGACGCCTCTGCCTGCGCTCAGCAATGGCTATATCACGTTTGGCAGCCTGACTCGGCCAGTGCGTATCAACCACAAGGTCATTCGCGTGTGGTCCGAGTTGCTCAAGCGGGTACCGAATTCGCGCCTGATTCTCGACAGTGGCGCATTCAAGGATGCGAGTATCAGCGACTACTACCGACAGCAATTCGTGGCCCACGGTATCGATCCAGCGCGCTTGTCGATCGGTTTTACTTCTCCGGTATGGGATGTGTTGGCCGCCATGGATATTGCCCTGGACTGCTTTCCACATAACTCAGGAACGACCTTGTTCGAGAGCTTATGGATGGGTTTGCCGTTTATTTCACTGCGTGATCGGCCGTCCATGGGGCGTGTCGGGGCGACTGTTTTACACGGTGCTGGGTGCGATGAATGGATTGCCGACAGCGAACAGGAATATCTAGACAAACTGGTAGCGTTGGCAACGGATGTGCCAGCGTTGGCGGAGACCCGAGCGGGATTGCGCGAGCAGATGCGGAGCTCGCCTCTGTGCGATGGCGCGGGTTTCGCCCGGCGTATGGAGCAAACTTACCGGCAGATGTGGCAGCGTTATTGCGAACAAGGAGAACAACAATGAAAGCAATTATTCTGGCGGGTGGTCTTGGGACACGAATTAGCGAGGAGTCGCACCGTAAGCCTAAGCCAATGATCGAAATCGGTGGCAAGCCAATCCTCTGGCACATCATGAAGCAGTACTCTGCCCACGGTATCCAGGATTTCGTCATTTGCCTGGGCTACAAGGGCTATGCGATCAAAGACTTCTTCGCCAACTACTTCCTGCACACCTCCGATGTCACCTTCGACATGCGCAACAACAAGATGGAAGTACACCAGAACTACAGTGAACCGTGGCGGGTCACGCTGGTGGATACCGGCGAAGAGACCATGACGGGTGGGCGCCTGAAGCGTGCAGGCCGTTATCTGGAAAACGACGAGACATTTTGTTTTACCTATGGCGATGGTGTGTCAGACCTGGATATCGCTGCGCTGGTCGCCTTCCATGAACGGCATGGCCGCCTGGCAACGGTGACGGCGGTTCAGCCCCCAGGCCGATATGGCGCCCTGGATCGTGATGGCGATGCCGTTTTGGGCTTCACCGAGAAACCCCGTGGCGATGGCGGCTGGATCAATGGCGGCTTCTTTGTCTTGTCGTCCAAAGTGCTGCCGTACATTCGTGATGACGCTACTTCGTGGGAGGCGGAGCCATTGGCTCAGCTGGCTGCTGAGGGGCAGTTGCATGCTTTTCAACACGAAGGGTTCTGGCACCCAATGGATACCTTGCGTGACATGAACTATCTCGAGCAGCTCTGGCAAAGTGGAGAGGCCCCATGGAAAACGTGGTCCTAGATCCGCAGTTCTGGGCTGGCAAACGTGTGCTCTTGACCGGTCATACCGGCTTTAAGGGCGGGTGGCTGGCACTCTGGTTGCGTAGTTGGGGCGCTCAGGTGACGGGCTTTGCTTTGCCGCCCAGTACCACGCCGAGCTTGTTCGAGTTGTCCCGGGTCGGCGACGGTATCGACAGCCGAATAGGTGACTTGCGTGATCTCCCTGCGCTGCTGGCGCTGGTCGCCGAGGTGCGTCCGGAAATCATTCTGCATTTGGCGGCGCAACCTCTGGTGCGAGAGGGCTATCGCGATCCTGTGGGTACCTATGCCAGTAATGTGATGGGGACGCTGCACGTGCTGGAGGCCGCTCGCCAAGTGGGCGGTGTCCGTGCGTGCGTGTTGGTGACCACCGATAAGGTTTACGCCAATCAGGAGTGGTCCTGGCCCTATCGGGAAAATGAGGCCTTGGGCGGTCATGATCCGTACAGCAGCAGCAAGGCTTGCTGCGAACTGGTCGCGCAATCTTTTGCGGCGTCCTATTTTGCCCCGCAGCGTTATGCCGAACACGGTACTGCGATTGCCACGGCGCGCGCGGGCAATGTGTTGGGCGGTGGTGATTTTGCTGCCGACCGTTTGATCCCCGATGTACTGTCTTCTTGGACGCGAGGGGAGCCTGTGACCTTGCGTTACCCGCAGGCGGTGCGCCCTTGGCAGCACGCCCTGGAGCCCTTGGCCGGTTATCTGCAGTTGGCCCAAGGGTTGTATCAGCAAGGCCCCGTCGTAGGCGGTCCGTGGAACTTTGGCCCGGCTGACAGCGATATGTGCAGCGTCGGTTCCGTGGTGGAGCGCATGGCGGCGCGCTGGCCTCAAGCCCCAGGCCTGCGTATTCAGGCCAGTGAACTGCATGAGGCGGGTTTGCTTCGTCTGGACAGTAGTCGCGCTCACCAATTGTTGGGCTGGCAGCCGCGTTGGTCACTGGAGCAGTGTTTGCAGCACACCCTTGACTGGCACCTGGCCTGGCAGCGCGGTGATGACATGCAGGCCAAGACGCTGCAGCAGTTGACTGATTACCGGAGTGCTTTATGAGTGCGTTGGCGCTGACTGAGTTGCCTTTGCTCGGTTTAATTTGCTTGCAGCATAAGGTGCATGAAGATGCGCGCGGGCGGTTTTCCCGACTGTTTTGCGAGGGCAGTCTGGAGGTGGCTGGCCGGCCATTTCATGTCCGTCAGATCAATCATTCGGTAACCCGTGAAAAAGGCAGCGTACGCGGTTTGCATTACCAGCAGGGTGAGGCCAAGTTGATCACGTGCATGCAAGGCGCGGTGTGGGACGTGGCGGTGGATATTCGTAAAGGCTCGCCAACATTTTTGCATTGGCATGCTGAGCATCTCGTCGCCGGTGACGGCCGCAGTTTGCTCCTGCCACCAGGGTTTGCTCACGGTTTCCAGGCACTCAGCGACGATGCGCAATTGCTCTACTTGCACAGTGCTGATTATGACCCCGAATATGAAGGTGGTTTGGCTGTGGACGATCCCCGGCTGGCTATCACTTGGCCGTTGCCGATTATTAATCTGTCGACGCGCGATGCTTCCCATCCGTTGCTGGACCACCACTTTCAAGGAGTGAGTCGATGAATTGTCGCGGTTGCGCCACACCGCTGTCCTTGCCGCTAATCGACCTGGGTACGGCGCCGCCGTCGAATGCCTATTTGCGTGCCGAACAGTTGGTCCAGGCCGAACAATGGGTGCCCCTCAAAGTTATGGTTTGCCAGCACTGCTGGCTGGTGCAGACCGAAGACTACCGTGCCGCCGAAAGCCTGTTTGATGCGGAATACGCGTATTTCAGTTCGTACTCCAGCTCCTGGCTTAGCCATGCCGAGCGCTATGTCGAGCAGATGATTGAGCGCTTTGCGTTGTCGGCGCAGAGTCGAGTGGTTGAGGTCGCGGCCAATGATGGCTATCTGCTGCAGTACATGGCGCAGCGGGGCATTCCTTGTTTGGGCATTGAGCCCACTGCTAGCACCGCTCGTGCAGCCAGGGAAAAGGGCCTAGAGATTCGAGAGCTGTTCTTCTCGGAAAATAGCGCCAGATTCTTGGCAGAGGAGGGCTGGTCAGCCGATCTGATGGTGGCCAACAACGTTCTGGCTCATGTGCCGGATATCAACGACTTTCTCCGTGGCTTTGCTGCATTACTGAAAATCGACGGTGTGGCTACTTTTGAGTTTCCGCATCTGTTGCGTTTGATGGCTGACAATCAGTTCGACACCCTTTATCACGAACACTATTCCTACCTGTCGCTGTCAGCGGTGGATACGCTCTGCACGCGCAATGGTCTGGCGGTTTTCGCGGTCGATGAATTGCCAACGCATGGCGGCTCTCTGCGGGTTTATGTGCAGCGTGCAGATGGCAGCCGGCCGTTGCAAGCCAGCGTGGCTGATCTGCTCGGGCGCGAGCAGGAGGTCGGTGTGTGCACGGCGGATTATTACGCCAGCCTGGCGCCGGCGGCTGAAGGCATCAAGCACGACTTGCTGCGTTTCCTGTTGCAGGCTAAAGCTGAGGGCAAGCGCGTAGTGGGGTATGGCGCAGCGGCCAAAGGCAATACGCTGTTGAATTACGCCGGCGTGCGCAGCGATTTGTTGGCATGGGTGGCTGATGCCAATCCGCACAAACAAGGCAAGTTCTTACCGGGTAGTCGAATTCCAGTTGTGGCGCCTGAGCGCATTGCTGAGGAACAGCCGGACTATGTGTTGCTGCTGCCTTGGAATTTGCGTGAGGAGGTGACGCAACAGTTAGCTCACGTCCGTAATTGGGGAGGGCTTTTTGTCGTCGCCGTTCCCCACTTGCAGCTGTTTTGAGCGGAATCTTGCAGAGGGTTTATCGGCAGTCAGTCCAAGTGTGGGCATGATTGCTGCTGAAAGTGATGTGATTCGGGTGGTTGAGGTTGGGTAATTAGGTGGGCAGTCCTGCCCTTATCTTTCGCGATGAATTGATTTAATAAGGAATAATTGCATGGCTAATCAGGAGTTTGCAGCAATACACCAAGCGTTTGCTGACGAGTCAGCCCAGCGTGTTGCGGCGGCGGGTGCAGATGCTGAGTTGCAGGCTAAATCGGACGCGTGGCTAGCACATAGCTTTCGTCATCAGTATTCCTACAACTTCACCTGGCTCGGCCGGCCAATCATCCAGTACCCGCAGGATGTGATGGCTTTGCAGGAGCTTGTTTGGACGATCAAACCTGACTTGATCATCGAAACCGGTATCGCCCACGGTGGATCGCTGATTCTCAATGCTTCGTTGTTGGCGCTGCTGGACTTGTGCGAAGGCCGAACGGCTGACCCGCGTCGTGTTGTTGGGGTCGACATCGATATCCGCCCGCACAACCGTGCTGCGATTGAAGAGCATCCATTGTCTTCCCGTATCAGTTTGATCCAGGGCTCATCCGTTGCGGACGAAATCATCGAGCAGGTCCGTCGCGAAGCGGCCACTGCTGAGCGCGTTCTGGTGATTCTCGACTCCAACCACACTCATGAACATGTGCTGCGTGAGCTTGAGCTCTACGGTCCGCTGGCTTCAGTCGGTAGTTATTGTGTGGTCTTTGATACGGTGGTCGAGCACATGCCGGCTGAGTTCTTTCCTGATCGCCCTTGGGGGCCTGGAAATAATCCGAAAACAGCTGTGCACGAATACCTCGCTAGCCCTGCAGGCCAGGTTTTTGAAATTGACCGCGCGCTGCAAAACAAATTGCTAATTACCGTTGCCCCCGATGGTTTTCTCAAGCGCGTGCGCTGATATGTCTTGTTCAAACATGCCGCCATTTTTTAATGGTGCGCATGTTTGAACTCTATGTGTGTGCTGCGTCCTGCCTGCTACTCCGAGCCGCTTTCAACCATTGCTGATGATCTGTCACGGCGTTTTTTTGCCGGGATGTATCGTTCTTGCTTGGGGGATATACGGCCTCTTCTGTGCTGTTCATCAGGCGTCGTTTCTGCGTAACACTCAAGCCCAGGTGCTCGGCTTGGTGTTGCCGCCTTCAATGATGCTACTTAGTCCGGCCTCAGCCCTTATTGCAGGGCGCCGAGAGGCCCATCCTGTATTCACTTCTGCGCCAATAAGGCGGCATAGCCTTGCCTGTCAGGGTTGAGTCATTGCCTTTGATACGCGGCAATAAACCGGCAATGGTTTGCCGCTCTGATGAATTTGTTTTTTTAATGTGCTGTTTTAAAAGGGCTTTTTTGTAAAAGTAAAGATTGGCATGGATGTCGCATATAGGGTTGCGTCAGCACATTCAGTGCCCGTGGCTCTCCTGTTGAGGATGAATGCCCGGAGCGCCTGACTCAGGCGGACTTAGCAAAAACTCTGGAGGAAGAGACCATGGCCCTGACAGTCAATACGAACGTAGCGTCACTCAATACTCAACGTAATCTCAGTAGCACTACTAAAGGCCTGGACAGCTCCCTGCAGCGTCTGTCGACAGGTTTCCGGATTAATAGCGCGAAGGACGATGCCGCTGGCCTGCAGATATCCAACCGCCTGACCAGCCAGATCAATGGCCTGAACGTAGCAGTACGTAACTCCAATGACGGTATTTCGCTATCGCAAACAGCGGAAGGTGCATTGCAGCAGTCCACCGGTATCTTGCAGCGTATGCGTGATTTGGCTCTGCAGTCAGCTAACGGTTCCAACGGCGCCAGTGAGCGTGCTGCGTTACAGGCCGAGGTTGGCCAGCTCAAGCAGGAGCTGAACCGTATTGCTGAAACCACGACCTTTGGTGGACGTAAAATTCTTGATGGCACCTTCGGCTCGCAGAGCTTTCAGGTGGGCGCGAACGCATTTGAAACCATCAGCGTTTCTGTGGGTTCTGCATCGTCTTCGCGTATCGGGGTTAACCGTTTCAGCAGCAGCGAGCTCGACCCGGCAGCAGTAACGGCTTCTCAAGGTGGTATTGCGGCCGTTAACGTGGCGGACTATGCCGCAGGTGTCGCCAGCGGTATTGGCTATGCATCCTCTCCGGCTACTACCGCCGGCCTGACCATTGTCGGCAAGTTAGGTGAGGCTTCGATCAGTCTGGCCTCGGGCTCTTCGGCGCGTCAGGTCGCGGCTGGCATTAATAATGTTGTGGAGTCCACGGGCGTTACTGCAACGGCGCGTACAGGCGTTCGACTTGAAGCCTTTACCGGCACGACCACGAGCACTGATACCGTAAGTTTCAATTTGTACGGCTCCAACAATGCAACCGAGGGTGATGGTGTGGCGGTATCTGCCACGGTGACCGATTGGTCTGACCTGTCGAGTGTCGCTGACGCCATCAACAAAGAAACCGGTACTACAGGTATTTCTGCCCGGGTTACTCGTGAAGGCAATATCGAGCTAACCAGTGATCGTGGTGATGACATCATGATTACGGACTTCACGTCCTCCTCAGCAGCGGTTGGTTTCAGTGCGCAGACGCTGGCCTTTACCGGCGACAATGGTACTGACGACGATCAGAGTGATGAAATTGGTGCCGCGCTTGTCGTTGCCGATGGCGATAGCTTTGTTGCTGTTGGGCAGATGCGTCTTGAGTCGCCCGATACCTTCGAGGTTGAAAACTTCGGCACCATTGATGGCGCCATTCAGCCGAACAGCGTGTTCAGTGCGCTCAATAGCGTGACCGAAGTCGATGTGGGGACTGCTATCGGGGCGCAAAATGCCTTGGGCATCATCAGTGGCGCTATCGCTAATATCGATGCACAACGAGCCCAGTTGGGTGCGGTACAGAATCGCTTCGAGAACACCATCGCCAACCTGCAGAACATTTCGGAAAACGCCTCAGCTGCCCGTAGCCGGATTCGTGATACCGATTTTGCTGCGGAAACCTCGGAGCTGACCAAAAATCAGATCCTGCAGCAGGCTGGTACTTCGATTCTGGCCCAGGCCAATCAGCTGCCGCAGGCCGTACTTAGCCTTCTGCAACAGTAAGGCGTGGCTTCGCGGCTTGCGGGAGAGCATGCAATACCATGCTCCTCCCGTGGCCTGTAAGCTTTCGAGTTTGTTGCGTGTTGTATGGCGTCGCTCATTTCGGTCGCACATACCCGCGAAAGGGGGTGTGTATGTGGTCGATTGTGTTTGCCTAACCGATTGATTTTTCTGGAAGATGATTAAGCAGCAGCTTTCGTTTTGAATTTGCCTAAAGTTAGGTCGGGTAGCGCCGATACAAAGACCGAATGCGAACTTTGTTGGATGTCTGAGCAAAGCAGACCCAAGGCTCGCGCGCTCAGGCAAATAAGTACGGTCCTTTGGAGGCAAATACCATGGCCCTGACAGTCAATACGAACGTAGCGTCGCTGAATACTCAGCGTAACCTCAATACATCTTCTAAAGGTCTGGACACTTCGTTGCAGCGCCTGTCGACCGGCTTTCGGATCAACAGCGCTAAAGATGATGCTGCAGGTCTGCAGATTTCCAACCGCCTGACCAGCCAGATCAATGGCCTGAACGTGGCGGTACGTAACTCCAACGACGGCATTTCCCTGTCGCAAACTGCTGAAGGTGCATTGCAGCAGTCCACCGGCATTTTGCAGCGTATGCGTGACCTGGCATTGCAGTCGGCTAACGGCTCTAACGGTGCAAGTGAGCGAGCTGCGCTGCAAGGTGAAGTGTCTCAGCTCCAGCAGGAACTGAACCGGATTGCCGAAACTACCAGCTTTGGTGGGCGCAAGATCCTGGACGGCACCTTTGGTTCGCAAAGTTTCCAGGTGGGCGCTAACGCGTTTGAAACCATCAGCGTATCAATCGGTGCAGCCTCTGCTTCGCGTATTGGTGTAAGTCGTTTCACCAGCAGTGAGCTGGATCCTGCTGCTGTGACTGCCTCGCAAGGCGGTATCGCTGCGGCTGTAGTCGCTGACTATGATGCTGGTGTCGCTACCGGTATTGGTTATGCGTCTTCGCCGGCTACCAGTGCTGGTCTGACTGTTGTCGGTAAGTTGGGTGAGGCTTCGGTTGCGCTCAGCTCCGGTTCTTCGGCGCGGCAGGTGGTGGCAGCAGTTAATAACGTTTCCGACAGTACTGGCGTGACTGCAACTGCACGTACCGGCGTACGTTTAGAAGCATTTACAGGTACTACCACGGCAACAGATACCATCAGCTTTAGTCTTTATGGCGCCAATAACGGCCTGGAAGGCGATGGCGTAGCCATCTCGGCCACCGTGACGGATTGGTCTGATCTGTCTAGCGTGGCGGATGCGATCAACAAAGAAACGGGCACTACAGGTGTCTCCGCCAAGGTCACCCGTGAAGGTTCTCTGGAGCTAACCAGCGAGCGCGGCGACGATATCTTGGTGACTGACTTTACCTCGTCCTCGGGTAACGTTGGTTTCAGTGCACAAACGCTGGCATTCACTGGCGATAATGGCACTGACGTTGATCAGAGCGATGAGGTCGGTGCGGCCGTTGCAGTAGCTGATGGCGATGGCTTTGTGGCTATCGGTCAGCTGCGCATGGAGTCGGCAGACGCCTTTGAGGTGCAGAACTTCAGCACCATTGATGGTGGTGTTCAGCCTGCCAGCGTCTTCAGTACCTTTGATACAGTGGCCACTGTTGATATTGGTTCGGCCATCGGCGCTCAGAATGCTCTGGGCATCATCAGCGGCGCGATCTCCAACATCGATACGCAGCGTGCGCAACTGGGTGCGGTGCAGAACCGTTTCGAGAACACCATCTCGAACCTGCAAAACATCTCGGAAAACGCCTCGGCTGCCCGTAGCCGGATTCGTGACACTGACTATGCTGCTGAAACGTCGGAACTGACCAAAAATCAGATCCTGCAGCAGGCCGGTACCGCGATCTTGGCGCAGGCTAACCAGCTGCCGCAGTCGGTTCTTAGTCTCCTGCAGTAAAAGAAAGAGCGGTAAGCTGTGGGGGAAAGGGCTGCGCTCTTTCTCCCACAACCTCATTGTGAGGAGGATTGTATGAACATTAGCTCAACACAAAAGCCAGTCGCTCTTGATGCTGGTGACGGGATGAAGCGTTCGGTGCCTGTTGCAAAAAACAGCAGCGCACAGGCTCCTTCAGCCCAGGCAGAAGTCTCCGGCCCTCAGGTTGAGGCGGATTCTCCTGTTGCTCGTGAGCAGATCGAAAAAGCAGTTTCGACCCTGCAAGAATTTGCACAGTCGGTAAAACGCGATCTCAATTTTACTGTGGATGATGGTTCCGGGCAGGTGGTGGTGAAAGTCACCGACTCCAGTTCGGGCGATATCATTCGACAAATCCCGTCGGAAGAAGCTTTGCAGTTGGCAGAGAATCTTTCGGAGGTTCGCAGTCTATTGTTCAAGGCCGAAGCCTGAGTTCTGCAATCCTGGCACGGCTTTTGACTGTTATTGCTGATCAGGCATAAACAGTCATTGTTTTGACGAGGTGTAGCATGGCCGGCATCACAGGTATTGGCTCTGGAATCGATATCGACAGCATTGTCACCGCCCTGGTGAATGCTGAGCGTGCGCCTAAACAGGGGCAGCTGGATCGTCTGGAGAAAACCACCACCGAGCGGATTTCGGCCGTTGGTACGCTGCGCTCGGCAGTTAGCGAGTTGAATTCGACTCTTGAGGGGCTAAACACCCTTTCTGCTTTTCAGAAGCAGACGGTCTTCTCCACCAACTCGTCGATACTAACCGCTACGGCTTCTGGCACCTTGCCAGTGGCGCGGTTCAATTTGCAGGTGCAGCAACTGGCTTCCAGCAGCAAGGTCGCTCTGCAGTCTGTGGCCGGTGGTACAAGCTCAACATTTAATAGCGGTACCCTGACCATCTCTGCGGGTAGCAGTACTCTGGATGTGGATGTCACGGCGGGCAAAAATAAGCTGACGGACATTCGTGACGCTATCAATACGGCTGGCGTGTCCAAAGGTATCAGTGCCAGTATCGTCTCTGATGCATCGGGTTCGCGCCTGGTCTTGAGTTCTACCAAGACGGGCGAAGGAAACGATATTCAAGTTGTGGCGAGCGAGGATGGCGTAACTACCGGCACCAATTCGCTGACGACGCAGGCATTTAAACCTACTGCAAGTCTGTCGTTGCCGGTTATTGCCGGAGGCACTGCCAGCACGTTCAAGAGCGGTACGCTGGATATCGTTGCCGGCTCTGTCAGCCTCAATTTGAACATCGCTGATGGCGATGATCTGACTTCTATACGCGATGCTGTTAATGCTGCGGGTACCGGGCAGGGCATTTCGGCGTCTATTGAAACTGATTCGGCAGGCTCGCGCCTGGTGATTAATTCTACCAATGGCGCGACTGTTGGCGTAACGGCGACCTCTGCTGGCGTGGGCACGGATGTTGGTGCCAATACGCTCACGGCACTGAATCCCGCGAGCGGTAGTGTCGCAAAATATTCCGCTCCCAGTGCTGTCTCCGGTGCTGCCGGAGTCATCAATACCGCGCAGTCGGCCAAGTTCAGTGTCGATGGCCTGCAGGTCACCAAACTGACCAATACAGTTGATGACGTGATCAGTGGCTTGACCATTAATTTGCTCAGTGCCCAGTCGGCGGATGATATTGCCGCCGGCAAGACGGTTGATGTGAATATCAGTCAGGACAAGGGCACTGTTAGCGCTAACCTGAAAAAATTTGTCGACGCCTACAACAAGCTCGTCAGCACAACCAGCCAATTGACCGCTGTAGTGCAGGTTGGCGAAGGCAAGGCGCCGGTTGTCGGGCCGATGCTGGGGGATAGCTCGATTCGTAATTTGTTGACTGGCATGCGCAAGGAATTGTCGACCTTGGCTGATGCTGCGGGTGTGCGTTCGCTGGCGGATTTGGGTATCACCACCAAGAAGGACGGTACGCTGAGCCTGGATTCGGCCAAGCTGGATACGGCCTTGGCGAGCAACTATGACAAGGTTGCTACTTATCTGACTGGTACCGATGGTCTGATGGCGCGGCTCTCCGCGGTGGTCAAGCCGTACTCAACTGCAGATGGGGTGTTGGATCAGCGCCAGAAAGGCTTGCAGTCAACGTTGACCAGTGTGGATAAGCAACAGGCGGCCCTAGATCTACGTATCGAGAAAGTTCAAGAGCGCTTGCTCAGCCAGTACAACGCGATGGATTCGTTGGTTGCGCAGTTGAAAAAAACCAGTGAGAGTCTGACCGGTATGCTGGCAAATCTGCCAGGCTTTGTGCAGAAGAAATAACCAATGAACACTTTTTTTGAGGCTGCCCCAGCTGTGAAAAACACTCCAGAAGTAAGCCCTTACCGTGCGGTTCAGTTGCTGCTGCAAGGTGCTCTTGAGCAAGTGTCACTGGCACGCGATGCCTTGCAGGATGGCAATGTCGAAGTGCGTGGCGTAGCCGTAGGAACGACGATGACAATCCTGGGTGTTTTGCAGGCCAGTCTCGACAAGCAGTTGGGCGGTGAAATTGCCGATAACCTTGACGCGCTTTACGACTACATGACGCGTCGTCTTTCCAGTGTCGCAGTGGATAATTCGCCGCTACCGCTCGATGAAGTCGAAGCCTTGTTGCTGCAAATTAAGCAAGGTTGGGATGCTATTGATCCCGAAGCGAGCGCTTTGTCTTTGGGCTGATTTTGTACTAAAGCTTTGCTAAGGAGCGCCGATAAACCCAGTATCGAGGCAATCACTTAGCGAGAGTCAAAATGAATGCAGTGGCGGCTCTAAAGCAGTATCAGACAGTTGGTCTGGGTGCCCAAGTGGCAGAGGCCAGTCCTCATCGGCTGATTCAAATGCTAATGGAAGGCGGTTTGTCCAAGCTGGCCAAGGCTCGCGGCGCAATGGAGCGTGGTCAGATTGGGCTCAAGGGCGAGCTCATTGGGCACGCCATCTCCATTATTGGTGGTTTGCGTGAAGCTTTGGATTTTCAGCGCGGTGGTGATGTGGCTGTAAGTCTTGATCAGCTTTACGACTATATGGCTTCGCGTTTGTTGGAGGCCAATCTGAAAGACAACATACAGATACTTGATGAAGTTACTGCCTTGCTGCGCAATGTTAAAAGCGGCTGGGATGGCATTGCCCAGTAGTTGAGTGCAGGAGAATCCTATGAGTCCATCTATGCAGCTTATTGAAGCGACCAATGAAGCCTTGCGTGAGGCATTGGCGCGGCGGGATTGGACTGTGATTGCTGAGCTTGACCAGAAATGTCGTTTGGCTGTTGAAGACGCCATGGTAGAGCCTCGTCAAGATGAGGCTATGTTGCGTGAGCACATGGAAGGTTTGTTGGCGCTGTACCGTGAGCTGGTGGCTGTCTGCCAAAGCGAGCAGCAGCGACTGGCAGATGAATTACGTCAGCTAAACCACTCCCAGCAGGGTGCCAAGGTTTATCAGCTGTTTGGCTAAGCGCTTTCAATTAAAGCACTTGCCTTGTCCTGTCTGTGTGGAGCCCGTCTGGGCTTGTGTCTTTGCAGCGAGTTCTCTGGCGCTGCCCCTCCTGTAATCGATGTATTAATAGCCTTGGCAAAATAATCACGCCATAAAATTGACTATGGTGTGGCTTTTGACTTTACTAGTGGCCAAGTACTGGCGCCAGTGAGCAAATTTCTCGCGCAGCCTCCCTCCAAACCGTCGAGTTAGAAAAACAAGATGTGGCGTGAAACCAAGATTCTTCTGATTGACGACAATACCGAGCGCCGTCGAGATCTGGCGGTCATTCTCAGTTTCCTCGGCGAAGAGCATCTCGTCTGTACCAGTCAGACCTGGCGTGAGGCTGTTGACGGTTTGACCTCCAGTCGTGAAGTGCTGACTGTGCTGCTGGGCGACGTGGAGTCCAAGGGCGGTGCGCTTGAGTTGCTCAAGCAGTTGGCGGTGTGGGATGAGTTTCTGCCGCTGCTGTTGATTGATGAGCAGGCACCTCTCGAATGGTCTGAGGAGATGCGTCGGCGCGTGTTGGCCAGCCTGGAGATGCCGCCCAGCTACAACAAACTGCTCGACTCTCTGCATCGCGCCCAGGTCTATCGCGAGATGTATGACCAGGCGCGTGAGCGCGGTCGGCAGCGCGAGACCAACCTGTTCCGCAGCCTGGTGGGGACCAGTCGCGCTATTGGCCAGGTTCGACAAATGATGCAGCAGGTGGCCGATACCGAGGCCAGCGTATTGATTCTTGGCGAGTCTGGCACCGGCAAAGAGGTGGTTGCGCGTAACCTGCATTATCACTCCAAACGTCGCGAAGGGCCTTTTGTGCCGGTCAACTGCGGCGCCATTCCGGCGGAGTTGCTGGAAAGCGAGTTGTTCGGTCATGAGAAAGGCGCGTTTACCGGCGCCATTACCAGCCGTGCCGGACGCTTTGAGTTGGCCAATGGAGGTACGTTATTTCTCGACGAGATCGGCGACATGCCGCTGCCGATGCAGGTCAAGCTGCTGCGGGTTCTGCAGGAGCGGACCTTCGAGCGGGTGGGCAGCAACAAGACCCAGAACGCCGACGTGCGCATCATTGCCGCTACCCACAAGAATCTGGAGCAGATGATCGAGACGGGCAGTTTTCGTGAGGATCTGTTCTACCGTCTGAACGTCTTCCCCATTGAAATGGCGCCCCTGCGTGAGCGGGTCGAGGACATTCCGCTGCTGATGAATGAATTGATCTCGCGCATGGAGATCGAAAAGCGCGGTTCGATTCGCTTCAACTCCGCCGCCATCATGTCGCTCTGTCAGCACGACTGGCCGGGCAACGTGCGTGAGCTGGCCAACCTGGTAGAGCGCATGGCGATCATGCATCCCTATGGCGTGATTGGGGTGATGGAGCTGCCGAAGAAGTTCCGCTATGTCGATGATGAAGACGAGCAGATGGCCACCAGCTTGCGCGAGGAGTTGGAAGAACGCGCGGCGCTGAATGTCGGCTTGCCGGGTGTGCACACCCCCGCCAGCTTGCCGGCGGAAGGCCTGGATCTGAAGGACTATCTGGGCAATCTCGAACAGGGCCTGATTCAACAGGCGCTGGATGAGGCCGGCGGTGTGGTTGCCCGTGCCGCTGAGCGTCTGCGCATTCGCCGCACCACCCTGGTGGAGAAGATGCGCAAGTACGGGATGAATCGCCGGGACGATGATGAACAGTCGGATGATTGACGCGTCGTTTTAGATTTTTCTTATATTATTGATTTTAAACGATATTTTTTTAGGCACGGGTTTTGCTAATCCTCTTGTACTAGACCGTCAAATGACGGCTCGCCGTGCGAGAGATGAGTATGAACCCAGTCGTCCGCCCCCCCTCCGTCGCTGAATCGCCACTGCCGGTTGCTGCTGAACCGGCCGTGCGCGCCGATCTGGAACAGACGTTTGCGCTGTTCAATCAGATGTCCACGCAGCTGAGCGAGTCCTACACCATGATGGAGGCGCGGGTCGCCGAGCTGAAAGGGCAGTTGGCCCTGGTCAGTGCCCAGCGCATGCAGGAGCTCGCCGAGAAGGAACGCCTGGCCCATCGCCTGCAGAGCCTGCTGGACCTGCTGCCCGGTGGGGTGGTGGTGCTGGACGGGCAGGGTGTGGTGCGCGAAGCCAACCCGGCGGCTTGCGGTTTGTTGGGTAAGCCGCTGGCGGGCATGCTCTGGCGCCAGGTGATTGCCCGTAACTTCGCCCCGCGCAAAGACGACGGTCATGAAATCTCCCTCAAGGATGGTCGGCGACTGTCCCTGGCGACGCGCTCGCTGAGTGCTGAGCCGGGTCAACTGATTTTGCTCACCGACCTGACAGAAACCCGGCGCCTGCAGGACCAACTGTCTCGGCACGAGCGTTTGTCGGCACTGGGCCGAATGGTTGCCTCGTTGGCCCATCAAATTCGTACCCCACTGTCCGCAGCGCTGCTGTATGCCAGTCATTTGACTGAGCAGGTATTGCCGGTGGACCAGCAGCAGCGGTTTGCCGGGCGCCTAAAAGAGCGACTGCATGAGCTGGAGCATCAGGTGCGCGACATGTTGGTGTTCGCCCGTGGTGATTTGCCTTTGCCTGATCGTCTGGCGCCCAAAACCTTTTTCGCGGCCTTGCGTGCCGCGGCCGAGCCCCATGTGCAGGGGCATGCGGTGCGCTGGCAGTGCGACAGTCATACAGGTGAGTTGCTGTGCAATCGCGACACCTTGGTCGGTGCGGTGCTCAATCTGGTCGAGAATGCGCTGCAGGCTGCCGGCCCGCAGGTGCGTTTGAAGGTGCATCTGTACAGTCGCGGCCAGCAGCTACGCCTGTGCATCAGTGATAACGGTGAAGGTATCGACAGTGCCACCCTGGAACGCCTGGGCGAGCCGTTCTTTACCACCAAGACCACCGGCACCGGCCTTGGCGTTGCCGTGGTCAAGGCTGTTGCCCGTGCCCATCAAGGCGATTTGCTGCTGCGCTCGCGTCCGGGCCGTGGCACCTGCGCCATTCTCACTCTGCCGCTGATTGCCGCGGCCCAACCGGTTACCCAGGAGTAATGGTCATGGTTGCCAAAGTGCTGTTGGTTGAGGATGACCGCGCCCTGCGTGAGGCGCTGGCCGATACCCTGCAGTTGGGCGGGCATGCCTATCGGGCGGTGGATTGCGCCGAGTCGGCCTTGCTGGCCCTGGCGCAGGAACCCTTTAGCCTGGTGGTCAGCGACGTCAATATGCCGGGTATGGATGGCCATCAGTTGCTGGCTCTGGTGCGTCAGCGTTACCCGCAATTGCCGGTGCTGCTGATGACTGCCTTTGGCGCGGTGGAGCGGGCGGTAGACGCCATGCGTCAGGGCGCAGCGGATTACCTGGTCAAACCCTTCGAGCCCAAGGCCCTGCTGGATCTGGTGGCCCGGCATGCCCTGGGTCAAGCGTCGGTCGCCGATGGTGAGGGGCCGGTAGCCAATGAGCCCGCCAGCCAGCAGCTGTTGGAGCTGGCCTCCCGCGTGGCGCAGAGCGATTCCACGGTGTTGATTTCCGGCGAGTCGGGCACCGGTAAGGAGGTGCTGGCGCGCTATATCCACCAGCAATCACCGCGGGCCAGCAAGCCGTTTGTGGCGATCAACTGTGCGGCGATTCCCGACAACATGCTGGAAGCCACTTTGTTCGGTCACGAGAAGGGTGCCTTCACCGGCGCGGTGGCGGCGCAGCCGGGCAAATTTGAGCTGGCCGAAGGCGGCAGCATCCTCCTCGACGAAATTTCCGAGATGCCCCTGGCGCTGCAGGCCAAGTTGCTGCGGGTGTTGCAGGAGCGCGAAGTGGAGCGGGTAGGCGCGCGCAAGCCGATCATTCTGGATATCCGCGTGATCGCTACCACCAACCGTGACCTGGCAGCCGAAGTGGCGGCCGGGCGCTTCCGTGAAGACCTTTACTATCGCTTGTCGGTGTTCCCGCTGGCCTGGCGGCCTTTGCGTGAGCGCACTGCCGACATTCTGCCGCTGGCCGAGCGACTGCTGGGCAAACACGTCAAAAAAATGAATCACGCGCCGGTACGCTTCTCGTCCCAGGCGCAAGCGTGCCTGATCGGTCACCCGTGGCCGGGCAATGTGCGTGAGCTGGATAACGCCATTCAGCGCGCGCTGATCCTGCAGCAAGGTGGTTTGATCCAGCCCCAGGACCTGTGCCTGGGCACGCCCATTGGCCAGGCCATTGCGCCGCAGTCTTTGGCGCCGGTTTTGCTGGCGGTGCCGACGACGAGCCTGCCGTTGCCCGTTGAGTCTGTGGTCGTGGCTGGAGCCTTGGGTGATGACCTGCGCCGTCGTGAGTTCGAGCTGATCATCGACACCCTGCGCGCTGAGCGTGGCCGCCGCAAAGAGGCGGCCGAGCGTCTGGGCATCAGCCCACGCACCCTGCGTTACAAGCTGGCGCAGATGCGCGATGCCGGCATGGATGTGGAAGCCTTTCTGTTCGCCAGCTAGGGCGTCCTTGCATGGTAGGCCGAGGCCCGGAGGCGTTATGCGCCTCCGGGCTTTTTCATTCAGAAGCCTTGCTGAGCGGCGAATAAGGTTTTTTGGCGCTCTGGCCCTCTTCTTGCAATCACCTGCATATCGCGCCGCGAAGCGTCAAAAAAACGCGGCCAATGGAGGAAGGTCATGAGCCAAGGTATCGAATTCAATCGCCTGATGTTGGAAATGCGCTCCATGCAAACGGAGGCGATGGCCCGTGCCAAGCCGGCCGCCAGTGCGCAGGAAGTCGGCGCGCCGAGTTTCTCCGATATGCTCGGCCAGGCCGTCGGCAAGGTGAATGAAACCCAGCAGGCCTCCAGCCAATTGGCCAGCGCATTTGAGGTGGGACAGAGCGGGATTGACCTGACCGACGTGATGATCGCGTCGCAGAAAGCCAGCGTGTCGTTCCAGGCCATGACCCAGGTGCGCAACAAGCTGGTTCAGGCCTATCAAGACATCATGCAGATGCCGGTTTAAGAGTGAGATTGAATCATGGCCGAAGCTGCCTTGGATAACTTGCCAACCACCACCGGTGCGGAGTCGAAGCCGCCGCTGTTTGGTTTGAGCTTTCTGGAAAACCTCGCCGACATGCCGATGCTGCGTCAGGTTGGTTTGCTCGTGGGCCTGGCCGCCAGTGTGGCCATCGGCTTTGCCGTGGTGCTGTGGTCGCAGCAGCCGGATTATCGGCCGCTGTATGGCAGCCTGGCGGGGATGGATGCCAATCAGGTCACCGAAACCCTGGCCGCTGCCGACATCACTTACACCCTGGAACCCAACTCCGGCGCCTTGCTGGTCAAGGCCGAGGACCTGGCGCGGGCGCGCTTGAAGCTGGCGACCGCTGGCGTCAATCCGGGTGACGGCAACCTCGGTTTTGAAATCCTCGATCAGGAGCAGGGCCTGGGCACCAGCCAGTTTATGGAGGCCACCCGCTATCGTCGCGGCCTCGAAGGCGAACTGGCCCGCACCATCTCCAGCCTCAATAACGTCAAGGCGGCCCGTGTGCACCTGGCGATTCCGAAAAGCTCGGTGTTCGTGCGTGACGAGCGCAAGCCGACCGCCTCGGTGTTGGTTGAGCTGTATCCCGGTCGCGGCCTGGAGGCCGGGCAGGTGATGGCGATCGTCAATCTGGTGGCCACCAGCGTGCCCGAACTGGACAAGTCGCAGGTGACGGTGGTCGATCAAAAAGGCCAGCTGCTGTCCGATCAGTCGGAAAACTCTGAACTGAGCATGGCCGGCAAGCAATACGACTACAGCCGGCGCATGGAGGGGATGTTTACCCAGCGCGTGCACAATATTCTGCAGCCGGTGCTGGGCGCGGGTCGCTACAAGGCCGAGGTCTCGGCCGATGTGGATTTCAGCGCGGTGGAGTCCACCTCGGAGATGTTCAACCCGGACCAGCCGGCGCTGCGCAGTGAGCAAAAAGTCAACGAGCAGCGTCAGAGCAGCCTCGGTCCGCAAGGCGTGCCGGGCGCCCTGAGCAATCAGCCACCAGGCCCCGCGGCCGCCCCACAGCAAGCCGGTGGCGCCGCTGCAGCGGGCCCGGCTGCGGCCATCGCTGCAGGTCAGCCGCTGCTGGACGCCAATGGCGCGCAGGTCATCGACCCGGCCACCGGTCAGCCGATGCTGGCGCCTTATCCAGCGGACAAACGTGAGCAGTCGACTCGTAACTTCGAGCTGGATCGCTCGGTCAGCTACACCAAGCAGCAGCAAGGCCGGCTGAAACGTCTGTCGGTAGCGGTGGTGCTGGATGACCAAGCCAAAATCGATGCCAAGACCGGCGAAGTCAGCACCGTGCCTTGGACCGCCGCTGAACTGGCGCGCTTTACTCGCCTGGTACAGGACGCGGTGGGCTTCGATGCCAGCCGGGGTGACAGTGTCAGCGTGATCAACACCCCGTTCGCGGCGCAAAATGGCGACGAAGAGCTGAGCATTCCGTTCTACACCCAGCCCTGGTTCTGGGACATCGTCAAGCAAGTGCTGGGTGTGCTGTTTATCCTGGTGCTGGTGTTCGGCGTGCTGCGTCCGGTGCTCAATAACATCACCAATGCCGGCAAGGGTCATGGCGCCGGTGGTCATGGTGGTCGTGGTGGCGATGTAGACCTGGGCGAAATGGGCGGCCTGAACGGCGACCTGGCCGAGGATCGCGTCAGCCTCGGCGGGCCGCAGAGCATCCTGCTGCCAAGCCCCTCGGAAGGGTATGATGCACAATTGAACGCCATCAAGAGCCTGGTGGCAGAAGACCCAGGCCGTGTGGCCCAGGTCGTGAAAGAGTGGATTAACGCTGATGAGTGATGCCAAAGCCCCGGCGAAACTGAACAAGGTCGACAAGGCCGCGATCCTCCTGCTGTCCCTCGGCGAAACCGATGCCGCGCAGGTGTTGCGCCATCTGGGGCCCAAGGAAGTGCAGCGCGTCGGTGTGGCCATGTCGCAGATGCGCAACATCCAGCGCGAACAGGTTGAAGGGGTGATGGGGGAGTTCGTTTCCACCGTCGGCGACCAGACCAGCCTCGGCGTCGGTGCCGACGGTTACATCCGCAAGATGCTGACCCAGGCCTTGGGCGAAGACAAAGCTGGCAACCTGATCGATCGCATCCTGCTGGGTGGCAGCACCAGCGGCCTGGACAGCCTGAAGTGGATGGAGCCGCGCGCCGTAGCCGATGTAATCCGCTACGAGCACCCGCAGATTCAGGCCATTGTGGTGGCTTACCTCGATCCTGATCAGGCCGGTGAAGTGCTCGGTCATTTCGATCACAAGGTACGTCTGGACATCGTCCTGCGCGTGTCGTCGCTGAACACCGTGCAGCCGGCGGCGTTGAAAGAACTCAACCTGATTCTGGAGAAGCAGTTCTCCGGCAGTGCCAGCACCAGCCGTGCGGCCATGGGTGGGGTGAAGCGCGCTGCAGACATCATGAACTTCCTCGACAGCTCGATCGAAGGCCAGTTGATGGACTCGATCCGCGAAGTGGATGCCGACCTTTCTGGGCAGATCGAAGACCTGATGTTTGTCTTCGACAACCTGGCCGATGTCGACGACAAGGGCATTCAGGCGCTGCTGCGCGAAGTGTCCTCGGACGTGCTGGTGCTGGCCCTGAAAGGCGCCGACGATGGCATCAAGGAAAAAGTCTTCAAGAACATGTCCAAGCGTGCCGCCGAACTGCTGCGCGACGACCTGGAAGCCCGCGGTCCGGTGCGCGTCAGCGATGTCGAGACAGCGCAGAAAGAAGTGCTGACCATCGCCCGGCGCATGGCCGATGCCGGCGAAATCGTCCTGGGTGGCGCTGGCGGCGAGGCGATGATTTAACCGCCAGCGGTTGCGGTTTTTCTATGAATTCAGCACAGAAAGTCAGCCGGGAGTACAGGCATGGTCAGCAAGGAAGTCCCCAGCGAACTCATTCGCGCCAAAGATGTTAGCGCCTTCGATCGTTGGGACTTGCCAAGCTTCGAGGCACTGGACAGCGAGCCGGTGTACCGGGCTGAACCCAGCGCCGCGGAGCAAGCGGCAACCGCCGCTGCCGAGGCGGCATTGGCAGCCGAAACACCGCAGATGCAGGACGTTGAGCTGGAGACAGTCAAGCCCCTGACCCTCGACGAACTCGAAGCCATTCGCCAGGACGCCTACAACGAAGGCTTCAGCACCGGTGAGAAAGACGGCTTCCATGCTGGCCAACTGAAAGCCAAGCAGGAGGCCGACGTTGTGCTGCAGGGCAAGGTGGCGGTGCTTGAACACCTGATGACCCAGCTGTTCGAGCCGATTGCCGAGCAGGACCAGGCGTTGGAACGAGCATTGGTGCAGTTGGTCAGCCAGATGAGCCGCGAAGTGATTCGCCGTGAATTGCTGGCCGATTCCAGCCAGTTGACCCAGGTTTTGCGCGAGGCGTTGAAGCTGCTGCCAATGGGCGCCGGCAATGTGCGCATCCATATCAATCCGCAAGATTTTGAACTGGTCAAAGCCCTGCGTGAGCGCCATGAAGAAAGCTGGCGGATTCTCGAGGACGAGCAGCTGCAACCCGGTGGTTGTCGGGTTGAAAGCGAGCACAGCCTGATCGATGCCAGCATCGAGACCCGCCTGGATCTGGCCCTCAAGCAATTATTTGAGCAGCAGCGCGAACAGATCAGTAACCCGCCGGCGGCTGATCAGGTGCTCGACCTCAGTGGCGAGCCCGCCGACAGCGCTGAAGTCGTGGCGGTTGACGATGAACCTGCCGATGCGCCTTGAACGCACCAGCTTTGCTAAGCGCCTGAGTGGCTACATGGGCGCGGTGAACCTGCCGACCCAGCCGGTGGTGGAAGGGCGCTTACTGCGCATGGTCGGCCTGACCCTGGAGGCCGAAGGGTTGCGCGCCTCGTTGGGCAGCCGTTGCCTGGTGATTAACGATGACAGCTATCACCCGGTGCAGGTCGAGGCTGAGGTCATGGGCTTCTCCGCCGGCAAGTTCTACCTGATGCCGGTGGGCAGTCTCACCGGTATCGCCCCTGGCGCCCGGGTGGTGCCGTTGGCGGACACTGGGCGGCTGCCGATGGGTATGTCGATGCTGGGCCGCGTGCTGGATGGCGCCGGCCGAGCCCTGGATGGCAAGGGCGGGATGAAGGCTGAGGACTGGGTGCCGATGGACGGCCCGGTCATCAACCCGCTTAAGCGCCATCCCATCAGCCAGCCGCTGGATGTGGGCATTCGCTCAATCAACGGCCTGCTCACCGTTGGCCGCGGCCAGCGTCTCGGTCTGTTTGCCGGTACGGGCGTGGGTAAGTCGGTGCTGCTGGGGATGATGACGCGCTTTACCGAGGCCGACATCATCGTCGTCGGCCTGATCGGCGAACGGGGTCGCGAGGTGAAGGAATTCATCGACGAGATTCTCGGCGCCGAAGGCCTCAAACGCTCGGTGGTGGTCGCTTCGCCTGCCGATGAGGCGCCCCTGATGCGCCTGCGCGCCGCCATGTATTGCACGCGCATCGCTGAATACTTTCGCGACAAGGGCAAGAATGTCCTGCTGCTGATGGATTCCCTAACCCGTTTTGCCCAGGCCCAGCGCGAGATTGCCCTGGCCATTGGCGAGCCGCCGGCGACCAAAGGTTATCCGCCGTCGGTGTTTGCCAAGTTACCCAAACTGGTGGAACGCGCCGGCAATGCCGAAGAGGGGGGCGGCTCGATTACTGCCTTCTACACCGTGTTGAGCGAAGGCGATGACCAGCAGGACCCGATCGCCGATGCCGCTCGTGGTGTGCTGGATGGCCACTTCGTGCTGTCCCGGCGCCTGGCCGAGGAGGGGCATTACCCGGCCATCGACATTGAGGCGTCTATCAGTCGGGTGATGCCGCAGGTAGTCAGTCCCGAGCACCTGCGCAATGCCCAGCGCTTCAAGCAGCTGTGGTCGCGCTATCAGCAGAGCCGCGACTTGATCAGCGTCGGCGCCTATGTGCCGGGTGGCGATGCTGACACCGACCTGGCCATCGCTCGCCAGCCGATAATGGCGCGCTATCTGCGTCAGGGGTTGCTGGAAAGTGAAGGGCTGGACGAAAGCACCGGCTTGCTTGCTCAGGTGCTGGGTCCCGTTGGGCCGGCAGGCTAATCGGTGGCCGTTAGCCGCGCGGCGCGTTTGGCGCCGGTCATCGATATGGCTGAGCGTGATGAGCGTGAGGCGGCCCTGGCACTGGGACGTTGCCAGCAGCAGCTGAGCCAGGCCCAGGGCAAACTCGGTGAACTGGAACGCTACCGTGGCGATTACCAGCAACAATGGATCAACCAAGGTCAGCAGGGCGTCTCCGGGCAATGGCTGATGAACTACCAGCGCTTTCTCACCCAGCTGGAAACCGCCATTGGCCAGCAGCGCCAGGCGGCCGCCTGGCAGCAAGAGAACGTCAACAAGGCGCGTGAGCTCTGGCAGCAGCGCTATGCGCGTCTGGAGGGGTTGCGTAAGCTGGTGCAGCGCTATCAGCAGGAGGCACGCCAGGCCGAAGACAAGCGTGAGCAGAAGATGCTCGACGAGTTTGCCCAACGTCTGAGCACCATCTCCCCCCGCTGAGAGGCCGGTGCTTGCCGTGCTGGCAGCCGAGTGCTAAAAACCTCAGACGCCTATAACAATAAGAGGAGTGCCGTATGGCCATCAGTACGCAACTTTCCGCCGACGGGCAGGAACTGACCATTGCCATTCAGGGGCGTTTTGATTTTGGTGCCCATCAAGAGTTTCGCGACGCCTATGAGCGCGTAGAGGGTACGCCCAAGCGCTACCAGGTCGACCTGCAAGGCACCACCTACCTCGACAGCTCCGCCCTCGGCATGTTGCTGCTGCTGCGTGATCACGCGGGTGGTGATCATGCACAAATTCGTCTGCTCAACTGCAATGGCGATGTGCGCAAGATTCTCGCTATCTCCAACTTCGAACAACTGTTTCAGATCGCCTGAAGCCGCTCGGCATGCTCACAGCGCGCCTGACCATCCTGATTGCCGAAGACAGCGCTGCAGACCGCATGCTGCTGAGCACTATCGTCAGTCGTCAGGGCCATCGGGTGCTGTCGGCCAGTAACGGTCTTGAGGCTCTGGCGTTGTTCCAGCAGGAGCGCCCGCATCTGGTGCTGATGGACGCCATGATGCCGGTGATGGACGGTTTCGAGGCCGCCCGCCGGATCAAGGAGTGCGCAGGCGAAGCCCTGGTGCCCATCATTTTTCTTACCTCGCTGACCGAGGGTGAGGCGCTGGTGCGCTGCCTGGAGGCCGGCGGCGACGACTTTCTCGCCAAGCCTTACAACCGGGTCATCCTCGAAGCCAAGATCAAGGCCATGGATCGCCTGCGCCGCCTGCAGACTACGGTGCTGCAGCAGCGCGACCTGATTGCCAAGCACAACGAGCATCTGCTCAACGAGCAGCGGGTGGCCAAGGCGGTATTCGACAAGGTTGCCCACTCAGGTTGCCTGAGTGCGGCCAACATCCGTTACATGCAGTCGCCGTATGCCCTGTTCAATGGTGATTTGCTGCTGGCGGCGTTCAAGCCATCGGGTGGCATGCATGTGTTTTTGGGTGACTTCACCGGCCATGGCTTGCCAGCAGCGATCGGTGCGATGCCGTTGGCCGAAGTGTTTTACGGGATGACGGCCAAGGGGTACTCCATGGCGGAAATCCTTCCGGAGATGAACAGCAAGCTCAAGCGCATCCTGCCGGTCGGGGTGTTCTGCTGCGCCACCATGCTCAATCTCAGCTTTCAGCGGCGGGTGGTCGAGGTCTGGAATGGTGGGTTGCCGGACGGTTATCTGTACCGTGCGGCCAGCGCCGAGCGGGTGCCGTTGGTGTCGCGGCACTTGCCTCTGGGGGTGCGCGATGCCGCCAGCTTTGACAACCACTGCGAGGTCTATCCGCTGGAGTTGGGTGACCGCCTGTTTCTGCTCTCCGACGGCTTACTGGAAACCTGCAACGATCAGGCGCAGACCTTTGGCGAGGAACGTTTGCTGGCGGTATTTGCCGCTAATAAGCAGGCTGACCTGCTGTTTGGCGCAATCCAGCAGAGCCTGAGTGATTTCTCCGCTGAGGCCCAAGACGATGTCAGCATGGTCGAGGTGGTGCTGGTCGACGAGGCTGTGCTCAATCGCCCGCCGTTGGCGTACAGCGCGCAAGGCCCGATTAGCCCCAATGATTGGTCGGCCAGCTTCGAGTTTCGGGCGCAGACCTTGCGTCATTTCAATCCGCTGCCGTTTTTGCTGCAGTTGCTGTTGGAAGTGCAGGAGTTGCGAGCCCAGGCGGGAGCCCTCTACACGGTGCTGGCCGAGCTCTATTCAAATGCCCTGGAGCACGGCGTGATGGGCTTGGACTCGTCACTTAAGCGCGATGCTGCAGGGTTTACCCGCTACTACACTGAGCGCAGTCAGCGCTTGGCGGAATTGGAGGATGGCTATGTGCGTTTTCATTTGCAGGTGCAACCTGAGCCGGCCGGTGGGCGTCTGTTGGTACGGGTTGAAGACAGCGGCGCCGGTTTTGACCCGCACGTGGTGATGGCTCAGGCGCAAACCCCCGGCAGGCTTAGTGGTCGCGGTCTGGAGTTGGTTCGCCAGTTGGCCGAACGCTGCAGTTATACGGTCGATGGGCGTGGTGTTTGCGTGGAGTTTTGCTGGACGACTCAAATCGAAGGGGGCCTGTATTTTGGCTGATGATCACGTGTCTGACGTGCATGTAGACGGCCAGGTTCTGGCTACCCTGCGCGAGGTGATGGAGGATGAGTTTGCCCTCTTGTTGGACACGTTTCTGACCGACTCGGATGAACGTCTTCGCCTGTTGCGCCAGGCCGAGGTGGAGGGGGATGCCGTTGCTATGCGCATGGCTGCCCATAGTTTCAAGGGCAGTTGCAGCAATATGGGCGCAGTGTTGCTGGCCAGCTTATGCAAAGAGCTGGAAGACCTCGCCCGCCGCGAGCAACTCGATGGCGTGGCTCCCTTACTTGGGCATATCGAGCGCGAGTTCGCCATAGTGCGCATCCTGTTCAAGGGCGAGCGGCAGCGTCACCGCTGAGCCGTGTCGGCAGCGCCGTCCGAGCGCTGCTTTGGAAGTTGGCCTGGGCTTTGCTATAGCTCCGTTACGAATCACCTGAACGGAGAGTGCCCATGGCCGTTGCCCCCGATCTACTCCTGCAATCTGCCCCTGAGGTCAAACCGCGTAAAAGCGCGCCCAAGCCACCGGCGGACGCGCAGCCACCGCGCAAGAATGAGGCTTCCAGCTTTGCTCAGGTGTATGCCAAAGAGCGCCAAACCAACGCTGTGGAGCGTCATGAGGCTGCTGCCAAGAGCGCGCGGAACAAGTCTGACGCTGCGAGCGACGCGGTGCCTGCTGAGGCCTTGCCAGGCGCTGAGGCTGCGGTGGTTGCCGATAGCGGCAATGACTTGCCGGTTGACTCTGAGGTTGCAACGCAGGGCGCGGAAACCTTAGAAGCCGAGCTTGATCCGCTGTTGCTATTTGGCATGACTGGCCAGGTCCCGCTCACGCCTGAAGAGACGGCTCTAACGCTGGAAGGCGCGGCTGCGCAAGCCGAGGAGGCCGCCGCAGACGCGCAGTCAAGCCTGTTGAATGCGCCTGCAGTTGCGGTGGCGGGGCTGGTTAGCAATTCGGCCGCTGCCATGACCGATGCCAGTCATGACCCAACCCTGGATGCACTCAATACCTTGCCTGGCGTGCGCCTGGCGCTGGAAATTGGCGCCCAGGCCCAGGCCCAGGCCCAGACAGCGGCGCAACAGGCTGGCCCGACAGCGGGCGCCGTTACGGCGGCTATTAGTGGTGATGGCGCCCAGGCTTTTGCCGGTACGCTGGCGGTCCTGGCTGAGGGCGCGGGTGAAGCTGACAATGCCCTTGAACTGGGTGAGTTGGATGTGTCTGCGCTGGAGGGGGAGGGGCTAGCCGAGGGCACGACTGAATTACGCAGTGACAACTTGGCCGGGCGCCTCAGTGCCTTGAGTCAGGCTATCGCTCAGCAGACCTCGGCCAGTGCCCGTTCGGTGCTGGTGCCGGGACAGCCGGTGGCGATGCAGCAGGGCGGTTGGAGTGAGGCGGTCGTGGACAAAGTCATGTGGCTGTCCAGCCAGAACCTCAAATCGGCGGAAATCCAGCTTGATCCGGCCGAGCTCGGACGTCTTGAAGTGCGGGTGGATATCAGCAAGGACCAGACCCAGGTGACGTTCGCCAGCCCCAATGCCGGGGTACGCGATACCCTCGAAGGGCAGATGCAGCGCCTGCGTGACCTGTTCACCCAGCAGGGTATGAACCTGCTGGATGTGAATGTCTCTGATCAGTCCTTGAGCCGTGGTTGGCAGGGGCAGGGTCAAGGGCAAGATGGCGAGAGTCAGCGGCGTGGTGAGTCGGCGTCCGGTTTGGCGTTGAGTGAAGAGGAAAAGCCCCAGAGTCTCGGTGAAGTGCGCAGCACTACGCTGAGCAACGCCAGGCGCCTGGTGGACTACTACGCCTAAGCCGTTGCTGCATTGATCTAAACTGGATTTCGCCCGGCTTGCCGGGCGAAGCCGTTTTTGGGTGACAGGGCGCGGTCATACTGGTATATCCGCTGCGCACATCGAGCATTGCGTAGGCCTGATTTTTCACAAGCTGGCATAACACTTGCTCTCAACCCCTTGAACGCTGACAGAACTTCGATCAGTGACGGATTATTGGCATGGCTAAGAAAGAAGAAGCAAAAGCTCCAGCGGCAGATGCTGACGGCAAACCCGCTGGCAAGAGCAAGTTGAAGCTGATCATCCTGATTGTTGTTGGTCTGTTGCTGGCCATCGGCCTGTCGGTGGGCGCGACCTTGTTCTTCCTCAAGGGCGACAAGAAGGAAGAAGCCAAAAGCGAAGAGCACGCCAAGACTGAAGATGCCGGCAAACCGGTAAAGAAACAGGCAATTTATGAGGTGTTGGCGCCCGCGTTTGTGGTCAATTACAACTTCAAGGGTCGCCAGCGTTACATGCAGGTCAGCGTGGCCCTGATGGGGCGCGATAAGGCTGAGCTGGATGCGCTGCACGAGCACATGCCGGTGCTGCGCAATAACCTGGTCATGCTGTTCTCTGGTCAGGACTTCGAAGCCTTGAGCACGCCGGTGGGCAAGGAAATGCTCCGTCAGCAGACCACCGCCAGCGTGCAGGCTCTGGCGCAGAAGGAGACCGGCAAGATGGCGGTCGAGCAAGTGCTGTTTACCAATATTGTGTTGCAGTAGGAGCGTGCGCTAATGGCTGTGCAAGACCTGCTGTCACAAGACGAAATCGATGCCCTGCTGCATGGGGTCGATGACGGCGCGGTCGAAACCGAAGAGGCCGCCGAGCCCGGTACGGTCAAAAGTTACGATCTGTCCAGCCAGGACCGTATCGTCCGTGGGCGCATGCCCACCCTGGAAATGATCAACGAGCGTTTTGCCCGCTACACCCGCATCAGCATGTTCAACTTGTTGCGCCGCTCCGCCGATGTGGCCGTGGGCGGTGTGCAGGTGATGAAATTTGGCGAGTACGTGCACTCGCTGTATGTGCCCACCAGCCTCAATCTGGTGAAGATGAAGCCGCTGCGTGGCACCGGCCTGTTCATTCTCGACGCCAAACTGGTGTTCAAGCTGGTGGACAACTTTTTCGGCGGCGACGGCCGCCATGCCAAGATTGAAGGCCGTGAATTCACCCCGACCGAGTTGCGCGTGGTGCGCATGGTGATCGACCAGGCCTTTGTCGATTTAAAAGAGGCCTGGCATGCGGTCATGGACATCAATTTCGAGTACATCAACTCGGAAGTGAACCCGGCCCTGGCCAACATCGTCAGCCCCAGCGAAGTGATTGTGGTGTCGACCTTCCATATCGAACTGGATGGCGGTGGCGGCGATCTGCACATCACCATGCCTTATTCGATGATTGAGCCGATTCGCGACATGCTCGACGCCGGTTTTCAGTCTGATGTTGACGATCAGGACGAACGCTGGATCAAGGCCCTGCGTGAAGACATCCTGGATGTCAGTGTGCCCTTGGGTGCCACCGTGGCCAGCCGCCAGTTGCGCTTGCGCGACATTCTGCACATGCAACCGGGTGACGTGATTCCGGTGGACCTGCCCGACCAGGTGGTGATGCGCGCCAACGGTGTACCGGCGTTCAGCGTCAAGCTCGGTGCACACAAAGGCAAGCTGGCCTTCCAGGTGCTGGACCCGATCGAACGCAGTCGTTAGTACGCATTTTTAAACTATTGCTACAGAGCCCGCCGAGGACAACCGATGGCAGACGAAGAAGAAGGCACCTCCCCTGAGGAGCAGGCACTGGCCGATGAATGGGCCGCGGCACTCTCGGAGGCCGGTGATGCCAGTCAGGACGATATCGACGCGATGATGGCGCAAAGCGCTCCCGCTGAACCGGCCGCACCGCGGGCGATGATGCAGGAGTTTGACGGTGTGCCGCGCTCCACCGGGCCGGTGAGTCTGGATGGGCCAAACCTGGACGTGATTCTCGATATTCCCGTGTCGATCTCCATGGAAGTGGGCAATACCGACATCACCATCCGCAACCTCTTGCAGCTCAACCAGGGCTCGGTGATCGAGCTGGATCGACTGGCGGGTGAGCCGCTGGATGTATTGGTCAACGGCACCCTGATCGCCCATGGCGAGGTGGTGGTGGTGAACGAAAAGTTCGGCATTCGTCTGACGGATGTGATCAGTCCGAGCGAACGCATCAAGAAGTTGCGCTGAATCCATGCGCCGACTCCTTGGGGTTTTCTTGGCGTTGCCGCTGACGGCCATGGCGGCCGAGCCGGCGACCACAGCCGTTACGCCGGTGCTGGCCAGCAGTGGCAACCTGAGCGCGCAACTGGGGCAGATGTTGCTGGGCCTGCTGCTGGTGATCGGCTTGATTTTCGTCCTCGCCTGGTTGCTGCGCCGCGTGCAGCAGATCGGCCCGCGTGGCAATCAGGTGATCAAGTTGCTTGCGAGTCAGGCCCTTGGGCCGCGCGAGCGTCTGGTGCTGGTGCAGGTGGGTAACGAACAGGTTTTGCTGGGCCTGAGTGCCGGGCGCATTACCCCATTACACACACTGAAAGAGCCAGTACACCTGGCAGACGGCGAGCCGGCCACGCCGGAATTTGCGCAACGCCTGATGGAGTTGCTGGGCAAGGATCAGAAGGACAAACCCTGATGGGCGCGTTGCGTATAGTGTTCGCCGTATTACTGGCGCTGGTGGCACCTCTGGCGCTGGGTGCGGATGATCCGCTGAAGATTTCGGCCATTACCCTGGCCACCAATGCGGCCGGGCAGCAGGAGTATTCGGTCAGCCTGCAGATTCTGCTGATCATGACGGCGCTGAGTTTTATTCCAGCGTTCGTCATGCTGATGACCAGCTTCACCCGCATCATCATCGTCTTTTCCATTTTGCGTCAGGCCTTGGGCCTGCAGCAGACGCCGTCCAATCAGATACTTATCGGCCTGGCGATGTTCCTCACGCTGTTCATCATGGCGCCGGTCTTCGATCAGATAAACCGCGAGGCCCTGCAGCCGTACCTGAGTAATCAGCTACCGGCTCAGGAGGCGATCCTCAAGGCCGAGGTGCCGCTGAAGAACTTTATGCTGGCGCAGACGCGGGCGTCCGATCTCGAACTGTTTATGCGCCTGTCCAAGCGCACCGATATCGCGTCGCCGGATCAGGCACCGCTGACCATTCTGGTCCCGGCGTTCGTCACTTCCGAGCTGAAAACCGCGTTCCAGATTGGTTTCATGATCTTTATTCCGTTCCTGATCATCGACATGGTGGTGGCCAGTATCCTCATGGCCATGGGCATGATGATGCTCTCGCCGCTGATCATTTCCCTGCCGTTCAAGATCATGCTGTTTGTCCTGATTGATGGATGGGCCCTGGTGATCGGCACCCTGGCCGGCAGCTTCGGCACTTTATAGAGCGACGCTGATGACTCCTGAAGTGGCGGTAGACCTGATTCGTGATGCGCTCTGGCTGACTGCGGTGATTGTGGGCCTGGTGGTGTTGCCCAGCCTGGTGGTGGGGCTCATCGTGGCCATGTTTCAGGCCGCCACCCAGATCAACGAACAGACCCTTAGCTTTGTGCCGCGCTTGCTGGTGATGCTGCTGACGTTGATCTGGGCAGGGCCCTGGTTGGTGCGCGAGCTGATGGAGTACACCCAGAACCTGATTCAGAACATCCCCTTGTTGATCGGCTAGCCGGTGCTCGTCTGATGCTGGAGCTGAGCAATGAGCAGATTGGCGCCTGGGTCGGTAGCTTTCTCTTGCCGCTGTTTCGCATCGCGTCGCTGTTGATGGTGATGCCGATCATCGGCACCCAGCTGGTGCCGGTACGGGTGCGTCTGTACCTGGCCATGGCCATCGCCCTAGTGTTGGTGCCGACCTTACCGCCGATGCCGGTGATCGATGCCCTGACGGTGCGCTCGCTCATGCTGATCACTCAGGAAGTGCTGATCGGGGTGATGCTAGGTTTTACCCTACAGCTGTTCTTCCATCTGTTTTCGGTGGCAGGGCAGATCATTGCCGTGCAGATGGGCCTGGGCTTTGCCTCCATGATCGACCCGGCCAACGGCGTTTCCGTGCCGGTGCTGGCGCAGATGCTGCTGATGCTGGTGACCCTGCTGTTTCTCGCCATGAACGGCCACCTGGTGGTGTTCGAGGTGCTGGCCGAGAGTTTTATTACCCTGCCCGTGGGCACTGGTCTGTCGACTAATCATTACTGGGAGCTGGCCGGCAAGCTGGGCTGGGTACTGGGCGCCGGGCTGCTGCTGGTGCTGCCGGCGATCACCGCGTTGCTGGTGGTCAATCTGGCGTTTGGCATCATGACCCGCGCCGCGCCGCAGCTGAACATCATCTCCATCGGTTTTCCGATGACCCTGGTCATCGGCCTGGTGATTTTCTGGTTGGGCTTGGCGGACTTTCTCGCTCAGTACCAATTGCTGGCCAGCGAAGGCCTGCAGTTGTTGCGCGAACTGGCGCAGGCGCGCTGAGGAGGCGACATGGCTGAAAGCGAAAGTGGCGCCGACAAAAGCGAGGAACCCACCAGTAAGCGGCTCGAAGAGTCGCGCAAGAAAGGCCAGATCGCCCGCTCCCGCGAGCTGAATACCGTGGTGGTGACCATGGCCGGGATCGGCGGCCTATTGGTGTACGGCGGGGATTTCGGTCAGGCCTTGCTGGAACTGATGCGCGGCAACTTTGCCTTGTCGCGCGATGTATTGCTGGATGATCGCTCTATGGCCTTGTACCTGCTGGCCTCCGGCAAGATGGCCCTGGAAGCGATTATGCCGCTGCTGGTGATCCTGCTGATCGCCGCCGTTCTTGGCCCGATTGCCCTCGGCGGTTGGCTGTTTTCGCCCGAGGCCATGGCGCCCAAGGCCAGCCGGATGAACCCGGCTTCCGGGCTCAAGCGTATGTTTTCCACCCACGCCTTGGTGGAGTTGCTCAAGGCTCTGGCCAAGTTCACGGTAATTTTGCTGGTGGCGTTGGCGGTGCTCTCGGCTGACCAGGACGATCTGCTGGCCATCGCCAATCAGCCTCTAGAAGCCGCGATCATCAACAGTGCCGAGCTGGTGGGGTGGAGCATGCTGTGGATGGCCTGCGGGCTGATTCTGATTGCTGCCGTGGACGTGCCGTTCCAGCTCTGGGATCACAAGCAGAAGCTGATGATGACCAAGCAGGAAGTGCGCGACGAATACAAGGACAGCGAGGGCAAGCCCGAGGTCAAGTCGCGGATTCGGCAGATGCAGCGCGAGATGGCCGAGCGGCGGATGATGGCGGCGATCCCCACTGCCGACGTGGTTATCACCAACCCGACCCACTTTGCCGTGGCGCTCAAGTACGACCCAGCCAAAGGCACGGCGCCCGTGTTGTTGGCCAAGGGTGGCGACTTTATGGCGCTGAAGATTCGCGAGATCGCCCAGCAGCACAAGGTCATGGTGTTGGAGTCGCCCGGGTTGGCGCGGGCGGTGTATTTCTCCACCGAGCTGGATCAGGAAATCCCTGCTGGTTTGTATTTGGCCGTGGCTCAGGTACTGGCCTATGTCTATCAGCTCAAGCAATTCCGCTCCGGTAAGGGTAAGCGACCAGGACCGTTGCCTGACTTGCCAATTCCGCCGGACTTGCGCCGTGATGAGTAACGGCAACAGCCCCGTGCGCGGTTATTTTGTCTTTGTCCTCAACCGCTTGGGCAAGTTGGACGGGTTCTTGCACTAGCCAGTTCATCGACGCTTCGCGCGTCAAAAGATTGAATTGGCTGGAGTAGGGCAGTGGCAGTGGACCGCACGCAAATGATCGGCAACGTGCGCAGCAACCTTTCGGGTCTGCGCGAGGGCAATCTCGGCATTCCGCTGATGTTGTTGATCATGCTCGGCATGGTCATGTTGCCGATTCCGCCGTTTCTCCTCGATGTGTTGTTTACCTTCAGCATTGCCCTGTCGATCGTGGTCTTGCTGGTCAGCATCTACGCCCTACGCCCCCTCGACTTTGCCGTGTTCCCCACCATTCTGCTGGCGGCTACCTTGTTGCGTCTTGCGCTCAACGTGGCGTCCACGCGGGTGGTGCTGTTGCACGGGCAGGATGGCCATGCGGCCGCAGGGCAGGTGATTCAGGCGTTTGGTGAGGTGGTGATCGGCGGCAACTACGTCGTCGGTATCGTGGTGTTTGCGATCCTGATGATCATCAACTTTGTGGTGGTCACCAAGGGTGCTGGGCGAATTTCCGAGGTCAGTGCGCGTTTCACCCTGGATGCCATGCCGGGCAAACAGATGGCGATTGATGCCGACCTGAATGCTGGATTGATTGAGCAGGCGGAGGCTAAGCGTCGTCGCTCTGAAGTGTCCCAAGAAGCTGACTTCTACGGCTCCATGGACGGTGCCAGCAAGTTTGTACGCGGCGATGCGATCGCCGGCCTGATGATTCTGTTCATTAACCTGATTGGTGGCATCGCTATTGGTGTGTTTCAGCACGACCTGGCGTTTGCTGAGGCTGGGAAGATCTACACCCTGCTGACCATTGGTGACGGTCTGGTGGCGCAGATTCCGTCACTGTTGCTGTCCACGGCGGCGGCGATCATGGTGACGCGAGTTTCCAGTTCGGAAGACATGGGCACCCAGGTCAATCGGCAGATGTTTGCCTCGCCGCGTGCGCTCGCCGTGGCGGCGGCGATCATGATTGCCATGGGGCTGGTGCCAGGCATGCCGCACTTCTCCTTCATCAGCCTCGGTCTGGTGGCAGCAGGCGGTGCTTATTGGATTGCCAACAAGCAGCGTCTGGTCAGCGAAGAGGCGGTGCAGGAAGTCCAGCGCCAACAGGAACTGCTGCCGGCCCAGCGTGCCCAGGAAACCAAGGAGTTGGGCTGGGATGATGTGATGCCCGTGGACATGGTTGGCCTGGAAGTTGGCTATCGCTTGATTCCTCTGGTGGACCGTAACCAGGGCGGCCAGTTACTGGCGCGGATCAAGGGTGTACGCAAGAAGCTGTCCCAGGAAATGGGCTTTCTGATGCCGTCGGTGCATATCCGCGACAACCTGGACCTGTTGCCGAATGCCTATCGCCTGACCCTAATGGGTGTCAGCGTCGCCGAGGCCGAGGTGTATCCGGATCGCGAACTGGCGATCAACCCTGGCCAGGTGTTCGGCCCGCTCAACGGCATTGCCGCCAAGGATCCGGCGTTTGGCCTGGAAGCGGTGTGGATTGATGTTAATCAGCGTGATCAGGCGCAGTCACTGGGTTATACGGTGGTGGATGCCAGTACCGTAGTCGCTACCCACCTCAACCAAGTGCTGCACAAGCATTCCCATGAGCTGCTGGGCCATGAAGAGGTTCAGCAGCTCTTGCAGTTGCTGGCCAAGAGCTCGCCCAAGCTGGCAGAAGAGCTGGTGCCGGGCACGGTATCGCTGTCGACCCTGCTTAAGGTGTTGCAGGCCTTGTTGCAGGAGCAGGTGCCAGTACGTGACATCCGCACCATCGCCGAGACCATCGCCAACACCGCGACCAAGAGTCAAGATCCCGCCGCCATGGTGGTGGCGGTCCGTGTGGCCTTGGCCCGCGCAATCGTGCAAAGCGTTGTGGGACTAGAGCCGGAGCTGCCTGTGATCACCCTTGAGCCAAGGTTGGAACAGATCTTGCTCAATAGCTTGCAGAAGGCCGGTCAGGGCTCAGAGGAGGGCATCCTCCTTGAACCTGGCATGGCCGAGAAGCTGCAGCGTTCCCTGGTGGATGCGGCGCAGCGCCAGGAAATGCTCGGCAAGCCAGCGATTCTGCTGGTAGCCGGTCCGGTCCGGGCGATGCTCTCGCGCTTTGCTCGACTGGCCGTGCCGAATATGCACGTGCTGGCGTACCAGGAAATCCCGGATAACAAGCAGGTCACCATCGTTGCGACGGTGGGACAGAACTGAGGTCCTAGGCCATGCAAGTCAAACGCTTTTTCGCCGCCGATATGCGTCAAGCCATGAAACTGGTGCGTGATGAGCTGGGCGCTGACGCCTCGATCATCGCCAATCGCCGGGTTGCTGGCGGTGTGGAGCTGACGGCCGCCCTGGACTATCAGGTACCTGCTGCGCCGGCGCGTCAGGCCAACCCGGCTCTGGAAGCTGAGTTGCGCAAGACCCAATCGCGGATCGCCAGTGCCCATGCCGAACTGACCACGCGGGTGGAGGCG
This sequence comes from Pseudomonas sp. BGA-UO-ETr-WB11, assembly GCF_059567785.1. NCBI lineage: Bacteria > Pseudomonadati > Pseudomonadota > Gammaproteobacteria > Pseudomonadales > Pseudomonadaceae > Pseudomonas > Pseudomonas sp. BGA-UO-ETr-WB11. Next base: position 136,470 of record NZ_JCAQOS010000002.1, on the reverse strand, counting down.
GACAACGGCCAGAACGGCCAGTTGTTCGGCCCGGCTGCAGCGGCAGCTGCCAAACCGCTGGCGCCTCGTCCGGCCTTGCCACGCAGTGCCGCTGCAGCCTCTGCCGGCACCGAGCAAAGCGCCCTGGATGCCATGCGTTTTGAATTGCATGGCCTGCGTGAATTGATCGAAGTGCAGCTGGGCTCGATCGCCTGGGGTCAGCTGCAAACCCGCAAACCGCAGCAAGCCAATCTGTGGCGGCGGCTACAGCGCATGGGCTTGTCGGCCGATTTGTCGCGGGCATTGCTGGAGCGGGTTGCCAAGGTGACCGAGCCGCGCCAGGCCTGGCGCATGCTGCTGGCTCATCTGGCCCACGCCATTCGTACGCCGCAGGTTGAACCGCTGGAAGAGGGCGGAGTGATTGCCTTGGTAGGGCCTGCGGGCATGGGTAAAACCACCACCTTGGCTAAGCTGGCCGCGCGCTATGTGCTCAAGTACGGCGCGCAAAATATCGCCTTGGTGAGCATGGACAGCTATCGCATTGGCGCCCAGGAGCAGCTCAAAACCCTGGGGCGCATTCTCAATGTCTCGGTGACCCAGGTTGATCCTGGCCAATCCTTGACTCAGGCTCTGGCGCCGCTGGTGCGTAAGCGTGTGGTGTTGATCGATACCGCCGGGCTGCCGGGTAGCGCACCTGAGCTGCGCATGCAGCTGGAGGCCCTGGCGAGCCGTGGCGTCAAGGCAAAGAATTATCTGGTTTTAGCTGCCACCAGCCAGAGCCAAGTGCTCAAGGCGGCGTACCATAGTTACAAGCGTTGTGGATTGTCCGGCTGTATCTTGACCAAACTGGATGAAGCCACCAGCCTCGGTGAGGTTTTAGGGCTGGCTATCAGCCAGCACCTACCGGTAGCCTATCTGGCTGATGGGCCTAAGATTCCTGATGATTTGCAGGTGCCGCGCAGCCATCAACTGGTCAGTCGCGCCGTGAGTCTGCAGGCGCCCGAAGAGCCCAGTGAAGATGCCATGGCCGATATGTTTGCGGATTTATATCAGCACCCCTCCCAGCGCGTCGGCTAGCCTGTGAGAAGGTGTGTACCTTGCATCGCCTGACGTTCCTGAGTTAACTCAGGCAGGCGATCCCAGTTGAAGCAAGACAAGGTGTGTAGAGAACATGGGTAGTATGCATCCCGTTCAGGTGATTGCGGTGACCGGCGGCAAGGGCGGCGTCGGCAAGACCAATGTGTCGGTGAACCTGTCCCTGGCCCTGGCCGACCTTGGTCGGCGGGTCATGTTGATGGACGCCGACCTGGGGTTGGCTAACGTCGACGTGCTGCTGGGGCTGACCGCCAAACGTACGCTGGAAGACGTGATCAGTGGTGAGTGCGAACTGCGTGACGTGCTGCTGCAAGGGCCGGGCGGCATCCGCATTGTGCCTGCCGCATCCGGTACCCAGAGCATGGTGCAGCTGACGCCGATGCAGCACGCCGGTTTGATTCAGGCGTTCAGCGAGATCAGCGACAACCTTGATGTGTTGATCATCGATACCGCCGCCGGCATTGGCGATGGCGTGGTGAGTTTTGTGCGCGCCGCCCAGGAAGTCCTGCTGGTGGTGTGCGATGAGCCCACCTCGATCACCGACGCCTACGCGCTGATCAAACTGCTCAATCGCGATCACGGCATGAGTCGTTTCCGGGTGCTGGCCAACATGGCCCACAGTCCGCAAGAAGGACGCAATCTGTTTGCTAAGCTGACTAAGGTCACTGATCGTTTCCTCGACGTGGCCTTGCAGTACGTAGGGGCCATTCCCTACGACGAATCGGTACGCAAGGCCGTGCAGAAGCAACGTGCGGTGTATGAAGCGTTCCCGCGCTCGAAATGCGCGCTGGCATTCAAGGCAATCGCCCAGAAAGTTGATGCCTGGCCTTTACCGGCCAACCCGCGTGGACATCTGGAGTTTTTCGTTGAGCGCCTGGTGCAGCAGCAGTCGAGTGCGGACATCGGCGTATGACAGCAGCCACTGGACTTCGTATGTACAGCAAAGCGCAGGCGCAGGACTCCCGGCACCAGTTGATCGAGCGCTATGCGCCTCTGGTCAAACGCATTGCTTATCACCTGTTGGCGCGGTTACCCGCTAACGTGCAGGTGGACGATTTGATCCAGGCGGGCATGATTGGCTTGCTCGAAGCTTCCACCAAATACGATGCCACCAAGGGCGCCAGTTTTGAAACTTACGCAGGTATTCGCATCCGCGGTGCCATGCTTGATGACGTGCGTAAAGGCGATTGGGCACCGCGTTCGGTGCATCGAAACAGTCGCATGGTTAGCGATGCAATTCGAAAAGTTGAGGCTAGAACGGGTCGAGACGCTAAAGATCAAGAGGTTGCGGCCGAACTCCAATTGAGTCTCGAGGATTACTACGGCATTCTGAGCGACACTTTGGGCAGCCGTTTGTTCAGCTTCGATGACCTGTTACAGGAAAACGAGCCGGGCGGTAGTCATGAAGAAAGGGGCACTACCCAGCTTGAGCCCTCTGGTGATCTGGAAGAGGAACGCTTCCAGGCGGCGTTGGCTGATGCCATCGCCAACTTGCCAGAGCGCGAGCGCTTGATCCTGGCCCTGTATTACGATGAAGAGCTGAATCTGAAGGAAATTGGCGAAGTGCTGGGGGTCAGTGAATCTCGCGTCAGCCAGTTACACAGCCAGTGCGCCGCACGTTTGCGGGCCCGGCTAGGCGAATGGCGTGAGCACTAAGCACAACGCTGGTTTCACGATTGCACGGCATGTCCAGGCGCTGGGCATGTTTAGGACTGTACGGAGGTCGATTTGGACAAGAATATGAAAATCCTCATCGTCGATGACTTCTCGACGATGCGCCGGATCATCAAGAACCTCTTGCGTGACTTGGGTTTTACCAATACCGCCGAGGCCGATGACGGCGTTACAGCACTGCCGATGTTGCAGAGTGGCAGTTTCGACTTTCTGGTCACTGACTGGAACATGCCGGGCATGACGGGTATCGACCTGTTGCGTGCGGTGCGTGCCGACGAGCGCCTGAAGCAGTTGCCGGTGTTGATGGTGACCGCAGAAGCCAAGCGCGACCAGATTATTGAAGCGGCGCAGGCGGGGGTGAATGGCTATGTAGTCAAGCCGTTCACTGCTCAAGTGCTGAAAGAGAAGATCGACAAGATCTTTGAGCGGGTTAACGGCTGATGTCTGCCGCGAGGGCGCTATGGAGCACGAAAAACCGCAGATGGGCGATCTAGAAACGAGCCTTAAAACTCACGCCCGAGATTTGCTGGACAGCCTCGAACGAGGCAATTTCGGCGACGCTGTACAAGTCATTCACGATTTAAACAAAGCACGCGATCAAGGCCTGTATTTCGAGGTCGGTAAGCTAACTCGTGAGCTGCACAACTCCATCGTCAACTTTCAAATCGATTTGCACGGCTCCCATGCGGAGGAGGTGTCGCAGATCAGTGATGCCACCGAACGTCTCAACTACGTTGTGCGCATGACCGAGAAAGCAGCTAACCGCACTATGGATCTGGTGGAGGAGAGCGCGCCGCTGGTCAATGATTTGAGCAGCGAGTCGCGATCATTGGGGGTTGATTGGGCGCGCTTTATGCGTCGCGAGGTCGGTGCCGATGAGTTTCGCGAACTGGCTAAACGTATCGAGTTGTTCCTTGAGCGTAGCGAGCGCGACAGCAGCAAATTGTCCGGCAACCTCAACGACATTTTGCTGGCGCAAGATTTTCAGGATCTAACTGGGCAGGTGATCAAACGGGTCACTAGTCTGGTAACAGAGGTCGAGCGCAACCTGGTCAAACTGGTGTGCATGGCCTCGCAGATCGATCGCTATACCGGCATTCAGCACGATCACGACGCATTGCGTGCCGAACAAGAACAACAAAAAGAGCCAACCCGGGGTGAAGGTCCGCAGATTCATGCCGATAAGCGTGATGACGTCGTATCCGGTCAGGTCGATGTCGATGATCTGCTGTCCAGCCTTGGATTTTAGGGAGCACGCGAATGAGCTTCGGCGCCGATGAAGAGATTCTCCAGGACTTCCTGGTAGAGGCCGGCGAGATTCTTGAGCAATTGTCCGAGCAGTTGGTTGAGCTGGAAAGCCGCCCGGACGATATGAATTTGCTCAATGCGATTTTCCGTGGGTTTCACACCGTCAAAGGCGGCGCCGGATTCCTTCAGCTCAATGAGCTGGTGGAGTGCTGCCATATCGCCGAAAACGTGTTCGACATTTTGCGTAAAGGCTCGCGTCGGGTTGATTCCGAGCTCATGGATGTGGTGCTTGAGGCCCTGGATGCGGTCAATGGCATGTTTACCGAAGTGCGTGAGCGCGTCGAACTGACTCCCGCCACTCCGCAACTGTTGGCCGCCTTGGCGCGCCTCGCTGAGCCTGCCTCAGCAGTGGAGGTGGTTGCTGAAGCAGCTCCTGAACCACAGGCTGAAGTCGTGCCTGAGCCTGAAGTCGAAGGTGATATCACCGACAGCGAATTCGATCAGTTGCTCGATGCCTTGGCTGAGCCCGCTGCGGTTGCTGAGGTCGCTCCGGTGGCGACGTCGGGCGATGAAATTACGGATGATGAATTCGAAGCCCTGCTGGATCAGCTGCATGGCAAGGGGCAGTTTGTTGCCCCGGCAGAAGAGTCGGCGCCCGCTGCACTAGCCCCGGCGCCAGCCGCTGCTCCGGCATCCGGTGATGAAATCACCGATGATGAATTTGAAGCGCTGCTTGATCAATTGCACGGCAAGGGGCAGTTTGCCGCTGGCAATGATGAGCCTGCGGCAGTCGCCGCGCCCAGCGTTGCGCCAAGCTCCAATGAAAACATTACCGACGATGAGTTTGAGGCGTTGCTGGATCAGTTGCACGGTAAGGGCAAGTTCGTTGAACCTGCTGCACCTGCACCTGCACCTGCACCTGCACCTGCACCTGTCGCTGCCGTGCCCGCTCCAGCGGCATCAGCGCCGAGCAAACCCGTTGCCAAGCCGACCCCAGCGCCAGTCGCTGCCAAGGCTGAACCCGCCAAGTCTGCGGCACCAGCCGCGGCTGCCGATAAACCAGCGGCCAGTGAGGCTGAAACCACTGTACGTGTGGATACCGCGCGGCTCGACGAAATCATGAACATGGTCGGTGAGCTGGTGCTGGTGCGTAACCGTTTGGTGCGCTTGGGCTCCAATAGCGGCGACGAGGCCATGGCCAAGGCTGTATCCAACCTGGATGTGGTGACCGCGGATCTGCAAACAGCGGTAATGAAAACCCGCATGCAGCCAATCAAGAAAGTATTCGGTCGTTTTCCGCGATTGGTACGTGACTTGGCGCGTAGCCTGAAAAAAGAAATCAACTTGGAGCTGGTCGGTGAAGAAACCGATCTCGACAAGAACTTGGTTGAGGCCCTGGCCGACCCGTTGGTGCACTTGGTGCGCAACTCGGTTGACCATGGCATCGAGTCGCCAGAGCAGCGCGAAGCCAACGGCAAGAGCCGTAGCGGCAAGATCGTACTGGCGGCCCAGCAGGAAGGCGATCACATTTTGTTGTCGATCTCTGACGACGGCAACGGTATGGACCCCGATGTGTTGCGGGCCAAGGCTGTTGAGAAAGGTGTGCTGGACCGAGATGCTGCAGACCGTTTAAGCGAGACCGAATGCTACAACCTGATATTCGCGCCGGGCTTCTCAACTAAAGCCGAGATTTCCGACGTGTCCGGTCGTGGTGTGGGCATGGACGTGGTGAAAACCAAGATTTCCCAGCTCAACGGCATCATCAACATCTATTCAGCCAAGGGCCAGGGCACCAAGATTGTCATTAAGGTGCCGTTGACCCTGGCGATTATGCCGACCTTGATGGTGATGCTCGGGGATCAGGCATTTGCCTTCCCGCTGGTCAACGTCAATGAAATTTTCCACTTGGATCTCTCGCGTACCAATGTGGTCGATGGCCAGGAAGTGGTTATCGTGCGGGACAAGGCCTTGCCGCTGTTTTACCTTAAGCGCTGGCTGATTCATTCGGCAGCGCATGAAGAACAGCGCGAGGGACATGTGGTGATTCTCTCCGTGGGTACCCAGCGCATCGGCTTTGTCGTCGATCAACTGGTTGGCCAGGAAGAAGTGGTAATTAAACCCTTGGGGAAAATGCTGCAGGGCACTCCTGGCATGTCCGGCGCCACTATTACAGGGGATGGGCGTATCGCTCTGATCCTTGATGTGCCGAGCATGCTCAAGCGTTACGCGCGTCGCGTCTGATTTTCTGGTGCGTTGGTCAGTTGACCGCGCACCTGCTTAGGAGTGTGTATGGCTGTTAAGGTCCTGGTGGTGGACGATTCCGGTTTCTTCCGCCGCCGTGTTTCGGAAATTCTTTCCGCTGACCCGAATATTCAAGTAGTGGGCACTGCCACCAATGGCCGTGAAGCCATCGATCAGGCGCTGGCGCTGAAGCCAGATGTGATCACCATGGACTATGAAATGCCCATGATGGATGGCATCACAGCTGTGCGAAACATCATGCAGCGCTGCCCAACACCGGTATTGATGTTCTCCTCGCTGACCCATGAGGGCGCTCGGGTGACACTCGATGCGCTGGACGCCGGTGCAGTTGATTTCTTGCCGAAGAACTTTGAAGACATCTCGCGTAACCCGGAAAAGGTTAAGCAGATGCTTTGCGAGAAGGTTCACACCATCGCGCGCAGTAATCGACGTGCTGCACCGGTTGTCGCACCTGTGCAGGCGAGCGCGCCTCTGCAGGCAGCCAGCACCTTGGCTCGTCCGTCAAGCCCTGCACCCAGCAGTCCTGCAGTCGCGGCGGCAGCGGTCAAGCGCAAGTCCTATCGGTTGGTAGCGATTGGCACCTCCACCGGTGGTCCGGTCGCCCTGCAGCGTGTTCTGACCCAGTTACCAGCCAACTTTCCAGCGCCAATCGTGTTGATTCAGCACATGCCAGCGGCGTTCACCAAGGCATTTGCCGAACGTCTCGACAAGCTGTGCCGCATCTCCGTCAAAGAGGCTGAGGACGGTGACATGCTGCGTCCGGGCTTGGCGCTGCTGGCCCCAGGCGGAAAGCAGATGATGGTCGATCCGCGCGGCATGGTGAAAATCTTGCCGGGTGATGAGCGTCTGAACTACAAGCCGTGTGTGGATATCACGTTTGGTTCAGCAGCCAAATCCTTTGCCGACAAGGTCCTGGCCGTGGTTCTTACCGGCATGGGGGCGGATGGTCGAGAAGGCGCACGGTTGCTCAAACAGTGCGGTAGTCAGGTGTGGGCTCAGGATGAAGCCAGTTGTGTGATCTATGGGATGCCGATGGCGATTGTCAAAGCCAGTTTGGCGGACGCTGTTTACAGCCTGGATGACATCGGTAAGCATCTGGCGGAGGCCTGCCTCTGATGGATTTGCTCAGCCTTATCGGGGTGATTCTTGCGTTTGTCGCCATTCTCGGCGGCAACTACCTCGAAGGCGGCCACGCGGGTGCCCTGCTTAACGGCCCTGCGGCGTTGATCGTGATTGGCGGCACCTTGGGTGCAGCGTTTTTGCAGGCCCCGCTGAATGTGCTCAAGCGCTCGGGGGTGGTGATTCGCTGGATTATCATGCCGCCTGCTATTGATCTCGCCGGCGGTATTGCTCGTGTGGTTGGCTGGAGCATGACCGCGCGCAAAGAGGGATTGTTGGGCCTTGAGCCGCTGGCCGATATCGAGCCCGATAACTACGCGCGCAAAGGCTTGCAGCTACTGGTGGATGGCGCTGAGCCCGAAGCCATTCGCAGTATTCTCGAAGTGGATCTGTACACCCAGGAGGGCCGCGATATCCAGGCGGCCAAGGTGTTTGAGAGCATGGGTGGTTATGCGCCCACCATCGGCATTATTGGCGCCGTGATGGGGCTGATTCACGTCATGGGCAATCTGGCCGACCCCAGCAAGCTGGGCAGTGGCATCGCGGTGGCATTTGTGGCCACTATTTACGGCGTGGGCTTTGCCAACCTCTTGTTGCTGCCAATCGCCAACAAGATCAAGGCCATTGCCATGCGCCAGTCGCGCTACCGGGAGATGTTGCTGGAAGGCATTCTGTCGATCGCCGAAGGCGAGAACCCGCGCTCCATCGAATTGAAGCTGCAAGGCTTTATGGACTGATCATGGCCCGCAGGCGCCATCAAGAAGAGCATGAAAACCATGAGCGTTGGCTAGTTTCCTATGCCGACTTCATTACGCTGTTGTTCGCTTTTTTTGTGGTCATGTACTCGATTTCCTCAATCAACGAGGGCAAGTACAAGGTCCTCTCGGACAGCCTGACAGGGGTGTTCAATCAGCCCGATCGGGCAATCAAACCCATCCCTATTGGTGAAGAACGCCCGCGCACCACCACGCCAGATGTGTCGGAAGTTGAGGAACCCAGTGCCACTGTGCCTCCCTCCGATCCGCTGCAGGACATCGCCCAAGGGATGCGTGATGCTTTCGGCGACATGATCATGAGTGATCAGATGACGGTGCGGGGCAATGAGCTGTGGGTCGAGATTGAGCTCAACTCCAGTTTGCTGTTCCCTAGTGGCGACGCCATTCCGACCGACCGGGCCTTTACCATTATCGAGAAAATCGCCAAGATTCTGGCACCCTATGAGAACCCGGTGCATATCGAAGGCTTTACTGACAATTTGCCCATCAATACCCCACAGTTCCCCAGCAATTGGGAACTGTCGACGGCGCGGGCGGCCAGTATTGTGCGCATGCTGGCCATGGATGGGGTTAATCCAGGTCGCTTGGCAGCCGTGGGCTACGGCGAGTTCCAGCCCCTGGCGGATAACGCCACTGCCGAAGGGCGCACCCGCAACCGGCGGGTGGTGTTGGTGGTCTCTCGCAACTTGGACGTGCGCCGCAGTATCAGTGGCGTGGGCAGTGCCAATGCACAGCCCGATGGCGCTTTGCGGCGAGCTGGCATGCAACCTGCACCGCAGCCAGAAGCAGTGGCTCCGCCGTCGGATGCCGTCAATTCCCAGTCGCCAGCCCCATGAGGCTGGCGCCATATCTCGGTGTGGCTTGAGCCTGCCGGGAGGATAGAAACCATGAGAGTCTGGGCAGTCGCCAATCAAAAAGGTGGAGTCGGTAAGACCACCACATCCATCGCCCTGGCCGGTTTGCTGGCCGATGCCGGCAAGCGGGTGGTGGTGGTCGATCTCGATCCCCATGGGTCAATGACCAGCTATTTCGGTCAGGACCCGGATTCCCTGGAGCACAGTGCCTACGATCTGTTCCTGCATCAGGGCACGGTGCCCCAGGGGTTGCCACAGCGCTTGTTGCTGCCTACCAGTCATGAACGCATCAAACTGCTGCCAGCAAGTACTGCGCTGGCCACGCTGGAGCGCCAGTCGCCGGGGCAGAGTGGCCTGGGTCTGGTGATCGCCAAGAGCCTGGCGCAGCTGTGGGGCGAGTTTGATCATGCAGTGATCGACAGTCCGCCCTTGTTGGGGATTCTGATGGTCAATGCCCTGGCCGCCAGCCAACAGTTGGTGATTCCGGTACAAACGGAGTTTCTTGCAGTTAAAGGCCTGGAACGCATGGTCAGCACCCTGGCAATGATCAACCGCTCGCGCAAGCAGGCGCTGCCTTACCTGATTGTGCCGACGCTGTTCGATCGCCGCACCCAGGCCTCCATGAGCACCTTGCGCGCTCTGCGCAATAGCTATCCCGAGCAGCTTTGGCCGGCTTATATTCCGGTCGATACGCGTCTACGTGATGCCAGTCGAGCTGGCCTGACGCCGTCACAGTTTGATTCGAACTGTCGAGCGGTGCTGGCCTATCGCGCACTGCTCAAACACCTGCTTTCCTTACAGCCCACGGCACAGGTAGCTTGATATGCTGGCCTATGCTCAACAGCAGCGCTCAAGTCGCAGCCTAGGTTGGCCGATAGCCTGTAAAGGCTGTCTTCACGGAAACGTACTATGAGTCGAACGGTCACTACTGCCACACGCCCACAACTGGCTTTGCAGTCCTATCTGGATGCGTTGTTGCAGGAGGCTGCCGCCGAGTTGGCCGACAGTGTCAGCCTGGATGAGTTTCAAAGCGCCGTGCTGGAAGAGCAGGTGCGCGATGCCCGTTTGCTGGCGCCGCGAGAAGTTGAAATCCAGGTTGAGGTGCGGCCGGTTGTGGAGCCGTTGGTGGTCGCTCCGGTTCTGGCGCCCGAGGTTTCGCTTCCCGAGTCTGTGGCTGCCGTCGCCGTCGAGCCGCCACCGGCGGTACTCGCATTCGATGGCCAGCCGAGTTGGGCTGAAGAGCCTTTCGAGTGTTTGCTATTTGATGTGGCGGGGCTGACCCTGGCGGTGCCCTTGGTTTGCCTGGGTACGATCTACCCGTTGCATGATCAGGAATTGACCCCGCTATTTGGTCAGCCAGACTGGTTTCTGGGCATATTGCCTTCGCAATCCGGCAACCTGAAGGTGCTGGATACCGCACGCTGGGTTATGCCGGACCGTTATCGCGATGATTTTCGTCAGGGTCTGCAATATGTGATTTCGGTGCAGGGCTACGAGTGGGGCCTGGCAGTCCATCAGGTCAGTCGCTCGATTCGCCTGGACCCCACTGAGGTCAAGTGGCGCACTCAGCGGACTCAGCGGCCATGGCTGGCGGGTACGGTGATTGAGCATATGTGTGCTTTGCTGGACGTGGCCGCGTTGGCCGAACTTATTGCCAGTGGTGCGGCCAAGCGTATGGCCAGCGGCCAGCTGCATTAGTAGATTGGGGCGCCTCGCCGTGCGAGGCTCTATAGTAATGACAGCGGGGAGCACCCGCGTACGCCGCCGAAGGCGGTTCTTGATGAGGCTGGGAACATGAAGAAAAGCTCCGCACAAGGTTCTGAAGATCCCATTCTGCAGTGGGTGACCTTTCGCCTGGACAACGAAACCTACGGCATCAACGTGATGCAGGTGCAGGAAGTCCTGCGCTACACCGAGATTGCTCCCGTGCCAGGTGCTCCCAGTTATGTGCTGGGCATCATCAACCTGCGCGGCAACGTGGTTACCGTGATCGACACTCGCCAGCGCTTTGGCTTGGACTCGGCGCCGGTCACCGATAACACCCGGATCGTGATCATCGAAGCCGACAAGCAAGTAGTCGGTATATTGGTCGACAGCGTGGCGGAAGTGGTTTATCTGCGTCAGTCTGAAGTGGAAACCGCGCCTAACGTTGGCAACGACGAGTCGGCCAAGTTCATCCAAGGTGTATGCAACAAGAACGGCGAACTGCTGATTCTGGTCGAGTTGGACAAGATGATGTCCGAAGAAGAATGGTCCGAACTCGAGAGTATCTGATTGATGCTCGAGGTGGCGGTCATCGTGTTGGCGGTGTTTTCGGTTCTGCTGGCGGCTGCGTGCGGCTGGCTGATCCTGAGTCAGCGCCATTTAGCGGCGCTGCAGGTCGAGCGCGATGCCGTCCGCGACCAGCGCCTCAAGGAGCTGAGCAAACGCCTGGATACCTACCTGACCGGTAGTGTGCGCATGGGTGAAGAGCTGTACGAGTTGCGGCGTGTTGTCGCGCCGTTGCCGGACAAAGTGACGCAAATCGAACAGCGCGATCCCAGTAGTTTGTCTTTTACCCAGGCCGCGCGCCTGGCGGGCATGGGGGCCAGCGTCGATGACCTGACCCAGTCTTGCGGCTTGAGCAAGGCGGAAGCCGAACTGGTGAGCAAGCTGCACCAGGCCCAACATCCAAACTCTTGATTCTTGTCGTCTAGCCCGCAGGTTTGCCGGTAAACCCATGCCGTTGTGTTTGCTTACAGCGGCGGTTGGCCAAGGGGTGACCAGTCTTGATCCTTGGCTTCAAAACCCTCTGGGCACTTACCTTTCAGGTACCAGGCAAAGGCAATGATCTCGGCGATGCTGCGGTAAAGCGGCTCAGGGATCGCATCCCCCAATTCCAGCTTGGCCAATAGGCGTACCAGCTCGGCATTCTCGTAAATCGGCACCTTGTATTCGCGAGCAATGGCGAGGATGGCTTCGGCCAGTTCGTCGTCACCCTTGGCGGTGAGGTTGGGGGCATTCTGGCCGTCATAGCTGAGGGCGATGGCTTGGCGTGGGGCTTGGCGTTTCATGCGGTTTCGTCGACCCAGCGTTGTTCCAGGGTGGTGCGTTGACCTTGTGGCGGCACGCCCTGGCGACAGGCCAGTTCACCCACCTCCAAGCCCGCGGCGCTCAAGCGTTCACGCAGGTGGCCGAGCTCGCGATCAATCAGTTCGGCGGTCGTTGGGCGTTCCGCCCAAAGCTGGCTGGAAAGGCTGCCGCGTAGTAATTGTGCCTGCACTTGCAGCGGCCCCAGAGGGGAGAGATCGAAAGCCAGTTCGACGCGCCAGAGGGTCTCACCGCTTTCCTTGGGATTTTTCTTCGGGCTTTCGTCGCGTTGCAGTTTGACCTGCAGGGGTACTAGCTCCTGCTGGTTGCGCATGGGGATTTCCAGCTGCCAGGTGGTTAGCAGGTTGCCCTCCGGGCCGACCTGGGTTTGCGCCAGGCTCGACAGTTGGTGGGTTTGCAATCGCGATACGGCGGCGGCGGCCAGGCGCAGCAGGGTTTCCAGATCGGCATCGGCGTCCAGGTTTTGCAGTAGGCGGGCCGGCAATGGAAAGTTCAGCGCCTGCAGTTTCGAGCTGGCCTGGCTGGCGCCACCGAGCATGTTGCGCAACATGAGTGGCAGCGCTTGAGCCAAGCCAGCTTCGTTCTGGGCGCCGGTGAGGGCGGCTGCGGTGGCGTTGGGTAGGGCGGGCATGAGTTGTGCCACCAGGCGCAGTAGGTTGGCCTTGAGGTCCTGTGGCAGGGCTTGGGTCTGACCGCTGAGTAATTTGGCCTCGAAAAAAAAACCGCTGTCTTCCAGGGCCTTGGCCAGCGCTTTGGGGTCGCCGAGCTGGCGAACATCCGGCATGGCGCCAAGCAATTTGTCGATACTGCCTTGCAGGCCGGTCGGTAGGGGTTGGCCCGCTGCGCTGCTGCCCAGCCCTTGCAGGGCCTTGAGCAAGCCTTCTATAGAGCCTTGACGGCTTTGCTGAGTCTGCAGTTGTTGGCCAAGGGCGAGTTGATCCAAGCGGCCGCTCAGGGGTAGAAAACTCAGGGCCTGCTGACCTTTGACTTGAGCGCTAAGCAAGCTGCCGACGGGCAGGGCCAGTGGCGTTTCTAAGCTCAGCTGGCGGCCTGCCAGGGGGGTGTTAAGCAGGCTGGCCACTACCTTGTAGAGCGTCTGCTGGGCTTTGCCTTGGGCCATGACTTCGCTGCTCAGCACCTTGGCCTGCAGCAGGCTGCCGAGCGGTAACTGCTCCAAGTCGAGGTTATTCAGCGGCGTAGGTGCTGCCTGAAGGGCGACCGCCAAGCGGGTTTGCGACAGGGCGGTAACGGCCAGGGCGGTCCCCTGTGCCAGGGCTCGGTTGCTATTGGCCAGCAGCGTGGTTTGCCGGCCGTTTTCCAGGGTCAGTTTGAGCACCAGTTGAAAGCTCTGTGCCTGCTCCTTGAGGGCAATCACCTCGGCTTCGGCGCTTTCGCCGGCACTGAGCAGGCCGGCCAGCGGTTGCAGCAGCTTGATCGCCAGCTCCGTGGACGCCACGCTCGGCCGTGCCACCGAGGTGGTCGGCGCGATGGGGCGGGAACTGCTGATTTCAGCCGTCATTGGGTTACAACCTGTCGAAAATGCCTGCTTCGGGGGTAAGGGTAGGGCATGTATAATGCCGCCCCGTCCGGGCCGGCTGTGCCATGGCCCGCGTCAGTATAGCGGCCACCCCCGGCGTCGACTTGAATGTGCCTATAGGTAGCCATGCCGTGACCAGTCCATTTCTGCAAGCCGTGGCGCTCGCCTGCGAGCGGGATTGGCGCATGTTGTTCGAAAGCCTCGAGGTGCAGGTGGTTCCGGGCGAGATGCTCCAAGTGGCCGGCCCCAACGGCAGCGGCAAGACCTCGTTGCTGCGCTTATTGGCGGGCCTGATGCAGCCCACCGCCGGCGCCATTCTGCTGCAGGGTAAACCCCTGGCCGAGCAGCGTGGCCTATTGGCGCGAAATTTATTGTGGATTGGCCACGCTGCCGGGATCAAGGGTCTGCTCAGCGCCGAGGAAAACCTCGCCTGGCTCTGCGCCCTGCAACGTCCGGCGACGCGTGAGGCGATCTGGCAGGCGTTGGCCGCCGTTGGCCTGCGCGGCTTTGAAGATGTGCCCTGCCATACCCTGTCTGCCGGTCAGCAGCGTCGCGTCGCGCTGGCGCGCTTACACCTCGATGCGCCGCCGCTGTGGATTCTCGATGAGCCCTTCACCGCCCTAGACAAACAGGCGGTGGCCGAACTGGAGGCCCATCTGGCGGCCCATTGTGAGCAGGGCGGTATGGTCATCCTCACCACCCATCACCATCTCACGCACAAGCCCGCCGGCTACCGCGAACTGTTGCTGGGGGCGGCATGAGTAACGTCTTTACCCTGCTGCTGGCCCGCGAGGCACGCCTGCTGTTTCGCCGCCCGGCGGAGCTGGCCAACCCGCTGGTGTTCTTCGCCATCGTCATCGCCCTGTTTCCCCTGGCCGTAGGCCCGGAAACCGAATTGTTGAAAACTCTATCGCCCGGCTTGCTCTGGGTGGCGGCCTTGTTGGCGGTGTTGCTGTCGCTGGACGGCCTGTTCCGTAGTGACTTCGAAGACGGCTCCCTCGAGCAGTGGGTCGTTTCGCCGCACCCCCTGGCGCTTCTGGTGCTGGCCAAGGTGCTGGCACACTGGCTGTTTTCCGGCCTGGCGCTGGTCTTGCTCTCGCCGTTGTTGGCGCTGATGCTCGGCTTGCCGGCGCGCTGTGTGCCGACGCTGCTGCTGTCCCTGTTGTTGGGCACGCCAGTGCTGAGTTTGCTCGGTGCGGTGGGCGCGGCCCTGACCGTGGGCCTCAAACGCGGCGGCTTGCTGCTCGCGTTGCTGATTTTGCCGCTGTATATCCCGGTGCTGATTCTTGGCAGCGGCGTATTGCAGGCGGCGCTGCAGGGCCTGCCGACGGCTGGCTACCTGCTGTGGATGGCCAGCCTGACGGCGCTGGCAATAACCCTGACGCCCTTTGCCATTGCTGCTGGTTTGACCATCAGCGTGGCGGAATAACGGATTTGATCGACCTATGAACTGGACCTGGTTTCACAAGCTCGGCTCACCGAAATGGTTTTACCAGATCAGCAGCCGCTGGTTGCCCTGGTTGGCCGTGGCCGCCGTATTGCTGATCGGCACCGGCTTGGTCTGGGGGCTGGCCTTCGCCCCGGCGGATTACCAGCAGGGCAACAGCTTTCGCATCATTTATATCCATGTGCCGGCCGCCATGCTCGCTCAGTCCTGCTACATCATGCTGGCGGTGGCTGGCGTGGTGGGGCTGGTGTGGAAGATGAAACTGGCCGATGTGGCCCTGCAGTGCGCCGCGCCCATTGGCGCCTGGATGACCTTTATCGCCTTGCTCACCGGAGCCATCTGGGGCAAGCCGACCTGGGGCACCTGGTGGGTTTGGGATGCGCGCCTGACCTCGATGCTGATCCTGCTGTTCTTGTACTTCGGCATTATTGCGCTGGGCCAGTCGATCAGTAATCGTGACAGCTCGGCCAAGGCCTGTGCCGTGCTGGCGATTGTTGGGGTGATCAACATCCCGATCATCAAGTACTCGGTGGAGTGGTGGAACTCCCTGCACCAGGTGGCCACGTTCAAACTCACCGAGCGCCCGGCCATGCCGGCCGAGATGTGGATGCCGCTGTTGGTGATGGTGCTCGGTTTCTACTGCTTTTTTGCCTGCGTGCTGATGGTGCGCATGCGCCTCGAAGTGCTCAAGCGCGAGTCGCGCAGCAGCTGGGTGCAGGCCGAAGTGAAACGTGCCGTGGAGCAGCAGTCATGAGTTTTGCGTCCTTCGCTGAGTTTGTCGCCATGGGCAACCATGGCCTGTATGTCTGGTCGGCCTATGGCATCAGCCTGCTGGTGCTGGCGGTCAATGTGGCGGCGCCGCTCCTGGCGCGGCGTCGTTATCTGCAAGACGAGGCGCGTCGTTTGCGTCGTGAGGAGTTGAAGTGAATCCGCTGCGCAAGAAACGTTTGTTGATCATCCTGGCCATTCTCGCCGGTGTCGCCATCGCCGTGGCCCTCGCCCTGAGTGCCCTGCAGCAGAACATCAACCTGTTCTATACGCCGACGCAGATCGCCAATGGCGATGCGCCGCAGGACACGCGCATCCGCGCTGGTGGCATGGTGGCCAAGGACTCGCTGAAGCGTACGGGTGATTCGTTGGACGTCGAGTTTGTGGTCACCGACTTCGCCAAGAACGTCACCATCCGCTATCGCGGCATCCTTCCTGACTTGTTCCGCGAGGGCCAGGGCATTGTCGCCCTTGGCAAACTCAATGCCGACGGCGTGCTGATTGCCGATGAAGTACTGGCCAAGCACGACGAGAACTACATGCCGCCGGAAGTGACCAAAGCGCTGAAAGAGAGCGGCCAGTTGCAGAGCGGCGGCCAGTCGCAGCCTGGCAAGAGCGGAAGTTGAACATGAACCTTAATCTGATCATTCCCGAGCTGGGCCACTTGGCCATGATTCTCGCCCTGTGCCTGGCACTGGTGCAGGCCACGTTGCCGCTGATTGGCGCCTGGCGTGGTGACCGCCAGTGGATGAGCCTGGCGGTGCCGGCGGCCTGGGGGCAGTTCGCCTTTTTGCTGTTTGCCTTCCTGTGCCTGACCTGGTCATTTATGGTCGACGATTTCTCCGTCGCCTATGTGGCCAGCAACTCCAACAGTGCCTTGCCCTGGTACTACAAGTTCAGTGCCGTCTGGGGCGCCCACGAAGGCTCGTTGTTGCTCTGGGCCCTGATTCTCGGGGGCTGGACCTTTGCCGTGTCGGTCTTCTCCCGGCAGTTGCCGGAAGTGATGCTGGCCCGCGTGCTGGCGATCATGGGCATGATCAGCGTCGGCTTCCTGCTGTTTTTGATTGTTACCTCCAACCCCTTTGAGCGCCTGCTGCCGGACATGCCGCAAGACGGCCGTGACCTTAATCCGTTGCTGCAGGACATTGGCCTGATCGTCCACCCGCCGATGCTCTATATGGGCTATGTCGGCTTCTCTGTGGCCTTCGCCTTCGCCATTGCTGCGTTGCTTGGCGGCAAGCTGGATGCCGCCTGGGCGCGCTGGTCGCGGCCGTGGACCATCATCGCCTGGGCCTTTCTCGGCCTGGGCATTGCCCTTGGCTCGTGGTGGGCTTACTACGAACTCGGCTGGGGCGGCTGGTGGTTCTGGGACCCGGTGGAGAACGCCTCCTTTATGCCCTGGCTGGTGGGCACGGCGCTGATTCATTCGTTGGCAGTGACCGAGAAACGCGGCGTGTTCAAGAGTTGGACTGTGCTGCTGGCCATTGCCGCGTTTTCCCTGAGCTTGCTCGGCACCTTCCTGGTCCGTTCCGGCGTGCTGACCTCGGTGCATGCCTTTGCTACCGATCCCGAGCGCGGCGTATTTATTCTCGCCTTCCTGCTGGTGGTGGTCGGCGGCTCGCTGACCCTGTTCGCCGTGCGCGCCCCGGTGGTTAAGAGCCGGGTCGGTTTTGCCCTGTGGTCACGGGAAACCCTGCTGCTGGCCAATAACCTGGTACTGGTGGTGGCCGCGGCGATGATTCTGCTCGGCACCCTGTATCCGCTGGTGCTGGATGCCCTCAGCGGCGCCAAGATGTCGGTGGGTCCACCCTATTTCAACGCGCTGTTCGTACCGCTGATGGGCCTGCTGATGCTGGTGATGGCGGTGGGCGTGCTGGTGCGCTGGAAAGACACGCCGGTCAAATGGCTGCTCGGCATGCTGGCTCCGGTACTGCTGGGCAGTGCCGCGCTGGGTGTGGCCGCGACCTTGATCCTTGGCGACTTCAATTGGTCGGTGCTGGCGGTCTGCTGCCTGGCCGCCTGGGTGCTGTTGGCCGGGGTCCGTGACCTGCTGGACAAGACTCGGCACAAGGGCCTGCTCAAAGGCATGGTTGGGTTGTCCGGTAGCTACTGGGGCATGCAGTTGGCGCATTTGGGCATTGCCGTTTGCGCCATCGGCGTGGTGCTGGTCAGCCAGGGCAGCGCTGAGCGTGACCTCAAGCTGGCGCCGGGCGAGTCCCTGGAGCTAGGCGGCTACCGCTTCGTGTTCGAGGGGGCCAAGCATTTTGAAGGCCCTAACTTCACCTCCGATAAAGGCACCATTCGCGTGCTGGACGGCGCCGAGGAAGTGGCGGTGCTGCACCCGGAAAAACGCCTGTACACCGTGCAGGGCATGCCAATGACCGAGGCCGGTATCGATGCCGGCGTCACCCGTGACCTGTATGTCGCCCTCGGCGAGCCGCTGGAAAATGGCGCCTGGGCCGTGCGCGTGCACATCAAGCCTTACGTGCGCTGGATTTGGTTTGGCGGCCTGATGATGGGCTTGGGCGGTCTGCTGGCGGCCTTTGACAAACGTTATCGGGTCAAGGTCAAAACGCGGGTGCGTGATGCTCTGGGTATGAATGGGGTAGCAGCATGAGACGTCTCGTACTGCTGGTGCCGCTGGCGTTGTTTCTCGGTATTGCGCTGTTTCTCTACCGCGGTCTGTTTCTCGACCCATCCGAGCTACCGTCGGCCCTGATCGGCAAGCCGTTCCCGGCGTTCTCCTTGCCGTCGGTCATTGAGCCCGGCAAGACCATTACTCAGGCTGACCTGTTGGGCAAGCCCTCGCTGGTCAACGTCTGGGCCACTTGGTGCCCCTCGTGTCGGGCCGAGCATCCGGTGCTGAACAAGCTGGCGGCCAGTGGCGTGACCATTCACGGCGTCAACTACAAGGACCAGCGCGAGCCTGCACAGAAGTGGCTGCGCGATCTGCACAATCCTTATCAGTTGAATATCGAAGATGCCGCAGGAACCCTGGGCTTGAATCTGGGTGTCTATGGCGCGCCGGAAACCTTCTTCGTGGATGCCAAAGGCATCATCCGCCACAAGTATGTGGGTGTGGTTGACGAGCAGGTCTGGAGCAGCACCCTGGCGCCGATCTACCAGCAACTGGTTGATGAGAGCGAGGTGAAGCCATGAAACGCTTACTACTAGCCTGCGTGTTTGGCGCAAGCCTGATCGGCATGGCCAACGCTGCCATCGACACCTATGAGTTCAAGGACGAGGGTGAGCGCGCGCGTTTTCGTACCCTGACCGAAGAGCTGCGTTGCCCGAAGTGCCAGAACCAAAATATCGCCGACTCCAATGCGCCGATTGCCACCGACCTGCGTCGGGAGATCTTCCGCATGCTGGAAGAGGGGCAGAGTAACGCCCAGATCGTCGATTTCCTGGTGCTGCGCTATGGCGATTTTGTGCTCTACAAACCGCCGGTGAATGCGCGCACCTACCTGCTCTGGTACGGCCCCTTCGTGCTCTTGGGCCTGGGTGCCCTGGGCCTTGGCGTGCTGGTGTTGCGCCGGCGCAAGGGCGCCAACAATTCCGTGCAGGCCGCCTTGTCTGTCAATGAGCGTGAGCGCCTCAGTGCGCTGCTCCAGCAAAATTCTCAGGACTCAAAATGATCGAATTGTGGCTCGCCGCCGGCCTGTTGTTGCTGGTCGCCCTGGCTTTCCTGCTGATCCCCGTGCTGCGTGGACGCAAGGCCCAGGCCGAGGAAGACCGTACCGCACTTAACGTTGCCCTGTATCAGGAGCGCCTGGCCGAACTGCAAGGCCAGCACGCCAGTGGCTCACTGACCGCCGAGCAACTGCAAGCTGGCCAGGATGAAGCGGCCCGTGAGCTGCTGGACGATACCGAGGGCGCCGCTGTCGAGCGCGTGTCTTCCCTGGGCAAGGCGCTGCCGTTGATCGCCGCGTTGCTGGTGCCGGTGCTCGGCCTGGGGCTGTATATGCACTGGGGCGCCAGTGACAAGGTGGCCTTGGTCGAGCAGTTCGCCCAGGCACCGAAGTCAGTTGAGGAAATGACCGCGCGCCTGGAACAAGCGGTCAAGGTTCAGCCGGACTCGGCCGAGGCCTGGTACTTCCTCGGCCGCACTTACATGGCCCAGAGCCGTCCTGCTGATGCTGCCAAGGCGTTCGAGAAGGCCGTGGGCATAGCCCGTGAGCCTGAGCTGCTCGGCCAGTGGGCGCAGGCGCTGTATTTTGTCGGCAATAAACAGTGGTCGGCGCAGTTGCAGAGCCTCACCGATGAAGCCTTGCAGCGCGATCCGCAGGAAGTGACCAGTCTGGGTCTGCTCGGCATTGCCGCCTTTGAGGGGCAGCGCTTCAAGGAAGCGGTCAGTTACTGGCGCCGCCTGATTGCGGTGCTGCCGGCCGACGATCCGTCGCGCGACGCCCTGCAGGGCGGTATCGACCGTGCGCTGGAGCAGCTGGCAGCCAAGGGCGAAACCATGCCGGATGAGCCTGTAGCCGTGGCAGCCGCCACCGGCGCGCAGCTCAAGGTGCGAGTCGAGCTGGCCGCCAAGTTGAAAGACCAGGTGCAGCCAGGCGACAGCGTATTCATCTTTGCCAAGGCCAGTGCCGGCCCGCCCATGCCGTTGGCGGTCAAGCGTCTGACCGTGGCCGATTTGCCGGTGGAGGTCACCCTGGCCGACAGCGACGCGATGATGCCGCAGCTGAAGCTCTCCAACTTCCCTCAGGTGCAGTTGATGGCGCGCATCTCGCGTGCCGGCAATGCTACGGCCGGCGAGTGGGTAGCCCATGGTCAGGCAGTATCGAGCAGCAGTACCGAGCTGCAACAGCTGACCATCGACAGTCCTGATAAATGATCGCCGCCGTACGCCTGCCGCTGCTGGTGGGCCTGTTGCTAAGCATATCGGCGTGCAGCCTGCAGCCGCCGCAACCGGTGGCAAGCGGGCAGGCGCCGGTCAAGGCCCATGCCCACTTCGCGCCACCACCGGATGGGCCCAGCCACTGGGACCCGCAACTGCAGGTGTACGTGTTGCAGGGCAGTCCGCCGCTGTATTACCGCCAACGGACCTATTACCGCTGGCAGCAGGGCTGGAGCTGGGCTACCCAGGCGGCCGGGCCCTGGCGGGCGTGTGGCAGCGACGAGGTTCCGGCGGGGTTGAGTCGGCACTATCATTAGGGTCTGTTGCCGTTTCATCGTGAGCTGCGTTGCCGCGAGAAATGGTCCCCGTTTAGGCGCAGGACGCAGGTAATGGCATTCCCTTACCAAGCCCTGCAACAACAGCGGGGGCCATTTCTCGCGCAACCCGAAGGGCCGGGCCGGTTTTTGTGCGAGGCCGCGTTACTCGTCGCTTATTTGGAATAACCCAATCACGCTCCTCGCGCCTTGCCTCGCGCAAAAACCGGCTCCGGCGCGGCCACGAATGAAACGGCAACAGACCCTAAGCAATAACGGCGACCTCGGTCGCCGTTATTCATGCCTGGGGCGGCGTTTCCCGCGTGAACAACGGGTTGCCACAGCGGCTGCAAAAGGCGGCCTGCGGCTCATGATTGGCTTTATGGCAGACCGGGCAAGCGTGCTGCAGGGTTTCTTCGCGCATGGCGCTGGCCAGTTCGGCAGTAAATATCCCGGTCGGTACGGCGATGATCGAGTAACCGGTGATCATTACCAGCGTCGCAACCGCCTGGCCCAGTGGGGTTTTCGGGGTGATGTCGCCAAAGCCGACGGTGGTCAGCGTTACCACTGCCCAATAGATCCCGGTGGGAATGCTGGTGAAGCCGTGGCTGGGGCCTTCGATCACATACATCAGGGTGCCAAAGACAATCACCATGGTGCTGATGCAGGCAAAGAACACGATGATTTTTTGCCGGCTGCCGCGCAGGGCGGTGAGCAGGAAGTTGGCCTGGCGCAGGTAAGGGCTGAGTTTAAGTACGCGAAATACCCGCAGCATGCGCATCACGCGGATGATCAGCAGGTACTGGGCGTCCGGATAGAGCAGGGCGAGGATGCCTGGCAGGATCGCCAGCAGGTCGATCAGGCCAAAGAAGCTGAAGGCATAGCGCAGCGGGCGTGGCGAGCAGTACAGGCGCAGGCCGTACTCGATGGCAAACACCAGGGTGAAGGCCCATTCAATGCCAGCCAGCAGGCCGGCATGCTGGCGGTGAATACCGTCGATGCTGTCGAGCATCACCACTGCAAGACTGGCCAGAATCACCAGTAGCAGGGCCGTGTCGAAGCGCCGGCCGGCGCGGGTGTCGGTCTGGAAGATGATGATGTACAGGCGTTCTCGCCAGCTCTGCACGCTGCTCATAGGCTTGCTCCTTGTGCGGGTCTGGGTAAAGCCACGACCGGTTAACGTTTTGGTGAAAAACTGCACGCTCGGCATGGCCGCAGGCCACCTCAGGCGGCATGCTGGCGGTCCATCGGTCTGTCGCAAGTATCTGTCTTTGCTCGGGTTATATGACCTGCCAAAGCCAGCGTATACACTCTGCGGCGCCGCTGGATTGTCCCCAGTCCTCGAATGGAATGCCATCAACATGCAGTATGCCAGCCGCAGTGTGCCGGGCCTGGTCCGCGCTCACAATGAAGACAGCGTGCTCAGCAGTCCGGAGTTGGGCCTGTGGGTGATCGCTGACGGCATGGGCGGCCATCAGCGTGGCGAAGTGGCCAGTGCCATTGTGATCGACAGCATGCTCGCGGCGATCCGCCAGGGCGATAGCCTGGAGCAGGCTGTGCTGGCGGCCAATCAGGCGATCATCGCGGCCGCCAGCCTGGATCCTGCCAGCCAGGGCATGGGCAGTACGGTGGTGGCGGTGCGTGTTGTCGGCGCCGATTACGAGCTGGCCTGGGTGGGTGACAGCCGTGCCTATCTGCTCAGCCCGGAGGTGATCCGCCCCTTGAGCAAGGATCACAGCTGGGTACAGGTGATGCAGGACGCCGGGCAGTTAAGCGCCGCCGAGGCCAAAAATCACCCACGCAAGAATGTCATCACCCAGTGCTTGGGCCAGGTGGGCCTGGAGCTGGAGGTGGGCCTGCGGCGGGGCCGGCTGCAGGGCGCGGAACGCCTGCTGCTGTGCAGCGACGGCCTGCATGGCGAAGTCAGCGACTCACGCTTGCTGCAACTTGGTCGTGGCGCCGGGCTGGAAGAGGTGGTCGATGAGTTGATTGCCGCCGCCAACGGTGCAGGCGGCAAGGACAATATTTCCTGTGTGCTGCTGGCGCTGGAACCGGCCGTGGCGCTGGCGTGCGAGTCGCGGATTGGCCGCTTCCTGGCTGGACTGCGCAAAGGCAAAGTGACCCATTTATAAAAGTTGGTACCTATCGGATTGGCTATGAGCGACCCATTGATCGAGATTCCCGGTTACACCATCCACGGCCAGCTGGGCAAAGGCGGTATGGCCGAGGTGTACCTGGCCACCCAGAATTCGCTGCAACGCAAGGTGGCGATCAAGGTGCTGTCGAGCGCTGCCGAGCACGACTTTATCCAGCGCTTTATCAATGAAGGGCACATCGTTGCCTCGCTGAATCATCCGGCCATCATCACCATTTACGACATCGACAAGCTCGAAGACGGCCGTTACTACCTGGCCATGGAATTTATCGCCGGTGGCGACCTCAGCCAGTACCAGGGCCAGGTGCTTGCTCCGGCGCGGGCCTTGGACATCATCCGGCAGGTGGCTGAAGGTCTGAGCGTGGTCCATGAGCGCGGCCTGGTGCATCGCGATATCAAGCCGGCGAATATTCTCTTTCGCGGCGATGGTTCGGTGGTGATCACCGACTTTGGCGTGGCCAAGGACCTGGCCATCGACAATGACCTGACCCATTTCGGTGTGGCCGTCGGCAGCCCAGCCTACAGCAGCCCGGAGCAGGCCCAGTGCGAAGCCCTGGACCAACGCAGCGATGTCTACAGTCTGGGTATCGTCCTGCTGGAAATGCTTACCGGCGCCAACCAGTTCCGTGGTGCCAGCTACACCCAGACAGTAATGAACCATGTACAGATGGCGGTCCCGTCGTTGCCGGCGGCTTTGCAGGGTTATCAGCCATTGCTCGAACGTATGTTGGCGAAAACCCCGGACGCGCGCTTTGCCAGTTGCCGTGAGCTGCTGCAGGCCTTGGCGGCACTGCAAGATGACGATCTAGGCGCCACTCAGTTCAGTCCGGCGCTCAAGCTGGCCAAAGCGCCTGCTCCCAAGCCGCGGGCGCGCTCGCTGGTGATGTTGCTGCTTGGCGTGCTGCTGTTCGCCGGCCTGGGGTACGGTGGTTACACCTTGAACCTGCGCATGCAGGTGGCGGACTTGCTGGCCTCAGCCGAGCAGCGCCTGCTTGAGGACAAGCTGCAAGAACCGCAGGCCGACAATGCCGAATATTTCTTCCGGCAGGTGCTGTTGCTGGATGCCGCCAATACTGAGGCCCAGCTGGGCTTGCAGCGTGTTCTGGCGGCCCGGGTCGCGCGTTTCAACGGGCTGGCCGAACAGCGTTTTGCCAGTGCTCAGGTCAGCCTGCCGACCGAAGACAGCGCCCTCTGGTACTTTCGTCAGGCTTTAATCCTGGCCCCCGAGGACCCGACAGCCCTGGCCGGTATTGCGCGGGTGGCCGACTGGCATCTGCAGGCGGTGCACGATGCCTATCGCCAGCGTCAGTTCAGCAAAGCTCTGGAACAGATCGAGCTTGGTTTGCTGGCCGTGCCTGAGCATGCCGAATTGCTTAAGTTGCGCGCCGCCCATGCCGCTTATGTCAAGCGCGCGACCCAGCGGGCAAAGCCCCGTGCCGTGGCCAGCAAATCCGCTGCGCGCACTCAGAACAGCGATCAGGGCGCGGCTCAAAAGTCGGCCGGGGATGAGGGTAATCCGCTGTCACGGTTGTGGAACCATATTCTTAATAACGGTATCGACGAGTAGTCGCCTGCGCCCAAACGGCCAGATTTTTTGTGTTAAGCGAGCGCAAACACCATGTTGAAACTGCAGTTCAAAGATTGTCGCCAGGCACCGGTGTGGTTGGCCGATGAGCGCATCACCCTCGGTCAGGATCACCGTAATACCCTGGTTTTGCCGGATGCTGGGGTCAGCCTTTTTCATGCTGAGATTCGCCGCGAAGAGGGCCATTACTACCTCAGCGATTGCGCCAGCGAAGCCGGCACCTTGGTTAATGGCGAACGCATCAGCAGTCGCTATCAGATCCGCGCCGATGACCTGCTGCAGGTGGCTGGCGTGGAGCTGCAGTTTATTGATCCGATGAAAGTGCAGGCCAAAGTCGATACCGCCAAGAAGTGGTTCTTGCAGGTGCTGCAGGGCGAGAACGAAGGCAACAAGTATCCGCTGGCGGGCTCGATGACCTTCGGTCGTTCGGTTAAGTGCGAGCTGTGCTTCAACGACCCCGAACTGTCGCGCCGGCACTGCGAGTTCTTCCTCAAGGACGGCGTGCTGGAGGTCAAGGACCTGGGTTCGGCCAATGGCCTGCAGGTCAATCGGCAGAAGGTCACGACTGCCACTTTGCAGGCCGGCGACCAGATGCAGATGGGCAGCGTGATCCTGCTGGTGATCGGGCCGAAGGTTGAAGAGGTCGAGCAGGCTGCAGTGGAAGATGCCACGGTGTTTATGCCGATGGCGGCGTTACCTAAGACGAGCAAGGTTGCCGCCGCCAGTGCTCCTGCGCCTCGCGCCAGCGTCACGCCGAGTCAGGCGCCTGCCCCTGCGCAGCGCCAGGGTAAGTGGCTGTATGGCGTGCTGGCGCTGGTCGTGGTGGCTGCAGGGGTGTGGGCGCTGACGCTGCTGTAACTGGCCCCGATTCAGAGGCCAGCGGCGTCGATATCGAGCAACAGCAGACGCTGGCCATTGGCGATGAACTGGCCGGCGGTCAGGCAGTACTGGTTGGTCGTGGCGTCACGGTAGGTGGCTGAAAGGGTCAGGCGCTTTTGTTCCTGCCCTTCGGCCAACAACTGATAGAAATACGGCCGCCACGACCAGTTGTGGCCCAGGTAGCTGGGATCCTCGTGCCAGCGATTACCCTGCCAGTTGAGGTTGGCGGTCAGCTGGGTGCCCTGGCGATCGCATTGATACAACCGGCGCAACCACGGGAAGGCGCTCAAGGTGGGCAGCAGGTGCGGTTGTGAGCCGGCCTCGGCCCAGGGTTTGAGAATTGCCATCAGGGTTGCTAACTGGTCGCGCAGACGCATCAGGCGCGTGCGCTCGGCCAGCTTGTGTTGCACATACTGATCGCGCAACTGAGCAAACTGCGGCACGAAGGCGTCGCTGGCAAAAAACTCCACCTCGCCACGGGCAAACAGAAACCCCTGCACGTAGCGGGCGCCGCACTCCAGGGCGAACTCCAGTTCGGCGGCGGTTTCCACCCCCTCGGCAATGATCCAGCAGCCCGTGCGTTCGGCCATCTGCGCCAGAGCTTTGACCACGTCGCCGCTGGGGCCACCCTTGGCGGCGTCTTTGAACAGGCGCATGTCGAGCTTGAGGATGTCTGGCTGCAGGGCCAGCACCCGGTCGAGCTGGGAGTGGCCGGCGCCGAAGTCGTCGATCGCCACCCGTGCCCCGGCCTCCCGGTAGCGCGCCACCACATCGGTCAGGCGCTGGGTATTACCGTTCAGCTCAGTGATTTCAAACACGATGCGTTCGGCAGGCACACCATGCTGCTGCAGTTGCTTGAGGCTGGGTAAGGGCTGTTGCGGGCGCAGGCGATTGACCCAGCGTGGGGAAATATTCAGGCTCAAAAACCAATCGTCAGGTGCCTCGCTCAGTCGCTGCAGGGCGTCGCCGCGGATCTCCCGATCCAGTTGGCGCAAGGTGGCTGCCGGGGTTTTAGGATCGGCAAACAACGGGCCGACCGACAGCAACTGGCCGTCGTTCTGGCGCAGACGCCCGAGGGCTTCGACGCCGGCGATACGGCCGGTGGCGGTGTCGATAAAGGGTTGGAAACAGGCGAGCGGTTGCCCGACGATCACGGGGACTTCCTTAGGTGGCGGGTAACTGGGCTGCCGGAACGGGCAGTGGGTTGAGCTAACCGAGGCCGTGCGATTAACGCTGTGCGGCTTCGGTTGCTGACCGACTAAGCAAGAATGTGGCCAGCTTCAGGGTTGCTCGGCCTTGGGCTGCGCCGCGGGTTGTCGCCAGAGTGCTAACAGGAGAGGGGCCAAGGCACTGCCCAGGCTGATCCAGCGCGGCCATTGGCTGCGTTTGCTGATCAGTAAGCCCGTGACGGCCAAAGCCGCAATGCCTGCAATTGGTGCGCTGCTATGGCCTAGGGCTGATTTACAACGGCGACCAAAGTCCCGTGCTTCCTGCAATGGTTGCAGGGCCTGCAGGGCTTCCTGGCGCAGTTCCTGACGGTGCAGTTCCAGGCGCATCTGGATCAGGGCCTTGCGCAAATCATGGCGCGAAGCATTGGCTGGCAATTCAGGCAGGCTCATGGCAACAGGCGCTCGCGGTCGCGCGCCAGTTCGGCAAGGGTGGCGCTGAATGGAGGTAAGGGGTTGCACAGCAGGCGGCGCAAGCGCCAGACGCAGACCAGCAACGCCAGGCAGTAGACCAGGCACAGGGTGAGGATGGCATGCAGCCGGTAGGCCTCGCCGGCAACAATCAGCAGCAAGGCCGATAGGCCCAGCAGCAACAGCAGCCCGGCGATCAGCGCTACGCCGGCCAGTACCAGTGCCTGCAGGCTGCGCTCTTTCTGCTCCTGTAGTTCGATGCCAAACAGTTCCACATGGCCATGCAGCAGCCCCAGGGCCGCAGCCCCCAGGCGCTGCAGGGACGGGGCTGGTGGTGTTGCAGGGGTACTGGCGTCGCTCATGTTCAGCGGCGCCCGAGCAGCAGGCCCAGCAACAGGCCGAGACCTGCAACGATGCCCAGGGCTTGCCAGGGGTTTTGCTGAACATAGGTTTCGCCGGCCTGGCGCACGGCATCACCGCGCTGGCGTACCGCCTCGCCGCTCTCGGCGAGAGTGCTGCGCGCGCGTTGCAGGTTGAGCTGAATTTGCTGACGCAGTTCGTCAGCCTGTTCGCCGGCCAAGCTGGCGGCGTGTTGCAAGAGCTTTTCAGCGTCTTCGATCAACGCCTTGAATTCAGCTTGCAACGGGTCTTGCTGGGTGGTGTCGGTGGATTTGGGCATGGCAGATCTCCTTATCAGTAGGGCTGAGACTGTTTGAGTCCCGTGCGGGGCAGAAGGTTCCTGCCCATGGCTGGTACAGGCTTTGCATTGTGCTGGTGCGCAATAAGGGTGATGCGCCCTGTTAGTGGGCGTTGCTGGCTGCGGGATTAGCCACTTTAAATCACCTTAACCTTTTGATTAACAAGGTAAAAGCACTCTTTATCGAGGGTTGGCCTAGCAGGCTTTGCCCCCATTTAAAGCGCGGTTGTCGGTCGTGCCAGGGCTTTGAGGCATCAGGATGGTGCATGCTTGGGTCGACCTGAACTGCTTTGGTGCTTTTTCCCACTCTGCTAGGGCTGTCATCCCATGGATAACCTGCAAAACGCCGTGAACAGTCTGGTTCATGGCTCCAATACGCTGTTCATTCTGCTCGGTGCGGTGATGGTGCTGGCCATGCACGCCGGCTTTGCCTTCCTTGAAGTTGGCACCGTGCGGCAGAAGAACCAAGTCAATGCGCTGTCGAAGATCATCTCTGACTTCGCTGTGTCGACCCTGGCCTATTTCTTCGTTGGCTACTGGATTGCCTACGGGGTGACCTTTATGGCCCCCGCCGCGGAGTTGACCACGGATCACGGTTACGCATTGGTTAAATTCTTCTTCCTGCTGACCTTCGCGGCAGCGATCCCGGCGATTATTTCCGGTGGTATTGCCGAGCGCGCCAAGTTTGGCCCGCAATTGTGCGCCACTCTGCTGATCGTTGCGTTCATCTACCCATTCTTCGAGGGCATCATCTGGAACGGCAACTTTGGCCTGCAGGCCTGGTTGGCCGAGCGCTTTGGTGCCAGTTTCCACGACTTTGCCGGTTCGGTGGTGGTGCATGCGGTGGGCGGTTGGTTGGCGTTGGCTGCGGTGCTGTTGCTGGGACAGCGCAACGGTCGTTATCGCGAGGGACGTCTGATGGCCTTTGCGCCATCGAATATTCCCTTTCTCGCCCTGGGCTCATGGGTGTTGATTGTCGGCTGGTTCGGTTTCAACGTGATGAGCGCCCAGACGCTGGAGGCTGTGAGTGGCTTGGTTGCGGTCAACTCGTTGATGGCCATGGTCGGCGGCACCATGGCGGCGTTGCTGGTCGGACGCAATGACCCGGGCTTTCTTCACAACGGCCCGCTGGCCGGGCTGGTGGCAGTGTGCGCAGGCTCTGATCTGATGCACCCGATCGGTGCGTTGATTACCGGGGCAATTGCTGGCGGCCTGTTTGTCTGGGCGTTCACCGCGACTCAGGTTAAATGGAAGATTGATGACGTGCTCGGCGTTTGGCCGCTGCATGGCCTGTGCGGCGTATGGGGCGGCATTGCCTGCGGCATTTTTGGCCAGGAGGCGCTGGGTGGCCTGGGTGGCGTCAGCCTGATCAGTCAGTTGATTGGTACAGGTCTGGGCATCACTATCGCGTTGCTGGGCGGCTTCTTGGTGTACGGCGCGCTGAAGGCCATTATAGGCATTCGCCTGAGCCAGGAAGAGGAGTACTACGGTGCCGACCTGTCGATCCACAAGATCGGCGCCACCAGCCACGACTAACAGACCGTTGAAAAACTACCTGCGTTGGCAATACTGCGTTAAGAACGGCCTCACAGCCGAAGGCTGAACGTGCTTTAGCACGGCCCCAAAGGGGTGAGCGAAGCGAATCAAATGCTCATTTACAACTCGTAAACTCCGCTTTTGACTCGCTACGCTCGCCCTGCGGGCCAGCCTGTGGCTGTTACTGCGCTTCGCTACGTTGCGGCCGTTCTTGCCTTGTCTTGCCTGCCTCGCCTACATTTTTCAACGGCCTGCTAACCCTGATGCTGAAAACAACACAGGCGCCCATGGGCGCCTGTGTTGTTTCTACCGTCTGCGTTCTTAGTGCGAGCGCGGTACCGCGACGAGCAATTCGGTCGGTGGTTGCTCGCAATGGATCTTGCGCCCCAGCAGGGCTTCGATCGGTGGCAGGGCGTAGGCGTCGTCCTCGCCGGCAAAGCTGATCGAGGTGCCTGTGGCGCCTGCCCGACCGGTACGGCCGATGCGGTGCACGTAGTCGTCCGGGGTCTCTGGCAGGGTGAAGTTGATCACGTGGCTGATGCCGTCGACGTGGATGCCGCGGCCGGCCACATCGGTGGCCACCATCACGCGAATCTTGCCTTCACGGAAACCTTCCAGGGCCTTGATGCGTTTGTGCTGCGGCACGTCGCCGGACATTTGCACGGCGCTGATGCCGTCGCGGGTCAGGCGCTCTTCGATGCGCCGCACTTCATCCTTACGGTTGGCGAAGACCATCACCCGCGTCCAGTCGTTTTGCTTGATCAGGTTGTACAGCAGCTTGTACTTGTCGCTGCCGGCAACGGCATAAACATGCTGCTCGACGGTGTCGCTGGCCACGCTTTCCGGTTCGATCTCGACGATCGCCGGGTCGGTGGTCCACTGCTTGGCCAGGTTCATCACGTCTTCGGTGAAGGTGGCCGAGAACAGCAGGGTCTGGCGCTCGACCTTCGGTGGCGTCTGGCGAATGATCTGCCGCACCTGCGGGATAAAGCCCATGTCGAGCATGCGGTCGGCTTCGTCGAGAACCATCACCTCGACCATGTCCAGGTGCACTTCGCCGCGCTGGTTGAAGTCCAGCAGGCGCCCCGGTGTGGCCACCAGGATGTCGCAGAAGCGCGACTCCAGCTGCTTGAGTTGCTTGTCGAAATCCATCCCGCCAACAAACTGCATAACGTTGAGGCCGGTGTACTTGGTCAGGTTGGCAGCGTCGCTGGCAATCTGCACCACCAGCTCACGGGTCGGCGCGATGATCAGCGCCCGTGGCTCGCCCATGTAGCGCTCTTTCGGCGCTGGGGTGTTGAGCAACTGGGTGATGATCGAAATCAGGAACGCCGCGGTCTTGCCAGTGCCGGTCTGGGCGCGGCCGATGGCGTCTTTGCCCGCCAGGGTGTAGCCCAGCACCTGCGCCTGGATCGGTGTGCAGTAGGGGAAGCCAAGGTCGTGGATGGCGTGCATCAACGAGGGCGCCAGAGCGAAGTCGTGGAAGCGGGTTTTGCCTTCGGCGGGCTCCACGGCGAAGTCTTCCAGCTTCCAGGTGTCGATGACTTTTACTGGGCGTTCACGGCGTGGCTTGGCGGCTTTGGCCGGCTCGGCGATGGGCTGAGCCGTTTCGTTGCTGACAGTTGCAGCAGCCAGTGGTGGTTCCTCACGACGCGCGGGTTCGCGTGGGGCGGTCGGAGTGGCGACGGTGACGGGTGCTGCTGGGGCCGCTGCGGGCTGCTCGCCGGCGTCTTTGCCAAGGAATTTCTTGAGCGCTTTGAGCACGGTGATCTCATTAATTGGTTAAGGAAAGAACGTGGGCCAGTGTAAAGCAAGATGCCGGCGCGGCGAAGTGCCACGCCAGGCGTCGCGCCAGCCCGCAGGTGCAGGCGTTGGCGCCTTACTGGCGGGTGTTGGCCGCGCTGTCGGGCAAGTTGGCGAGTAACAGCCGCAGCACGTTGCCGCCCATAATCGCCGCAATTTCCTGCTGGTCGAAACCCGCGGCGAGCAGGCCTTCGGTCAGTTGCGGCAGGCCGGTGACATCGAAGGGCGCCTCAATGGTGCCGTTGAAGTCGGAGCCCAGGGCAACGTGCTCGACGCCGACTTTGTCCGCGGTGTAGCGGATGGCCTTGACGATGGCGGCCACCGAGGTTGCGCACACGGCGGTGTCCCAATAACCGATGCCGATTACGCCTCCGGTGGCGGCAATCCGTTGCAGGTGGGCGTCGCTGAGGTTACGGGTGCCCGGGCAGGTGCCTTCAACGCCGGTGTGGGAAACCAGTAACGGCCGTTTTGCCTGTGCCAGTACGTCGTCGATCAGTGGCCGTGAAGCATGGGCCAGGTCCACCAGCATGCCCTTGGCTTCCAGGCGCTGTAGCACCTGCCGGCCGAACGGGGTGAGCCCGCCTTTGGCTAAGCCATGGGCTGAGCCACCGACTTCATTGTCGAAGAAATGGGTCAGGCCGGTGATACGAAAGCCGGCGTCGTACAGGCGGTCGACGTTGTCCAGTTGGCCTTCCAGCGGATGCAGGCCTTCGGTGGCGAGGATTGCGGCCATGCGCTCGGGCTGCTGCGGTCGTTCGAGGATAAAGCTTTCCAGGTCGCCTTTGCTGCGGATCAGCAGCAGCTTGCCGTTGCTGTCGGCCACCGCTTGTTGCAGTTTCTCGCTTTGGTACAGGGCGCGTTGCAGCAGGCTGTTCCAGGTTCGGCGCGGCCAGCGCTGGGCCATCACCAGCAGGGTGATGTTGTCGCTCTTGGCGCTGTTACGTTCGTAGTTGAGCCCGCGCGGGGTTTTGGTCACGGTGGAAAATACTTGCAGGGCAACATGGGCCTGTAACTGGCGCGGCAGGTCGGAGTGGCCATAGGTGACGGGCTTGAGCAGGTCGCGCTGCCAGAGCAGTTGGTCGTCGTGCAGGTCGGCAACAAACAGGCTGTTGTGCAGCGCCTGGGCGGCGGCGCTGGCCGGGTAGGGCGCGGGGGTGGCCACGCTGTTCATCTTGCGGTCGAGCAGGGACGGCAGGCTGAAGAACACAGCCAGGCCGATCACGGGCAAGGCAGTCAGGGCGAGCAGGCATTTACGCATGATAAAGGTCCGGGCTTATTGTTATGCCCGGCACTCTAGGGGCTGTTGTCGTTGCATCGCAAGCTGAAGGGTCTCAATGACGCGTCGACACTCAGCCGCACAGGCAGTTGCGGCCCTGCTGTTTGGCTTGATAGAGGGCTTTGTCGGCGCGGGCGATCAGACCTTCCAGGCTGTCCCGTGACTGCATCTGTGCCAGGCCGATGGACACCGTGACCCCTGGCAGGATGCCGATGGGCGAGTAGAACGACGGCACCTGCTCCAGGCTTTCGCGCAGGCGCTGACCGATACGGCGGCCCTCCTGGTCGTCGATGCCGGGCAACAAGATCACGAACTCTTCGCCGCCATAGCGGGCGAGACTGTCCTTGAGGCGTAGCTGCTGGCGCAGGGTGTGCGCCACCAGGCACAGGGCATAGTCACCGGCTAGGTGGCCGTGCTGATCGTTGTAGGGTTTGAAGTGGTCGACATCCAGCATCAGCATGCACAGGGGTTGTGCGTTATAGGCACAGCGAGTGCTTTCGCGCTGGTACACATGCTCCAGCCAGCGGCGGTTGAAGCAGCCGGTCAGGGTGTCGATGTTGGCGTGCTGTTCGCTGTCGAGAATGCCCTGGTTACTTTGCCGTACGCGCTGGCAGAGCAGCTCCAGCAAGTTCTGCATCAATTGCGGTGACTGGCTGAAGAGGGTGAGCAGGGCTTTGCGGTGCAGGCGCAGCACCACCGAGGCCGTTGTAGCGACCACATAGGCCGATGGCGGCTGGTTATCGATAAAGCTGACTTCGCCGGCGCATTCGCCCACTTCGAGGGTGCTGGCCGCTTGATTGTCGAGGGAGCCGAGGTAGACCTTCAGTTGGCCTTCCAGCAGCAGGTACAGGTATTGATTGCGCTTGAAGGGCGACAGGAGGATTTCGCCAGCTTCCAGTTCGCACGTACGGAAGCCTTTGAGCAACTGGCAGAGGTTGCTGGCGGCGACGTTCTGGAACAGTCGCATATGCATGATGTGTTGCAGGTCGGCCTGCCGCTGGCTGGTTTTCATCGCCAGAACGCACGCTGCCGGTGGTTAACCGTGGCGGGCATAGCGCAAGCTCCCTGTCGTTTTTGGCATATGCCGCTGGCAACACTATTCCCGCCTTATTCGTGTGGCAATCCACTGGCCTGATTCATCTGACCAGTGGTCGCAACGGGACTGGTGAGTCACCTTGGTCGTTGGTTGGCGTGCCGCTAAGCAATCAGGCCAGGGTGGACTGCAGCCACAGAGCGATATCGCGGATCTCTTCAGTGAGCACTTCATGGCTCATGGGGTAGTCCTTCCAGGTTACCGACACGCCTTGGGCCTGCAGGTGATCGTGGGCGGCGCGGCCCATGGCGGGCAGCACCACGTCATCGTTACGTCCGTGCAGGCAGAGCACGGGTATGTGTTGTTGGCTGGCGGGCAACTGCACGTCGTCGCTGAATGTGGGCGCGTAGGTGGACAGCGCTAGGACGCCACCCAGGGGGCCGTGCCAGCGCAGGAATGCGGTGTGCAGAACCACGGCGCCGCCCTGGGAGAAACCGGCGAGGATGATTCGCGCCGGGTCGATGCCGCTGTCGCGCTGCGCCTCGATAAGGTCGATCACCTGCTGGGCCGAGGCCTCCAGTTGTTCGCGGTTGATTGCCCGCGCCGGGCTCATGGCCAGGATGTCGTACCAACTGGGCATGGCGTAGCCACCATTGATGGTGACTGCGCGGGTTGGCGCCTGGGGCAGGACGAAGCGGGTGCTGTGCAGTACTTGCTGCAGCGCTTCGGCCACCGGCAGGAAATCGTAACGGTCGGCGCCCAGGCCGTGTAGCCAGATGACGCAGGCGTCGGCACGTTGTGTGGGCTCAAGTATCAGGTTCTCGTGCATCGGTGGCTCCTGTGCGGTGCGCCCGCCCCAGTAAGAGGCGAGCCTGTCAGCCACGGGTGGGCTGATCCGTTAATAAGATGTCGCCAGGCCGCAAGTTTGCCTCTTGACCTGCGCGTGTCGCGGCTTTTTTCGCGCCCTGGCATAGGCCTTGCTCTGGCAATCGTGTTCGCGGCACTGGGCTGCGGGCTGGCATGCGGCGCGTACGCCCTGTCTTCACTCCCTTTAAGTGCGGGGCCAGGCGTGGGCTTTTGACAGCAGTGTCTAGACTCCTGCAAGCGCTCGGCACTTCCCATAGGGTGCTTGGGCCGAGACTCCAACACAACAACAGCAACTGGAGATTATCGATGAAGATGGTGAAATCTACGCTGGCAGTACTGACCACGGCAGCCGTTTTGGGTGTGAGCGGTTTCGCTCAGGCCGGCTCGACCCTGGATGCGGTGCAGAAGAAAGGCTTTGTGCAGTGCGGTATTAGCGATGGCTTGCCGGGCTTTTCCTATGCAGATGCCAAGGGCAACTATCTCGGTATTGATGTGGATGTCTGTCGCGCTGTGGCAGCGGCCGTGTTTGGCGATGCCAGCAAGGTCAAGTTCAGTCCGTTGACCGCCAAGGAGCGCTTCACCGCGCTGCAGTCCGGTGAGGTCGATATTCTCTCGCGCAACAGCACCTGGACCAGCTCCCGCGATGCGGCCATGGGCATCAGCTTTACCGGCGTGACTTATTACGACGGTCAGGGCTTTCTGGTGAACAAGAAGCTTGGTGTCACCAGCGCCAAGGAACTCGACGGGGCTACCGTGTGCATCCAGGCCGGTACTACCACCGAGCTCAACCTCTCCGACTACTTCCGCGCCAATGGCCTGAAGTACACGCCCATTACCTATGACACCTCGGACGAAAGCGCCAAGTCGGTGGAAGCGGGCCGTTGCGACGTGCTGACCTCTGACCAGTCGCAGCTCTACGCTCAGCGCATCAAGCTGGCTGCGCCCAGTGAGTACGTGGTGTTGCCGGAAGTCATCTCCAAAGAGCCACTGGGCCCGGCCGTGCGCCAGGGCGATGACGAGTGGTTCAAGATCGTGCGCTGGACCCTGTTCGCCATGCTCAACGCCGAGGAACTGGGGGTTGATTCGCAGACAGTGGTGGACATGGCCAAAACCACCAAGAACCCCGACATTGCCCGTTTGCTCGGCACTGAAGGTGAGTTCGGCAAAGACCTGAAACTGCCTAAAGACTGGGCCGTACAGATCGTTAAACAAGTGGGTAACTACGCCGAAGTGTTCAATCGCAACGTCGGTGCTGGTAGTGAGCTGAAGATCGACCGAGGCCTTAATGCCCTGTGGAACAAGGGTGGGTTGCAGTACGCACCGCCGGTGCGCTGACCCTCTTCGCGCTGGGCTGCCATTGGGCTGCCTGGCGTCGTTCTGATCCAGTGAACCCTGTTCCCGCCCAGGCGGGGCAGGGCTTCTATGAGGGCTGCCATGCACACCACTGCCAATGCCCCGCGACCGCGTAGTTCGGTATGGACCGATCCGCAGCTTCGCGCGTGGCTATTCCAGATTCTTGCCGTTGCCAGCGTGATCGCGTTTGGCTGGTACCTGTTCGACAATACCCAGCAAAACCTGGCCCAGCGCGGGATCATTTCTGGCTTCGGCTTTCTCGACAACAATGCCGGCTTTGGCATTGCCCAGCACCTGATCGACTACAACGAAAGCAACTCCTACGGCCGGGTGTTTGTCGTTGGCCTGTTGAATACCTTGCTGGTTTCGGTCATCGGCATCCTGTTTGCCACTGTGCTGGGCTTTTTGCTCGGCGTGGCGCGGTTATCGCCGAACTGGATCCTCAGCAAACTGGCCACCGTTTATATTGAAACCTTCCGCAATATCCCGCCGTTGCTGCAAATCTTCTTCTGGTACTTCGCCGTGATGCTGGCCATGCCCAGCCCGCGGCAGAGCCATGAATTTGCCGGGGCGTTTTTCCTCAATAACCGTGGCCTGTATCTGCCGGCACCGGCGGCCAGCGATGCCTTTGTGCCGTTCCTGTTCAGCCTGTTAGTGGCTGCTGCGGTGATTGTCGGGCTGGTGCGCTGGAGTCGGGCACGCTTCGAAGCCACCGGGCAGCCATTTGCCCTGTTGCCGGCCGTGCTCGCCGTGTTGCTGGTACTGCCGGGCCTGAGTGTGTTGCTGGCCGGCAATCCGCTGGTGTGGAGCCTGCCGCAGTTGCAGGGCTTCAACTTCCGCGGCGGCTTGGTGATGATCCCCGAGCTGATGGCACTGACCCTGGCCTTGACCATCTACACCGCTGCCTTTATCGCCGAGATCGTGCGCTCCGGCATCCAGGCCGTCAGTCACGGCCAGACCGAGGCAGCGCGTTCCCTGGGCCTGCGCCCTGGCGTAACCCTGCGCAAGGTGATCATTCCCCAGGCGCTGCGGGTGATCATTCCGCCGCTCACCAGCCAGTACCTCAACCTGGTGAAAAACTCCTCCCTGGCGGCCGGTATCGGTTACCCGGACATGGTCTCGCTGTTCGCCGGCACGGTGCTCAACCAGACCGGCCAGGCCATTGAGGCCATCGCCATCACCATGAGTGTGTACCTGGCCATCAGCATCAGCATTTCCATGCTGATGAATCTCTATAACAAGCGCATCGCGCTGGTCGAGCGGTAAGGAGCAGCCATGCAGAGCCATATCTTCAAACCTGATCTGCCGCCACCGCCCTTGAGCGTCGGGGTGCTGGCCTGGTTGCGGAACAACCTGTTCTCCAGTGCCTTCAATACCCTGCTGACCCTGTTCGCCTGCTACCTGATCTGGCTGGTGTTGCCGCCCCTGTTGCAGTGGGCGGTGTTCGATGCCGACTGGCTGGGTAGCAGCCGCGCCGATTGCACCGGCGAGGGCGCGTGTTGGGTGTTTGTGCAGCAGCGTTTCGGCCAATTTATGTACGGCTTCTATCCGGCAGAGCTGCGCTGGCGCGTCGACCTTACCGTGCTGCTGACGCTGTTCGGTGCGGCGCCGCTGTTTATCGCGCGTATGCCCCGCAAGGCGCTGTATGCCCTGGGCTATCTGCTGGCGTTGCCGCTGCTCGCTTACTGGCTGTTGCACGGTGGTTTTTTTGGCTTGAGCGAAGTGGCGACCAGTCAGTGGGGCGGTTTGATGCTGACCCTGGTGATTGCCGCGGTGGGCATCAGTGGTGCCTTGCCGCTGGGCATCATGCTGGCCCTTGGGCGGCGCTCGGACATGCCGGCGATTCGCGTGCTGTGCGTGACCTTTATCGAGTTTTGGCGCGGCGTGCCGTTGATCACCGTGTTGTTTATGTCCTCGGTGATGCTGCCGCTGTTCCTGCCTGAAGGCTTGAGTTTCGACAAGCTGGTGCGGGCACTGATCGGCGTGATCCTGTTTCAGTCGGCCTATGTTGCCGAGGTGGTGCGCGGCGGTTTGCAGGCCATCCCCAAGGGCCAGTACGAGGCTGCTGCGGCCATGGGCCTGGGCTACTGGCGAATGATGGGCCTGGTGATCCTGCCGCAGGCGCTGAAGCTGGTGATTCCGGGCATCGTTAACACCTTTATCGCCCTGTTCAAGGACACCAGTCTGGTGATCATCATCGGCCTGTTCGACCTGCTCAACAGCATCAAGCAAGCCACCACCGACCCGGCCTGGCTGGGGATGGCCACCGAGGGCTACGTGTTTGCCGCCTTGGTGTTCTGGATTTTCTGTTTCGGCATGTCCCGCTACTCCATGCATTTGGAGCGTAGGTTGGACACCGGCCACAAGCGTTAGGAGCTGTTCAGTATTTGCTGCGCGTCGGCCAGGCGGCGTTGAAAACACTCTCGGAATGCTCATGTACAAACGTACATTCCGCTTCCTCGACTGTTTTCGCCTTGCCTGGCTCTAGCTCGCTAAATCCTGAATCAGCGCCTCTGAGGAGTTAATGATGAGTGAAGCCAACAAAAAAACCAACGCCGAGCCGATGA
The DNA here is from genome assembly GCF_059567785.1 of Pseudomonas sp. BGA-UO-ETr-WB11. Lineage (NCBI taxonomy): Bacteria > Pseudomonadati > Pseudomonadota > Gammaproteobacteria > Pseudomonadales > Pseudomonadaceae > Pseudomonas > Pseudomonas sp. BGA-UO-ETr-WB11. The sequence goes on along the minus strand of NZ_JCAQOS010000002.1, from coordinate 98,073 downwards.
TTCTGCTGCAGGACGTGAACAAGTGGTACGGCCAGTTCCATGTGCTGAAAGACATCAACCTCAGCGTGCAACCGGGCGAGCGCATCGTCCTGTGCGGGCCGTCCGGTTCGGGCAAGTCGACCACCATTCGCTGCATCAACCGCCTGGAGGAACACCAGCAAGGGCGCATCGTCGTTGATGGCACCGAACTGACCAGTGACCTCAAACACATCGAGGCGATCCGCCGCGAAGTGGGCATGGTGTTCCAGCATTTCAACCTGTTCCCGCACCTGACGGTGTTGCAAAACTGCACCCTGGCGCCGATGTGGGTGCGCAAGCTGCCCAAGCGTCAGGCCGAGGAAATTGCCATGCACTTTCTTGAGCGCGTGCGCATCCCCGAGCAGGCGCACAAGTTTCCCGGTCAGCTCTCCGGCGGCCAGCAGCAACGGGTGGCGATCGCACGCGCGCTGTGCATGAAACCGAAGATCATGCTGTTCGATGAGCCTACCTCGGCCCTCGACCCGGAGATGGTCAAGGAAGTGCTCGACACCATGGTCAGTCTGGCCGAAGACGGCATGACCATGCTCTGCGTGACCCACGAAATGGGCTTCGCGCGCACCGTGGCGAATCGGGTGATCTTTATGGACAAGGGCGAGATCGTCGAACAGGGCGAGCCGAACAGCTTCTTCAGCAACCCGCAAAACGAACGGACCAAGCTGTTCCTTAGCCAGATTCTGCACTGACCGGCAAACGGCGTTTGCCGCCATCAAGACGCTGTCCGGCATGATGCGTTGAAGGTGCGATTACGCTTATGTAGGAGCGGATTTATCCGCGATGCCGTTTGCCTTGAAAGCATCGCGGCTAAAGCCGCTCCTACGGGGTGACGCTGGTGCTGCGAGAAACAGCATAAAAAAGCCCGCTCAACTGAGCGGGCTTTTGCATTGCCGGGACTGTTACCAGAGTGCCAGGGTGTAGCTGAGGATCAGGCGGTTTTCGTCCAGGTTGTTGCCGAAGTTGGAGCGGGTGGTGGCGTTACGCCATTTTACGCCCACGCCTTTGAAGTCGCCTTCCTGCACGACATAGGCGATGTCCATGTCGCGTTCCCATTCCTTGCCTTCGCCCAGGCCGGCGCCACGGTCAACATCGCTGCCGTTGATGTAGCGGGTCATAAAGGTCAGGCCGGGAATGCCCATGCCCGCGAAGTTGTAGTCGTAGCGCGCCTGCCAGGATTTCTCGTCCTTGAAGGCGAAGTCGCCGATCTGCACGAAGTTAACCAGGTAAGCGTCGGTGCCATTGACGTAGGCAAAACCGGTGTCGCCGCTCATTTTCTGATAGCCCAGGCCGAAGCTCTGGAAGCCCAGGGCGTAGGTGAACATGGCGCCCATGGCCTTGTTGTCGACGTTGGTTTGGCCGTCGTCGGTCGAGCGGGCAAAGCGCAGGTCGGTCTTCAGGCTTTGCTTGTCGGCAATTGGCAGCACATGCACGGCGTTGAGGTAGTGCTGCTTGTAGTACTGGTCGAGGTTGCCGTAGTGGTAGCTGGTGGTCAGTTGGTCGTTCCACTTGTAGCCGGCACCGGCGAAGTTGAACTCGTCGCTGCCCTGACCTGTGCCGGGAAGGCCGGTGAAACCACGGGCGGCATTACTGCTGCTGGTGAGGGTCATCACCTCGTGGTCCGAGGAATCACGCTGGTTGACGCGGCTCAGTTGACCGCCATCGAAGGTCAGACCGTCGATTTCCATGGAGTTCAGCTGGCCGCCTTGGAAGCTCTGCGGCAGCAGGCGTGAGTCGTTGGACAGAAGCACCGGCAGTTTGGGCATCAGGGTGCCGGCCTTGAGGATGCTTTTGGATACGCGCAGTTTCGCGGTTACGCCCAGATCGCCGTAGCTGTCCTGTGCTTCACCGGTATCCCGATCGACTTGCAGCAGGCCAGTGCCGCTGGTGCCGCGGCCGGAGTCGAGCTTGACGCCCAGGGTGCCGATGGCATCTACGCCGACGCCCACAGTGCCTTCGGTAAAGCCTGATTCGTAGCGCATCAGAAAGCCTTGCGCCCACTCCTCGGACTTACTGCGTGTTTCGGTTGGTGTTTTGCCGGTGACGGTCGGCAGGGCTGGAGAGCCATCCTGACGAAAATCGCGGTTCATGTAGAAGTTGCGCAGCTCCAGGCTGGCTTTGCTGTCGGCGATAAAATCAGCGTGCGCCAGGTTTGGCAGGGTGAGGCAAGCGCCCACGCCAGCGAGGGCAATGGCTTGGGCTAGGGGAGTGGCTTTCATTATTGTTGGCTCCTGGTGAGGTCGGCAGGCTGAGTGGAATGTGAAATTTCCGTTACAGCTGCGTGACTTAACCACGGAGACCGCGGGTTGGCTTTTAGACCTTAGTCGGTTGGCGACTGGTCAGTTCTGTGATTGCCTGTCGTGGCGATTTAGCGCAAACCGCCCAGTAGCCGCGCTTCACCGGCTTCTATGGCCTCCAATGGGCCGGCCAATAGCACTGCATCGCCGGCGCACAGATAGGTGCTCGCATCCAGCGCCAACTCGATGCCGTCTCGGCGCACCCCTTGAACTTCCAGCCCCAACTGCTCCAGTGCTAGGGCCGGCAGGTTCTGCCCGCACGCGTGGGCGTCAGCGCTCAGGGTCACGGCGTGCATCAACAGCCTTGGCCGGCCCTGGGCATCCAGCAGGTTGTTGTGGGCGCCGTGGTAATAACCGTGCAACAGTTTGTAGCGGCTACGTCGTACCCGATCGATATGCCCTTGTACCCGTGGCTCCGGCACGCCGAGCATGACCAGGGCATGGGAAGCCAGCATCAGGCTGGACTCCAGCAACTCGGGCACCACCTCGTTGGCGCCAGCGGCCAGCAGTTCGGCTTGCTGGCTGTCGTCGCGGGTGCGGACCAGAATCGGCACGTGACTGTGCAGGCTGCGTGCCCGCTGGACGATGCGCAGGGCGATGTCGGCGTTGTCCACGGCCACCACCAGCAGGCGCGCACGCAGCATGCCCACGGCCAGCAGCAGGTCGGTGCGGCTGGAGTCGCCATAGTGCACATGGTCTTCGCCGGCGGCGGCTTCCTGCACGCGGATCGGATCGTCATCGAGAGCGATAAATTCCTGCTGCTCCAGGCGCAGGAAGCGACCGATGGACTGGCCAACCCGGCCGTAGCCGCAAATCACCACATGGCCTTGTACCTGGGCCGTGGCCTGGCTAATGGCGTCCAGCTGTAGCTCACGGTTGGGCGCGCGTTGCAGGCGCGCGGCCACGGCCGGCGCCATGCGCAGTAGCAGGGGCGTCAGGGCCATCGAGCAGAAGGTAGCGGCCAGTAGCAATTTTGCCTGGGGACCGGGCAGCAGCTGCGCCTGTTCGATCTGCGCCATCAGGGCAAAACAGAATTCGCCCCCTTGGGCCAATGCCAGGCCACTGCGCCAGGCGGTTTGGTTGTCCTCGCCACGCAGCTTGACCAGCAGGGCCACCACGCTGCCTTTGATCAGCATCAGGCCCAATGTCACCGCCAGAATCAGCCAACCCTCAGTGGCAAACTGCTGCAGATCGATAAGCATGCCGACGCTGACAAAGAACAGGCCGAGGAGAATGTCGCGGAACGGGCGGATATCTGCCTCGATCTGGTGGCGATAATGGCTTTCGCCCAGCAGCATGCCAGCAAGAAATGCGCCCAGCGCCATTGATAGCCCCAGCACATGGGTCAGCCAGGCCGTCAGCAGCACAATCACCAGGGCCAGGGTAACAAACAGCTCCGGTGAGCGGGCCGCGGCCACTTCATGGAACAGGCGCGGCAGCACCCAGCGGCTGGCCAGCAGCAAACCAATAAACAGCAGCACGGCTTTACCCAGGGTCAAGCCCAGCTCCACATACCAGACACCGCTGCTGTCGGAGGTCAGGGCCGGCAACAGGGTCAACAGCAATACGGCCACCAAGTCCTGAAACAGCAAGACACCGATGGCGTTCTGGCCGTGGCGGCTGAAAATTTCCCCGAGGCTGCTCAGCTCCCGACTGACGATGGCCGTTGATGACAGCGCCAGGCCTGCGCCCAGCACCAGGGCCACGGCCAGCGGTACATCCAGCACAATCAGAGTGCCGCCCAGTAATGCGGTACTGGCCAGTACCTGCAAACCACCCAGGGTAAACACCACATGCCGCAGCGCCAGCATGCGCGGCAGGGAGAACTCCAGGCCCAGGGTAAACAGCAGAAATACCACGCCGAGTTCTGCCAGGTGTGGCAGGTCCGCCGAGTTGTTCACCCAGTTGAAGGCATTCGGGCCTATCAGCAGGCCGACGCACAAATAACCCAGCACCGCCGGCAGGCGCAGGCGACGGAACAGTGCGATGACCACCAGCGAGGCAGTGAGGATAATCAATAGGTTGGCGAACAAAAGGCTTCTCCGGCAGCTGCCAGCGAGCATGCCCAAGCCCGGCGTTGCGGTCTAGAACTGATTGACCTGACGACGCCGTACTTGATGTGAGTCAGTCCGCCTGTGTGTGCTCAGGGCCGAAACCACAACTCCGCGCGGTCAAACGGGGTCTCGCTGGGCAAGTCCGGGTTGTTCAGTTCAATCACCTGGCGTTGGTCAAGGCGCGCCCGACGCAGGGTGGCGCCATGGTGACGCTGGAAGAGCGTCTCGAAACTACCGTCAGCAATAGACGCCTCCAGTCCCAGGCGAATGTCTTCGGCCAACTCCGGGCGCTTCTGCGAGGTAAAAAAATACAAGGCGGTGGGGTAATGCAGCACCACATGCTCATCAACCACTAACGCCTGGCCACTGGCCTCAGCGCGTGCTTGTTCCTGCCAGGCGGTTACGACCTCGCGCGGGAAGGCATCAAAGCGCTTGGCGCTGAGCATGCTGAACAGGCTGTCGTAACTGGGACTGGTGACCACCTGCAGGCCGTTGGCGCGCAGCACGGCGGTATCTGGCCAGTCATGGCGCTGGCCGAAGCGCATCGGTTTGAGATCATCCAGGGTTTTGACCTGTCTGAGCCACTGCTCACTGCCTGCTCGGAGCATGATCACTCGCCAGCCGATCAATCCTTTATAGATCGGGATGCGGATGGGTAGCAGCTTGGCTTCACGCTCGCGGGTGGTCATCGCCCACATGACCTGCAGCTGCGGGTCGGCATTTTCCAGGTTGAGCTGGGCTCGCGACTGACTCATGGGGTTGGGCGACGCTTGCAACAGGTACTTGTTGGGTAAGTGGTCAATCGCCAATTGCAGCAGATCGACCACATAGGCTTCAGGGTTGGCGCCTTGAGAGTGGCGCGGGTAGGTGAGAAGTTCGGCGGCACTGACGCTACTGCTCAGCGTCAGTGCCAGCGCTGCTAGCAATCTTTTCATACCAATCCTCCTTGAGCGGTACGCGGGTGTTACGCATGCAGGTGGCGTAGCCGCCATCCGGGTTTAGTAGGTGCCCATATAGTCGCGCTTGCCGACTTCCACGCCGTTGTGGCGCAACAACGCATAGGCGGTGGTTACGTGGAAGAAGAACTGTGGCAGGCCATAGCTGAGCAGGTAGTCCTGAGCGGTAAAGCGTTTTTCTTTCGGCGTGCCGGGGCGGGTGACGATTTCGCGGTTTTCGTGGCCGTCAATCTGCTCCGCGCTGAAGCTGTCAATAAACGCCAGGCTCTTGCTCAGCAAGGCTTGCAGGTCGGCAAAGCTCTGTTCGTCGTCGGCGTACTTGGGCACTTCGGCACCGGCCAGACGGGCCGACACGCCACGGGCGAAGTCGGCAGCAATCTGCACCTGACGGCTCAGAGCAAACATGTCCGGGAACAGACGCGCCTGCAGCAGAGCGTTGGGCTCGATGCTCTTGCTGCTGGCATGGGCTTCGGCCTTGTGCAGCAGGTCGCTGAGACTGCCGAGCATCTGCTTGAACACGGGGATTGAGGCGGCGTATAGGGAAATAGTCATGGCATGCTCCTGGGTCAAAGTGGGGCGAGTATAGCGACTGCCGCGACCGCCAAGGCTGGCGTGTTCGTCGCGGCATGTTGCCTGTGCTGCTGGCCATTGGTCGGCTGGCAGCGGGTTAAGTTCAAGTTTGCCGTGCCGGGGCCGCCAACAAGGCATGTTTCTTTAACCCGGTACACCGCCATGACTACTTTGGCTTCGCTTTCCCCCGGTGCCGCCCGCGCACCGCTGTCTAGCACTCAGTCTACCGCCCGTGGCGGTGTCGACGCCCAACAAACCCTGGCTAATCGCCTGGCCGAACGTTTGGGCCTGCAAGCGGGCGCCCTGGCCGGCAAGGCCAGCGATTACAGCCCGGCAAAAGTCGCCGAGCGAGTCCTCGGCTTTATCGACCAGCGCTTGCGCAGCGAGGCCGCCAACGGCGCAGACTCGGCGCAACTGCAAAAAGTCCTCAGCCAGGCCCGGGATGGCGTCGAGCAGGGCTTTGCTGAAGCGCGCAAGATTCTCGATGGTCTTGGTGTGCTCGGTGGCCAGGTGGCGGCCAATATCGACGACACCTACAAGCGCATTCAGGACGGTTTTGCCGGTCTCGATCAGGCCTACGCCACGCCGCCCGCCACGACAACGGCAGGCAGCACCGCCGTCGCGGCCTACAGCGAGCGTTTTGCCGCCCAGGCGCAAACCTTCGAACTGAACATCACCACCCGCGATGGCGACAAACTGCGTATCGCCGTCGCTCAGGCCTCCGCCAGCTACTCGCAAACCAGCGTGGCCGCCGCCAGCAATGGCAGTGGCAGCGCGGTGCAAATCAACCAGCAGTCCAGCAGCCTGCAAATGGCCGGCTTTCAGGTCAGCATCGAGGGCGAGCTGGATGATGAGGAGCGCGCGGCCCTGGACAAACTGTTTGGCCAGGTGGCTGAGCTGTCCGACAAGTTCTACGCCGGAGATATCGGTGGCGCCTTCGACCAGGCCATGAAGCTGCAACTGGATGGCGAACAACTGGCCTCCATGTCCCTGCAACTGACCCAGACCCGCGTGCGCCAGGCCACCGATGCCTACAGCGCCGTGGCAGAGGAGGGTGGCCAGGCGGCCAGTGCCGTCAATGCCAGCCTGATCGACTATGCCCAAGGCTTACTGGAAGCCCTGCGCAGCAGCGCCGAGGCCAGCGACAATGGCCGTGGCACCCTGGAGCAAATGCTCCGTGGTGTATTCAGTCTCGACGAGCGTTTCGACGCCAAGCGTCTGGACAAGGCAGAGAGCTTCAACCAAAGCCTGCTCGACGGCCTGCAGAACCTTGTGTCGCCGAGCGTCGACAGCCCTGCCAGCGCCGAGTAAGCGCGCTAAACTGCGCCTCTGAGAGAGTTTGGAGGCGCCATCATGATTCCTGAATGCCAACTGTTCGGCACCCTCGGCTGCCACCTGTGCGAGGTGGCCGAGTCGGTGCTGCTGCCCTTCGTTGAACATGGTCTGCTGGTTGAGCTACTCGACATCGTCGAGCGCGAAGAGTGGGTCGACCACTACGCTCTGCGCATCCCCGTGCTGCGCCGCACCGACAACGGCACCGAACTCAACTGGCCGTTCGAGGCCGAGCAGATTGCCAGTTTCTTGCGTGGCTGAAGCGTGGTCAACGAATTGTCCGCGTTGCCTTGAACAAATCGCAGGCAATAAAAAACCCGCCGATGAAGGCGGGTTTTTTATTGGGATTTGGTCGGAGAGACAGGATTCGAACCTGCGACCTTCTCGTCCCGAACGAGACGCGCTACCAAGCTGCGCTACACTCCGAATGCGTTCAATTCTACTCAGAAAAGGTTATTTGACAAGGGCTTAGCGTAAAATTCTTGAGCCTGTTCGGGCGCTCTGGAGGTGGGTTTTATTCACCCGTTCAAACTTTGCGCGGCCTGGAGTAGCTCCGGGGTGTTGAGGTTGGCCAGGCGCGGGTCGTCGCTGGCGCAGTCCAGGGCGCGGGCGCCGAGTTGGCGCAGCAGGCGTTGCGGACTGCGCTCACCGTTTGCCCAGGCGGCGTCGAGGGCGCTGAGCAACTGGCGCGGCAGCAGGCAGAACAACGGCTGCCAATGTTCGCCCTGGCGCAGCATCACCGGGGTGTCGCCGGCCGCACTCAGCAGGCTGTGCAGCAGGGTGCTGTCCAGGCACGGCGCATCGCACGGCAAAATCAACACATGAGGGTGGCGCGCTACGGCGAGGCCGGCACGGATGCCGGCCAGGGGGCCGGGGAAGTCGCCTTCATGGTCGTGCACCACGCGGTCGGCATAGGCGCTGTAGCGCTCGGCGTTGCGGTTGCAGGAGATGATCAGGTCGTCACTCAGCGGCCGGGTCAAGGCGTGCAGATGGGCGATCAATGGTTGGCCGTGCCAGTCCAGAAGGCCTTTGTCCTGGCCGCCCATGCGTTGGCCACGACCACCTGCCAACAGCAACACGGAACTGGTGGGAGAGGCGCTGGGTTGTGGGCTTGGTGGCTGCATGGCGGTGCTCTGGCTGGGGCCTGTGGTATAACACCGGCCTGTTTTCATCTCAACCGGATTGCGTCATGAGCCATAACGCCGAAGCGGTTTTTGTGCCGCTGAACATTGCTGTGCTGACCGTCAGTGACACCCGTTCGCTGGCCACCGATACCTCGGGCCAGTTGTTCGTCGATCGCCTCACTGTGGCGGGTCATAACCTGGCCGAGCGGGTGTTGCTCAAGGATGACCTGTACAAGATCCGCGCCCAGGTGGCCCACTGGATCGCCGAGGATCAGGTGCAGGTGGTGCTGATCACTGGCGGTACCGGCTTTACCGGCCGCGACAGCACGCCGGAAGCCGTCACCTGTTTGCTGGATAAGCAGGTGGACGGTTTCGGCGAGCTGTTTCGGCAAATATCCGTGCCCGATATCGGCACCTCGACCATTCAATCGCGCGCCCTGGCCGGCTTGGCCAACGGTACCCTGGTGTGCTGCCTGCCGGGCTCGACTAATGCCTGTCGCACCGCTTGGGACGGCATCCTCGCCGAACAACTGGATGCCCGCCATCGACCGTGCAATTTCGTCCCCCATCTGAAGGCGGCTGCGGCCTGCCCGAGCCGGGGGTAATCGGCATGAGTGATTGTTGCGCCCAACCGGGCCTACTACCCCTTGAAGAGGCGCTGCAGCGCCTACTGGAGTTGGCCGCCAGTACGCCGATCAGCGAGGTTGAGCGTGTGGCGCTGGCTGAGGCCGACAGCCGCGTGCTGGCCGAGCCGCTGCTGGCCGGGCTGGACTTACCGCCGTGGGACAACAGCGCCATGGACGGTTATGCCCTGTGCCTGGGCGACTGGCAGGGCGAGCCACTGGCCGTCAGTCAGCGAATTTTTGCCGGTGCGGCGCCTGCCGCGCTGCAACCCGGCACCTGCGCGCGCATCTTCACCGGCGCGCCCATGCCGGCGGGCGCCGATTGTGTCGAGATGCAGGAAAACGTTGAACTGCTGGCCGATGGCCGCGTTCTGTTCAAACAACCGCTCAAGCTGCGCCAAAACGTCCGCCCTCAAGGCCAGGAAACCCGCGCGGGTGAGTTGGTGTTGGAGGCGGGCACGCGACTGACGCCGATTGAGCTCGGTCTGGCGGCGTCTCTGGGCGCGGCCGAACTGTGGGTGCGCCGCCGGCCACGGGTGGCGGTGTTGTCCACTGGCGACGAGTTGGTCGAGCCGGGCAAGGCCCTTGGGCCTGGGCAGATCTACAACAGCAATCGACAACTGCTGATCGGCTGGTTGCAGCGTCTGGGTTGCAGCGTGGTGGATGGCGGCATTCTGGCCGATGACCTGGCGCTGACCCGTGCAGCCCTGGGGGCGTTACAGGACGTCGACCTGATACTGTCCACCGGTGGTGTGTCGGTGGGCGAGGCGGACTTTCTTGGCGAAGCGCTGCGCGCCGAAGGTGAGCTGACCCCCTGGAAGCTGGCGCTGAAACCCGGCAAGCCGCTGACCTGCGGGCAGTTTCGTGACGTGCCGGTGATCGGCCTGCCGGGCAATCCGGCTTCGACCCTGGTGACCTTCGGCCTGCTGGCGCGGCCGTATTTGCTGCGCCGCCTGGGCGTGGCCGAGGTCGAACCGCTGGGCTTTCAGGTACCAGCAGCGTTTACCTGGAGCAAACCCGGAAAACGCCGAGAATACCTGCGCGCCCGCATCGAGCAGGGCCGTGCGGTGCTCTATCCGAATCAAAGCTCCGGTGTACTGCGCAGCGCAGCCTGGGCCGATGGCCTGGTGGAGGTGCTGGAAAACAGCACCTTGAACGAAGGCGACGCGGTGCGCTTTATTGCCTTTAGCGAGCTGTTGGGCTGACGGGCGGTTGGGGCTGGCGCCATGGTTTTAGCCAGAGCGCCAAGCCCGCCAGGCTGAGGGCGCCGGCGAGGATGCTCAGGCCCAGTTGCCAGTAGATATTGCTGATCGGGTGCAACAGCCAGGCACTGGCCGCCAGCAGCAACAGGCTCACCAGCCATTGTGTTGGCCAGCTCAACTGGCGCAGCAGGCCTTGCTGTTTAAGCAGCAACAGGCTGGTCAGCAACACGCCGCCCAACGCTGCCAGGGCGATGCCAGGTAGGCCGAAGAACATCGGCAGCAGGGCCAGCAAGGCGGCATTCAACAGGCTGCCGGCCAACTCGCAATGCAACGGTAGACGGGTGTCACCGGCGGCGTAGGCAAAGCGCGCGAGCATGGCATTCCAGGCACCGAACACCAGGGGCACGGCAAACCAGGCCAGCAGGCTGGGCAGTGGGCTGTTGGCCGCTTGCTCAGGCAGCAGCAGGCTGATCAGTGCTGGGCTTGCGCCAATCAAACCGAGGGAGGCGGGCAGGCTGAGCAGGGTCGCGGCGGCCAGGCCCTGGCGCAGTAAGGGCAGGCGGTCATCCTGATGGCGTGCGCTGAGCATGCCCAGGAGCACCTGGTTGAGCGCCATCAGTGCGATCAGGGGTAGGTTGATCAGTTTGCGGGCCAGGTTGACCCAGGTCACTGCGCCTTCGCCGAGAAAGCTCGCCACCAGTCGCTCCAGCAGTGCCAGACCCTGGCTGGCCAAGTTACTGGCCAGCAGGGGGCCGATTTTGCCCAGCAGCTCGCGGCCGGCACCGGCTTCGCCGCGCCATTGCCATGGGCGCCAGCCTAGCTTGGCCAGGCTTGGCAGCAACACCAGGGGCATCAGCAGACTACCCAGCAGGCAACTCATGGCCAGTTGTTGTGGGGTGCTGTCGGCGCCCTGACTGGCCAGCAGCAGCACCGGCGGCAAGTTGAACAGCAGGGAGCCGAGGCCCGCGAGCACAAAGCGCTCACGGGCCTGCAGGGCAATGCTCAGCAGGGCATGCAGGAGTAAGCCCGGTGCGCAAAAGGCCAATAGCTGCAAGCTGGCCTGGGCTTGCGCCTGTGCGCTGCTGGCGAGGCCGGGGCCGATCAGCTGCACCCAGAGCGGTGCACCGAGCGCAAACAGCAAGGCCAGCAGTAGGCCAAACAACAGCAACCATGGGGTCAGGGTATTCAGCCAGCGCTGGCGGGCGGCGCTGTCGCGCTGCTGGTACAGCGGTAAGGCGGCGGCACTAAGCAGGCCGGCGGCGAGGGTCATGCGCAACGCTTCGGGCAGGAACAAGGCAACCAGGAAACCATCGCTGCGCCCACTGGCTCCCCAGGCCGCGACCAGCAGCCACTCGCGGGCAAAACCGGCAACCAGGCCGGCAAGGGTGGCCAGGGTGAGCCAGAGGGTGCTGTTGAACATGCTTTACCGTCAGTGAAAGAGGGTGAACAAACCTTTACCACCAACCTTGTAATTAAGGTTGTGTGGACGTTCGCCCATCGGCTTGGCACCGCTGCCGCCAACGATCTTGTAGGGGGCGATTTCCTTGGCGACGATGGTGTTGGCGGTAACCACAGCACCTTGGCAGATGTGCGCGCCATGGCCGATGAGGGCGCGGCTGGCGATCCAGGCATAGTCGTCGATATAAATAGGCGCGGAAATGGACCAGAACTCGGGTGCCATCAGGTCATGGCTGCCGGCGATGATCAACACGTGTGAGGCAATCGCCACATGGTTGCCGATGATCAGCCCTGCGCGGGCGTCCACCTGACAGTGCCAGGCGATCACGCTGTCGTCACCAATCACCAGGTTTTCTACCCCGAGCACTTCTGTGTTGCGCCAGATGGACGAGCCCTTGCCGATCTTTGCGCCACCGGCCCGCAGCCACCAGATACGCAGGTTATGGCTGGGGATTTTGTTGATCAGGATGTTGTAGGCCTGTTCCCAGGCGCGCAGCCAGCGGTCTTTGAGGGTTGGCCAGTTTTTGCCGTACTGCGGGACGAAAACAGCAGGAATTTCTTTTTTCAGCAGGGCGTAGAAGCGCCGAGCCAGGTGATGCTCGATGCGGCTTTCGACATCGACCGAGCTGATGCTGTAGCGCTCGCCTTCTTCGAAGGCCACATCGTTGGCCAGCATCCACTCCAGGGCCTGTTCAAGCAGTTTAGTTTCAACCTGCAAAGTGCTGGCGTACTCGGGCAGGCGATTACGCAGGTGCGAGGTGAGCATGACGCGATGTTTCATGGGTGGGAGTCCTTGATGGCGGCGCCATTGGTTTGTTCGGGGTACAAGCGTGCTTGCTGCAGGCTCAAGCCCATCAGTAGCCAGAACAAGGCGATGATAACGAAGGTAAAACTGTAGTAATGGTCAAAAATGCCGGTCAGCAGGGCGGCCATTACGCCGGCGATGCTGCCCAGCCAGATGGCGTTTTGTTCGGTGATGTGGGCCACCGCGCCGCGTGGTTTGACCTCGCGCCACCAGAGTACGGTCACTGCCACAAACAGCAGCATGCCGGGCACACCGATTTTGTAGATGAAGTTGAGCCATAGGTTGGAGATGCCCAGCAGGCCGCTGCCGGGCACTGGCGGATCAACCTTGAAGCCGATACCCAGTGGGTACTTGGCCATGGCCGACGGGAACATGGCGTATTCCTCGAAGCGGATCTCGGTACTCGCGTTCGAGGCGGAGAACATGCTTAACAGGCGCTCCTGCAGGGGCGGATAGAACATCACCAACGCCACCCCGAAGGCGGCACCCAGGCCGATGATCCGGCCGCTGTAAGGCACGCGCTTATAACTGAGCCAGAACAGCACGAGGACGATCGCTACGATCGCGCCGCGGGAAATACTGAACAGCAAACCGGCGCAACCGAGCACTGCTACGGACAGGCCAAGGGCCTGCCGCCAGCCACGGCGGGTCCAGCCATACAGCAGCGCAAGGGGAATAAATAGCGCCAGGATGCCACCGGTCAGGTTGGGGTGAACCCAGGGCGAAGCCATGCGCTGGAAGTTGGCGGAGAAGATGTCCTTGATCGCTTCCGGGTGCGCATATTTCAGGTCGGTGAGGATCGGGATCATGGTGTTGGCATCCCGGTCCTTGAGGAACATGAAGATCGACAGGCATAGCATCGCCAGGTTGCCTAGCAGTAGGGCCACGATCAACTGATCGCGGTCTTTATCGCTGCGCAGCAGCAACGGCACCAAGAACAGCAGCGACAGGTTCATCAGCCAGCGCACCCAGTTCACGGGGCCATTGCCCTCGGCATGAATGATCAGCATGCCGACTACAAAGGGCAGGGTGCTGAATAGCATCAGCCAGGCCAGGGTCCGCTCCACCGGATGCCAGACCAGCAGACCGCGGGTGCGGCCAATAAAGGCCTGCCAAAACACCGCAACCCAGGTCAGCGCCAGGACGGCTTCGCTGATCGTGGTACGGATACCAACTTGGACGGTGGTGTAGGGAATGCTGGTGGCCAGTACGGCAAAGATCAGCAGCCCCCAGAGTGGTTTGCGCAGCAAGGTCAGGGTGATGGCGAAGCCGGCCAGCAAGATGACCATTTTGCTCACGGGCAAAACCCAGAGTAGGCCGCCAAACAGAGTGCCTAAGAGCAGCGCGATAGGAAGTCCGATAGGCATTACGCGGCCAACTCCTGCAGCAGGTTGTTCATGTGCTGGCTGTAGGCCGGCAGGCTGTAGCGGGCCGCCCAATTCAGTAGCTCACGGGTGTCGCGAGGCAGGGGCTGGGCCGCCAGGCGCAGCAGGCAGGCAAGCAGTTCATCCGGATTCTGCGGAGCAAAGCGTGGGCTGCTGGGCGGTGCTACTTCATCCAGCGCTGAACCGCTGGCAAGGGCCACCGGGGTGCCGACGCTGAGGGCTTCGACGACGGGCAAGCCGAAACCTTCCGCATACGAGGGTTGCCATAGGCACTCTGCCCCGGCGTATAACCCATGCAGTTGCGCATCTGTTAGGCCGCTTAGCCAGTGCAGGCCAGGCAATCCGCTCAGTTCGGTCGGCAGGTCATCCGCATGGCCAACCAGGGCAAGGTCAGGCACGGAGTGCGATTGAGCGCGGGCCTGGCGCCAGCCTTCAACAAACCACGGCATATTCTTGCGCGGCTCACGGGTGCCGACGGCCAGCCAGTAGCGCGCCGGTAGAGCGACGGGCAGCGGCGCGGGTACACCGCTGAAGCCGGGCACCAGGTTGGGCAGTACGCGCAGCTTGTGCTTGGCAAAAGGCAGCAGACGCGCCGTTTCGTTGGCGGAAAACTGTGATGGGCACCATACCCGGTCGGCAATCCACACCGACCAGGCAATCGACAGCGTGTCGATCAGCCGGTAAGCCAGGGCCTTGAGCTGCGAGCGATGGTGGTTGCGTTCGGTCAGTTGAAACAGATCGTGCAACAGCAGGGCATAGCGCCGACCCTTGGGCTTGCGACCCAGCGGCAGGCCCATGTTGGCGGTGGCGATATACACATCAATCTGTTCGCGTTGCAGTGCAGCGGGCAGGAAGCGCGCCTCAAAGCGCAGGCGCACCTGGGGCCGTTGTAAGCCGTCGAGTGGTCCCGGCCAGGGTGGGCAGCTGGCGGTTTGCCGCTGCGCATGGGCCAGCGGGGCCTCGCTGAAACGCACCAGTTGGGTGTCGCTGCGGGCCAGTAACACCTGCTCCATGGCCCGCACCTGCCGGCCAATACCAGACAAGGGCGCGACGGTGGCGGGGCGATAATCCAGACCTACGCGCATGCTAGGTTGTCCTTATGCGGCAATTGCCGATAAACCGCTTCCAATTGGCTGGCAGCGGCTTGCCAGTCGTGATGTTGATTGACGTAGCGACGTCCATTGGCGGCCAGTTGGGCGGCCAGCGTGGGGTCCGTCAGCAAGGTAGCGAGGGCATCGGCCAGCTCGCGGCTACTTTCCCCAGCCAGGTAGTCGTGACCTGCGCTCACCTGCAAGCCGGACACACCTTGTGCGGTACTCACCAGAGGCAGGCCAGCGGCGAGCGCTTCAAGGACCTTGAGCTTGGAGCCGCCACCGTGGCGCAGGGGCGCAAAAAAGACGGCGCTGCGTGCTTGCAGGGCCTGCAAGTCGGGGACAAAACCGAGCCATTCGATGCGCGGATCAGGCCAACGCTGCGCCCAGATCGCAGGCAAGGCATAGCCGGCAACGGCAAAACGCGCTTCAGGGCAGCGTTGCCACAGCAGCGGCATGACCTCATCGAGTGCCCACTGCACGGCGTCCACATTCGGCGCGTACTCGTAGTTACCGACAAATAGCAGTCGCTGACTGCTGGAGTCCGCCTGCACCTGGCTAAAGGCACGGCAATCCACACCATTCACCACGATGTCCACCGGGCTGCGGGTGATGGCGCCAATGGCCTGGGCGTCGGCCGGGGTTACGGCGATCACGCGGCTGGCCTGGTTGAACACCTTTTGTTCCCAGCGCCGCGCGCGCCATTGGTCGTAGCGTACGAAGAGATTGAGCCAGGCCGGAAAGCGGTCATACGTAGCGGCGCCGAGGGCTGATTCAAGGTTGTGTTCGGTCAACACAAAGGCGCGTTGCTGTTGTTTGAGGCAGGCGGCATAGGGCTCGAAGGTGTAGCTGTGCTCCACCTGAATCACGTCCCAAGACTCTTGCATCAACTCGGCAAATTGCTTTTTCAGTGCGCCTGACAGGCCATTGACGGTGGTCATCAGTGGCCACGGGGCGAAGAGTGCGGCCGCCAGCGAGAGTGGGTGTTTCAACGCACGGCGGGGGAGGACGATCAGGCGTTCGAGCAGTGGTTCGAGCTGCGCGCGTGCTTCTTCATCCAGTGGTGTCTTGGATTGCACCAGCAGCGTAATGGCGTGACCACGCTCGGCCAGGCTACGCAGCAAATGATACTGGCGGGTTTTGCCGCCACTGGTGGTCGGCCAGGGCAGGTACGGCAGAATCCAGAGAATACGCATAGGCCTACCAGACCAGCATTTGCAGGGTTGGGCTGGCTTTGACGCGGATGCCCTGGTCGCTTTGCACGTCTTTCTGGGCGCCGCTTAGCGGGTCATGCACGACGGCTTTGGTGACATTTGGCAGGTGTACTTCGGCACCGCTGGCGCTCCAGAACAGCCACAGGTTTTTGCCGTCTTCACGGGTCCAGCTGATGGCGTAGAGGTCGTTCGGCAGGGCGCTGAGTTGGGGGGCGTCGGCCGGTAGCAGGCGTGGTCCGCTGATCTGCAGGAAGCGTTGCAGTGCCAGGTACACCGGCTTGGGCTTGCCCTGCAGATCGAGCAGGCCATAGTGCTGGTCACGGGCACTGGCGCGGCTGTCGAGGTCGGAGAGAGCAAACAGGAAGAGTTTGTCGTAGTCCAGCGCGCTCATTAAGGCCAGGCGGCGCAATACGTAATCGGCTTGGCCTTGTTCGCCAATCAACTCTTGCAGTTCTATCGGCCCGGCATAGCTGGACCAGCCCCACTCGGTGGCCCAGATGGCAGGCACTTGCACGCCGCGCAGCATCTGGTTGAGTTGCTGGCTGCGCAAAATGAAGTCGCGCTTGCCCGGTTCGTCGGTTTCCGGGGTTTGTGAGTAAGGGTGATAGGCAATGATGGTGCCGAGTTGCTGAACACCCAGTTTGCCCAGGCTTTCCAGCATCAGCCCGCCTTTTACCGGCATCTGGCTGTAGTAAGCCATACCGCCCATGACCACGGGTTTGTTGGGATCGACCTGGCGCAAGGCTTGGGTGCTTTGCTGCAGCAGGCGGCCGTAGGCTTCGGCATCTTCGTGGGGGCGCCAGAAGGACGGCAAATTTGGTTCGTTCCAGACTTGCCAGGCATCAATGCTGGGGTAGCGCCTGGCCAGCATGGCCATGCGTTCGGCGAAGACCTGCGCTTGCTTCGGCGGAAACTGATCTGGGGTTGGCGAGCCGCTCGGTGCGCTGGTGGCATGGGGGGCCGAGCCGACCAAGTAAAAGACGGATTTCAGTTGCTCTTGCTTGAGGCTGTCGACCACCCCGTCGAGCTCGCCCAAGCGATAGCGGCCTTCGCTTGGCTCGTGACGATCCCAGTGCAGGTCAACCCGTACCCATTCCAGGCCCAGCGCATGGAAGCGCTGCATTTGTTGCTTGTACTGCTCTGGGGTAAACCACAGGAAGTGCGCATTGACGCCGAGGAAGTCTTTCCAGACCACCGCGCGGGGGGCTTTCAATTGGGTGGTTTCGGCTTCGGCCGGCTGGCTCAGGTTGACCAGTAGGAACACGGCCAGCGCTGCGACGGGCAGGCCAAGGAAGAACTTGTGGCGTGCTGACATCAGGATTCTCCGCAGACGGCTGCAAATAATTGCTGGAAGCGCTCGGCGGTTGCCGGCCACTGGCGCTGCTGGCCGATTTGGTTGGCTCGTTCAGCCCATTGCACGGCTTGCTGCGGTTGCAACGCGAGGTCGCTGATGCACGTTGCCAGAGCCTGAATATCACCCTGTGGGTAAGTGGCGCCGTTGCCGCTGCTGACTTCTTCAGCGAAGGCGCGGGCATTTGAGGTGATTGCGCCACGGCCGCAGGCATTGGCCCAGGACAAGGCACCGCTGGTGCCGCGCATCTCTCCAAGCAATCCCAATTTTTTGGATTCCCGGTAAGGCAACACCATCACGTGGTGAGCCTGAATAGTGGTCGGAATCTGTGCGGCTGGCAGGTCCAATTGCCAGTCCAGGCAGTCATCAAGGCAGAGCTGCTGGGCGCGTTGGCGCAACTCATCCAGGTAGTTACCGGCCGGGCCAAAGGCCATGTCGGGTGCGGTGCCACCGGCCAGGGTCAAGCGCAGGTGGCCGCGGAGTTGGGGATGGCGCTCGAAGGTCAGAGCAAAGGCGTCGAGCAGGTCTTCAATGCCTTTGCCTCTGTAGATAAAGCCGAAATACAACAACTTCAGTGGTTGCAGCGGCGGCAGGGGGGCCGCGGGAATGATGATATTGCCGTGGGCAATCACGCTGCGTTGCTGTTCGCCAAGGCCCATACGCTTGGCCAGGCACTGGCCGCCCAGGGCGGTCAGGGTAATCAGCTTACTCATGTGCCGTGCCAGACGCCGCTCTTCATGCAGGGTCAGGGGGTCAGCCAGCAGGGCGGCGGCTTGTGGCAGAGGGCGGGGCAGTCGTTCGAGCAGCGACAGTGGCCAGGGCAACTGGGCCCGCCGCCACACCAGGCGTTCAGGGTCATGCACGGTTGCGGTCAGTGGCAGTTGCGGGTGTTGCTGGCGCAGGTAATCAAGTGCCTGGAATTCGCCCAGGCGCCCGCCGCCGAGCTCGGCATGCACCAGTTGCACTTGCCGCCAATCAAAGCTTTGCAGGCGCTGCTGCAGGTTGGCGGGGGTAGCGCCCTGTAACGGTGTATGCACGGTGACGCCGCGTTGCTCCAGCGCCGCGCGAAAGTGAGCGGCGTAGTCGGCAATCCCGGTTTGCTCTGGCGGTAACGGTGCCAGCAGGGCGATGTGCATCAGATTTCGCCCCGCAAGCGTCTGATTTTGTCGAGGATATGGCTAGGCACTTCAAACTGGCGGCGGTTGAGGATGATGCCATCCACCTTGCCGAAGGCCGTGTTCAGGGTGCCGAGGGCATGCTGAATCATCGGCACGGTGCTGCTCTTGGCTTCAATTACCAGGGCGATCATGTCAGCGCGACGCAGGGTGATGAAGGCTTGCTGGTTGTTGAGCAACGCTGAGGCGTCGAGCAGGTTGATTTCACCCGGTTGTGGCGCGGCTTGCGAGTCGACGAGGACCCGATGGCCGCGCTCTTCAAGCAGTTGGCGCAATTGCTCGATAACAAAACTGACCCCTTCACCTGCGCGTGCCGAACTGAAGGCAATGGCCAGCCCTTGTTGCTCGGCACGATCCAGTGGCAGCTGGCTGTAGAGCCTGTAGATGCTTGCAATAAAGGCACTATTAGGCTTCCAAGGTTTGGCGCCCAGGTCTTGCAGAGTTGTCCACAGCGGCACCTTGAAGGTTTCTTCGATGCGTTCGCCATCATGCACACGCTGATCCAGCAGGTAGCAGATGTACAGACACAGCAAGCCGACGGCGAGGCCGGCGGGCAGCGCCAGAGCGATCATCATGAGGCTCTTGGGGAAGACGCGGCTGGGGTTGAGGGTGGCTTGTTCAATAACCGCAATGTTGCTGATCTGGCTGAAATCGAGCTCGCGGTCGATACGGGCTTTTTCCAGGTTCTCGGCATACAGTGCGTAGCTTTTTTCTGCGCTGGCCAGTTGCAGGTCGAGACGGCTGATTTCGGGTTCGCTGCCGAGCACCCGCTGACGTTCGCTGCGCAGTAACTTGAGCTGGTTGTCATAGTCTTTGAGCTGGCCGCTGAGTTGCTGCATGCGCAATTCAGCATCAATAACTTGCTGCTTGAGGTTGACCACGATGCTGTTTGGCGCGCGATTCTGCGAGCGTTCAAGACGCTCTTGCTCTTTGTCCGCCAGCTCACGCATCAGCCGCAGATTTTCTTCGGCTTCGCGCACTGGAGGCGCATCGGGCAAGTAGGTGCGCAGCAGGGCAGTGCGTTCCTGATCCAGGGCGTTGACGCGGCGCTTGAGGTCCAGCTGTGTAGGGTTGAGGCTGATCTCGCGCGCAGTGATGACTTCCTGTGGTTGCCGTTTGATTTGCTGCTTGGCATCCAGCAGGAAGCTGCGGGTACCGGCTTGTTCATTGAGTTTTTCTGCTTGCGCGTCGCTCAGACGGTTGATTTGATTAGTCAGGTTGTCGAGACGCTCCGCCACACTGATTGACTGAATGCTTTGCAGGCGCTCTTGTAGCAGCTTTTTCAGGTCGGTGACTTGATTGGCAACTTTCTGCATTTCGCCCTCATAAAAGGCATACAGGCTGTTGCGACCGAGTGCGCGGGTGCGTTCTTCAAGGTAGGTTTTAACCCAGGTATCGACGACTTTCTGCGCGATGGCCGGGTCATTCCAGGTAAAGCTGACTTCCATTACCGCAGAGCCTGGCTCGTGACCCACTACAAAGTTCTTTTCCAGCTTTTTGGCCAGTCGCTCGACATCGCTTTGCTCTTCAACCACGCCCAGCAGTTGCAGGGCTCCGCGCAGTGCCTCAATGACCTCATTGACGGCTTTGCCGATGTAGAACTTGATGGTTTTCCAGAAGCCCTGGGGCTGATAGTTGGACATTTCCGCCAGGTAGCGCTCAGCCACCAGGTAGACGATGGGGCGGCCGGTAAGCATTTTTTCTTCGTCGACAATCGGGTCGCGCTGCGTGCTTGGCGCAATCAGGGCCTGACGGTTGGCGACTTCGATCGGCAGTGTGGTGCTTTCCCGGCCCGGTTTGACCAGCAGGCGAGCATTGGACTCGTACTTGGCGGGGAGCAGGAACGCACCGAGGATGGCGATGACAATCGTTGCAATGACTGCCCACTGGAATTCCCGGCGAAAGATAAAAAACAGCCGGAGCAAATCGCGGAAGGAGCGAATATCAATCATCTGAAGCACATCCTGTGAGAACTAAAGGCCAGGCCGTGATGGCATAAGTTTGCAGCGGCAGTTGGAGACTGGGTAAGGTCATATTCACGCGCGAGCGGACTCGACAACGGTGATGTCGTCATCACCGAAGTACTCACCAAATTGCATTTCGTAGAGCTGTACATCGATCACGCCAAGGTTGCGAATACTGTGTGCCTGCTCCATCACGATCTCGACGCGATCCCCTGCGCGTAAACGCTGTTGTTCGCCATTACTCTCCCAAAGCGCCAGGCCAGAAAGCACAACCCAGTGCTTGCTGCGGTGCAGGTGGTAATGCATCGGTAAGCTAGCGCCCGGTGCGATACAAAGGCGCAGCAAGCGGTGCCGAGGGCTTTGCTCAAGGAGCACGCGTGAGCCCCAGGTAAAGCTTTCCGCGGTGCTGGTTGCAGGCGTTGTGTGCGCTTGGTCAGGCGCGCCTGGTGCTAGTTCTGGTGCTGGGGCCAGTGCCGGTGCCGGGTTCAGGAATGGGGTGCTGATAAACGCCTGAGCACTGTCAGGGCGAGTGGTCTCCAGTGCAGAGAGGCCGATGGTCGGTGGCACTGGCTCCATTCGCACCTTCACCGCGGGCTGTTTTGTTGTGCCCTGGGTTAGCTGCCCACGCCAACGGTTGAACAGCTCCAACAGACTGGCGGGAATTTCAAATTGGCGACGGTTGAGAATGATCCCGTCGACCTTGCCAAACGCCGTGTTGAGGGTGGCCAGAGCATGCTGAACCATCGGTATGGTGCTGGCTTTGGCTTCGATCACCAGGGCGATCATGTCGGCCTGGCGCAGGGTGATAAAGGCTTGTTGATTACTGAGCAGGGCAGAGGCGCGCAGTAACACAATCTCGCCGGGCTCGGCGGTGGCGTGGCCATCGACGCGCACACGGTGACCGCGCTCAACGAGCAGGCTGCGCAGTTGCTCAATGACAAAGCTCACCCCTTCACCCGAGCGTGCCGAGGTCAGCGCCAGTGCCAGGCCCTGTTGCTCGATGCGTTCGAAGGGCAGCAGGCTATATAGCCGATAAATACTGGCGATAAAGGCATTCTGCGGTTGCCATGGACGCTCGCCAAGATCTTGCAGGGTCGACCACAGGGGCGCGCCAAAGGTGGCTTCGATCCGCTCGCCATCATGAATGCGTTGATCAAGCAGGTAGCAGAGGTAGAGGGTCAGTAAGCCCACTGCCAGTCCGGCCGGAACCGCCAGCAGCAGGATCATCAAACTTTTGGGGAACACGCGGCTGGGGTTGAAGGTGGCCTGTTCGATGATCGCAATGTTGCTGATCTGGCTCTTGTCCAGTTCGCGGTCGATGCGGGCCTTCTCCAGGTTTTCGGCATACAGGGCGTAGCTTTTTTCGGCGCTCACCAGCTGTAGATTCAGGCGAGTGATGTCCGGCTCGGCACGCAGAACGCGCTCGCGTTCGGTGCGCAAGAATTGCAGTTGCTGGTTGTAGTCTTTGAGTTGCCCAGACAGTTGCGTGGCGCGTAATTCGGCGTCGATGATCTGTTGCTTCAGATTGACCACAATGCCGTTGGGCGCAAGATTTTGTGAGCGCTCCAGGCGTTCAGCATGCTTGGCGTCGAGGTCACGCATCTGCTGCAGGTTTTGTTCGATTTCGCGTACGGGCGGTGCATCAGGTAGGTACGTGCGCAGCAGGGCGGTGCGTTCTTGCTCAAGGGTGTTAATGCGCCGCTTGAGGTCAAGGTCGGTTGGGTTGAGGCTTACTTCACGGGCCGTGATGACCTCGTACGGCTGGCGCTTGATCTGCACGCGTGCGTCGTTGAGGAAGCTGCGAATACCGGCTTGCTCATTGAGCTTTTCAGCCTGGGCATCGCTCAGGCGATTGATCTGATTGGTGAGGTTGTCCAGGCGCTCTTCCACACTGACGGACTTGATGCCAGTCAGTTGCTGATGCAGTTGTTTTTTCAGAAACGTAACCTGATCGGCAACCTTGAGCATTTCAGCGTCATAGAAGGTGTACAGACTTTTACGCCCCAAGGCCTGGGTACGCTCTTCAAGAAATGCCTTGATCCAGGTGTCGACGACCTTTTGTGCGACGCTCGGATCACTCCAGGTGAAGCTGATTTGCATCACCGCGGAGCCTGGGTCATGGGCGACGACGAAATTCTTTTCTAGCTTGGCAGCCAGGCGGTCTACCTCGCTTTGTTGCTCAACGATGCCGAGCAGTTGCAAACCACTGCGCACAACGTCCAGGACGTTGCCGATGGCCATGCCGACATAGAACTTGATGGTTTTCCAGAAGCCTTGTGGCTTGTAGTTGGCCATTTCCTCCAGATAACGCTCAGCGACCTGGCGCACGATGGGGCGCCCGGTGAGCATTTTTTCTTCGTCGACAATGGGGTCGCGCTGGGTGCTGGGGGCAATCAGGGCCTGACGGTTGGCCACCTCAATGGGCATGGTGGTGCTGTCACGCCCGGGCTTGACCAGCAGGCGGGCGTTGGACTCGTACTTGGCAGGCAGCAGAAAAGCGCCAAGAATCGCGACCACGATCGTCGTTATCACCGCCCACTGGAACTCCCGGCGGAAGATAAAGAACAGCCGTAGCAGGTCGCGGACAGAGCGGATTTCTAGCATGTGACGTTTTGCTCCGCAGAGGATCGCAGTTGTTTAGAGATGATCATTCAATGTGGTCTTGCTGATGTTCAGTGGGTCAACACATCCAGCGACTTAAAAACCACCGGCTGGGATCACTTCTACTTGATCTTGCTGATTCAGGTCGTAGTTGAAGCCAAGGCCAACCGCTTTATTGATCGGAATCAGGCGGGTGAAGTACATGTCCATGGCTTCAACCGCGCTGCCGATACCCGATTGCGGCACATAGATCAGGTCGCCGCGTTGCATGGCGATCATGGGGCGGTCTTTGTCCTGCAAAAGGGTGGCCAGGCTGAAGAAATAGCGCTTGTACTTGCCATCACTGCCGGCACGCAGCAGGGCAATGTTGTCGCTGTCGGCCGATGGCAGTACACCGCCGCTGGCCAGCAACACCTGCTCCAGGGTGGCGTGGCCTACGAGGTCAAAAAACGCGGCGTTAGGTACGGCGCCACCAATGAACACCTTGTTGCTCGGTGCGATGGCGATGTTTACCGTGGCATTGGGGCGGCGATAGATACTGCTGAGTTTGTGGGTGACTTCGCGCGCAACGTCTTCGGCGGTGCGTCCATCGGCCTTGATCAGGCCCACGAACGGCATGGAAAAGTAGCCGTCAGGCCGCACGACAAACAGGGTCATGTCGTCCTTTTCGGTAGGCTCTTGGGCGTCTCGCACAATCCGCAGGGTGTCGCCACTCTGAATGCGCACCACAGGCGGTGGCAGTTGCGCCAGTTGATAGATGTCCTTGTGGCGCGCTTCGACGACGTCGTCTTCCGGCAAGTGCACGCGTGCAGGTGTACTGCAGGCGCTCAAGGTTGCCATGAGCAAGATGCTGATTATCAGTCTGGACATAGTTGCTTCCCTTGCGATGATCGACATTATTCAGTTCCAGTAAGCAGCAAACATGCTGATTTTTTGTTTGAGTGCGCGGGGCAGATACCGCTCGTTGTAGCCCAGCTTGTAGCCAATCAGCTTCAGTGCGCTGCGTAAAAATACTTCCGGCAGTCGGTGCAGAGCCCCAGCGTTGTGCAACGCGGCGATTTCTGCCCGGACATAGCGCGTGCCTTCCCCGCTCGCGTGGCCAAAAGTGTCGGCAATCCAGGATTCACGGCCATAAAACGTACCGATATCAAAGTAACGGCGAAATTCATCCAGCATGCTGTAGTCATGCGAGTGCTCAACACAGGCGTCTGCGGCGTAACGCACGGCATAGCCGGCCTGTAGCAGCCGACCGGCGACATAGGCGTCTTCGCTGCCGATGACGTCCAGAGGGAATCCGCCGACTGCTTGCAGGGCGCTGCGCCGGTAGGCAGCAAACGAGTCTGAACTAAAGCAAGTTTTAATCCCAAACTCAGCGGCATCTGCCAAGCGCTTGGTACGGCTGTGGGCGGGGTAGTTGAATTGCCTTGCCTGGCGGGCGAGAAGGCCTGCGTGTGGATGTGGCAACTGCCGTCCATATGCAACACCGATATCGTCTTCGCTCAGCAGCCCAGCTTTGAGCTTGGCCAGGCTGTCGGGGTTGCAGGGGGTCGCGTCCTGAGTCAGGAAGATCAGTACCTCGGCGTCTACCTGTTGGCTTGCCCACTGACGTGTGCCGCCATGATTGAAGCTGGTGGCGGCAATCACTTCGACGCGCGCACCCGCAGCACGCAGGCGTGCCACGCTGTCGTCGCTGGATTGACTGTCGACCACGAAAAACTCGTCTGGCTGCAGCGTCTGCTGGGCCAGTGCGGGTAACAGACGGTCCAGATAGGGCGCCGCGTTACGGGTGGGAATGATCAGCGCCGTGCGCATCAGGCTTGAGCCTCAGCCTGGGGAACCCGGCCATACACGTCATCGAAACGCACGATGTCGTCTTCACCCAGGTATTCGCCGCTTTGGACTTCGATCATCACCAGATCAATCACGCCAGGATTGCTCAGGCGATGGTTGTGCCCGGAGGGGATGAAGGTCGACTGGTTGGTGTCGAGTAGGAAGTCGCGCTCGCCGTTGGTAACCCGAGCCATGCCGCTAACCACTATCCAGTGTTCACTGCGGTGGTGGTGCATCTGCAGGGAGAGTGAGGCGCCTGGGCGCACGACAATGCGTTTGATTTTGTAGCGCGGACCATTTTCGATCACGCTGTAGGTGCCCCAGGGTCGGCTGACAGTGCTGTGCAGGCGGTAGGCGTCGTGGCCGCGGCGCTTGAGTTCCTGGGCGATGTATTTGACCTCCTGGCTGCGCGCCGCATCGGCAATCAAGAGTGCGTCTGGCGTATCGACCACGATCAGGTCGTGCACGCCGACCAGGCCCACCAGTCGCGTGGGGGCATCAACAAAACAATTGTGGGTGTCGTGCAGCACGCTTTCGCCGCGGACCTGATTGCCCTGGCTGTCGCTGGGCTCCAGTTCGCGCAAGGCCTGCCAAGAGCCAATGTCACTCCAGCCCAAGGTGCAGGGGATGACGGCGACCTTGTGTGACAGTTCGAACAAGGCGTGGTCGATGGAAATGTCGGGGGCGTTGGCGAAGATCTCGCTCGGCAACTCACATTGCTGGCTGTCTTTACCGCGCAAACGCCGGCTGGCGGCCAGGCTGTCGCGCGCGCTGTCGAGCACTGCCGGGGCATGCAGGTGCAGCTCGTTCAGCAAATGGTCGACCTGCAGGCAAAACATTCCTGCGTTCCACAGGTGGCAACCGCCGTCCAGATAGCCCTGAGCAGTGACTGCATCGGGTTTTTCCACGAAGCGGGCGGCCTGGTAGCCTTTGTGCTCGAGTGGCTTGCCGAGCTCGATGTAGCCGAAGCCGGTTTCGGCACGATCTGGTTGGATGCCAAACGTGACCAGATAGCCAGCGCTGGCCAGGCTGCGGGCATTGCTCACTGCGGCCGCAAAGGCCTCTTGGTCATGGATCAGGTGGTCCGCGGGCAGCACCAGCAGTTGGGCTTGATCGCCGTGCTCTTGCTGGACATACAGCGCGGCGGCGGCGATGGCGACCGCCGTGTTGCGCCCGCAAGGCTCAAGGATGAATTCCAGGTGCAGGGCGGCTTGATTGACGTCGCGATAGTCATCCTGGGTGCTGAATAGCAGCTCGCGATTGGTCACCGTCAGCAGGCGTTTGACTTCAGGCAGCTGGCTGGCACGTAGAAAGGTCTTTTGCAGCAGGCTTTGTTGGTCAGCCATGCGCATAAACGGTTTGGGGCGCGCCTCGCGAGACACTGGCCACAAGCGCGTGCCGGCACCGCCCGCGAGAATGCAAGGGATTAATTCGCTCATTAGTACACTTCCTTGGTCAATGCTATCGCCGGCAGGGTGCGGAACAAAATGTACAGATCAAGCCAGATTGACCAGTTCTCGATGTACTCAAGGTCCAGTTCCACGCGCCGTTCGATCTTCTCGAGGGTGTCGGTTTCGCCGCGGTAACCATTGATTTGGGCCCAGCCGGTGATGCCTGGCTTGACCCGGTGACGTGCTGCATATTCTTCAACGGCATCTTCAAACAAGATGCCAGCGGCTTTGGTGGCCGTGGCGTGGGGCCGTGGGCCGACCATCGACATGTTACCGGCTAGCACGTTAAACAGTTGTGGCAGTTCATCAATGCTGGTCTTTCTGATGAAGCGACCCACTCGAGTGATCCGTGCATCGCCCCGCGTGGTTTGTTGCTCGGCATTGGCATCGCAGGCGTGCTGGTGCATTGAGCGGAATTTGAGCACCTCAATCAGGCGGTTGTTATAGCCGTAGCGCTTTTGTCGAAACAGAATCGGACCCTTTGAGTCCAGGCGGATAGCCAATGCGGTCAACAGCATCAGCGGACTCAGCAGCAATATTGCGAGTGTGGCGAGGATCAGGTCTTCCAGGCGTTTGAGCAGAGGGGACCAGCCGCGCATCGGCAATTCCGACGCGTTGAACATCGGCATGCCTGCCACAGCACTGACCCGGTTATGGGTGTAATGAAAGGCCACCAGGTCAGGGGCCAGCAGCACGGTTACCGGCAGGCGGCGCAGGCGGCCAATCAGAGCGCCGATACGACTTTCGGCAGACCAGGGCAAGGCGACCAGGACTTGACTGACCTGTTCTTCACGAATCAGCCGTTCAAGCTTGTTGGTGTCGCCAATAATTGGCAGACCGGCGAGTTCCGGGCCGACTCGCTCGGCGCGATCATCCACAAAGCCCAGTAGGCCGCAGCGAATGTCGCCGTTATGTTTGAAGTGGTTGGCGAGCCTGGCGCCGTTGTCTGTGGCCCCGAGAATCACTGCCCGTTGCAGGTAGTAGCCGCGGCGCATCAGACGCTTGAAAACGGCCAGCAGCAGCAGGCGTTCAGCGCCAAACAGCACCAGGCTGATAAAGAACCAGGCAAGCATTTGTTGTTCGCTGATCAAATCAAACAAGCCGAGTTGCCAATGCAGGAAAAACAGCATGGAAAAGGCAGTCAGCCAGCAAAACAGCATTCGCCGAAAGCGCAGCAGGTTGCTGAACAGCTCATCGTCGTAAATACGAAAAGCATGAAAAACCAGGGTGCTGAGCAGCCCGAAGAAGAGCAGCAATGCCGGGTCGTTATCGTCCCAGTAGTTGTTCGCCTTTAAGTCGCTACTTTCTGAGATCAGCAACAGGAACAGGCCGGGGGCCATGGCGGTTAGGCCGTGCACAACGCGCACGCACGCAATCAGGTATTGAGCGACCCCTGGCTTGGTGATTTTAAGCGTGTCTTTAGAATGAGCGTGCAAGGGGTGCTCTCTTGATGACGGAGTTGTCAGCAAAGATTTAGGGCAGATGGGTGTTGGTTTTAGTTGTTTTATTGGCGCTATTATTTTGACGAACGCAGCTGCGCCATAATTTTGTCAATTGAAACATGGGTGTGAACTGTTTCGCAATTACTGCTTGGCGCGCTGCCGGTATTCCCCTGGCGTCATGCCTGTCCAGGTTTTGAAGCTTCGGTGAAATGAGCGCGATTCAGTGAAGCCCAGATAGCTGGCGATGTCCTGGATCGGCAGGTCGCTGCGCAGAAGATAGTGCTCGGCGAGTTCCTGGCGCAACTGGTCGAGAATTTCTTGATAGCTGCTGCCGGCCAGTTGCAGGTGACGCTGCAGGGTGCGCACGGTCATGTTGAATTTTTCTGCGACCCTTTCCTTGCGCGGCAGGCCGTCCTTGAGCAGCAGGCGCAGGGCGTTTTTCACCCGTAATGGCAACGGCTCGTCATCATCCAGCCCAGCCATCAGGGTCAGGGCGTGTTCCTCTAGGGTGCGCAGCAGGTTGGCGTCGGCTTGGCGCAGCGGCACCGCGAGGTATTCCACCGGCACCAGCAGGGCGTTGCAGGGTTGCTCGAACTTGATTGGGCAGCCGAATACCTCGCTGTAGTCGCTGAGTTGGGTGCCGGCCGGCTGTGCATGCTCGAACCAGACTTCGGCCGGCGAGCGATTCATGTCGGCGATCCAGCGCGCATACAAGAGCCAGGAGGCGAGGACGTTTTCCACCATGTGGCGGCGGATCTCTGCGCCTTGGTGGCGGCAACTCCAGATCAGTCGTACCTGCTCGTCGGCGGCTTCGATGCGGCTGACGCCCATGTCGCCGACCAGTTTTTCAAACGGCACGATACGGCTCATGGCTTCGCCGAGGGTGGCGCAGTTCATGGTGATGTAACCCAGTACGCTCCACGAACCGGGCTGCACGAAACGCGCCGCGTGTAGGCCGAACAGCGGGTCGGCGGAGACCTGCATCAGGTGGTCGATCAGCCGTTCGTGCACTTCGCTGGGGATGCGCTGGCTGTTGTCGCGCAGCTCATCGCTGCTGATCTGCGCGGCTTGCAGGGCGGCCTCCGTGCTCAAGCCCATATGTTCGGCGTAGCGCAGGTATTTGAGCAGGGCGGGGACTGAGGTATAGCCAAGGCTGGGCATGGTCTTGTTCTTATTTTGCGGTGGCTTGATTGGCAACTGCGGCTGGCTCGTTTCGACAGTGACGGCGCGCAGCAGGCGGCTAGTATAGGCAGCCTGCACAGGCTGTGTAAAAACGTAGCGAGCGAAGGTTAGGCAAGGCAAAAACAGGCGAAAAAGCGCAGTTTACGTGCTGTAAATGAGCATTTTTAGCCTGTTTTTAACGCCGCATAACCGAGCGCAGTAGTTTTTACACAGTCTGAGCAAGCAGGTTCGAAACAGGCATTGATGTTAGCGAGGAGAGTGGCATGCGGCGTTGGAATGGTTGGGGTGACGAGGCGACAGTGGTGGATCTGCCAGCCCATGGCGAGGCGTTTCTCGCTGAGCTGATTGGCAGCGGACAAAAGCTCGCCGACGCGACCCTGGCCGAGGTGCTGGCCAAGGTGCCGGCCTCGCGCCTGCCGGCCCATCCGCTGGTGATCACTGACGCCGAAGATCGCGTGCGCCATGCCCGTGGCCAGAGCCTGCCGGACTGGTTGGCGATGCGCTCCGGCGATTTCGGCGTGTTCCCCGATGGCGTGGCCTACCCGGAGACCGCGGCGCAGATCCGCGAGTTGATGAACTGGGCCGTCGAGCACAACGTGCTATTGATTCCTTACGGTGGTGGCACCTCGGTGGCCGGGCATATCAACCCGCAAGCCGGTGACAAGCCGGTGCTGTGCCTGTCGCTGGAGCGCATGAGCCGCTTGCTCGACCTGGACGAGCAGAGCCAGATCGCCACCTTCGGTCCCGGTGCCAATGGTCCGCAGGTGGAAAGCCAACTGCGTGCCCGTGGATACACCCTGGGGCACTTCCCGCAGTCCTGGGAGCTGTCGACACTTGGCGGTTGGGTGGTAACCCGCTCCAGCGGTCAGCAATCCTTGCGCTACGGGCGCATCGAGCAGGTGTTTGCTGGCGGCAAGTTGGAAACCTTTGCCGGCACCCTGGAGATTCCGACCTTTCCGGCGTCAGCGGCGGGGCCTGACCTGCGCGAGCTGGTAATGGGCTCGGAAGGGCGCTTTGGCATCGTCTCCGAGGTCAAGGTGCGTGTGACCCGCCTGGCTGAGCAGGAACGTTTTTATGCGGTGTTTTTCCCTTCCTGGCAGTTGGCCCTGCTGGCCATTCGCGAGCTGACTCAAGCGCGCGTGCCGCTGTCGATGTTGCGCCTGTCGAATGCCATCGAGACCCAGACTCAGCTGGCCCTGGCCGGCCATCCGGGACAGATCAGCCTGCTGGAGAAATATGTAGCCCTACGTGGCGCGGGCGTCGGCAAATGCATGATGACGTTTGGCGTCACCGGCAATCGTGCGCAAAACGCTGCTTCGCTGAAACAGGCGAAGAAACTGCTCAAGGGCTTTGCCGGGGTGTTTACCGGCACCTTGCTGGGCAGCAAGTGGGCCGAAGGGCGCTTCCGTTTCCCGTACTTGCGCCATGGCCTGTGGGAAGCCGGTTATGCCGTGGATACCCTGGAAACCGCCACCGACTGGTCGAATGTCGACAATTTGCTGAACAAGGTCGAAGCCAGTCTGCGTGACGGCCTGAGCGCCGAGGGTGAGCGGGTGCATGTGTTTACCCATCTGTCCCATGTGTATGGCGAGGGGTCGAGCATCTACACCAGCTATGTGTTCCGCCCAGCGAGCACCTACGCCGGCACGTTCGAGCGCTGGCAGAAGCTCAAGCATGCGGCATGCAGCGCCATTGCCAACAACCGCGGCACCATCAGCCACCAGCACGGTGTTGGCCGCGACCATGCACCGTACCTGGCGGTGGAGAAGGGCGAACTGGGCATGGCGGCACTCAAGGCCATGGCTGGGCATTTTGACCCTGACGGCCGTTTGAACCCTGGCGTGTTGCTGCAGGATTGACCATGAGTACTGTCGATTTGCCTGGCTGGAACGCCGCCTGGCGTGAGCGCGTGCTGCCCGAGTTGGCGGCGCGCGACTGGGACCTGATTGTGGTCGGCGGCGGCATCAGTGGTGCCGGCATCCTTCGTGAAGCGGCGCGGCGCGGCTGGAAGTGTCTGCTGATCGAACAGCGCGATTTTGCCTGGGGCACGTCCAGTCGTTCATCGAAGATGGTGCATGGCGGCCTGCGTTACATCGCCAAGGGCCAGCTCGGCCTGACCCGCGATTCGGTGCGTGAGCGCCAGCGTTTGCTTAGTGAGGCGCCGGGCTTGGTCGATCCGCTGAGTTTCTTGTTTCCCCATTATCAGGGCGCGTTTCCAGGCCCCAGGGTGTTTGGTGGTTTGCTGGCTCTGTACGACGCCCTGGCCGGCAAACGCAACCATCTGTACTACCCGTTGCAGCAACTGCGTTACCTGACGCCGGGGCTGCGTGAACCGGGCCTGCAAGGCGCTACGCAGTTTTACGATGCGGTCACCGATGATGCGCGGCTGGTGCTGCGTGTGCTCGGCGAGGCGCGCGCCGACGGTGGTGAGGCGCTCAATGGCCTGCGGGTGGTCGAGTTGTTGCGCGAGGGCGAGCGGGTCATCGGCGTGCGGGTTGAGGACGGCGAAAGCGGTCAGTCATTCAACCTGCGCAGCCGGGCCGTGGCCCAGGCCACCGGCGCCTGGGCCGACCAGTTGCGACGCAAGAGCGGCCTTGAATATATCCGTCCGTTGCGTGGCAGCCATCTGCTGCTGCCCGCCTGGCGGCTGCCCTTGGCCCATGCCCTGAGCTTTATGCACGGTGAAGATAAGCGCCCGGTATTCGTCTTTCCTTGGGAAGGCGCGACGGTGATTGGTACCACCGACCTCGATCATGCCGAGTCGCTGAATCAGGATGCGCGCATCACTGCGGCCGAGGTCGACTACCTGTTGGCCGCCTGTGCCCAGCAGTTTCCGGCGGCGCAGATTGGTCGTGCCGATGTGTTGTCCAGTTGGGCCGGGGTGCGCCCGGTGGTGGCTGACGGTCAGCCGGCCACGGCGGGCAAGAAACCGTCGGATGAAAAACGCGAACATGCGCTGTGGGTTGAACCCGGTTGCGTGACCCTGGCCGGGGGCAAGCTGACCACCTTCCGCCTGCTGGCGCTGGAGGTGTTGCAGGCCTGTGCCGGGGTCGTCGGTCGGCCTGTGGAAGATGCCGGCAGCGCCGTGTTTGCCGCCATGCCGGCGCTGCCGTTGCCCGGCCTGAGTACTGCTCAGCAACGGCGTCTGGCTGGGCGTTACGGTCGCGCCTTGCCGCAGGTGGCCGAGCTGCTCACTCAGCTGGGTCAGGAAACAGTGGGCGCGACAGAAACCCTGTGGGCCGAGCTGGCGTTTGCCGCCGAGCACGAACTGGTGCTGCATCTGGATGACCTGCTGCTGCGCCGCACCCGCCTGGGCCTGCTGTTGGCGCACGGCGCTGCGGCTGAACTGCCGCGTATCCGTGAGCTGTGTCAGGCCCGCCTGGGGTGGGATGACCTGCGTTGGCTCCGTGAGCAGCAAAACTACCTGGACCTCTGGCAGCGTTGTTACAGCCTGCCGGTGGACACTGCTATGAGGACGCCCGCGTGAGCGATAAAAGCTATGTGTTGGCCATCGATAATGGCACCCAGAGCGTGCGCGCGCTGCTGTTCGACCTCGAAGGCAATCTGCTCGGTAAGGGCAAGGTCGAGCTGGAAGCCTACTACTCCAAGCAGCCCGGCTGGGCCGAGCAGGACCCTGAGTATTACTGGGCCAGCCTCGGCGAGGCCTGCCGCTTGCTCTGGGAACAGGTGACAATCGATAAGCGCCTGATCAAGGGCGTGTCGCTGACTACTCAGCGCGGCACCCTGATCAATGTCGACGCCCATGGCCAGCCGCTGCGCCCGGCCATGCTCTGGCTGGATCAGCGTCGTGCCGCCGTGCGCGGCAAGATCAAGGGGCCCTGGGGTTGGCTGTTCAAGCTGATCGGCGAAGAGGCGACGGTGGATTACTTTCGCGCCCAGGCCGAGGTCAACTGGATCGCCCAGGAACAGCCGGAGATCTGGGCCAAAACCGACAAGATGCTGCTGCTTTCGGGCTTTCTCACCCATCGCCTGACCGGTCAGTTTGTCGACTCGGTGGCCTGCTGCGTGGCTTATCTGCCATTCGACTACAAGCGGTTGAAGTGGGCGGCACCGCGGGACTGGAAGTGGCAGGCGATGCCGATCCGCCGCGAGCAATTGCCCGAGCTGCGCAAGCCTGGCGAGCGGCTCGGCCAAATCAGCGCCGAGGCCAGTCGCCATACCGGCATACCCGAGGGTTTACCGCTGATTGCTGCAGGTGCCGACAAGGCCTGCGAGGTGATCGGCGCCGGTGGTGTCGACCCGAGTACCGCCTGCCTGTCTTATGGCACCACGGCCACCATCAACACCACGCGCAGCCAATACCTGGAAACCATTCCGCTGATCCCGCCGTACCCCTCGGCGATTCCCGATCACTTCAATACTGAGGTGATGATCTTTCGTGGTTTCTGGATGGTCAGTTGGTTCAAGCAGCAGTTCGGCCTGCGCGAAATGCAGCGTGCCAAAGAGCTGGGCGTGGCGCCTGAGACACTGTTTGATGAGCTGGTCAACAGCGTGCCGGCCGGCTCCATGGGACTGATGCTGCAGCCGTACTGGTCGCCGGGAATTCGCGAGCCAGGGCTGGAAGCCAAGGGTTCGATCATTGGTTTTGGCGATGTGCACACTCGCGCCCATTTATACCGGGCGATTCTCGAAGGTCTGGCCTATGCCCTGCGCCAGGGCAAGGAGAAGATCGAGAAGCGCTCGGGGACCAAAATTGTGCGCCTGCGCGTGTCAGGTGGCGGCTCGCAAAGCGATGCGGCCATGCAGCTGACGGCGGATATCTTCGGCTTGCCGGCCGAGCGACCGCACACCTATGAAACCTCCGGTCTGGGCGCGGCCATCGATTGCGCTGTGGGCCTGGGTCTGCATCCGGACTTCACCACGGCGATTGCCGCCATGACCCGTGTGGGCGAGGTGTTTATGCCGCAGGCGGCGGCTCAGCAGACCTACGAGCGCCTGTATCAGGAGGTTTACCAGCGCATGTACAAGCAGCTCAAGCCGCTGTACCAGAGCATTCGCGAGATCACGGGTTACCCTTCCTAAATAGTGGAACTGCACGTTGGGGGTTCAGCTCTCGGCTATTTGGTCGATACATTTGCCAGCAAGCCAGGCTGGCAGCCTGTTTGGCTCAGGCGTTTATCGCGAAGGGAAGACTGAACAGGGTCAGCCGTTTGCGCTCTTTTAAGGCGAGTCGTCGCCCTGTCTAACGCAGTAAGAGTGCAAAAAATGACCAGGTCTGACTTTTCCGCAGTAGCACAGACCTAAGTTCGACGGGCTGCTAGACTCGGTAAATCTCACAGGAGCGCGCTATGGCCGGCATTCTCGACTCAGTAAATCAACGCACCCAGCTGGTGGGCGAAAATCGCCTGGAAATTCTGATGTTCCGCCTGGCTGGGCGCCAGCTGTTTGCCATCAACGTGTTCAAAGTGCAGGAAGTGCTGCAGTTGCCCAAGCTGACCCTGATCCCGCAGCGGCACCCGTATGTTTGCGGCGTGGTCAATTTGCGCGGGCAAACTCTGCCCGTGATCGATCTGTCTCAGGCCATCGGTATGCGTCCGATCGTGCCGGGCGAGAACAGCACCATTATCGTTACCGAGTACAACCGTTCGGTGCAGGCGTTTTTGGTCGGCGGCGTGGACCGCATTCTCAACCTCAACTGGGAATCGATCCTGCCGCCGCCCGGTGGGGCCGGGCGTCAGCATTACCTGACGGCGATTACCAAGGTTGATGACCAGATCGTCGAAGTGATCGACGTGGAAAAGGTTCTGGCGGAAATCTCGCCGATGAGCAGCAAGGTCTCTGCTGAAAAGCTCGGTGATCCGCTGCTGGAAAAGGCCAGGGGCCGCGAAGTGCTGCTGGTGGACGACTCCAACGTTGCCTTGACCCAGCTGAAGGAAACCATGGCGCAGTTGCAGATTCGCACCCACGTCGCCAGTGATGGGCTCAAGGCTCTCAAGTTGTTGCAGTTGTGGGCCGACTCTGGGGTGAACATGCAGGAAAAGCTGCTGATGGTCATCACCGATGCGGAAATGCCAGAAATGGACGGCTATCGCCTGACCACAGAAATCCGTAGCGATCCACGCCTGAAAGACCTGTACGTTGTACTGCACACCTCATTGTCCGGCAGTTTCAACGAAGCCATGGTGAAGAAGGTCGGTTGCGACAACTTCCTCTCCAAGTTCCAGCCCGACAAATTGGTCGATATGGTGCGCCAGCGCCTGGCGCTGGACGAGCCGCAAGAGTCCTGATCCAGCTCAGCACATCGCCCTGGCAAACGCTCAGGGCTGGCTGAGCTGCTGGCGCAAGCCTTCAATACGCTCGCGGTTGACGCCCAGGTCCGAGTGGCCGAGGCGTGAGGCCGAGCGCACTTCCACGGCCTCCTGGCCGATCAGAAACTCCACGTCATCGACGAAGCGCATCAACTGGCTGGTGAACTCGGCTCGCAGGTAATGCGCCTCCTGCGCGACCACTGTCACGCGCGGAGTCTGTGCCAGCAGGCTGAGCAGGCGAGTGCGGGTGGCGGTTGGGTCGCCCTGCAGGGGCAGTGGAGCAATCCGGTGCTCGCTGTCGCTGGCCTGGCTGCTAACGCAGTTAGGGCTGGGCGGGCAGTCAGTCAGATGACCATCCTGTACGCCAAGGTTGCCAGGTGCCGTGCCGCTGCACGCGCTGAGCACGGCGGCGCATGTAAACAGCGCGATGCTTCGGGTAACGTGGGCGGGTGTTTTCTTCAGGGCAGGGCGATTGAACATGTTGCGTCTCTCCGGGTTGTACCGTTATCCACTCAAGTCGGCGGCTGGTGAATGCCTGTCGCAAGCGACCCTGGACGCCTTGGGGCTGGTCGGTGATCGTCGCTGGATGATAGTCGATGCGGTCAGTGGGCGGTTCCTGACTCAGCGCCTGTTACCGCAGTTGACCCAGCTCAGGGCTGAGTGGCAAGGCGCCCAGGCGTTGCGCTTGAGCGTTGCAGGTCGACCGGAGCTGGTAGTGGCCGTGCCTGATGCTGCGGCTGAGCTGCGCGGTGTGACGGTGTGGAGCGACAGCTTGCAGGTGCCGGATGCCGGTGATGCTGCCGCCCTGTGGTTGAGTGAGTGGCTGCAGCGGCCGTGTCGGCTGGTGCAGGTGCCGGCAGAGCGTGCGCGGCAGGTCGATACCGGCTACGCCGAGGTGGGCGAGAAGGTAGGTTTTGCCGATGGTTTCCCATTGCTGCTGATTGGGCAAGCCTCGCTGGATGACTTGTCGGCGCGGGTAGGTCGGCCCTTGGAGATGCTGCGCTTTCGCCCCAACCTGGTGATCAGCGGCAGTGA
This sequence comes from Pseudomonas sp. BGA-UO-ETr-WB11, assembly GCF_059567785.1. Taxonomy (NCBI): domain Bacteria; kingdom Pseudomonadati; phylum Pseudomonadota; class Gammaproteobacteria; order Pseudomonadales; family Pseudomonadaceae; genus Pseudomonas; species Pseudomonas sp. BGA-UO-ETr-WB11. The sequence continues at coordinate 61,632 of NZ_JCAQOS010000002.1, read as the reverse complement.
ACCCTACGCAGAAGACCAGTGGCGGCGCATTCGTATCGGCGTCCTGGAGTTTCGCCTGGTCAAGGGCTGTTCGCGCTGCATCATGACCACCCTGGACCCGCAGACGGGCGAGCGCAGCAGCGACCGCGAGCCGCTGGCGACCCTAAAGACCTACCGCGAGCGTGAAGGCGAGGTCTATTTCGGGCAGAACCTGCTGCACAGCGGCCCCGGCGAATTGCAGCTGGGCATGGCGGTGGAAGTGCTGGAGTAAGCGCAGGCAGGCATAAAAAGGGCGACTCGAAGTCGCCCTTTTTATGCCTGGCAGTGACGCCTTATTGGTCGTCGAAAAAGCGCTCGTGCCAGTCCACCATGGGTTGTGGCGCGTTGAGCTTCTGGCCGTAGATCACCGAATAGGACAGCACGTTCTGCACGTACTGGCGGGTTTCGTCGAACGGGATGGTTTCCACCCAGACGTCGAACGGCAGGTGGTTGGCGCCTTTCAGCCATTGGCGCACGCGGCCGGGGCCGGCGTTATAGGCGGCTGTGGCCAGGACCCGATTGCCATTGAACTGGCCGTGAATTTGGCTCAGGTAGGCGGCGCCCAACTGGATATTGGTTTCCGGGTTAAGCACCTGTTGCGGCGAGCTGAGGGGGATGCCAAAGCGTTTGGCGGTTTCCTTGGCGGTGGCCGGCATCAGCTGCATCAAGCCGCTGGCGCCGACGCCTGATCGGGCGTCGTTCATAAAGGCGCTTTCCTGGCGGGTGATGGCGAACACCCAGCTGGAGTGCAGGCTGCGGCTTTTGGCTGCGCGGGTCAGGCTGTCCTTGTAGGCCATCGGGAAGCGCACATCCAGATCGTCCCAGTACTGCGCCTGGCTGATGGTGCGGATGGCTGGGAAGTACCACTGCATGTCGTAGGCCATGCGCGCCTGGGCGACCATTTCATCGCGGCTGAACAGGCGGCTGACGTGATACCACTCGCGGCGTCCATCGACGATCTGGCCGCGGGCATGAAACTCCAGAGCGCGGCGGATGCCGGCGGTGTTACGGACTTTCTGGATGGTGCGAGCGTCCAACGCCAGGGGTTGGTTCTTCAGCTGGTAGGGCACTTGGATGCGGTCAGCAGAGAGAAAGCCGTAGAAGTCGCGCTCACGGGCCACCGGCTGATAGAGGGTTAGCGGCTGCTGACTCTGTGGCTGCGCCAGTTGCAGGCTGCGGGCCTGCCAGTAGCGCCAGCGATTGCTGTCGGCCAGGCTTGCGGGCAACTGGCGGGTCAACTGGTAGGCATCGTCCCAGCGGCCGAGGCGCAGCAGCAGGCGGGCGCGCCATTCGGAGACATTGTTGTCGCGCAGCTCCGGGTCGTACTGGCTCATGACCGGCAGGGCGCGGCTGTCGAAACGCTTGGCAAAGGTCAGGCCGATTTCGCGGGCAATCGCCACTTTCTCCTCTTTGGAGAACGCCTGGCGCGGCGCATACAGCTCGAGCAATTTAAGGGCTTTTTCCGGATCTTGGCGCGCCAGGCGGCGCAGGCCTAGCCCCACCACATCGGACATGGCCGGATCCGTCTGGCTGAAGCGCGCGGTCTGGCTGAGCAGTGCTGGATTCTGCGCCACCTCAACCAGCAGTGCGCCCTGTTGGGCGCGGCTTGGCAGATTCTTCACCAGGTGGCTGACCAGGCCGTAGTTGCGCGCCTCGGCGGCCAGCTTGGCGCGTTGCCAGCGCAGGCTTTCGCTTAGTTGACCGCTGGCGGCCCAGCGTTCGAACAGCACGTCGCAGGCTTGCGGTTGGGATTTGCCCACCAGCCAGAGCTTTTCCGCGGCCGCATTAGCCTCGGCTGCCGGGCCGTGGTTAAGCAAGTACTGGCCGTACAGGCAATCGAGCTCGGTGAAATTGAGTTTTGGGTCGTAGTAGTTGAGGAAGGTTTGCCACTCGCCACGTTCGGCCAACCAACGCAGCCAGCGCAACTTCATCCAACTGGCCTGGGGCAGGTCGCCATGTTCGGCGAGGAACTTCTCTATTTCGCTGTTACTGGCGCTTTTTAGGCGGGCGGTCAGCTCGTCATAGGCCAGGTATGGCTGCAATGGATAGTCCTGCAGGGCGGTCGCATAGCGTTGATAAGGGCCGTCGTCCCCCTTGGCCAGGGCGCGCTTGGCCTCATCGTAATATTGCCGCTGCTGGGCCAGGTTGGCTCCGTAGGCACTATTGAGGCTGAGGGAGAGAGTAAGCAGGCAAGCAAACAGACTGAAAAGGCGACCGCGCATGAGACTTCCGAAGCAAAAAAGCCAAGGCTGACGGACTGGCCGTCAGCAAACCGGTCTAGCTTAGCCTTTTGCGGTCGAGCGGCGAAAGCGTCAGCATGACAACTGGCCCAACGGTGCGGCCGTCGGCGCGAAGATACGTCAGCAGGGCAGCCGGCAAGTCAGTTAGAATGCGCGCCCTGTTTTTGGAGATGCCCATGACCCTGCTCAAATTCACCGATGTGTCCCTGGCCTTTGGCGCCATGCCGTTGCTGGATAAGGTTTCCTGGCAAATTGCCAGGGGCGAGCGGGTCTGCATCATCGGCCGCAACGGGACTGGCAAGTCCAGCATGATGAAGCTGGTAAAAGGCGACCAGAAGCCCGATGACGGCTCTGTATGGCGTGCGCCGGGTCTCAAGATTGGTGAGTTGCCGCAAGAATTGCCGGTGGCCGACGGGCGGACGGTGTTCGACGTGGTCGCCGAAGGCCTGGACGGTGTCGGTGCCTTGCTGGCCGAATATCATCATCTGGCGCAGAACTGCGTTACCGATGCTGACCTGGACAAGCTCATGCACGTCCAGCAAGACCTTGAAGCCCGTGACGGCTGGCGTCTGCAACAATTGGTCGACAGCACCCTGAGTCGCTTGCAGCTGCCAGCGGACAAGACCCTCGCCGAACTGTCTGGCGGCTGGCGTCGACGCGTGCTGCTGGCACAGGCGCTGGTGTCCGAGCCGGACCTGCTGCTGCTGGATGAGCCGACTAACCACCTGGACATCGGCGCCATCGCCTGGCTGGAAGAAGCCCTCAAGGATTTCCAGGGGGCTGTGCTGTTTATTACCCACGACCGTGCCTTCCTGCAGAACCTGGCCACGCGCATTCTTGAGTTGGATCGTGGCGGCCTGATTGACTGGAACGGCGACTACGCCAGCTTCCTGGTGCACAAGGAAGCGGCTCTGGCGGCCGAAGAAACCGCCAACGCGCTGTTCGACAAAAAACTGGCCCAGGAAGAAGTCTGGATCCGCCAGGGGATTAAGGCGCGTCGCACCCGTAACGAAGGCCGTGTGCGTGCTCTAAAGGCCCTGCGCGTGGAGCGTAGCGAGCGTCGCGAACGTACCGGCAAGGCCAATATTCAACTTGATACCGCCGATAAGTCGGGCAAGCAGGTCATGGTGCTGGAGAACGTCAGCTTCCATCACCCGGAGGGTCCGTTCCTGATCAAGGACTTCTCAATGGTCCTGCAGCGTGGCGACCGGATTGGCCTGCTGGGCGCCAACGGTACTGGCAAGACCACCTTGCTCAAGCTGATGCTCAATGGTCTGCAGCCAACCAGCGGCACCGTGGCAGAGGGCACTCGCATCGATGTGGCCTACTTCGATCAGCTGCGCCATCAGTTGGACCTGGAAAAAACCGTGATCGATAACGTTGCCGAAGGCCGCGACTTTATCGATATCGACGGCCAGAGCCGCCACGTGTTGAGCTATCTGGGCGATTTCCTGTTCAGCCCGCAACGTGCGCGCACGCCGGTCAAGGCGTTGTCCGGTGGCGAGCGTGCGCGCTTGTTGCTGGCTAAGCTGTTCAGCAAGCCGGCCAACCTGCTGGTGCTGGATGAGCCAACCAACGACCTGGATGTGGAAACCCTTGAACTGCTGGAGGAGGTCTTGCTGACCTTCAACGGTACCGTGCTGATGGTCAGCCATGACCGGGCATTTCTCGACAACGTAGTCACCAGTACCCTGGTCTTCGAGGGCGAAGGCAAGGTGCGTGAATACGTCGGTGGCTATCAGGACTGGCTGCGTCAGGGCGGTTCGCCGCGCCTGCTGGGTGTGACCGAGAGCAAGTCGGGCAAAGCCGCGCTGGAGTCCGCTGTGGTTGCCGCGCCGGTGGTGGAAGTCGTGGTGGCTGAAGCGCCGGCGGCCAAAAAGAAACTGAGCTACAAACTGCAGCGCGAGCTTGAGGCGATTCCGGCGCAGATCGACAGCCTGGAAACCCAGTTGGCCGCGTTGCACGAAGAAATTGCCGCCCCGACTTTTTATCAAAACACCGCAGAGCATACGGCTGCTGCGCTGGCTCGCCTGGATGCACTGCAGCTGGAGCTGGATACCTTGTTGGAACGCTGGGCCGAATTGGACGCCTGATCGTCTGCTGGAGAGCTGCATGGCTATTGATTACCGCATCACCCTCGATGATGCCCACGAGTTCAGTTATCGGATCGAGCTGGATCGCGAGTACGACGCGCAGGCGGCCAGCCTGGCGCCGAAGTGGACTCGGCTGGAGTACCAGCAGTGCAGCAACTGTCCATTGAGCAAGGATGACTTCAGTCATTGTCCAGCGGCAGTGGATTTGCACCGGGTGATCGAAGATTTCCACGGTTTGCCGGCGTTCAAGAAAGTCGTGGTGTGGGTGCAAACGCCAGAGCGCGAGTACAGCAAACAGGTAAGCCTGGAAGAAGGTTTGCGCTCGCTGCTGGGGGTGATCATGGCCACCAGTGCGTGCCCGATGCTGGGGCGATTGAAACCGATGGCGCATAACCATCTACCGTTTGCCAGCAGCCACGAGTTCGCTTTGCGCGCGGTGTCGCTGTACCTGACCCAGCAGTACTTCAACTTCCGTGAAGGCCGTCCGGCCGATTGGGAGCTGAAAGGCCTGGTGACGCAGTTCCAGCAGTTGCAGCTGGTCAATCAGGCCTTCTGGCAGCGGATTCATGACACCTGCGAGGGTGACTCCAATCTCAAGGCGTTCCTGACCTTCTTCTCCATGTCATCGAGCATGACCTACTCGCTGCAAACCCAGCTGCAGAAGATTCGGCCGCTGGTGATGAGCTCCGGAGATGCCTTGGGCTGATCCCGCCGTGCGCCTGCTTGGGTGCAGGCGCATTCGGCTTTAGGCGGGGTGTTTCAGGCGTACGGCGAGTACGTCGCAAGGCGCGCCGTGCAACACGTCATTGGCGGTAGAGCCCAGCAGCAGGGCCAGGCCGTGACGACCATGGCTACCGACCACAATCAGATCGCAGTGCTGTTCTTCGGCCAGGCGATGGATTTCCTGGCGCGGTTGGCCGTAAGCCAGGTGACGCTGCTCTGGAGTCAGCTCCGGGTAGCCTTTGGCAAAGTTGTCCAGGCGTTCACGGGCTTGGTCGAACTGCTGCTGTTGCAGCATCGACAGGTCCATCGGCACATCACCGCCAAAGGCCATGGCCATGGGCTCCACCACGTTGATCAAGGACAGCTTGGCGTTATTGCTGCTGGCCAGGGCCTGGGCGCGCTGGATCACCTCGCGGCACTCTTCGGTCAGGTCGACGGCGACCAGGATATGGGTATAGGGCATGACGGACTCCTTGTGGGTCGGTGAATGCTTGTCAGTATGGCTACTTTGCCGGCTTTTAGGCTTGAGATAAGACAATGACGTTCTGGATAGTGGCACTGCTGGTGGGCGCCGCCCTCAGCCCGCTGGCGTGGTTACGGCCCTCGCGGCGGCAAAGTCGGCAGATGGAGCTGCGCCTGGAGGCGCGGCGCATAGGTCTGGCCATGCAGCTCAGTCGGGAAGAGTGGCCCCATTGGTTGCTCAGTGAGCCGCCAAGCCCGTGTGCGCAATATCACCGCAGCCGCCGTGCGGGGCATCAGGACAGTTGGTGTTACTGGCAGCTGGAGCCGGGGCAGTGGCTCAATCGTTGGCGCGAACCCTGCGAGGATGCAAGGTTACTGACCCAGCTACAAACCCTGCCGGCGGATACCTTCAAGGTGGAAGCGAGCCCGCAAATGATTGCTCTATGCTGGGGTGAGAAGCCCGAACCGCAGGCCTTGGAACGCATTGCCGCGGTGTTGCTGGCGCTGGCGTAAGCGCAAAAAAAACGGCCCGCGGTAAGCCGCGAGCCGAGGTCTTGGCCAGGCAGGCCGAAACTTAGATGTTGTTGGCCGCGTATTGGCCGGCGAGGACTTCCAGGCCTTCAATAATGCGGTCGGAATACTTGTTGACCAGGAACGGTACGCTCTTCTCGTTGTAGTTCTTCAGCGATTTCTCGATGTAGCGCCATTTGGTCTTGACTGCGCCCAAGGACTGCCGCGTTTCTGCAGTGTTTTGCGGCGCTTGCTCGAGTTTGTCCATGACGTGAACAAACTCATTGGCCAGTTCGTCGATGCTTTTACTGTTCTCGCCCCCACTGCTGATAAACGAGCCGCCTACCGAGGCGCTGCGCGAGGCGTAATCGACGGCGATGCTTTGCATCAGCAGGCTTTGTTCGCGACTGAGTTGGGTTAGGGCGCTGACATTGCGGCCGCTTTCTTGCTGGATCTTGTTGTACAGCTCGGTGCTCAGCCCCATCAATTGCTGGTTATGGCTGGCCAGGTCGGCGACCGGCTGCAGGTCGGTATAGCCCTGGGTCTTCAGGGTGTCGGCCAATACCTTGAGTTCACTTTGATAGCTGTTCCAGTGCTGGTCCAGCTGTGCCAGCAGGGCTTTGGAGCCTTCGCCGGGCATTTGCGTCAGGCTGCCGAGCAGGGCTTGGCCATTTTGCAGCGAGGTATCAATCATGCGCGCATAGCGCTGATCGCCTTCCATGCCGTTGTACATATAAAAGTCGCCGAGGCTTTTCTGTGCAGCTAGGCGCAGTTGATGCAGTTTCAGCAAATTGTCGGCGGCGTCTGTGGGTTCGACGCTGGCGGCGTAAGAAGGAAGGCTGAAGACCAGCAAGAACTTCAGGGCAATGGCAAGCAGACTGCGGCTCGACATGGTGTAACTCCGTGACCCCTAAGGGTTTTCATTTGTTGTTATTTGTCACGACTCGTTTAGATCGGTCGCGTTGCGGGACTCTACCCGGCGCGGCTCGATTTGGCTAGGTGTGCGCAGGTTCGCCGGCGTTTCCGTCACAAGCTCGGCTAATAGGTGCTCATTTGGGTTATTTATAATGCGGGCGGTGGTACGTTCGCTGGTGCCATCTGCGCGCATTTCGATATTTCAGTGACGCAATTGACAATTAACGCTTTTTCTATGATGGTGTGCGCACCCGAATCAAACGGGCGTATGAATTTTGTGTTCGCCTCAGGCGACACTCGTATTTGTCCGAATATCGCGTCGGCGGGTATGTCAGGCGAAATGGGACTATCCTCGACGGCTCGGCTGTGGGGTGGTCCTGTGGCTGACGTCCGATGTGTACTGTTCAGCTTCCATACCGTGGAGATCAGTTGATGATTTACGAAGGTAAAGCCATCACGGTTAAGGCTCTTGAGAGCGGCATCGTCGAATTGAATTTCGACCTCAAGGGTGAGTCCGTCAATAAATTCAACCGTCTAACTCTGTCTGACCTGCGTCAGGCGGTAGATGCCATCAAGGCAGATGGTTCGATCAAGGGCGTGATTGTCACCAGTGGCAAAGACGTGTTTATCGTCGGTGCCGACATCACCGAGTTCGTCGACAACTTCAAGCTGCCGGACGAAGAGCTGGTAGCCGGCAACCTCGAAGCCAACAAGATCTTCAGTGACTTTGAAGACCTGGCTGTCCCAACTGTCGTTGCCATCAACGGCATCGCTTTGGGTGGCGGTTTTGAAATGTGCCTGGCCGGTGACTACCGCGTCATGGCCGACAGCGCCAAAATTGGTCTGCCAGAAGTCAAACTGGGTATCTACCCGGGCTTCGGCGGTACCGTGCGTCTGCCACGTGTTATCGGTACCGATAACGCCGTTGAGTGGATTGCCTCCGGCAAAGAAAACAAAGCGGCCGACGCCCTGAAAGTAGGTGCTGTTGACGCTGTTGTTACCGCCGATAAGCTCCAAGCTGCTGCTCTGGACCTGGTCAAGCGCGCCATTTCTGGCGAGCTGGACTTCATGGCCAAGCGTCAGCCAAAGCTGGAAAAAATCAAGCTCAACGCCATTGAGCAAATGATGTGCTTCGAAACCGCCAAAGGTTTTGTGGCAGGTCAGGCTGGCCCGAACTATCCGGCGCCGGTTGAAGCGATCAAGACCATTCAGAAAGCCGCCAACTTCGGTCGCGATAAAGCGCTGGAAGTGGAAGCTGCTGGCTTCGTCAAACTGGCCAAGACTTCGGTTGCGGAAAGCTTGATCGGTCTGTTCCTGAACGATCAGGAACTGAAGAAAAAAGCTAAAGACTACGACGCTATCGCCAAAGACGTAAAACTGGCTGCCGTACTCGGCGCTGGCATCATGGGTGGCGGCATCGCCTACCAGTCGGCCTCCAAAGGCACGCCGATCATGATGAAGGATATCCGTGAAGAGGGTATCCAGATGGGCTTGAACGAAGCGAGCAAGCTGCTCGGTGGCCGTGTTTCCAAGGGTCGCATGACCCCTGCGAAGATGGCTGAAGCGCTGAATGCGATTCGTCCGACCATGTCGTATGGTGATTTCGGCAACGTCGACATCGTCGTTGAAGCCGTGGTTGAAAACCCGAAGGTCAAGCAGATCGTGCTGGCTGAAGTAGAAGGTTATGTGAAGGAAGATGCCATTCTGACTTCCAACACCTCGACCATTTCCATCAGCTTGCTGGCTCAGGCCCTTAAGCGTCCGGAAAACTTCTGCGGTATGCACTTCTTCAACCCGGTGCACATGATGCCGCTGGTTGAAGTCATTCGCGGCGAGAAGTCCAGCGAAGTGGCTGTTGCCACCACCGTTGCCTACGCCAAGAAAATGGGCAAGACCCCGGTTGTCGTCAACGATTGCCCAGGCTTCCTGGTCAACCGCGTACTGTTCCCGTACTTCGGCGGTTTCGCCAAGCTGGTCAGCGCTGGCGTCGACTTCGTGCGTATCGACAAAGTCATGGAAAAATTCGGCTGGCCAATGGGCCCGGCGTACCTGATGGACGTGGTCGGCATCGACACCGGTCACCACGGTCGCGACGTAATGGCTGATGGCTTCCCTGATCGCATGAAAGACGATCGTCGTTCGGCAGTCGATGCACTGTACGAAGCCGACCGTCTGGGTCAGAAGAACGGCAAAGGTTTCTACGCCTACGAGATGGACAAGCGCGGCAAGCCGAAGAAAGTGGCCGATCCGGTTGCTCTCGAAGTGCTCAAGCCAGTCATCTATGAGCAGCGCGAAGTCACTGACGAAGACATCATCAATTGGATGATGATCCCGCTGTGCCTGGAAACTGTTCGTTGCCTGGAAGACGGTATCGTTGAAACTGCTGCCGAAGCCGATATGGGCTTGATCTACGGCATTGGTTTCCCTCCCTTCCGCGGTGGTGCACTGCGTTACATCGACAGCGTCGGTGTAGCCGAATTCGTTGCTCTGGCCGACAAATATGCCGACCTGGGTGCGTTGTACTTCCCGACTGAAAAACTCCGTGAGATGGCCAAAAACGGCCAGAAGTTTTTCGGTTAATCGCGCAACGATTAGAGCGAGAGAGAATTTATGAGCCTGAATCCAAGAGACGCGGTCATCGTTGACTTTGGCCGTACCCCGATGGGTCGTTCCAAAGGCGGTATGCACCGCAACACCCGTGCCGAGAACCTGTCGGCCAACCTGATCAGCGGCGTGCTTGCACGCAATACCAAGCTTGATCCGGCTGAAGTGGAAGACGTGATCTGGGGCTGTGTAAACCAGACCCTGGAGCAGGGCTGGAACATCGCGCGCATGGCGTCGCTGATGACCCAGATCCCGCACACCAGCGCTGCGCAAACCGTCAGCCGTCTGTGTGGTTCGTCCATGAGCGCACTGCACACTGCCGTGCAGGCGATCCAGACTGGCAACGGTGACGTGTTCGTCATCGGCGGTGTGGAGCACATGGGCCACGTCAGCATGATGCACGGCGTTGATCCAAACCCGCACATGTCCCTGTACGCTGCCAAAGCGTCGGGCATGATGGGTTTGACTGCTGAAATGCTCGGCAAGATGCATGGCATCAGCCGTGAGAAGCAGGATGCATTCGGTGAGCGTTCGCACCGTCTGGCGCAAAAAGCCACCGTCGAAGGCAAGTTCAAGGATGAAATCATCCCGATGCAAGGCTACGACGAGAACGGCTTCCTGAAGGTGTTTGACTACGACGAAACCATTCGTCCGGAAACCACCCTGGAAAGCCTGGCGGCCTTGAAGCCAGCGTTCAACCCGAAAGGCGGCACCGTGACTGCAGGTACGTCCTCGCAGATCACTGACGGCGCTTCCTGCATGATCGTGATGTCGGCTCAGCGCGCCCAAGACCTCGGCATTCAGCCGATGGCTGTTGTACGTGCTATGGCTGTTGCGGGTGTTGACCCGGCGATCATGGGTTACGGCCCAGTGCCATCGACCCAGAAAGCCCTTAAGCGTGCTGGCCTGACCATGGCTGACATCGACTTCGTTGAACTCAACGAAGCCTTTGCTGCCCAGGCCCTGCCGGTGCTGAAAGACCTGAAACTGCTCGACGTTATGGAGCAAAAGGTCAACCTGCACGGTGGCGCTATCGCCCTAGGTCACCCGTTCGGTTGCTCCGGTGCGCGTATTTCCGGCACCCTGTTGAACGTGATGAAGCAAAATGGCGGCACCTTCGGTGTGTCCACCATGTGTATTGGTCTCGGCCAAGGCATCACCACCGTCTTCGAACGCCTGTAAGCGTTCGCTGACGTAAAACCGGGGCCCTGTGCCCCGGTTTTTGTTTTTCTGCAGGTGCTGTTTTTTGTAGCAGCAGCGATCAAGGAGTACCGAGATGTTTTTGCAACCCGGCCGCTATCGTCATTACAAGGGCCCCGAATACCGCGTGCTGGATGTGGCACGGCATTCGGAAACCGAAGAATGGCTGGTGGTGTATCAGACGCTGTATGGCGACTATGGTTTGTGGGTGCGGCCGCTCGGCATGTTTACTGAAACGGTCGAGGTCGACGGGCAGCAGGTGCCGCGTTTTGCCTTGATTGAGGCCCAAGAGCCGATCATTTCGCGTCCTTGAGTGATGCCTGCGCGACATGCGCGCTTGACCTCACCTCTAGGGCCACTATATATAGCGGTGCCGCGTCAGGCACCTCGTGCCTTTCCTCTCTCGAATTCAGGAACTTTCCGATCCATGGGCAAATCGCTGGTCATCGTGGAATCCCCGGCCAAGGCCAAGACCATCAACAAGTACCTGGGCAACCAGTACGTGGTGAAGTCGAGCATCGGCCATATCCGTGACCTGCCTACCAGCGGTTCGGCAAGTGCGGCCAAAGAGCCGGTTAAACGTGGCAAGGCAACGGCCGGCGAGGCGCCGGCCCTGTCGCCCAAGGAAAAAGCCAAGCGCCAGCTGGTGGCGCGCATGGGCGTTGACCCCGAACATGGCTGGAAAGCCAAGTACGAGATCCTCCCTGGCAAAGAGAAGGTGGTCGAAGAGCTGCGCCGCCTGGCCAAAGATGCTGACACCATCTATCTCGCAACCGACTTGGACCGCGAGGGGGAAGCCATTGCCTGGCACCTGCGCGAAGCCATTGGTGGCGATGACAGCCGCTACAAGCGCGTGGTGTTCAACGAAATCACCAAGAAGGCCATTCAAGAGGCCTTCTCCACCCCTGGTGAGCTGGATATCAACCGGGTCAACGCCCAGCAAGCGCGTCGTTTCCTCGATCGCGTGGTGGGCTACATGGTCTCGCCGCTGCTGTGGCAGAAGATCGCCCGTGGCCTGTCGGCTGGCCGGGTGCAGTCGGTTGCCGTGAAGCTGGTGGTGGAGCGCGAGAAAGAAATCCGCGCCTTCAACCCGGAAGAGTACTGGGAGATCCATGCGGATCTGGCCAGCAGCAAAGGCGCCAACGTCAAATTTGAAGTGGCCCGCGACAACGGCGAGGCCTTCAAACCGCTGAATGAACAGCAGGCTATGGCCGCGCTGGAGAAGCTCAAGGCGTCCAGCTACAGCATCGTCAAGCGTGAAGATAAACCGACCAGCAGCAAGCCGTCGGCGCCTTACATCACCTCCACCCTGCAGCAGGCCGCGAGCAATCGGCTGAGCTTCGGCGTGAAGAAGACCATGATGATGGCCCAGCGTCTGTATGAAGCCGGCTACATCACTTATATGCGTACCGACTCCACCAACCTCTCGGCCGACGCCGTGGAGATGGTGCGCGGCTTTATTGAGAGCGAGTACGGCAAGAAGTACCTGCCGGCCAAGCCGATCGTGTATTCGAGCAAGGAGGGCGCCCAGGAGGCGCACGAGGCGATCCGTCCGTCCGACGTCAACCTCAAGCCGACCCAGCTCACTGGCATGGAACGCGATGCCGAGCGCCTGTATGAATTGATCTGGCGCCAGTTCGTAGCCTGCCAGATGCCGCCGGCCGAATATCTGTCGACCAGCGTCAGTGTCGCTGCCGGTACCTTTGAGCTGCGCGCCAAGGGCCGCATCCTCAAGTTCGACGGTTACACCCGCGCCCAGCCGCAGCAGAGCAAGCCTGGCGAAGACGATGTGTTGCCAGACATGCAGCAGGGCGAAGCGCTGAAGCTGCTCAAGCTTGATCCAACCCAGCACTTCACCAAGCCGCCAGCGCGTTTCTCTGAAGCCAGCCTGGTTAAAGAGTTGGAAAAGCGCGGCATTGGTCGTCCCTCCACCTATGCGGCAATCATTTCCACCATCCAGGAACGTGGCTATGTGACCACCCAGAATCGGCGTTTCTATGCCGAGAAGATGGGCGACATCGTCACTGAGCGTCTGTGTGAGAGCTTCTCCGACCTGATGGACTACGGCTTTACCGCTGGCATGGAAGAGCATCTCGACGACGTAGCGCAAGGTCAGCGTGACTGGAAGAACGTGCTGGATGACTTCTACAAGGGCTTCAAGAAGAAGCTTGAAGTGGCCGAGCTGCCCGACGCCGGCATGCGTGCCAACCAGCCGACGCCGACCGATATTGCCTGCCGTGAATGCGGCCGGCCGATGATGATTCGTACCGCCTCGACCGGTGTATTCCTCGGTTGCTCGGGGTATGCCTTGCCGCCGAAAGAGCGCTGCAAGTCGACGCTCAACCTGGTGCCGGGCGACGAGATTGCCGCCGACGACGAAGGTGAGTCCGAGTCGCGGGTACTGTTGGGCAAGCACCGTTGCCAGAAGTGCGGCACCGCCATGGATGCCTACCTGCTTGATGAAACGCGCAAACTGCATATCTGCGGCAACAACCCTGATTGCACTGGCTACGAAATCGAGCAGGGTCAGTACCGGATCAAGGGCTATGAAGGTCCGAGCCTGGAGTGCGACAAGTGTGGCAACGAGATGCAGTTGAAGACCGGCCGTTTCGGCAAGTTCTTCGGCTGCACCAACAGCGAATGCAAGAACACCCGCAAGTTGATGAAAAACGGCGAAGCCGCACCTCCGAAGATGGATGCGGTGAAAATGCCTGAATTGAAGTGCGAGAAGGTCAACGACACCTACGTATTGCGCGACGGTGCCTCGGGCATGTTCCTGGCGGCCAGCCAGTTCCCGAAAAACCGTGAGACCCGTGCGCCCTTGGTCATGGAAATTGTCCCGCACAAGGACGAGATCGATCCCAAGCATCACTACCTGTGCGATGCACCGCAAAAAGACCCGGATGGCCGTCCGGCGGTGATTCGCTTCAGCCGCAAGACCCGTGAGCAGTACGTGCAGACTGAAGTGGACGGCAAGCCGACCGGCTGGCGCGCATTCTTCAGCAATGGCGCCTGGAAGGTCGAAGACAAGCGCTAAGCATGTCCAGGCGCTCACCGTTCGGTGAGCGCCTGACTGTTCCCGCAATGAGGAGGCAGCCGTTATGGCTCGCGAGCTCTATACCCGTACCAATCAAAAAATCTACTTTGCCGGTTTGACCCTCGAGGCCATGCGCCGTGCCGAGTCTGGCCAGGCGCTGAATGCCCAGGCCTTGCTGCAGGCCGAGCGCGAATCCTGCCTGTTTCACCTATACGGTGGAACTTTGAGCCTGTGTCACGAAATCGCCGGTTACTACCATGTGGCGCCGGCTAACGCGCCACGGGTGGAGATGCTGCTCAACAGCAGCGTGCTGGCAACTTCGCCGAGCCCGGAGCTGGCGGAGCTGGTGGAGCTGACACTGCAGTCGGACAGCTGGCTGGCCCAGTTGCTGGCAGCTCATGCTGCGCTATTTGTACCGCCGCACGCCCCAAAAGCAGCCAAGGTCGACCCAACGCTGCCGTTGATCAATGCGGTTAATCTGGACGAAGAGCAGGCAGCGCCTGAGCTGTCGTCGGCCGAGCTGGAAGCCTGGCGTCAGCAACTGAAAGTGCTGGCCCTGCGCTTTCGCGAGACCCTCACCGAGTGGTGAAAAAGGCGCAGAGCCGATTAGCAGACCGTTGAAAAATGTAGGCGAGGCAGGCAAGGCAAGGCAAAAACGGCCGAAAAAGCGGAGTTTACGAGCTGTAAATGAGCATTTTGAGGCCGTTTTTAACGCAGTATTGCCAACGCAGGTAGTTTTTCAGCGGTTTGCTAGCGGGCTGGGGTGAAATACGCCCGGCTGTTACACTGGCCGGCTACTGTGGAGACTGACCCAATGCCTACATCTTTTCTGGAAATCGTTGAGTTGCCCGATGGGCGAATTGCCCTGCGGCGTGGGGATGACGAAGAGACGTTGGTGATCCTGGATTTCTCCGGTGATGCCAAGGCGTTTCTGCAAGGCCAGCATATCGAGGTGGCCAAGGCCATGTTCAGCGCCGGTGTGCAAATGGCCGGGCGCCTGGCTGCCGGCGAGCCTGAGCACGACGACGGCCCGCACGTCCTGCACTGATCTCTCTCGGGCTGCTCGCCAGCCTGGACGCAACCCCAACAATGCCCTGACGGCTCCCACCGTGCAGGGCATTGTGCTTTCTAGGCTTCGCGCCGACCCCGCAGAAACGGCAACAGACCTAGCGCAGTGTTTCACGCTGTTTGACGCATAAGGCCAGTGCTCATGCGGGTTGCGTGGTGATTATAGGTTTCATCAACAGCGCAGCGCTCCACTGGCTCGGCTGCGCCACCGAGTCGCCTGGATTCGCGGCCAAGGCCGCTCCCACAGGGTTTGCGTCAGGCGCGATCTTTGTGGGAGCGGTCTCGACCGCGAACTATCAGCAACGCATCGCTACACTAGCGCGGGTAAAGCGGCGGCAGCGGGCTCGGTTCTTGTGGGCTAGTGCTCTGGTCCTGAGCGGTGGGCAAGGTGCGGATGGCGCGCCAGAGGTCTTCGCCTTGCCACTGCTGGCCGGTTTCGCTGTACAGCGCGCCGTTCAGGCCGTCGAGGGCGCTGGACAGGGGTAGGAAGCGCGCGGCCATGTCTGCCAGGGTTTCTGGCTGTTGCCGCGCCCAGGCGTCGAGGGCTTGGCGGGTGCTTTGTGGCTCGTTGCTCAGGCAGGCGCGCTTGAGGTCGTCCAGCAGGGTGCGCGGGCTCGGGCCGGTCTGGCTGGTGGGGGCGATGGCTGGCTGCCGGCGGGCGCGCCACCATAGGCCAAAGCCGGTCAGTGTGGTCAGGCTGAGCAGGGCGCAGGCCAGCTGCCAGGGCCACAGGGGTGGCCCGTCCACGACCAGGCTGGTCGGCGCGGCCTCGTTGCCTGGTTCGCCCTGCAAGAGCGGGTTTTCACCGATCTGCAGCTCGCGGCCGGGCAGGCGGGTGCGTTCCAGCTGATCGGTCTGGGTATTCCACCACAGCACTTCGAGCGCCGGCAGTTGCACTGGGCCGCTATGGCTGGGTACCAGAGCGATGCGTTCCTCACGACTGCCGGTAACGCCTTGCGCATTGATTTGATTGGCCAGCTGCGGTTGGTCCGGGTAACTGCGCACGCCGGCAATCTGTGGGCTTGGCAGGGGTGGCAATTGGGCGCTGGACAGGCCTTCAGCTTGAACCGTCAGGCTGCGGGTCAGGGAGTCGCCGACCTTGCTCTGCTCGGGTGGCGTGCTCCAGCTGTCACTGAGGGTCAGCGCCCGCGCCGGTAGCCACACGGCGTCGGCGGGGTAGGCGGCCGGCTTGGCTTTGACCAGCAGGGGGATTTGCGCGGAGGTGACGCGAGTCAGCTTGCCCGGCCGGCCGAAGGGGGTGAAAGCGTCGTTGGGTGCGCGCGCGGCAACGACCGTGGCACTGAAGGTGAGGGCGGGAATCTGCAGCTCGCCGCTTTGCTGCGGGAAGATGGCATAGCGCAGCTCGATCACCCCGTGGCGCACACCATTGATGAGTTTTTCATAGGTTTGCGGCTCGCCCAGTTGCTCGATATTGGCATTGGCCATCTGCAGCGGGGTGAGGTTGCTGTCGTCGTACAGCGACACCGAGTGGTAGATGCGCAGCGTCAGGATGGCTTGGGCCTGCACATAGACGCTTTCGTGATCCAGGCTGGCCTCGATAAACACCGGCGCCAGGCGCGTTTGCCCGTTGTTGGCACTGGCCGCCAGCACATGCAGGGTAATGGGTGCGCTGCTGGCGTCGCCCAACTGCAACGGCGGAATCACCACATAGCCGGTGCGCTTGGGTTGCAGGGTGATGATCCAACTGGTGGTGGCGCGCGCCTCGCCATTGAAGGTGCTCAGGCGATTGACCTGGCGGGTGCCCAACAACTCGAACAGGTCCTGCAGTGGGCTGAGGTCCGGTTTGCCAAACAGGGTGGCATCGTTGGACTCCAGGGTCAGTTCGACACTTTCGCCTTCGCTCAATTGCACCCGGTCGACGCTGGCGGACAGCTCGGTGGCATGGACGCTCACGCTGAGCAGGGCGCAGAGCAGGGCCAGGAGAAACGGGAGTCGCAAGCGGGTCATCGGTTGTGTTCCTGACGTTGTTGCTGTTCGTACCAGAATTTGCGCCGTAGCAGTTCGCCCGGTTCGTCGGGGATCTGCCGCAGCCATTGTTCCAGGGCTTGACGTTGTTCGGTGCCGAGCTCGTCCAGGGGCGCGCTCGGTGCTTCGTCGCTGGGGCTGGCGGGTTCGCGTTGGTGCGGATCGGTGTTGCCAGGTGAGTTGTTGCCTGGCGGGTTATTGGCCGCTTGGGCCGGCTTGTCTGCGTCGCTCGGCTCCGGCTTGTCGGCGGCGGGCGTGTCTGGCGTTGCCGGTTTGTCGGTTTGGCCTGGCGAGGGCGCCTGCTGGGCCTTGCTTTGCGCTGGTTCACCGGGTGGTGGCGCGGGTTGCGCGTTGGCCTCGTTGTCTTTGCTGGCGGTAGCCTGGTTTGCAGGGTTCTGTGGTGATTGCGGCGCTGCCGATGAGCCCGCAGCATTGTCTTGCTGCTGCTGCTGCTGCTGCTGCTGCTGCTGCTGATTTTGTTCTTGTTCCTGTTGTTTTTGCTCTTTGCGTTGCTGCAGGGCCTGTTCCACCAGCGCCTTGTTAGCCAGGGCTGCAGGCATTTGTGGTTGGCGCTCCAGGGCCTGGTCGTAGGCGTCGAGGGCCGCTTCCAGTTCGCCGGCCTTGGCCAGGGCGGTGCCGCGGTTGTAGTGATCGGCGGCGCTGTAGCCCTGGGCGAAACGCTCGGCGGCCGCGTTGTAGTCGCCGGCCTGATACAAGGCCTGGGCTTGCCATTGTGGGTCGGTGAAGTGTTGCGCCGCTTCAGCCGGTTTTTGTGCTTCCAGCAGGCGCTGGCCTTGCTGATCCGGGCGCAGCCACAGGTCATTGAACTCGAAGGCATAACTGGGTCGTGGCAGGACCAGCAGTAGCGGCAGGCACAGCAACCAGCCGCGCCGTCCGGCACAGGCGGCCAGCAGCAACAGCGGCAGCAGCAACCAATGTCCCTGGTCAGCCCAGACGCTCAGTTGGGTGGGCTCTTCGGCATCGCGTAGCTGCTGTGGACGGTCGAGCAGGTCGAGGCGGCGCAGGTCGCTGTCGTCCAGGCTGGCGTTGCTGTAACGCCCGGCCAGGCGACTGGCCAGGCGCTTGAGCTCGGCACTGTCCAGGCGCGGCAACAAGATGGCGCCGTGCTGGTCTTTCATAAAGCCGCCACCTTCCTGCGCGATGGGGGCACCTTCACGGGTGCCGATGCCGAGGATCTGCAAGCGTTCGCCCTGCTGGCCCAGGGCCTCGATGATGCCGTCCTGCTCCTGCTGATTGAGGCTGCTGCCGATCAGTAGAATCTTGCCCTTGCCCTGGGCGCCCTGCTCGAGCAGGGCCAAGGCCTGACGCACGCCCAAGTCGGCACGTTGTCCGGGGGTAGGCATGATCGCCGGGTTGAGGGCTTCCAACAGGTTGCGGGTGGTGGCCAGGTCGTCTGACAGCGGCACCAGGGTGTGGGCGCTGCCGGCAAACACGACAATGCCGGTGGGTGCGTCACGGCGGCTGTGCAGCAGGTCGAGCAGTTTGCGCTTGGCCTGTTCCAGACGATTGGGGGCGACATCGGTGGCGAGCATGGACGTACTCAGGTCCAGCACCACCACCAAGGGGTCGGCGCGTTTCAGGTTGACCTGCTCCACTCGCTGCCAGCTGGGGCCGAGCAGGGCCAGCAGCGCGAGCAGCCAGGCCAGCCCCAGGGCCAGCCAGGGCAGACGACTGTTGCGGCGGCTGACGCCGCCCAGCAGAACCTGATGAAACGCCGGCGGCAGCAGGCTTTGCCAACGCCCGGCGCGCTGCTGGCGATGCCACAGGTGCCAGATCAGCCAGGCCAGCAATGGCATCAGCAGCAGCCAGAACGGCCGCAGCCAGTGGGGCCAGAGCGCCATCATGGGCGCCTCCTTAGCCAGTTGGGGCGTTGTTGTTGCAGGTCTGGCCCGAGTTCATGGCCCACCAATGCCAGGCTCAGCAGCAGGGCCAGGGCCAGTGGCCAGCAATACAGGGCTTGCGCCGGGCGGGCCTGTGTCGGTTGCTGGGCGACCGGCTCCAGTTGGTCGAGGGCCTCGCGGATAGCCTGCAGTTCCTCTGCATCGCGGGCGCGGAAGTACTGGCCGCCCGTGCTGCTGGCGATGGCCTTGAGGCTCGGTTCGTCGAGGTCCAGGCCTGGTGTCAGGCCGAGCATGCCGAGCACGCCGGCATCCGGGTCGGCACCGATGCCGATGGTGTAGATTTTTACCTGTGCATCGGCGGCCAGGCGGGCGGCGGTTAGCGGGTCAATCTGACCGGCAGTATTGGCGCCGTCGGTGATCAGAATCAGTACCCGACTGTCGGCCGGCCGCAGGCGCAGGCGTTTTACTGCTAGGCCAATGGCGTCACCGACGGCGGTGTTCTTGCCGGCAATGCCGATTACGGCTTCATCCAGCCAGGTGCGCACGGTGTGACGGTCGAACGTCAGCGGCGCCTGCAGGTAGGCCTGGCTGCCAAACAGGATCAGGCCCACGCGGTCGCCGCGGCGCTGCTCGATAAAGTCGCTGAACAGGCGTTTGACCAGGGTCAGGCGGCTGACATCCTGGCCTTGCCACTGCATGTCGGGGTGCTCCATGGAGCCCGACACATCCACCGCCACCAGCAGGTCACGGCCACTGGCCTGCAGCGGCAGCGGTTCGCCGACCCATTCCGGGCGTGTGGCGGCCAGTAGCAGTAACAGCCAAATCGCGGCAAACGGCAGTTGTTGGCGCCAGGCCGGCAGGTTGGCGCGGGCGCGGCGCCCGGCCAGGGCTTCCAACTCCGGCAGAAAACTGACCTTGAGGGCCGCTTCGCCGCTGTCGGCAATTGGCAGCACCTGGCGTAGCAGCCAGGGCAGCGGCGCGACGAGGAAGACCCACGGCCAGGTGAACTCAAACATGCTTGCGAATCCAGATTTCGATGGATTGGTTGAGGCCGTCGATGGCCTTGTCATCCATTTTGCACAGCGGTCGGTAAGCCCCTTCGACCAGCACCATCCAGCGGGTCAGGCCGGCGGCCGGGCAGCGGCTGTCGAGGAACGCCAGCCAGGCACGGCCGTTCAGGGTGTGGCTGTGGTTTTCCGGGTAATGGCTGCGGCACAGGCGCTTGAGCAGAGCATTGAGCTGCTGCAGCCAGGGGCCGGCTGGTTGGTCGTAGGGTTTGGCCAAGGCCGCCAGCTCAGCCAGAGCGGCTTGGCGCAGCGGGTCGAGGGGCAGGTTGTCGCGGCCCTGCTGGCGTTTTTTTGGCAGTTTGCGTAACAGGCGCCAGAGGCCCCAGGCCAGCAACGGGCAAAGGAGCGCCAACAACCACCAGCCAGGGGCCGGCGGCCACCAGTGGATGGCGGGCGGGGCGATCAGCGGCTGCAACTGGTCGAGCGGATTCATCGGGTCTTTCTCGGGCGCTGTGCTTGCAGGTGTTCGCGCAGCTGGTCCTGCACGCTGGCTGCGGTGTGCAGGGGCATTAGCGGTACGCCGAGTTTTTGCGCCAGGCGCTGCCAGCGCGCGCGCCGGGCCTCGGCCTGGTTGGCATAGGCCTGGAGCAATTCGAGGTTGTGGGTGTCCAGCTCCAATTGCGCGTCGCGCTCGGCAAAGCGCAACAGGCCGGCGGCGGGCAAGGCATGGTCGAGGGCGTCGGCCACCGGCAGCAACAGTAGGTCGGTGTGCCGGGCCAGCAGGCTGAGTTGTTGTTCGGCACCGTCGGACAGGGCGCGCTCATCGCACAGCACCACGGCCAGGCTGCCGGGGCGCAGCACCTCGCGGGCGCGGCGCAGGGCCAGGCCGAAGGCGTCGCGCTCACCTTGTGCGTCAACCTTGAGGTCGGCATGCAGGGCTTGGTTGGCGCGCGCCAGGCGATTGAGCAATTGCAGCAGGCTTTGCTTGCTGCGCCGCGGCTTGATTTCGTGGTGCTCCAGGTCGCCGAACACCAGGCCGCCGATGCGGTCGTTATGGCCCAGGGCGGCCCAGCCGATCAGGCTGGCGGCTTGGGCGGCGAGCACCGACTTGAACATCAGGCCACTGCCGAAAAACAGCCGCCGGCTTTGCTCGACCATGATGAAGATCGGCCGTTCGCGCTCCTCGTGGAACAGCTTGGTGTGCGGCTCCTGGGTGCGAGCGGTGACGCGCCAGTCAATGGTGCGCACGTCGTCGCCGGCCTGATAGGCCCGCACCTGGTCGAAATCCACCCCGCGTCCGCGCAGCTTGGAGTGGTGCAGGCCGGCCAGCGGGCTGCGCTTGGCCTGGGTGGAGAACAGCTGCACTTCGCGGGCGCGATGACGCATATCGATCAGCTCGGCGAGGCTGACCTGGATGCCGGGTTGGGTAGGCTGGTTGTGCATGCTGCTAGCGCGCAGCCCGGATGCAATCCGGGAACCGAGTGAAGAGACTCCCGGATGGAATCCGGGCTACGCGGCGAGCTGGCATCAAGCGACCGCCACCACGTCGAGAATGCGCTGGATTACCCGGTCCTGATCGATGCCGGCGGCTTCCGCCTCGAACGACAGGATGATGCGGTGACGCAGCACGTCGAACAGTACGGCCTGGATATCTTCCGGGCTGACGAAGTCGCGTCCGGCTAACCAGGCATGGGCGCGGGCGCAGCGGTCGAGGGCGATGGAACCGCGCGGGCTGGCACCGTAGGTGAGCCATTCGGCCAGCTCCGGGTCGAACTTGGCCGGGGTGCGGGTGGCCATCACCAACTGCACCAGGTATTCCTCCACGGCCTCAGCCATGTACAGGCCGAGGATCTCGCTGCGGGCGGCAAAGATCGCCGCCTGGCTGACCTTGTGTTCGGGTTTGGTTTCGCCGTTCAGCGCTTCACCGCGGGCCTGTTGCAGGATCTTGCGTTCCACTGCGGCGTCCGGGAAGCCGATTTTTACGTGCATCAGGAAGCGGTCGAGCTGGGCTTCCGGCAGCGGGTAGGTGCCTTCCTGCTCAATCGGGTTCTGCGTGGCCATTACCAGAAACAGCGGCGATAGCGCGTAGGTGGTGCGCCCGACGCTGACCTGACGTTCGGCCATGGCTTCCAGCAGGGCTGATTGCACCTTGGCCGGCGCGCGGTTGATTTCATCGGCCAGCACCAGGTTGTGGAAGATCGGCCCCTGCTGGAACACGAAGCTGCCGGTTTCCGGGCGATAGATTTCCGTGCCGGTGATATCAGCCGGTAACAAATCCGGTGTGAACTGAATACGGTGGAATTCTGCCTCGATGCCTTCGGCCAGTTCCTTGATGGCCTTGGTCTTGGCCAAGCCCGGAGCCCCCTCGACCAGCATGTGGCCGTCGGCCAGCAAGGCAATCAGCAGCCTTTCAATGAGTTTTTCCTGGCCGAGGATCTGGGTTGAAAGAAAATGTCGCAGCGCGACAAGCGCCTCACGGTGTTCCATCGGTAAGCTCTTCTGGCAAATGTGACTGGTTGGTCGAGGAGTTCATCAGCTCTGCAAGGCGCCACTTTAAAGCAAGACGGGGCCCAGCACCTATTCACGCGAAGGTCTGACAACCTCAGCTGTGATTTGGTTCTTGAACTAACGTTGATCACAACCTCTGCGCTGTTGTTATGGCAGCGCTTCGGCCCTAGGGCCTACGAATAACAAGCAACGGAGTAGCACCATGGCGTTCTTCACCGCAGCCAGCAAAGCCGACTTCCAGCATCAACTGCAAGCCGCACTGGCGCAGCACGTCAGTGAGCAGGCCCTGCCACAAGTAGGTCTGTTCGCTGAACAATTCTTCGGCATCATCGCCCTTGAGGAACTGACCCAGCGACGACTCTCCGACCTCGTCGGCTGCACGCTCTGCGCCTGGCGTTTGCTGGGGGACTTCCAGTTGGCAGTGCCGCAGATTCAGGTGTTCAACCCCGATTACGAAAAACACGGCTGGCAGTCCACCCATACCGCAGTGGCCGTGTTGCACCAGGATATTCCGTTCCTGGTGGACTCCATTCGCATGGAGTTGAACCGCCGTGGTTATAGCATTCACACCCTGCAGAACAATGTGTTCAGCGTGCGCCGCGCGGCCAGTGGCGAGTTGCAGGAGGTGCTGCCCAAGGCCACCCATGGCCAGGGTGTGCAGCAAGACGCACTGATTTATCTGGAGATCGACCGCTGCGCCAATGTTGGCGAGATGCGCACGCTGGAGAAAGCCTTGCTGGACGTGCTGGGCGAGGTGCGTTTGGCCGTACTGGATTTCCCCGCCATGCAGGCCCGTGCTGAGCAGCTGCTGGCTTGGCTGGATAAAGCCAAACTCAAGGTGGACGCCGCCGAACTGGCGGAAATCAAAGTGTTCATGAGCTGGTTGCTGGACAACCACTTCACCTTTCTCGGCTACGAAGAATTTACCGTGCTGACGGATGCCTCCGGTGGCAGCCTGGTCTACGACGATGCCTCGTTGCTCGGCTTGTCGAAGTCCCTGCGCCGTGGCCTGGGTAAGGACGATCTGCACATTGAGCCCCAGGCGGTCGAATACCTGCGCGAGCCTCATCTGCTATCGTTCGCCAAAGCGGCGCAAACCAGCCGCGTACATCGTCCGGCGTACCCGGATTTTGTCTCGATTCGTGAGCTCGACAGCAAAGGCAAGGTGGTCAAGGAATGCCGCTTTATGGGCCTGTACACCTCGGGTGTGTACGCCGAAAGCGTCAGCCGCATTCCCTATATTCGTCGCAAGGTGGCTGAGATCGGCCTGCGTTCAGGCTTCGACCCCAAGGCTCATTTGGGTAAAGAGTTGGAGCAGGTGCTGGAGGTGTTGCCGCGCGATGACTTGTTCCAGACCCCTGTGGATGAGTTGCTCAGTACGGCTATTTCCATTGTGCAGATTCAGGAGCGCAACAAGCTGCGCCTGTTCCTGCGCAAAGACCCCTACGGTCGCTTCTGCTATTGCCTGGTGTATGTGCCGCGGGATGTCTACTCGACCGAAATTCGGGTGAAGATCCAGCAGATTCTTATGGAACGTCTGCAGGCCAGTGATTGCGAATTCTGGACCTACTTCTCCGAGTCAGTGCTGGCGCGGGTGCAGCTGATTTTGCGGGTTGACCCGAAGAATCATCAGCAGATTGACGTCGCTCGCCTGGAGCGTGAAGTGATCCAGGCCTGCCGTTCGTGGAAGGACGACTACGCCAGCCTGATGGTTGAGACCTTTGGCGAAGCGCAGGGCACCAATGTGCTGAGCGAATTCCCCGATGCCTTCCCGGCCGGTTATCGCGAGCGCTTTGCCGCCCACTCGGCCGTGGTCGACATGCAGCACCTGCTCAGCCTGTCGCCTGAGCGCAAGCTGGTGATGAGCTTCTACCAGCCGCTGGCTTCGGCCGAGCAGCAACTGCATTGCAAGCTCTACCATGCCGACTCGCCGCTGGCGCTGTCGGACGTGTTGCCGATACTGGAGAACCTTGGCCTGCGGGTGCTGGGTGAATTCCCCTATCGCCTGCGCCACCAGAATGGCCGCGAGTTCTGGATTCACGACTTTGCCTTCACCTATGCCGAAGGCCTGGATGTAGATATCCAGGAGCTCAATGACACCTTGCAAGATGCCTTCGTGCATATCGTCGAGGGGGCAGCGGAGAACGATGGCTTCAACCGTCTGGTACTGACCGCAGCCATGCCATGGCGTGAAGTGGCCCTGTTGCGCGCCTATGCCCGCTACCTCAAGCAGATTCGTCTGGGCTTCGATCTGAGCTACATTGCCAGCACCCTGGTGAACCATGTCGACATCGCTAAAGAGCTGGTGCGTCTGTTCAAGACCCGTTTCTACCTGTCGCGCAAGATGACCGCCGAGGACCTGGCCGACAAGCAACAGCGCCTGGAGCAAGCCATTGTCAGCGCCCTGGATAATGTCGCGGTGCTCAACGAAGACCGCATCCTGCGCCGCTACCTGGACCTGGTGAAGGCCACGCTGCGCACCAACTTCTATCAAATGGACAGCAACGGCCAGGCCAAAGCCTATTTCAGCTTCAAGCTCAATCCTCGGGCCATTCCGGAAATTCCACGGCCGACGCCGAAATTCGAGATCTTTGTTTACTGCCCGCGGGTCGAAGGCGTGCACCTGCGCTTTGGCGATGTGGCCCGTGGCGGTCTGCGCTGGTCTGATCGTGAAGAGGACTACCGCACCGAAGTGCTGGGCCTGGTCAAGGCGCAGCAGGTGAAGAACGCGGTGATCGTGCCGATGGGCGCCAAGGGTGGTTTCATTCCGCGCCGGCTGCCGAGCAGCGGCACTCGTGACGAGATCCAGGCCGAGGCGATTGCCTGCTACCGCATCTTTATCAGTGGCTTGCTGGACATCACCGACAACCTTAAAGAGGGTGCAGTGGTACCGCCGCTGAATGTGGTGCGCCACGACAAGGACGACCCTTATCTGGTGGTGGCCGCTGACAAGGGCACGGCGACCTTCTCCGACATCGCCAACGGCATTGCTGCTGAATACGACTTCTGGCTGGGTGATGCTTTCGCTTCCGGTGGCTCGGCGGGCTATGACCACAAGGGCATGGGGATTACCGCCAAAGGCGGCTGGGTTTCGGTGCAGCGTCACTTCCGCGAGATGGGCATTGATGTTCAGCAGGACCTGACCACGGTCATCGGCATCGGCGACATGGCTGGCGACGTGTTCGGTAACGGCTTGCTGCTGTCGGACAAGCTGCAGATGGTCGCAGCCTTCAACCATATGCACATCTTTATCGACCCCAATCCGGATGCGGCCAAGAGCTTTGTCGAGCGCAAGCGCTTGTTTGACCTGCCGCGCTCGTCGTGGGCCGATTACGACGCGAGCCTGATTTCCGCCGGCGGTGGCTTGTTCCTGCGCAGTGCCAAGAGCATCCCTGTCAGCCCTGAGATGCAGGCCCGCTTCGATATCCAGGCCGACAAGTTGCCGCCGACCGAGCTGCTCAATGCACTGCTCAAGGCGCCGGTGGATCTGCTGTGGAATGGCGGGATCGGCACCTATGTGAAGTCCAGTCAGGAAAGCCATGTTGATGTCGGCGACAAGGCCAACGACGCCTTGCGCGTCGATGGTCGCGAATTGCGCGCCAAGGTGGTGGGCGAGGGTGGCAACCTGGGTATGACCCAGCTCGGTCGGGTCGAGTACAACCTCAATGGCGGTGCTGGTAATACCGACTTTATCGACAACGCCGGTGGCGTGGACTGTTCCGACCACGAGGTGAATATCAAGATTCTCCTCAATGAGATCGTCGCGTCTGGGGACATGACCGGCAAGCAACGCAACAAGCTGTTGGCCGAAATGACCGACGCGGTAGGCAGCCTGGTGCTGGGCAACAACTACAAGCAGACCCAGGCCCTGTCCCTGGCCCAGCGTCGGGCGCGGGAGCGGATTGCTGAATACAAGCGCTTGATGGCGGCACTGGAAGCCGACGGCAAGCTGGACCGGGCGCTGGAATTTTTGCCCAGCGATGAGCAACTGGCCGAGCGCGTTGCCAATGGCCAGGCACTGACCCGCGCAGAGCTGGCGGTGCTGATTTCCTACAGCAAGATTGACCTCAAGGAATCGCTGCTGAAATCCCAGGTGCCAGACGACGAATACCTGGCGCGGGACATGCGCACGGCATTTCCACCGTTGCTCAGCGAGAAGTTCGCCGAGGCCATGGGGCGCCACCGCCTAAAACGCGAAATCGTCAGCACCCAGATTGCCAACGACCTGGTCAACCACATGGGCATCACCTTTGTGCAGCGCATGAAGGAGTCCACCGGTATGAGCGCGGCCAATGTGGCTGGCGCCTACGTGATTGTCCGTGATGTGTTCCGTCTGCCGCACTGGTGGCAGCAGATCGAGGCGCTCGACTATCAGGTACCGGCTGAACTGCAGCTGACCTTGATGGACGAATTGATGCGCCTGGGGCGGCGCACTACGCGCTGGTTCCTGCGCAATCGCCGCACCGAGCTGGATGCTGCCCGTGATGTGGCGCATTTTGCGCCACGGGTGGAGGCTCTGGCCGGCCGCCTGGATGAGCTGCTTGACGGGCCAGTGCGCGAGCAATGGCTGGCGCGCTTCCAAGGTTATGTCGAGGCGGGTACACCTGAGGCGTTGGCGCGGGTGGTGGCGGGTACCAGTCACCTGTACACCTTGTTGCCGATCATTGAGGCCTCCGACGTGACCGGCCAGGACCCTGCGCGGGTGGCCAGTGCCTACTTTGCTGTCGGCGGTGCGCTGGATCTGACCTGGTACCTGCAGCAGATCACCAGCCTGCCGGTGGACAACAACTGGCAGGGGCTGGCACGGGAAGCCTTCCGGGATGATCTTGACTGGCAGCAGCGGGCGATCACCGTATCGCTGTTGCAGATGGTTGATGCACCGGAGGATATAGAAGCACGCACAGCCCTCTGGCTGGAGCAGCACGCCCATCTGGTGGCCCGTTGGCGTGCCATGCTGGCCGAGTTGCGCGCTGCTACCAGTGTTGACTACGCCATGTATGCAGTGGCCGGTCGCGAGCTGTTCGACCTGGCGCAAAGCAGCCAGCATGGGGTGAGCACTGTCTGATCGTTAGCTAGCCGTTAAGCCCAACAGCCCTCGCTTTTAGCGGGGGTTGTTGTTTTCTGGGCCTGGCAATTGTGTCGAGTTCGGGGGATTGATTGCTGCTTAGTGCGCCAGTTGTTGCAAGTAGCTCACACCATCGGCGGCGCCTGCCAGGCGCAGACCTTCACCGAGGGCCATTGCGGCACTGTCGGCCTTGGGCAGTAGCAAGAACTCCGGTGAGCCCGGCGTGCGCAGCAAGGACAGGCGCGCATAGGGCAGGCCGTTATCCAGCAGCAAGGCCATAAATGCGGGGTCAATCCAGGCTTGCACGGGCATGGCCAGCATGTGATAGCGCTGTTGCAGATCGGCGATGCCGGCAGGATTGAGGCGGTAGCGGGTCAGCTCGGCAGGCAGGCTGATTTCCAGGCCGCGCAGGCGTGCATAAGCAATGGCGCAGGCAAAGGCTTCTATGTGCTGGTCGCCATTCCAGTAGATGCGTTCGCCTTGCCAGCTCGCCTGACGCAGGTTAATCGGCTCACCGGCGAGAAAGCGCGGCAGAGCCAGGCTGATGGTTTTGAGGAAGTCCTTGTAACTGATGATGCGAATGCCTTTGCAGGCCGGGCTACTGGCAAACTCCTCCAGGCTGGCGTAAGGCGCTAGTGTGTCGCCGCTGCAGCACAAGCCGTTGATCTGCCGCAGGTCGAAGACTTCAAGCGACGCATGCTGCTGCTCCACCAAACGGGCCAGCACCGCATGGGCTTGCGCCTTGTCTTCCTGGACCGGGCCGGACAGGGCGTCACGCGGTAGGTCCACCAACCGATGCAGTGGCGGTGCAGCCTGCCACCAGATGCTCTCTGCCGCTGGGGGTAATGCCTGGAACGGCAAGCGCAGGGTGCTGGCGCGGTCAAGAATCTGGCGGCTGGCCCGGCCAGTAAAACCCAGACGTTGGGCCAAAGTGGCCAGGCGCGCAGTCATTGAAGTGGGGTGCTCGGGGTAACTCATGGGCGGATGCGGGCTCCTGGGTCACGCTTGTCAGTTTGGCAGAGGCCTGCTCTGGCTGCATAACCGCGGCCACGGCAACTCGCGACGCTGGTCGAAGCCTGTGCGTGTGGCAAAATCACCTGACTCATCTTTAAGGTCGCCTCCATGCCCATCCTGATGCTGGATATTGCACTATCTGCACAATCTTTGCGCGCGGTCTATCAGGGCCGGGCCAACCGGGTTTTGCTCAACAGCCGCGAGGGTCAGCGAGTCAATCTGCCTGCCCATCACTTGCGCCCGTTTCTGACCCATGCCGGGGTATATGGCTGCTTTGCCCTGGAGTTTAACGACCAGGGGCAGTTGTTGAGCCTGCGTCAGATCAACGGATAACCACGGCCGCCTCGCCTGGCAGGGGGTGGGGCGGCTATAATCGGCGCCTTACTTTCCGCGTCAATCACTGAGCCAAGCCTGCCCATGTATACCCTGGCCCGCGAGCTGTTGTTTTCCCTCTCTCCTGAGACCTCCCACGAACTGTCCATCGACCTGATCGGTGCCGGTGGCCGATTGGGCCTCAATGGTTTGCTATGCAAGGCTCCGGCCAGCCTGCCGGTGCGTGTTATGGGCCTGGATTTTCCCAATCCGGTTGGGTTGGCAGCAGGCTTGGATAAGAACGGTGATGCCATCGACGGCTTCGCCCAGTTGGGTTTTGGTTTTGTCGAGATCGGCACCGTGACCCCGCGACCGCAGCCGGGCAACCCCAAGCCGCGCTTGTTCCGTCTGCCCGAGGCCGAGGCGATCATTAATCGCATGGGCTTCAACAACCATGGCGTCGATCACTTGCTGGCGCGGGTCAAGGCTGCCAAGTTCAAGGGCGTGCTGGGTATCAATATCGGCAAGAACTTCGACACCCCGGTGGAGCGCGCCGTGGACGATTACCTGCTGTGCCTGGACAAGGTCTATGCCCACGCCAGCTACGTCACCGTCAACGTCAGCTCGCCCAATACGCCGGGCCTGCGCAGCCTGCAGTTTGGCGACTCGCTCAAACAGTTGCTCGAAGCCTTGCGGCAACGCCAGGAAGACCTGGCAATCGAGCACGGCAAGCGCGTGCCGCTGGCGATCAAGATTGCCCCGGACATGAGCGATGAGGAAACCGCGCAAGTGGCCGCCGCGCTGATCGAGTCCGGTATGGATGCGGTGATCGCCACCAACACCACGTTGGGCCGCGAGGGTGTCACCGGCTTGAACCACGGTGATGAGGCCGGCGGTTTGTCCGGTGCGCCAGTGCGCGACAAGAGCACTCATATCGTCAACGTGCTGGCCAGTGAGCTGGGTGGGCGTTTGCCGATCATTGCCGTGGGTGGCATTACCGAGGGCAAACACGCTGCGGAGAAAATCGCTGCCGGTGCCAGCCTGGTGCAAATCTACTCTGGCTTTATCTACAAGGGGCCGGCGCTGATCCGCGAAGCGGTGGATGCGATTGCGGCATTGCCGCGGACCTGAACTGAAAAGGGCTCCCTGAGGAGCCCTTCGTGAGCTACGCCCGAACGGGGCGTGCTGGCGGAATGAAGTCGGTGGATGAATTAACCGACCGCGTGCAGTTCGTTGAGTCGATGGATGCCGGCGGTACCGGTCATGCCGGCCCAGTTGTCGCCGCGACCCTCTCGCCAGCCGTTAAGCCAGGCTTGGCGAACCAGTGGGGCAGTGAATGGACAGAGTTCTCGAGATTTGCCATGAACGCCGTATTGATAACCACGCAAAAAAGCTTTTTCCATTGGATCACGCTTAAGTCTTCTCATAGGGTGCTGCCCTCATTGGTTGACTGTAATGTCCCTTTGGCCCCTAGCCGGGGTCAGACAGAAATGCTTCTGTCGGTGTAGCCCGCTGCCGGCGTCGCGGGTTTACTGCCAGCCCCGTTGCGGAGCCAACTGGGTTGATTTCTAACCAATGCGTCATGGCCTGTGAATGACCGTTTTGTCATAAGCAGGTAATGTTTTTGTGATTGAGACCATAAGGTCAATGTTCGCCGGTCGTTAAGCAAGGGCAGGTCCCTTGCAGGGCGGGGCGTAGCCGCTCAGAAGGGTTAAACTGCCAGCATGCAGTTGGCTCTCCGCTAGGGCGGACTTATTCCGATGAAGGGTCGCGTGGCGACTTTTCTTCACTATTTTGTTGGGCGTACGGCGTGCGTACGCGATTGAATTGCCTAAGGCACTGGAACCCCACATGTCGGATCGTTACGAACTTTTTCTCACTTGCCCCAAAGGGCTGGAAGGGCTGCTTGCAGAAGAGGCCACCGGGCTCGGGCTGGAGGAAATGCGCGAGCAAACCTCGGCGATCCGTGGCGTTGCCGATTTGCAGACGGCTTACCGCCTGTGCCTGTGGTCGCGTTTGGCCAACCGCGTATTGCTGGTGCTGGCGCGCTTCCCGATGAAGGACGCCGAAGACCTGTATCACGGCGTGCTGAATGTTGATTGGCACGATCACCTGTTGCCAACTGGCAGCCTGGCGGTGGAGTTCAGCGGTCAGGGTTCGGGTATCGACAACACCCACTTCGGCGCGCTGAAGGTCAAGGATGCGATCGTCGACAAACTACGCGCCGCCAATGGCGATCGGCCGTCGGTGGACAAACTCAACCCGGACATGCGCGTGCACCTGCGTCTGGACCGTGGTGAAGCCGTGTTGTCGCTGGACCTGTCCGGCCACAGCCTGCACCAGCGCGGCTATCGCCTGCAGCAGGGCGCCGCGCCGCTGAAGGAAAACCTCGCCGCCGCGGTGTTGATTCGCGCTGGCTGGCCACGGATTGCCGCCGCTGGTGGGGCGCTGGCTGACCCGATGTGTGGGGTCGGCACCTTCCTGGTGGAAGCGGCGATGATCGCCGCCGATATCGCGCCTAACCTCAAGCGCGAGCGCTGGGGTTTCTCTGCCTGGCTCGGCCACGTGCCGGCCCTCTGGCAGCGCCTGCATGCCGAGGCCGAGGAACGTGCGGCTGCAGGCCTGGCCAAGCCGCCGCTGTGGATTCGTGGCTATGAGGCCGATCCGCGTCTGATTCAGCCAGGACGTAACAACGTCGAGCGTGCCGGGTTGTCGAACTGGATCAAGATCTACCAGGGCGAACTGGCCACCTTCGAGCCGCGCCCGGATCAGAATCAGACAGGTCTGGTGATCTGTAACCCGCCCTACGGTGAGCGTTTGGGCGACGAGGCGAGTTTGCTGTACCTCTACCAGAATCTCGGCGAGCGCCTGCGTCAGGCCTGCATGAACTGGGAAGCAGCGGTGTTCACCGGCGCCCCGGACCTGGGCAAGCGCATGGGCATTCGCAGCCACAAACAATACGCCTTCTGGAACGGCGCCCTGCCGTGCAAGCTGTTGCTGATCAAGGTATTACCTGAGCAGTTTGTCACTGGCGAGCGCCGTACCCCGGAGCAGCGCCAGGTCGAGCGCGAGCAGATCGCCAGTGGCGAGGAACGCGCGGAGCCGGTGGTGCAGGAGCAGGCACGCCTGAGCGAGGGTGGGCAGATGTTCGCCAATCGCCTGCAAAAGAACCTCAAACAGCTGGGCAAGTGGGCGCGCCGCGAAGGGGTGGAATGCTACCGCCTGTACGACGCCGATATGCCTGAGTACGCCGTGGCCATCGACTTGTATGGCGATTGGGTGCATGTGCAGGAATACGCCGCGCCACGCTCGATTGACCCGGAGAAAGCCCAGTCGCGACTGTTTGATGCGCTGGCGGCGATCCCGCAAGCCCTGGGCATCGACAAGAGCAAGGTGGTGGTCAAGCGTCGTGAGCGCCAGAGCGGCACCAAGCAATACGGTCGCCAGGCGGCACAAGGGCAGTTCATGGAGGTCAATGAGGGCGGCGTCAAGCTGCTGGTCAACCTCACCGACTACCTCGACACCGGCCTGTTCCTCGATCACCGACCGCTGCGCCTGCGCATCCAGCGCGAGGCAGCGGGCAAGCGTTTCCTTAACCTGTTTTGCTACACCGCTACGGCCACTGTGCATGCCGCCAAGGGCGGGGCGCGCACCACTACCAGCGTCGACCTGTCGAAAACTTACCTGGACTGGGCGCGACGCAACCTGTCCCTGAATGGCTACTCGGACAAGAACCGTCTGGAGCAGGGCGATGTGATGGCCTGGCTGGAGGCCGATCGCGGCGAGTACGACCTGATCTTTATCGACCCGCCGACGTTCTCCAACTCCAAGCGCATGGAAGGGGTGTTCGACATTCAGCGTGACCATGTGCAACTGCTCGATCTGGCCATGACGCGCCTGGCAGCGGGCGGGGTGCTGTATTTCTCCAACAACTTCCGCAAGTTCATCCTCGATGAAGGACTGGCGGCGCGCTACGGCGTGGAGGAGATCAGCGATAAAACCCTCGATCCCGATTTTGCCCGTAATACCAAGATCCACCGCGCTTGGCGCCTGACGGCCCAAACTGGCACCGGGCCAGCATAGTCGTTAAAGTTGTAACCTCCGGGGGCGTCCGCAGGCGCCCTAACTAGAGCTCCTCGTATGTTTTCAGTGGCAACCATTCGGCAGCACTACTCACGCTATGTCAGTGACAAGGCCGCTGTTTGGTTAAGTACGTTGTTCACTGCCATCTGCGCCATCGCCCTGACGCTGGTGGTTGCCAGCGCGGCGCAGACGGTTTTTGAGCGCCAACTGCAACAGCGTTTCAGTTGGGCTGCCAGTGCTCACGGTACCTTGCTGCAAGTGCAAATTGATGAGCGCAGCAAGGACCTCGACGGTGTTCGGCGCTTTTTCAGTCTGAGCGAAGTGGTTACCCGAAGCGAGTTCGCGACCTACGCCAAGCCGTTACTCCAGGATGCCTTGGCGGTTGCCTGGATGCCCAAGGTTGAGGATTCCCAGCGGCAGGCATTCGAGGCGCGGACCAGCGTCGAGACGGCCACCCGCTTTCGTATCAGTCAGCTGGACGAACACGCCAAGTTGATTGCGGCAAGTTCCCGCCCCCGTTATTTCCCGCTGCTGTACATCGAGTCAAGCCGTCTGGTGAATTCGCCATTCGGGCTGGATATGGCGTCCCATCCAGATCGACAGCAGGTGTTGTTGCGTGCCTTTGAAACGGGCACGCCAGTGGCCTCCGCCGTGATGCAGTTGATTGGTCCTGACAGTGCCTACCGCAGCGGCCTGTTGCTGGTGGCCGCGGTGTGCCCGTTGCAGCCCGCGCAGCCGGCCTGTGCTGACCTGCGCGGCTATGTGATGGTTTCGCTGAGCTTGCGCGAGCTGATGGAGCCTGCCGGCAAAAGTGATCCTCTGGCAAACCTGGCCGTTGAACTGCATGAGATGGTTGGCGACCAGCCAGCGCTGCTGTACCGCTCTGAGGCGCGGGCAGCCAAGCACTCAGACTTGCTGTATGTCCGTGAGTTGACCCTCGGCGAGCGTCACTACCAGCTCACTATTCGACCTACGCCCGCGTTTGTGCAGGCCAATCGTTCTTCCGCGCTGCTGGTGATTCTGGCGGCGGGTGTGCTTATCAGTGGGATGTTGGCGCTGTTGCTCTACAGCATTGTCAGTCAGCGCCAGCGAGCGCAGACCCTGGTGCGTCAGCGCACTCATGAGTTGCGCGAGCGCGAGCGCGAGTTGCAGTTCAGCGAGCAGCGCTGGAGCTTTGCCCTGGAAAGCACCGGTGATGCGGTCTGGGACTGGGATGTCGAGACGGACAAGGTGTACTACTCGCCGGCCTGGAAGCACATGCTCGGCTATGCCGATGAAGACATCGGTAATGAGCTTGAAGAGTGGCGGTCGCGCGTTCATCCGGATGATCTTGGCGGTTGTATGCAGGTACTGCAGCAGCATTTTCTCGGACTCTTGCCGATGTTTCGTTGCGAGTTCCGCATGCTCGGCAAAGCCGGTGGCTGGCAGTGGATTTTGGCGCGCGGCAAGGTCATGGAGTGGCGAGCCGACGGCACCCCTAAGCGCGTGTTGGGCACCCATACAGACATTGCCGAGCGCAAGGCCAATGAGCTTGAGTTGGCGCGGGTTAATGGTCAGTTGCGCGGCCTGCTGGATGCCGCTACCCAGGTTTCGATCATTGCCACCAATCTCAACGGCCTGATCCTGACTTTTAATGCCGGCGCCGAACGGATGTTGGGCTATACGGCTGATCAGGTGGTTGGCAAGTACACCCCGGAAATTCTCCATCTACCTCAAGAGCTGGAAGAGCGCGCCGCCGAGTTGAGTAAAACCCTGGGGCATCCCGTGCGCGGCTTTGACACCTTTGTTCAGGAGAGCACCAGCAAGGGGCGCCACAGTGAGGGGGAGTGGACCTATGTGCGCCGCGATGGCAGCCATATCAGCGTCAACCTGATCGTTACGGGCGTGTATGACGATGCTGAGCAGGCCATCGGCTACCTCGGTATTGCCATCGATATCAGCGAAAGCAAGAAAACCCGGGAAGCCTTGCAAGCCCGCGACCGCTTGCTGGATAAATTGACTCGGCATATCCCCGGCGCCTTGTTCCAGTTTTTGCAGAGCCCGGACGGTCACTCGTGCTTTCCCTACCTCAGCGTCGGTGTCGGCGATGTCTACGAGCTGGACGCCGAGACCTTGCGCGGCGATGCCGAGGCGTTCTTCAAACGCCTGCACCCTGACGATCTTGAGCGGGTAAAAGCATCCATTCAGCGTTCGGCGACCTTGCTCAAAGTGTGGCGCGACGATTATCGCGTGCTCTTGCCGCGCCAGGGCATGCGCTGGGTGCGCAGTGAGTCGACACCTGAGCGGCTCGGCAATGGCGGGGTGCTTTGGCATGGCTACAGCTCGGATATCACCGGTTTAAAACTGGTGGAAGAGGAGCTGCGAGCGCTGTCGATTACCGATGCGCTGACCGGCGCCTTTAATCGGCGTTATTTCCAGGAGCGGCTGGAGGGCGAAATTGCCCGAGTGCAACGACGTAACGGTGCGCTAGCTTTGGTGATGCTCGATATCGACCATTTCAAACAGGTCAACGACCGTTTTGGTCATGCGGCCGGTGATCAGGTGCTGACATTGTTTTGCCAGCGCCTCAGTCAGCGCTTGCGGCGCATTGATGTGCTCTGTCGGTTGGGTGGCGAAGAATTCATTGTGCTCTGCCCAGACACCGATCAGGTGCAGGCCATGGCCGTGGCCACGGCCCTCTGGCAGGCCCTGCGCAGCGAGCCGGTAGACGGTGTTGGTACGGTGACCGCCAGTTTCGGGGTGGCAGGCTGGGAGCCGGGCGAGAGCGGCGACAGCTTGCTGCGGCGGGTTGATGATGCCGTGTACGCGGCCAAGAAAGCCGGCCGTGACCGCGTGCAGGCTGCCGTTCCGCGGGGCTGACGCGTGTTGTTGCGGGCCAGCCCAGGTTAACTCTGTCGCGGCGATTAGCGTTTTTGCTGGTACAGGCTCAACAGCACCTGATCGAGAATCGACGAGGCACCCCACGGCCGTGGGTGGTTGAGGATGGCCACCACCACCCAGGTATTGCCCTTGGCATCGCGGCTATAGCCGGAGATCGCTCGCACGGTGTTGAGGGTACCGGTCTTGATGTGGCCTTCGCCAGCCAGTGCCGTGCGGCGCAGGCGTTTACGCATGGTGCCGTCCATGCCCACCAGGGGCAGCGAGGACATGAACTCTGCCGCATACGGCCCCTGCCAGGCGGCTTGCAGCAGCGCAGCCATCTGCCGGGCGCTGGTGCGTTCCTGGCGCGACAGCCCCGAGCCGTTCTCGATCACCAGCGGTCCGGCATTAATGCCTTTGCGCGTCAGCCACTGGCGAATCACCCGATAAGCCGCCTGAGCATCGTCGCGGTCTGCGGCGGTGCGAAATTGCGCCCCAATACTGAGGAACAACTGCTGGGCCATGGTGTTGTTGCTGTACTTGTTGATGTCGCGAATGACTTCCACCAGATCCGGCGAGAACGCGCGGGCCAGCAGGCGCGCCTGCTTCGGCACGTTGTCGATGCGGTCGCCACCCTGGATGCTGCCCCCCAGCTCTTGCCAGATGGCGCGCACCGAGCCGGCAGCGTAAGCGGCGTGATCCAGCACAGCCAGGTAGGTTTGGCCACTGCAGCCGTCGTTGAGTTTGCCGCTGACCACCAGGTTGATGCTGCCGTCGGCCTGTTTCATCGGGCTGTAGCGCACATCCGGCCAGCCTGGGCATTTGGCGGCCGGCAGGGCTTTGACCCGGTTGTCGATATGAATAGTGGCAATCGGTGGTTCAGCTGCGATGCTGACCTTGCCGCCTTCGTTGCGGGCAATCATGCGCACCGACTTGAGGTTGACCAGCAGGGCATCCGGGCCGACCAGAAACGGCTTGCTGTCATCCTTGCCGTCGTCATTGAAGGCCGCCAGCTGCGGCTGCACGAAGTGGCTGCGGTCTAGTACCAGGTCGCCGGTAATTTGTTTGACGCCGTTGGCGCGCAGGTCGCGCATCAGCAGCCAGAGTTTTTCCATGTTCAGCTTGGGGTCGCCGCCGCCCTTGAGGTACAGGTTGCCCTGCAGCACGCCGTTACGCAGCGGGCCGTCGGTGTAGAACTCGGTTTTCCACTGGTGGGTCGGGCCCAACAGTTCGAGGGCTGCATAGGTGGTCACCAGCTTCATGGTGGAGGCCGGGTTAACCGATACATCGGCGTTGAAGATGGTGGGGATGTCCGTGCCGCTCATCGGCAGCATCACCAGGGACAAAGCGCTGCTCTCGATCTTGCTGTTTTTAAGGGCTTGCTGGACTTTGGCTGGCAGCACGGTGTTGGTCGGCCCGGCGCTGGCCGGCAGGGTGACAGGCAGCAGCAGGGTGGCCAGGGCCAGGCGGCGAAGTGTTTTCACTAGAGGACTCGAAACAAGAAGAGATGACATGTTGGAAATGTTCCCACTGCAGTTCGGGAAGTGCGGGGCATTATGCCCGAACTGCGTCGCCAAGGCGCCCTTGGTCGGTCGTGCGGCGCAGACAGTCGGGCAGGGGCGTGGCTAAGCTGCTAAAGTGCCGCGGCTAGTTTTTAGAATCGAAGAATTGTGAGGATTGTTGCATGGCTACTAACCGTTCCCGTCGTCTGCGTAAAAAACTCTGCGTTGCCGAATTCCAGGAGTTGGGCTGCGAACTGACCCTGAACTTCAAGGCGGATCTGGATGACGCCGCTGTTGATGCCTTCCTCGAAGCTTTTGTGGCTGATGCCGTGAACGCCAATGGCCTGGGCTATGTCGGTGGTGATGACTACGGTTTCATCTGCCTGGACAAGCGTGGTTCGATCAGCGAAGAGCAGCGCGCCAGCGTTGAAGCCTGGTTGAAGAGCCGCAGCGAACTGGCCGAGTTCACCCTCAGCCCGCTGATGGATGTCTGGTACCCGGAAAACCCGATCAATCCGGCCTGACTCCAAGCTGCCGGGCGGGCTTTGGCCTGCTCGGCAGTTGCGTCACATTTCCTGTCACTCCCCCGCGTCATCTTCCCCGTTACAGCCGTTGCCTGAGCGCCAAGGCGTTTAAGCACCGTTGAGTTTGGCCAGCAGGCCTTGCTCGTCCACTTCATCAATTTGCTCTGGCTTTAGAAAACGCTGACCGTAGTCGCGGTAGATCCCGCTGCGCACAAACAAGGCAAACAGCTGACTGTCGACGTGGGCGCCGTTGCACATGCCGATCATGATGCCGAGTGCCTCGGAGAGGGTTTTGCCTTTCTTGTAGGGGCGGTCGACCGCGGTCAGTGCTTCAAAAATATCGGCAATCGCCATCATCCTCGCCGGCAGGCTCATCTCTTCGCGCGTCAGGCGTTTCGGGTAGCCGCTGCCGTCCATTTTTTCATGGTGACCGCCGGCGATCTCGGCAACGTTCTGCAGGTGCGGCGGGAAGGGCAGGCGGTCGAGCATGCGGATGGTTTGCACGATGTGGTTGTTGATGATGTAACGATCCTCCGCGGTCAGGGTGCCGCGGCCGATGCTTAGGTTGTGCAGTTCGCCGCGGTTGAACTTGTGGGTTGGTACGTCGAGTTTGAAACCCCACGGATTGTCGGCCGCCATGTGTTCGCTCGCGGGGCGCTCAATCAGGTGCTCCGGCCGATCCGTCAGCAGCGGCTCGGCACAGGGTAGTGGCTGCGCCGGCGTGCGGCTTTGCCGTTGGCTTTCTTCCCAGGACACGCCGATACGGTCGTCGAGGGTGCGGCTCCAGGTGCGCGCGGCAATCTGTTGCAGGCGTTCCTGGTCGGCGCTGGCCATGGCTTCACCGCCCAGGTTGCAGCGGGCGACAAAGGCGAACTCTTCATCCAGTGCCTGCAGCAACTGCTCCCGTTGTTGCGTCTGCTGGTGCGCATCGGCCCCGGCATGGAGGGCCTGCCAGTAGTTGATCCAGACGTCACGCTTGAGCACTTCAAAGCGCATGCGGATTTCATGGATGCGGTCGTAAAGGGTTTCCAATTTGGTGGCCTTGTCGACCACGTACTCGGGGGTGGTGATCTTGCCGCAGTCGTGCAGCCAGGCGGCGATCTGCAGTTCCTCCCATTGCTCTTCGCTGGGTTGATAGGCCGCAAAGGCCGGCTCTTCACTGTCGGCAGCGGCGCGGGCGAGCATCAGGGTCAGCTCCGGCACGCGCTGGCAGTGGCCGCCGGTGTACGGGCTCTTGGCGTCGATGGCGCCGGCCAGCAGCTGGATAAAGGCCTCCAGCAGTTTCTTTTGCTGTTCCAGCAAGCGCTGGCTGTCGATGCACAGGGCCGCCACTCCAGAGACCGCCTCAACAAAGGCCACGCGCGCGGGTTGCAGCATGTCCGGGTCGTCCTCGCCGGCCTCTTCGTCGTGATGCAGTAACACCAATACCCCGAGGGTCGCGCCCTGGCGGTTGTGCAGGCCGCAGCTGACCAAATGCAGGCGTGGGCTGTCGAGGTGCAGGAAGATGCGTTGCAGCGGGCCGGCCTGGTCATAGCCCAGGGAAGTCAGCACGGTTGCATCACCACTGGCGGGGCCGGCCAGCCAGTCCGGCAGGTGGCTGGCGTTGCGGGCAAAGGCCTCGATGCGTTGCTCCTGCAAGCTCTGCTGCACGCCATTGAGG
Organism: Pseudomonas sp. BGA-UO-ETr-WB11; assembly: GCF_059567785.1. Classification (NCBI taxonomy): domain Bacteria; kingdom Pseudomonadati; phylum Pseudomonadota; class Gammaproteobacteria; order Pseudomonadales; family Pseudomonadaceae; genus Pseudomonas; species Pseudomonas sp. BGA-UO-ETr-WB11. Next base: position 22,380 of record NZ_JCAQOS010000002.1, on the reverse strand, counting down.
ATCAGGGCTTGCGGGATCAGTTGGCCGTCATCCGGGTCGCGCAGGTATAGCAAACCTCCCGTGGCCTTGCCGATGCTCACGGTTTCATCGAGCACACGTTGCAGCAAGCTATCGAAGCGTTTCTCCGCCGACAAACTGGCGGCGATTTCGAGGAAGCTGGCGATGGTCGTTTTCATCCTGTTCATGGCCATGGCCAGGCGGTCGACCTCCAGCAAGGGCGAGCGGCCACTGGCCGGGTACTTGAAGTCAAAACGCTGTATGGCTTCGGCATCCAGCATCAGGGCGCGCAGAGGTTTGACCACGCTGCGCGAGGCCAGCCAGCCGGCAGGAATACACAGCAACAAGGTGGTCAGGGTGATCAGCGCACCCTGCCAGCGGATTCGGTAGGCGTCGGCCAGCAGTTCGTCCTCCGGCACCAAAATGGTCAACTCCAAGCCTTCGGGCCCCCCTTCATTGAGGTGGGTGCGCGAGACGATCCAATCGCGCTGGTTAAAGCGCAAGCGCCCCTGTGCTGTGTTGGCGCCAGGTGCCAATAGGGCGGCCAGTGGGGCGCTGAGGTCGACAGCTTTGACCAGTTGGCTACCCACGACCAGCGGCGGGCAGTCAGGGTAGGCAATGGCGTTGCCCGAGGGGTCCAGCAGCACGACTTCGCTGTTGGCGGTGATCTTGTGTTTGGCCAGGGTGGCGCAAAGATTGGCCAGGGTCAGGTCGGCCGCCAGCACTACGTCATTGCCGATCTGGCGAGCCAGGGTGGTGCCGACTTCGTCGGTGGAGAAGAATGCGTAAGGCGCCGTGGTGATTTGTGCTTGCAGGCTACGGGCGTTGGTATACCAGGGGCGTTGGCGTGGATCGAACGGCTCGTCGGGACGCTGGATGCGCCGCAGCAGGTTGAGTTGCGCATCGAAGAACTGGTAGCTGGAGCTGGTGCCGCTGGCACTGCGATCAATCGACCAGAGCTGGAAGGCGGCCTCGTTCGGGGCGTCGAATCGCTGGCGTTGGGCAGCGCTGCGCAGCGGCCGCACCATCATAAAGTCGCCATCCGGGTAGCCCAGGTACAGCGAGGCCAGCTTGGGGTTGTCGTTCAGGGCCTGGGCAAACGCAGGCAGCACTTGCTGCCGGGCCTCAGCGTCGATAAGGCGTGTTTTCGGGTCCAGGGCCAGCAGATTGAGGGCGTGGCGGATCGGGATGTAGGTGTGGTCCAGGTCGAGCTGCACTTCCTGGCGGATACGGGAAAACAGTTGTTCGCTGCTGGAGAGGATGATGTGGCTGGTCTGGCGGTAATTGAACACGCCCATGGCGATGCCAGTGCCCAGTAACAGCAGCGTGAACAACGCGCTGATATGGACGTGCAGGGGAAAACGGCGGATGGCATTGGGGTGGCGTTTGCTCATCGCGCAAGGCTTCCAGTTTAGGCTTGGATGCCTTGAGCATAGATGCTTCTGGGTCTACCTGCCGGTCATGCTGTGGCTCAGTTAGACGGGCTTGACGTCCGTTGGCCTGGGCCACAGCAGGGCAGTGTTAAGTCCGGCGGCCGCCTAGACCGGACTGGAGCGGCCTGTCATCTCGCGGGCCATTTCGGTGGCGTAGCTGTCGGTCATGCCGGCGATGAAATCGATCATGCGCAGGAATGAGGTGTACAGCGGCCAGTGCGGATCGGGTGCGTTGTTGCCGAGCAGGTCGAGGATGCGCCGGTTCTTGAACGAGGGCGTGCGTCCGCCATGTTGCTCCAGAGCCGCACCACAGAAGGCATTGAGTAGAATTTCCAGGGTGGTGTAGGCGCCGATCTCGTGCAGGGTCTTGCGCTTGTCCTGGAATATCTTTGCCCGCGCCAATGCCTTGGCCTGCAACACACAGCGCTTGGCGGGGCCGTGCATGTGCTCCACCAAGTCGCCCTCCAGGGCGCCGGCCAGCAAGGCCTGCTGCTGGCCGACAAATGCGGCAGCGGCGGCATTGGTCAGGTGCTCGATGGCCTTGCCACGCAGAATCGCCAGTTTGCGCCGGCGCGAGTCGTTGGGCCCCAGTTGCCGGTAGGTTTCTGGCAGGTCATCACCCACCAGGTCGAGTAGCAGAGCTTCGACCTCGCTGTATTCCAGCAGGTCCATTTCCAGGCCATCTTCGAGGTCAATAAGGCCATAGCAGATGTCATCGGCGGCCTCCATCAGGTACACCAACGGATGACGGCCCCAGCGCTGGTCTTCGAGCTGTGGCAGACCGAGTTTGCGGGCGATCTGTTCGAGCAGCGGCAGCTCGCTCTGGTAGCAGCCGAACTTGTGCTTTTTGTAGCCCAAGGCTTCGGCGTGGTGGGCGGTCCAGGGGTATTTCAGGTAGGTGCCGAGGGTCGCGTAGGTCAGCCGGGTACCGCCGTCGAACTGGTGGTATTCCAGCTGGGTGAGTACGCGAAAACCCTGAGCGTTGCCCTCGAAACTGAGAAAGTCACCGCGTTCGGCGTCGCTCATGGCGTCCAGCCAGCCGCGCCCAGCCGCTTGCTGGAACCAGTGGCGGATAGCGTCTTCGCCGGAGTGGCCGAACGGCGGGTTACCGATGTCATGGGCCAGGCAGGCCGATTGTACGATCATCCCCAGGTCGGCCGGATCGCACCAGGCGGGCAGGTCGTCACGCAGCACTTCACCCACGCGCATCCCTAAGGAGCGGCCCACACAGCTGACTTCCAACGAGTGGGTCAGGCGCGTGTGGATGTGGTCGTTGCTGGACACCGGATGCACCTGGGTCTTGCGCCCCAGACGGCGGAAAGCGCCAGAGAAGATGATGCGATCATGGTCTTTGTGGAAGGGACTGCGGCCTAGTTCCTCGGCGCTGTGCACCGGTTTGCCGAGTCGTTCGCGGTTAAGCAGGGTTTGCCAATCCAAAGCTGATCCTCGCCAATGCGTGGCTGGTGGACCCTTAGCTTGGGTGTTGCCAGTGCGCGCTGCAAGCACTTGCCAGCGGCAAATATCCAGCCCCTCGCGTGGAGGGGCTGGGTGGGGCTCAAGGTGCCAGTTGGCTCTGGCTCAGTTGATGCTCTTCGCCGGCATAGTAAGCGCGTACCCGCGGGTCCATCACGGCGCGCCAGAGCGGTGGGAACAACGCCAGGACGATCATGCCGGCATAGCCATTGGGCAGTTGCGGGCTGCTCTCATGGTGGCGCAGCACCTGATAGCGGCGTTTGGCGTAGGCGTGGTGGTCGGAATGGCGCTGCAGGTGGAAGAGAAACAGGTTGGTCAGTAGGAAATTGCTGTTCCACGAGTGACTCGGGGTGGTGCGCTCGTAGCGGCCGTTGTCCAGTTTGCGCCGGTGCAGGCCGTAATGCTCCAGGTAGTTGACGATCTCCAGCAGGGTTACGGCCACGAAGCTCTGGGCGAGGAAGTAGATCGCGCCAAGCCAGCCAAAGGCCAGGCTGAACCCTGCGAGAAATAACCCGCTCAGGGCGTACCACCAGATCAGTTCGTTGTGCAGTGAGAAGGCCGGCAGGCCCTTGCGCTTGAGGCGTTCGGCTTCAAGCTTCCAGGCATTGAGGAAGTTGTGCTTGTAAGCGTGCGGCAGAAAACTATAAAGGCTCTGACCAAAGCGCGACGACGAAGCACATTCGGGGGTTGAAACGTGCACGTGGTGACCGCGTACATGCTCGACCTTGAAGCCGCCGTAGCACACGGCCGCCAGCAGGATGCCGCCAGCGGCCTGCTCGATGGCTGGGTCTTTGTGGACCAGTTCGTGGGCCACGGTAATGCCGATGGCGCCCATTGCCACGCCCACCGACAGGGTCCAACCCACTTGGCCAACCCAGCTCCAGAGCGTGTTGTTGGCCAGAACCCAGCCGCCCCAGCCGAGCAGGCCGAGTAGCACCGGCAGGCAGGCCAGGGTCAGTACGCGATAGTAGAGTTGCCCTTCAAGTTGCGGCACTTGCTGGCTTTCTTCCGGGTTGGCCGGGTCGCGGCCGAGCAGGGCATCCAGCACGGGAATGATGCCAAAGGTCACGATGGGCAGCAGAAACGCCCAGGCATCGGCATAGGCGCTGCCTTGGGCCAGGTGATAGCTGAGGGGCACCAGGGCGACTGGCAATAGCCAGAACCAGTAGCCGATTTGTTTGAGCGATAGCATCCAGTCGGATGAGCGATTGGCGAACATGGCGGACTCCATGGCTTTTATTGTTGGATTGTCCGACAATATTCGCGATGCTAGGGCGGGCTGCCTACCCATCTTTTGCACGGTGAAGCCCGCCCCTGCCTGTCGGTTGGGCCAATCCCCTGTGTTACACTCGCGGCCTGCGCGTTTTAACGATTTCTCAAGGAAAAACATGACGTTCAAGGCCCCGGACAGCCTCGCCGAACAGATTGCCCAGCACCTGGCCAAGCGCATCATTCGCCGGGAGCTCAAGGAGGGCGAGCGCATTCAGGAAATCAAGGTCACCCAGGCGCTGAATGTCAGTCGTGGCTCGGTGCGCGAGGCCTTGTTGATTCTTGAGCGCCGCCATCTGATCGTCATCTTGCCGCGCCGGGGCGCCCAGGTGTCCGAGCTGACTGCCCAGCACGTGAGCAACCTCTACGAACTGGTCATCTACCTGTACATCATGTTGGCCCATGCGGTGGCCCGCAATTGGCGGCGCGAAAGTGAGCTGCAGGGCTTTATCGACATCCAGCGCCAGATGCTTGCCTGCATGCAGCGCGAAGATATCGACGGTTTCGTCGAGAGCAGTTTCGATGTGATGCGCGCGGCTTTTCCATTTGCCAACAACCTGTACCTGCAGGAAACCCTGGAAAACCTGCTGCCGGCCATCAGTCGCACCTATCATCTGGCCTTGGAGCGGCGCAAAGGCGAGATGAATCAGTTCATCAGCACTTTCGCCAACCTGTTGCAGGCCATCATCGCCCGCGACGAAGCGGCAGCCAGCGCCGTGCTGAATGCCTATGGCGAGCACAATCGCGCACTGGTGCTTGCCGCCCTGGCCGAGCGCTAGCCCAGCATGCGTCTGAAGTGCATCAAGCTGGCCGGGTTCAAGTCGTTCGTCGATCCGACCACGGTCAACTTCCCCAGCAATATGGCCGCGGTGGTCGGCCCTAACGGCTGCGGCAAGTCCAACATCATCGACGCTGTGCGCTGGGTGATGGGCGAAAGCTCGGCGAAGAACCTGCGCGGCGAGTCGATGACCGATGTCATCTTCAACGGTTCCACCAGCCGCAAGCCGGTCAGTCAGGCGTCCATTGAACTGGTGTTCGATAACAGCGACGGTACGTTGCTGGGCGAATACGCCAGCTACGCGGAAATCTCCATCCGCCGCCGGGTCACCCGCGACAGTCAGAACACCTATTTCCTCAACGGTGTGAAGTGCCGCCGGCGCGACATTACCGACATCTTCCTCGGCACCGGCCTGGGCCCGCGCAGCTACTCGATCATTGAGCAGGGGATGATCTCCAAGCTGATCGAGGCCAAGCCGGAAGACCTGCGCAACTTTATCGAGGAAGCTGCTGGCATCTCCAAGTACAAGGAGCGCCGTCGCGAGACCGAGAATCGCATTCGCCGTACCCATGAAAACCTGGCGCGTCTGACCGACCTGCGCGAAGAGCTGGAGCGTCAGCTGGAGCGTCTGCACCGTCAGGCCCAGTCCGCCGAGAAGTACCAGGAATACAAGGCCGAAGAGCGGCAGTTGAAAGCCCAACTGGCGGCGTTGAAATGGCAGAGCCTGAATGAACAGGTTGGTCAGCGTGAAGCGGTCATCGGCAACCAGGAAGTGTCCTTCGAGGCGCTGGTGGCCGAGCAGCGCAATGCCGATGCCAGCATCGAGCGTCTGCGTGACGGCCATCACGAGCTGTCGGAGCGTTTCAACCTGGTGCAAGGACGGTTTTATTCAGTGGGTGGTGACATTGCCCGCGTCGAACAAAGCATCCAGCATGGCCAGCAGCGCCTGCGCCAGTTACAGGATGACCTGCGCGATGCCGAGCGCGCGCGCCAGGAAACCGAATCACACCTGGGCCACGACAGCACCTTGCTGGCGACCCTGGGGGAAGAACTGGCCCAGCTTGAGCCTGAGCAAGAACTGACCACTGCTGCCGCCGAGGAAGCCGCCGCTGCGCTGGAAGAGGCGGAGAGCGGCATGCACGGCTGGCAGGAGCAATGGGACGGTTTTACCCAGCACTCCGCCGAGCCACGTCGGCAAGCCGAGGTGCAGCAGTCGCGGATTCAGCAACTGGAGCAGAGCCTGGAACGCCTGGCCGAGCGTCAGCGCCGGCTGGCCGAGGAACGTCAGCAACTGGCGGCTGACCCACAGGATGCGGCGATCCTGGCCCTGGCCGAGCAACTGGCCCTCAGCGAGCTGAGCCTGGAGGAATTGCAGGCTGCCGAACAGCTACAGGTAGACGGCCTGGAGCAATTGCGCGGGCAACTGCTGCAAGCCGGTCAGGCCCAGCAGCAGGCCCAGGGCGAACTGCAACGCTTGCAGGGGCGCCTGGCTGCGCTTGAGGCGTTGCAGCAGGCAGCCCTCAATCCGGGCAAGGGCACGGCCGAGTGGCTGGCGGCACAGCAATTGAATGAGCGTCCGCCGTTGGCCGCCGGTTTGCGCGTTGAGGCGGGTTGGGAGTTGGCGGTGGAAACCGTGCTGGGTGCCGACTTGCAGGCCGTCTTACTGGACGACGAACAACAGCTCAATAGTTTGGATCTGCAGGGCTTCAGCCAGGGAGACCTGCGCCTGGCGCTGCCGACCCGTGGTGGCGTGCGCGTACCTGGCAGCCTGCTGGACAAGGTCGAAGCGAGCGTCGATCTGGCTCCGTGGCTGGCCCAGGTCAAACCGGTGCCATCGCTTGAAGCTGCGCTGCAGCAACGCCATCAGTTGGCGCCTGGCGCAAGCCTGATCAGCCCTGATGGCTACTGGGTCGGTCGGCACTTTTTGCGGGTACGCCGCGCCGAGGCTGCCGAGAGCGGCGTGTTGGCTCGTGCCCAGGAGCTGGAGCGTCTGCACGCTGAGCGCGAAGAATTGAGCGCGCGCCTGGCCGACCTGGATGAACAGTTGCAACAACTGCGCGAGGCTCAGCGCGTGCAAGAGCAAGCCCGCGAGCAGCAGCGCCGTTTACTGCAGGACGAGGCCCGCCAGCAGGGCGAGTTGAAGGCCCAGCTGTCCGCCGGCCAGGCCAAGGCCGAGCAGCTGACCCTGCGCCGTCAGCGCCTGGATCATGAGCTGCACGAATTGACTGATCAGCGCGAGCTGGAGCAGGAGCAACTGGGCGAGTCACGCCTGCACCTGCAGGACGCGCTGGACGCCATGGCCGTCGACACCGAACAACGCGAACGCCTGCTGGCAGCGCGCGATGGCTTGCGCGAACGCCTTGACCGCATGCGTCAGGAGGCCCGCCAGCACAAGGATCACGCCCATCAACTGGCCGTGCGTCTGGGCTCGCTGAAGGCCCAGCACGACTCTACGCGTCAGGCTCTGGAGCGTTTGCAGCTGCAGGCCGAGCGTCTGCACGAGAAGCGCGAGCAGCTCAATCTCAACCTTGAAGAGGGCGAGGCGCCGCTGGAAGAGCTGCGCATGAAGCTGGAAGAGTTGCTCGATAAGCGCATGGCCGTGGAAGACGAGCTGAAGTTGGCGCGCCTGGGCCTGGAAGATGCTGACCGGCAATTGCGCGACGCGGAAAAGCGCCGCACCCAGGCCGAACAGCAGGGGCAGTTGCTGCGTGGTCAGCTGGAGCAGCAACGCCTCGAATGGCAGGCCCTGAGTGTGCGGCGCAAGGCTTTGCTCGATCAGCTGCTGGAAGACGGCTACGAGCTGCACGGCGTGCTGGCAACCTTGCCCAGTGAGGCGAGCGAAAGCGCCTGGAGTGATGAACTTGAGCGGCTGGCCGCACGGATTCAGCGGCTAGGGCCGATCAACCTGGCTGCCATCGACGAGTACCAGCAGCAGTCCGAGCGCAAGCGCTACCTGGATGCGCAGAATGCCGATCTGGTGGAGGCGCTGGATACTCTGGAAAACGTGATCCGCAAGATCGACAAGGAAACCCGTAACCGCTTCAAGGAAACCTTCGATCAGATCAACGGCGGCCTGCAGGCCCTGTTCCCAAAAGTCTTTGGCGGCGGCAATGCTTACCTGGAGCTGACCGGCGAAGACCTGCTCGACACCGGTGTGAGCATCATGGCGCGGCCGCCCGGCAAGAAAAACAGTACCATTCACCTATTGTCCGGCGGGGAGAAAGCCCTGACGGCGCTGGCGCTGGTATTTGCCATCTTCCAGCTCAATCCGGCACCCTTTTGCATGCTTGATGAGGTGGATGCGCCGCTCGACGACGCCAACGTCGGCCGCTATGCGCGGTTGGTCAAAGAGATGTCGGCGACCGTGCAGTTCATCTATATCACCCACAACAAGATCGCCATGGAAATGGCCGATCAGCTGATGGGTGTGACCATGCACGAGCCCGGTTGCTCGCGTCTGGTGGCCGTGGATGTGGAGCAGGCACTGGCAATGGTTGAAGCCTGAAGCGACAGACGGTGTAAAGTTATCTTTTGTCGTGCTAGCTTAATGCCAACTTTTTGTTACGCGTGGGAAAACGCCAGCCAGAACATGGGCTTGGCGCCACGTTGAGATTATTGCAGCAGGGCTTGGAAGGCCTGCTTTCATCACTTTTTTAGTCGGGGTCACGGAATTACATGGAAATCGGTCTGCGCGAGTGGCTGATCGTCATCGGCATCATTGTTATCGCCGGTATTCTTTTTGATGGCTGGCGCCGTATGCGCGGTGGCAAGGGCAAGCTGAAATTCAAGCTGGATCGCAGTTTCTCCGGCATGGATGACGACGTCGGTGGCGACCCTGAATTGCTTGGCCCGGCGCGGGTGATTGATCGCCAGAACGAGCCGCGCGTGGATGAAGAAGACTTGCCGGCCATGAGTGCCCGCGAGCTCAATCGCCGCCGTTCCGGTGAGCCGAGCCAAGGTGACCTGAAACTGGATGAGCCGGTGCCAACCCTGTTGACCCCTGTGGACGAAGGCGACAAGAAGCGCAAAGTTCAGGCTCAGGAAGATGCACAAGACCTGCCGCCTGTTGAAGAAGTGCTGGTGATCAACGTCATCTCTCGCGACGAAGGCGGTTTCAACGGCCCGGCGCTACTGCAGAACATTCTGGAAAGCGGCCTGCGTTTTGGCGAAATGGACATTTTCCACCGCCACGAAAGCATGGCCGGCAATGGCGAAGTGCTGTTCTCCATGGCCAATGGCGTTAAGCCTGGCACCTTCGATCTGGACGATATCGACCTGTTCAGTACCCGTGCGGTGAGTTTCTTCCTCGGTATGCCGGGCCCGCGGCATCCTAAGCAGGCCTTCGATGTGATGTTGGCTGCGGTGCGCAAGCTGGCCCACGAGCTGAACGGCGAGCTGAAAGATGACCAGCGCAGCGTCATGACCGCGCAGACCATCGAGCATTACCGTCAGCGCATCGTCGAGTTCGAGCGCAAGCACATGATGCCCAAGCGCTGAGTCGCGCCTGAGCTGAATCCGTGATTATTAAAAAGAGCAGCCTCGGCTGCTCTTTGCGTTTTTGAGAGCCGTAAGCATGAGCACAGACACCTCCCACGCCGCCCAGCGCATCCTTGATTTGCGCACCGAACTGGACGGGCACAATCAGCGTTATTACGTGCTTGATCAGCCGAGTATTCCTGACGCCGAATACGACCGCCTGTTTCGTGAATTACAGGCCTTGGAAGCGGCACATCCGGACTTGATTACCGTCGATTCGCCGACTCAGCGGGTTGGTGGGGCGCCGCGTGCCGGCTTTACCGAAGTGCGCCACGAGGTGCCGATGCTCAGCCTCGGCAACGCCTTCGCCGAAGCCGATATGCTGGATTTCGACCGCCGCGTGCGTGAGGGCCTGGCCGACGACCTGCCGCCTGGCGATCTGTTTGGCGGTGGCGCCGAGGTCGAGTACGTCTGCGAACCCAAGCTCGACGGCTTGGCCGTGAGCCTGCTGTATGTCGAGGGGCAACTGGTGCGCGGCGCCACCCGTGGTGATGGCAGCACGGGTGAGGACATCAGCGCCAATGTGCGCACGGTGCGCAACATTCCGCTCAAGTTGCAGGGCAGTGGCTGGCCCGCGGTGCTGGAGGTGCGCGGCGAGGTGTTTATGGCCAAGGCCGGTTTCGATGCCCTCAACCAGCGCCAGCTGGAGAGCGGTGCCAAGCCCTTTGCCAACCCGCGCAACGCCGCCGCCGGCAGCCTGCGTCAGCTTGATTCGAAAATCACCGCCAGCCGTCCCTTGGCCTTCTGCTGTTACGGCATCGGCCAGGTTGAGGGCGAGTTGCCGGACACTCAATTGGGCATTCTCCAGGCGCTGCAGACCTGGGGTGTGCCGATTAGCCCTGAGTTGTATCTGGCCCGCGGCATCGATGCTTGTCAGGCCTATTACCAGCGCATCGGTGCCAAGCGCGAAGCCTTGCCTTATGAAATCGATGGCGTGGTGTTCAAGGTCAATAACCTGGCCTGGCAGCGCGAGCTGGGGTTTCGTGCGCGCGAGCCGCGTTGGGCCATCGCCCATAAATTCCCGGCCATGGAAGAGCTGACCGAGCTGCTGGATGTGGAGTTTCAGGTCGGGCGCACGGGGGCGGTGACGCCGGTGGCGCGCTTGAAGCCGGTAAAGGTGGCCGGCGTGATGGTCGCCAATGCCACCTTGCACAACATGGATGAAGTGGCACGTTTGGGCCTGATGATCGGCGACACGGTGATCATCCGCCGCGCCGGCGACGTGATTCCGCAGGTGGTGCAGGTAGTGCTGGAGCGACGTCCGCTGGATGCGCGAGCGGTAGAAATCCCCGCGAGCTGTCCGGTGTGCGGCTCCCATGTTGAGCGCACCCAGCTGGTCAAGCGCAGCAAGGGTAAGGAGTCCTTCAGCGCGGGTTCCATCTACCGTTGCGTTGGCCGTCTGGCCTGCCAGGCACAGCTGAAGCAGGCGATCATTCACTTCGTTTCGCGCCGCGCCATGGACATCGACGGGCTCGGCGAGAAGAGTGTCGAGCAACTGGTGGACCTCGGCCTGGTGCAGTCGCCAGCCGACCTCTACCGCTTGCAGTTCGACCAGTTGGTAGGCTTGGAGGGTTTTGCCGAGCTGTCGAGCAATAACCTGCTGGCCGCCATCGAGAACAGCAGGAAGCCCGAGTTGGCGCGGTTTATTTATGCCCTCGGGATTCCCGATGTTGGCGAGGAAACGGCCAAGGTGTTGGCGCGCTCGCTGGCCTCGTTGGAGCGGATCAAGCGCGCGTTGCCCGAAGTGCTGACCTACCTGCCGGACGTAGGGCTGGAAGTGGCCCATGAGATTCATGAGTTCTTCAGTGACGCGCACAACCAGAACGTGATCGAGCAACTGGGTCAGGTGCTGGATATTCAGGGGCAGGGCGAGTTGGGTGCCGAGTTTGCCGCCTGCACCACCTTGGCCGGCTTGCTCGACAAACTGCACATACCGTCCCTCGGTCCTACCGGCGCAAAAACCCTGGCCAGCAAGTTTGGCGAGTCGTTGCCCAAACTCCTCGAAGCCGATTGGCTGGACCTGCGCCAGACCCTGAGTGAGAAGCCGGCCAATGCCGTACGCGAGTTTTTCAGCGTGGCTGAACACCGCGAGCGGGCGCTGAAAATCGAAGCGCAGTTGCGCGAGTTCGGCATGCACTGGGAAAGTGAGAAACGCGTCGTCGCCGGGCTGCCGCTGGCCGGCCAGACCTGGGTGTTGACCGGTACGCTGGAGCTGATGAGCCGTGATCAGGCCAAGGCCAAGTTGGAGGCATTGGGCGCCAAGGTGGCGGGTTCGGTGTCGGCCAAAACCCATTGCGTGGTGGCCGGGCCGGGCGCTGGCTCGAAGTTGGCCAAGGCCAGTGAGCTTGGCTTGCGAGTGCTGGATGAAGCGGGGTTTGTCGAGCAGTTGCAGGCCCTGGGCGTTACGCCCTGAGCCGTTGGCGCAAGGCGTAAATACGAGCGCTGAGAACTTAGTTGAGCGCGTCGGTCAGGGCTTTGGCCGGAACGAACTTGACCACGTTCTTAGCGGCGATTTCGATCGCTTTGCCGGTCTGTGGGTTGCGGCCGCTGCGTGCTGGGCGCGCTGTTACTTTCAGCTTGCCGATGCCAGGCAAGGTGATTTCATCGCTGTTTTCCAGGGCGTCGCTGACGATTTCGCTGAGGTGCTCCAGCAGGGCGCGCACTTGCGCCTTGGGTGCGTCGACGGCTTCGGCGAGGTCGCTGATCAGTTGCTCTTTGCTGATGGCCATGGGTGCTGCTCCTTTGCTAGATAGGGTTGTTCCTAGTTAGGTTGGCACGCTAGCACAGATGCACACCCGGCTGAATGTTCAGGATGTCGCATGCCGGCGTCGGTACTGGCGCGGCGCGAGGCCTTTCCAGCGTTTGAAGGCGTGGGTGAAGTTCGACACTTCGCCATAGCCCAGGCGCTCGGCAATCTCTTCCAGGGTCAGGCCACCGGTGGCGAGCAATTCTTCCGCCAGGGTCTGACGTACCTCTTCCAGCAGTTGGCGAAAGCTGGTGCCTTCCTCGCTCAGGCGCCGGCGCAGGCTGCGGGTACTGGTGTGCAGCTGCGCGGCAATCTCATTCATGTCCGGCAGACGGCCGGGACGGCCGAGCAAACGCGTACGAATTTGTCCGGCCAGGCCTGAGCGTTCACGCCGACGGGTAAGCAGGGCATGGCACTGCATTTCGCAGTCGTGCGCCACCTGGGGGTTGGCGCCGGGCAAGGGCAGGTCGAGGAGTTGCTGGGCCAGCACGAAACGATTTTGCGCCTGGCCGAACAGCGGCTCGACACCGTAATGCTCGGTATAGCGGGCGACATCGGCGGGGGCGGGCATACGCAACTCAACGCGCTTGAACGGTAGAGGCTGACCGAGCAGGTCACGCTGGATCTTGAGCATGCCGGCGGTATCGCGCAGCAGGATAAAGTCGCGCAGTGCCGGCGGCAGGTCTTGGTCGTCCAGCCGCAGGTGCATGTCTTCGCCGTGATCTTCCAGGTGCATGCGACAGAACGCGTAGGTCAGGTCGAGGTAGCGCAAGCCCATGTTGGCGGCGCTGCGCAGGGTCGGGCAACTGAGCAGGGCAAAGCCCCAGATGCCGTAGGTGCTGAGGTGATAGCGCTGGCCCGCCAGTAGGCCGAGGTCGGGGATATGGCCAAGGGCTGCCACCAGATTGCCAATCAGAATCAGCTCCTGGCTGGCGTCAATTTCACTGGCGGGATCGCCCAATTGGCTCAGGGTCAGGCCGCTGCCGGCCAGGCACTGCTCAATCGACAGGCCCTGATCCATGCCGAACTGGGTCTGTAACTGAGCACTGATGATGCTGCGCCGTGCCGGCCAGTGACCAGCGGGCGGGGGGGTTAAAGTGTTCGACATGTTGGCCGCAATTCACAATTAGTGGCCGACTATGCCATAACGCATCGTCGTGCGGCCACGTAGTATGAACGCACAGCCTAAAACCTACGGGACGAACAATGACAACTAATTCCCCAGCTGCGGCGCCGCTGCGCGTGCTGATTATCGGTGCCGGTTTTGCCGGTGTCGGCCTTGCTATCCAGCTGCAAAAGCGTGGTATCGACGATTTTCTCGTGCTGGAAAAAGCGGCCTCGGTGGGCGGCACCTGGCGCGACAATCACTATCCGGGTGCAGCCTGTGATGTGCCGTCGCACTTGTATTCGTATTCGTTCGAGCCGAAGACCGACTGGAGTCGCAAGTTCGCCCCGCAAGCGGAGATCGTGGCGTATATCCAGCACTGTGTGGACAAGCACCAGTTGGCCGGCAAAATCCGCTGCAACACGGAGGTGGCGAGTGCCGAGTTCGAGCAGGCCAGCGGCCTGTGGCGGGTGATCGGCAAGGATGGTGAGCACTACCAGGCGCAGGCGCTGGTCAGCGCTTGTGGTCAGTTGAATCAGCCTGCCTATCCGCGCATTCCTGGCTTGGAGAGCTTTGCCGGCGAAGCCTTCCACTCGGCGCGCTGGAATCACGCCTATGACCTGGCCGGCAAGCGGGTGGCGGTGATCGGCACCGGCGCCAGTGCGATCCAGTTTGTGCCGGAGATTGTGCCCAAGGTGCAGCACTTGACCCTGTTCCAGCGCAGCGCCGCCTATGTGATCAGCAAACCGGACCGGGCCTATAAGCGCTGGGAGCTGGCCCTATTGCGTCGCTGGCCGTGGCTGCAGCAAATCGATCGCGGCCTCAAGTATGTGCAGCACGAAGTCCGCGCTCTGGCGTTTATCCACTTTCCGGTGCTGATGAAGCTGTTTCAGTTCAGCTTTCAGCGCCATCTGGCCGCTGCCATCGTCGACCCTGAGCGGCAGCGCCAGTTGCAGCCGGACTATCCGCTGGGCTGCAAACGTATTCTGATCTCCAATAACTACTTCCCGGCCTTGGCACAGGGCAATGTTGAGATCGTCAATCAGGCCATTCAGTTCATCACCCCCCATGGTGTGGTGACGGCCGATGGTCGTGAGCATCCAGTGGATGCGTTGATCTACGGCACCGGGTTTGCGGCCACCGATTTTCTTGCGCCGATGCAGATCAAAGGTCTGGATGGTGTGGAGCTGAACCAAGCCTGGCGCGACGGCGCCGAAGCGTATAAGGGCATCAGTGTTAATGGCTTTCCCAATCTGTTCCTGCTCTACGGGCCGAACACCAACCTGGGCCACAACTCGATCCTGTACATGCTGGAAAGCCAGTTTGCTTACGTGCTCAATTGCTTGGACGCGTTGCAGCAGCAAGGCCTGCGCTATATGGATGTGAAGCCTCAGGTGCAACAACGCTTCAACCAGCACCTGCAGCAGGTGATCCGCCATTCGATCTGGGAGCAGGGTTGCACCAGTTGGTACAAGAATGCGGCCGGCAAGAACACCAACAACTGGCCGGGGTTCACCTTTACTTACCGCCAACAAACCCGTCACCTGGAGCTTGCTGACTATGACTGCAGCCGTTGAATTTACTCCGCCAGCACTCAGCCAGCCGCTGTTGCGCGGCCTGCTGCGCGGCGGTTTGCGTCTGCTGTTTTGCAGCCTGGTGCGACCACCCACGCCGATTGCACTGCAGCGCGGGTTGTTGCGCATGCTCACGGCCACCACACGGGCGCCCCACGGGTTGAGCTTGACCCATGGGCACCTTGGCGGCCGGCCCTGTGAATGGCAGCGCCCGGCGCAGGATGGCGGACGGGTGCTGTTGTACTTGCACGGTGGCGCCTACCTGATCGGCTCGGCGGCGACCCATCGCGGCATCAGCGGCATTCTGGCCACCTGCAGTCAGCGAGCAGTCTGTGCCCTGGATTATCGCCTGGCGCCGGAGCATCCCTATCCGGCCGCCCTGGAGGATGCCGTGGCGGCCTATCGTGAGCTGTTGGCCATGGGCTACCGGAGTGAGCAGATTGTTATTGGCGGTGATTCCGCCGGCGGCAATCTGACCCTGGTCACGGCGCTGCGCATACGTGAACTGGGGCTGCCTTTGCCGGCGGCGCTGGTGTGTTTTTCCCCGGTGACGGATTTCACCTTTGAGCATGTGCATGAGCCGGCAGGGCGCGATCCTGTGCTCAATCCGGCCTGGATCAAGCAGGCCCTGGCGCTGTACTGCCCGGCAGGCCAGGACCCCAAAGCGCCTGGCTTGTCACCGCTGTTTGCTGATGTGCGCGGGTTGCCGCCGGTGCTGATTCAGGTCGGCACCGATGAGTTGCTGCTCAACGACAGCCTGCGCTTTGCCGAGCACGCCAAGGCCGCCGGTGTGGCGGTGCAGTTGGAGGTGTATCCGGGGCTTTGGCATGTATTTCAGGCCTATGCCGGGATACTCAAGGCGGCCGACTTTGCCATGGCGCGGGTCGCCGGTTTTTTGCGGGCGCAGGAGGGTTAGATGGACAATATTCTGATCACCGGCGCGGCCTCGGGCATCGGTGCCGCCACGGCGCGCTTGTTTCATGCACGTGGCTGGAAAGTAGGTTTGCTCGATATCAATCACGCCGCATTGGCCAGCCTGGCTGAGGAGCTTGGCGGAGTCTGGCATGCCGAGTTGGATGTGGCCGATGCGGCTGCGGTGCAGGCGGCACTCAAGGATTTTGCCGGCGAACATGCGGGGCAGTTGCGGCTGTTGTTTAACTGCGCCGGAGTACTGCGCTTCGGCCATTTCGAGAGTATCGAGTTGGCCGAGCACGCGCGCATCCTGCAAATCAATGTGCTGGGTTTGCTGCAAATGACCCATGCGGCGTTCCCCTACCTCAAGGCTACCGCCAACGCCCAGGTGATCAACATGGGCTCGGCCTCGGGCTTGTATGGCACGCCGCACATGGCCAGCTACTCGGCGTCGAAGTTTGCCGTACGCGGTCTGACCGAAGCCTTGGATCTGGAATGGCGTCGCCATGGCATTCGCGTCGGCGATTTAATGCCGCCCTTTGTGCGCACGCCAATGGTCAGCAGTCAGGCTTTTGAGCCGCCGGCCCTGCGCCATCTAGGCGTCAATTTGCAGGCTGAGCAGATCGCTGACGCTGTTTGGCAGCAGTCACAGGGGGCCGCGGTGCATCGGCCGATCAGCGGGCTGTTCAAGTTGATGTACTGGTCGGCCCAGCTGTCGCCGGCCTGGATGACGCGGGCCATCATGGGTTGGTTAAGCCGCGAAAAGTGACAAGTGGCCGGCGCTGGACTAAATGTTCAGCGTGGCCTTAGGGTCTGTTGTCGTTTCATTATGAGCTGCGTTGCCGCGAGAAAGGGCTCCCGGTTAGGCGCAGGACGCCGGTAATGGTTATTCCCTTACCAAGTCCTGCAACAGCAGCGGGGCCCCTTTCTCGCGCAACCCGAAGGGCCGGGCCTGCCCCGGCGCGGCCACGAATGAAACGGCGACAGACCCTAACGATAGGGCTACTCTCGCAGAGCAACACGGTGATTGATGTCTACTCAATGAGGGGTACCAATCTATGTCCATGAGCGCTTCGGAATCCAACAGCAGCAGTCTGCTACAGCGTATGAAGGAGGGCGGTTTCGATTTCGCTCGTATCCATGCCATTGAGTTTTACGCCATTTTTCCTGATGAGGAACGGGCCCGACTGGTGGCGCAAAGCTTTCGCGGTGAGTCGCTGAATACCCAGATCAATCAGCGTTGCGAAGGCGTCTGGCACTTGCAAGTGAGCAAGGTGATGTACGCCAGCCATGCCGGCATTGATGATTTTGAGCAGGGTCTGGAAACCCTGGTGGTACCGCTTGGCGGGCGACTTGAGGGGTGGGGCGTGATCCAGGAGCATGCCCGTTTGTAGTCTTTAAGGTTGCATGTCGCGTAATCCCGTCAGCTGACCGCAATGGCAGCTGACGGTACAACATCCCGTTCCTCTCTCGACCTTGCCTTGACCTTTGTCGCACACTGCGCGGCGGAGGGCACCATGAGCGATATTCTGATACTGACTCACACCGATCACTGCACCCCTGGCCATCTGGCCCAGGTTCTGCGTGCTCAGCAGCTTGATTACCAGGTGCTGCGGGTTGACCGTGGCGAGCTGGCAGGCGTCGACCTCGACCGGCCCAAGGCCGTGGCAATCATGGGCGGCGCCATGAGCGTGAACGATCCGCTGCCCTGGCTGACGACGGAAGTAGCAGCCATCCAGCATTTTCTGCAGCGTGACATTCCCATGATCGGTCACTGTCTGGGCGGTCAGCTATTGGCCAGGGCGCTCGGTGCCGAGGTGCGCACCATGGCCTTTCAAGAGGTTGGCTGGCAGCGTCTTCAGCACACAGTGCAAGCGGCTAACAGCCCTTGGCTGCGCCACGTGCCTGGCGAGTTTGAGTTGTTTCAATGGCACGGTGATACCTTTGATCTGCCGCCCGGAGCGCAGCACTTGCTGAGTAATGGCTGGTGCCAGAACCAGGCGTTTACTTGGGGAGACAAGGTGCTGGCGTTGCAGTCCCATCCGGAAATGACCGCTGAGCTGGTTGATCTGTGGCTAACCGAGGCGGGTTATCTGCTGGATGCCAGTCAACCCAGCCAGCAGAGCATTGCCTTTATGCGGGAAAACCTGCCGCAGCGCATCGCCCAGCTGAATCAGGTGGCTGAGGGTTTTTACCGGCATTGGTTGAATCTGGCGTTTACCTGATACGCCTCTGCGCCCGTTGCTGACGGCGTAACAGCAACGGGCGGCTTGCACTCTAACTAATCAGGCGACTGAGGTTGGGCAGGATCAGAACCACGGCGGTGGCAAACAGGATCATGCCCGCTTGGCGGACTTTCGCGTGGATATGCATGGTGTGCTGCCTTTTATTCTTGTTGCCGTTACTCGCCATGTGCGCGTTGCCTTGATCGCACTCAGGGGTAACAGCTTGGCGTTAACTCAAAAACCATCCCGGCATTGCCCGGCGATGGCGCCTTGCCTTACAAACTCTAGGGCGCGGGCCACACTCGCCTTAGAAGCTTTGGCAGCAAGAGCGTACGGTCTAGGAGTTGGCGGTTATTCACGCAACCCTTCGTCTGGGCTGTAAGCCACAGGCCAGACACCTGTATGGGGCATTGTTCCAGCGTTACACGCAGTCCTACCGTTGGTCTGAGCTGAGTGGTCAATGGGCCTGAGCATTTCGGTCATTGAGCCTGCGCGCGTTGCGGCTATGGTAGAGCGGCCTAACAACAATTGTTGGTAGCCGCTGCTGGGCAGCGGACTTCCACACCGCTACCTATCCCTCCTATATAAGGAGGCCAGAGGACGCCATGACCGAAGCATTCATTTTCGATGCGGTGCGCACGCCCCGCGGTAAAGGCAAAAAGGACGGCGCGCTGTACAGCGTCAAGCCAGTTGATCTGGTGGCCGGCCTGCTCAAAGCCCTTGAGGCCCGCAATGAGCTGGATACCAGCCAGGTTGACGATATCGTCCTTGGTTGCGTGACGCCGGTGGGTGATCAGGGTGCCGACATCGCCAAAACAGCCGCGTTGGTGGCGGATTGGGATGAGCAGGTGTCGGGCGTGCAACTCAACCGCTTCTGCGCCTCAGGCCTGGAAGCCGTCAACCTGGCGGCGATGAAAGTGCGCTCTGGTTTTGAAGACCTGGTCGTAGCGGGTGGCGTCGAGTCGATGTCGCGCATTCCGATGGGCTCTGACGGTGGCGCTTGGGCCATGGACCCCGCGACCAACATGCACACCCATTTCGTTCCGCAGGGCATCGGTGCCGACCTGATTGCCACGCTGGAAGGCTTTTCCCGGACTGATGTTGATGCGTTCGCCCTGCGTTCGCAGCAGAAAGCCGCGCGTGCACGGGCCGATGGCTCGTTCAACAAATCGCTGGTGCCGGTGACCGATCAGAACGGCATTCTGATTCTCGATCATGACGAGTTCATTCGTGCCGACTCCACCTTGGAGGGCTTGGGTAAGCTCAAGCCTAGCTTCGAGATGATGGGGCAGATGGGCTTCGATGCCTCGGCCCTGCGCAAGTACTCCCATGTGGAGCGCATCGAGCATATCCACACCCCAGGCAACAGCTCGGGCATCGTCGACGGGGCAGCGCTGATGCTGATTGGCTCCGAAGCCAAGGGCAAAGAACTTGGGTTGAAGGCCCGTGGGCGGATCGTCGCCACGGCAGTCACCAGCACCGATCCCACCATCATGCTCACCGGCCCGGCGCCGGCTACGCGCAAGGCTCTGGCCAAGGCCGGGCTGAACGTCAATGACATCGACCTGTTCGAGGTCAACGAGGCGTTTGCCTCGGTGGTAATGAAGTTCATGAAGGACATGGGCGTGTCCGAAGACAAGGTCAACGTCAACGGCGGCTCCATCGCCATGGGCCACCCGCTCGGTGCAACCGGTTGCGCGATTCTCGGCACCCTGTTGGATGAGTTGGAGAAGCGCAATCTGCGTTACGGCCTCGCTACCCTGTGTGTGGGCGGCGGTATGGGCATTGCAACCATTATTGAACGCGTTTAAGGCCGGAGCTCGAAGATGACTGACGCCATCCGTTACGAAAAGGGCCAGGACAATATCGTCGTTCTGACCATGGACATGCCTGGCCAAAGCGCCAATACCATGAACGCTGAATACCGCGCGGCCATGGGCAACATTGTTGATCGCCTGGAAGCCGAGAAAGACTCGATCGTCGGTGTAATCCTTACATCGGCGAAGAAGACGTTCTTCGCCGGTGGCGATCTGAATGAGCTGATCAAGGTCACCAAGGCCGATGCAGCCCAGTTCTACCAGATGATTCTTAACATCAAAGGCCAATTGCGCCGCCTGGAATGCCTCGGCAAGCCGGTAGTGGCTGCTATTAATGGTGCGGCGCTAGGCGGCGGCTGGGAAATAGCTCTGGCCTGCCACCACCGCATTGCGCTGGACAGCAGTAGCGTGCAAATCGGCTTGCCGGAAGTAACCCTGGGCTTGCTGCCAGGCGGCGGTGGCGTGGTGCGGATGGTGCGCATCCTGGGCCTGGAAAAATCTTTGCCCTACCTGCTGGAAGGCAAGAAGGTGCGCCCGCAGGAGGCGTTGAAGGCCGGTCTGATTCAGGACATCGCTTCTGATCGTGATGACATGCTGGCCAAGGCGCGCGCCTGGATTGCCGCTAACCCTGCAGCCGTGCAGCCGTGGGATGTGAAGGGTTACAAGATTCCCGGTGGTACACCGTCCACTCCTGCCGTGGCGCAAATGCTGGCGATCGCTCCATCGGTACTGCGTGACAAGACCAAGGGCTGCTTCCCCGCGCCGGAGAAAATCATGTGTGCGGCGGTAGAGGGCGCCCAGGTTGACTTCGATACCGCGCAATTGATCGAGGCGCGCTATTTCACCGAGCTCACCACCGGCCAGGTGGCGAAGAACATGATCGGAACCTTCTGGTTCCAGCTCAATGAAATCAACGCTGGTGGTTCACGGCCAAAAGGTTACGCGCCTTACGTCACGAAAAAGGTTGGCGTGCTGGGTGCCGGGATGATGGGTGCGGGCATTGCCTATGTATCGGCAGTGGCCGGTATCGACGTGGTGCTCAAGGATGTGTCCATAGACGCTGCCGAGAAGGGCAAGGCCTATTCGAGCAAGCTGCTGGACAAGAAAGTCTCCCGTGGCCACATGAGTGTAGAAAAACGCGATGGGATTCTCGCCCGTATCACGGCAACCGATAAGGAAGCGGATTTCACTGGCTGCGATCTGATCATTGAGGCGGTATTTGAAGACCGTGATCTAAAAGCCAATGTCACGGCGGCAGCCGAGCGCTGCGCACTGAGTGATGCGGTGATTGCTTCCAACACCTCAACCTTGCCGATTACCGGGTTGGCCACCGCTGTACAGAAACAGGACAAGTTTATCGGTCTGCATTTCTTCAGCCCGGTCGACAAGATGCCGTTGGTGGAAATCATCAAGGGCGAGCTGACCAGCGATGAGACCCTGGCTCGCGGCTTTGACTACGTCATGCAGATCAAGAAAACCCCGATTGTGGTCAATGACAGTCGTGGCTTCTTTACTTCACGGGTCTTTGGCACGTTCACCAATGAAGGCATTGCGATGCTGGGCGAGGGTGTTAGTGCTGCAATGATCGAGAATGAAGCGCGCAAAGCCGGCATGCCGGTGGGCCCGTTGGCGATCTCTGATGAAGTGTCGATGAGTCTGATGAACCATATCCGCCAGCAGACGGTTAAAGACCTCAAGGCTGAGGGCAAAGAGATTCCGGCGCATCCAGCGTTTGCCGTGATCGACATGATGCTCAACGAATACAAGCGTCCAGGCAAGGCCGCTAACGGCGGTTTCTACGATTACCCCGTTGGCGGTAAGAAGCATCTGTGGCCTGAACTGAAGGCGCGCTTCGAGAAAGCAGATGGGCACATCTCCCAGGAGGACGTGCGCGATCGCATTCTGTTTATCCAGGCCATCGAAACCGTGCGCTGTCTTGAAGAGGGTGTATTGCTATCCACCGCCGACGCCAACATCGGGTCGATCTTTGGGATTGGCTTTGCGGCATGGACTGGTGGCGCGCTGCAGTTCATCAATCAGTATGGGTTGCCGGACTTTATCGCGCGTGCGCAGTATCTGGCTGAGCAGTATGGTGAACGCTTTGATCCGCCCGCCCTACTAGTAGAGAAGGCGGCGAAGGGTGAGTCGTTCTGAGCCCGAGTTGTAACGGCTTTATCGCTTAGCAAAACCGGCGCCTAATGCGCCGGTTTTGCTTGTTAATCCGTGAAGGTGGTTAGTGGAACGAAATACCCCTTGACTGCTCCCATTAAGTGTCTATAATTCGCACCTCTTCCGGCGCAGATCTCTCGGAAAACTCTTTTGAAAACAAAGAGTTAGCTTAAAAAGAGGGGTTGCAAAGCAGCGAAAGCTGTGTAGAATGCGCCGGGCTGACAAGGTGGTGTTTTGATCTTGTTGGTGCTTCGATCGAGTAGATCGGAAGCGGTTGAGAAGGATGTTGACAGCGGTTTGAAACGCTGTAGAATTCGCCTCCCGCTGACGAGAAGCTGAAAAGAAG
>NZ_JCAQOS010000001.1:0-100632 GCF_059567785.1 Pseudomonas sp. BGA-UO-ETr-WB11 | reverse complement strand
AGTGGGGGCAACAGCAGCTGCGCTGGTAGACTTATCCACAGTTGCTGGTAAAAAAATCAGCAATCCGCCCTGGGTCAAATTTCAATCGGCAGGGTGGGTCAATTTTCCATCAGCGCCAACACTGATGGAATTGATCGGCGACCTGCTGCCGCCGGGTGTGCTCAACGTGGTGCAGGGTTTTGGCCGCGAAGCCGGTGAGGCCCTGGCCACCAGCAAGCGCATCGCCAAGATCGCCTTTACAGGATCAACCCCGGTGGGCTCGCACATTCTCAAATGCGCCGCCGAGAACATCATCCCAAGCACCGTGGAGCTGGGTGGCAAGAGCCCGAACATCTTCTTCGAAGACATCATGCAGGCCGAGCCGAGCTTTATCGAAAAGGCTGCAGAAGGCCTGGTACTGGCCTTCTTCAACCAGGGCGAGGTCTGCACCAGCCCGTCGCGCGCGCTGGTGCAGGAGTCGATCTTTGAGCCCTTCATGGTCGAAGTGATGAAGAAGATCAAGCAGATCAAGCGCGGCAACCCGCTGGACACCGAGACCATGGTCGGTGCACAGGCCTCGCAGCAGCAGTTCGACAAAATCCTCAGCTACATGCAGATCGCCCAGCAGGAAGGCGCACAGATTCTCACCGGCGGCGGTGCCGAGCGCCTAGAAGGTGCTCTGGCCAGCGGTTACTACATCCAGCCAACCCTGCTCAAGGGCCACAACCAGATGCGCGTGTTCCAAGAGGAAATCTTCGGCCCGGTGGTCAGTGTTACCACCTTCAAAGACGAAGCCGAAGCCCTAGCCATTGCCAACGACACCGAGTTCGGCCTCGGTGCCGGCTTGTGGACACGCGATATCAACCGCGCGTACCGCATGGGCCGGGCCATCAAGGCTGGGCGTGTGTGGACCAACTGCTACCACCTGTACCCGGCGCACTCCGCCTTCGGTGGCTACAAGAAGTCCGGCTTTGGCCGGGAGAACCACAAGATGATGCTCGACCACTACCAGCAGACCAAAAACCTCTTAGTCAGCTACGACATAACCCCCCAAGGGTTTTTCTAGTTCGTCGGCAAAACCAGGCCACGAATCATCACGCAGATCAGCACTACACACACCTTAGCGGGAGATATCTCATGGAAACTGTCGGCAAAGCCTATCGCAAAGCTGTAGGCATCTCAGGCGAGTTTGACGCCATCATCATCGGCTCAGGCATGGGCGGCCTCAGCGCTGCATCAGTCCTAGCCCAGCAAAATAAACGCGTGCTGCTGCTGGAGCAGAACAACGTGATTGGCGGCATGACGCAAGCCTACTCACGCAATGGCTATCGCTGGACAGTCGGCATGCACTACATCGGCGAAGTGGGTACACCCCAGGCAGCGGGCTGGAAGCTGTTCAACTATGTCACTGGCGGAGGCCTGGAATGGATGCCCATGCCCAACATCTTCAACCGCATGGCCATTGGCGACAAACACTACGAAATACCTACAGGCGCCGAAGCCTATAGCAATCTGCTTAAGGAACACTTTCCCCACGAAGCAGATGGGATTGATCAGTATATGGCCCTGATCGGAAAGGCAGCAAAAAGCTCTGCCGGTTACTTCGCCCAGAAAGCTATGCCAAGCGGAGCGGTTGACGCTGCTTACGACGCCATGTGCAACACCTTCCACCATTACTCCGATCGTCTCACTATCGATGTGCTCTCCGAACTGATCAGCGACCCGGAGTTGATTGCAGTGATCTGCGCCAACTGGGGGGATTACAGCCTGGAGCCGACCCGCAGTTCCTTTGCCATGCACTGCATGCTGGCCAAGCACTACATGAACGGCGCCCACTATCCGGTCGGCGGCGGCATGGCCTTCTCCAGACTGATGGCACCGATTATCGAGCAAGCAGGCGGCGTGCTGCTGCACAGTGCCGAAGTCAGCGAAATTCTGGTTGAAAATGGTGTTGCCAAGGGCGTCCGCCTGAGCTCAGGCGAAGAAGTTCGCTGCCCGGTGATCATCAGCAACGCCGGCGTGCAGAACACCTTCGCCCGCCTGCTGCCAGCGCCTGTCAGCAGCCAGGCTGGCCTTGATCAGTTATTGGAACAAGTCACAGATACCTATGCGGTGGTCGGCATCAATATCGGCTTCAACCAATCGGCAGAGGCCCTTGGTTTCACCCCGGCCAACATCTGGTCACACCCGACCAACGACCTCCAGGCCAACCTCGACGCACACCGCAAAGACTTCAACGCGCCGTTTCCCTGGACCTTTATCACCTTCCCGTCCACTAAAGACGCCTCCTGGGACCAGGGCTTCCCCAATAAAGCCACGGTCGAGATGTACGCCTACACCAACTATGAGCACTTCAAACAGTGGGCAGGCACACGCTGGATGAAGCGTGGCGATGGCTATCTGGCGCTGAAAGACAACATCCGCGATCGCCTACTGGAGGAACTCTTCCGCCATGCACCGCAAGCCCGCGAGGCGCTGGACTACGTAGAGGTATCCACCCCACTGAGCTATGAAACCTTCGCCAAGCGCGAGCGCGGCGGCTTCATGGGTATCGAGTCAACACCGCAGCGCTTCCGGCAAAAATGGCTGCGCGCGCAAACCCCCATCAACGGGCTCTATATCACTGGCCAGGATCTGGCTACGGATGGCGTCATCGGCGCACTGGTCGGCGGCGTGCTGTGTGCATCCGCCGTCGTCGGCAAAGACCTGATGACTCAGATCAGGGCGTCATAAATACATGGCAGGCCATTTGATTTGGTAAGCGGTATGCGAATCCATGAACCCTAAATGGCCTGCCAGTCATCACTACCCGAAAGGATGCCTGCGGGCAGGTACTCTTAACGGCATCGATTAGCCCAGTAATTTGATTTCCGGAGATACAGAAGTATGCACAGTGAATTGATCGTCTCCGGCATTCCGGTACACATCGACGGAGACGGCCCCGAGACTCTCGTGATGCTGCACGGATGGCCAGACACTCATGAGATATGGGAGCAACAGGTTCAGCATTTCAAGCACACGCACCGGTGCGTAAGATTTACCTTGCCGGGCTTCGGCGATCCAGGCACGCAGGGATTCTCTGCCAACGAGGTAGTGGAGCTGATTCTTGCCGTGGTGAATGAAGTAAGCCCGAACAACAAAATCACGCTGATGCTGCATGACTGGGGCTGCATGTTCGGCTTTCACTTCGCCGCCCTTCATTCCCACAAGGTGGAGCGAGTCATTGCTGTCGACGTTGGTGATGTAAACTCGCAGGCATTTGCTGACGGGCTGAGCCTGCGTGCCAAATTGATGATATTCGCGTACCAGATGCCGCTGGCATTAACTTGGTATATGAAGGGCCAGATCGGAAACTACCTAGCGCGAACGATAGCAAAGTTTCTGCGCTGCAAGGCTGATGAAGCCACTATCCATGCGGGCATGAGTTATCCCTATGCAATGCGCTGGTTAGGCGCACTCGGTGGGCTGAAGATGTTAGCCGGACCTACGCAGCTGGTATGCCCTATCTTCTACGCATACGGACGCAACAAGCCTCTCCAGTTCCAATCTGAAGACTGGCTGCAAAGATTGAGCATGACGGCGGGCTGCAAAGCCGAGTCTTTCAAGTCTTCCCATTGGGTAATGGTGGATCGCGCAGAGCAGTTTAATAGCACAGTTTCGGCGTGGCTGGCACTGAAGGCTTGATAGCAAATGCCTGAGCTAATGGCTGCTTTTGGCCGACTCTGTTGAAAACTCGGTTTTCTGAAATGGCCAGAGGAAAGGTCGGTGAAAGCACCTGTTTAGCACGCTGCCACGTGAGATCTGACTCCAATCGCCTGTCCCGGAGGTAAAGATTTCCAACTCAAGCGCATACTTTTTTGCTGTAGAAACCATGGCCGACTTCTTCAATAGAATCAGCCCCAAGCAGGCAGCTTGCATGGGCACCTACCGAAAAATGGCAATGCCATCGTACAGAAACTGCGCAGGCACACCCATTACTCGAGCAATACCGCCACGCATATCCAGTGGCGTTCCCGAAGCACTTAGCACTTAGAATGAGAAACAAAAACGGAGGCCGTAGCCTCCATTGTTACAGCAAGCAGCGAAAGGGCTTACAGCACCTCGAACAGCCCCGCTGCGCCCATGCCGCCGCCGACGCACATAGTGATCACAACGTACTTCACGCCGCGCCGCTTACCTTCCAGTAGGGCGTGGCCGACCATGCGCGCACCGCTCATACCGTAGGGGTGGCCGATGGAGATGGCGCCACCATTGACGTTGAGCTTGGCCGGGGCGATGCCGAGCTTCTGCGCGCTGTACAGCACTTGGCAGGCGAAAGCTTCGTTGAGTTCCCACAGGCCGATGTCGTCGACGGTGAGGCCGTGCTGTTTGAGCAGCTTGGGTACGGCGAGCACCGGGCCGATGCCCATTTCTTCGGGGGCAAGGCCGGCCACTGCGATACCACGGTACAGACCCAGCGGGGCGATGCCACGCTGGGCGGCCAGGCGGCCGCTCATTAGCACGCACGCACTGGCACCGTCGGACAGCTGGCTGGCGTTGCCGGCAGTGATGCAGCCGCCCTCGATCACCGGGTTGAGCTTGGTAAGGTCGGTCAGTAGGGTCTGCGGGCGATTACCTTCGTCGATGCTGAGAGTGACCTCTTCGTAGCTGACCGCGCCGGTTTCCTTGTCGACCAGTTTCTTGCGTGTATTGACTGGCACGATCTCGTTGGCAAACAGGCCGGCAGCCTGAGCGGCCGCGGTGCGCTGCTGCGACTGCAGGGAGTAGGCGTCCTGCGCCTCGCGGCTGATGCCGTAGCGCTTGGCGACCAACTCGGCGGTCTGCAGCATAGGCATGTAGGCATGCTCGGCCATCTTGATCACGGCCGGGTCGACCTCTGCGGCGGTCCACTTCATGTGGGTGTTCTGCACCAGGCTGATTTGCTCCTGGCCTGCACCGACGGTCACCGCCATGCCGTCGACCATGATCTGCTTGGCGGCGATGGAGATGGCCATCAGGCCGGAGGCGCACTGGCGGTCGATGGTCTGCCCGCTGACCGACAGTGGCAGGCCGGCGGCCAGCAGCGACAGCCGCGCCAGATTGGTGGAAGCGGTGCCACCCTGCATGGCGGTGCCCATTACCAGGTCCTCGATCTCGGCGGCCTCGATGCCGGCGCGCTCGACGGCGGCACGGATGGCCACTGCCGCCATGGACGGCGACTTGAAGTCGTTGAAGGCACCGCGAAAAGCCTTGCCGATGGGCGTACGGGCGGTGGAGATGATGACGGCGTCTTGCATGACGGTCTCCTCAGACTATCAGTCGCGGATCAGGCGGGCCATGGCCTCGCGCAGCGCGGGGGGGATGGAAACTGGGCGATTGCTCGCACGGTCGACGAACACGTGGACGAAGCGCCCGGCCGCGCAGGCCTGCTCCTCGCTCTGTTTGAAGATGGCCAGCTCGTACTGCACCGAGCTGTTGCCCAGCTTGGCCACGCGCAGGCCAACCTCGATGCGCTCGGGGAAAGCGATCGAGGCGAAGTAGTCGCAAGACGAGCTGACCACGAAGCCGACCACCTCGCCCTCGTGGATATCCAGCCCGCCCTGCTCGATCAGGTAGGCATTCACCGCGCTGTCGAAATAGCCGTAATAGACGACGTTGTTGACGTGACCGTAGACGTCGTTGTCGTGCCAGCGCGTCGTGATCGGCTGGAAGTGGACGTAGTCTGCGCGCAGATGCTTGGGTTGGCTCATGCTCTGTTCTCGTCTGGCTTGCCCGCCAGCCTGGGGCTGGACGCTGGGCGGAATAGTTTGTTTCGCCGGTTGCATGGCGGCTTATGCCTTCAGCCCCGGTCCTCCCCCCCCGCGAGCGGGAGATGGGAATAAAGGTGCAGACCCTAGCCCGGATGAAATCCGGGAATGACTGCGACGACGCCCCCGGTTTGCATCCGGGCTACGCCAGCTAACGCGCTCAATACGCCGCCTGGTAGATCGCCATGGCGTCGACCTCGCTCACCTCGCGCGGGTTATTCACCAGCAGGCGCTGCTGCAGCATGGCTTCGCGCGCCAGAGTCGGTAGCATGGCCTCGGGCACGCCGGCATCACGCAGGCGACTGGGCAGGCCGCAGCGTTCATTAAGCGCCGCCAGTTCGGTGATGAACTCGGCACAGCGCTGTCCCGTCCCCTCGCCCTTACAGCGATCGCCCAGCAGCAGCGGCGCAAGCTCGGCATACAGCGGCGCGGCAGCCGACGCGTTGAAGCGCAGCACATGCGGCAGCACCAGGGCGTTGGAAAGGCCATGGGGAATATGGAAATGTCCGCCAAGCGGGTAGGCCAGCGCGTGCACCGCCGCACACGGTGCGTTGGCAAAAGCCTGACCGGCCAACAGGGCACCGAGTAGCATGGACTGGCGCGCCTCGCGGTTACGGCCGTTGTAGACAGCCTCGTGTAGGTTGGCCGCCAGCAGGCGCAGGGCCTCGCGGGCCAGCAGGTCGGACAGCGGGTTCTTCTTGATCTTGCTGGTGTAGGCCTCGATGGCATGAACCATGGCATCAATGCCGGTGGCGGCAGTCACCGCCGGTGGCAGGCCCAGGGTCAGCTCGGCGTCGAGCACGGCCAGGTCCGGCAGCAGCACCGGCGAGACCACACCCATCTTGGTGGTTTCGCCGGTGGTGATGATGGCTATCTGGGTCACCTCCGAGCCAGTGCCGGCGGTAGTCGGCACCTGGATCAGCGGCAGGCGCGGGCCACGGGCATTGCCCACACCGTAGATGTCCTTGAGGCCCTGTGCGCTACCTGGAAGGGCCAGCAGGGCGACCAGCTTGGCCACGTCCATGGAGCTGCCGCCGCCAAAGCCGATGACCAGCTCGGCGCCCATCTCGCGGGCGCGCTCCACGGCATTGAGCACGATGGCCTCGGGCGGGTCGGCGATCACCTGATCGAACACCTGCACGGCAACGCCGGCAGCGGCAAAACCTGGCAGCACGCCATCGAGCAGGCCAAAACGGGTGATGCCAGGATCGGTGACGATCAGCACACGTTGTGCACCACGCTCCTGGCACAGACTAGCCAGGCGCTGGGCCGAGCCGCTTTCGCAGAGAATCTGCGCGGTGGTGGCAAAACTGAAGGGCTGCATGGTGATTCCTCTTGTTGTTCTCTTTTTGCCGAGGGGCTAAGCGCTGCGGTTCCCCAGATTCCATCCGGGCCTCTCCCGCGCCCGTAGCCCGGATGAAAT
Source organism: Pseudomonas sp. BGA-UO-ETr-WB11 (assembly GCF_059567785.1). NCBI lineage: Bacteria > Pseudomonadati > Pseudomonadota > Gammaproteobacteria > Pseudomonadales > Pseudomonadaceae > Pseudomonas > Pseudomonas sp. BGA-UO-ETr-WB11. Next base: position 93,444 of record NZ_JCAQOS010000001.1, on the reverse strand, counting down.
CCGCGTCCAGGCGCCTCAGAAGGCGAAATGTTCCGCCGGCAGTGCCATCAGGCACTCCGCGCCGCCCAGCAGGGCATCGCGGTGGCTGCTAGCGCGCGGCAACAGGCGGCGCACGTAGAACTCGGCGCTGGCCAGCTTGGCCTGATAGAAATCCACCTCGTCGACGCCCTGCTCCAGCACGTTCTGCGCCACCACGACCGCCTTCAGCCATAAGCCGGCGAGCAGCACGTAGGCCGAATACTGGAGGAAGTCCACCGACTGCGCACCGATCTCCTGTACGTTGCGCTGGCTGTTAGCAATCACCTCGTCGGTGAGCTCACGCCACTCGCCCAGGCGCGCCTGCACGACCTGCGCCAGCGCCGCCAGCTGCGGACGCTGCGCCGCGCTGTCGACCACTTCGCTGAATTCGCTGATCAGTGCCGACAGTTCCGCCCCCCCATCCCCGAGCAGCTTGCGGCGGATAAAATCGAGCGCCTGGATGCCGTTGGTGCCTTCGTACAGCTGGGTAATACGGCTGTCGCGCATCAGTTGCTCCATGCCCCACTCACGGATAAAACCGTGGCCGCCATAGACCTGCACGCCCAGGCTGGCGACCTCTTGGCCCATATCGGTTAAGAAGGCTTTAACTATCGGGATCAGCAGCGTCGCGCGCTTGCCGGCTGCCTTACGCAGCGAAGCATCCGCAGCTCCGTGTTCAAGATCGAGCTGGCGCGCGGTGTAGGCAGCGAGCATGCGCGAACCTTCCACTAGGGTCTTCTGGGTCAGCAGCATGCGCCGCACATCCGGATGATTGATGATCGGATCGGCAACCTTTTGCGGCTCGGCCGGACCGTTGAGGGCACGCGATTGCAGACGCTCACGGGCATAGCTCAAGGCGCCCTGGAACGCCGCCTCGCCAACGCCCAAACCCTGTAAGCCGACCTGAAAGCGCGCGTCATTCATCATGGTAAACATCCCGGCTAGTCCATGATTGGCCTCACCGATTAACCAGCCAGTAGCGCCATCGAAGTTCATCACACAGGTGGAAGCGCCCTTGATGCCCATCTTGTGCTCGATGGCTCCGCAGCTCAGGTCATTCTCTTGCCCCAACGAGCCATCAGCGTTGGCGATAAATTTCGGCACCAGCAGGAGGCTGATGCCCTTAACCCCGGCCGGCGCATCCGGCAGGCGCGCCAGCACCAGATGGATGATGTTTTCGGTCAGGTCCTGCTCGCCGCCGCTGATAAAAATCTTGCTGCCGCTGACTCGGAAACTGCCGTCCGCCTGGGGGTCAGCGCGAGTTCGCAGCAAGGCCAAGTCGGTGCCGGCCTGGGGCTCTGTCAAGCACATGGTGCCGGTCCATTGGCCGCTGACCATCTTGGCCAGATACGCCTGTTGCAACTCGGCGCTGCCATGCTTGTGCAGCGCTAGCACTGCGCCTTCGGTCAACCCTGAATACAACCGAAACGACAGACAGGCGCCCATCAGCATCTCGTGAAAATTGCACGCCAGCAGTTGCGGCAACCCCTGACCGCCAAACGCCTGCGGCCCGGTCATGCTCGCCCAACCGTTATCGACGAACTGTTGATAGGCTGCCGGAAAACCGTCCGGGGTGGTCACAGCGCCCGCATTTAGGCTGCAGCCCTGCTCATCACTGTGGCGATTGAGCGGTGCGACTACTTCGTCGGCATATCGCGCGGCCTCCTCCAGCACGCCATCAATCAGCTCGCGATCAAAGCCGTTGCCCAGCAGCTCGCAGTGCGCGCTGATATCGAACAACTCATGCAGGACAAAGCGCATATCGCGCAGCGGTGCTTTATAGCTCATGCCCGGCCACCTTTCACGTCAGCAAAAGTCTGACCGCTGGCAGCCAGCAGTTCGATTAATTGGGCTGGCTTCCAGTGCTCGCCAAACTCTTCCTGTAGCGTGCGTAAACGGGCGAGTAAATCGGCCGCACCCTTGCTGTCGGCCCAACTCATCGGCCCGCCCTTGGCTGCAGGGAAACCGTAGCCGTTGAGGTACACAAGGTCGATATCCTGGCTGTCGGCAGCGATACCCTCCTCCAGAATCTTCGCGCCCTCATTGACCAACGCCAGCAGGCAGCGCTCGAGGACTTCTTCCTGGCCGATGTTGCGCCGGGTAAAACCCAATTGTTCAGACACCCGAAGCACCAGCGCATCCACTTGCGGATCATGCTCGGCCTGACGACTGCCTTCAGCGTAGCGGTAATAGCCCTGACCACTCTTCTGACCGAAACGGCCCAGTTCGCACAGGCGATTATCGACCTGAACTGCAGGCTCGCCCTGGCCCTTGCCTGCTAGCTCACGGGCTCGCCACTCGAGATCAATTCCAACCACGTCATACATGCGAAATGGGCCCATGGCCAAACCAAACCCTTGCAGTGCTGTATCCACCTGATGCGGATAGGCACCCTCGAGCAGCAGCATGCGCGCCTCGCGCACATAGGTATGCAGCATGCGGTTGCCGATAAAACCGTGGCAGTTACCGGCCACCACGCTGACTTTTCCGATCCGCCGGCCTAGCGCCACCATCGCATCGAGTACTGCGGGCGCGGTCTTGGCACCGCGAACGATCTCCAGCAATTTCATGATGTGCGCCGGACTGAAAAAGTGCAGGCCCAGTACATGCCCGGGTCTGCTGGTAACGGCGGCAATGGCATCTATATCCAACGCCGAGGTGTTACTGGCCAGAATCGCCGTGGACTTGGCAATGGCATCTAGACTGCGGAAGATCTGCTGTTTGAGTTCGAGGTTTTCGTACACGGCCTCGATCACCAGATCGGCCCCAGCCAGTGCTGCGTAATCGGGCACCGCGCTAACAGAGGCGCGACGTTCAGCAGCCTGCTTTTCAGTGATACGCCCCTGGTGCACGCTATGGGCCCATGTGTCGGCAATCAGCTGCTGTGCCTGTTCGAGCATCTGCGGGTTGTTGTCCAACCACAGTACCGGAATGCCGGCGTTGGCAAGGCTCATGACGATGCCACGACCCATGGTTCCGGCGCCGATCACGGCAGCCTGCTGAATGGTAAAAGTACTGCTGTTCATCGGACTTCCCCAACTGACGAAAACAAATCGTTCAACACAGTAGGCAAGCCGGTATTATTTTAGAAATTTAGTCTTGTGATACTTTGTATTCACCCCATGAATATCTCTAACTTCGACCTTAATTTGTTGCGTGTCTTCGACGCTCTGTTACGCGAACGCAACGTGTCACGCGCTGCCGAGCGCCTGGCTCTCAGCCAGCCAGCGGTAAGCAACGCACTTGGACGCCTGCGAGAATTGCTCGACGACCCGCTACTGGTGCGCGTCGGCCGTAGCATGCAACCGACACCGCGGGCGCTGGAACTGGAAACGCCAATCCGCGCCGCCCTGCAACAGATCGAAGAAAGCCTCAACGCAGGACTGCACTTCGATCCAGCCAACAGTAACCGACGCTTTCGTATTGCACTGACGGATTACGTCGAACTGATCTGCTTGCCCCGCCTGCTGCAACAATTGGCGGTGGAGGCACCACAGGTACAGATCGAGATTCAACACCTGTCGCCTAACCTGCCCGGCGAGGCGCTGGATAAGGGCGAACTGGATCTAGCCCTCGGTCGTTTCGATGCGGTGCCAGAAAGCTTCGTGCGGCGCCAATGGATGAGCGAAACCCTGCAACTGGCCGCACGCCGCGATCACCCACTACTGCATAGAACGCCCGATCTGCAACACTTTCTAACCCTACGACATTTATGGGTGCATGGTGGGCAGACGAAGGGGATGGTCGATCAGTGGCTGGCCGGGCAAGACCTGCAGCGGCAAATCGCCTACACCACTCCGAACTATCTGCAAGCAGCACACATCGTCGCCACCACCGACCTTGTGGCTGTGCTGCCAACCCAGTTAGCTCGCTACTTTGCCGGCCTGCTTCCGCTGCAAATATATGAACTCCCCTTTCACCTGGGCCCCTTTCACCTGGAAATCGTCAGCCTGGCGTTACGTGAGCGAGATGCGGCGCTCCAATGGCTGATTGGGAAAATTCAGTATTTGGGGGGTACTTCCCCCTAAAAAGGTACTCGCCTTACAAGGAGTTGCATTTCCAAGGACTACTGGACACTGAAAATGCCAGACCAATCTGGCTACCCACGTAAGTGGGCCTTCCAGTCAAGGTGCAAGTCATGCTGAAAACTCGGATCGCCAAACTCGCAAATCCCTGTTCCGCACAAAATACAATCCCGGTTACCAGACCAGGGTTTATCCGCGATTGGGCGAGATGATCATCGTCCATGACTAGCTGGACTTTGGCCCAATCGTGACAGCAGTCGAGCTAAAGCTTATCAACGACTTCTGGCTAAGCGATGAATTGCCTGACACAAGCCTGCTCACCCATAACGACTGCGAAGACATGTTTACCTTCGACTCGCTACCCGGCATCAATCCGGCAAGTGGGTTGCCGATGATGGATGGGCTTCTGGACGTAGCTGGAACCCTGGGCGATTGCTGTGCTCGAGAAGATTCCGAATGACTGCCAACTCTTGCCAGGCCTCTATCTGCACGGTACTGGACTGCAAATCAGCAAGCGCAATCGCACAACCCTTGAAGCTGCTATCAATCTCCACACCTTTGAGCCTGTGCGGTGTCCAGCAGGTAGCAAACACCAGTCAGCGAGCGCTTCTGTCGCCAGTCCATTTCATAGACTCCTCGGTTGCTTGCTCCGCAGGAGGGTGGCAGCAATTATCATGAAATGGCAGTAATTATCATGGAGCTTACTAATCGCTCAACTCATGCTGTTTTCACCTAAACCGCAGAGATAACAAAAAAATGAGCGAATTCATCTACACGTTGCCTAGCAGCAATCCACTGACCCGCTACCAGCATTTTCGCGCTTTACCCGCGACAGGCGCACTGGGCGCAGACGTCGAAGGAGTCGATCTACGCGCCTTGAGCATTGAAGGCTATGCCGAGCTGCGCCAGGCGCTGCTGCGGCACAAGGTGCTGTTCATTCACGAACAGGCCCTGAGTGTCAGCGACCTCGAAAAGGTGACCGAACAATTCGGTGAGTTCGGTCGGGAGCCCTACGTCACTTGTATGCAGGAGCATCCGCATGTAGTGCACGTAGTGAAAGAAGCGACTGAGAAAGCGCCTTTCGTATTCGGGGGGGCCTGGCACACCGACTGGACGTTTCAGGAATGTCCGCCGGCTTTCACCCTGCTCTATGGGCATGATGTCCCGCCATATGGCGGCGACACCTGCTTTGCCAATCTGGCGCTAGCCTATGAATGGCTCTCCCCTAGCATGCAGGCCTTGTTGGAAAAGCTCGACGCACAGCACAGCCCGGAACGCGCCTACGGCGCCAATGCCAACCACAACGCGCTACTGGAAAATATGCACATCCGCTATGGCCAGGATACCTCTAACGAGGCTCGCTCTCACCCGTTGGTCATCCGCCATCCAGAGACCGGAAAAAAGATTCTATTCATCAACCCGGCCTATACCTACGGCATCGAAGGGCTTAAAGCAGTGGAAGCGCAGCAGCTGCTCGACTATCTGTTCAACCTTGCGGTTTCCCCTGCCTTCACCTGTCGTATGAAATGGCGCCAAGGTACCCTGGCCATCTGGGACAACCGCAGCACCTGGCACATGCCGGTGTCTGACTACCACGGGATGCGACGTGAAATGTTCCGTACGACAGTGATCGGCGACAAGCCATCACGTTAATATGTTTATTAGTTGTTGGAGAACGCAGTCTAAAAAACGCTCTTTAGCTGCTAATTACGACGGACAGTTGTTCATCCGTGTAACAGGTGTCGGTGGGGGCATGCTGGGAAGCAGACGCCCGCTTTGGGCCGACTTCTACCGGTGGTGATAGGCGGCAATCGGCCAGAAGCAGTCATTCGCGAATGACGACTTAAGCTCTGATATGGTTTTGGTCACGACCGTCCGGCTCGAACCGCTATGGATGAACTTCACCGAATCGATCTGAATCTGCTGCTGACGTTGCATGCGCTCCCGAAGATGCATGGAAGGGAGGGTGAAAGCGAGCAAGCTGGTTGATCAAACTAAGGAGTGTTGGCGGGTCTATCGCCCAAGCACATGACGCTCGTACTACATCCATAAGAATGAGCAGAGCGAAGGCGCTCTGCTCATTACGGCCTTCTCACTACGAAGCGGGTGCTACTCAGACTCGGGGCGCTGAAGTACCAATGCGCCGAGAGTCCCAGAACAACGGCTTCCAATCAATTTCTTCGCCGTCGATCAAGACAGTCCCTGCAAGCCACATCATTGGTAGTACCGGCTTAGGAATACTTGATTGGAATACTACAGTGGATGCAAAGCCTTCTGCCCCAAGCTTCCATTTGGAAATTTTAGACGGGTCGATCTCTGGGATGTCGACTTCATGCCCAGGCATATTGGCCCAGTCATGCATTGCAGCTTTTTGCGCTTTTCTTCGTGCTTGGTTTTCGAGATACGGTTTTATCAGTTGTGCTCCGATGTTTCCGCATAACTCGACTGCTGCGGGATATGAATCACCCCATAGTCCAGGGCGAGAGAAAATGTAAGGCTCTACGCTTGCGTCAATCGCTTTTCGGATAGAGTCGTCGCTACGATCTTCCAGATGTGGGAAGGTGCTGTCCGTGCCCTTTCGAATGAAATCGAAACGGTGGTCTGCCGAAACCACAGTAAATTTTCCAGCTGGATAATTTGAGGCTGCAATGCGGGCTGCGGCTAGCCCTGCGTCAGCAACCGCGCCGTACCGAAACTCAATTCTCACTTTAGAATCCATGAGATTTTGAATTTTCGACAGCTTGCCGAGACGCTCGACCAGCTCTACACCGCTCCACAGGCCGTCCTCATAGACGTAGAGCAAGTCCGCCATTAGGCCTTCAAAACAATTAGGATCATCCAGATCAAGCGAGCAGATTTCCTCTTCGTTTAAGAGTTTGCTTAGCACATCACAAACAGTATTGGAGCTCGCGCCTGGCTCATCATCGGTGATGTAAGCATGCATACATCGAAGACCGATATTGTCGTCTTTAACTCGCTTCTCTTTGAACGAATCCCGAAGCTCACCTTGGGTGATTACTCGGAGACCTTTAAGGAGGTTCTTGGCAATGCCTCCGTGCCCAAAGGCGGCCAATTGCTGGTACCACTGCTGGACAGAAGCATGGCCTATGGAGGACTTTTGCCATTCCGCGTCAGCGTAAGCTCTCCACTCAAGCTTATGGTCTCGTAGCGCAGCCTTGATTTTGGTTAGCAATGTTTTCGTCGCCTTGGCGCTTTCCATTTCGTAACCAGTTGCGGCTAATCGCTTTTTATTAACGCTCGCGCCTTGGACAAAAACCTTACAATTTTCCTCGCACTCAGCCTTGAGCATTTGGATGACCTCAGTGGTGAGATCTTCCTTGTCCTCATCCTGAGTCGTGACTCTGAATTGGACAAAACGGCTCCAATCCAACCTGCAAGACTCCGCGATCTCTGCCTTGAGCTGCGTTGCCTCATCTCGATACATGACAATTAAAATCTTGATGCAACGGTCTTGTTTCGAATGCACAACCACGGCTGCCGAGCCTCCCGCACAGCGTTACAATTCAGTCTCTAGGGCGACGAGCTTAGGTTCTCAATTCCGACCTTGGAGTGCGTCTGCCAAAAGACCAGCTGGCAGTTTTATTTCACGCAATTCAGCGATGCTGAGTCGGCTGATGACCTCTACCACAGCACTTCGGAAAATCGTATCGGCGTTACCTACTACGCGCTGATCTTCCCTTTGAGCCATAGGTGTCCGGGGATTATTTCCGCTCTCTTTGGCTATAACCTTTTTAGGCTTACTCAGTTGAGATTCCGACAGGAACATGACGAGACGCGGCTGATTGTCTTCGTCGATCCCGATCGCTGCCAAGCGCTTCTGAAAGAGCTTCTTAAGTTGCTCTATCCGATAAACGCTCCAGACATTCATTTGCTGGGCCGGCAACTGCCGCATCTCTGCGACCCACTGTAGGTACGGAGCAGTCACACCAGGGAGTTCAGGCTGACCTGACGAGTGAGAAGCAATGAAGGAGTCCTTGATATGCTCAAGATCCTCCAGCCTTACTTTCGGCACTATGGTCGCATCTAGTGGCGCCTCGCCTTTTTTCGCAATGACTGGCTGACTGTCCAGCTTACGTATCGCAAGCTGATTCGGCTCATCCGCTTTTGCAAACGCAAGCCAATACCGATATTCAGGCTGAATCTTCAGAGATTCGCCTCTATCGCCAATGAGGTAAAGGACGTCCCCGCCCTGCGAGCCGTTATGGGACAAGGTGTCGGGAAGGTAGAGAGAAATGAATTCTGAAAGGGTCAGCTTCGGCGATTCCAGGTTCTTGAGCCTGAAGTTGCAGTGATTTATTAGGAGCTCACCCACTTTTGAGCCCGTGATGTTCTCACCATGGTGAGACTTCAATTTTTCTTTCAATAAAGAAACAGCTTCTCGCAAATCTTGTTCGTCGTGCATATTCAGTCCTTGAAACAAAAAGGCCCGCGAAATATGCGGGCCGTTTCCGTCGCTTTCCTTAGAAATCTAAGGCTCGCGGTTGATACAATTCTTCGGGTCGGCTTGCCAGCATAGGAACCCACCCTACGCTGCGGTACTACGTCATCAGAAGGTACGAGTAGTCATCCAGTGTCAGAAATCTTCCTCCTGAAGCTTCGGTGCTGCGAACAGTTGTTCACAGATCTCTAAAGCCACACTGCCTAAGTAGTATAGCGATAGCGTCGTATTGCTATCAAGCAGGTGAGTCGCCCCAGTTTTTTGTAGACACCAGATGACCGCTTCTGGCCGACTTCTGCCAGACACTTCAGGCTGGAGTCGACCAGGAGCAGACAGTCAGATTCATCTACGAAACCAGGGTCGATTCAGTCAGGTTCGCGCCGTGCAGATCACTCCAGAACGCAACCTGTACCGCCCGCAGCAGAGTTGAGTAGCAGCGCTACGAGCCGCTTGAGGCACGACTGAAGCGAGTGATGGATGAGGACTGGCAGCGCACCACCCTTTCGACATTTCAAAGCAAGCCAGTTACGCTGGCAAAATGGCAGGCAAATGACGCTCGCCAACGTTTAGCCCCGCAATAGCGCAAGGAGGCGTCACTTATGGAGTCAAAGCGGCGCCCCATAAGCGCATCAAGCGACAGAGTTGTAAAACTTACAATTTCAACATCTAAGCTACTATCATCAAAACTCTTTCAGAAACAATGGTAGCTCCATTTGAGCGGACACACATCAATACAACCCGCAAATAGTTATTATTTAAATATACCGCATGGAGCACTATTATGGCACGACGCCGCAGACCGTCCTCCCCTTCTGCCTGGCTCGCCGGCCTAGTTGGAACCATAGCCATTGTGCTGATTGGCTACTACGGCCGAATTGCAGTTATCGAGAACATGGCTGAACGCCAAATTTTGAGCACCCAACGTATTCAACAGCAAATCACAGAGCAGCAGCTGGCACGCCAACAACAGGCAGCCCAAGCTGACGCAGCGATTCGGCAACTAAAGCGAGATCAAATGGCCCAAGCTGCAGAAGACATGCGCCTGAATGCTGAGCGCGAGCGCCGCCGTAATGCAGCATGGGATCAGTTCTACCAAGAGCCTCGCGGGTGCGATAACTGGCAGAGCGACCAGCACATGGTTGAATGCTTGAGTCTCAAGAGCCACGCCAAAGCTGAATTTGAGCGCAAGTGGTCAACTGGGGATTTTGACCCTCCCCAAGGCTAAAACTAGCTCAGCAGCCGGCACCGTGTATCCCCACATGTATCCCTGACCATAAAATACCGCTGTAATCACCGTATTTACTGGGAAGTTAGCGTCTCCCTCGGACCATCAAACACGCTGAAACGCACTCGCGCTTTCAGCAATAAAAAACCGGCTTATGGCCGGTTTTTTATTGCTCGCGATTCGTGCAGAGACTAGAAACGCCGCGCCCAGCGGCGCAGCCAACGCCGCACATCATCGAGCGCCGGCACGATGGCCAGGGTAATCAGCACCAGCGCCAACGGAACAGTGGCGATATACCCCAGGTGCTTGAAGCCAAAAGCACCCACCACTCCACCCAAAAAGAAGCTCAGGGCCAACAAACTCAGCATCTGCAGCTTGGCGCGATTGACCGCGACCGGCGGGTGCTTGCTCGACCCAGGCGAATTCCAGTACAGCGACTTGCCCAACTCAATGCCGATATCGGTGACGATACCGGTGATGTGCGTGGTGCGAATATCGGCCTTGGAAAGCTTGGTAATCAGGGCATTCTGCAAACCCATAATGAAGCACAACAGCATCACCGTGACTGGCACAAACAAGCCCGCCACCGTGGCCAGACGCGCGCCCAGAAGACCAAAGCAGAGCAGCAAAAAGGCTTCTAGCAGTAGCGGCAAGGCGAACTCGCCATGCAGGTGCCGACGCCGAGAATAGTTGACCATGATCGCCGAACAGGCGGCACCGAGAAGAAAGGACAGCAAGCCACCCGCGCCGCCCAGAACCAGGTCATAAGCGCCCAAGGCGATATTGTCGGCCATGGCCGAGACGATCCCGGTCATGTGCGAGGTGTATTGCTGCACGGCCAGGAACCCGCCGGCATTGATGGATCCGGCTACGAAGGCCAAGGCAAACCCGAGATGCCGGTTCGCCGCCGTCGTGCGCCGACGGCCAGCCAAACTCCTGGCGTAGTGGATTGGCATAAATATCCCGTCGACTGGCGCTGACGGCAAACGCCAGCAGCCTAGATCTGGGTTAGAAGTGGATTTCAGCGCCCTTGATGCCCAGGGTTTTCAGCTCGTCGATCAAATCATCCAGATGGATGAAGGATTCGACTTCCTCGCTGTCGCCTACCAGGAAGAAGCTCCTTCCGGCCCCCTTTTTGAAGAACACGATCCACTCCCGCGTGTTGGCCGGGTTAGCGATCACATGCGTATCAAACACTACGCCTTCTGCATGCCGTGCCTTTACATCTTCGCGCTGCATTTGGCCTCCGCGCCACCGTTCTCTTGCACCCGCCGCGTGCCGACAGCTTAGCCATCACACCCAAGCGCGCGACAACTGGCCTGAGTAAGCCCAGATCAAGCAGATATTATCACCGCATGATAATACAGCGCACATAAAGCGCATTGCGAACGACCTCCACTTCGGCGCCCTAACGGGCTACACGCTACGCCAGAAGCGCCGCCAAATCCCGTTATGGCCGGGTTGCGGCGGCCAGCTTGCTTTTGCTCAGCTCGGCAGCACTGTGGGTTTCCAGGTAATCGCGAATCAGCTGGCGAACCACCTGGGAAGGGGTCAAGTCCTGCGCCGAGCACAGCTCTTCAAACGCCTTTTTCTTAACCGGATCAATCAGTACCGTCAGGCGCGCAGTCTTGTTTTCCATGGACTATCGGTTCACTTCATTCAATAAATGTTAATCAGATTGTAATTACCTGATCATCGACTGTCACCGCCCGGCGCAACCGACGCAAAAGCGCCCCAACGACCCGCGCAGCCCGCTAGTTCCGCTGCTAACCCCGCGACCTTTGGGGGGCTTGGAATTTGCGCAGAAGTTGGCGTAAAGTGATTTTGCTGTGTTTGCATGGGTTGCCTTATTCGTGACCTGGTGCAGTAGATCGTTGTGATCCGCTACGTCCCGCTCGACGTTTCATGCCCCTTGCAGCCAGCCTCAGTACTCTAAGTGTTTAGAGGCTGTCACTAACTTCAGTTGCAAGGATATTGGCTATGTCGAATCGTCAGAACGGTACCGTCAAGTGGTTTAACGACGAGAAAGGTTTTGGTTTTATCACTCCAGAAAGCGGTCCGGATCTGTTCGTGCACTTCCGCGCGATCCAAAGCGACGGCTTCAAGAGCCTGAAAGAAGGCCAGCGCGTCAGCTTCATCGCCGTGCAAGGCCAAAAGGGCATGCAAGCTGACCAGGTTCAAGTCCAGGCCTAAGCTGCAGCCACAAAAAAGCCCCCGCATGGCGACATGCGGGGGCTTTTTTACAGCCGTGATTTAACGCGCGCTGATTTGCTGCTGCAGGTTCTGCACCTGACTTTGCAGGGTGCTGATATTGCGCGTCATCTGCGCCCGGAAGGCATCGAACTCCGCCGTATTGTTTTGCCCCTGACGGTTATCAAGCTCGCTGCGCAGCACCAGTAGATCCTGCTCCAGACGGCTAATGGCCTGGGTTGGATTACCCTGCTTTTTCAGTTCAGCTACATCGCCCGCAACGGCCTTCAATTGCGCCTCCAACTTACCCGCGTCGGCCTGCCCGTCCTTGAGCGCCACTTGCCCTGCCTCTAGGCTCTTGAGCTTAGTATCCAGCTGCCCGGCACTCGCAACTTGAGCCTTTACATCGGCAGCCAGCTGCTCCAGGCGTTTGCCTTGAGCGCCCTGTTGAGCGCCAACGGTCTGCTGCTGTTTGCCCAGCTCAGCGAGTTTATTTTCCAGTTGCTTGAGACGCAGTTTCAGCGCTTCGTTTTCACCGGTCACGCTTGACTCGGTAGCCACCACCTTGCCGGAAATGTCCTGCAAACGTCCCGCAGCATCTTCACTGATACGAGCAAAACTCTCCTGGGTAGCGACCAGTTGCTGCTCCATCAGGGAAATCTGCTGAAAGCTCCACCAGCTCAAACCTGCCAGCGCGATCAGTGAGGCCCCGAGCAACGCCCATAGCGGCCCGGTACTGGCCAACTTTGGCGCCGGCGCAGCCGAGTGAGACGAAGATGACGGTGGCATCTCGCTGGCGCGCGGCGGCGCAAAGCCATCGCGATCACGGCTGCCGCTGGAAAGACTGGGCATCTGATCAAGTTCGTCGAGTGCATCGTTACGCATGGGAAACCCGCAAAAAAATAAGCCAAAGCCAAAGAGCGCCGAGTATACCGCTTCGCCAGCCCGGCTTCAGCGCCGCGCCAGGGCAGTGCAAGCTGCACCGACGAAGTGCAGCAGATGCGACTGCCCACCCCTGCAAGCCAGGCACCGCGCCAACCCGCGAAGTGGTACGCCACTTGCAAATACCCCTGCGTCACAAGGGCCGCGCTAGAGCGGCGCAGTGACTGAGGGCGAGCCGCAACTCGCCGCTCGCCCTGCCGGCCGATCAATGGGGAAAGGCCAGCAGCTCTCTTCAACGTCGGGGGACGTCACCAATGGAACTGACCAAAGCTATTGTCGATTGCATGCAAACGCTGCGTCGCCGTCTGCGCGATGAGTTGGACATCAACATCCGCCTGAGCCAGAGCGATGCGATCAACGCCATGTTGCTCGCCTGCCTGCAGTCCTCCCAGGAAGAAACCCGTGAATTGGGTTCACACCTGAGCGAGTTGAGCGGCATTCATCTGCCACCGCCGCAGCTTAGCGAAGAGCAACTGATCGCCAAGTACACCCGCTATGCCGGGCCGCTGCGCGGTTGAGACTGGCCGTCACAACCCAAGCTCTTGCGCCTGCCAGTTCTGACAAAACTCATCCAGCGCAGACCACAGGCTGACCCGCGGATCGTAGTCGAGGTATTGCCGGGCACGGCTGATATCCAGGGAGAAATTCTTGGCCATCACCGCCACGCCCAGGCGAAACAAGGTCGGTTCGGGCCGCCCCGGCAAGAGCTTGCAGAGCGTCTCATTGAGGGTCGCGGCGCCATAGGCCAGCCCATACGGCAGATGCCGGGTTACCGGCGGCAGGTCGAGTTGGCGCAAAACATAATTGACCACATCCCACAGCGGCACCGGCGCACCGTTACTGATGTTATAGGCCTTGCCTAAGGCTGGCGCACCCGCCAGCAGGGCGCTGAACAGGGCGTCATTAAGGTTCTGCACGCTGGTGAAATCCACCTTGTTCAGGCCGTTGCCGATAATCGACAAGCGCCCCTTGCGCTGCATATTGATCAATCGCGGGAAGATACTGGTGTCACCGGCGCCAGTAACGAAGCGCGGACGCAGAGCCAGCACCTCCAGGCCAAACTCGGCGGCGCCAAAGACCTTCTGCTCGGCCAGGTATTTGGTGGCGCCGTAATGATCGGAAAAGCGCTTGGGCACCTGTTCCTCGGTGATACCTACATGATCGCGACCATCAAAATAGATCGACGGCGACGACAGATGCACCAGGCGCCGTACCTGCTGCCCCAGGCAGGCCTCGACCACATTCTCAGTGACCGTCACGTTGGCCTGATGAAACGCCGCGTAACGCCCCCATACGCCGACCGCCCCAGCGCAATGCACCACCGCATCCACACCACGACACAGGCGCTGCACCAACGCCGCATCGCCCAGATCACCGGCTACCAACTCGGCACCACGGGCCAGCAGAGGTTCCACGGCATCGGCCCGGCGTGCACTAACGCGAACCTGCAGGCCCTGTTCCAGGGCAAATCGTGCGAAGCGCCCACCGATAAAGCCACTCGCACCGGTCACCAAAATCTTCATCCAACCCCCTACCAAGCCCCAGCCATCGTGCCGCGCACTCTAGCAGCGGCAGCGTAGCCTACGCTCTAACCCAGCAAGCCAAAATTGCGCCTCCAGAGGCCGACACAGATAAAAATCAGCCTCGTTCGATTATTTGCACGCTTCTTGCAGAATATCTAACAGCCTAAATCTTTGTCACCCATCTACCCGTGGAGCCGCTGCACATGCCACTACGTCTGAAACTGGCCCTGAGCTACCTGCTAATCGGGCTACTGCCCGTCCTGGCCATGGCCTTCGTGGTCTACCAGCAAGCCAGTGAAGCCCTGCGCGTGCAGACCCTCAATGCCCTGGAAGCCGTGGCAAATATCAAACAGCAGCAACTGCTGGATAACTGGCAGGAGCGCCACAACCAGATCAGCACCCTGGCCAGCAACCTGAGCAACAGCTATGAGGGGCTGGACACCAACGCCCTGCTCAGCAGTTCCAACTATGACCGCCCCATTTTCGAAAACTTTATCGCTACCTTTGGTTACCGCGAACTGAAACTGGTGTTGCCCGACGGCACGGTGATGTTCAGCTTGCTGCGAGGTGCCGACTACCAGAACAACCTCGGCAGCGAGGCTCTGCGCAACACGCCCCTGGCCCGACTGGTGAAGCAAAGCGCTGAAAAGCACCAGGTTATGATCAGCGACCTGCTCTACAACGAGCTTAGCCAGGCGCCAACCCAGTACCTGGCCGCCCCCATCGGCAGCGACGATGAGCTGCAAATGACTCTGGTGCTGGAGCTGCCCATAGCCCCGCTCAACGCCGTCATGCAAACCCGCCAGGGGCTTGGTGAACAGGGGGAGACCTATCTGGTGGGCAGCGACAGTCGCCTGCGCTCAGACTCCGCACGCTTCCCCGACCTGCAGGTCAGCCGCAGCCTCAGTCCATCCACAGCACTCACCGCCGACGCCATCAGCCGCGCCCTCGCGGGTCAGCAAGGCCGCCTGGAAGAGGCCGGACTGGATGGCCAGCCGGCCCTCAAGGTCTTCGTACCGCTGGAATTTGCGGGCAACCGCTGGGCCCTGATTGCGGAAATGGATCAGCAACAAGCGCTCGCTCCAGTACGCCAATTAATGTGGCAAATGCTCCTGCTCGGCCTCCTCACCGTGGTCGCGGTAGCCGCCGCCACCTGGCTGGTGAGCCGCAGCGTGATGCGGCCACTGGGGGGCGAACCCAGCAGCATGAGCGCCCTCGCCCGACGCCTGGCCGCAGGCGAACTCAATCTACCGTCTGTAGAGGGCCAGCAAGCCGGCCTGATGCAAGCCCTGCACGAGATGGCGCGAGCCTGGCGCGATGTCATCGAGAAACTGCGCCATTCCAGTCAGGCCATCGACCATGCCAGCGGCGACATCCTTACCGCCGCTGGGCAAACCAGCGAACGCCTCGACCAACAACAAGAAGCCCTTGAGATGGTCGTGAGTGCGGTCGAACAGATGGCCAGCACGGTGCAAGAAATTGCCCGCAACGCAGCCGACAGCGCCGCCAGTAGCAGCGCGGCACGCGGCGCCTTTGGGCAGATGCAGGGCACCCTGGAGCAGATGATCGGTCAGCAGGGCCGCCTGCTCACTGACATCAGCCAGGCCGGCAACGTGGTCGACACGCTGGCCAACGATGCCTTACAAATTGGCTCCGTGCTCGCCGTGATCCGCGGCATCGCCGAACAGACCAACCTGCTGGCCCTGAATGCCGCCATCGAGGCCGCCCGCGCCGGCGAGCAAGGCCGCGGTTTTGCCGTGGTCGCCGACGAAGTGCGCAACCTGGCTCAGCGCACCAGTAGCGCCACCGAAGAAATTGTCGCCATCACCCAAGCCCTGCAAGGTTCCTCTAGCGAGGCCCTGCAAGTGATGCGCGCCGCCGCAGGCCAAGCCCACGGCCTGGAGCAGGAAACCCAGGTAGTACTCGCAGCACTCAGCCAACTGGATCAGTCCCTGCAAGGCGTACAAACACTGGCCGAGCAGATTGCTGCTGCCGCCAACGAGCAGGCTGGCACTACCCAGGAGGTCAACCAGCACATGCACCGGCTGCATGACATGACCGGCGAGAATCGCCAAAGTGCAGCGCACACCCGCCGCAGCGGCGAACACCTGCTGGAAGTCTCCAGCGGCCAGCAGCACCTGGTGCAGCACTTTATTTTGTAAGCGGCGCTTAGGGTCTGTGGCCGCTTCATCGCGAGCCGGGCATGACCAGCCACTGCCCGGCGCTGCGCTGCAATTGCAGGGTCAGTTCGGCAAGCAACTCGCCGCCATTGCGCCAGTGGTGCCAGTACAGCGGCACATCCAGCACCTGCTCCGGCAGCAACTCGCACAGACGGCCACTGGCTAGCTGCGCCTGCACCTGCTGCTCGGGCACCAGCCCCCACCCCAGCCCGCCTTCGGTCATACGCACAAAGCCTTCGGACGACGGACACAGGTGATGGACAAAGCCGCCCTCGACGCCCAAGCCCTGTAAATAGCGGTGCTGCAACTGGTCATCGGGGCCAAAGACGATGGCCGGGCTACGCGCCAGGGCCGCCGGTGTCACACCCTGAGCAAAGTGCCTCGCAATAAAAGCCGGACTGGCCAGGGCGCGATAACGCATGGCGCCCAGCAACTGACTGCGCGCCCCGGCCACCGGCCGCTCGCTGGCGCACACGCAGGCCGCCACATCGCCAGCCCGCATGCGCTTGAGGCCGACTTCCTGGTCTTCCACCAGCAACTCCAGCAGCACTCGGTGAGTCGCGCAAAACGGCCCCACCGCCGCTGCCCACCAGGTCGCCAGGCTGTCAGCATTCAACGCGATACGCAGCCGCTCGGGCCAAGCGCCCTCATCCAGAGCCGGCACCTGGCCTTGCAGATCGCGCTCCAGCAAGCGCACCTGCTGCACATGATTGAGCAGGCGCCGGCCGACATCGGTGGGCAACGGCGGCGTGCCGCGCACCAGCACCGGCTGACCGACCCGCGCTTCAAGCAATTTGATCCGCTGCGACACAGCCGACTGCGACACGCCGAGCAACTGCGCCGCTCGCTCGAATCCCGCCTGCTCCACCACGGCCGCCAGGGCAGCCAGCAGTTTGTAGTCGAACATTATTAGCAACCCTAATGAGTGATCAGTATAATTTGTTTTCCTTATACGCCAAGCCACCGGACACTGACCACCACGCACTTCACTTCCAGGAACCGTCCCATGTGGCACAGCTATCTCAACGGCATACTCGTGGCCTTTGGCCTGATCATGGCCATCGGCGCGCAAAACGCCTTCGTCCTCGCCCAGAGCCTGCGCCGCGAACACCACCTAGCCGTGGCGGCGCTGTGTGTCTTTTGTGATGCCCTGCTGGTCACCCTTGGCGTCTTTGGCCTAGCTACCCTACTGATGCAGAGTCCACTGCTGCTGGGTATTGCTCGCTGGGGCGGCGCTGCCTTCTTGCTCTACTACGGCGCCCTGGCCTTGCACCGCGCGGTGCGCCCGCAAAGCCTTGGTCAAGAGCAAGACAGTGGCCCACGCTCACGCCGCGCGGTGTTGCTCAGTGCCCTGGCCGTGACCCTGCTCAACCCCCATGTGTATCTGGATACCGTGTTGCTGATCGGCTCACTCGGGGCCCAGCAGGCAGTACCAGGCGCTTACGCACTAGGGGCCGCAAGCGCTTCCTTAGTGTGGTTTTTCACCCTGGCCCTGGGCGCCGCATGGCTCGCGCCCTGGCTGGCACGACCGGCCACCTGGCGCCTGCTGGATCTGTTGGTCGCTGCCATGATGTTTACCGTTGCGGCCCAGTTGCTCATGCCCACCTAAACGGCAACAGACCCTAACCAGGCTTTCCCACACAGTTGCTGCGTGGATAGCACTGGGCTCGGGTGCTATGATCCGGGGTTCGCGGCGCGCCGAGCCTAGGCTCCGAGCCGTCGACCGGCCCGTGAACCGGTCGCGCGCTTGCCGCGCGAGCCCTGACCTGATGCCCTGACCTGATAAATGGAGATAAACCATGGCTTTCGAATTGCCGCCGCTGCCCTACGAGAAGAACGCCCTCGAGCCGCACCTGTCCGCCGAGACCCTGGAATTCCACCACGACAAGCACCACAACGCTTACGTGGTTAACCTGAACAACCTGGTGCCGGGCACCGAGTTCGAAGGCAAGAGCCTGGAAGACGTCATCAAGACCTCGACCGGCGGCATCTTCAACAACGCCGCACAGATCTGGAACCACACCTTCTACTGGAACTGCCTGGCCCCTAACGCCGGCGGCCAACCGACTGGCGCGCTGGCCGATGCCATCAACGCGGCCTTCGGTTCGTTCGACAAGTTCAAGGAAGAGTTCAGCAAGACCTCCATCGGCACCTTCGGCTCCGGCTGGGGCTGGCTGGTGAAGAAGGCTGACGGCTCCCTGGCCCTGGCCAGCACCATCGGCGCTGGCTGCCCGCTGACCAGCGGCGACACCCCGCTGCTGACCTGCGACGTCTGGGAACACGCTTACTACATCGACTACCGCAACATGCGTCCGAAGTATGTAGAAGCGTTCTGGAACCTGGTGAACTGGGACTTCGTGGCGAAAAACTTCGCCGCCTAAGCCCTTGGCCGCTGCCCCTGAGGCAGCGCGCTAAAACAAAAAAGCCCGCATCCATGGATGCGGGCTTTTTTGTGGGTATTGATCCTTCATGGTGGGTTAAGCCGCTACGCGGCCAACCCACCCTGGGTTGCTACGCCTTGGCAGGCTTGACCCGGAACCAGGCGGCGTACAACGCCGGCAGGAACAGCAGGGTCAGCGCCGTGGCCACCACCAGACCGCCCATGATCGCCACCGCCATCGGACCGAAGAACACGCTGCGCGACAACGGAATCATGGCCAGCACCGAGGCCAAAGCAGTCAGCACGATTGGCCGGAAGCGCCGTACCGTGGCACCGACAATCGCATCCCACTGATTGATGCCTTCGGCGATGTCCTGCTCGATCTGATCCACCAGAATCACCGAGTTACGCATGATCATCCCCGACAAGGCGATGGTGCCGAGCATGGCCACAAAGCCAAACGGCTGCTGGAACACGATCAGGAACAGACAGACACCGATCAGCCCCAGCGGCGCGGTGAGGAACACCATGGCCGACAGCGAGAAGCTCTTCAGCTGCAGCATCAGCAAGGTCAGTACCACCAGAATAAACAGCGGTACCCCGGCATTCACCGAGCCCTGGCCTTTGGCCGAGTCTTCCACGGTGCCGCCGACACTCACTTCGTAGCCCTGGGGCAACTCGGCGATCAGCGCCTTCAAGGTTGGATCGATCTGTTTAACCAGAGTCGCCGGCTGCTCCTTGCCGTAGATATCCGCCCGCACCGTCACCGTTGGCAGGCGGTTGCGGTGCCAGATCACACCCTCTTCAAAGCCATACTCCAGGGTCACCACCTGCGACAACGCCACACTCTGGCCGCTGTCGGTTGGAATCGACAGGCTCGGCAACTGCGACAGCTCCTGGCGATCAGCAACGCTACCGCGTTGCATGATTTCGATCAGCTCGTTGCCCTCACGGAACTGGCTGACCGCGGTGCCGGACAAGGCACTCTGCAAGAAGCGCGACAGGTCTGAAGTATTCACCCCCAAAGCCCGTGCACGGTCCTGATCGATCAACAGGCGTACGACCTTGCTCGGCTCTTCCCAATCCAGGTGCACGTTGGCCACATGGGGGTTCTCGCGCACCTTGATCGCCACTTCACGAGCCAGCTTGCGCACCACTTCAATGTGCTCGCCAGACACCCGGTACTGGATTGGATACCCCACAGGCGGACCGTTTTCCAGGCGTGACACGCGCGTGCGCAGGGTCGGGAACTGGGTGTCGAGGGTATTGATCAACCAGCTGCGCAGGACCTCGCGATCCGCCACCGACTTGGTCAACACCACAAACTGGGCAAAGCTCGGGGTCGGCAACTCCTGGTTCAGCGGCAGGAAGAAGCGCGGCGAGCCCGCCCCCACATAAACCACGTAATTGACGATGCCATCGTGCTCTTTGAGCATGCCTTCCAGGCGTTTGACCTGTTCATTAGTGGCCGTCAGCGACGCGCCTTCGCTGAGCTTGAGGTCGACCAACAGCTCGTAACGACCCGAGGCCGGGAAGAACTGCTGCGGGACAAAACGGAACAGCACAATCGAGGCGATAAACAGCCCAACCGTGAGCATGATCACCATACGCCGACGACGTACGCACCAGTCCACCACCTCGCGTACGCGCTGGTAGAACGGCGTCGCATAAGGGTCATGACCGCCTTCACTGCCGCCATGTTTGGCCGCGTGCTGCTTGGCCAGATCCGGCAACAGGCGCTTGCCCAAGTAAGGCACGAACACCACGGCAGCAATCCATGAGGCCAGCAGGGCAATGGTCACTACTTGGAAGATCGAGCGGGTGTATTCGCCGGTGCTGGAGTTGGCCGTGGCAATCGGCAAGAAGCCGGCGGCGGTAATCAGGGTGCCGGTCAGCATCGGGAAGGCGGTGCTGGTCCAGGCGTAGCTGGCAGCAGTCAGGCGATCGAAGCCCTGCTCCATTTTGATCGCCATCATCTCAACCGCAATGATCGCATCGTCCACCAGCAACCCGAGGGCCAACACCAGCGCGCCGAGGGAGATCTTGTGCAGGCCAATGCCGAGGTAATACATGCTGGCAAAGGTCATGGCCAGTACCAGCGGAATCGACAAGGCGACCACCATACCGGTGCGCATGCCAAGCGAGAAAAAACTCACCAGCAAGACGATCACCAAGGCTTCGGCCAGTACGCGAACGAATTCGCCGACGCCGACTTTCACCGCCGCTGGTTGGTCAGAGACTTTGCTCAACTGCATGCCGGCCGGCAGGGTTTCCTGCAGACGGGCGAACTCTTTCTCCAGCGCTTCACCGAGCACCAGGATGTCGCCGCCGCTCTTCATCGACACGGCAATGCCAAGGGCGTCTTCACCCATAAAGCGCATGCGTGGCGCGGCCGGGTCATTGAAGCCGCGGTGGACTTCACCCACATCGCCGACACGGAAGGTGCGATCACCAACGCGAATCGGGAAGTCGCGGATTTCCTTCACGCTCTCGAAATTGCCTGAAACCCGCAGCCGCACGCGGTCAGTCGGGGTCTCGAAGAAGCCCGCCGCAGACACCGCATTCTGTTTATCCAGGGCCTGCTGCACCGCGACCAAGGGCACACCGAGGGTGGCCAGCTTGGTATTGGACAGTTCGACCCAGATTTTCTCGTCCTGCAGACCGATCAGCTCGACCTTGCCCACATCCTTGACCCGCTGCAGTTGCAGCTGCACCCGGTCGGCGTAGTCCTTGAGTACGGCGTAGTCGAACCCCTGGCCGGTCAGCGCGTAGATATTGCCGAAAGTAGTGCCGAATTCATCGTTGAAAAACGGTCCCTGCACCCCTTGCGGCAAGGTATGGCGGATATCGTTGACCTTCTTGCGAATCTGGTACCAAAGGTTCTCCATATCGGTCGAACGCATGCTTTCACGGGCGACAAAGGTCACCTGGGATTCGCCGGGCCGTGAATAGGAGATAATCCGGTCAAAATCGCCGGTTTCCATCAGCTTCTTTTCGATGCGTTCGGTGACTTGTTTGGACACTTCTTCGGCGGTGGCACCCGGCCAACGCACGTTGACCACCATGGCGCGGAAGGTGAATGGCGGATCTTCGCTCTGCCCCAGCTTGGTGTAGGAAAACGCCCCCACCAGCGCCAGCAGCAGCATGAAATAACGCACGATCTGGCCGTTTTTCAGCGCCCAGGCGGAAAGATTGAAATTCATCGGGAGTTACTCCTGCACCGCGAATTCAACCACACGATTATCGCGGTCCACCGGGCGCACCAACTGCCCTTCACGCAACACTTGCACCCCTGCGGCCACCACCCAGTCGTTGGCACTCAGGCCTTCCAGCACTGGCACGGTATTTTCGCCATAGGCGCCAATACGCACGGGCGTGCGCACCAGCTTGAAGGTTTTCGGCTCAACCACCCAAACATAGGGCGCACCGTTCTCTGCGGTCAGGGCCGACAGCGGCACCGCCAGCGGCACATCGCCCTCCACGCGGATAAACACCCGCGCACTCTGCCCAAGCTCCGCCGAGACTTTGCCTTCGGTAAAGGCCACGCGCGCCGCAAAGGTGCGCGACTGCGGGTCGGCCGAAGGTGCCAGCTCACGAATGCGCCCAGGGAAGCGTTCGCCAGCCTGGGACCACAGCTCCACCTCCACCGGTTGACCAACTTTGACCCGGTCAAAGCCCTGCTCTGGGAGGCTGATCAATACTTCCCGCTCACCCGCGGCCGCCAGGGTAAAAACCGGCTGACCGGCTGCCACCACTTGCCCGGCTTCGATCATGCGCTTGGCGATCACGCCATTTTGCGTGGCCCGCAGCACGGCATAGCCGGCCTGGTTGTTGGCCACGTTGAATTCGGCCTGAATCTGCTGCAGACGGGCTTCGCCTGAGCGATAGAGATTTTCTGCGTTGTCGTACTGCGAACGGCTGATCAGCTGACGCTCCATCAGCTTCTTGTAGCGATCACGCTCGGTACGCACCAGTTGCAGGTTGGCTTCTGCGGCACGCACCTGCGCCCGCGCGGCCTCCAGCTGCAGGCGCACATCTTGGGGGTCCAGCTCGGCCAGCGGCTGACCGGCCTTGACCCGATCACCGACATCCACCAGGCGCTTGGCCACCTTGCCACCGATGCGGAAGGCCAGCTCCGACTCCAGTCGCGCACGCACCTCACCCGGATAGGTGTCCATCAACTCCCCCGAAGGCAGCGGATGCACAACCATGGCAGGTCGCGCCTTGGGCTGTACCTCTTCGGCACTCCCACAGGCAACCAACAGGGCAATCAGACTTACTGGCAAAGCGAGAGACAAGGCATGGCGAAACATGATGATCGACCTTCCGCGAAGAACGCTTGGAATTTTTATGCTGGGAATAATTATACTGGCGAGTATAGTAAAAATAGAAAACTCATCAGTCCAGTATTAAACCGCGCAATGTCTAACAAACTGTTACCGCCCAACGGCCCTGGCCGACCGAAAGATCCAGCCAAACGCAAAGCCATTCTCGAAGCGGCGGAAACCCTGTTCCTGCGCAACGGCTATGACGGTAGCAGCATGGACGCCATCGCCGCCGAAGCTGGGGTTTCCAAGCTCACGGTGTACAGCCATTTCACCGACAAGGAGACCCTATTCGCCTTCGCCGTGAAGTCCAAGTGCGAGCAGCAGATCCCTGAACTGCTGTTTGAATTGCCCGACGGCGTACCGATCGAGACCGTGCTGTTAAACATCGCCCGCGGCTTTCATCGGCTAATCAACAGCGACGAGTCCATCGAGCTGCACCGGGTGCTGATCACCCATGGCGCCCAGAACCCGAAGATGTCGCAGATGTTCTACGACGCCGGCCCCCAGCGCCTGATCGATGGCATGGAGCAACTGCTGACCCACGCCACCCTGCGCGGCCAGTTGCAGGTGAGCAATCCACTGATGGCGGCGGATCAGTTCTTCTGCCTGGTGAAGGGCGGCTGTAACTTCCGCCTGCTGATCGGCTGCGGCATCCAGCCGAGCGAGGAGGAACTGGAAGCACAGGTGCACGCCACCGTGGACCTGTTCGTTCGCGCCTACCGGCCCCGAGGGTAATAAATCAGGCCTTCAGCGCCTTCTTGGCGTAGATGTCGTAGCGACTGGATTTGCCTTCTAGCACATAGCTAGGCTTGGCGCCTTCGATGCACGGGGCCTTGCGCGGGCGCTTGACCACTACCCGGTGGCTGGCCAGAGCCAGGGCCGCCGCCAGCAGGGCCGGCGCATCGAGGTCATCGCCCACCAGCGGACGAAACAGGCGCATTTCCTTTTTCACCAGGGCGCTCTTGTCGCGATGCGGAAACATCGGATCGAGGTAGATCACCTGCGGCGCCTCATCCGCCCAGGCACTCAGCAACTCGATGGCATTGCCTTGCAGCAGGCGCATCTGCGCCGCAATTGGCGCCACTTCGGCACTCTGCCGAGCCCGCGCCAGCCCGTCCTCCAGTAACGCGGCAATCAGAGGCTGGCGCTCAATCAGGGTCATGCTGCACCCCAGGCTGGCCAGCACGAAGGCATCACGGCCCAGGCCGGCAGTGGCATCCAGCACATGCGGGCGCACCCCAGGCTGTACACCGACCGCCTTGGCGATCATCTGCCCCGTGCCGCCACCAAATAAACGCCGATGGGCCACCGCCCCTTCGACAAAATCGACCCGTACCGCACCCGGCGCCTGCGGACCGAGCTCGACAAACTGCAAGCCCTCAGCGCCCAACTGCAAGGCAAAGTCGGCGCCAGCCTGCGCCTGCAAGCCCAGGCGCTCGGCCCAGACTGCCAAAGCCGGCTGATAGACAGGTTCAAGGGCTTGCAGGGTGATTATGGCGCTATGCCGCTCGTCGCTCATCGCTAAACATGCTCAAAAATTGTTCAATCCCGCCATATGACGGCCGATAACCAGCTAAAGCGGCATTCTGCCAGACCCGGCACTTTGGAGCCGCATCGAGTTCGTCATGCTTGATCCTATTTCCGCCCCACGCGCGTCCCTGCACCCCGTTCGCCGCCGCGACCACGAGCCGCCGGTATCGGCCGAAGTGGCGCAATCGCTGGACTACCAACTCCTGCGCCGCACCCTGAACCCCGACAGTGAGATCACCGTCAGCGAAGCCCCACCTGCCGCCAGCCCGGCGCCCAGTGCAGCCCGCAGCAGTGCCGCCACCACGTCCGCAGCCAGCGTCAGCAGTGATAACCTTACCCAACAAAGCCAGCTCAACGTCACTGTCGGCACCGCCGCCAAGCCCCAGCCTGTGCAGCAGACCGACCCACTGGTACTCGACCTCGCCGGCAATGGCTTCACCACGCGCGGCCTGGACGATGCCGTGCGCTTCGACCTGACCGGTGACGGCCGCCCCGAGTCCATCAGCGCGCCAAAAGGTGATGACGCTCTGCTGGCCCTCGACCGCAATGGCAACGGCCGCATCGACAGTGGCAAGGAACTGTTCGGCGACCAGCACGGCGCCAGCAACGGCTTTGCCGAACTGAGCAAGTACGATGACAACCGCGATGGCCGCATCGATCGGCAGGACAGCGTATTCGAACAGCTAAGCCTGCTGCGCTTCGACGCCCAGGGCCGCCAACAGCAACAAACCCTGGCTGAGGCCGGCGTCAGCGCCATCCATCTGCAGGCGCAGAACGTCAAGCAAGCCTTGGGCGCCTACGATGAAATCGCCCAGATCGGCCGCTTCGACTTTGCCGACGGGCGCAGCGGGCAAGCCGCAGACCTGTTGCTGGCCAGCCGCTAGAGCAACGCCAGCTGGTTGAAGGCGGTGGACTCCAGCAGCGGCCAGGGCAAATCCAGCAAACCCGGCAAACGCGCCTGCAACTGCTGGTGAAAACGCCAGGCCAGTTGCGGCGCCAGCTGGTTATCCGGGGTATGGATAAACACATAGGGCGTATGCCCCGCCTCGATCCATTCAGCCACCTTGGTCACCCACGGCGCGAGAAACGCATCATTAGCGGCCAGCTCTGGATGGCCGATAAAACGCAGCTGGGGCGACTGGCTGAAGGCCGCTGGGCGCAACGGCAGATGGGGCTTCTTCGCCTGGGCATGGCGCACCGCTGGCGCAGCATCGGTACAACTGAACAACGCCCGCGCATCCAGGCAGATGCGTTCCACTCCCAGGTCGCGCAACAGCCTATTGAGCTGACGCTCCTCTTCGCCCCTGGCGAAAAACGCCGGATGACGCACTTCCACTGCCAGTGGCCGCGCCAACTCGCGCAAAAACTGCTGCAAATCCGCCAGTCGGGGCGGGCCGAAACTGGCCGGCAGTTGCAACCATAGCGGCGCCACCCGCGCGCCCATCGGCGCCAATAGCTGCAAAAAAGCCTCAGCGGCCGACAGCTGGTCGGTCAGATTATCGCTATGGCTGATGGTGCGCGGCAGCTTGGCGCAGAAGCGAAAGTGCTCAGGCATCTGCGCCGCCCAGCGGGCTACCGTGGCGGGGGCTGGTTCAGCGTAGAAGGTGGTATTGCCCTCGACCGCGTTGAAGCAGCGGCCATAGAGCTGAAGAAAGTGTGGGCTGGTCGCGCCCGGCGGATACAGCGAACCGCGCCAGCCGGGCTCGCTCCAGGACGGGCAACCAAGAAAGTAAGGCAGCATCAGGCGTAGAGGTCGAGACCGAGCACTTCGGCGGCGCCGCCTTCGACGGTAAAGCTGGCTGTGCTGCCGTAGCTGGCCAGGGCCTGATTGGCCTTGTTACTCAGTCCGCGCGGAATCACCAGCTCCTGGCGAGTCGCCTGGCTGTCACTGCTGGCAGTGCCGGGCTGCACGCGGCGCGGTTGCGCGACCGTCTCAAGCCCCTGGCTACTGGCCGGTGTGGTCGGCAGCTCACGGCGTTGCTCCTGCTCGCGCTGAATCTCGCGCAGCGGTGTGACCGCAGTGCCCGGACGGGAGCTGCGGTCAACCGAAGAGAACGAAAGTGGGCTGTCGATACGCATTGCTTAGCGTTCTACCGGCAAGTGATGGGGAATGTTCACGTTCAATCTAGCGGTAGCACCGAGCCATAGCAATTGGCCAACGAGCGAAGACCACTCGCAACGGACAGAAGGTCTCACAGCGGCGCCTTGGGCGTTGCCACTTTGTCGCGCAAATACACCGGCTGGGCCATGTCGGCTGGCAACGCTTCACCACGCGCCCAGGCAAAGGCCGCCAGCGCCAGCAGGTCCTGGGCATGGGGCAAGAGCACCTGGGGCTCACCTTGGGTCAGTACCGGTAGACGGCTGCCATAGCTGCCCCAACCCGTCCCGGCCGCACACCAATCGCCAATTGCGCCCGCCGGCAACCGGGCCTGCTCTGGCGGCAACACCGCCTCCTCGCCAAACAGGCGCATTTCGCCCTGTTCAGCGCGGTAGCATCCCCAATACACCTCATCCATGCGCGCATCGATGGCCGCTGCCACCTGCTGTGCGCCTTGTTCACGCAACGCGCGTTGAGCCAACACCGCAAGGGTCGATACCGGCAGCACCGGACGCTCCAAAGCAAACGCCAGACCCTGAACCACGCCGATGGCTATCCGCACCCCGGTAAAGGCGCCCGGTCCACGCCCGAAGGCAATGCCATCCACGGCCGACAAGGCAATGCCCGCCTCAGCCAGCAGATCTTTGATCATGGGCAACAGGCGCTGGGCGTGCAAGCGCGGGATCACCTCGTAATGGCTAAGCACCTTGCCGTCGTGCAGCAAGGCAACGGAGCAAGCTTCGGTGGCAGTATCCAGGGCCAGCAAGGTGGTCATTGGGGCAATCCGGTCAGGCAAAAAAGGGGATGCAGTATAAACACCAACGGCCCGCAAGCGGGCCGTTGGTGGACTAAACGATGATCGAGCGAGCTAGAGCCAGGCTAGGCGGCAAAGAGCCGAGGGCGCGGAGTTTACATGCAGTAAATGAGCACCCGAGGCTCTTTTCCAACGACGCATGGCCGACGCGCAGCCGATCAGCTCAGAGCGGCGAGCACCTTGGCGGTAATTTCATCAACCGAGCCGACGCCAGCAATGGCGCTGTACTTCGGCGTGCCGTCAACGGCCGCCAGCTTCTGGTAGAAGTCCACCAGAGGCTTGGTCTGCGAGTGATACACGGACAGGCGATGACGCACTGTCTCTTCGGTATCGTCCTTGCGCTGCACCAGCTCTTCGCCGGTTTCGTTGTCCTTACCTTCGACTTTCGGAGGGTTGTAGATCACGTGGTAGACGCGGCCGCTGGCCTCGTGCACCCGACGACCGGCAATACGCTGGACGATTTCTTCGTCATCAACAGCGATTTCAACCACGTTATCGATGACCACACCAGCTTCCTTCAAGGCTTCAGCCTGGGGAATGGTGCGCGGGAAGCCGTCGAACAGGAAGCCGTTGGCGCAGTCGGCCTGGGTGATGCGTTCCTTAACCAGGTTGATGATCAGGTCATCGGAAACCAGGCCGCCGCTTTCCATGATGCTCTTGGCTTTCAGGCCCAGCTCGGTGCCGGCCTTGACTGCTGCACGCAGCATGTCGCCAGTGGAAATCTGCGGAATACCAAATTTCTTGGTGATAAAGCCAGCTTGAGTACCTTTGCCGGCACCGGGAGCCCCCAACAGAATCACGCGCATCAATGTGCTCCTTCAAAAATCAATAAAAATGGCGGATTCGCCTCATGGGGCCAATCTCTGTATCCGGTCAGGCAACGCTAGGCGGCCAAAGGGTGCTCAAGATACACAGCACACCCACCCCGCACAAGCCACCGAAAGTCTGATAACAGGCTACTTTAGCCGTGGTTGTGCAAGCCTGCAGTAATGCCCGCCACGCTCACCAGTAAAGCCTGTTCCTGCACGCTGTCTACTGTGCCAGGCGAACGCCATGAACACCCCAGAAGCGCCATCTGGAGCCGCCGCAAGGGTTGCACCACGTGGCATCTGACGATGAGTAAGACTCAGACTAGCAAACCTTAGGCCAGGCCTTGCGACTGTCCGGTCGGCAGCAGAACGCGAGCACCCGCCTGCGACAAAAAGTCGCGTAAAAATCACCTAAATCCGCCCAATTCGAACACCAAAACCGAGGGTGCGTCGACTTCTTACACTGCTGCGACAGCATCCAACAACGCGCGCACGGCCAGCTAGGCTAAATCACAGGCTCCAGCGTCGGCTCGCCGAAGGCGCTTGCCGCTGTGCCTGGAGATAGAGAGGTGATCATGAGGATTCGCGAACTGGCCCGGCACTGGGAACACAACGCCAAGGGCCGCCTAACCCACAACCTTATCCAGATCCGCCTGGACCTGGAGTCCGCTGCGCGCCTGGCAGCACTCAGCGAGATGTACCCCAAACGTCAACCACAGGAACTGCTGGGTGAATTGATCGGTGCAGCCCTGGAAGAGCTGGAAGCCAGCCTGCCCTACGTCAAAGGCAGCCAGGTGGTGGCTACCGATGAGCAAGGCGACCCGCTATATGAAGACATCGGCCCGACGCCGCGCTTTCTGGCCCTGTCGCGCAAGTACCTGAAAAGCCTGGTGCAGCAGCAGGACAGCGCCAGCCACTGACGAACCGAAATGTCTAGCGCGTTACTGGACTTGCTGCGGGACTTCTTCGCCGACACAACGGACGGCTTGCTTGCGGTTGTCCACCAGCACGCCAGACAAGCCCTTCTGCGCGGTATCAAACAGCACCAGCACGCCATCAATGCACTGGGCGACCTGGGTCGCAGGCTTGAGCGCTACTTTGTAGTCTTCGCCAGGCTGGGTTTTGTACATGGTGAACTCGGCCAGCAACAAGGAGTCTTCCGGCTTGGCGATATGCAGGTAGCCGTAGAACCACAGCACCAGCACGCTGCCCAGGGTGCTGCAGATGGCGGTGATGATCAGAGGCAGGGGATTACGTTCACTCATTACGGACTCTCAGGTTGTGGCGTGGTGGAATTAGTGGGGCGCTCAGCGGCGATCTCGGCCAGCCGCGGCAGGCTCGTCATGCCCGTCGGGTCATCAACAAAGCGCAACATGACTTGACGCCAGAGCGGCTCGGCAAAGGTTTGCACATGAGCGCCACGGGTCAGCTGCAGCACCCGTGGTGGCGGCGCAGCTT
Source organism: Pseudomonas sp. BGA-UO-ETr-WB11 (assembly GCF_059567785.1). Taxonomy (NCBI): domain Bacteria; kingdom Pseudomonadati; phylum Pseudomonadota; class Gammaproteobacteria; order Pseudomonadales; family Pseudomonadaceae; genus Pseudomonas; species Pseudomonas sp. BGA-UO-ETr-WB11. The sequence continues at coordinate 63,465 of NZ_JCAQOS010000001.1, read as the reverse complement.
GATACAAGCGCACGCCGTTGGAAAGAGGCACAACCTCATCATCAATACTCTGATAGAGCAAAATCGGCAGCCCGGCCAGCGCTGGCATCGCCGTAATGGCACTGTCGCCGTCAGGCATCAGCCACGCCAGCGGCACCTGCAAGGGCCAGGTCAGCCAGACATTGGCCAGGGTGTAGCGCGCCATGTCGCGGTAACTGGCCGGTACGCCATCCAGCACCAGCGCCTTGAGCTGCACGCGCGATTGCGGATGGGCGGCAAGATAGTGCGTAGCCATGGCCCCGCCGAGGCTCTGCCCCAGCAGCACCAGCGGCCTGCCCTGCACCTCTGGCGCCTGCTGCAACCAGGCGAACGCGGCGTCGATATCCTGATAACTGCCACTCAAACTGGCTGCACCCGCCGAACGGCCATAACCGCGATAATCCAGCAGCAGCACCTGATAACCCGCAGCCGGCAACCACCAGCTGCCCGCCAGATGGCTGGAAACATTGCCGCCATTGCCATGCAGGTGCAGCACCGTGCCCTTGACCTCCACCCCAGCCTTGGCCGGCAACCACCAGGCATGCAGGCGAGTGCCGTCGGCGGCAGTAATGAACACATCCTCGTAGGCCAAACCGACCTCGGCAGGGTTGAGCAGCATCTCCCGCTCGGGATAGAACAACCAGCCACTGCAGCCGCTCAACCCGAGCAAACACAGGCCCAGCAACAGCGCACGCATCACTTGCCGCCGGCGCGAACTTCCTCGCGGGCCTTGAAGGTGGCGTCATACACACGTTCCGCCAGACGCGAGAACGGCAGACTCTGAATCCATACGGTGCCAGTGCCTTTGAGGGTCGCCAGGATGATGCCCTCCCCCCCAAACAACATGCTCTTCAAACCGCCAGCCAGGCCGATGTCGTAGTCGATGCCACTGGTGAAGGCCACCAGGCAGCCGGTATCCAGGCGCAGGGTTGAGTTGTTCAGTTCCTTGCGGATCACCGTACCGCCGGCATGCACAAAGGCCAGGCCATCGCCCTCCAGTTTTTGCAGGATAAAGCCCTCGCCACCAAAGAAGCCGGCGCCGATGCGCTTGTTGAAGCTGATACCGATCTGCGTGCCATGGGCGGCGCAGAGGAAGGCGTCTTTCTGGCAAATCAGCGTGCCACCGACCTGCGCCAGCTCGATAGGCACCACCGTGCCCGGATAGGGCGCAGCAAAACCTACCTGAGCAGGTCCTTTACCGCCGTTGCTGAAGTGGGTCATGAATAGCGACTCACCCGTCAGCAGACGCTTGCCCGCGCCCCACAGCTTACCCAGCACGCCACTTTCAGAGCCATCGCCCAGACGCGTCTCGAAGCGGATGCCATCGGTCATGTAGTTCATCACCCCGGCCTCGGCGATCACGGTTTCGCCAGGGTCGAGGGTGATTTCCACCGCCTGCGCCGAATCACCGAGGATTTCGTAGTCGAGTTTGTGGCTGGGCATGTCGTGGGTTCCTTGATCGGTAGCCCGGATGCAATCCGGGGCGGCGGTCAACCCGGATTGCATCCGGGCTACGAGCGCCATAATGTTGTCGGATGGAGCATAGCGAGCGAAGGCAGGTCGCTTTTTCAACGCCACATAACCGAGCGCAGTAGCGCCTAGAGGATGTTGGCGTAGTCGGCTTCGATCCGGTCCAAACTCAGGTGATTGAGGAAGTTGGAGAAGCACATCCACGCCGACAAGGCATTCAAATCCCGAAACTGCGGCGGCAGGTACTTAGGCGGCGCCACCAGACCTTCATCCACCAACTGACGCAGGGTGCGCATGTCTTCCAGGGTGGTTTTACCGCAGAACAGCAAAGGAATCTGTTCCAGTTTGCCTTTACGCACCGCCAGCTGGATGTAGTTGTAGATCAGGATAAAACCCTTCAAATAGGACAGATCCTTGGTGAACGGCAAGCCCTGCGGGGTGGAGCCACGAAACACCCGACTGGCATTGCCGTAACTGTCCTCCATGCCAAAGCCTTGCTCGCGGTAGAACTCGAACACCTGCAAGAAGTCCGCCCCCTCCTCGGCCATATGGATGGCGCGCGTGCGGTTGGTCAGCTTGCGCAGACGGGTTGGATAGGAGGCAAACGCAATCACCTCCATGAGAATTGCCAGGCCTTCCTGGGTCACCGTCGACGAGGGCGGGCCCTTGGCCAAAAAAGTACAGAACGGCTGGTTCAGTCCATTCAGGGTGGTGCCCACATGCACCAACCCTTCGTGTACCTCCAGGGCGCGCACATCGCGTTCATTGAACATGGCATCGGCGCGGATCTTGATGTAATCGGCACCGGCAGCGGCATCGGCGACAATCCCGTCGGAAACAAACACCCGCACCGTATCGTCGCCATCGCCAAATACGCCACTGAGGCGCTGCTGCAGCATGGCCACCGCATCTTCGGCAGTAAGGGTCTTGGCCTCGTCCTTCAAATCGCCGCGACCGGCAATGTTGTTGAGGTAGTCGGAAAGCATCATGCCCAGGTCCGCCAGGGTCGGATCGCCGGCATGGAAGGCATCGGAGGCCGCACCGTAAAGCTCCTGGGAGATCAGGCCAAAATCCGCCGTGCCACGCGCTTCGAGCATGCGGATGACCATGCGGTATTCCTTGCACATGCGCCGCATGATCTGCCCGACCGGGTTGAACTGGCCAAGCTGGCGGGTAATGTCGCGCTCAATATTCTGGAACTCGAGCTTCTTGGCACCCGCATCAAAAGCCAGCGGCCGGCCCTCGTAATAGGCGCGATCAACCTGCGGCAGATGCTTGCCCTTGTCCTTGAGGAAAGCCTTGCGCACGCCGTCGTCCCACTTGATCGCATCCAGCACGCGGATGGGCGTCTGCGCCTCGACAATGCGGTCCGAGAGGCTGCGAATGGTCTGCTGGTAATCGTCGGCTGCCGTGCGCTTGCTCATCCGTGTCTCACTGTTCTACGCGCTGGTAACGGGCGCTCTCGGTAAATACGTCGGCATTGGCCGGATCGTTCAGGTAGGCAAAGACCTGGCTCAGCGGGCTGCTGATCAGGGCGCTGTCGCTGCCTTGAGTCTGCACCACTTCGCCTTGCAAGGTGCCTGCCTGCAATTGGTGCAGGAACGTCTCAGCGTCGAGGTTGTAGAGCACCAGTTCGTTGCGCTTGTTCAGCTCGAAACCGGCGATCGCATAGTGCTCACCGAAGCGTTTGGGCAGGCCGATGGAGGCATACCAGCGCTGGCCTTTGCGGGCCACGGTAAACGGGTAGTTCTCAACCCCATCCGCCTGGCCGAGCACACGGATCTGGGCGTTATAACGGTTGTCGGCGCTGCGACTGATGTCCAGCAGCAACTGCTCGCCCCATTCGTTCTGGCGCATCCAGCTGCCCAGCAGTTGGGTGGGGGCGGCCTCCGCCGACGGAATCGGTTCCTTGAACACCACCAGACAACCGTTCAGGACCAAACAGGCCACCACCACCATCGCTACACGCCAGGCTTTCATTTCGCTCTCCTTGTATGGCGCTATTGCGCGCAAAACGCGAATTACAGCGCAGCCGTGTTAAAGCCCCATGACCAAGCGCAAGTAACGCCGCAGGATGCTGCGCATTTCTTCCAGATCGAGATTATCCACACCATCCAACAGACCTTGATACTCCATCTGCAGAATCATGCCCGTCAACACCTGGGCATCCTCTTCCGGCTGCGGCGAACCCAGCACTCTGAAGAACTTGTCGACGCCCTGCGCGAGAATCTTGCGATGCGCCGCCGCCAACTCGAGCAAACCCGGATTGAGCAGCGCTTCCAGGCGAAACGCCTGCTCTGCCAGCAGCCGCTCACGGTTTTCCGTGAGCTGAGCCCGTACATACACAATGGCCAACTCGACCACCTGCTCGAGCAATCGCATACGCGTTTCGGCGTCTTGCTTGAGGCCCGCGGCGAGCAGCTGCAATTGCTCATCGGCACCGGCCCAGAACGCCGACATGGCCTCAGCGCTGCGCTCGACAAACAGGGCAAAGGTGTCGGTGATCAGGTCGTTGATGTCTTTGAAATAATAGGTAGTCGCCGACAACGGCACTTCGGCTTCCGCGGCCACGGCGCGATGGCGTACGGCACGCACGCCATCGCGCACGATGATCCGCAGCGCTGCATCGAGAATCGCCTGACGGCGTTGCTCACTGCCCTGGCGACTGGCCTTACGGCCCTGATATTGGACACTTTCGGCCACTGCGGTGGCCACTTGCGCGGCACTGGGCCGGGAGATCTTCTGGTTCAAAGCACATATTCCTTTTGCATCAAATCGTCCATGAAAGCGCTGCATTCCTTGTTGCACGATTAACTGTAACGCAGACAGCAAAAAGCCGCCCGAAGGCGGCTCCTAGCACTGCACTCAGGCCTGTGGTCGCATATGCGGGAAGAGGATCACATCGCGGATCGACGGCGAGTTGGTGAGCAACATCACCAGGCGATCGATACCGATGCCTTCACCAGCGGTTGGCGGCATGCCGTACTCCAGGGCGCGAACAAAGTCGGCGTCGAAGTGCATGGCTTCATCGTCGCCGGCATCCTTGTCGGCCACCTGTGCGTGGAAACGCTCAGCCTGGTCTTCCGCGTCGTTCAACTCGGAGTAGGCGTTGGCGATTTCACGACCACCGATAAACAGCTCGAAACGGTCAGTCACGCTCGGATCATCGTCATTGCGACGGGCCAGCGGCGACACTTCGAACGGGTACTGGGTAATGAAGTGCGGCTGCTCCAGCTTGTGCTCGACCAGCTCTTCGAAAATCATCACCTGCAGTTTGCCCAAACCTTCGAAGCCCAATACCTTGGCGCCGGCTTTCTTGGCGATGGCGCGAGCCTTGTCGATGTCGGTCAGGTCGGCGGCGGTCAGCTCGGGGTTGTACTTGAGGATCGAGTCGAACACCGACAGGCGCACGAACGGCTCACCAAAGTGGAACACCTTGTCGCCATACGGCACGTCGGTGGTGCCGAGCACCAGCTGTGCCAGCTCGCGGAACAGCTCTTCGGTGAGGTCCATGTTGTCTTCGTAATCGGCGTACGCCTGATAGAACTCCAACATGGTGAACTCGGGGTTGTGCCGGGTCGATACGCCTTCGTTACGGAAGTTGCGGTTGATCTCGAACACGCGCTCAAAGCCACCCACAACCAGGCGCTTGAGGTACAGCTCCGGGGCGATACGCAGGTACATGCCCATGTCCAGCGCATTGTGGTGGGTTTCAAACGGCTTGGCCGCAGCACCACCCGGAATGGTCTGCAGCATCGGCGTTTCCACTTCGAGGAAGTCGCGCTGCATCAGGAACTGGCGAATATGGGCAATCACCTGGGAGCGCACACGAAAGGTATGACGCACCTCTTCGTTGACGATCAGGTCAACATAGCGCTGGCGATAACGCTGTTCGGTATCGGTCAGGCCGTGGTGCTTGTCCGGCAGCGGACGCAGCGACTTGGTCAGCAGGCGTACGTTGGTCATTTCCACGTACAGGTCGCCCTTGCCGGAGCGGGCCAGGGTGCCTTCGGCAGCGATGATGTCACCCAGGTCCCAGTGCTTGACGGCTTCCAGAGTCTCGGCCGGCAGGGTCTTGCGGTTGACGTAAACCTGAATACGCCCGGTCATGTCCTGAATCACCATGAACGAGCCACGGTTGAGCATGATACGCCCGGCGACCTTGACCGGGATGGCGGCTTCGGCCAGCTCTTCCTTGGTCTTGTCGGCATACTGCTTCTGCAGATCTTCACAGTAACTGTCGCGACGGAAATCGTTAGGGAAGGCGTTGCCCTGCTCACGCGCGGCAGCAAGCTTTTCCTTGCGCTGGGCAATCAACTTGTTCTCTTCCTCGTGGATGGCGTGCTCGTTTAGCGGTTGTTCGCTCATGGTCGTAGGGTTCCCAAAAATAATTCGGTCAGGCGCACTGGTCGCTTACAGGCCTTGCTTGAGGCTGGCTACCAGGTACTCGTCGATATCGCCATCCAGCACCTTGTCGCAGTCGCTGCGTTCGATGTTGGTGCGCAGATCCTTGATCCGCGACGCATCAAGGACATAAGAGCGGATCTGATGACCCCAGCCGATATCCGACTTGGAGTCCTCCAGCACTTGCGAGGCGGCGTTGCGTTTCTGCACTTCCTGCTCATACAAGCGCGCGCGCAGCATTTTCATCGCTGTGTCTTTGTTGGCGTGCTGGGAGCGTTCGTTCTGGCAGCAAACCACGGTATTGCTCGGTACGTGGGTAATCCGCACGGCCGAATCGGTGGTGTTTACATGCTGACCACCGGCGCCCGAGGAGCGGTAGGTGTCGATGCGCAGATCCGACGGATTGATCTCGATTTCGATGTTGTCATCGATTTCCGGCGAAACAAACACCGCAGTGAACGAGGTGTGGCGACGGTTGCCGGAGTCAAACGGGCTTTTGCGCACCAGACGGTGCACGCCGATCTCGGTGCGCAGCCAACCAAAGGCGTATTCGCCCTTGATGTGAACAGTGGCGCCCTTGATCCCGGCCACTTCGCCGGCTGACAGTTCCATGATGGTGGCCTCAAAGCCACGCTTGTCGGCCCAGCGCAGGTACATGCGCAACAGCATGTTGGCCCAGTCCTGGGCCTCGGTGCCGCCGGAACCGGCCTGGATATCCAGGTAGGCGTTGTTCATATCCATCTCGCCGCTGAACATGCGGCGGAACTCTAGGGCTTCCAGCGCCGTACGCAGGCGCTCAACCTCAGCAGCCACATCGTCGACGGCTGCCTGGTCTTCTTCTTCGGCCGCCATTTCCAGCAGGTCACGGGCATCGCCCAGGCCGCTGCTCATTTCATCCAGGGTATCGACGATCTGCGCCAACTGGGCGCGCTCGCGGCCCAGATTCTGGGCGTACTCGGGATTGTTCCAGACGTTTGGGTCTTCCAGCTCGCGGTTAACTTCGATCAGCCGATCATGCTTGTGATCGTAGTCAAAGATACCCCCGAATAGTCTGGGAGCGTTCGGATAGGTCCTTGATGCTATTGAGGATCGGGTTGATTTCCATGACGCAGGGCACTCGCAAACGGAACTTTGGAAAAGCCGGCGAGTATACCCCAGTCACCGCCCGCTGGCACGGTCGACGCACCCCTGCGCCGGCCCGCAAACAGCCGCCAGGCCAGAGCCCGCAGTGCCTGAGGGCCAACACTGAGCGACGAATGGCCGACAAATACCACGACCAGTTCTCCACCCTGGCGCGCTGCCGCCGTTAGTGTGGCGCCATAAAAACAACAACTAAGCGCCTAGAAATGCACTAACGCCCCCAACACATCTTAAAAACTCTATATTTTTCAAATATCTAATAAATAGGGTGCACTAATTGCTAGTGCAAACCCGCCGTTATGACAACGCCAAAAAATTGAAACGGTCGGAGCAGTTAATGGACCATTCATCGACACCCAAAACCACCTGGGTGCACCGCCTACTCCAGAGCGCATTGCTCTGCCTGTTTGCCACCGCCAACCCGGCACTGGCCGAACCTGCGGGCCTGGCCGCCAGCGCCGGTCAGATACGCCTGAGCAACTGGCAACAACTGCTGAAAAACAGCACTCATTTAGATGAGCCCGGCAAACTGGAAGCCGTCAATCGCCTGGTCAATCTGTCCGTGGCCTACGTCAGCGACCAGCAAGCTTGGGGCCAGAACGACTACTGGGCCACTCCGGAAGAGACCCTGACGCTGGGCCAAGGTGATTGCGAGGACTTCGCCATCGCCAAATACTTCGGCCTGCTCAAGCTCGGTGTCGCCGTCGAACGTCTGCGCCTCACCTACGTCAAGGCCCTGGGCCGCAACAGCGCACACATGGTGCTGGCCTATTACCCCAGCCCGAATGTCCAGCCGCTGATTCTCGACAACCTCAACAGCCAGGTGCTGCCCGCCGCCGCCCGCAGCGACCTGCTGCCAGTGTACTCATTCAACGGTCAGGGCATTTACCTGGCCAAAGCCCCGAACCAGAAACTGCGCCACCCCACCACCTTGCTGGCACGCTGGGATGAGCTGAGCGCCCGCCTAAACAGCGCCAGCAACCCGCAACCCCTGCTGTAACGCCCGCAAACAGGCCATCCTGCTTTCGAAAAATACGATATACACTTCGGCCTATCGATAAAAGTCGCACACCACGCGACCCGCTCACCCGCCGAGTGCTCCCCCATGATGACCCTGCGCCAGATCCGCCACTTTATTGCGGTCGCCGAAACCGGCTCGATTTCTGCCGCGGCCCAGGCCGTGTTCATCTCCCAGTCGACCCTGACCTTGGCCATCCAGCAACTGGAAGAAGAGATCGGCGTCAGCCTGTTCAACCGCCACGCCAAAGGCATGAGCCTGACCCATCAGGGCCACCAGTTCCTGCGCCAGGCCCACCTGATCCTGGCCTCGGTCGACAATGCCAAACGCAGCCTGCAACAGAGCACCGACCAGGTGGCCGGCCAACTGACCATCGGTGTAACCAGCCTGGTGGCGGGCTACTACCTGGCCGACCTGATCACCCGTTTCCAGCGCGCTTACCCGAACGTGCAGACCCGAGTAATCGAGGACGAACGGCCGTATATCGAGCACCTGTTGATCAGCGGCGAAATTGATGTCGGCGTACTGATCCTCTCCAACCTGGAAGACCGCCACGCTCTGCAGACCGAAGTCCTCACCCACTCGCCGCACCGTCTCTGGCTGCCGGCCCAACACCCGCTACTGGAACTGGACAGCATCAGCCTGGCAGACGTGGCCAGCCAGCCGCTAATCCAGCTCAACGTCGATGAAATGGGCCTTAACGCCCAGCGCTTCTGGGCCCAGGCCGGTCTGCAACCGCACATCACCCTGCGCACCGGCTCCACCGAGGCAGTACGTAGCCTGGTGGCGGCCGGCCTGGGCCTGTCGATCCAGGCCGACATGACTTATCGACCCTGGTCCCTGGAGGGCGACATCATCGAGGCTCGCGCCCTGGTCGACCTGACCCAAACCCTTGATGTCGGCCTGGCCTGGCGCCGCGGCGCTGCCCGCCCGGCACTGGTGGCACCGTTCCTGACCGTGGCCCGCGAGCAACAAGGCGGCCGCCGGCTATCTATTTAATCGAACGCTGCTTTCAGTATTTAGCATTTGTAGGGGGCAAGCCTGCACTCTAGTCTCAGACCACCCCAAGCGCGGGGAAGGTCGCGACCGCGGTCAACCCCGGGCCGCCCAATGCTGACGCAAGAGTGCTACAGATGGTTGAAGCCAGCGCGACACCCTTTTACAGCGAACTGCTGATTGATGGCCAACTGCTGGCAGGCGAAGGCGCCGCCGAAGCGATCATCAATCCGGCCACTGGCGAAACCCTCACCCAGATCCGCGAAGCCTCGGCCGAGCAGGTCGAAGCTGCGATCCTGGCTGCCCACCGCGCCTTCACTGACTGGTCACGCACCACCCCAGCCCAACGCGCCGCAGTATTGCTGGCAATTGCCGACGCCATCGAGCAGCGCGCCGAACCCCTGGCGCGCATGGAAGCCCTTAACTGTGGCAAGCCCCTGCACCTGGCCCGCCAGGATGACCTGGTGGCGTGCGTCGACGTATTCCGTTTCTTTGCCGGCGCCGTGCGCTGTCAGCAAGGCCAACTGGCCGGTGAATACCTGCCCGGCTACACCAGCATGGTGCGCCGCGACCCACTGGGGGTGATTGCCTCCATCGCGCCGTGGAACTATCCACTGATGATGGCGGCCTGGAAGATCGCTCCAGCCCTGGCCGCCGGTAACACCCTGGTATTCAAACCCTCGGAGCACACGCCACTGTCGATCCTGGCCCTGGCTCCGGCGCTGAATGAAATCCTCCCGCGCGGCGTGATCAACATTCTCTGTGGCGGCGGCGAAGGCGTCGGCAGCCATCTGGTCAGTCACCCCAAGGTACGCATGGTGTCGCTAACCGGCGATATCGTCACCGGGCAGAAAATCCTCCAGGCCGCGGCCAAGACCCTCAAGCGCACCCACCTGGAACTGGGCGGAAAGGCGCCGGTAATCGTCTGCAATGACGCCGACCTCGACGCCGTGGTTCAGGGCGTGCGCAGCTACGGCTATTACAACGCCGGGCAAGACTGCACCGCCGCCTGCCGCATCTACGCCCAGGCCGGCATCCATGATCGACTGGTCAGCGAGCTGGGCGACGCGGTGGCCAGCCTGCGCTTTGCACGCAAAAAGGACGCCGACAACGAACTAGGCCCGCTGATCAGCGCCCGCCAGCGCGACCGGGTGGCCAGCTTTGTCGAGCGCGCCCTCGGCCAACCGCATATCGAACGGGTCACCGGTGCCGCCGCCCATCCAGGCCCTGGCTTCTTCTATCAACCGACCCTGCTGGCCGGCTGCAAACAAAGCGACGAGATCGTCCAGCGTGAAGTGTTCGGCCCGGTGGTCACCGTGACCCGCTTCGACGAACTGGCTCAGGCCGTCGATTGGGCCAACGACTCCGAGTACGGCCTGGCCTCCTCGGTATGGACACAAAATCTGGACAAAGCCATGCAGGTAGCGGCACGCCTGCAATACGGCTGCACCTGGATCAACAGCCATTTCATGCTGGTCAGCGAAATGCCCCATGGCGGCCTGAAGCGCTCGGGCTACGGCAAGGACCTGTCCAGCGACTCGTTGCAGGATTACAGCGTGGTGCGCCACATCATGGCGCGCCACGGCGCTGCGCAATTCTAAGAAAAAAGCCCGCTAACGGGCCAAACACCCCGTAACACGCCGTTCAACTGCCCCGACCACAAATAAAGAAGAGGGAATACCGATGATCGTGCATAAAACCGCGCTGCTGAGCGCACTCACCACCGCCCTGCTGGCCAGTGCCGGCGTCCAGGCGGGCGAACCGCTCAAAGCGCTTGGCGCCGGCGAAGGTCAACTCGACATCATTGCCTGGCCGGGCTACATCGAACGCGGCGAAAGCGACAAGGCCTATGACTGGGTCACCGGTTTCGAGAAGCAAACCGGCTGTAAGGTCAACGTCAAAAGCGCTGCCACCTCCGACGAAATGGTCAGCCTGATGGCCAAGGGCGGTTACGACCTGGTGACCGCCTCCGGCGACGCCTCGCTGCGCCTGATTGCTGGCAAGCGCGTGCAGCCGATCAACCTCGACCTGATCCCGAACTGGAAGAACGTCGACGAGCGCCTCAAAAATGGCGCCTGGCACGTGGTCAACAACCAGCACTTCGGTACGCCCTACCAGTGGGGCCCCAACGTGCTGATGTACAACACCAACCTGTTCAAGACGGCGCCGACCAGTTGGTCGGTGGTGTTCGAGGAGCAAACCCTGGCAGACGGCAAGTCCAACAAGGGCCGTGTGCAGGCCTATGACGGCCCGATCTACATCGCCGATGCTGCCCTGTACCTGAAGGCTACCCAGCCGGCCCTGGACATCCAGGACCCCTACCAGCTGACGGAAACCCAGTACGCCGCCACCCTCGACCTGCTGCGCAAGCAGCACACCCTGACCCACCGCTACTGGCATGACGCCACGGTGCAGATGAGCGACTTCAAGAACGAAGGCGTGGTCGCTTCCGGCTCGTGGAAATACCAGGTCAACACCCTGCAGGGCGAGAAACAGCCCATCGCCTCTACCGTACCAACCGAAGGCGCCACCGGCTGGGCCGACACCACCATGCTGCACGCCGACGCCAAGCACCCCACCTGTGCCTATCAGTGGATGGACTGGTCGCTGCAGCCCAAGGTCCAGGGTGACGTAGCGGCCTGGTTCGGCTCCGTCCCAGCCGTACCGGCAGCCTGCAAAGGCGGCGCCCTGCTGGGCGACGAAGGCTGCAGCACCAACGGCTTCGACAACTTCGACAAGATCGCCTTCTGGAAAACCCCACAGGCCGAGGGTGGCAAGTACGTGCCCTACAGCCGCTGGACCCAGGACTACATCGCGATCATGGGCGGCCGCTAAAACCGCAAGTTTCGTAGACATCGCGTCTTGTAGGAGCGGCTTTAGCCGCGATCAATCGCGAAATGCCAATTTCGCGGCTGAAGCCGCTCCTACCAATGCTACGCACCAAGCCGGCACGCCCCGGCGACAGATTTAACCGTTGCACATCCACCTGCAACTCGCCCGTTTTGTGTCGGCACACCCAACTTGGGCGAGTCGCGGGTGGATGACTTATATCCTGGAGTTTGAAGATGACCCTTGCAGTGCAATTTACCGATGTATCCCGCGTATTTGGCGAGGTCAAAGCCGTCGACCGGGTGTCCATCGATATCCAGGATGGCGAATTTTTCTCCATGCTCGGCCCGTCCGGTTCCGGCAAGACCACCTGTCTGCGCCTGATCGCTGGCTTTGAGCAACCGAGCGCAGGCTCGATCCGCATTCATGGCGAAGAGGCTGTAGGCCTCGCGCCCTATCAGCGTGACGTCAATACGGTGTTTCAGGACTACGCCCTGTTCCCCCATATGGACGTGCGCAACAACGTCGCTTACGGCCTCAAGGTCAAGGGTGTGGGCAAGGCCGAGCGCATGGCGCGAGCTGACGAAGCCCTGGCCATGGTCGCCCTGGCTGACTACGGCGATCGCAAGCCCGCTGCTATGTCCGGCGGTCAGCGCCAGCGCGTGGCCCTGGCCCGCGCCTTGGTCAATCGCCCACGAGTATTGCTGCTTGATGAACCCCTCGGCGCGCTGGATTTAAAGCTGCGCGAACAGATGCAGAGCGAGCTGAAAAAACTTCAGCGCCAGCTCGGCATCACCTTCATCTTCGTCACCCACGACCAGACCGAAGCGCTGTCGATGTCCGATCGTGTGGCGGTGTTCAACAAGGGCCGCATCGAGCAGGTCGACACCCCGCGCAACCTTTACATGCGCCCGGCCACCGCGTTTGTCGCCGAATTTGTCGGCACCTCCAACGTCCTGCGCGGCGAGTTGGCGGCCAAGCTGAGCAACAGCAGCCAGCCCTTCTCGATTCGCCCGGAACACATCCACTTGGTCGCGGCCGACAGCGCCATCGCCAGCCATGAAGTAGAGACCAGCGGTCTGCTGTATGACGTGCAGTACCAAGGCAGCACCACCCGCTTCGAGTTGCAACTGGATAACGGCCAGACCCTGAGCATCAGCCAGGCCAACAGCCAATGGCTGGACAGCACCCCGGCGTATCAGCCTGGCCAGCGCCTGACCGCACGTTGGCCGCGCGACGCCATGGTGCAGTTGCGCGAGGAGGTTTGAGATGAACCAGCCTGCCTATGCGTCGATGGCACCCAACGGTGCCCTGCGGCGTTTCTCCAGCCTGCTGTACCGGCGCCCCAACCTGTACCTGGCCTTGCTGTTGCTGCCACCCTTGCTGTGGTTCGGCGCCATCTACCTGGGCTCCCTGCTCAGCCTGATGTGGCAGGGGTTCTACACCTTCGACGACTTCACCATGGCGGTGACGCCGGACCTGACCCTGGGCAACTTTGCCGCTCTGTTTCAGCCGGCCAACTACGACATCATCCTGCGCACCCTGTACATGGCCATCGCCGTGACCCTCGGCAGCGCGCTGCTGGCCTTCCCGATTGCCTATTACATGGCGCGCTACACCAGCGGTAAAACCAAGGCGTTCTTCTATATCGCCGTGATGATGCCGATGTGGGCCAGCTATATCGTCAAGGCCTACGCCTGGACCTTGTTGCTGGCCAAAGGCGGCGTCGCCCAGTGGTTTGTCGAGCAGTTGGGGCTGACCCCACTGCTGCAGTTCATCCTCGGCATGCCCGGCGTCGGCGGCAGCACCCTGTCGACCTCGCACCTGGGCCGCTGGATGGTGTTCGTCTATATCTGGCTGCCATTCATGATCCTGCCGATCCAGGCCTCCATCGAACGCCTGCCGCCTTCCTTGCTGCAGGCCTCCGCCGACCTTGGCGCCAAGCCACGGCAGACCTTTATGCAGGTGATTCTGCCGCTGTGCGTACCGGGGATTGCCGCCGGTTCGATCTTCACCTTCAGCCTGACCCTCGGCGACTTTATCGTGCCGCAGCTGATCGGCCCGCCCGGCTACTTCATCGGCAGCATGGTCTACGCCCAGCAAGGCGCGATCGGCAACATGCCGATGGCTGCGGCCTTCACCTTGGTACCCATTGTGTTGATCACTATTTACCTCGCCATCGTCAAACGTCTGGGGGCCTTCGATGCGCTCTAATTCAGCCAAACAAGGGGATCAAGCATCCTGGGGCCTGAAACTCGCGGCCTGGGGCGGTCTGGTGTTTTTGCACTTCCCCATCGTCATCATCTGCCTGTACGCCTTCAACACCGAAGACGCCGCCTTCAGCTTCCCGCCGCAGGGTTTCACCCTGGACTGGTTCAGCGTCGCCTTTGCCCGCGAAGACGTGCTGGAGTCGATCAAGCTGTCGCTGCAGATCGCCTGTGTCGCCACCCTGATCGCCATGGTCCTCGGCACCCTGGCCGCCGCCGCGTTGTACCGCCGCGACTTCTTCGGCAAGGAAGGCATCTCCTTGCTGCTGATCCTGCCCATCGCCCTGCCCGGCATCATCACCGGCTTGGCGCTGCTGTCGGCGTTCAAGAGCTTAGGGATTGAGCCGGGCATGCTGACCATCATCATTGGTCACGCGACCTTCTGCGTGGTGATCGTCTACAACAACGTCATCGCCCGCTTTCGCCGCACCAGCCACAGCCTGATCGAAGCCAGCATGGACCTCGGCGCAGACGGCTGGCAGACCTTCCGCTACATCATCCTGCCCAACCTGGGTTCGGCCCTGTTGGCCGGCGGCATGCTGGCGTTTGCCCTGTCGTTCGACGAGATCATCGTCACCACCTTCACTGCCGGCCACGAACGCACCCTGCCGATCTGGCTGCTCAACCAACTCGGCCGCCCGCGCGACGTACCCGTGACCAACGTGGTGGCCATGCTGGTGATGCTGGTGACCATGCTGCCGATCCTCGGCGCCTACTACCTGACCAAAGGCGGCGAAGGCGTGGCCGGCAGCGGCGGGAAATAAATGTCCTGTGATAGGAGCGGCTTCAGTCGCGATGCGCTTGAAGCAAGCCGCTCCTACGTTCCATCTACCCCATTCAACCTGTACACAAGGGAAAAGCGATGCAAACCAAACTGCTGATCAATGGCCAGCTGATCGCTGGCGAAGGCGCCGCCCAGGCCGTGCTCAACCCGTCCCTCGGCACCACCCTGGTGGAGATCAATGAAGCCAGCTCGAGTCAGGTCGACGCCGCCGTGCAAGCCGCCGACGCGGCCTTCGACAGCTGGTCGCAGACCGTACCGAAAGACCGCGCCCAGTTGCTGCTGCGCCTGGCCGACGCCATCGACGCCAATGCTGAAAGCCTGGCGCGCCTGGAGTCGAACAACTGCGGCAAGCCCTACAGCGCCGCCCTGAATGACGAGCTGCCGGCAGTGGCCGACGTGTTCCGCTTCTTCGCGGGCGCCAGCCGTTGCATGAGCGGCTCGGCCGGTGGCGAATACCTGGCCGGCCACACCTCGATGATCCGCCGTGATCCGCTCGGCGTGGTGGCCTCCATCGCACCGTGGAACTACCCACTGATGATGGCCGCCTGGAAGCTCGCCCCGGCACTGGCCGCCGGCAACTGCGTGGTGCTCAAGCCATCCGAACAAACCCCACTGACCGCATTGAAGCTGGCCGAACTGGCCGCCGAAATCTTCCCGGCCGGCGTAATCAACGTGGTGTTCGGCCGCGGCCCGAGCGTTGGCCAGCCGCTGGTGACCCACAAAAAAGTACGCATGGTGTCGCTGACCGGCTCGATCCCAACCGGCAGCAACATCATCAGCAGCACCGCCGACACCGTGAAGCGCATGCACATGGAACTGGGCGGCAAAGCGCCGGTGATCATCTTCAACGACGCCGACCTGGACGCCGCCGTGGAAGGCATCCGCACCTTCGGTTTCTATAACGCTGGGCAAGACTGCACGGCGGCCTGTCGCATCTATGCGCAGAAAGGCATCTACGACAAGTTCGTGGCCAAACTCGGTGAGGCGGTGAGCAGCATCAAATACGGCCTGCAGGATGACCCAAGCACCGAGCTCGGCCCGCTGATCACCGAACAGCACCGCCAGAAAGTCGTGGGCATGGTCGACCGGGCCAAGGCGCTGCCGCATATCAGCGTGATCACCGGTGGTGATGCCGTGGCCGGGCCAGGCTTCTTCTTCGAGCCGACCGTGCTAGCCGGCGCCCTGCAAGGCGACGAGATCGTCCAGCGCGAAGTGTTCGGCCCGGTGGTGTCGGTCACCCAGTTCGATGACGAAGCCCAAGCCCTGAGCTACGCCAACGACTCCGACTACGGCCTGGCTTCCTCGGTGTGGACGGCAGATGTCGGTCGCGCCCATCGCCTGGCCGCACGCCTGCAATACGGCTGCACCTGGGTCAACACCCACTTCATGCTGGTCAGCGAAATGCCCCATGGCGGCGTGAAGCTGTCTGGCTACGGCAAGGACATGTCCATGTATGGCCTGGAAGACTACACCGCCGTGCGCCATGTGATGTTCAAGCACTAAGAGGGCTGTCGTAGGGTGGATCACGCTGTATCGATCCACCATGGCGAAATCGGCGTGCGCTGCATGGTGGATGTAAAAAGCGACATCCACCCTACGAGACGGCCTTCGCTCTCGATACTTCATGTTTTTGTCTTAACCACGACCGGCCCATCTCGGGCCGCTCACTCTGAGCAGGAGCAACAACAATGAACAATGCACTCCGTAGCGTCAGTTTCTTCGTGCTGTTTGCCGCCGCCGGTTTGGCCCAGGCCGCTGACGACGCCAAGGCCATCGTCGACGGCTATATGGCCGCCTGGAACGCCCATGACGTCGAGAAGGCTGGCACCTTCCTGGCCGCCGATGCCGAATACCTCGACATCACCGTCGGCACCCCGCAAAAAGGCCGCGAAGCCGCCCGCGACAACGTGATCAAAGTGTTCGTCACCGCCGTGCCAGACCTGAGTTGGAAAATGACCGGCACGCCAATCGTCAGCAAAGATGGCATCGCTTTCGAATGGGTTTTCAGCGGCACCAACACCGGCGCCTGGGGCCCGGAAACCCCAGCCACCAACAAACCAGTGACCTTCTCCGGGGTCAGCTTCGTGCGCATCAAGGACGGCAAGATCGCCTACCAGGGCGACTACTACGATGCTCTCGGCTTCAACAAGCAGTTGGGCTGGTAACCCCCCCATTTGGCGCCAGCAGCAGTAACGAGTCACTCCGTCGGCAGGCGCCCTGCGGGCAATTGCGCCCAAGCAGGACGGCAGGCATGATCGAGACAAGGTTTATGTATGGTAGCCGCCACACTGGCGACGCCTGACCTTCACGGATGATGCCCATGACCGGTTTCTGCACGCGCCACACCACGCGACACTCAGCAGGAACAGCCCTCATTCGCGGGCTGTGCCTGCTTGCCCTGCTGTTGCCCGGTCTGACGGTTGCGGTGCAACGCCCGCTTGAGGTCATCGACTTCCAGCTGCGCTGGAAGCACCAGTTCCAGTTTGCCGGCTACTACGCCGCCATTGCCCAGGGTTATTACCGCGAAGAAGGCCTCGACGTCCGCCTGCACGAAGGCGCGCCGGGCAAAACCCCGGTGGATGAAGTGCTGGCCGGACGCGCCCAGTACGCCGAGTCCAACAGCGAGCTTCTGTACGAGCGACTCAAGGGCAAGCCCCTGGTAGCCCTGGCCGTGATCTTCCAGCACTCACCCTCGGTACTGCTGGCCCGCACCGATGCTGGCATCGAAACCGCCCACGACCTGATCGGTAAAAGCGTGATGCTGATGAACGCGCAAACTGATGCCGACTTCCAGGCCATGTTCCGCCGCGAGGGCATCGACCCAGCACTGATCAAGCTGCAACCGAGCAGCTACGACATCGAGGACCTGGTCTCCGGCAAGGTAGCCGCGTTCAACTCTTACCTGACCAACGAACCCTTCTATCTGCAGCAACGCGGGATCGACTACCGAATCATTTCACCCAACACCTACGGCATCGACTTCTACAGCGACATTTTGTTCACCAGCGAGGCGGAGCAGCGCGAGCATCCCGAACGCGTCGAAGCCTTCCGCCGTGCCACCCTGCGCGGCTGGCGCTACGCGATGGACAACCCCGAACACATCATTGACCTGCTGCTTAAGCAATATCAGGTAAAAAAGCCGCGCGCCCATCTGCAGTTTGAGGCCAAGGCCATGCGCGCCCTGATCCTCCCTGACCTGATCGAAATCGGCCATATGAACCCTGGTCGCTGGCAACGCATGGCTGAAGCCTTTCACGAACTGGGCATGGTCAAGGACACCCACGCACTGGCCGGTTTTATCTACGACCCCAATCCGCCCTCCAAGGTCGAGCGGCTGCAAAAGATCATCGCCCTGATCAGCATCGGCGCCGGCCTGGCCTTGCTGATTACCCTGATTCTGCTGGCCAGCCAGCGCCGCCTGCGGCGCGAGATTCAACGCCGCCAGGTAGCCGAAGAAGAAGTGCGCAACCTGGCCTTCAACGACAGCCTGACCGGGCTACCCAACCGCAACAGCTTTATCCCCTACGCCAAACAGAAGCTGCTGAGCGCCAAGCGCAGCGGCGAATGCCTGGCGCTGTGCTACATCGACCTCAATCAGTTCAAGCAGATCAATGATGCGTATGGCCACCAGGCCGGCGATGCCATCCTGATCCACGCCGCTCAAGCCATCAGCGCCCACATCCGCGAGGCCGATATGGCCGCACGGATGGGCGGCGACGAATTTGTGATCCTGCTCGACGGGGTGCAAAGCGATACCGATATTCAGCGCCTGACCAGCCAGATCTGCCGCGCCATCGCCCTGCCGCTGCGCTGGGGTGGTGTCCACCTAAAAGTCAGCGCCAGCCTGGGCATCGCCCTCTACCCGCAGGATGGCGAGGAGCTGGACGAGCTGATGTCGAAAGCCGACAGCGCCATGTTTATGCAGAAAGCCGCGATGCTGATGCTGCGTTAGCAGGCCGTTGAAAAACGTAGGCGAGGCAGCCGAGACAAGGCGAAAACAGGCGAAGAAGCGGAGTTTACGGGTTGTAAATGAGCATTCTGAGCTTGTTTTTAACGCCGTATCGGCAACGCAGGTAGCTTTTCAACAGCCTGCTAGGACGACTTAGCGCGGTGCCAGGTGGGCAATCATCAACTGCACCGTCTCGTTGCCACGAAACTCGTTCACATCCAGTTTGTAGGCCACTTCCACCCAGCGCACGGTCGGGTTTGGCCACAGCTCGCGGTCGATATTGAAGGCGATGCCGTCCAGGGTCTGGCCACCGCACTCGGTCTTCAGCACCAGCTTGAGATGCTTCTCGCCGACCAGACGCTGCTGGACGATCTGGAACACACCATGAAACAGCGGCTCGGGGAAATGTTGCCCCCAGGGCCCGGCATGGCGCAGGGCCTTGGCCAGTTCCAGGTTGAACTCGGTGACACTGAGCTGACCGTCGGAGAGCAAACGGCCGGTCAGGTCATCGGCGTGTAACTGACGGCGCACCTCGGCATCAAAGGCTGCGGCAAAAGCGCCGTAATTTTCCTGCGGCAGCGACAGGCCGGCGGCCATGGCGTGACCGCCGAACTTGCTGATCAAGCCCGGATGTTTGGCCGCCACGGCGTCCAGCGCATCGCGAATGTGCAGTCCCGGCACCGAACGCGCAGAGCCCTTGAGCAGGCCGTCACCGGCATCGGCGAAGGCAATCGCCGGACGGAAGTAACGCTCCTTCAGGCGCGAAGCGAGGATGCCAATCACGCCCTGGTGCCAGTCCGGCTCGAACAGGCACAGGCCGAACGGCATGTCAGCCAGGGGCAAATCCTTGAGCTGGGCCAGGGCCTCGCGCTGCATGCCCTGCTCAATGGATTTGCGGTCTTTGTTCAGCTCATCCAGTTGCTGCGCCATGTCACGGGCCAGGGCCTCGTCTTCACACAGCAGGCACTCAATCCCTAAGCTCATGTCGTCCAGGCGACCGGCCGCGTTCAAACGCGGACCGAGGATAAAACCAAGGTCGGTGGAGTTAATCCGCTGATGATCACGCCCTGCCACTTCCAACACCGCGCGCAACCCCGGCCGCGCCCGACCGGCACGAATGCGCGCCAGGCCCTGATGAACAAGGATGCGGTTGTTGGCGTCCAGCGGCACCACGTCGGCCACGCTGCCCAGCGCGACCAAATCGAGCAGCTCAGCCAGATTGGGCTCATTCAGGCCGCGCTCGGCGAACCAGTTCAGCTCGCGCAAGCGCGCCCGCAGCGCCAGCAGCACATAGAACATCACCCCGACCCCGGCCAGCGCCTTGCTCGGAAACTCGCAGCCGGGCTGGTTGGGATTGACGATGGCATCGGCGGCCGGCAATTCAGGGCCCGGCAAGTGGTGATCGGTCACCAGCACCGTCAGCCCCGCCGCCTTGGCCGCGGCCACGCCCTCAACGCTGGAGATGCCGTTGTCCACGGTCAGCAGCAACTGCGGCTCACGCTGCAAGGCCACGGCCACGATCTCCGGGGTCAGGCCGTAGCCGTACTCAAAGCGGTTGGGCACCAGATAATCAACATGGGCGGCGCCAAGCATGCGCAACCCCAGCACGCCGACCGAACTGGCAGTGGCGCCGTCGGCATCGAAGTCGCCGACGATCAAAATGCGCTGGCGCTGCTGCAAGGCCGTGACCAACAGACTCACGGCGGCATCGATGCCCTTCAGCCGTTGATACGGAATCAACCGCGCCAGGCCCTTGTCCAGCTCCACGGCCGAGCGCACGCCACGGGCCGCATACAGCCGGGTCAGCAGCGGCGGCAGGTCGCCCAGGTCAGGCAGGTTGGCGGGTAAAGGACGGGGGTCGATGCGCATGGGGCGGGTATCTCAGTGTTCAGGGTCAGACGACCCGTAGCCCGGATGTAATCCGGGAACATCACGGCGGCGCGCTCCCGGATTGCATCCGGACTACACCTGGCGCCGGAATTAACGCTCGCCGATCAGCCATTCAACTGGCACTTCGTGCTGGCCGCGCTCGTCGGTGACGAACAGTTCACCGTCGCTGATCATCACGCTCCAGCTCAGCGAACGCGGCAGGTCCTTGGCCAGAGCCGCCAGGGCGTCTTGATCCAAGGCCACAACATTGATGTTCTTCAGGCTGCGCACCGGGTCGAGCATCTTGGTTTGCCACACGCGCAAGCTGCCGTAGGCCACCAGGCTGAACTTCTCGGTACGCCGCGAGCACCAGGTCATGCGGTCGCTGTCCGGCTGACCGACTTCGATCCAGTGCAGCACGCGGTCGTCCAGGCTCTTTTCCCACAGGGCCGGCTCATCCACATCCGACAGACCACGGCCGAACGCCAGCTGCTCGTGATAGAACAGACAGTAGGCAATCAACCGCGCGGCCAGGCGCTCTTCGGTTTCCGAGGGGTGTTTGGCCACGGTGAAACGCAGGCTTTCATAGATGCTGCGATCGATGTCGGTGAGGTTCAGGTCGATTTTGTAGGTGGTGGACGGCTGGGCCATGGACGGGCTTCTTGATAATTCAACATTGAGACAGCGGGAAGCCGGCAAGTCTACCCGATGCCGCCCGAGCGGGTTAGAGTCGCGCGCATTGTCTGTCGTCTGGAGCCTGTAATGAACCTTGCCAGCAAACCCCTCGCCGGCCTGAAAGTGATTGAACTCGGCACCCTGATCGCCGGTCCTTTCGCCGCGCGGATCTGCGCCGAATTCGGTGCTGAGGTGATCAAGGTCGAGTCGCCCAGCGGCGGCGACCCGCTGCGCAAGTGGCGCAAGCTGTATGAGGGCACGTCGCTGTGGTGGTTCGTGCAGGCGCGCAACAAGCAGTCGCTGACCCTCAACCTCAAGCACCCGGACGCCATCGTCATCCTCAAGCAACTGCTCAGCGAGGCGGACATCCTGATCGAGAACTTCCGCCCCGGCGTGCTGGAAAAGCTCGGCCTGGGCTGGGACGTTCTGCACGCGCTGAACCCCAAGCTGGTGATGGTGCGCCTGTCGGGCTTCGGTCAGAGCGGGCCGATGCAGGGGCAACCGGGCTTCGGCGCCGTGGGTGAGTCCATGGGCGGGCTGCGTTATATCACCGGCTTCGAGGACCGCCCGCCGGTGCGCACCGGGATTTCCATCGGCGACTCGATTGCCGCCCTGTGGGGCGTGATCGGCGCGCTGATGGCCCTGCGTCATCGCGAGGTGAATGGCGGCAGTGGCCAGGTGGTGGACGTGGCGCTGTACGAGGCGGTGTTTGCGATGATGGAGTCGATGGTGCCGGAGTTCGACGTGTTCGGTTTTATCCGCGAGCGCAGCGGCAACATCATGCCCGGCATCACGCCCTCGTCGATCCACACCAGCAGCGACGGCAAACACGTGCAGATCGGCGCCAACGGCGATGCGATCTTCCAGCGTTTTATGCGCGCCATCGACCGTGACGACCTGGCCGATGACCCCAGCCTGGCCGACAACGCCGGCCGCGACTTGCGCCGCGATGAGCTGTACGGGGTGATCGACCGCTGGGCCAATGCCACGCCGCTGACCCAGATGCTGGAGACCCTGAACGGCGCAGAGGTGCCGGCCAGTCGCATCTACTCGGCCGAAGACATGCTCAGCGACCCGCAGTTTCTCGCCCGTGAAATGTTTCTCTCAGCCAAGTTGCCAGACGGCAAGACCTTCAAAATGCCCGGCATCGTGCCCAAGCTGTCGGCCACCCCAGGCGGCGTCGACGCCATCGGCCCGGCGCTGGGTGAGCACAACCAGCACGTGCTCAGTGCACTGGGCTACAGCCAGGAACAGATCAGCGCCCTGCACCGCGACGGCGCGATCTAACCGGGGTTAAAAAGCGCCCACAAAAAAGGCCAGTTCCCGCGGGAGACTGGCCTTTTTTATTACGCGTGACGCTTACAACGGCTTGCCGCGATTGCCGTGGGCAGCGACGAAGGCCTGTACGGTCTTCAGGTCGTTGGCCAGCACGGTGCAACGCTCATCGCGCTGGAACAGATCGGCCAGGTGCGGCGGCAGTGCCGGCGCAGCGCCAATACCGGCTTTCTCCACGGCTTCCGGGAACTTGACCGGGTGCGCGGTGCCGAGGATCACCATCGGTGTCGCCAGGCTACGACGGCAATCACGCGCGGCTTTGACGCCGATGGCGGTGTGCGGGTCGAGCAACTCGCCGCACTCGGCGTACACCTCGGCGATGGTGGCGCAGGTTTCTTCGTCGTTGACGGCCAGGGAGTCGAACAGCTTGCGCGCTTCGGTCCAGCGGTCATCGGCAACACTGAAGGCACCGGTCTGCTTGAAGCTGGCCATCAACTCGGCCACGGCCGCGCCGTTGCGACCGTGCAGGTCGAACAGCAGGCGCTCGAAGTTGGACGAAACCATGATGTCCATGGACGGCGACAACGTCGGGTGCAAGGTGTCCTTGGCGTACTGATTGCCGCTCATAAAACGGTGCAGGATGTCATTACGGTTGGTGGCGACGATCAGCTGGCTGATCGGCAGGCCCATGTTGCGCGCCAGGTAGCCGGCGAAGATGTCACCGAAGTTGCCGGTTGGCACCGAGAACGCGATGGAACGCGCCGGGCCGCCAAGCTGCAGGGCTGCGTGGAAGTAGTAGACGATCTGGGCCATGATCCGCGCCCAGTTGATCGAGTTGACCGCCACCAAACGGGTGCCTTTGAGGAAGCCCTGGTCAGCGAAGCTGTCCTTGACCATCTCCTGGCAGTCATCGAAGTTGCCTTCGATGGCGATGTTATGGATGTTGTCACCGAAGATGGTGGTCATCTGCCGACGCTGCACTTCGGACACGCGGTTGTGCGGGTGCATGATGAAGATGTCGACGTTGTCGCAAGCCTTGCAGCCTTCGATGGCCGCCGAGCCGGTATCACCGGAAGTGGCGCCCATGATCACCACGCGCTCGTTGCGCTTGGCCAATACGTAATCGAGCAGACGGCCGAGCAGTTGCAGGGCGAAATCCTTGAACGCCAGGGTCGGGCCGTGGAACAGCTCCAACACCCACTCGTTGCTGCCCAGTTGGCGCAGCGGCGCGACGGAACTGTGGGCGAATACACCGTAGGTTTCTTCGAGAATTTTCTTGAAGTCGGCATCCGGGATGCTGCCGGTGACGAACGGACGCATGACCTTGAAGGCCAGCTCGTGGTACGGCAGACCGGCCCAGGAAGCGATCTCTTCCTGGGTGAAACGCGGCAGGTTTTCCGGCACATAGAGGCCGCCATCGCTGGCCAGACCTGCCAGCAATACATCTTCAAAATTCAGGGCCGGAGCCTGACCACGGGTGCTGATATAGCGCATGGGTAAAAACCTTTGGGCGACTCGCCAGCCGGGGCTGGCGACTAATTAATTAAGCTGTTCGACGCGGATGCGCACGACATTGCCAACCACGTCGGCGAGGGCTTCCAGGGCGGTGATGGCGTCGTTCATACGCTGTTCGGTGACGCGATGGGTGACCAGAATCATCGGCACCAGGCCGTCCTGCTCCTCCGCTTCCTTCTGCATGATCGACTCGATGTTGATCCCGCGCTCGGAGAGGATGGTCGCCACCTGGGCCAGCACGCCGGGATGATCCTTGCCCTGAATGCGCAGGTAATACGCGCTTTCGCAGGCCTCGATCGGCAGGATCGGGTGGGCCGACAACGCATCCGGCTGGAAGGCCAGGTGCGGTACACGGTTCTCCGGGTCGGCGGTCATGGCGCGCACCACGTCCACCAGGTCAGCCACCACAGACGATGCGGTTGGCTCCATGCCGGCACCGGCGCCGTAGTAGAGGGTGGACCCGGCGGCGTCGCCGTTGACCATGACCGCGTTCATCACACCGTTGACGTTGGCAATCAGGCGGTCAGCCGGAATCAGGGTCGGATGCACGCGCAGCTCAATACCGGCCTCGGTACGGCGGGCTACGCCGAGGTGCTTGATGCGGTAACCCAGGGCTTCGGCGTAGTTGACGTCCGCCGTGGTCAGCTGGGTGATGCCTTCGGTGTAGGCCTTGTCGAACTGCAGCGGAATACCAAAGGCAATCGAAGCCAGGATGGTCAGCTTGTGCGCCGCATCGATGCCTTCAACGTCGAAGGTCGGATCGGCCTCGGCGTAACCCAGGGCCTGGGCTTCCTTCAGTACGTCATCGAAAGCCCGGCCTTTCTCGCGCATTTCGGTGAGGATGAAGTTGCCGGTGCCGTTGATGATGCCGGCCAGCCAGTTGATGCGGTTGGCCGCAAGGCCTTCACGGATCGCCTTGATCACCGGGATACCACCGGCTACGGCGGCTTCGAAGGCGACGATCACGCCTTTCTCGCGGGCGCGGGCGAAGATCTCGTTGCCGTGCACGGCGATCAGCGCCTTGTTGGCAGTGACCACATGCTTGCCGTTGTCGATGGCCTTGAGCACCAGTTCATGGGCCAGGGTGTAGCCACCGATCAGCTCGATAACGATGTCGATTTCCGGGTTATTCACCACATCGAAGACATCGTTGGTCAGCGTGATACCGGTCGTGTCGTATTGGGGCTTGGGCGAGCGAATAGCAATCTGGGCAACTTCAATACCGCGACCGGCACGACGGGTAATCTCCTCAGCATTACGCTTGAGTACATTCAAGGTGCCGCCACCGACGGTGCCCAGCCCACAGATGCCTACTTTCACCGGTTTCACGCTGCTATACCCCATCTTCACAGTAAGCGGCCGGAGCATGCCCCGGCCGCATAAAAGAGCCGCACATTACGAAGCGCGACCTTATTAGTCAATTCATCGCTGGCGCCATTGGGCAAACCAGCGAACGGCCAGCTTACTTGGCCTCTAGAGCCAGCTTGGCCAGATCCGGCGCCGGCTGGTAACCGGGAATCAGCTCGCCGTTGGCCAGGACGATGGCCGGCGTGCCATTTATGCCGATTAGCTGGCCAATTTCATACTGTTTGGCCACCGGGTTTTCGCACTTGCCTGGCGGCAATTCTTCACGGGACTTGGCCTTGTTCATTGCATCCTGGCGGTCTTTCGCACACCAGACGCTGACCAGACCGTTGTAACCGTGAGAACCCACACCTTGCCGTGGAAAGGCTACGTAGCGCACTTCTACGCCACGACGATTGAGCTCCGGAACTTCACGATGGAGCTTCTGGCAATAACCACAATCGGTGTCGGTAAACACGGTGATATGGGTCTTCGGCTCTTTGGGGGCAAATACCACCATATCGCTGACCGGTATTTTTGCCATCTCCTTGGCAACTGCCTTGCTTTTAACCTGCTCAGTCAGATTGACGGCCTGGCCATTCTTGAACTGATACAGATAGCCTTGCAGCATGTACTGACCGTCAGCGCTGGAGTACAACACGCGGCCACCAGGCAGGTGCACCTCAAAAACCCCTGTCAAAGGGCTCTCGGCAATCGCCTCAATCTTCATCTCAGGATCGATGGCTTTCAAAGAACTGCGGATGGCCTGATCGGGGTCGGCAGCCAGGGCTAAATTACCGGCAAGGCCAAGGGCTACAGCAGCGAAAATCCGGGTCACGCGCATGGGTACTCCTGTTGAGCGGCGGGCAGTCATAGATGGCGCAAAGCCTATCACAGAAGCCCTGCCGCACCGACCGCTGCGGATCACCCAGAACCTCCCGCTTATCGCCTCGCTAGCCACGCGGGTGATGGGCCGCGTGCAGCGCCTGCAAGCGTGCGCGGGCCACATGGGTGTAGATCTGGGTGGTCGACAAATCGCTATGCCCCAGCAGCATCTGCACCACCCGCAGGTTGGCGCCGTGGTTGAGTAAATGAGTGGCAAAGGCGTGTCGCAGGGTATGCGGCGACAGCGACTTGCTGACCCCCGCCACACGAGCCTGATGCTTGATGCGGTACCAGAAGGTTTGCCGAGTCATTTGCTCACCGCGCAGACTCGGAAACAGCACGTCGCTAGGCTTACCATCCAGCAACAATGGCCGGCTGTCGCGCACATAACGCGCCACCCAGACCATCGCCTCCTCGCCCAACGGCACCAGACGTTCCTTGCTGCCCTTGCCGAACACCCTCAGTACACCCTGGCGGAGATTGACTTGCTCCAGGGTCAAGCTGATCAACTCGGTCACCCGCAGCCCGCAGGCATACAAGACTTCCAGCATGGCGCGATCGCGCAGGCCGATCGGCTCGCCGATGTCCGGCGCGGCCAGCAGTGCCTCCACGTCGGCCTCAGACAGACTTTTGGGTAACGGACGACCCAACTGCGGCAACTCCACCTGCAGGGTCGGGTCCTGCTCAATCAACCCTTCACGCAACAGAAAGCGGTAGAACCCGCGCAGCCCAGACAGAAAGCGGGCGGTTGAGCGCGCCTGATAACCCGCACTCAAACGCCAGGCCAGGTGATCGAGAATCGCCTCACGGCCACTGCCGTGCAACTCAACCCCGCGCTCCTGCAACCAGCCTTGATACTGAGCCAGATCGCTGCGATAAGCGGCGACGGTGTGCGGCGACAAGCCCTTCTCCATCCACAGCGACTCAAGGAAACGCTCGACCAACGGATGTTCGATAGCAGGCATGACGTGGCAACGATAAGTAGAGGGCGTGACAACAGTCTTCCACAGCAGCGACCACCAAGGCCAGAAATGCACCCAGCTACACGGCAATTAAAAACACATTTGCTAGGCCCAATAAGACTTGAAAACCAAACTCGCACCTATCTTTGGATGGGTGACAATTTGCCAACCGCCACCCATGCTTGCAATTAGCCATCATTGACCGCCGGATTCATAACAATGTCTAACAATCAGAAATCGCGTCTTGGCCAGTTGCTGATCGACAAAGGCCTAATCTCCTCCGCCCAGCTCGACAGCGCAATCAAATTGCAGCTCACCAGCAACAAGCGACTGGGCGAAATTCTTATCGAGCAAGGCCTGGTCAGTGAACGCCAACTGACCAAGGCCCTGAAAAAACAAACCAGCCTGCGCGTGACCGCCACCCTGGTCGCCGCCCTGCTCAGCCCGTTCCAGATGGCCAGCGCCGACATCCAGCGCCAACAGACACCAAACATCGTCAGCGAGCAATACATGCCCCGCGGCATGCAAGCACTGAGCGACGCGGAGATGAGCAGCGTTAGCGCTCAAGGTTTGAATGAAGCCCTGCAAGGTATTTTTGCCCAAGCCAGCGCCGGTGATGGTGTCGGCACTGTTGGACAGCTGGCCAAATTGGTCATGCCCGTGCTCAGCAGCCTGGAAGCCGAAACCTCAATGCACGATGTGCAATATGACACCAGCAAGCTGACCTCAATCATCAATGCTGATGGCTCAGTCAACGTACGCCTGCCCAGCTCAATCGGCGAACTGCGCTTCGACAATGTCCGCGTGGCTGGCGCCAATCCCGGACAAAGTTTTGGCAGCGTGGTGCTGCAAGATATCGACCTGTCGCAAGCTTCACTGAAAATCCGCTTGCACTGAAACGGCCACACCCCGCACGGCGGCATCACCATCAATCACACCGCCAACCGCCAACACCTTCAGCGCAGATGGCCCTGCTAAAAATCGCAGGCAATAAAAAAGCAGCCCGCAGGCTGCTTTTTTTGGGAACGACTGGAAGTTAAACCAGTTTTTCCTTGATGCGCGCTGCCTTACCAGACAGATCGCGGAGGTAGTAAAGCTTGGCTTTACGCACGTCACCGCGACGCTTAACAGCCAGGCTTTCAACCAGCGGGCTGTAGGTCTGGAAGGTACGCTCAACGCCAACACCGTTGGAGATCTTACGCACAGTGAAAGCACTGTTCAGACCACGGTTACGCTTGGCAATTACAACGCCTTCGAATGCCTGCAGACGCTGACGGTCGCCTTCCTTCACTTTCACTTGAACGACAACGGTGTCGCCCGGTGCGAAAGGAGGAATTACTTTGCCCATCTGCTCAGCTTCGATCTGCTGAATAATCTTGTTAGTCATGCTTTGCTCCTAAGGCTGGCCTAAGGCCGACCATCGATACGTTAACTATCGTCCCGCTGGCGAAGGTATTCCGCCAACAGCTTTTTCTCTTCTCCAGAAAGCGAGCGGCTTTCCAGAAGATCAGCGCGCCGTTCGTAGGTCCGACCAAGGGACTGCTGCAAACGCCAACGCCGGATGTGTTCGTGGTTGCCACTCAGCAACACTGATGGAACACGCTTGTCCGCATACACCTCCGGACGGGTGTAATGAGGGCAATCGAGCAGGCCGTCGGTAAACGAATCCTCCTCGGCGGAGTCCGCATGACCCAATGCCCCAGGCAAGAGTCGCGTCACCGCATCGATCAGCACCATTGCCGGCAGCTCACCGCCGGAAAGGACGTAATCACCAATCGACCATTCCTCATCGACATGCGCTTCAATAAAGCGCTCATCGATCCCCTCGTAGCGGCCGGCAATGAGGATTAAAGCGTCCTCTTTCACCAACGCGCGTACCGCCGACTGATTCAGTTGGCGACCTTGCGGCGAGAGGTAAATCACTTTGGCATTACCGCCGGCAGCCTGCTTGGCCTCAGCCAGAGCATCTTGCAGCGGCTTGATTTTCATCACCATGCCCGGACCGCCGCCAAAAGGCCGATCATCCACTGTTTGGTGGCGATCTTCGGTATAGGCACGAGGATTCCAGCAGGTCAGTTGCAACAACCCCTGCTTCACCGCACGACTGGTAATGCCGTATTCGCTGATGGCGGAAAACATCTCCGGGAACAGGGTAATGACCTCAACTCGCAAGCTAGCCATGTTTCTTACTAACCCGCGCGTTTAGAAATCAGCATCCCAATCCACCCGCATCTCACCCGCCGTCAGATCAATCGTCAGCACGCATTGCTCCGTATAGGGCAGCAGGCGCTCACGATCATCCAGGCTGTCAGCGCAGGATTTCACCACCATCACATCGTTCGAACCGGTTTCCAGTAGATGATCGATGCGTCCGAGCAATTGCCCGTGCTGATCGATAACCTTCAGACCTTCCAACTGGTACCAGTAGTACTCGCCGTCGGTCAGATCAGGAAACAAGCTGCGGGGTACACAAATTTCAAAGCCCGAGAGAGTACGTGCCTCATCCCGGTCATCGAGCCCCTTCAGCTTTGCCACGAGCACCTTGTTTTGCGTGCGCCCGCTGGCCAGCTCAACCTGTCGTACCACGCCGTCGCGCCGAAGCGTCCAGTGCGTGTAATCAAGCAGGTTGTCAATCGGATCAGTGAAGGAGTAAACCTTCACTTCGCCGCGAACGCCGTGCACCGAGAAAATCTTGCCAATAACGATGAGGTCATCGGCGTGGGCTGGCGTCGCAGTCATGCTGATCAGGCCGAAGCCTTAGCAGCTTCCTTCAGCAGCTGAGCGGCGCGCTCAGACGGCTGTGCACCCTGGCTGATCCAGTAGGTAGCACGCTCTTGGTCAACCGAGAGACGCACTTCACCACCAGCAGCGATCGGATTGAAGAAGCCGATACGCTCAACAAAACGACCATCGCGCGCATTGCGGCTGTTGGTCACGGTCAGGTGATAAAACGGGCGCTTCTTGGAGCCGCCACGAGCAAGACGAATAGATACCATGTGAACATCGTTCCTGTAGTCGGTGCTGCAAAACTAAAATTGCACACTGGGCACGGGGCCCGAAAGGCCGCACATTCTAAAGATTGTGCGAGGTTAATTCAACAGATAAGTGCGAAGTGCGCATCTGTCTGTATTCAGCCAGCCGAACCGGGTTCGGCCTTATGAAACTGTCGTGCCGGGCGCTGTCAAAGACGCGGCATACCGCCGCCAGGCAGCATGCCGCCCATCCCGCGCATCATCTTGGCCATGCCGCCTTTGGCGGTGAATTTCTTCATCATCTTCTGCATTTGTTTGTGCTGTTTGATCAGTCGCCCGATGTCCTGCACCTGAGTACCGGAGCCCATGGCGATGCGGCGCTTGCGCGAACCGCTGATAATTTCCGGGTCGCGGCGCTCGCCCGGCGTCATCGAGTTGATGATCGCCTCCATCTGTTTGAACTGCTTCTCGGCGGCCACTTGTGCGCCGCCCATTTGCGCCAGATTGACGCCACCCATGGTCGGCAACTTGTCCATCAAGCCGCCGAGGCCACCCATATTCTTCATTTGCTGCAGCTGATCGCGGAAGTCTTCGAGATCGAAGCCCTTACCTTTCTTCAGCTTCTTCGCCAGCTTGTCGGCTTTTTCCTTGTCCAGGGTCTGCTCGGCCTGCTCGATCAGGCTGAGCACGTCACCCATGCCGAGAATCCGCGAGGCAATCCGGTCTGGATGGAAGGGTTCGAGCGCATCGCTCTTCTCACCCATACCAAGGAACTTGATCGGCTTGCCGGTGATCGCGCGCACGGACAGCGCCGCACCACCACGGGCATCACCATCGACCTTGGTCAGCACCACGCCTGTCAGCGGCAGCGCATCGGCAAAGGCCTTGGCGGTATTGGCGGCATCCTGACCGGTCATGGCATCGACCACGAACAGGGTTTCGACCGGCTTGATCGCTGCATGCACGGCCTGGATCTCGGCCATCATCTCGGCATCGATGGCCAAACGACCGGCGGTATCGACAATCACCACGTCGATGAACTTCAGCTTGGCTTCGCGGATCGCCGCTTCGGCAATTGCCACCGGCTTCTGGCTGAGGTCCGACGGGAAGAAGGTCACACCCACTTCGGCAGCCAGGGTTTCCAACTGTTTAATAGCAGCAGGACGATAAACGTCCGCCGACACCACCAGCACGGTCTTTTTCTTGCGCTCTTTAAGGAAGCGCGCCAGCTTGCCCACCGTCGTGGTCTTGCCCGCGCCCTGCAGGCCAGCCATCAACACCACGGCGGGCGGAGCGGCATGCAGATCGAGATCTTCGTTAGCCGCGCCCATCAGCTCTTCGAGCTCGGCGCGCACAATCTTCACAAAAGCCTGGCCCGGGGTCAGGCTCTTCGAGACTTCGGTGCCGACCGCGCGATCCTTGACCTTATTGACGAAGTCTTTGACCACCGGCAAAGCCACGTCAGCTTCGAGCAGCGCCATGCGCACTTCGCGCAGGGTGTCTTTGATATTGTCCTCAGTCAGCTTGGCCTTGCCGGTAACGTGGCGCAGGGTCTGCGAGAGGCGATCTGTTAGATTTTCAAACATGCGCGTTCCTTTCAGGTTCTTCGCGAACCGAGGCTGGGCTTGCTGCAGGTCGCGGATTATAGCGAAGAGTCGCCCGCACCGACACCGCCTGCGGTCTTTCGAGGCAAGGCGGATGTATGCCACACTCACGACCTTTCAGGCTCGCCTTGCCAGGACTTATGCACCCTCTGCTTCCCAGCCTCATTGCCGCCGGCCTGTATGCCGGCACTAGCGCCTACCAGGGCCTGCGCCTGGCCCAACGGGCTGTGCCAGACAAACGCCTGCTGGGGCTACTCGGCATCGTCGCCCTGCTGGCCCACGGGACGGCCCTGTATCTGCAGCTGATCACCGCCAGCGGTCTGAATTTGGATTTTTTCAACGCCGCCAGCCTGATCGCGGCCGCCGTGATCCTGCTGACCCTGCTGGCCTGCCGGCAGATCCCGGTGGAAAACCTGCTGCTATTACTGTTGCCACTGGGCACCCTGACCGTACTGATGGCGCAATTTGCTCCTAGCGGTACAGCGCAAGCGATTAATGAACAACCCGGCATTCTGGCCCATATCCTGTTGTCGATTCTGGCCTACGGCATGCTCACTATCGCCGTGTTCCAGTCGCTGCTCCTGCTGCTGCAGGACTACCAACTCAAACACAAACACCCGTCCGGGCTGATCAAAAATTTCCCCCCCCTGCAAACCATGGAAAGCCTGCTATTCGGGTTTCTTTGGGCCGGCTGGGGCCTGCTGTCCCTGTCACTGCTGTCCGGCTGGTTGTTTCTCGACGACCTGTTCGGCCAGCACGTGGCGCACAAAACCATCCTCGCCTGCGTGGCGTGGGTAGTTTTTGCCGTGCTCCTCTGGGGCCGCCAGCAACTGGGCTGGCGCGGGCACAAAGCCATTCGCTGGACCCTGGCCGGCTTCTGCCTGCTGATGCTGGCTTACTTTGGCAGCAAGCTGGTCCGCGAATTCATTCTGCATATCTAGGCACTTACTCGTGGACAATGCTCACCCAGGCTTTCTTATAGGCCTGCTGATTTTTCTGCTGGCTTGCTCGGCGTTCTTCTCCAGCGCGGAAACCGGCATCCTTAGCCTCAACCGCTACCGCCTACGCCACCTAGCCAAGGAAGGACACCGCGGCGCCAAACGCGTCACAGCCCTGCTTAGCCGCCCAGACCGCCTACTCGGCGCTATCCTGATCGGCAACAACTTCGTCAATATTCTCGCCTCGGCCATCGCCACCGTGCTGGCTATTCAGCTGTGGGGCGATGCTGGTATCGCCGTCGCTACCGTCGGCCTGACGCTAATACTGCTGATCTTCGGGGAAATCACCCCTAAGACCCTGGCCGCCCTGCGCCCGGAGGCTGTCGCCTACCCGCTCAGCCTACCGCTGAGCGTAGTGCTCAAGCTGTTCTACCCATTAGTCCTGCTGCTGGGCTGGATCAGCAACGGCCTGCTGCGCCTGCTGGGTATCGACCCCACCAGCAAGCGCAACGATAGCCTGACCACCGAGGAGCTGCGCAGCGTGGTGCGCGAGTCTGAGCATGCCCTGCCCCTCAATCGGCAGAGCATGCTGCTGGGCATCCTTGACCTGGACAACATTACGGTCAACGACATCATGATCCCCCGCAACGAGGTGATCGGCATCGACCTCGACGACAGCCTGGAACAGATCACCGCTCAGTTGCGCACCACCAATCACACGCGTTTACCGGTGTTTCGCAACGACATCAACCAGATTGAAGGCGTGGTGCACATGCGCCAGATCGCCAGCCTGCTGACCCATGACCAGCTGACGTACGAGTCGCTGCTGGGCGCCTGCCTGGAACCCTATTTCATCCCGGAAAGCACGCCACTCTCCACCCAACTGATCAACTTCCAGAAGCAGAAACGGCGCATCGGCATCGTCGTCGACGAATACGGCGAAGCCCTGGGCATCGTTACCTTGGAAGATATTCTGGAAGAGATCGTCGGCGACTTTAACCATCAGGACCTGGCCCAAAGCCCGGAAATTCATCCCCAAGCCGACGGCACACAGATCATTGACGGCACCGCCAACATCCGCGAGATCAACAAGGCCCTGGATTGGCACTTGCCCTGCGACGGCCCTAAAACCCTCAATGGCCTGATCACCGAAGCTCTGGAAAACCTGCCCGACAGCAGCGTATGCCTGAAGATCGGCCCCTACCGCCTGGAAGTTCTGCAACTGGCGGAGAATCGGGTGAAGAGCGTGCGCATCTGGCCCGCCAGCCTCAAGCCTGCGGCCGCAGCAGAGGTTTGAGCTGCGCGGCCAGCCCCTTGGCCCACACCTGATAACCCAGTGCCGACGGGTGATAGCCATCAACGGCCAGGTATTCGCGGGCAAACTCCAGCTCGACTGCACAATGCTGCGCACCTAACTGCTCGGCCAGACGGCGCAGGTGCCGATCCAGCAGTGCCCCGCGCAGCCCCAACACCTGACGCAGTAGCCACGGCAAGGCGGCAAAGTGCTGCAACGGCGGCACACTGGTAAACGCCACCTGCGCGCCATGGGCCTGCAATGCCCGAGTCATCTGCACCAACGCCTGGCGCCAGGCACGCAAAGAGCTGAGGTGAGTGGTGTCATTCACCCCAAAGACCAGCACCACCAGATCCACGGGCGCGGCCAAGCCTTGCGGCAACAACCGCTGCTGCGCCTGGGCCACGGTAATGCCGTTCTCGCCACAGGCCTGCCAGGCCACGGCACATTGCTGCTGCTCAACCAGAGCCTGCGCCAACTGGCCGGCCAGCGCCTGCGCCTGAGAGTCGACACCGACCCCGGCCACCGACGACTCCCCCAATAGCAGCAGTCGCAATGGCGTACCGGCCAGCACCGCACCACTCAAGCCGTGTTGCGGGCCTTCAGCTTCAGGCAAGCGCAGGGCCGTGCGCCGGGTATACAGGGCCATCGGTAGCAAGACCGGCAACAGTGGCAGCGCCAGCAGCCACCAGCCCCACAGCCGAACGCGCATCACAGGTTGACGCTGACCGCCTGGGCCGCGCGCAACGCTTTGGCCCGCGCCGCCTCGATCGACTCATCGCGCGCCAGGGCCACCCCCATGCGCCGCTGACCAGACACTTGCGGCTTGCCAAACAGGCGCAAGGCCGTGTCCGCTTCACTCAGGGCCGCGGCCAGATTGCCAAAGCTGACCTGCCGCGACTCACCGTCCACCAGAATCACCGCTGAGGCCGACGGCCCGAGCTGGCGAATGGCCGGGATTGGCAGGCCAAGAATCGCCCGCGCATGCAGGGCGAACTCCGACAGCTCCTGGGAGATCAAGGTCACCAGACCGGTGTCATGGGGGCGCGGCGACACTTCGCTGAACCACACCTGATCGCCCTTGACGAACAACTCAACGCCAAACAGGCCGCGACCACCCAATGCCTCGGTGACCGCCCGCGCTACCCGCTCGGATTCGGCCAGGGCCGTCGGATTCATGGCCTGGGGCTGCCAGGACTCGTGATAGTCGCCCTTGACCTGACGGTGGCCGACCGGCGCGCAGAAAGTGGTGCCGCCGGCATGGCGCACGGTCAGCAAGGTGATTTCGTAGTCGAAGTCGATAAAGCCCTCAACGATCACCCGGCCCTTGCCGGCGCGTCCGCCTTCCTGGGCGTAATCCCAGGCGGCTTGCAGATCGTCAGTGCTTTTCAGCAGCGACTGGCCCTTGCCGGACGAACTCATGATCGGCTTGACCACGCAGGGATAGCCAATGCGCCCCACTGCCGCGGTGTAGGCCTCCAGGGTGTCGGCAAACTCATAAGGCGAGGTCGGCAGGCCCAGCTCTTCAGCCGCCAGGCGACGAATACCCTCGCGATTCATGGTCAGCTGCGCGGCGCGAGCGCTGGGGATCACGGTAAAACCTTCGGCCTCCAGCTCCACCAGGGTCGCAGTGGCAATCGCCTCGATCTCGGGAACGATGTAATGGGGCTGTTCCAACTCGATCACCGCGCGCAAGGCGGCGCCGTCGAGCATATTGATCACGTGATGACGGTGCGCCACCTGCATGGCCGGCGCATCGGCGTAGCGGTCCACGGCAATCACCTCAACGCCCAGGCGCTGCAACTCGATCACCACTTCCTTGCCCAGCTCACCCGAGCCACAGAGCAATACACGGGTGGCGCTGGACGACAGCGGCGTGCCAATACGGGGCATGGTCATTCCTCAGAAAATTAAGATTTACGGTGCGACGGTCAGAAACTGCCCCTGCGCCCGCGCTCGCTCGGCGCAACGCAGCAGCACCTGACGGCGCTCGGCATTGTCCATACGCCCCCAGCGGGTGATTTCCGCGGCGCTGCGCTGGCAGCCGATACAGATGTCAGCCTCATCCAGCGCACAGACATGCACGCAGGGCGAGGCCACGGGTGTTCCTGTGCTCATCAGTCAGTCTGTTCCTGCAGGTCACGGGCATAGCGCTTGGCGTTATGCACATAGTGGGCGGCGCTGGCTTCGAGCATCTTTTTCTGTGGTTCGGTCAGCTCGCGCACCACCTTGCCGGGCGAACCCACCACCAGACAGCCGTCAGGGATTTCCTTACCCTCGGGAATCAGCGCATTGGCGCCGATGATGCAGTTCTTGCCGATCTTGGCGCCATTAAGCACCACCGCATTGATGCCGATCAGGCTGTAATCGCCCACCGTGCAGCCGTGCAGCATGACGTTGTGGCCGATGGTCACGCCCTTGCCCAGGGTCAGCGGAAAGCCCATGTCGGTGTGCATCACCGTACCGTCCTGGACGTTGCTGTTCTCACCGATATGAATCAGCTCGTTGTCACCGCGCAGCACGGCGTTGAACCACACGCTGGCGCCAGCCTCCAACTTGACCTTGCCCACCAGCGTGGCATTCGGCGCCACCCAGCTGTCAGGAT
The DNA here is from genome assembly GCF_059567785.1 of Pseudomonas sp. BGA-UO-ETr-WB11. Taxonomy (NCBI): domain Bacteria; kingdom Pseudomonadati; phylum Pseudomonadota; class Gammaproteobacteria; order Pseudomonadales; family Pseudomonadaceae; genus Pseudomonas; species Pseudomonas sp. BGA-UO-ETr-WB11. The sequence goes on along the minus strand of NZ_JCAQOS010000001.1, from coordinate 26,652 downwards.
GGGTTTCAACGCGGGCGTCGCCCAAACGGTATTTCATGCCATTGCCCTCAATGCAGGTTAAGACCAGCAGCGCCGGTCAGCGCAGATGGATAAAAGAAGCCGGCGGCGTATGCAGCTCGATGCCAGCGTCGTAGAGCAGATTGATCAACTCGACCACCATAATCGCCGTCAGCCCCCAGATCTTGTACTCGCCATAGCGGTAACTGGGTACGTACCAACTTTTGCCCAGGTAATCGATGCGGTGCGTGGTCTCGCGCGGATCGTCGAGGAAGAACGCCAATGGCACGGAAAACACCGCGGCAATTTCGCCATCGTTGGGTTGGTACTCAACAAAGTCCGGAACGAAACCGACATAGGGCGTGACCTGAATCCCGTGCCGCGACACCAGAGTGCTCAACGGCCCCAACACCTCCACCAAGCCAGGCGGCAAGCCGATTTCCTCGTGCGCCTCGCGCAGCGCCGTGCTGATCAGGTCCGGGTCTTCCGGGTCGCGTCGACCACCGGGAAACGCCACCTCGCCGCCGTGGGTGGACAAGCCATCGGCGCGCAAGGTCAGGACTAATTCAGGCTCAGCACTGCGGGTGATCGGCACCAGCACGGCCGCCTCCGGCAAGCCAGCGCCAACCCCCAGCATCAGGGGTGTGTAGGCCTGCACGCGACGAAGCAGGTCATCCAGCATCAGACGTTCTCGGTGGTTAATTATCTCTGGCATCATGGCACGAAGATGCACGCTGCCCAAGCCCCGGCCCAGCAGCGCGCAGTCACTTCGTTATTAAGCGGGCCAGCGCTTGCTGGCCCACCTGACACGGCCTGGAGCCACCATGAAATTCTGCAGCCAGTGCGCCAGCCCCGTCGAGCAGCGCATCCCCGAAGGCGACAATCGCCTGCGCTTTGTTTGCCCACAGTGCCAGACCATCCACTACCAGAACCCGCGCATCATCGCTGGCTGCCTGCCGGTGTGGGGCGAGCAGGTGCTGCTGTGCCGCCGCGCCATCGAGCCGCGCCGCGGTTTCTGGACCCTGCCCGCCGGCTTTATGGAGAACGGCGAAACCCTGGAACAGGCCGCCGCCCGCGAAACCCTGGAGGAAGCCTGCGCCCGTGTGCACGGCATGCACCTCTACACCCTGTTCGATCTACCCCATATCAATCAGGTGTACATGCTGTTTCGCGCCGAGCTGGCGGACCTGGACTTTGCCGCCGGCGAAGAGAGCCTGGAGGTGCGTCTGTTCGACGAGCAGCAGATCCCCTGGTCAGAGCTGGCTTTCCCGACCATCGGCCGTACTTTAGAATGCTACTTCGCTGACCGGGCCACTCAACACTTTCCGGTACGCAACGAGCCGCTGGCGGCCTTGCGCGCGCACCACAAGAAAGCCTGACCGCCTGACGGTCCCAAGATCCGGGAAATTGCTCTAATGCGTTGGTTGTTCGCCGTACTCTGCCTGTCCATAGCCACTCTCTCCCACGCTAACGCCACGCCAGCTCTAAGCGGTAAAACCATCGACAAGGTGCTAGTGGTCAAGGCCACCCGCCAACTGCACCTGATCAGCCACGGGCAAACCCTAAAAAGCTATCGCATCTCCCTGGGCAAGCAGCCCAAGGGCGCAAAAATGCGTGAAGGCGACAAACGCACGCCGGAAGGTTTCTATTGGCTCGATTGGCGCAAGACCAGCGAGAACTACAACCTGGCCATGCACATTTCCTACCCCAACAGCCGCGACAAAGCCCAGGCCGCCAAGCAGGGCGTTTCCGCCGGGAGCATGATCATGATTCACGGCACGCCGGTCGACGAGGAATACCCGGAGTGGTACTTCAAGACCCTGGACTGGACCAACGGCTGCATCGCCATGAGCAACACCGACATGCGCGAAGTTTGGAATCTGGTGAAAGACGGCACGCTGATCGAGATCCGCCCCTAACAGGCCGCTGAAAAACTACCTGCGTTGGCAATACTGCGTTAAGAACGGCCTCAAAATGCTCATTTACAACTCGTAAACTCCGCTTTTTCGGCCGTTCTTGCCTTGTCTTGCCTGCCTCGCCTACATTTTTCAACGGCCTACTAAGCCATTGCCACAGACAGCAAAAAGGCGCCCACGGGCGCCTTTCTTATTTGGGCAGAGTTACAGCAACAAATCCGACAAACGCCATACCTCAAACGCCGGGGTTTCATACGGATGGCTCTGACGCAGGGCCTTGACCGCCGCATGGATCAGCTCATCCGCCACCACCATTTCAACCTTCCACTCCGCTACGACTTCCAGCACACCCTGGCTGCCGAGAAATGGCTGACTACCGGCCAACGGACGAAACTGACCCTGCCCCAACACCTGCCAGGCGCAGCTGTCATATCCGCCAACCCGCCCGCCACCGGCAGCAAACACCGCCTGCTTGACCGCTTCCACATGACTGTCAGGTACATAAAAGCACAGCTTGTACATCAAGACTCCGAAGCAGCCACGCAGCCGCAAACAATCCAGGCGTCCGAGCATTAACGGTGAAACAACCTTGTTGTGCGCATACTGCCATAGCTAGTGGCACTTTGCCTTGATCGCCACGGGATAGCCGTCGCAAAAGCGGCAGGTACTGCACGAGCGAGCATTGTTAACGCCAACCAGAACACAGATTCAGCGGTGACTGACGCGTCGAAGCAGTCGGCCGGCAAGGCATTGCCCTTTTCTGGTAAGCGCCTGCCGCACGCATATCCCAATACCGCCCTGCAGGCCGCCACTGGCGGGCCCGAGCGGCTGGCGTGAAACCTGCAGTAAGCCAGGCATTGACGGATCAGGACGCTACCCCCATGACCAGTATTGCCGCGCGCTTTCTACCTTCCAGCTACATGACGCCGAGCAGCAAGCCTGCGGAAAGCACCACAAGCCAGCAGAACAGCCAGGCCACCAAAGCCCCGCAGGACCCCATCGGCGAGCTGAAAAAGTACGCCGCCTCGCTGACTAACCAGCACCGCGCTGGCCTGTTCAGCGCCATGGCCAAAACCGATGGCAGCCAGGCGACTAGCACCCCGAGCCAGAACACCAGCAACGCCATGCAACTGCCGGATGTGGCCAATCTCGATCGCGATGAGGCGGCCCGCTTGCTAACCCAGGTCGACAAGATGCTCGACAAAGACCTGGATGCGCGCCTGACGTTCAGCGGCAGCAACGGCAAAGAGCAAACCGACTCGCTGAGCACTTACCGTGACTGGCTGCAGGCCAAGGGCGGGATCAACACCTACGCCTGAGCGCATCGCAGCACGCAAGCCACGCCGGGTCAGGCGCTCAGGCGTTGCAACTCGCGGCGAACCATCTGCGCGTAGCTCGACGGCGTCAGGGCATACAGCTCGCTCGCCACCCAGGCCAACCAGCGCCCACCCAATTGCGTTTTGGCCGCCAGCAGGCGCTGGGCTTCGGCCTCGGCGCGGGCCTGGTGCTGCTGATGAAAGGCCGCGCGACTGGGCTTGGCGTCTAGCGGCTCGGCGGATGCGGAGGGTTCACGCATAGGGGTTCTCTTCACGGGATTAAGCCTGCGGTCGCCAGGCTAGAGCAGCGCCAGCACACCCTGTGTCACCACACGGGTGGTTTCAGTACCAAAGTCGCAATGACCTTCGTGGACCAAAAATGTGTGCACGGCGTCTTCGATGCGCGTTGCCAGCGCGCCCTCATGCCATTGGTAACGCAGCAGCAAGGCGGCGCTGAGGATCGCCGCCAGCGGGTTAGCGCGACCGCTGCCGACGATGTCCGGGGCACTGCCATGGACAGGCTCGGCCAGGGCCAGGCCCGAGCCCCAGTTCAGCGACGGCGCAAGGCCGAGGCCGCCACTCCAGTGGCAGGCCAGATCGGAGAGGATGTCGCCAAACAGGTTGCTGGTGACGATCAGGTCGAAGGCCTCCGGGCTCTGCACCAGTTGCAGGGCAGCGACGTCCACCAGCCGTTCATCCAGCTGGGCACCAAAACCTTCTGCCTCCAGCACCTCACGGCAGCTGTCGCGAAACAGCCCGCACGTCAGTGGCAAGACATTGGCCTTGTGCACCAAGGTAATCCGCCGCGCGCCACGGGCCTGGGCCACTTCCACGGCGCAGTGAGCCAAACGCTGGCTGACCGCGCGGCTGATGACCCGCTCGGCAATCGCCACCTCGGGGCTCTCCCAGTGTTCGCGACCGCTGTACAGGCCTTCGCTGTTCTCGCGCAAAATCAGCAAATCCACCCCGGCCTTGGGTGATACCGCCGGCCAACTGCGCACCGGGCGCAGGTTGACGTTGAGTCCCAAACGCTGACGCAAGGTCAGGATGGCACTGCGATAGCCTTCAACTCGCCTGCTGGGCGACGACACCGCGCCAAACAGGCCAGCACCGCAGGCGCTCATGCACGCCAGCGTGGCGTCCGGCACCGCCGTGCCGTGGCGGACGAAACAGTCCCAGCCGGCCTCGGCTTCCTGCACGCGCAAATCCGGCAGCAGTTTCTCCAGCACCGCCACGGCAGCCGGCAGCACTTCCGGGCCGATGCCATCACCGGCGATGACACAGAGTTGATGACTCATGATTGAGGCTCCTGCACGCGGCCAGCCAACAGCAGGCCGCTAAGAATCAAGGCTCCGCCGGCCCAGTGATAGGCCTGCAAGCCTTCGCCGAGCAGCCACCAACCGAGCAAGGCGGTAAACACCGGCATCAGGTAATTGCTCATGGCTGCTCGCGAAGCGCCCAGCTCACGCACGCCAAGGTTCCACAGGTGATAAGCCAGCACCGAGGCACAGAGCGCGGTATAGAGGATCGCCAGCAGGTTGGCTGGGCTGGCGGCAAAACGCGCACCGCGCCACAGGTCATAGGCATACAACGGCGTCAGCATCAGGGTGCCCAGCAGCACCAGCGCGCCCAGCAGGGTCAGGGGCGGCAACTGAAAGTACGCCTGCCAGCGCCGCAACAACAGCGAGTACAGCGCCCAGTCGAGGGTCGCCAACAGCATCAACAGATCGCCCTGGGCGAATGACAGGCCGCCGAGCACCGCCCAGTCGCCCCGCCCAATCAGCCAAAGCAACCCAGCCATGGCCAGCAGCAAGCCGAGCCAGGCGCGGCGGCTGGGCCATTGGCCGAGTAACAGGCCAGCGCCGATAAAAGTCGCCAGCGGCAGGCAGGTGCTGACCAGGCTGATATTGATTGCAGCGGTGGTTTGCGCAGCACTGTAGAGCAGGCAGTTGTATAGGCTGATCGCCAGCAACGCGGCCAGCCACAAGCGCCAGCCGGCACGGCGCAGGGTCTCACGCTCGCGCCACAGCGACGGCCCGACCAGCGGCAGAAGAATCAACAAGGCCACGCTCCAGCGCCAGAACGCCAGGCTGAAGGGCGGAATTTCCGCCACAAAGGCCCGCGCCACCAGCGAGTTGCCGGCCCAGAACAGGCTGGCCAGCGCCAGCCCCGCCCACGCCAGCAGGGCGGCACGCGACATCAGGACAGCCCGAGCGGACGCAGGCGGTAATGGGCCGGCAATTGCTCCAGGCCGCTGACGGTAACGTTGAGGTTCTTCCAACGACCGTCCTTGATGCCATAGATGCAGCCATGCACCGACAGCGACTGCCCACGGTGCCAGGCGTTCTGCACGATGGTGGTGTGGCTGACGTTGGCCACCTGATGGATGACGTTCAGCTCGCAGAGGCGATCGACCCGCTCTTCCTCGCTGGCGAACTGGGCGATGTGTTCGCGCTGCTCGTAGTAGAGGTCACGGATGGTTCGCAGCCAGCCGTCGATCAGGCCGAATTGGGTGTCCTGCATGGCCGCGCGCACACCGCCGCATCCGTAGTGGCCGGTAACCAGGATGTGTTTGACCTTGAGCACATCAACCGCGTACTGAATCACCGACAGGCAGTTGAGGTCAGTGTGCAGCACCACGTTGGCGACGTTGCGATGGACGAACAAGTCGCCAGGCAACAGACCGACAATCTCGTTAGCCGGCACCCGCGCATCGGAGCAACCAATCCACAGATACTCGGGAGCCTGCTGCTGGGCCAGTTTCTCGAAAAATGCCGGATCTTCTTCCTTGATGGCTTCAGCCCAGCGCTCATTGTTCTCGAACAGGTGCTCCAGATCTTTCATACCGCATGCTCCCCTAAAACCGATGGGCACCCTAAGGCCCGCGCGTGTGCTTTGACAAGCCTGATGTGGCTGGCGTCACAGCCTGTTACAGAGTCAGCGGCGCGCCTCAGCGCGCGCCAAACTGGCCGCCACTTGGGCGCATAACGGCGCGCTGGCCGCCAGCAGACAACTGTAATGGGACAAGCCCGGTAGCCCGTGCAACTCGCTCGTCGCCAGCGCTGCCAACAAACTGCGCGGCATGCCGGGCGGGGCCCAGTTATCCAGTTCGCCATGCCAAAGCTGCACAGGCGCGCGTACCTCGGCCAGGCACGCGGCCCAGGGCTGCACGTAAGCCTGCACATCTCGCACATAGGCCGCAGCACCGCGGGCAAAGCCCTGCCGCTGGATACGCAGCAACTGCGCCTTGTGCGCCGTATCACCCAGCAACCTGGCATCCGCACCCTGGGCGCCTTGAAACAGCATGCCCAGCAACGCCGCGGGAAAATGCCGGCCGAGCCAGCCCTGATACGCTGCCAACCCGGCAAATAGACGCGGGAATTGGCGCGCCAGGGCAAAGGTGTAACGACCCGCGCCCATGCCATCCAGACTGCCCGGCAGCTCAAGTGGCGCAGCGGCAGACACCAACCACACGCCGGCGGCAGGGGTTGGCAAACGCGCGGCGATGCGCAGGGCCAGGCTGGCACCAATGGAAAAGCCAATCAGGTGCAGCGGCCGCTCACCCACCAACTGCACAACCTCGGCGGTCAGCTGGCGCAGATAGGCTTCGCTGCTGCCCCCCGTCACCTGCTCACGGGCCAGGGCCAGAATGCACAGCCCATTGGCCTTGGCCTCAGCAGCGAGAAACTCGGCCTCACAGGTGGCACCGGGCGTGCCATGCAGGTACACCAGCGGATGCCCATGGGGGTCACCGTACACGTCATGGGCCACGGTAAAACCTCAGTCTTGGATCAGGCTCAATCCAGCAGGGTACAGGCCATCACCAGGGCGTCTTCACGGCCACCGACGGCGGGGTAGTAATCGCGGCGACGGCCGACTTCATTGAAGCCATAGCGCTCGTACAGGCGATAAGCCGACTGGTTGCTGGCGCGCACTTCGAGGAAGCACTCGCCGGCTTTCAGCTCCAGAGCACGTTGCATCAGGCGCTCCAGCAGCAGCAGGCCGAGACCGCGGCCCTGGCTCTCGGCCTTGACGGTGATATTGAGCAAGTGCGCCTCGTCGATGATCACGTTGATCACCCCGTGGCCGACCTGTTGCTCGCCTTCGAACATCACCCAGCAGTCGTAGGAATTCAGGCTGTCCTGAAAAATTCCGCGGGTCCAGGGATGGCTGAAGGCGGCATATTCAATTTTCAGTACGGCATCGAGATCGCCGGCGGTCATCCGCCGGAAGGTTACGGCATCGCTCATTCTGTGCTTTTCCAGCGCGGCATCAGGCGGCGCATGGCCTGCCACAGCTCGGCCTTGCGGTGAGGTTCATCCATCAGCAGCTCCAGCCCGGGCATAGCCCAGGCCGAACCCAGCCCGTCAATTTGCAGTTCGCGGTTATAGGCCTCGGCATCGCCCTCGCCGGCAAAACGAATGGCCGACTCGCCGAGCAGCCACAGGCAGACACAACCGCCCTGCTCTTCCAGGCGCGCGGCGACGAAGCTCTGCACGTACTCCAGCGCCGCCTGCGGCCCTTGCTCCAGGCTGCCACGGGACAACAGCGGCCAGCGCACCGGCTCACCGATCAACTGCGGACTGTCCGGCAGGCCGGCGGCGCGCAGCAGATCACGCAGCAGCAGATAGGCCGGATCACGACGGCTAAAGGCTTCGCCATTGGGCAACTCGACCAGCAGCGCACAACTGCCGGCGCGCAGCAGTTGCAGGCTGAAACGCGGCGGTGGCAGTGCTTTGACCTTGGCGGCTGGCGCCTCGTCCTCGTTCACCGCATCGGCCACCGCCGCCTGGCGGGCCTGAGCCGCGGGACGTGGCACCTCAACGCGCGGCCGCGGCGCACTCGGCGGCGCCGCAACCGGAGCGACCAAGCCCAGCGGTGGCGGCTCATCGTCATCTGGCGGCGACTCAAGCAACACCTCAGCCAGAGCAGGCTCTTCCGCCTCAGGCTGCCACAGCGGTCGCGCCGGCGCAGCAAACGGCAGGGTCACCCGTGGCAGCCAGTTGGCTACCTGCATGGCGCTGAGGTACAGACGCCGGCGAGCTTCGTCGATCAAATGTCAGCCACTTGCGGATGGGCCTTGGCGGCGCTGGCCTGCATCAGGTTAAGGGCGTTGATATAGGCCTTGGCCGACGCCACCAGAATGTCGGTGTCGGCGCCATTGCCGTTGACGATGCGCCCGGCTTTTTCCAAACGCACGGTGACCTCACCCTGGGAATCAGTGCCCTGGGTGATGGCGTTGACCGAATACAGCTGCAAGTTAGCCGTGGAGTTGGCGATCGACTCGATGGCCTTGAAGGTCGCATCCACCGGGCCAGAGCCCTGGGACTCGGCATGCTGCTCGCAGCCATCGACACTGAGAACGATCTTGGCTTCCGGCACCTCGCCGGTTTTCGACGCTACTTCCAAGCACACCAGCTTAAAGTGCTCGGGGGTTTCATCGCTCAAGGTGTCGGACACCAGGGCCTGCAGGTCTTCGTCGAAGATCTCGTGCTTCTTGTCAGCCAGCGCCTTGAAGCGGGCAAAGGCAGCGTTCAGTTCGCTCTCACCGGCCAGGGCGATGCCCAACTCGTCGAGGCGCGCACGAAAGGCGGCGCGGCCGGAGTGTTTGCCCATGACCATCTTGTTAGCGTTCCAGCCCACCGATTCGGCGGACATGATTTCGTAGGTTTCGCGGTGCTTGAGGACGCCGTCCTGGTGGATACCCGACTCATGGGCGAAGGCGTTGGCACCGACGATGGCCTTGTTCGGCTGCACCGGAAAGCCGGTGATACCCGACACCAGGCGCGAGGCGCTGAGGATGTGCGGGGTGTCGATGCGAGTGTGCACGCCGAGCAGGTCTTCACGGGTTTTGATCGCCATGACGATCTCTTCCAATGCGGCGTTGCCAGCCCGCTCGCCGAGGCCGTTGATGGTGCACTCAACCTGGCGGGCGCCAGCAACCACGGCGGCCAGGGAGTTGGCCACGGCCAGGCCCAGGTCGTTGTGGCAATGCACGGAGAACACCGCTTTATCGGCATTCGGCACGCGATTGAGGAGCTGGGCAATCATCTCCGCGTACTGGTGCGGGATGGCGTAGCCCACGGTGTCGGGAATGTTGATGGTGCGCGCGCCAGCGTCGATGGCCGCCTCGATGATGCGGCAGAGGAAGTCGATCTCCGAACGACCCGCGTCCTCGCAGGAGAACTCGACATCGCTGCACAGATTACGGGCGTGCTTGACCGCGTGCACGGCCTGCGCCACCACCTGGTCCGGCTGCATGCGCAGCTTGTACTGCATATGAATCGGGCTGGTGGCGATAAAGGTGTGGATACGTCCGGAGTTGGCGCCCTTAAGGGCTTCGGCGGCGCGTTCGATATCCGCATCCAGGGCCCGCGACAGGCTGCACACGGTGCTGTCTTTGATGTTATCGGCAATCGCCTTGACCGCCGCAAAGTCGCCAGGGCTGGCGATGGCAAAGCCCGCCTCGATCACGTCGACACGCATACGCTCCAGGGCCTTGGCGATGCGCAGCTTTTCTTCGCCGGTCATGGACGCACCGGGGCTCTGCTCGCCATCGCGCAAAGTGGTATCGAAAATAATGACGCGGTCGTTGCTGCTCATGCTGGGTTCCTCACGGATGCGCAGAAGCACAGGCCCGGCATTGGAGCCTGTGTCGATAAAGGTTGATTGTCGCGTGAAATGCCGCGGGCGGGAAGCGCGGCGCGCCGTCGCGGCCAAAGCCCCGCCCACACCCCAGAAAGCACAACGCCCACCAAGATGGCGGGCGTTGTGCTGATTGAGCGAGCTAGGTGCTGCCGATCAGAGCGCCTGATCCCAGGGACGGTCGCCGTGAGCGTCCTTGATCCGGGTCGGCAAGCCCATGACGTCGAGCAACTTGAGGAACGGCTCGGCCGGCAGCTCTTCGACGTTGACCATGCGCTGGGCATCCCATTCGCCACGGGCAACCAGCAGCGCCGCCGCGACTGGCGGCACACCAGCGGTGTAGGAAATACCCTGGCTATCGGTCTCGGCATAGGCTTCGGCGTGGTCGGCGACGTTGTAGATAAACAACTCAGCCGGCTTGCCATCCTTGCTGCCTATGACCAGATCGCCGATGCAGGTCTTGCCGCTGTAACCCGGCGCCAGCGAGGACGGATCGGGCAGCACGGCCTTGACCACTTTCAACGGCACCACTTGCAGCCCTTCGGCGGTGGTGACCGGCTGCTCGGAGAGCAAACCAAGGCTCTTCAGCACGGTGAAGACGTTGATGTAGTGAGCGCCGAAGCTCATCCAGAAGCGCACGTTGGGCACATTCAGGTTCTTCGACAACGAATGCACTTCGTCGTGGCCGGTCAGGTACAGGTCCTGCTCGCCAACCACGGGCAAATCGTCGGTGCGCTTGACTTCGAACATGGTGTTGCTGGTCCACTGGCTGTTCTGCCAGCTCCACACCTGCCCGGTGAATTCGCGGAAGTTGATTTCCGGGTCAAAATTGGTGGCGAAATACTTGCCATGGGACCCAGCATTGACGTCGAGAATGTCGATCGAGTCGATCTGATCGAAATACTGTTGCTGGGCGAGTGCGGCCCACGCATTGACCACGCCTGGGTCGAAACCGACGCCAAGGATCGCGGTGATGCCACGCTCCTGGCATTCGGCCAGGTGCTTCCACTCGTAGTTACCGTACCAAGGTGGCGTTTCGCAGACCTTGCCCGGCTCTTCGTGGATGGCGGTGTCCAGATAGGCCGCGCCAGTCTCGATGCAGGCACGCAGCACTGACATGTTGAGAAAGGACGAGCCGACGTTGATCACGATCTGCGATTCGGTCGCACGGATCAGCGCTTTGGTTGCTTCGATATCCAGCGCATTCAGGGCAAACGCCTGAATCTCGGCCGGCTGCTTCAAGCTGCCTTTAGCCTTTACGCTGTCGATGATGGCCTGGCATTTGGAGATGTTGCGCGACGCGATAGCAATACGACCGAGTTCGTCGTTGTGCTGCGCGCACTTGTGGGCCACCACCTTGGCGACACCTCCTGCACCAATGATCAGAACATTCTTCTTCAATTGTTTCACCTCCTGGGTACTGCGCTTAAGAGACAGGTGTTGCGGTTTTACAAATACACAGGGTGGATGGTGCTGCTTTCATCCACCTGCGCGATTGCCTAGTGGTGGACGGAAAAGCGCCGTCCACCCTACGGATCAGCTGAGGCTCGACAAGTAATCATCAAAGCCAAACTCACGAACCAGCTCGACGCTGCCGTCGAGTTGTCGTACTGCAATGGCCGGCATTTTCAGGCCGTTAAACCAGTTCTTTTTGACCATGGTGTAACCCGCTGCGTCGATAAACGACAGGCGATCGCCGATGGTCAGCGGACGATCGAATTGGTACTCACCAAAGATGTCGCCGGCCAGGCAGGATTTACCGCACACCATGTAGGTGTGTTCGCCGTCGCAGGGTTCCATCTTGGCGTTGAGGCGGTAGATCAACAGATCGAGCATGTGCGCTTCGATGGAGCTGTCGACTACAGCCAGGTGCTTGCCGTTATAAAGGGTGTCGAGCACCGTGACTTCCAGCGAGGAACTCAGGGTGATCGCAGCCTCGCCCGGCTCCAGGTAAACCTGCACGCCGTAGGTCTGGGAGAACGCCTTGAGGCGCGCACAGAACTGATCGAGTGGATAGCCTTCGCCGGTGAAGTGAATACCGCCCCCCAGGCTGACCCACTGCACCTGGTGCAGCAGGTGACCGAAGCGCTCTTCGATGGTGGTAAGCATCTGGTCGAACAGCTCGAAGCTGCCGTTCTCACAGTTGTTGTGGAACATAAAGCCGCTGATCTTATCCATCACACCGGCAATCTTTTCCGCGTCCCACTCGCCAAGGCGGCTGAACGGACGGGCCGGGTCGGCCAGCAGGTAATCGGAGCTGCTCACCTGAGGATTGACCCGCAGACCACGAATAGTGCCTTCGGTGTCGGCGGAGAAACGCTCAAGCTGGCCAATGGAGTTGAAGATGATCTTGTCGCAGTTGGCGACCATTTCTTCGATTTCATCATCGGCCCACGCCACGCTGTAGGCATGGGTCTCGCCACTAAACTTCTGCCGACCCAGCTTGAGCTCATACAGCGACGACGAGGTGGTGCCGTCCATGTATTGCTCCATCAGGTCGAACACCGACCAGGTGGCAAAGCACTTGAGCGCCAGCAGCGCCTTGGCACCGGACTGCTCACGTACGTAGGCGATCTTCTGCAAATTGACCAGCAGCTTCTGCTTATCGATAAGGTAGTACGGCGTCTTGATCATCTGGATGCCCATGCAAAGTCAGCCGGCAGGAAACCGGCAATGCCGGTCCCCGTAAAAAAGTGGAGGCGAATTGTGCCGGCAACCGCCCCATACCGAAAGAGCAACGGGGATATTTCGTAGGCCAGGTGACCGCAGGTGACGCCAGCTCACAGGACTAAATACAAGTTTGCAGAGCGGCGTAATCGATCCGTTAACGCCGGGCAGGATGCCCGGCACGGATGACAGAGGGATGACGATCAGTTGATCGGCGTGGCCGTGAGGTTGGCGCGAATGTCGGCGTTCTGTGCCTTGATGCCATAAATGGCCGTAACGGCACCGCCAACCGGATGGACGTTCTGCAGACGATCGACGTTAACTTCCTTGAAGTGCACTCGGCCGTTTACGGCAAAGCCCAGCGGATCGGGAGATACATCAGTGCCGGCGTTTGGCCCACTTTTGATTTTGACCTTGGTCGGAGCTACGTCCAAATTGAGGTCGGCATTAAAGCCGTAGGTGTTGGCGTTCGGGTCATTGGGATTGCCATCGGATGTGGAGAAGTTGTCCAGCACCAGTTGACTGCCCGTGCCGTTGATCGATTTACCGTTACCGTCGACCGTGCGGTTGGTTTCCCAGATCAGCTGATTACGCTTCTCATCGGTGGCAACACCATTGCTGGCGCTTTCGATGCTGCCATCGCGCACAAATACATTCTTCAGCTTGACCGATACGCCTTCGTTGCCGCGGTCTTCCCAGCGCCCGCCCGCAGCAGAGCATGCACTGGCGGTGGCGCCACTGCCGCCCACGCACAAGGCGCCAGCACCACCGGAGCTAAGAGCCAGGGTCGAGCCTTGCTCATAGCGCTTGAGCACCAGGCGCCCGAGGCTAGTGCCGGTATTGCGATCGCCCCAACGCACATCGGCCACATCCAGCTTCGACCAGTAGGTGCCCTTGCGCAGCTCAACCCCGCCGTTGCTGATGTCCAGCGAGCCATCGCGATAATGCATGTCGTAAGTTGTACCCGACAACCACAACCCCTTGCCGGTCTCATCAACAGTGATCGCAGCCTTGGCCTCGGTGATATAGAAGTCGCCGTTGTAGCGCACGCCATCGCCAACGCTGCCGCCCGGTTGCAGTGTCAGCTGGCCATTGAGGGTGAAATCATAAGCAGGGAAAATCTCCATCAACACCAGCAGCTCGGTGCCGCCCTGCAACGGCGCGGTGGCGCTGCCTACCCGTAAGCCATCGAAGCTGTAACTGCCCTTGACGTTGTTCAGGCCCAAGCGCAGACCGTCAAAATGGCCGTTGTAATTACCCTTACTCATATCACTTTGGGTGCCGGCATAGCAGCTGGCACTGATACCGGCGGCGCAGCTCTTGGTCAGGTCCAGAGTGAACAGGCCCGTGCCATGGGTGCGCAAGCCGCTAAACCACATGCTGTTGCCATTGTCGGTCAGGGACACGGAGCTGTTAGCCATGTTCCAACTCAGGTCGGCGCTGAGCCCCTTCAAGCCGGAATTGACGTCGCCACCGGGGCGCAATTTCAGCCAGTTTTGCTTGAGACCGTCATCAATAAAATTAAGATCGAAGGCCAGGCTGCCCAGCTTCTGATTGGAGGGATTCCCCATGATCAAGCCACCCAGCGTGGCGTTTAGCTTGAGGTCCTGGAACGCCACCTTGGCATAGCTGCCCAGGCCATCCTGCTCAAGATCAACGGTCAGGCCCGAGGTGCTGCTTAACGTGCCGGCAAAGTTCTCCGCACGCAGCACACCCTCATCCTGATACTGGAACAGGCTGTTGCTGATGGTCACATTGGGCTTGATCCGCAGACCTTCGCCGCTGGCACCCCCGCTGGCGATGCTGATACTGCCACCCAGGCGCAGGTCCATGTTGAGCTTGCCGAAGCTGCGACTGGCCGAAGGATCACGAGTGTCCGGAGTACTGGGCGTCACTGCCACACCAGCGACCGGGTCACCATGCGCCAAGTCCAGACCGATGGCGCCGATGTTAGCCACCAAACGCGAATTGCCGAGATCCAGTTTGATCTCCTGGCCGCTGCCGCCGCCGACGATATCAAGATAAACATCGTTCAAGTAGGCATCAAAGGAAGCACCTTTGACGATCAAGTCGAAACCATTATCGCGGTAATAGAAGGTCACATCCGACAGCGACAAGGTACTGTCATCGACCGCAAAACCGCTTACCCCACTGGCTCCGCCGCCTTTGAGTTTGAGGCTGGCGCCAAGGGTATAAAAAGCGCGAAAGTTACCAAAACTATTGCTGCTGCCGGCCATTTCAATGTTGCCGACACTCAGCACCGAAGGTGCAGCATGGTGCTCGATTTGCAACTGATCGCCGACCGCATCAATGGTTGTAGTCGAGGCCACCGCAGCAGTTTGCGGACCACTGCTTACATCCTTGAGGCTGAGGGTTTGACCGTCCTGGCTGTAATTCACACTGCTGGCCGTCAAGCCACCACCGACGATTTCCAGGCTGATGCCATCCTGACCGCTGACGCCAGACA
The DNA here is from genome assembly GCF_059567785.1 of Pseudomonas sp. BGA-UO-ETr-WB11. NCBI lineage: Bacteria > Pseudomonadati > Pseudomonadota > Gammaproteobacteria > Pseudomonadales > Pseudomonadaceae > Pseudomonas > Pseudomonas sp. BGA-UO-ETr-WB11. Next base: position 11,644 of record NZ_JCAQOS010000001.1, on the reverse strand, counting down.
ATGAGGCGTCATCCAAGGCTTGCATGGCCTGCGCCACGGGGCTAAGAACAAAGGGCAACAGCAGCAGATAGCGACGCATCGACAGCCCCTTCAATTTTTAGGAAACACCAGGACATTGCCCTGCATGCGAATGCTGCCGTCTATCTTGGCCGAGAAGATATTGGTCTGTTGAAAGCTGGCATCGCCACCATTGGCGACGGTGCCTGCGCTATTGCGCCAACCGCCTTGGTTGGCCACGGCAAAAGCAAAACTGCTGCCTTTGAACTTGACCTCGTTGGGCAAGCCGAACTCCAGCACGTCCTGATTGAAACCCGCGCCATCCCCGGCAAAACCACTGTTAATTACCCGCGTGCGCAGGGTTAGCCCCTCGAAACTGAAGATACCCTTGATGTTATCGAGCACATACCAACCACCAGCGGCCTCAGAGCGCACTGCTAGGCGCATGCCACAGTTCTCCGGCGTAGTTGAGCCCTTGGTGGCGCAACTACGTTCGCCAACCGTCCAGGTGGCCGCATTGGTAGATGCAGGCTTGCTCCAGAGCGGCCCACCATCTTTGTTGATACTGAACTCGCCGGACAGATAAACCCCGCCTTGACCGCTGACATCGCTGAGCGAATCATCCGCCAGGGGGCGTAATTCCGCCTGAGCGGCAACCGCCAGCCATGAACACAACAGCACACCCGACCTAGAGATCATGACTGGTCGCCTTCAGGTAGTTAAAACTCAGCCCGCGAATTTCATTGCTGCCGAAGTTATAACCTCCAGTGGGCGCCACTCCAGCACCAGGGCGAGTCCCGCCAAAGTTGAGGTTATCCAACACCACATTGGTGCGCGGCGCGTTGGCATAAAAGTCAGCAGCCCGGCTGTTGCGCTCGGCCGCCGTGGTAGCCCCAGCCAGAGGATTGGGCAGTTCCAAGACAAACTGGCCATTGCTGGTGACATCGAATAACAGTGGCTGAGTCTTGCCGTAGCCGAGCGCCACATTGGCATAGGAGTTGGTCAGGTAAATGGTGCGCGCGGCCAGCTCGGCAGCGGAGGTGCAATTGGTCGTACCGCTTGCGCAGGAGGTAATTTCCAGGGTTTTGGCAAAGATATTCAGGCGCGCTTCGCCCACCATCTGAGCGCGCGCACTGTCGCCCCACAGACGTAGGTACGAGCCATCCATTGCCAACTCGCCAATATCGATATTGATGACATCGGTGCGACCCGCTGCGACCTGAAAATCAAACCGCACACCCATGTCTATTTTCTCTGATGCCCGGCTGGAGCAATTGTTGCCAGCACCAGCAAAACCGGCGATACAGGCATTGCCGCCAGTGCTGAGGCGCTCAGGAAAGGTCAGTTCCAGAACAGCAACATTACTCGGAGTGGTCTGCACCCACTGGCCATCATCGCGCAGACTGCGCAGGTCTTCGCCCTTGGCCAAGTTGAGCGTAAAGGGATGAGCCAGCCGACCGGTCGTAACCGGATTGAGATTGGCGCCTTTATTACTGCCCGTAGCCCCCAGGTAGAATTCCTTGACCGAGATCGGCACGTTCTGCCCGCTGGCATTGGTAATGTCATTGATGGTGATGGTGGCCTGATTAGCATCTAGGAGAATGTTCTCCAGCACAAAACCAAAACCAGCACCCTGAACTCCAGACAGTTCGTTGTCTTCCAGGGCAACCATCTCCGCCTGGGCACCGACAGCGCTCAGGGCCAGCAGAATCAACAACGCACGCCCCATATTCAACAACCCTTGTTCGCGGCGCCAAAGCAGGTATCCGCGCGCGGGATACCTCCAAAGGCCTGGTCAAAGTTGATATTGATCGGCGCAACCAAATTGCCGTTGGCATCGCGATACTTGGGAATATTTAGGTAAGCGCCTGCGACCGCCTCTTTGAAGGTATTGCTATCCAAGTCCTTCCAAGATACAGCTTGAGACTGCATGGCAATGAAGAAGCCACGGGCAGCACCCTCAATTGCCTGCGTAGAGGCATTGTCCGCAATGGCCGCATTACCGATCGGCAGCGACTGAAACTGGGTCAGCGGAAAACAGGTCGTGGTTCCCGATACGGCGCACCCCTGGGAGGCGAACAAGCTCAGCAACGCACTGCTTAACCCACCGAGGCCACAATTACTGGTGCAGGTAAGCACATCTCCATTCTTCATCCCCGACAGCACACCCCTTATAGCATCAGGATTGCCTGCCGAATTCACCAGCTCTGCATCGGCCTCGATCACCGAATTATCAGAGATACCGGCCAAAGTGAGCAGACCACGTGTAAAGAAATTTGAAGCATCACGAACTGGCTTGGCTGTGCCCTTAATATGCACCGGCACACTGCCAGAGAGCGTCTGAATATCGCCAGACAGCGTGCCTTTGGACTCAGCAAAGCCAACCCGCAGACCAACAATCTTGTTGCCGGAATAGGCCAGCTCAATGAACGGATCATTGATCATAAATGGATTGATCGTGCCCGCCGCATCGTTCACCGAACCCAGTGCAAAGTTGTTGATCAGGATGTCCGACGTCCCGGCCGCCTCCCCGGCGCGACCGTAGAGCCCAAGCTGCAACTTATTCATATTCATCTGGGTTTCGACTTTCAGGCCCAGATTGATCCGGGTGTAATCAATCCCGGCATTGCTATCGGTAGTCAGATTGATAAAGCCCTGCCCGGCCACCTCCGATAGCTCATTGTCGGCCATGGGTTCCAGCTGCGCCTGCGCCGTGCTCGCCAAAACACTGGCAGCCAGCACGGTAAAAGCGCGAAGAACAGGTCGCAAGGTCGCACGCATGGGGCATTCCTTATCAGTCGGACAAACCAGGCCGAAAGGCTCGGCACCGTGATAGCACTATAAGTGCGAGCCGCACAGATACGCCCAACCCATAGTCGAGTAAACCGCTTCCCATCCGCGCCACTGCCGCTGACAACTGTTACCCATTACCACAGCCACGTAACACCACGGACAGCACGGCCAACGCGCCATTGAGCCGAAGGCAGTTGCGACTGCTTTAACACGCCGCGCATGCAGTACAATCGGCGCTTTTCTGGCTTTTGCGCCCCCTTTGTTGCGAGAACCTTCCCGCGTGATGATCGACCCCAAGCGCGTACTGCGCGCCCTTGCCGAACACTGGACGTTGCTGGAGCCGCTGTGCGAACGCTTTGACCAGGGCACCCTGAGCCTGGTGGAACTGCGTAACCAGTTGGCAGCTCAGCTGCCGGCGGGCACGCCGACCGATATCACCGCGCTGCTCGACCAGTGGATTCGCCTGGACATCCTGATTCCAGTGGCGAAAAGCCCTAACCGCTTCGAGCTGAATGCACAGATTCACGACTTTCTCGCCTACCTACGGCGTGAACACCGCCTGGGTTTGTGCCTGGAAATCGAGGCCTACTTGCGCCACTTGGAGCGCCTAGCCAAGTACATTCAGGAAGCCTTCGACAACCGCGACAGCCAGGACCTGGCCCGCCAACTGCGCCTGCTCGACATGCGCGTGCGTGATGTGTTGAAGAAGCTGGCCAACGACGAACAGGCCCTGGTTGGCGTGGCCGAACGAGCCAAGACCAGCGACCGGCAGATCCCGCTGCGCCAGCGCTATGCCGAAGTGCTGGCGACCTGGGACGAATACGTCGAGCCGATGATCCAGCTGGTCGCCGCAGACGGTGCCTTCGAGCAAGGCGTTTATCGCGTCGAACAGGTGCTGTTACGCCTGCTCGGTGAGCAACAGCGTCTCGGTCACCTGGTGGACGACGACCTACTGCTGCGTACCCACGCGCGTATCCTCGACATGCAGACCACCGCCCAGCTGACCCTGCGTCGCGCCCGCGAACTGCTGCTGCCCCTGCGCGAAGAAGCGCGCCGGCACAACGCCGTGACCCGCGGCGCGGCGTTGGCCCTGGCCGCCATCCGCAAGAAAGGTCTGGATGCCGTACCACAAGCCGCCCTGCCATTGTTTACTCGGCCGCAGAGCAACTTTCTCGGCACCGCAGCGCAAGTCGAGGCCTATGTCTACGCCCTGGCGCGCTTCGAACCGAAACCGGCGCAGTTCCCTAAGGCCAGCGGCCCACGTGGCAGCAAACCAACCCAGGCGCCGCGCACCGCTCGGGAAATGCTCGAGCGCTGCGAAAACGCCCTGCCGCTGCCGGACCTGATGACCTGGCTACTGGAACAAGAGCCCGAAGGCGCCACCGACGAGTTGCTCTACTGGTTCTCGCGCCTGTCGCGCGACAGCCGTTTCCAACGCGAGCGCCTAGAGCGCCGCGATTACCTCACCACCGAACATCAGGTCAGCCTGAGTTCCTTCGCCTTGCTCAAGAGCGGAATGCCCACAGCATGACTATCGACCTTAACGAACTGAGCCAACTGGCGCCGATCTTCCGCGAACTGTTCAAGGGCTACCACGTCAGCCGCCGCGACGCCGAGCTGTACAGCCAGCTATCCAACCAGCAGGACCAGTACCGCGCGCTGTTCAAGGCCCTCGGCTTCGAGCTGGTGTGCGATACCCGCGGCTTCTATTACTTCGTGCCCGAGCAGATGGGCGCCCAGGTCAACAAGACCGCCCAGCGCCTGGCGCTGTTCACCTTTATCATCGTCGAGCATCTCGCTGACCAGGGCCGCGACCCACTGGCCGTGCTCGACGGCGGCAGCCTCGGCCGCGATGAGCTGCCGCCGCTGCTGGAGAAATACCGCGACCTGTTCCTCCAGGCCGAAGTGCAGACCCAGGACGAGCTGGAAGAAAAGGTCATGCGCCGCCTGACTCAGCTGGGCTTTGCCAGCGAAGACAACGGCATCTACCGCTTCCTGCCGCCGATGCACCGTTTCCTCGATGTCTGCCTGTCGGTGCAGCAGGACCGCGACCTGGCCGCCAGCCTGCACAGCGCCCTGCCGCTGCCCACCCCGCAGTTGCTAGATGACGACAGCGGCGAAGAAATCATCGCCATCGACAACACAGAAGAAGAAACCGAAGAGCAAGCCATGGCCCGCGCCATCGCCGAAGAGCAGGAGCTTGACGCATGACCCAGGAACGTTACGGTATTCGCCGCTTTGCCTTGCTCAACACCGCCGGCTACAGCCTCGGCCTGTTCCCGCTGGAACAACCGCTGTCGGTCTACGGCGCCAACAACCTGGGTAAGTCGGCGTCAATCAACGCCCTGCAATTCCCGATTTTGGCGCGCATGTCGGACATGAGCTTCGGCAAGTACAACCTGGAACAGTCGCGCAAGTTCTACTTCGCCACTGACACCAGCTACATCCTCGTCGAAGTCGCCCTGCCGCACGGCCCCCATGTGATCGGCGTGGCCGGACGTGGACCGGGCGGCGGTTTCGGCCACCAATTCTTCGTCTATGCCGGCGAGCTGGACCTGGGCCACTACCAAAAAAACGGCACCTGCCTGCGCCAACGCGAGCTGTTTGCCAACCTTGAGCGCGAAGGCATCAAGGCCTATGAAGCCAAGCCGGAAGAGCTGCGCCGCCTGCTGGTGGGCGGGCACACCTCGATCCCGCTGGACCTGACCCTGATTCCGCTGCGTTCCACCAGCGAACAGAGCCTGAAGACCTTCCGCGCGCTGTTTATCAACCTGCTGCACATGCGCGAGATCACCGCAGCCAAACTCAAGCAGCTGTTCCTCGACGCCTTCGAACACAGCCTGCGCTCGGGCAGTGTCGACTACATTGCCGCCTGCGAAGAGGCGTTCCGCGATGTGCGGCGCATGGAGCAGGACTACCAGGCCCTGATCGCCGCCGGCCCGCTGGTGGAAGCCCTGGCCGCCGGCGTCAGCCAGCGTGAACTCCTGCGCGGCAAGCTGCATCGCCTGTCGCCGCTGCTGGATAACCTGCTCGGAGCCTGGCAGGACTACAGCGGCGCGCGCCGCGAAGAACTGCTGATCCAGCACGAACACTACCGCGCCCAGCAAGATGGCCTGCAACACGAACAACGTGGCGGCACCCAGGAGCTGATGCGTCTGGAGCGCGAGATCAGCGAACTACAGCGCTGGCTCGGCGAACTGGCGGTGCTGAAGAATCGCTTCGCCTTGGTCAACGATGTGCAGCAGCTCGAACAACAGTTGCTGGCCGCCAAGGATGCCCATGACGAACTGGCCGGTGCCCTGGCGCAGTCGCGGCAGTTCAGCGCCGAAGACCTCGACGAGCGCCTGCGTGACCTGGAAAAACGCCTCAAGTCGGTCAAGCAGCAGCTCGAACACGCCGACAACAACAGCTACGCACGGCTGCGCGAGGAGTTTACCCAACAGGATGTCGAGCGCCTGATGCGCCTATTCAATGGCGCGCTGTTCAGCCTGCCGCTGGGGGAGAAGGGTATTCAACTGGACGACAGCGGCGCTTGGGTCAAATCCCTCGAAGCGCTACTGGATCGTTTCAAAGGTGAGCACTTCGAGGCGCCGGGGCTGAGCATCGACCTTAGTCATATCGAACCGCCGGCCCTGCAGGCCCTCGCCGACCGTGCTGCCCTGCGCGACCAGAAAGAGCGCCTGGAAAAAGAACTCAAGCAACTGAAAACCCAGCAATCGGTGGCCGCCGACCGCGCCGCCAGCAAGGCCCAGGCCGAACAGTTCTACCGCGAGGTGCTGGAAGCACAGAAGGCCCTGGAGGACTTCCGCCGCAGCCAGACCCTGAGCGTCGAAGAGCCGGACAAACTGACGCAATTGGCCCAGCTTGAAGCCACTCAGGACGAACACAAACGCGCCAGCGACGCTTTTGCCGAGCGCGTGCAACAGCTGTCCGCCAAGCTGCAACTGGTCGGTCGCCAACTCGCCGATCTGGAAGCCAAGGAACGCACCCTCGAAGACGCTCTGCGTCGTCGCCAGCTGCTGCCTGCCGACCTGCCGTTCGGCACGCCATTTATGGACCCGCTGGACGACTCGCTGGATAACCTGCTGCCCCTGCTCAACGACTATCAGGACAGCTGGCAGGGCCTGCAACGCATCGACGGCCAAATTGATGCGCTGTATGCCCAAGTGCGCCTGAAAGGTGTGGCCAAGTTCGACAGCGAAGACGACGTCGAGCGCCGCCTGCACTTGCTGATCAACGCCTATGCGCACCGTCAGGACGAAGCCCTGACCCTGGCCAAGGCCCGCCGCGCCGCGGTCACCGATATCGCCCGGACCCTGCGCAACATTCGCAGCGACTATGACAACCTCGAGCACCAACTGGCGCTGTTCAACCGCGAGATCAACAAGCGTCAGGTGTCCAACCTGGAAAGCTTCCGTATCGTCCTGGCCCCGAACAAGGACGCGCTCAAGCACATCGACCAGATCATCCACAGTGCCGGGCAGTACGAAGAGGGTGAAACCCTGTCGGTGTTCGACCTGACCCAATCGGTGGAGCAGGATTCGCGCAACGAGGAAGCTAAGGAATACCTGGCCCGCCTGGTCGCGGCCAATCACAACCAGTTGGGTTTGAAGGATCTGTTCGAGTTGGCCTTCGAGATCACCAAGGTTGGTGGCCAGCCAGTGGTGCATACCGACATCGACGGTGCGGCGTCCAACGGTACGACCATGACCATCAAGGCGCTGACCAACATGTACCTGTTGCTGCACCTGATGGACCGCGAACAGGCCGGCAAGATCCGCCTGCCCTACTACCTGGATGAGGCGGCCGACATCGACGAGCGCAACCAGCAGGCACTGATCGAAACCAGCCTGCAACTGGGCTTCGTACCGATCCTGGCGTCGGTGAAACCACAAGTGTCGGCCCATGTGGCCATCGACCTGGAGGCTGGCAGCGGCCCTCAGGGCATCTACATCGACGAAGCTGACTGGAAGTACATTCGCCGCCGCGAAAGCAACGCAGAAAAAATCAGCGCGGCCGAACCGGCCTGATTACAACCCGCCACAAACGCCAAGGGCCGCATCTGCGGCCCTTGGCGTTTGTGGATATTACTTGCCGAGAGCGATCTTCGGCGCCCACTGCAACCATTCGTCTTTCGGCTCGCTGTTGAGCACGAAGGTTTGCCCCGCCCGAGCCGGGCCGCCCATTTGCGGATTGTCCGGGGTGGCGAAGGAAATACCGCCCTCCAGCATCGACTCCAGCGAGTCGGTACGCAGCTTCACGCCTTTGAACAACCCGGCATCGACGGTCACCCCGCTGGTGTTCCAGAACTTGGTGGCACTGCGCACCAAGGGTGCATAACGCGGCTCGATCAACACATGCAGCAAGACCCGATCCGCAGTCGCCGACAGCTCGTAATCGACAACCTTACCCACCGGAACTTCACGGTAACTGATGGCTACACCAGGCTTGATTGAGCCTCGCGCCGCGGTACTGAGCACCAGTTTCAAGCCTTTTTGTGAAGGCGACTCGGTTGGCGCCTGCATCTGCGCAACGAAGCGTGTCTGCACCGCACCGCCGGCACTGACGGCCGGCTGTACGTCCAGATACAGGCCCGTTACCAGGGTATCCAGATTGGCCGCTCGGACTAGACTGACCTCGGGCCGAACCACCCAGAACTTGCTGCCGGCGCGGGCTATATGCTCGCTGGCCTTGAGTATGCGTGCATAGAGGATCACCGCCTTGAGGTCGGCGGTAAGCTCAAGCCGATCGACCTTACCGACCTCAAGCCCCTTGTAGCGAATCGGCGTGCCAACATTCAGGCCATCGCCGGTGTCCACCTGAATTTGCACCTCAACACCGGTCTCCAAGGCCTTGTCGCGGTCGGAGTACAGATTGAACTCGGGCAAACGTCCCTTGAGAACCGCCTTGGGATCTGGAGTTTCAAAGGCAATGCCGCCGACCAGCAAGCTCTGCAGCGACTCGCTCTTGACCTCGATACCCGACAAGCCGCCGGTCAGGGTTACGCCGCTGGCATTCCAGAAGCGCGTCGAGCTGTTCACCAGGCTGGCGTACTCCGGCTCGATATGGACGCCCAGCAAGACTTCTTTATGGTCGGCAGACAGCTGATAGCTCTGCACGGCACCAACCTTGACCTGACGAAACAAAATCGGACTGCCCACCGACAACGAGGCCAGCTTGCTGCTGCGCAGCACCAAGTGCCGCCCCGGCACATTGATATCCATGGGTGGGGCTTTGGCTAACGCCTGGAAGCTGCGCTTGGTGGGGGCGCCCTTTTCACCTGGGCGAATGGCAATGTGATTGCCCTTAACCAGCGCCTCGATACCGGAGATACCGCCAAGGGAAATAGACGGCTTAACGATCCAGAAATCCGTACCTTCAACCAGATAGTCCTCAGTGCGAGGATCCAATAGCAACTCAGCACTAGCGCCGATCAGGTTCTCATTGACCTTGATCTTCTTCAGCACCCCGGCCTGGATGCCTTTGTACATCACGGGCGTGCTGCCCGCAGTCAGCCCTTCAAAATCAGGGAGATCGACCAGCACCTTGATCCCGGCCTGGGCGTCGTCAAAGTTGCTATACAGCTTGAACGGCAGGGCGGGATCAGTCGGCGGGCTGTCCGCACGATTCTCCGGTGTCGCGAAAGCAATACCACCGGCCACGATGCTCGCCAGCGATTCGGTACGCACCGTCAGACCACTCAGACTGGCATCAACAGTTACCCCACTGGCGTTCCAGAAACGCGTGTGCTTGCGCACCAGGTTGGCGTATTGAGGCTCGATGAAGACTTTGATATCGACCGTGGACTGATCGTCGCCCAAGGCATAACTGCGCACCCGGCCAACCTGAATCTGCTTGTAGAACACCGGACTGTCGCGATTAAGCGAGCCCAGCCGCTCGGCCTTTAGCGTGATATGCAAGCCAGGGGTGCTTTCCGCCAGAGGCGGCGCCTCGGCCAGCGCAACAAATTCGTGGGTGGGCGTACCGAGGCCGGGGCTGGCAGTGATGTAGTTGCCTGACACCAAGGTGTCCAGGCCGGTAATACCCGCCAGGGTGACGCTCGGCTTAACCAGCCAGAAGCGCGTTTCACTGCGCAAGAAGGGTTCTACATTCTTGTCGACCTCAAGGGTCGCGATGACCCCGCGGTCCTTACCGTCCAGAGGAAACCCCAGGGTCAGCACCTTGCCGATCGGCATCCCTTTGTAAATGAACTGGGTTTTTCCGGCCTCGATACCCTCACCCGAGGCGAACAGAATCTGAACCTCGATACCGGCCTTCTGGTAAGCCTGCCAACCAAGCCAACCGCCAATGAGTAACGCGATAATGGGCAACACCCAGATGGCTGACCAATTGGATGCCGGACGAGTCTTGGCTATAGGTAAATCAGTCATGGTCGTTATCCGACTCCGTGTTATCCCAGATCAAGCGGGGGTCAAAAGTGACAGCGGCAAGCATGGTCAGAACGACCACACTGCAAAATGCGACGGCACCGAAGCCGGCCTCAATCCTGGCAAGGCTGCCAAAATTGACCAACGCCACCAACACCGTGATGACAAAAATATCCAGCATCGACCAGCGGCCGATCCACTCAATGAAGCGATACATCCAGCCCCGCTGACGCGCCGACAAGGGTTGGTGGCGTTGCACCGAGTACAGCAGCAAAGCCAACCCGACCAACTTGAACGTCGGCACCAGAATACTGGCGACAAATACGACGATGGCAATTGGCACCATATCGTAGTGAATGAGTTCAATGACCCCGGACATGATGGTATCCGCCTGGCCCTTGCCCAGCGAATACACCGTCATGATGGGCAGCACATTGGCAGGGATATACATCAAAGCCGCTGTCAGCAGTAATGCCCACGTGCGCTTAAGGCTGTCAGGGCGACGGGCATGAACCTTGGCGCCACAACGGGTGCAGCGCTGATCATCATTGTCTGTTTCCTGCCGATTGAGTTCATGGCACTCAACGCAAATCAAAATACCGGCATCAATGGCTCGCATGGACATCCCCGCCAGCCAAGGCTTCCCAGATCTGGTGCGGTGACATGGTCACTTCCAACCATACCTGGGCAAGCAACAACGCGATAAAACAGCCCAGCCCCACGTCCATCGTCGGCGAGGCAATGTCGACCAACTTGACGATAGAGACCAAGATCCCCATCAAATAGACCTCAAGCATGCCCCACTCGCGTAGGTGGTGGTAAATCCGGTAAAGCAGCAGCCCATAACTACGTCCAATGTCCCAACGAATGCTGAGCAACACTGCCAACTGCATTAAGAGTTTGAGCAGCGGAATGACCATGCTGCAGAGAAACACCACAAGGGCGATGGTCTTGAGCAATCCGCCAGCGGCGTACAGGCTGAGAACCCCGCTCCAGACCGTGTCTTCAGACGTCTGCCCAAGCACGTTGATCTGCATAATCGGCAAGAAATTAGCAGGAATGTACAGCAGCAAAGCAGCAATAACCAAAGCCAGGCTGCGCCGCACCACCTGATGGTTATGGCTGTACAACTCAAAACCACAACGCGGGCACTCCGCGCGCTCACCGTCGGCCAACGGCGGCTTGCGCATCAATAGGTCGCACTCATGGCAACCGACCAGAGCCTCGAGGGGAAGCTCTGATAATTGCTCAGAGCCAGCAGACTCGCTCATCAACAGAAATCCATACGAAAACAACACTTAAAAGAAACGCTACTGTACTTGCAGATTGTGTCGCCGACTTTAAATTTTCTTCGCGCAAAGACAAACCCCCGACCATCTTACGATGATCAGGGGTTTGGTGTAGAAGCTTGACGATGACCTACTCTCACATGGGGAAACCCCACACTACCATCGGCGATGAATCGT